>NZ_JACYUU010000002.1:0-1417292 GCF_014841925.1 Rhizobium sp. CFBP 13726
GTCTCCGACAGCGCTGGCACCGACACCATCACTTCGACCATCACCAGATCGCTCGCGTCCTATACGACGATCGACAACCTCACCCTGCTCGGCTCCGGCAACATCAACGGTACAGGCAATACGCTCGCCAATGTCATCACCGGCAATGCTGGCAACAATGTCCTCGACGGCGGAACTGGCAAGGATACGCTGAACGGCGGCGCCGGCAACGACACATATGTGCTCGGCGCCGAGAGCGACACTGTCTCCGACAGCGCTGGCACCGACACCATCACTTCGACCATCACCAGATCGCTCGCGTCCTATACGACGATCGAAAACCTCACCCTGCTCCGCTCCGGCAACATCAACGGTACAGGCAATACGCTCGCCAACGTCATCACTGGCAATGCCGCATCCAACACAATATCGAGCGGTTCCGGTGACGATAAACTGTATGGTGGCTTCGGCAATGACTTTCTTATAGGCGGCACCGGCCGGGATACGTTCGTCTTTGATAGCAAACTTAGTTCGAAGAATATCGACACGATCGACGATTTTACCGTGAAGAACGATACGATCCGGCTGGACGCGACTTTGTTTTCGGGAATTGGCAAGGCCGGCGGATTATCGCCAGACGCGTTCTACGCTGGCGCCAAATCTCACGACGCATCTGACCGGATCATCTACGACACAATGACGGGTAAGCTGTGGTACGATGCCGACGGCATGGGGCAAGGAGCGGCTCTGCATTTCGCAGTGCTCGGGAAAGGCTTGGCGATCACGTCAGGGAACTTCGACGTCATTGCCTAAGTCGGCGGTAACCCATCAGAATGATTTGGCGGGCGCCGACCCGCCGCAATCGTCGCGGTTCCGAACCGTTGTTGTCGAACTGGCCCGTTCAGTGCCATCGAGCCGCTACGTCAAATCAAAAATGATGACATGTGCTCCGTACCTATTACCTAGCGGCAGCTCCAGTTCGTCGACGCGGCGTTGCACATCTTGCTCCACGTTGATCCAGATTGGCTCGTGCTTGGCACGGGTTACATGCCCCTCCGGATATCCCTGACCGGTCCCAATCGCAGGCTTCGATCTTCGACGCCGCTCACCACCTCAACGATTTCCGCGTCACAATCGGTAATTGATGAAGGGGTTGCTGCAGCAGGCCGCAAGTTGCCCCCTAGGTCGGCAAGTAGGTCACGCAAAAGACAATCGGGCAAAACGACGAGTCGACGGCTATTGACTGCTGAAGCGGCCAGTTGCGTTCTGCGATGTTTGTAAACAGAGCCGAGACCTCATTGCACAGTCGCCAAAGTCGGGTGGCCTTTGTTGCAACTACGATTTACGCGGAACCTACCAAAGACGGCTTCCTAGGACGCATCAACCAAACGCATAACGCCGCTTGGGAAGTCCATCTAGAGCCGAAAAGGTTACTATTACAGTCCACTTGTTAATGCATTGCTGTAATGCTAATCCATAGGAATATTTTAATGGTGGGTATATGCGATGTACATGATCTCCCGCATTTTAAAGCCTATAGCAGTCGCATTAATCATGTTTCTCTCATTGCATTATCTGGGGCTGTCAGTCGTCCACTCCATGTTGATGTGTTTAATTCCATTGGCTCTTGGATGGCTGAACATACTGACTGAATTGGGTTACTTGCTGGCAGCGATCTGCATGATTGCGGCAATCGGTTGGGCCGTCGTTCCCACGGGTATAAAATCGGCAGTTAGCCAAAATATTCAGGTTGTCATTGACGATTTCAATAATCGTGATGCCGCCACCCCAACGGAAGGAACCTGAATTGTTTGGTCGCGTCCTGGTCAGACAGCCCTGCTTCAGCCCGTACAAGGATTTTGACTCGGAACGGCGAAAGCAATGTTGATCGCTCTGGCGATGACAGCCGAACGGAAGCGCAGCTAAACTCGCTGCTCGACGCCTCAACAGGCCTGCTACCTAGCGGGCGTATTGGACCCACGATTTGTGCCGGGTGCAAGAGGATCCAGGGATCAGGTCAAGACGGATCCTGTCGCCGCAATTGACGATCAAAACAATTGATTTTCCCTCTCTTAGCCGACAGCCGTATTTCCGCCCTTTTTTGTGCGTTGCAATATAACTTCTTTCAAATGTGCTCACTTGGCAATTTCCGGGTTGAGCGATTGTTCGGCGGAGAGGGGTCTTGCGCATGCATAGAGATGATCTAGACGATGAGGAACGGTTCCTCATCGTGACGAAGTACGGCCCTTCCCTTGTCATATTCGGGTGCCTCTTTGCTTTGGGCGTGCCGATGGCCGTCTCAATTGCTGTCGCCCTGTTTTTTGCTCTGCTTGGGTACTTCGCTTTGTTCAAGCATTTGCGAGCGACGATTGCCGCACTGGTAGTCGTTGCCACGATCGCTTGGTTCGTCGCACCTAGTGACCTCAAGCAACTTATCAGAACTCCGTACGGCGAAGCACATCATCAGGCGGAACTTACGCCAAAAGATCTAAGCTAAGCTTCTAAGTGACATCAACCGACCTGGACACTCTGTCGTCCGGCGTACCATTTTCCTTTGGTAGCCAGTTCTATTGAGAACCTCTGGATGGCCGCCCGCTCGGTTGCCACTCGACTGCGTCTGAGGGCCGGCAACGAGCCCGCGCAACGTCACTATCGATCGACTTCCGCGCTACCTGTTGACATTGGATCGAGCGGTTTAAGCCCCGTGTCCGGTTAGCAGCCGTCCATAGCGGCTGTCTTTCCTGGTACGTCTGCTTCGGCTGAACGACGGCGCCGGTCCCGCCCCGTCCCGCAGCGAGCAATTGGCTTTACTCAGTATTACTACTTGGCCCGCAACCCCAATTCCACAGGGCGACGCTACCGATCCCCCAAGGCAGGAGGTGGCAGATGACTCGGGGTAAATCGGATAAGATCATTGCCATTGAAACGAGTGGCAAGACGACAAGATGCGTATCAACAGCACGAAGGCGGCCGCGACCACCTTGATTCCCGCATGGCCAGGATCTCGCGACGCTGCATACAGATAGGCAGTCGTTACCCGCACTAGGGCCCCTCGGCGCGATCTAACGGACGCCTCGTCGCTACGCGTCAGTCGGACCCGTTTTCCGCTCAGCAGTTGCTGGATGCGGAGCCTACAACACATCTGAACGCAACGTTTGCGCTTATCCATGACGTTCAGAACGAGACTTCCGACATTGAGCAACCTTACCTTCAGATAAAGTCCGATCTCCAGCAACGTGGAGTCTTATCATGATCTGTGGAACGTGTATTATGTCGCCGTTTCCCGAATTGAAATTACAACGCAACACTGCACTGATTTACACCTTACACCAAAAGCTGCAGGGCACCAGATTTAGCATTCATCAAGTTACTCTTCGATTCATAGAAACCAGACGTAGATAATATACTATCGCAATACAACAGCTTACATTGATTAAGACTACATTCATCAAAACATGGTAATATTCGAATAATCTTTCGTTACTTTATTTTCTAACGTCCTAGGAGGTAGAGAGATCATGTTTGGAGACGATTTCGAGGATGAAGTTCGAGTCAACTACCGAAAATTTGCACCATCTATCGTGATATTGGCATGCCTTCTCATCATTGAGGCTCCAATCCTCATCACGATTGCAGTGCCTGTCTTTTTCGGCGTGTTGGGCTGGTTTTATATTGCTGACTCCTGGCGGATGAAGATTTCGTATCTTCTGATCATAGCCACCATAGTCTGGTCAGTACTGCCGTCAGATCTGAAACAGTCGCTCATATCCCGGCACGGCGTAGCCGTTTCTGCGGAGAATGTCCCGCAATCCTAGACACATAGGTTTTGGGCAAGACTGCGCAGAGACGCTTTCCGCATCTTTCGAAAAAGGCTGATCGCGAGAAGTGGTTGTACGGCACCGTCTTGCCTGCAAGCTGTCTAGCCGGGTAGTGCCAGTAGACCGGCCATACCGAGTAAAACCGCGGCCTCGAACTTTGCAATGTCGGCATTCAGTCCAAGACAGTCGAAAGACTGTTCTGGTCAACGTTGCTTTTGTGATGAGAACCGATATTTCCCGCTGGGAAAGCTCCGAGACACCCCAACCTCCCACTCTACATCGAGAGGGGGCCTCTTGAGGAATGTCCAATTTTTTTGCATTTTGACCAAATCTCGTTTTGTCGCTGCCGAGGCGGGATAAAACTTGATTCAAACACACCATCCTAGGACCGGCTCGGCTAAACTGGGCGCGTCCAGCTTCGCCGCTAGACAAGCCATCTGAACGACTGCAATCGAAGGACTGCATAACGGTCGGAGATGCGACGCATTTTCGTCGGTCGCAGCTTTTCGGGTTGACGAGCTATTGGATGGCTCCCCCATGCTACATTGCATCGACTGCCCCAAGCCGATGCCAGCCCCATTGCGGTCCATGATGGTACATCATCAGTCGTGAGAAGTTCGAAGGTTTGACCGCTGTTTCGAGCTCGCCCCATAACCAGATCATTCGTCTCTGGTCGTGTTTCCATGTGGCCTAGAACCAAATCTTCGTCAGGGACTGGGGTGGTCGACTGGAGCTCAACAGTCTCAGACCACGGCAACGTCAAATTGCTCAGGCAAAGGTTGGTTCTTCCAACTGATCGATCTCGGAGAATCGCATAGGTTGTATTTTGCATCTGGCGATGGCGAAATTTTCATGCAACAACTCTTGCGACTGTATCTGGGGAGGCAAATATGAATGAGGCACTATCATCGATCGAGGATGTAAAAATCATTTTCGACGTCGGGGCAAACGTAGGAACTACCGTAAAGCGCTGGCGGGTCGCATTCCCCGCAGCAAAGATATTCGCTTTCGAACCGATCTCGACGACATTCCGCATGCTGCGTGAAAAGACACGGACCATGGCGGGGGTTCGGTGCTTTCGAGTCGCCCTGAGCGATACCGGCGGCGAAGGCATAATGCGTGCCGTGCCAGGCGGCGTTTGCAATCGCCTGCTTACTGACACTGACGCTCGGCCGTCGCATGTGCAAAATGTGCTCATTACGACGGGAGATGCATTCTGCTCAGAGAACCACATCGAGCAGATCGATTTTCTAAAAATTGACGCTGAAGGCAATGACCTTAAAGTGCTGCATGGCTTCCGAAACATGCTGACGGAGCGCCGGGTACGGTTTGTTCAGGTGGAAACCGGTGTGAATTTCGACAATCATACGCATGTCAATCTGGTCGAGTTTCTGAAGTTCTTTCATGAAATGGGATATGGACTCGTTGAGCTTTACGACCCCGTCCGACGCAACCCACCAAAGAAGATGAGGCAGCGGGGAATGTACTTTGCCAACGCACTTTTTGCGGCAGAAGATCTCAGCGATAGAGAACAGAAGCTTGCGAACAAGGAGGCTCGGCTCGTGCGACGGGCGGCCAGGGCTGAAGTCGTGAACGCCCGTCAATTAGTAGGACCACGTTGGGCTCAAACGTGGTTCACCAGGTTGCTTTCGGGTATCCAGGAGATCTTTCGGACCTCACCCATTCGGGCAAAATCCCGAAATGCTCTGCACTAACAAGAACGAGCACGACTATAAAAACGATAACAATAACGTAGACCCTCTGCCTCGACGGCCGTCGCCTAACCATGAGCGCCATACGTATGAGAAGACGTGTAAAGCTTTCCATGCGATAAGATAGCGCGGCGCTTATCCAATCTCAACTGACGGGTTTGGTGCCTATCCGATCGTTCTTTGGCGGGTCGCAATGGCCTGATTTCGAAAAACTCCTTTCGGGCATGCTGCCACTCTTCCCAGCACTTTTCCGGATAGATGCGGTTTCAGGTGACGTCCCGACGTGAGTTCGAGCGGCTGGCACGAACCGACCCATCGACCCTGACCGATCTGGACCGCGCAGCGCGCTTCCTCTACCTGCAACGTCTCGCGTTTGGCGGAAAGGTCTCCGGGCAGAGCTTCGGCGTCACGATGCTTGGTGGGCGATTCAACCTTCTTAAGCTCGCACCACAGTTGGAGGATATCCACGAGCGCATGGCAGGCGTCGTTATCGAGAACTTGTCCTGGCAGAAGCTCATCACGCGTTACGATCGGCCAGGCACTCTGTTTTATCTCGACCCGCCGTACTGGGGCAATGAGGATGACTATGGAAAGGCGGTGTTCAGCCGGGAACAGTTCGCTGAAATGGCCACCGTGCTGACCTCGATTAAAGGTCGCTTCATATTGTCTTTAAACGCAGTTCAAGAGGTCTTCGAGACCTTCTCCATGTTCAAGATCGAGCAGGTAGACTGCAGCTACTCGGTAGGCGGTGGCAGTAAGGCCAAGGCGGTGAAGGAGGTGATCATTCATTCCGTTGATTGACCAGGCCTGTAGTGGGGACAGTGTCGCCCGCAATCATTGGTAATCCTCCCACGGAAGCGTAGTTTCTCCCCCACTTAGTTCCCGCACCGCTTCCCGAACACGCTCCGCCGGCACCGCCGCAAAAAAAGGGGCATTCGGTACCTCATTTTTTCCCACTTGAGCTTCGAGTCTTTGGGTAACGATACCGACAATGTGTCCTTCTGGAGTTAATAGGGGACCGCCGCTGTTGCCGGGTCTGGCAACAGCGGTGAATAAATCTACCTTGACGTTCGAACACGTAGGAACGCTCAGCGCTGCTATTTCACCTCGGTGATAAGTCGCCCGAGCTTCTGCTGCATAGGGTATCGGTGGAAACCCACAGATGAGAACATCCTCCAATAGTCGCGCCGGACGAAATGCCATATCGGCAAGTGGTGGAGGCGCCGGCGCTGCTAAATAGATGATAGCGACGTCTTCGCTAGGATGTGGAACGGTCTTTTGGACACGCGTTTCGTGACCGTTAACGGTCAACACTTCATCTACTTGCATGTCTTCAACGACATGCGCGCAGGTCAAAATCTCGGTGGTTGAGATCTGGATACCGGTGCCGCCAAGCTTTCTATCATCAGCGCCCGTTCCAACAACGTGGACCAGAATGCGTTGGGCTTGGTCAGCGATGAAAGGGAGACCCAAAGCACGGCCCAGAAATAAGGTCCCCAACCTCTGTTTGTTTGTTAATTCAAACCGGTTGGAGTAAATTGCGTAATAATCTGACCCACCTACCCGTTCCAGGAAACCCGCTAGCTCGAGCTGCTTCGCGAGCAGACATATGCAATTCGATAAGTGAAGCGCAGGTGTGCCGTCGGTCCCGATCGTTTTTAGGAAATCGAGGATACTCAGCGGCGTAACCACACCAGGTGTCTCAGGCAGCCCTAGTGCCTCTCGATGCTCTGCATTGAACATCGGGCCAAAAAAATTCAGCATCGCGATCGAATAAACGCGTTGTTCGGCAGGAGTGAACGGCGTTAAACGGCTGTATCTGCTCATAGAGGCCTCGGGTGAGTGTGGTCACGAAATCGTTTGGGTATTAGACACTCTCCTACAAGTGTCCTAAATCGAATTCGAGGAGGCTTCTCAACGTCGTCAGAGCTTCCTGAAAATTCCGGAACCTCGTGTCAAAATTCCGGAATTTCGCGTCCGGCTACAAACTTGTTGTCTGTCACCGGTATCCGGAATATGTGGGAATCTCCGGTATTAGCTGGGAATGAATGGTAACGCATTGGTATCGCTTGTTTTAACCGCTATCAGTCAAACATGAAACCAGTGCAGCCCTTGACAGGTAGGAACGGGAATTTTGCCGCGAACAGGCGCACAACGAGAATTTCGATCACCGTCTTCAAAGACCCTTCGAAACACTCCGCAAACTATCGTCGAATCCTTTGAAACCCGCAAACGCAGTGTGTTCCAAGGTCGGCGGCCGGAGCCTGTGCGCTACACCGTTACGGACCTCAAACCCAAAAACCAAAATAGATTCCCACATCAAGGTGGAAATCTCATAATCAGGCGCAAAGCCTTATTAAACTTCACTTTCCACACTATTCACGTGGCGAGGGATTCCCACACCTATATCGTAGTCAACGGCTTAAGTAGGCGGTAAATTCATAAATGCGGTTTGCGCGAGAGTAGTGCCGAGAACGGTCGGGGCGGCTCGACAATTGCGCGCACATCCGAGATCGGATCGGGTCTTAGCATATGCCTACGTCGGCCTCAGTACGGCTAACGTCAATCAAAACCGTATCCTGAACAAGCCTTCCATAAGAAACCAAAACGTTACGGCAATAAAAAACACTCCCTTCGAGACATCGAAAGAGTAGTCCCCTGGAAACACGCCGGAAAGTGGGAACGAGTTCCCCCACATAATCACAAGTGGAGCAATTACCAGGAGCCACTTTGTCTCTGTACGGGACTCTTCTTCATTCATATTTTTTTTGATTGGACGAACCTCCACCTTTACCAACTTGAGATGGAAATAGCCGACCATAGCAACCGACAGCAGGCCGAAAGCGGCAAACGCAGCGCCGAAGCCAAGAACGCGAGAGCATAGCATCAATGCCTCTAACGTTAGCATTGTCGCAAGAAATCGATTCTTTAGTCCTGGTATAAACACTTAACTTCCAAAACGTTCCAGTTTACCAGTATCGAGAGCGAAGGACGGTCCATTGCGCAATACGGAAGGCTATCCTTGTCATCGCAATGCGAACGAAAGAGACGTGCTAAACTCTGAATAGTTCGATGGACAGTCATTGTGGCACTATCATCGACAGGACGAATAACGGCAATAGGACCTTTGCTTGAGACATCTCGCTTTCACTGAGTGAAGCCCGAGATCATTCGGGTTTGACTATATGCCGACGCGGCTTCAGCAGACTGACGCCTTTTAGAATTGAAGTACGTACGTACTCCGCAACTAAACCAAGCCCTGCCCTAGTTAACGGGTTCAAAAAGACTGCTCGAGCCCGATTAAGTCCTACTTGGACGGCCGCTGGGAGGATTACAGCCTGCGACGTAAAATCGTCTCGCAAAAGTGAATCGCGGATCTTCAAGTATCAGTTTTAAGTAATTCAGTTGAACACTATCGCACTTTAGGACCCCACCACGAGCCGCAATCTGCTCAGCGCAAGCCTCGCAGCCTGCCACGATAGCATGATAGAGTGGGCTTGCGCCAGAATCCAAGCCATTTGGATCGACGCCTGCATCAAGAAGACTGAAAACTATATCTGGTCGCATCGCATGTATTGCAACTGCTATAGCTGTGTCGCTATCTTTGCTGGAACATGAAGGCTTAGATGCTTCTGTTATAACTTCGCTCGGAATGTATCTTTCTCCGAGTGTAAGAGCCTGAAAAAAAGATTGACACTCCGGCGCGCCCGACAAGGCATGCGCTGACGCAGTCATTGACTGAAAAAGAAAATACATAAACATATCAGTTTCTGTGACCTGCAAAGTTGAGAGCTCGTGCGCAGTCATATTACATCGATTCTTCGAGGAGCGGCGGCTTGGAGTGCAGCTGCTAGCATAGATGTCATGCCGCGATATCAGCGATCTCTCCGAACTGACAGAGCACGCGAGGGCTGCTCATGTCACCGCTCTCCATGTCCACCAACACGGAGTATGCTGCGACACCGACAAACCGAGACGACATGGCTGCGGCGATCCGCTCCGCAGCTGCTGAATTTGACGCTTGCCGCATTTCGCCTGGTGCGAGATTTCCCCTTACTTTTTTGAACGGCAAGACGATGAACTTCTCGGAAAGTGACATTCGCAACTCCTATGGTCAGCTACAATGTTCCTATTTTGTTCTAAGTTGCGGAGGAGTCAATCAGCATTTGGGATCAAGTTGCTGGCAATTGTCTAGATGTCCGTTTCCGGCAGTACAGCACGGGTCTACACGCAGTTTTAACTGTGGATAGCATGTGGGTCACGGGGCTCGAATAAGCTTAATTTCTTGCCACGGTATGAACGTGGCGCGCGTGTCCTGGTCGATGAAAACGAATACTCCCCCGCTTGAGCGGAGGATGATAGACGCTATTTGGGCACGTTGTGGGACAGCAAACTCAATCTCAACCTTCCCAAGCACATCGGGTAGATTTTGCACCCACGCAACACCAGCTAAAAACCCTCCCGCAAGCGACGAAAAACTGATGACAGTTGCAAGTAGTTTCGGTTTTCGCACGGAAATGACGAATGCGACAAGGGACAAAATCAAAGCCATTAGAAAGCAGTATGTGACACCACTTCGAGGACCGAAGTAAAAGGATACAAACAAATTAGACAACAATATGATGAAACAAAGTAAAAGAGCTTTACCTCGGTTAGCCTCCAAAGCAGTTTTTGCTTTGAGAAACAATCCAATCACGGTCATCCCTTTTCTATTCTCCCTTGGAAATAGTTCGTAATGAGATAGTGACAGGAACGACAACCAAAGCAGACGTAGAATGATGCCGATACATGAAGCGAATAAAAGAGTTGGTCCTACTATCTCCTTAGCATCAAGAAGCGCGATAAACTCCCAGCCTAATTTTTTCGTGAAGCCGGCAACAAAGGCAACCCCCACGAGAGAAAAGGTGATTACCACCCGGAGCCAAGGCCAAAGGTTGGTCGCTTCGGATACAACTGTCGAGCTGAGGATACGGCCTTCTTGGGGTTCTTGCACCATCTAGCTACCGAAGTGGCATTGGGGCATGCCCCGTAAACATAATTCGACCACCGACACGAAGCTCGTCAATGCGATCAGCCGTGAATTCCTCAGAGGGATATCCCGCCGCGATGTTGTCCGAGGTGAGGTAAAGCTTGCCGTCCATCGACCATCGAGCGCGCTTAACCAGCGCACGATCCATGACGTTGAAGTGATATATCCGACCGTCGTCGACCTCGGTTTTCGAAGCATCCGCGATCAGCAGAGCGCCATCAGGGATTGTCGGCCACATCGAGTCGCCGCGCGCCTCGACGATGTAGCAATATTCGGGGTTAGCTCCGAGGTTTCGAAGAAAGTCCCGCCCGAATGCCACCTCACCGATTGGCATCTCATTCACTGGCACCAAGCCTCGCCCTGCTGACGCTCGCGCGTCGAAGCGAGGCAGGCGAACGATATTCTCGTGGTCTAACAGCAGATTTCCGGTAGCGACGATTTCCTCCTCCTCACCCATCAACCAACCGACTGAGACACCCGTAGCGCGGGCAATCTCTATCAGCGTCGACGCCTTCGGCTCGCTCTTCGCCGCCACATAATCAGACAGGGTCCGGCGACTAACTCCAGTCAGCGCAGGCTCCAGCTTGTCTAGTCCGCCAATGAAGCCAGCGGCTTCACGTATCCTTGCACCAAGGTCAGTCATAAGTTTAAGCAGATTTCTGCCTCGCTAGCAGATTTCTGCTTGCGACATGGCAGAATACTGCTATTCTCTCCATAAATACGGACCAAATCACCAATGAAAAGGGAGACCGGCCAGGGCCTCCCTCCTCACACTCAGGATCCACTATGCACCGGCCCCAGCAGGCGGACAAGAAGACCCGTAACCCGATCGACAAGATTAGCGAAATGGCGACCGTTAAGAGCAAACTGCTCGTTGCCGGCCTTACGCTTCTTGATATCGACCGCTCCTATCAGTTGCCGCGCGGGACCGCCGGAACGACGCTCCGCGAGCCCAACGCGGCGGGGGAAAGGGCGATTGCTGCAGCTCTCGGTACAAAGCCACATCTGCTGTGGCGCTCGCGTTACCACGGCTCCGGTCTGCGGAAATCTCCTCAACCCCGCGAGAACTATGAGCGGCCCGCAACGATGGCACAACGCCAAAACGGAGCGGCAGCATAGACATGCGCAACCCATTCATCCCATCCCAATCTCGCGTCTGCGACATGGCAAATCTCGTCATGGTTTTTGCAGTCGTCGTCGCCGGCCTCGTCGCTGCAAGCGCGAGCCTCATCATGCAGGTGATGCAATGATCGACCGCTTTGACCTCAAGGCGCTCTACGAAGCGCACCTCCATGCCTGCGTTGCTGCGGTCCGCGAAGGTTTCCCCCATCTCGCCATTCGCGAGATCCTCGACCCGCCGCATGAATGGTTCGACGCGGCTCTCGCCCGTCAGGTCGCCATGCACCTGATGATCGTCGAACTGAAATGGCCGAAACGCCGTGTCGTTGAGACAGAAGACCGCTCACGCGAGGCGATCAACCGCGCGCTGCGCACCATCAACACCCGCATGGAAAGCCCGAGATTTGAAGCCCACTACCGCGCGATGGCGCGGCGTGCGCACGCGCTCATCTCCTTCCAGACCACAGCAGAAGAAGCAGTCGCCTAATGGCCGAGTTCAAACGCATTCTTATTTCCGAAATCGTCATCCCCGAACGCCTACGTGCGGTCGAGGAAGAGCAGGCTTTGGCGATTGCGCAAAGCATCGTCGAACACGGTTTGATTAATCCCATCACCGTTCGAGCAACGCCAAATGCCAAGGGCGGAAAGTTCACTTTGGTCGCAGGTGCGCACCGCATGCGAGCTGAACAGATCAACGACGAGAGCGAGATCGACGCCATGATCGTCGTAGGCGACAAGGCCGAGGCGCTACTCATTGAGATCACCGAGAACCTCTTCAGGAACGACCTGTCGGTTCTCGACAGGGCCGTCTTCGTCCAGACCTATCGCGAGGTTTGGGAGAAAGAGCACGGCACGATCGGCGCAGGCCGGCCGGGAAATCGCGCAAACCTTGCGCAATTGTTTGCTGACGAGTCCGACGCCGGAAGCTTCTCGAAGCATGTAGCAGATCGCATGGGTCTGTCGCGCCGCGCCGTTGAGTATCTCAACAAGATTGCGACGAACTTGCACCCTGATGTTCGCTCAGCAGTCCGCGGCACCGCTGTCGCCGACAACCAGTCTGCCCTTCTAAAAATCGCCAAGATGGAGCCTCTGAAACAGCGCCAGACGGCAGTTGCTTTCCGTACGGAGCCGGATCTCAAGAAGGCGCTGGCCTTGGTTGATCCACCGGCACAGCTCTCCAAGAAGCAGATCGAGCAAGCGACCCTCCTCTCCCGGCTCGTCACTGCCTGGGAAGACGCCAGCGAAGAAACGCGCTCGCAGTTCCTTGAGCACATCGGCCTGACAGAAGAAACAGACCCGCTGATGGCGGAGATCAAGAGCGAGGCGAACGATGAGTAATCATCCGAGCCAGCTCGATCTCTTCCTTGAACCCCTCTTCCCGGTGCGCCAAGCCGCCGTGTCCATCGACATCGAGCGTTTCCGTTCCAAGCTCAAGCGCGCCATGGCCAAGGCCATCCGCGAGTGCCCGCATAGTCGCGAAGTCATCGCCGCTCGCATGGCGCAGTACCTTGGTCTGCCCAACCTCTCGAAAATGACGATCGACGCCTACACGGCCGAGAGCAAAGCAACGCACGACATCAGCCTTGTGCGTTTCAAGGCTTTTGTCCGCGCGACCGGAGCGGTCTGGCTTTGGGATTTCGTCGTCTCCGAGGATGGCCTGATCATGCTCGAAGGCGACGAGGCACGCCTCGCCGAAATCGCCCGGCTTCAGCAGGAACAGCGTGCCCTCGCCAAAGACCTGAAGACGCTCCTCTCGGTTCCGATCAACATCAAACGACGCGGACGCTAGCGTGAAGCAGTTCTACTCCATTGCCGAACTGGCCTCCGCGAACCTTCCGGATTTGCCGCGCACGGAAAAGAGCCTGGACAACCTTGCTCGCAGCTCCTGGCGTGCGGATCCGAACATGGCTCGTCGCGTACCGACCTCGAACGTGCGGCAAGGTTCCTCTACCTCCAGCGGTTGGCCTTCGGAGGGAAAGTGGCCGGACAGAACTTCGGCGTGACGATGCAGGGAGGCCGGTTCAACCTCATGAAGCTTGGTCCGCAGCTCGAAGACATCCACGAGCGCATGGCGGGCGTGGTAATCGAAAACTTGCCCTGGCAGAAGCTCATCGCGCGTTATGATCGGCCGGGCACGCTGTTCTATCTCGATCCGCCTTACTGGGGGAACGAAGATGACTACGGGAGGGCTGTTTTCAGCCGCGAGCAGTTCGAACAGATGGCCGCGGTTCTCGGCTCGATGAAAGGGCGGTTCATTTTGTCTTTGAACGCGGTTCAAGGCGTCTTCGAAACGTTCTCGAAATTTCAGTTCGAAGAGGTGGACTGTACGTACACAGTCGCCGGATGTGGCCATAGTAAAGGAGCCAAAGAGGTGCTTATATTCTCAGGACTAAGAGGGGTCGCCGATGAAAAAAGAAGTGCATGAAATTCTGAGACTAGGGCAGAGCGGCGCGGAACTTACGCTAGCTCCAGGAGATACCTTTGTTGTCACTGGTCCCAACGGTGTTGGGAAGTCCGCCTTCCTAGCGCACGTACCAAGCGACTTTAGCGTCGAGCGCTTTTTCGGTAGTCGCGCGATCTCGTTCACGAGTGATGAAACCTCTGAGGTGGGGCAAACCGTTCAAACGCTAATGGCCAACATTGCCGGCTCAACTAACAGGTACTTGAACCACTGGGGCGAGCAACATCTCAAATCCGTTGTCAAACGGCTGATGCAGAAAGAGTCGCAAGCTGCACAAGATATCGTCAAAAAGTTGAATGGTGGCGCGACGTATCTGGAGGTTAGGGAGAAAGTCCTGCTTCCTTTAAATCAACTCAATTCGGTATTTGAAGCTGGCCGGCTTCCGGTTCATCTGTACGTGGACGAAAGTGGCGAGTTGTGCGCAAAGCGTGGCAACGCTTCGTTCGGTATAAACCGCATGTCCGACGGAGAACGAGCAGCGCTTCTTGTGGTAGCAGCAATCCTTGTTAGGCCGAAAAACTCTTTCATCCTGATTGATGAACCGGAGCGTCATCTGAACCCTAGCATTTCTGGGCCCCTAATAGCAGCCGCTGTTCGGGCTAGGCCCGACGTGGGTTTCCTTTTTGCTACGCACGACCTGTCGTTAATCGAATGGCTCAAGCCGGAAAAGATAATTCACATTCAGGACAGCGAAATGATGTTCGGAAGCGTGAACGATCAACGGCGGTATACGTACGCGATCCTAGGTCAAGGAGAGGATCTTCCTGAGACACTTCGGTATGCGCTTTTGGGCAGCAGGAAAGCCCTACTCATAGTGGAGGGAACTGCTTCGTCAGAAGACCGAGCGTTATACTCGCACGTCTATCCCAACTGGAACGTCATTCCCAGAGAGGGATCAGGTTCTGTTCAGGCAGGCGTTGCAGCCCTCCGTGAGAACGGAGATTACCATTGGCTTCGCGTAGCGGGATTGATCGATGGGGACGGACGAAGCCTCGATGAACGACAAGTCTTGGAGCGTAAACAGGTCTTCAGTTTGCCGGTTCCTACGATAGAGAACATCTTCTTCATGAAGGAGATCCTCTTCGAAATGGCAAGCGCCGTGCAGGAGTTATTTGGCTTACCCACTGCTCAAGAGAGATTGGATTTAGTTGAGAAGGAGCTGCGAAACCTTCTACTGGAAGAAAAAGACGAGATGATCGCACGGCGAGTTGCCTGGGCCGCCAATCGAGCGTTGGAAAGTAAGAAAGTCTCAGTTGACGAAATCAGAGCGAATAAAAAGACGATTGACCCGATTGATCTCCTGGAGCTCAAATCAACAATTAAATCTGAATATGATTTGGCAACACTGAAGGGAGATGTGTACGAAGCCCTTGGCATCATGCCGATCAAAAACACAAAAATTCCTGGAAGGCTTGCGAAGTCGATGGGCTACGGGAGCGCTAAAAGTTACTACCAGGCGATACTAACGCAGATACAGAACAAAACTGAGCGAGGTGCTCGCATCATCACGCTCATACAAGCTAGCCTACCGCCGCTGCCAGCTATTTCATTTTGAAAGACAGCGACCGAATCGCTCGGATTCTGAACCCAAAGCCAAAACTGAATTTCCGGAACCTTGTGACAAAATTCCGGAAATTCGCGTCCGGCTACAGCGGCCGACAAAAACAATGGTGGGCCCGGAGAGACTCGAACTCCCAACCAAGCGGTTATGAGCCGCCGGCTCTAACCATTGAGCTACAGGCCCTGCCCTTTGAAGGCATGACGACTGGCGCAATGGTTCGCCGGTCGCAAGGGTCCGTCTAGCTCAAATTGTGAACGCTCACAAGGCCTCGCCGCAATAGGTTCACAATCACACGTCACCTAGAGGGTGTTCGGCTTTCAACTCAAGCATTTGGCCGGGATCGTCGAGGTCGGACAATCAGTATCAAAGGAGACACAATGCGCCGTTTGCCCACCGCCCCTTCTCTCGCGCCGGCTTTCCTAGCCCTTGCCCTCGGCACGGCCTTCCTCCCGCTGTCGCCGTTTTCGGCAACGGTCGCCTCTGCGCAGGAAGCCCGCACGCCGCGCGAACCGATCATCAGCGTGTCCGGTGAGGGCAAGGCCGCGGTCGCGCCCGATATGGCGATCCTGTCGCTTGCCGTCGTGAGGCAGGCAAAGACCGCCGATGCGGCCGTCTCCGCCAACAACACGGCAATGAGCGAAGTGCTCGCCGCCATCAAGGCTGAAGGCATTGCCGATCGCGACGTCCAGACCAGCAGCTTTGCGATCTACCCGCAATATCGCCAGGTAGCCCCGAAGGACGGCATCGAGCCGCCGCAGGAAATCATCGGTTACGAAGTGTCCAACACGCTGACGCTTAAGGTGCGCGATCTCGAAAAGCTCGGCGGTCTGATCGACAAGACGGTCAAGCTCGGTGTCAACCAGGGCGGACAGATCGAGTTCACGAATACCAATACCGACGAAGTGATGACGCAGGCGCGCAAGGCAGCCGTTGCCGAAGCGCTCGCCAAGGCAAAGACTCTGACGGAAGCTGCCGGCGTCAAGCTTGGCCGCATCATGGAGATCAGCGAGAATTCGGCACCGCCCATGGCCCCGCCGATGATGCGCATGACAATGGCAAAGGATTCCGGCAACGGCGTCCCGGTGGCGGCCGGCGAGACCAGCTACACGGTCAACGTCAACGTCGTGTTCTCCATCGATCCCTGATCGGATCGCTTCAACGACAGAACCCCGCCCGGCGAATGCCGGACGGGGCTGAAGATAGACTGGGACGCTTGAGATCCGTTAGCGACGGATGAGCGGGCAGCCCCGCACATTGGCAAACACGACCCGGTCGCGTCCGCGGCGGTCGACGCCGACGACGGTCACGCTGCGGCGGGAGATGTCGACGACGCGGGTCCGGCGCAGACCCATCGCTTCGGCGCGACGTTCAGCCAGGCGCGGCGAGCAGCCGACGGGACGCATGTGGCGCGGGCGCTCATAGCGCGGCGGGTGATGCGGACGCCAGTCGCGCTCACGGTACTGTACGAATTCCGGGCCGGCGGCGGCGGCGATTGGCGCGGACGCCGAAATCCCTGTCAGGGCGATCAAGGCTGCAAGGCCGGCCTTCGCCATCAGGCGTGTGATTGTAGTCATCTTCTGCTTCTCCTGAACCTGTCACCGGTTGTCCGGCTGTCTCGCGCCGGCCTTTCGGGCCAACGGTCGATGCAACTCTATCCAACCCAGCTGAATGCCTGCAAAACCGATCATTCAGTATGTGTTCATTTGCAAAACAACGATCATCACGACGAAAGATGCAGGACGATTTCGCGCCGGTGCGGGCTGTTCCGGTGTTCGAAGAGATAGATCCCTTGCCAGGTGCCGAGCGCCAGCCTGCCGCCGGTTATCGGAATGCCGATCGAGACTGCCGTCAGTGCCGCCTTGATATGTGCCGGCATGTCATCTGGTCCTTCCATCGTATGGCTGACCCAGCCCATCGAAGGATCGTCCGAGGGGGGAACGAGGCGGGAAAAGAACGCATTCAGATCGCGCTTCACGTCCGGATCGGCATTTTCCTGAATGATCAGCGAACAGGACGTGTGGCGAACAAAGACAGTCAGCAGGCCCTCGTCGCGCCCGGCCTGGCGCACGAAGCGTTCGGCTTCATCCGTGAACTCGTATAGCCCTTGGCCTCTGGTCGAAATCTGGATCGCGGTCTGCGGCATCGAAATTCTCTTGTCTGCTTGAAGATCAAAACTCGGGAAAACCGCGCTTGCGCCATTCCGAGCGCGGCACGAGGCCACCCACATTCATCGAAAACGAAATTATTTTCGTGGCATCGGCATCGACTTCGCAGCGGAAGCTGACATCATGCCAATGCCCTTTGGCGCGAAAGCCGATATTGCGCGCCTCGAGAACCGTCCCATTGGGCAGCTTCGGTGCGGGCAAGACATCGGGATTGTAGGCGGGCGAGCCGTTCTGCAATTGCGCACTGAGTTCGGACGAGCACAGCTGTCCTGCCCGAACGCCGCGCGGAATACCGGACATCGCGACGGTCGCCAGCGTCTCGCCGGTATCGCGCGCGGAAAACAACGTTCTGACGGGCTTGAGATCGCCGGCCGCATCGGATGGTTTCGGCGGCGCCGGCTTTTGCGTCGGCACGGGTGCGGAGGAAGGCGGCCCTGTAAAGAGCCCGGCCGTCATCGCATCAGGAGACGCACCGCCGGCAGGTCCGGGCATTCCCGACGGATCGGAGCCTGGAACACTGAGCTGCGGTGGCGTCATATTGCTCGGTACCGGTGTCTCTTGTGGCGCGCCCTCGCCCTGTCCGTCGGTACCCGCCGTCTGTGCAGGCTCCTCAGGCGCTGGCGGATCGGCATCGGTCGCAGCGGGCGCTGGCGTATCCTCCGCAGCATTGCCGTCAAGCGCCTGGCGCGGACCGCTATCCTTTTCGCCAAACTGGAACACAGGCCGCAGTGCGGACATCGGCGGCGCTGACGCCTGCTTCTCCTCCTCGGCCGGTGTCGGGCTTGCAGGCGGCGGCGGCGGTGCCGGCTGCTCGGCCTTCTGCGGTGCCTCGGGCTCTTTCGCTTCTTCCGGCGCCTTTTCTTCGGGCGGCTTTTCTTGAGGCTGGGGCTCTTCGGGCTTTGGTTCTTCCGGCTTGGTAGGTTGAGGGTCCGGCGGCTTCGTCTCCTCCGGCTTTTCGTCCTGCGCAGGGGAAGGCGGCGGAGCAGCCTCGGGTGCCGAAGCCTTGCTCGCCGAAATCACGGGGTCCTCGAGCGGATCTTCCTGAGGCTTCTGCTCGGGCGGCTTTTCCGGTGGCGGCTCTTCGGCCTTCGCCTCTTCCTTGAGGTTCAGCTCGTCGGGCTTCTTGGCCTCTTCGGCTGGCTCCTGCTTTTCCTCTTCCGGCGGCGGAACAATCTCCACCTGAACGGTCTCCTCCTCGGGAACCGCGTCGGTCGGCAGCGGCAATTGGACGAGAAGCGCGCCCGCGATGATCAGATGCAGAGCGACTGACGCACCCAGCGCCGTTGCGATCACCTTCTTATGCGGGGCGGGAGACATATCCGGCATGGCTCCCATGTAGGATGGTTCGCGGGCATGATCGAGTCCGGCCCGATCACAACATCAATAAAAAAGCCCGGCACGTCATAACGGCCGGGCTTTTGATGGGTCTGGTCCAGCGATCAGCTGTCGAGGAACGAGCGAAGCTTGCGGCTCCGGCTCGGGTGCTTCAGCTTGCGCAGCGCCTTCGCCTCGATCTGGCGGATACGTTCGCGGGTAACCGAGAACTGCTGGCCGACTTCTTCGAGCGTGTGGTCGGTGTTCATGCCGATGCCGAAGCGCATGCGAAGAACACGTTCTTCACGCGGCGTCAGCGATGCGAGAACCCGCGTCGTCGTTTCACGAAGGTTCGCCTGGATGGCGGCATCGATCGGCAACAGCGCATTCTTGTCCTCGATGAAGTCACCCAGATGCGAATCCTCTTCGTCACCCACAGGGGTTTCGAGCGAGATCGGCTCCTTGGCAATCTTCAGGACCTTGCGGACCTTTTCGAGCGGCATGGCCAGCTTTTCGGCCAGCTCTTCCGGGGTCGGCTCGCGGCCGATCTCGTGCAGCATCTGGCGCGATGTCCGGACGATCTTGTTGATCGTCTCGATCATGTGCACCGGAATACGGATCGTGCGGGCCTGGTCGGCGATCGAGCGGGTGATCGCCTGCCTGATCCACCAGGTCGCATAGGTCGAGAACTTGTAACCGCGACGGTATTCGAACTTGTCGACGGCCTTCATCAGGCCGATATTGCCTTCCTGGATAAGATCCAGGAACTGCAGGCCGCGGTTGGTGTATTTCTTGGCGATCGAAATCACGAGACGAAGGTTCGCCTCGACCATTTCCTTCTTGGCGATCCGCGCTTCGCGCTCGCCCTTCTGCACCATCGACACGATCCGGCGGAATTCGGTGATCGAAATACCGGTTTCGGTCGCGAGACTCTGGATCTCCTGACGGATATCGCGAATGGCGTTGAACTCCGCCTTGGCAAAATCCTTCCAGCCGCGTGCCGACAGATTGGCGATCGACTTCATCCAGTTCGGATCAAGCTCGGCACCCTGATACTGTTCCAGGAACGAGTCCCGCTTGACGCCGTAGGATTCAGCCAGACGAAGAAGACGACCTTCGTTCTGCATCAGGCGCTTCGAAATGTCGTAGAGCTGTTCGACAAGGCTTTCGACGCGGTTCTGGTTCAGCGACAGCGACTTCACTGCCGTGATCAGTTCGTCTTTCAGTTCCTTGTAGCGGCGCTCCTGAGCGGAAGACAGCGTGCCGGAGGCGGCAAGCCGCTGCTCGACCTGCTGGTCCTGAAGCTTGCGCAGCTTCTTGTAGGTATCCGCAATCGTGTCGAGCGTTTCCATGACCTGCGGGCGCAGTTCCGCTTCCATGGCGGCAAGCGAAAGGTTCGACTCGTCGTCGTCCTCTTCCTCTTCTTCCAAGCCCTGGTCACCGCCGACAGCGGTGATGTCGTCATCGTTGGCAGCAGAGAAACGAGCCTTGCGGGTCTTTTCCTTTTCCTCGGCAGCCTTGCGGTCCGCCTCGATCTTTTCCGGGCTCTGGAACTGTGGCGCAGCCTTCGCCTCGGGACCCGAATAGGTCGTCTCGAGATCGATGATCTCGCGCAGCAGCGTCGTGCCTTCGTTCAGTTCGTCGCGCCAGATGATCAGCGCCTGGAACGTCAGCGGGCTTTCGCACAGACCGGCGATCATCGTCTCGCGGCCAGCCTCGATGCGCTTGGCGATCGCGATTTCGCCTTCACGCGACAGAAGCTCGACCGAGCCCATTTCGCGCAGATACATGCGGACCGGATCGTCGGTACGATCGGTGGGTTCTTTCTTCTTCGCCGTGGCAAGAGCGGTGCTGGACGTCGGGGCAAGTTCGCCGCCTTCGCTCTCTTCGCTCTCGTTGGAGTCCTCCTCCTCGGTGGTGGCCTCCTCGGCTTCTTCATCTTCAACGACGTTGATGCCCATGTCGGACAACATCGCCATCGTGTCTTCGATCTGTTCTGAAGTGACCTCTTCGGACGGAAGGACCGAGTTGAGCTCGTCCATCGTCACGTAGCCGCGCTTCTTCGCGGCTTTGATCATCTTCTTGACCGCGTCGTCAGAAAGATCGAGAAGCGGACCGTCGACCGAGCCTTCGCGCTCGGTATCGGCTTCTTCGTTTTCTTTGACTTTAGTTGCCATGTATGTCGTCGCTTTCCCTGAACGCCACTGCGCAGCGCTTCGTGGCCTGCGGCGGAGGGCAAAAGCCACACCAGCCGCGAATCAATATCCAACTCGTAACGGAATGACCTTTAACTCCCGATTACCATCGGCGACCGCTACTCGCGGGGACCGCCAGAACGAAGATGCCGAACATCGCCGCGGCGCTAGACCCACTCCACCAATATTGCCCGAAATGGTGATTCCCACAAAATAACGCTTCGTCAAGTTCTTCCAAAGCTTGTGCCCAGGAAAAGTGGAAATTACCTTACGACCATGTCCCCGTTGGCGGTACTCCCGTCATATTGAAGCCATATGTAAGCGGTGCACAATGAAAGACAAGAGCCCGCCGCCCGGTAAAAACCCTTGGCTCTACCCGAAATGCGCGGGATTGACGCCATTTTCCGATGCGTCGCAACAATACAGTGATCAATCAAGAGCTGTATAGACCACTCCACTCGCGCAGTTAATCCATCAGGCGACCAATTCAACACGGTTTAGTATCTGCGCAGCTCTCCTTCATCCGTGACTGACGGCAGCGCCCTTGACGCGTCCTGACAGGACACCGAAGCCGTCGATGATCGCTTCCTGGTTTTCAAGCCTGGAAATTTCATTCTGTACCTCCAGAAGTGCACGCAGCAGGATCTCGGCACGCTCGGCCTCGTCCTCGGTCATCTCCGCGAGTTCACGCTCCAGCTCGATCTTCTGCCAGCGGAGCTCCTTGTTTCTGGAATGCAGTGCCCGGGTCTGACGGTAGGCTTGCAGCGAATCCTGCGGATCGGCCTCTTCCGTCGCCGTCCACAGTCGCGCATTGCGGATCTGCTGGTTCATCGACTTCAACAGTTCCTCAAAGCCATTCTCGCCGAGTTCCCGTTTCAGGTCCTGCACCGTCAAACCGGCACCGGCCTGCCCGACAATGGTCAGCACGCAAGACCACATCCGCTTCAGATCGCGGTTCTCGAATTCGATCGAGGCGATCTCGTCATACTCGTTGAGCAGAAGCTGCGGATGATGGACGATGGTCAGCGCCAGCACGCTTTCGCGCAGGGCCGGAAGGTCGAGATGTCCTCGCACCAGCCCCGATCGCGTCAGGCGGTCGGAAATGCCCATTCCGCGACCCTGCTGCTGGAAAGACGATCCACCCCTTCCGCCGGCTGCACCGCCTCTGCCGGCCCCGCCGCCTTCGCGCTGCTGGTAGCTTTGACGACGATCGCCACCGCCGCCATTGCGCTGCGGCTGGAACAAGCCGTTGAGACGATCGCGCACATTCTGCTGGTAGTGCCGGCGCACGCTTTCGTCGGCAATCACGGAAACGATCTGCTTGAGGCGCGCCTCGAGCTCCGCCCGCTTTTCCGGGGTCTCGAAGGCGGCACCATTGGTTTCCCGCTGCCAGACCATCTCCGCCAGCGGACGCGCCTGCGCGATCACGCCATCGAACGGCGCTCTTCCCTCGTGCTTGACGAGATCGTCCGGATCCTTGCCGTCTGGAAGCAGCGCGAACCGGACCGAGCGGCCGGGCTTGATGGAGGGAAGCGCCAGATCCGCAGCACGGTTCGCGGCACGGATACCGGCACCATCGCCATCAAAGCACAGGACCGGTTCCGGCGTCATCCGCCAGAGCAGCTCCAGCTGGTTTTCGGTCAATGCCGTACCGAGCGGCGCAACGGCATTTTCGACGCCCACCTGGCTGAGCGCGATCACATCCATATAGCCTTCCACGGCAATGATCGTGCCCGGCTCCTTGGATCCCGTCCCTGGCTGCGCTGCCCGCCTGGCGCGGGTGAAATTGTAGAGCACCTGGCCCTTGTGGAAGAGTTCGGTATCCGGCGAGTTCATGTATTTCGCCGGCGCATCCGGCGCCATCGCGCGTCCACCAAAGGCAATCACCTTGTCGCGCGACGACAGGATCGGGAACATGATGCGGTCGCGGAAATAGTCGTAGGATACGGCAATCCCCTCGCCGTGACGCACCAGCCCGCAGGCCTCGATCTGCTCCTTGGCCACACCCTTGCCGGCCAGGAACTCCTTGAGCGCATTGCGGCTGTCCAGCGCATAGCCGAGCCGGAAATTCTCGATCGTGCGAGCCGTCAGTCCGCGGTCGCGAAGATAGGCGCGTGCCTTGGCGCCGGTTGGGCTCTGCAACTGGTCCTGAAAGAAGCGCGTCGCCATTTCCATGACGTCGAGAAGCGACATCCGCTCCCGTTCACGCTTTTCCGCCTGCGGATCGGGTTGCGGCATGGCGATACCAGCCATATCGGCAACCTGCTGGACGGCTTCTGGAAAGTTCAGCCCCTCCAGATCCGTCATGAAGCGGAAATGATCGCCCGATACGCCACAGCCGAAGCAGTGATAACGACCCTTGCGGTCTTCGCAGTGAAAGCTCGGGCTTTTCTCGCCATGGAATGGGCAGCAGGCCCAGAAATCGCCGCGCGCAGCATTGGTCTTCCTGCGATCCCAGGTGACACGACGGCCGATCACCGTCGAAATCGGCACCCGATCCCGGATCTCATCAAGAAAACTGTTTGAAAAGCGCATGTCTACCTCGCGGGCCAGAGACCATATTAAGGCTCAGTGCGCAGGAATGCCAGCCCGGCCGCAAATCATGCCCGCTATTCACAGGCCGCCGCTCCGTGACCACCGACCCGATCAACCCACAGAAATTAACGAATTGTAACTTGCGATACGCAGGTTCCCTGCATAGCGTTGAATCCGACAAGACGTGCCGTCAGTCGCCTCGACAGGCGGGTACGGCATCTGAGATTGCTCTTCAGGACGGCTGCCTGCAATGACTGCGGTCGATCGTCCTCTCCTACCGGTGGCATGTCCGCGGTCGGCCGATGGGAGGCGTAGAAGAGCAAAAGGCGGGAACTCCATGAAGGACTTCCCGCCTTTCTCGTTTTATGCGTAGCGGCTAGACCTCAGCTCAGCTGCGCCTTGATCGTGCCGGACGCCTTGGCGAAATCCATCTGGCCGGCATAGCGTTCGCGCAGAATGGCCATCACCTTGCCCATGTCCTTCATTCCAGCAGCACCGATCTCGGCGATGACGGAAGCGACGATCTCGCTCGCCTTCTCGTCGGAAATCTGTTCCGGCATGAAGGATTTGATGACGGCGATCTCTTCGCGTTCCTGTGCTGCAAGTTCCGGGCGGGCGTTGTCTTCGTAGATCTTCGCCGACTCCTCGCGCTGCTTCACCATCTTCTGCAGGATCTGCAGGATTTCGTCGTCAGTGGCAGCGTCCTTGCCGGTGCCGCGATTGGCGATGTCACGGTCCTTGATGGCGGTCTGGATCAGCCGCACGGTCGAAAGCCTGCGGGTTTCCTTCGCCTTCATCGCTTCCTTCATCGCTTCGGAAAGCTTCTCGCGCAACATGGCCTGTCTCCTTGAACGTCACTCGATCCGCAGCGGACCGATCTTTTGCGACGTCATAGAACAAGCGTGAACGGCGATCAAACGTTTTGCCGACACGGCAAAACTCACCGATTGCCGGCCTTTGCGCCCAGCTTTCTCATAAACGGCAATTGACCCGCTGTTCTGCCTTGTTTATGTCGAGGACCTGCACAACAATTGGATAGTGGGCCGCAAGCGGGTTTCCGCGCGCCCTTTTCTGCGACGAGAGATGACCTCGACACCCTGTTTTCCGTTTCGGGAAACGGGCCGCTGGGGCAGAAGGATGGATATGACCGCGACCACCCCTTGGACCACGAAAAAACCCACCGCCGTTCTCGTGCTTGCCGACGGAACCGTGATTGAAGGAACCGGCATTGGCGCGACCGGCAAGGTCACCGCCGAAGTGGTGTTCAACACCGCCCTCACCGGCTACCAGGAAATTTTGACCGATCCGTCCTATCTCAGCCAGATCGTCACCTTCACCTTCCCGCATATCGGCAATATCGGCACCAATGACGAGGACATCGAAGACCTGACACCCGCCGCACGCCGCGGCGCCGTCGGCACGATCTTCAAGGCCGATATCACCCAACCGTCGAACTACCGCTCGGCAAAGGATCTCGACGCCTGGCTGAAGAGCCGCGGCGTCATTGGCCTCTCTGGTATCGACACACGCGCGCTGACCGCCTGGATCCGCCAGAACGGTGCCCCGAACGCCGTGATCGCCCATGATCCGAACGGCAATTTCGACATCGAAGCGCTAAAGGCGGAAGCCAAGGCCTGGAGTGGTCTCGAAGGTCTCGACCTCGCCAAGGAAGCGACCTCCGGCCAGTCGTCGCAGTGGACCGAAAAGCCCTGGGTCTGGAACGAAGGTTCCGAGGAACTGAAGGCCGAGGATGCCAAGTATCACATCGTCTGCATCGACTACGGCGTGAAGCGCAACATCCTGCGCCTGTTCACCGGCCTCGACTGCAAGGTCACGGTTGTCCCGGCCCAGACCTCGTCGGAAGACATTCTGGCCCTGAAGCCGGACGGCATCTTCCTGTCGAACGGCCCGGGCGATCCGGCAGCCACCGGCGCCTACGCTGTCCCCGTCATTAAGGACATCGTCAAGACCGACATCCCGACCTTCGGCATCTGCCTGGGCCACCAGATCCTCGGCCTCGCACTCGGCGCCACGACCGAAAAGATGCACCAGGGTCATCACGGCGCCAACCACCCGGTCAAGGATCACACGACCGGCAAGGTGGAGATCGTGTCGATGAACCACGGCTTCGCGGTCGACTCGAAGTCGCTGCCGCAGGGTGTTGAGGAGACTCACATTTCGCTGTTCGACGGCACCAATTGCGGCCTGCGTCTATCGGGCAAGCCGGTCTTCTCCGTCCAGCATCACCCGGAAGCATCGCCGGGCCCCCAGGACAGCCACTACCTGTTCCGCCGCTTCATCAACATGGTGCGCGAGAACAAGGGAGAAGCAGCGCTCGCCGAGCGCTAAAACCTTCTCAAGTCACGGTTTCAACCAGATGGCCCGCTGCCCTCAGCGGGCCATTTGCTTATGGCGCTGCAAAAGAATCCAGAACCGTCCGCACAGGAAGAGAGCTGCGGCGGCAAGGCCGATCACGAAACCGAACCAGACACCCTCGCCGCGATAGCCGAGCGGAAATGCGAACACCCAGGCGCAGACGAAGCCGATCGGCCAGTAGGCGATCAGCGCCAGCAGCATCGGCACTTTCGTATCCTTCAATCCGCGCAAAAGCCCGGCCCCTACGGCCTGCAGCCCGTCGACCAGCTGGAAGATGCCGGCAATGACAATCAGCGGTGTGGCGAGCGCGAGCACCGCAGCGGCGTCCGGCTGGCTGGTGTCGAGGAAAAGCCCCGCCAGCGCGCCCGGCATCACGGCGTAAAGGACACCGCCGATCGCCGTGAAGATGATGCTGACGATCAGCACGGCCCCGCCGGCCCTTCGAACACCGACCATGTCGCCACGACCGTTAGCAAGACCGACCCGAACCGTTGCGACCTGCGCCAGACCCAGCGGCACCATGAAGGCGATCGAGGCAAGCTGCAGCGCAATCCCATGGGCGGCAAGCTCGAGCTTGCCGATACTGCCCATCATCAGCGAAGCCGCCGCAAACAGGCTCGTTTCGGCAAGGATCGTGAAGCTGATCGGCAGTCCGAGCAGGAAGACTTCCCGAACCATCGACCAGTCAGGCTTCCAGAAGCGCACGAAGAGTTCGTAAGCGCGCATGGCGGGCTGCGCCTGCACATAGGCAATCGCGATCAGGAAGCCGACCAGGTTGGCGGACACAGCAGCGATCGCCGCGCCATGAAGACCCAGCTGCGGCGCTCCGTAATGGCCGAAGATCAGCAGATAGGCGACGATCGCGTTCATGATGAACATGCCGATCGTGATGTAGAGAACGATCCCGCCCTTCTCCAGCCCGGTCACGAAGCTGCGCAATGCCATCAGGCCGAGCGCCGGGAACATGCCCCACTGCGCAATGCGCAGATAGCTCTGGGCATTGGCCGCGACATCGGGCGCCTGACCGAGGCCGAGCAGCATCGGTTCGCTGAACCAGAGCAGCGGCGCGACAACCGTGCAATAGGCAATCACCACCCACAGCCCCATGCGCACCGACCGGCGCACGCCGATCCGGTCACCGTGGCCGAGCGCCTGCGCAACCAGCGGCACGACGGCGCTGGTGAACCCGGTGCCAAAGATGAACACGACGAAAAACAGCTGCGTGGCAATGACCACGGAGGCAAGTTCGGTCGTCCCAAGCCAGCCGACCAGAATGACGTCGGTCGTATGGATCGCCATCTGCGCAAGCTGGGCTCCCACCAGCGGGATGCCGAGCGCAAACGTGCCGCGCAGATGCGACGACCAGGAACGATCCGTAATGACGGCGTCATGCGGCGCAGATGCACCGGCAGTGTTCGGCAAGCCCGACATCGATAAATCCTACAAATGGAAAAAGCCGCTTCCAGAAACGGTCAGCGGCACGGTACCCTGCCTATAAAGAAGGCATCGGGGTTCATCAAGGCTCGGCACCGATCCAGCAAAAATTGTAGGGCGAAGTTCACCAACGTTGATGGGTGACGTGACAGGTCTGACGGACCGATCGATAGGAGGATGGTGCGGCCAGGAACTTGGCCTTGTCCATCGCCGCCGGCTGGTGCCGAATGCAGCCCGGCATAGGTCCCGGCTTTGCGGAGCCGAGCATGCCGAAATCGGGAGGGTGCGGGCGATCGGTTTCGCCGCCCACACGATATTTCGAAGATTGATCTCTCAGTCACGGCTCTGCTGCTCGGCGGAGCAGCAGAGATCACTGCTCAGACATTGCCCGAGAACGTGTCGCAGGCCTTCATGTCGCCGGTGTCGAAGCCCTGCTTGAACCAGCGCATACGCTGCTGCGAGGTGCCGTGGTTGAAGCTTTCCGGGACGACATAACCCTGACTGCGCTTCTGCAGCGTGTCGTCGCCGATCTGCTGGGCGGCGTTCAAAGCCTCCTCCAGATCGCCGCTTTCGAGAAAGCCCTTCTGCTGGGTCCGCTTGCCCCACACGCCGGCAAAGCAGTCCGCCTGAAGCTCGACGCGAACCGACATGCGGTTGGCCTCGGTCTCGCTCATATTCTGCCGCGCCTGGTTGAATTTCGGCAATACGCCGAGCAGGTTCTGGACGTGATGCCCGACTTCATGCGCGACCACATAGGCCTCGGCAAAATCACCTCCGGCCCCAAGCCGCTGGCTGAGTTCCTTGAAGAACTCCGTATCCAGATAAACCTTGCGGTCACCCGGGCAGTAGAACGGGCCGCTTGCCGACGACGCAAAACCGCAGGCAGACCGAACCTGACCGCCGAAGAGAACCAGCGTCGGCTCCTCGTAACGAGCGCCGTTGCTCTGGAAGATTTCGTTCCAGGTGTCTTCGGTATCAGCAAGGACGGTGCGGACGAAACCGGTCATCTCGTCTTCAGCCGGCGTACGCGGCGCCTGCTGCGTGGTGCTGGTGCCCGTATCCATGCCGGTATCGCCGCCCGAAAGAAGCGTCAGCGGATTGATGCCCGTGACCCAGCAGATGATCAGCACGACGACGATGCCGCCGATGCTCAATCCACCACCGCCACGTCCGCCGCCACCGATCGGGATGCGGAAACCGCCACCGCGGCCACCCATCGAGGCACCCCGTTGATCCTCGACATTGTCGGATTGCCGACGCCCTTTCCATTCCATATCGCACCCCAGGTTCTAATAAGTTCGGTCGGAAATGATCCTTGACGACGATATAGAACAGGCCCGCCAAATATCCATGTCGGGATGTCAGGCTGTTGGCTCAGGCGACCCTGAGCTGCGCCTTGCTGGGCAGGAACACGGTGAGAAGGCCAAGCGCCGGCAGGAAGGCGCAGATGGAATAGACAAAACTGATGCCCCTGTGGTCGGCGATGATCCCGAGCACGGCGGCGGCGATGCCACCCATGCCGAAAGCGAGCCCGAAGAAGATGCCGGCGATCATTCCCACCCGGCCAGGGACCAGCTCCTGCGCCATGACGATGATGGCCGGGAACGACGACGCCATCACCAGCCCAACGATACCCGACAGCACGATCGTCATCGGCAAATTCGCAAACGGCATCGCCAGCGTGAACGGCAGCACGCCGAGAATGGAGATCCAGATCACCACCTTGGAGCCGAACCGGTCGCCGATCGGACCGCCGATCAACGTGCCCAGCGCCGTCGCGCCCAGAAACACGAACAGCATGATCTGCGACGACTGCACGGTGACGCCAAAGCGCTCGATAACGAAGAACGTGTAATAGCTGCCGATCGCCGCCATGTAGATGTTCTTCGAAAACGTCAGGATCGCCAGCACGACCAGCGCCACCATCACCGTGCGCCGCGGCAGGCTGTGGATGCCAAGGCTCTTCTTGCGCCCCTTGTTGGCCAGCATGTGCGCCTTGTACCAGCGCGCGACCCAGGAGAGGATCACGATGCCGAGGAGCGCGATTGCCGAAAACCAGGCAACACTGCCCTGCCCCATCGGCACGATAATGAAGGCCGCCAGCAGCGGCCCGATCGCCTGTCCGAAATTGCCGCCCACCTGAAAGGTCGCCTGCGCAAAACCATAGCGCCCGCCGGACGCAAGCCGCGCCACCCGCGACGATTCCGGATGAAACACCGCCGACCCGATGCCGATCAGCGCAGCCGCCACCACAAGCATCAGATAGACATGCGAACCGGCGAGCAGGAACAGCCCCACAAACGTCGCCCCCATACCGATCGGCAGCGAGTACGGAAACGGCTTCTTATCGGTGATGATGCCGATCACCGGCTGCAGCAGCGATGCGGTGCACTGGAAGGCCAGCGTCAGAATGCCGATCTGCCAGAAGTCGAGATTGTAGTCGGCCTTGAGCATCGGATAGATCGCCGAGATCATCGACTGCATGATGTCGTTGAGCATATGGCAGAAGCTGACCGCAAAAATGATCGGCATCACCGTTTTGTCGGCGGGAGCGGGTGCGGCGGCCGCGGGTTCAATCGCGGCATTTGAAGTAGCATCGGCCATGGTTTCCTCCGCGCAAGCGGTCGTCATCATGGAGGGCCGTTGCTGCTTATATTATTGTTTGCGCAATCTACTGGTGCGGTTGCAACCTGTCCATGTCACTAAACCCCGTTGCGGTACGCCTCGAAACGCGCGGGCAAATCTACCCGGCAGCCATGTCGATTCCTGTCGATATGCTCAATTATGGGGTTCCGTTCCCCGGCACATTTCCCTATAAGCCGCGTCTAGCCAGAAAAAACATGCGCACGCCACCCGACCGGAGCTTCACGCCCCGTGCCGGTTTTTCGCGCAGAAAAAAGTGGATAGAGATCATGCCGAAGCGCCAAGACATCAAATCGATCCTCATCATCGGGGCGGGCCCGATCGTCATCGGCCAGGCATGCGAATTCGACTATTCCGGCACCCAGGCCTGCAAGGCGCTGCGCGAAGAAGGTTACCGGGTCATTCTGGTCAACTCCAACCCGGCAACGATCATGACCGACCCGGGCCTGGCCGACGCCACCTATATCGAGCCGATCACCCCGGAAGTGGTGGCCAAGATCATCGCCAAGGAACGCCCTGACGCGCTTTTGCCAACCATGGGCGGCCAGACGGCCTTGAACACCGCACTGTCGCTGAAGAGAATGGGCGTGCTCGACCGCTACAATGTCGAGATGATCGGCGCCAAGCCCGCCGCCATCGACATGGCCGAAGACCGCGCCCTCTTCCGCGAAGCCATGAGCCGCATCGGCCTCGAAACACCGAAGTCGATGCTGGCCAATGCCACCGACATCAAGGATGCCGACCGCAAGACGCACGAAGCCGAGCGCAACAAGGTCAAGGCCGAACTGTCCGGCGCCGAGCTCGACAAGGCGCTCGACGCGCTCGAAAACCAGTGGAACCTCGGCGAAACCGACCGCAAGCAGCGCTATATCAGCCACGCGATGGCGATTGCGGCACAGGCTATCGACGTCGTCGGCCTACCCGCCATCATCCGCCCGTCCTTTACCATGGGCGGCACCGGCGGCGGCATTGCCTACAATCGCTCGGAATTCTTCGAGATCATCGGCGGCGGCCTCGATGCCTCGCCGACCACCGAAGTGCTGATCGAGGAATCGGTTCTCGGCTGGAAGGAATACGAGATGGAAGTGGTCCGCGACACCGCGGATAACTGCATCATCATCTGCTCGATCGAAAACATCGACCCGATGGGCGTCCACACCGGCGACTCGATCACCGTCGCACCGGCCCTGACGCTGACCGACAAAGAATACCAGATCATGCGCAACGCATCGATCGCGGTCCTGCGCGAGATCGGTGTCGAGACCGGCGGTTCCAACGTCCAGTTCGCGGTCAACCCGGCCGATGGTCGTCTTGTCGTCATCGAAATGAACCCGCGCGTATCGCGGTCTTCGGCGCTCGCCTCCAAGGCGACAGGCTTCCCGATCGCCAAGGTCGCGGCAAAGCTTGCGGTCGGATACACGCTCGACGAACTCGACAACGACATCACCGGCGGCGCGACCCCTGCCTCGTTCGAACCGTCGATCGACTACGTCGTCACCAAGATCCCGCGCTTTGCCTTTGAGAAATTCCCGGGCGCCTCGCCGGTGCTGACCACCGCCATGAAGTCGGTCGGTGAAGTCATGGCGATCGGCCGTACCTTTGCCGAATCGCTGCAGAAGGCGCTCCGCGGTCTTGAAACCGGCCTGACCGGTCTCGACGAGATCGAGATCCCCGGCATGGAAGAGGGCGAAGGCTCCAAGAATGCCATCCGCGCCGCGATCGGCACGCCAACGCCGGACCGTCTGCGCCAGGTCGCCCAGGCTCTCCGTCTCGGTCTCTCCGAAGCCGAAGTGCATGAAGCCTGCAAGATCGACCCGTGGTTCATCGCCCAGTTCAAGGCGATCGTCGACATGGAAGCCCGCGTTCGCGAACACGGCCTGCCTGCTGACGCCGAGAACCTGCGCATGCTGAAGGCCATGGGCTTCTCAGACGCCCGCCTCGCCAGCCTGACCAAGAAACGCCCGAAGGAAGTCGCGGAACTGCGCAACGCGCTCAACGTGCGGCCGGTCTTCAAGCGCATCGATACCTGCGCTGCCGAATTCGCGTCGCCGACCGCCTACATGTACTCGACCTACGAGACGCCGTTCGTCGGCGAACTGCGCTCGGAAGCCGAAGTCTCGACCGCCAAGAAGGTCGTCATCCTCGGCGGCGGTCCGAACCGCATCGGCCAGGGCATCGAGTTCGACTATTGCTGCTGCCACGCCGCCTTCGCCCTGAAGGATGCCGGCTACGAAGCGATCATGATCAACTGCAACCCCGAGACCGTATCGACCGACTACGACACGTCCGACCGCCTCTATTTCGAGCCGCTGACGGCCGAAGACGTGATCGAGATCCTCCGCGCGGAACAGGAAAAGGGTGAAGTGGTCGGCGTCATCGTGCAGTTCGGCGGCCAGACACCGCTGAAACTCGCAGAAGCGCTCGAAAAGAACGGCATACCGATCCTCGGAACGGCGCCCGACATGATCGACTTGGCCGAAGACCGCGACCGCTTCCAGAAGCTTCTTATGAAGCTTGACCTGACGCAGCCGAACAACGGCATTGCCTACTCGGTCGAACAGGCCCGCCTGGTAGCGTCGGAAATCGGCTTCCCGCTGGTCGTTCGCCCATCCTACGTTCTCGGCGGCCGCGCCATGCAGATCCTGCATTCGGAAAGCCAGCTGCAGAGCTACCTGCTCGATACGGTGCCGGAACTGGTGCCTGAGGATATCAAGCAGCGCTACCCGAACGACAAGACCGGCCAGATCAACACGCTGCTCGGCAAGAACCCGCTTCTGTTCGACAGCTACCTCTCCAACGCCATCGAAGTCGATGTCGACTGCCTCTGCGACGGCACCGACGTCTATGTCGCCGGTATCATGGAGCATATCGAGGAAGCCGGCATTCACTCGGGCGACAGCGCCTGCTCGCTGCCACCGCGCACGCTGTCCAACGAGATGATCGACGAGCTGGAACGCCAGGCAACGTCGATGGCCAAGGCGCTTAACGTCGTCGGCCTGATGAACGTCCAGTTCGCCATCAAGGACGGCACCGTCTACGTGCTCGAAGTCAATCCGCGTGCCTCGCGCACGGTGCCCTTCGTGGCCAAGACCATCGGCGCGCCGATCGCAAAGATCGCCGCCCGTGCCATGGCCGGCGAAAAGCTCGACGCGATCTTTGCGGCCTACGGCACCAAGCCCGATCCGCGCAACCTGAAGCATATCGCGGTCAAGGAAGCGGTCTTCCCGTTTGCCCGCTTCCCCGGCGTCGACATCCTGCTCGGACCGGAAATGCGTTCGACCGGCGAAGTGATGGGTCTCGATACGGACTTCGCGCTCGCCTTTGCCAAGAGCCAGCTCGGTGCAAGCGTCGAACTGCCCCGCGACGGTGCGGTCTTCGTGTCGGTCCGCGACGACGACAAGCCACGCGTGCTGCCGGCCATCCGCATGCTGAAGGAAATAGGCTTCAAGGTCATCGCCACCGGCGGTACCGCCCGCTTCCTCGCCGAAAACGGCATCGAGTCGACCAAGATCAACAAGGTCTTGGAAGGACGCCCGCATATCGAGGATGCCATCCGCAACCGCCAAGTCCAGCTCGTCATCAATACGACGGATTCAAACAAGGCGATCTCGGACTCGAAATCGCTGCGCCGTGCAACGTTGATGCAGAAGGTGCCGTATTACACGACGATATCAGGTGCCGAATCCGCTGCGATGGCGATCAAGGCGCTGAAGGCCGGCAATCTCGAAGTGCGTACGCTGCAAAGCTACTTCGCGTAACACTCTCCAACGGGCGCCTCTGGCGCCCGTTTTCTTTGCTGGCCCCGCGGTTGCCCGATCCTGAGACGTGCGGTAAATCCGCAAGCCGATATCTGGGAGAGGAACGATGCAGACGCCGTCGCAACATCCGGGCCACGAGCCTGCCGGTCGCCGGGAATGGATCGGTGCCTGCGTCCTGTCGATCGCCTGCCTGATCTACTCGATGGACTTGTCCATCCTGTTTCTCGCCGTCCCCGCGATCGTTGTGGATCTCGATCCGTCGGCGTCCGAACTGCTCTGGATCAACGATATCTACGGCTTCATGGTCGCCGGTTTTCTCGTCACCATGGGCACGCTCGGAGACCGGATCGGCCGCCGCCGCGTGCTGCTGATCGGCGCATTCGCCTTCGGGATCGCCTCGGCACTTGCCGCCTTCTCATCGACAGCGCAGCAACTCATCGCCGCCCGTGCGCTTCTCGGCATTGCCGGCGCGACGATCGCGCCCTCGACCCTGTCGCTGATCGTCAACCTCTTCAAGAACGAAGCCGAGCGAAACCGGGCGATCGGCATCTGGGGAACAGCTTTCGCACTGGGCGGACTAATTGGCCCGCTCCTCGGCGGCTTTCTCCTGCAGTATTTTCACTGGGGCTCGGTGTTTCTCATCAACATTCCGATCATGCTGGTGCTTCTGGTCGTCGCCCCGTTCCTATTGCCGGAATACAAGAGCCCGGAAAGTGCCAAGCTCGATCTCGTCAGCGTCGTCCTGTCGCTCGCGACCGTGCTGCCGGTGATCTACGGCTTCAAGCACATGGCGGCAGATGGGTTCCAGAGCCAGCATCTGATCCCGATCGCGGTCGGCGTTGCGTTCGGCGTCCTGTTCATCCGCCGTCAGAAGCGCCTGACGCAGCCTCTGATCGACCTCAAGCTGTTTGCCATCCCCGCCTTCACCGCCTCGCTTCTCGTCAATCTCGCGGGCATGTTCTTCGTCTTTGGGGTGTTTCTCTACCAGAACCTCTTCCTGCAGTTCGTGCTCGGCCTGTCCCCGCTCGAAGCCGCCCTCTGGTCGATCCCGTCATCGATCGTCTTCACGGTCATGTCGCTGCAGGCCTACCGTTTTACCAACCGGTTCGGTCCGGTGAACACCGTCCTCATCGGTCTCGTCATCAACGCGGCCGGCATGTTGTCCATGTCGATCGCTGCCTACTCGGAGAGCCTCTACGGCGTCCTCGGCTCGACCATGATCATCGCGATCGGCTTCGTGCCCGTCGTTCTGACGACGACTGGCCTGATCGTTGGCACGGCGCCACCGGAACGCTCCGGCTCGGCCTCGGCGATTTCCGAAACCAGCGCCGAATTCGGCGGCGCCCTCGGTGTCGCCCTTCTCGGCAGCTTCGGCACACTGGTATATCGCATTCTAATGGATGGCGCGGATGTTACCGGCCTCGACCCTGCCCAGGCAGCGACGGTCAGGGCGACCATCGGCGGCGCCGTCGAGACGGCCCGCGGGCTCGGCGGAAGCGCTCTTCAGGCAGGCGAAGGCCCGGTCTGGCTGGAGGCCGCCCGGCAATCCTTCTCGACGGGTTTTGCCAGCTGCTGCCTCCTCGCCTCACTGGTCCTGCTTATCCTCGCAGCGACTGCTCGCACGATCTACGCCCGCGCCCATATCGACGAAAGCGCGATCGGCTCGGGACACTGAGCTGTCAGATATAAACGAGCCTTGTCCTGTTGAAGCAGAGCCGCAAGGTGCGGAAGACGTAGAACACAAGACCGATCCCGAGCGTCACGATGGAGATCAGGATCCAGATCAGGATGTGACCTATCATCTCCGCCAGGTTGAGTTCACATTCGAGCCGGGCGATCCGCTGGCCGTCCCGGCCGATCAGGTAGGTCTTGTTGATGATGCTCTTGTAGAAGTAGTAAACCGCGAAGAACGCACCGATCCCAAGTGTCAACACACTGATGATCACCCAGAGTATGATATACCCGACCGCCTCCATTAGCGAATATTCGCACCGAAGCGTGGATCCGAAAGGTTGCGTCTTGAATGGCGGTGTGACCGCAACGTCTGTATTCGACATATTCCCCAGCTATAGTCTTGAGAGACCCCGCCGAATACAGCTTTCATTTCAAGACGAAGTCAATTGAAACCTGGGCCTACCAATGAACCTGATGCCTCGCTTACGAAACCAGGCGTCCGATCGCTACGATATCCTCTTTGAACCGCGCTACCTCCTCCGCCTTTCGCCCCTGATCGGCAATGCGAAGCAGGTAGGACGGATGCACGGTGACAAACAGCATCCGACCGTTCTGCATGGCAATCGGCCTGCCCCGGACGTCCTCCAGCTTGTGGCGCATCTCGGTCAGTGAAAACAGCGCGGTCGCACCCATCGCGACGACCAGCTTGGGCTGCACCAGATCGAGTTCTTGGACGAGCCACCAGCGACACTGCTGCACCTCGCCCATATTTGGCTTCTGGTGAATGCGCCGCTTGCCGCGTGGCTCGTATTTGAAATGCTTCACCGCATTGGTGATGTAGAATTGCGTCCGGTCGATCCCGGCCGCGCTCACCGCCTCGTTGAACACTTTGCCCGCCGGCCCGACGAAGGGACGCCCGGCCAGATCCTCCTGATCGCCCGGCTGCTCGCCGACGATCATCACCTTGGCATTGACAGGCCCCTCGCCGAAAACCGTCTGGGTCGCCATGCAATGGAGGTCGCAGCGGGTGCAGCGACGTGCTTCATCCCGCAAGGCCTCGATTGTACCGGCGGTCGGCCCTTCTGGCGTGGGCACCCGTGCTGCGGCTTCCTGGATGCGATGGTGGAACGCCAGGGGTTCACTCGCCGCCTTGCGTCCCATCTCGATCACACTTGCCTCGGCGCTGGCGATCATGCCCGGAATAAGCTCGGCCTCGGGCAGGTTCTTCCAGTACTTCTTCGGCATTTCCGACATCATCATCTTCACCTTCAGCCGCGCGGGGTTGAAGATATTGGCATAGTACGTCCGCCACAGATCGTCCGTGTCGTCGCGAAGGTCTGGCTTTTCGGCGGGCTCATCGCTGGTCCGCAGGGTCTCGCCATCCCAGGACGCCGAACCCCTGGGCGTCACGATCAGCCAGTCCATGTCGTTGAAACGACGCTGGAAAAACGGGGCCACACGGTCGATGATAAAATGATCAGGCTCGAACCAGGACACAAAGCGCCGGCGTCCGGCAACACCCTCCGGCAGTGGAATTTCCTTGAAACGGACGAAGGCGGTCATCTTGTGATAGTCGCGGCCGATCGACTTCGACATCCGGTTTGCCGCCACCACATCTGGATCGGTCGCCATACCCAGAAAATTGCGCCCGTGCGCCATGCGAAACAGCATCCGGTAGAGAAGCGAGAACCGCGTCGGATCGGAATGGCAGATGACCGAGGCGGCAAGCTTCAGAAAGGCTGGAGGAACACCCTGCGTCACCGGCTTGTTGACAGGCGCAGGCAACTGGTTGCCGTCCAGCCCGAACAATCCGTCCGTGTCGTCTATCGTGCGCCACTCGACGCGATCAGGTGCGATGCCGGCCGCCAGATAGGCACGCGCAGCATCGCGCCACTCGGTCAGATCGCCTCTCCCCCGCAACAAGACTCGGTACATCATAGAAGCGACAGCTGCTCCGGCTTTGGCTGGAACATGGATCGCAGATCGGCCCGGTCGGCAAGCTTGCGCGGTGTCCACCCTTCGCAGGTGATAAAGGGCTGTACCTTCTTCAGAGACACGCTCAGCCGCTTTAAATCCTCCAGCCGCAGCTTGCGAAACCTGCGCGACGACAGGATCGCTCCGACGGTCTTGGTCCCGAAACCCGGCACCCGCAGCAGCGTCTCCTTGTCCGCCCTGTTCACATCGACCGGAAACTTGTCGCGGTTGCCGAGCGCCCACGCAAGCTTCGGATCAAGGTCTAGATCCAGCATGCCGTTTTCCGTGGACGCCGTAATCTCGCCGATCTCGAACCCGTAGAACCGGTAAAGCCAGTCCGCCTGATAGAGCCGATGCTCGCGCATCAACGGCGGCTTGATCAGCGGCAGTGTCTTCGACGAGTCCGGGATCGGACTGAAGGCGGAGTAATAGACGCGTTTCAGGCTGTAGCTGCCATAAAGTCTGGCGCTCGTCCCAAGAATGGTCGCGTCGTTGGCGCCGTCTGCCCCGACGATCATCTGCGTGCTCTGGCCGGCAGGCGCGAACCGCTTGCGACGCTTGGTCTGCAGCGTCGGATCGCGCATTTCCTCGATCTTCAGGCGCAGATCGCCCATCGAGCGACGAATATTGGCGGGCCGCTTTTCCGGCGCAAACTGGCTGATCCCGGCATCGGTCGGCAGTTCGATGTTGATCGACAGACGGTCGGCATAAAGCCCCGCCTCCTCGATCAGCTGCTGCGACGCTTCCGGGATCGTCTTCAAATGGATGTAGCCGCGAAAATTATGAACGGTCCGCAATTCCCGCGCGATCCGTACCATGTCGCCCATCGTGTGATCGGACGAGCGGATAATCCCCGACGACAGGAACAGACCCTCGATATAATTGCGCCGATAGAATTCCAGCGTCAGCCAGATAACCTCTTCGGGCGTGAACCGGGCGCGCTCGACATTGCTGGAGGAACGATTGATGCAGTAGGCGCAATCGTAGATGCAGAAATTCGTCATAAGGATTTTCAGAAGCGAGATGCAACGGCCATCCGGGGCATAGGCATGGCAGATGCCGGACCCTTCGGTCGAACCCAAACCGCCGGATACCGACGAATCTCTCTTCGATGTCCCGCTGGAGGCGCAGGAGGCGTCGTACTTGGCAGCGTCCGACAGGATCGCCAACCGTTCTTTCAGCGACTTCTTCATTAGTGCGTTCTCTATATGTTCTTTATGACTGCGTCAACCCGTTGACAAATCGAGGGACGTTTGATTCATTCAACTCCAGCTGGCGCATCTGACACCGTTTCGATTTTCCTAGCGGGAGCAGTCGAAATTCTGTTATGATGCCCTAAATTCAGATGCTGCAGATGGTTCCGAAGTTACCGCTCCGGAACCTGTTTCTTTTTGTGTCCGCGGCATCCGCGGACATGCGCCTTAAGGACAAGAAAATGGTTGAAAAGGTACCGATGACGCCGAAGGGGTTTACCCAGTTGCAGGAAGAACTGCGCTGGCGCCAGCAGGAGGAGCGTCCCCGCATCATCGAAGCGATTGCGGAAGCGCGCGCCCATGGTGACCTTTCGGAAAACGCCGAATACCACGCGGCCAAGGAAGCCCAGAGCCACAATGAGGGCCGCATCGGCGAGCTGGAAGATTTTACGGCCCGCGCCGAAGTGATCGACCTCTCCAAGATGTCCGGTTCCACGATCAAGTTCGGCGCAACCGTCAAGCTGATCGATGAAGATACCGAAGAGGAAAAGACCTATCAGATCGTCGGCGATCAGGAAGCCGACGTGAAGGCTGGCCGCATCTCGATCTCTTCACCCATCGCCCGTGCCATGATCGGCAAGGAAAAGGGTGACAGTATCGAAGTCGTCGCCCCTGGCGGCTCCAAGGCCTACGAGATCCTCGCCATCTCCTGGGGCTGATCGCTCGTGAAAAGGTCTGGCGAAGTCGCCACGGAGATGGGCAGCGGTAGCGCTCCCGGCTCCGTGGTCGATATATCCGATATCGAAGTGATCGCGCCGAACTTCAAGAAGCGGCTCTCCGGCGTGACGTCCACGATCGTCCAGCTGATTCCGGTGCAAAGGGCAAAGGGTCAGAAGATCGCGGTCCTTGGGCCAGGCCTGCCCTCCCACCTTCCCCACATCCGCTATGCCGACCTTCCCGCGCTGTGGTCACCGCCATCAGGGCGGCGCGCCCGTGTCTGGCATGCCCGCCGCAATATCGAAATGCTGCCCGGCCTCTTCATGCGCGATGTGCTGCGGATGCCGCTGAAGCTCTTGTTTACCTCCGCCGCGCAACGAACCCATTCCGCCTGGACGGGTTTTCTGATCAGCAAGATGGATGCGGTCGTCGCGACGTCTGCACGATCGGGTTCATACCTGAGAGTGCCCTATAAGGTGGTGCACCACGGCGTCGATCTCGATCTCTTTCGTCCCTCCGGCCCATCCGACCCTTCCTCCCCGGCAGATGGTTTCGGCAAGCATCTGATCGGATGCTTCGGGCGCGTTCGGCATCAGAAGGGCACAGACCTTTTCGTGCGCGCCCTGATCGAACTGTTGCCGTCCTATCCCGAATGGACGGGCGTCGTCTGCGGGCGTGTCACGCCGGACAACAAGGTTTTCGGCGATGCGTTGAAAGCCGATGTCGCCATGAGCGGTCTGACAGATCGCATCCTGTTCATGGGCGAAGTGGACGACATCAAGCCTTGGTACCGTCGCCTGTCTCTGTATGTGGCACCGTCCCGCAATGAAGGCTTCGGACTGACGCCGCTCGAGGCGATGGCATCGGGAACCGCAGTCGTTGCAAGCGATGCCGGCGCCTATTCCGAAATGATCGTCGAGGGCGAGACCGGATCGGTTGTTCCGGCCGGCGATTACACGGCGCTTCGCGATGCGCTGCGCACCTATTTCGAAAACCCTGCACTGGCCCGCCAGCAGGGCTGGAGCGGTCGCGAGCATGTTCGCGTCGCCTTCGCTATCGAAAAGGAAGCCAACAGTCTGGCGGAAATCTACGAAACGCTTTTAGAGACTAGACCATGAAAACTTCAGAGGCATTCGGTGCCACGCAACCGGTCCGGCTCTGCCCGCATCTGCATGGAGGACGCTTCGAATGACGGAACTTTCTGCCGGGATGGCGCAGCACAGACCGACGACGAGCGGACTTTTGAGCGAGGGAGACTGGCAGCAGTTTTTCGCCGGCTATTCCCACATCGTCCTTGTCGCCAACAGTGACGAGCAGAACTTCAACGAGATCCACGCCGCCTATCCGGAAACGACGCTGTTCGTCTTTTTCAACTACGTCAGCAAGGTGCTGAAAGCGCCGTTCACGCGCAATTCGCTGCTGGTGGCACGCACCAGCCGCGTCGGGTCCGAACTGATCTACGACAACGCTCTCGACAAGGTGCTGGCCCTGCTGCCGGGCCCCGGCTTTACCGGCGTCATGAGCATGCGCGCCGCCACGATGGAACAGGTGACGGAACCGGCCGAGTTCGGCGGCGTCGCAGCAGGTGCCATCGACCTTTGCAGCTACCTCGAAGATTTCTACCCGCGCGACCATACCGCCAGTTCAGGCTTCGCCCTTTCGGTCTGGCTCTGCGAAAAGGTGCCGCAGGCGAAGGTCGTGCTTTGCGGTTTCTCGGGACGCCGCAGCCGCAAGTGGCAGATGTTCCACATCCACGACTGGACGTTCGAACAGTCAGTGCTGCAACTGCTCGCCAACAGCGACAAGCTCGAAATGGCAGGAAGAACAGCTTTCAATCCCTACAAGGCGCTGTCGCGCCACTTCCCCGATATCGACAACAGCAACTTCGTGTTCGCGGCGATCCAGGTCCTTTCCGAACGGCTGGAAAACAGCAACCGCAACCTCGGCAAGCTGATCACGATCACCATGCCGCTTCGCGTCATCTACAATCTCGCTAGAGGTCTGCGGATCAGGTCCAAGAAGGACAGGCTGGTCAAGCAGCGCAAAAAGCAGCGAGCGAAGAATGGCGAGCCATCCTGAACTGGGACAGCTTAAGCGCCTGCTCTACCACCACCCGCTGCGATCGCGGTGGTGGAGCGCTCGTAACCGGCTGAATGCCGTGTCGTTCTCCTGCAGGCGGTCGTAGATCGCCTTCGCGATCTCGCCGGCAATTCCCTGCTTGAAAAAGGGATCGAGCCGCCAGCGCATGTTTCGCAGCGTGTCGTCGGTCCCCACCTTGAACAGATACATCCCGTTGAACCTGTGCATCGGCGCACCTTGCGTCTGTTCGATCGCCTCTTGCGAGACAGGACGCTCGTCGCCGCCATGGATAAAGCGGTCGGTCTCGTAGACCTTGATCGTGTTGGCAAGCGAGGAGCCGATCATGGCGATCGCCCTTGCCGTCATGTCCTCGTCGAGATCGGCGATGCTGTCGCTCGCGGAGATCAGCCAACGCAGATCGAGATGCGCGGTGAGGAACGGCGCTTCATTCTGCCACAGCGTCTTGAACTGCTGGTACGTCTCCCGGACATTATATTCGCGCCGCATCAGGACGATAAGCTGTGCATGATAGAACAGCAGTTCCGGCTGGCCTTTGAACTCCAGTCTCAGGTTCGCCATGTGATCGTCGAGCGACTTCTGCTTGCCCGACCGGTGCTCGCGATCCGAGACCTCGATCAGCCGCTGCTTCATGCCCGCGTAATCCTGGTCGAGCTTGGCGTATTTCGCAGCTCCCCAGCGCTTGCGGTAGCGGTTGAAGGACAGCAGTGCCTCAAGCTTACTCTTCTTGCGTACCACGCACGTTCTCCAAGTCTTGCTGCCGTAGCCTCGGCAGTCCTGTCTACACCGGTAACCTCGTCAGCCCGCCGCCCGCAGGTGTTCGATAAGCCGGTGCGGCAGATGGGTGTGAAATTTCGTTATCATCACGTCAGTCAGCGCCCGGCGAAGCTCGATGTTGAGTTCGTCCTGGCTCTGGATACATCCGAACGGCGTCGACCCCTGTTCGATCATGGCGAGCACAGGTGCGACCGCCCGCTTCTGCCGCGGCTTGATATAGGCCGTGCGGTGTTCGGGTAACGGGGTCGCGCCAAAGCGCTCCATCTCGAGATGATTGGCAAGCGCAACCGGCGAATGCTGGGCGATGTTGCGAAAGCGATGGGAGAGCTGCTGGCGAAGCACGTCGGGATGCGCTGCATAGTAATCGGCAAGCGTTGAGCGTCTGACCGCGTGAAAGTAATGGCCGACCTGCAGAAACCGGTTCTTCGCACCCGCCAGCTCTGCCCCCTTCTCCTGCGCGACGGTAAAGCTCGGAACAGCGTTGGACGCTTCCGCCCGCTGCCGCTTGAACCACCGCAGGCACTGCTTGAGGCGGGATCGCAATCCGCTTTTCACGCGCCCGTAAATCATCGGCTTGCCGTCGCGAAAGAACGCGGAGGCAGATGTCGGAGCGTTCAGAAAGAAGTCGTCATTGCTGTAGACGAAATTCTCGCAAAGCCCCGGAATATTCCAGACCGCAGCCTCGATCGACAGCGAGTTGAACGTCGGCAGCACGGCCGGAAGCCCGTCGAAGACCACGTTGTGATCAACGATGGCGATGAAATCTTCCGTGCAGAAACCCGCCTGCGCAAAACTGTCGACGAATTCCGGCTTCTGCCCGTCCGTGACGATGTGAATTTTGGTGATGAACGGCGCGTATTTCAGCACGGAGGCGATGAGATAGTAGATCTCGCCGTTATCGGCAAACCGCGTCGGGCTGGATGCCACCGCGTGCGAACTCGACGCAACGTCATCGTATTGCAGGCGCTTCGCGCGATGATCCGGGTCCGAACCATCAACCCAGGTGATCACAAGCTCGATGTCGTGGCTGGACATGCTCTGGTTCCTGCTCCCTGCCCCTCGGACGATCTCGATCGAGACGACCCTAGATCTGCACGACCGGCGCATCCTTGACCTGCCGGATCGTCAGCATGGTGCGAACCGTATCGACATTGTCGACCGCGGTCAGATCCTCGATGACGAAATCCTGGAAGACGGTGAGGTTCTCGGCCACGCATTGCAGCAGGAAATCGGTCTCGCCGGAGACCATCCAGGCCTGACGCACCAAAGTCCGCGTTTCCATATCCGCCGCGAAGGCCTTCAGCTTGCTGTCCGACTGCTGCTTCAGTCCCACCATGCAGAAGGCGACAAGATCGTATCCGAGCAGCGACGCCTGCAGCATGGCGCGATAACCCTTGATGATGCCGTTCTCTTCCAGCTTGCGAACGCGCCGCAGACAGGGCGGCGCCGATATGCCGACCCGTTCGGACAGCTCGACATTGGTCATGCGTCCGTCCTTCTGCAATTCGCGAAGGATCTTCAGGTCGATGGTATCGAGTTCGACTTTCACGACCATGTGTAGTGCCTGCCTTCAAAATTGACGGGAGCACGCAGGCTCCCGGGTATCCATCTCGGTGTCGCGAAGACATACAATAACATCGTTCCGACGCAAGAAAATTTCGCGCGCCGGTCCAGTTGTTGTCAACCGAGGTGCACGTGGAGACACATCCAATCGCAGTTGACCTGCCGTTTCTGCCGGGCGGTTCCAACTGTCTTGTTGTTATCGCAAGGCTGCCCTTGCAATGTTGCATGGATGGCCCTTACATGACGTGTCAAAAGCGGCAGACCGAATAATGGCTTCCTATATGAGGAAGCGGCGCCAGGCGCCCGACACGGTCTTGGAAAGGAAACGTCATCATGTCCGCCCGTCATACAGAGGTTCTGATCATCGGTTCCGGCCCCGCCGGCTATACAGCTGCGGTGTACGCAGCGCGTGCGATGCTGAAGCCGGTCTTGATTGCAGGCATGGAACAGGGTGGTCAGCTGATGATCACCACCGACGTTGAAAACTATCCGGGCTTTGCCGATCCGATCCAGGGCCCCTGGCTGATGGAACAGATGCTGCAGCAGGCGGTCCACGTGGGCACGGAGATCGTCAACGATCTCGTGACCGAGGTCGAGATGAATCATCGCCCCTTCACGGTCCGCACCGATTCCGGCACCGTCTGGACTGCCGATACGATCATCATCGCGACCGGTGCGAAGGCCAAATGGCTTGGCATCGAAAGCGAGCAGCAGTTCCAGGGTTTTGGCGTCTCCGCCTGCGCCACATGCGACGGCTTCTTCTATCGCAACAAGGATGTGATCGTGGTCGGCGGCGGCAACTCCGCAGTCGAGGAAGCGCTCTATCTCTCCAATATCGCGAAGACCGTGACGGTCGTCCACCGGCGTGATTCGTTCCGTTCGGAAAAGATCCTGTCCGAGCGCCTGTTCCAGCGCCCCAACGTCAAGGTCATGTGGAACACCGAAATTGCCGAGGTCACCGGCAAGCCGGCCCGCGCGCCGCTGCCGCCATCGGTCGAGGGTGTGCGCCTGCGTGACACCAGGACCGGCACGATCTCCGACCAGCCGATCGACGGCGTGTTCGTGGCAATCGGCCATGCGCCCGCGACCGAACTCTTCAGGGACAAGCTGAAGATGAAGAACGGCGGCTATCTCTGGACGGCGCCTGATTCAACAATGACCGACGTTCCCGGCGTGTTTGCCGCGGGCGACGTCACCGACGACACCTTCCGACAGGCGATCACCGCCGCCGGCATGGGCTGCATGGCAGCGCTCGAAGCCGAACGTTACCTCGCCGGCATTCAGCCGGTTGCCATTGCTGCGGAGTAAGCATGGGCGTACCTCTCGACTGGGACAAGCTGCGCATCTTCCACGCTGCGGCGGAGGCGGGATCCTTCACCCATGCAGCAGACAAGCTGCATCTGTCCCAGTCGGCAATCAGCCGGCAGGTCAGCGCGCTGGAACAGGACGTCGGCGTCAAACTGTTCCACCGCCACGCCCGCGGCCTTATCCTCACCGAACAGGGAGAGCTTCTTTATCGCACCGCGCATGACGTGCTTCTGAAGCTCGAGACCGTGAAGATGCAGCTGACCGAGACGACGGAAAAGCCGTCGGGCAAGCTGCGCGTCACGACGACGGTCGGCCTTGGCCAGGGCTGGCTCACCGACAAGGTGCAGGAGTTCCTGCAGCTTTATCCGGAAATGTCGATCCAGCTCATCCTCGATAACGAGGAAGTCGACGTCAACATGCGCCATGCGGACTGCGCCATCCGCCTTCGCCAGCCGCAGCAGTCGGACCTGATCCAGCGCAAGCTGTTCACCGTGCACATGCACGTCTATGCAGCCCCCTCCTATATCAACCGCTATGGCGAACCGCAGTCGGTCGAGGACCTCGACACCCACCGCATCATTTCCTTCGGCGAGCCTGCCCCGAATTACCTTCTCGACGTCAACTGGCTTGAATCCGCCGGCCGTTCTTCGGACAATACCCGCACGCCCCACCTGCAGATCAACAGCCAGACCTCGATCAAACGAGCCTGCCTGCTTGGTATCGGCATCGCTTGCCTGCCCGACTATATCGTCGGCCGCGACCCTGGGTTGATCCAGCTGACGCTGAGCGCCGACATCCCTTCATTCGACACTTACTTCTGCTACCCGGATGAAATGAAGAACGCTGCAAAGCTCAAGGTCTTCCGCGATTTTATCGTCGCCAAGGCGCGTAACTGGAATTTCTGATCGCTGTCGAAGACGTTTCGCTCAGAATGGGCACCGGGATTCTCGCAGCGATTTCATACACGACTCAGTGACTAGAGTAAGCTGTGCAGAACGTGCATGGCAGTCCTGCGCAAAAAAGCGTTGCCGCTTGCCCAAAAAACCATCATATCGCACTCAGCTGATGCATATGGTGGCTTTCCTCCCAGTTCCACCGCAGCAGCTGTTCCCCTCTGGAGGTTGTTTTTAACCTTCATAATTATAAGGGCCCTGGAGTGATCCGGTGGCCCTCTTTTTTTGCCGTGCGGTTTGCCGGCCCGCCGCAGTTCTCGGCTGCCTGCCAGAGTAATTGGACCGAAACGGTCAATATTTCGGCCACCCCCCTTGCTCTCACAAATCGCTGCGCCCATATAGGGATCAGCCGGAGCAATTGATGACGTCCCCGTTATCAGCGCCGGCTGTTCCCCTCTGGAGGTTTTAGACCTTCACACCTGACGGGCCTCGGAGCAATCTGGAGGCCCTTTTTTTTGCCTTCCTCAAAAAAATGGGAACGTCATTCCTTTAAATCGTCTTCAGACGATCTATATATCGGTTAGAGACGATATGGAAAGACGATGGATCGCACCGAGATACTGAAAGCACTGTCCCATCCGACGAGGATTGAGTTCCTCGAATGGATGAAGCAGCCCGAGCAGCATTTTTCCGACCAGGATCATCCGCTCGAAATGGGCATCTGTGCCAAGCAGTTCGAAAGACGATGTGGTCTGTCGCAATCGACCGTCTCTGCGCATCTTTCGACCCTCGAAAAAGCCGGCCTCGTGAAAACGAGCCGGGTTGGTCAATGGGCGTTCTACAGCCGCGACGAGGAGAAGATCGCAGACTTCGTGACCAATCTTCGCTCCGCTCTCTGAATGCCACCCCTTAACTCAATCACTCCCAAAGCAGCATGGAAGGATATTCCTGTGACCTCACTCTTTGAACCGGTAAAGTTCGGCGACATCGAACTGAAGAACCGCGTCGTCATGGCGCCGCTCACCCGCAACCGTTCGCCGAAGGCGATCCCCAACGATCTCAACATCGCCTATTACGAACAGCGCGCCTCGGCGGGCCTCATCATCACCGAGGGCACCCCGGTCAGCCAGCAGGGACAGGGCTATGCCGACGTTCCGGGCCTTTACCTCGCTCCGGCCATCGACGGCTGGAAGAAGGTGACGGAAGCCGTTCACAAGAAGGGCGGCAAGATCGTTACCCAGATCTGGCACGTCGGTCGCGTTTCGCATACCTCGCTGCAGCCGAATGAAGGCGCACCCGTCGCGCCTTCCGCACTGGGCGCCAAGGGCAAGACCTACATCATCAACCCGGATGGCAGCGGCGCGTTTGCCGATACATCGGAGCCGCGCGCTCTCGAACTTTCCGAGATCCCGGGCGTCGTTGCCGATTTTGCTGCCGGTGCAAAGGCTGCGATCGAGGCCGGCTTTGACGGCGTCGAAATCCACGGCGCCAATGGCTACCTCATCGACCAGTTCCTGAAGACTGGCGCCAACCTCCGCGAAGACGAATACGGTGGCTCCGTCGAGAACCGCGCCCGGTTCGCGCTCGAAGTCGTTGACGCCGTTGCTGCAGCCATCGGCAGCGGTCGCGTCGGCATTCGCCTGTCGCCTGTTACGCCTGCCAACAACATCACCGAAGATGCGCCGCAGACGGTCTTCGACTATCTGGTCAAGGAACTGGCGACCCGCAACCTGTCCTTCATCCACGTCATCGAGGGTGCGACCGGTGGTGACCGCGACTATGTCCAGGGCGGCAAGCCGTTCGATTACCAGGAACTGAAGGATACCTACCGCAACGCCGGCGGCACTGGCGCCTGGGTGGTCAACAATGGCTATGAAAAGGATACGGCTGAAAAGGCTGTGGCCAGCGGCTATGCGGATGGCGTCGCCTTCGGCAAGCTGTTCATTGCCAACCCGGATCTGGTCGAGCGTTTCAAGACAAACGCGCCGCTCAACGAGCCGGACAAGAACACATTCTACGGCGGCGGCGCAAAGGGTTATACCGACTACCCGTCGCTTGAATCAGCAGAAGCCTAAGCTTTAGGCTCTACTTCCTGAAATCGGCCATGCCTGGCACAAACCCCGGGCATGGCCTTCTTTTTGGTCGCAGCGAATGCTTAGCGCGCGTCCGCCTGATCGCCATCCACAACTTCGGCTTCGGGACGGTCACCGCCGTCGCTGTGCTCGGTGTGCCAGACGCCCTTTGCGTCCTGCCAGCTGATCTCTTCGGGCTCACCACCCACCTGCTGTTCGGCAGCCACAATCCGGGCCGCCTGCAGCGCGTCGTTGTGGTTCGGGAATGTTTCGGAATAAACGTCGCCCAGTCGATAGGCCCAGCCGCCATCATGTGGCACGATTGTGTAAACGACCTTGGTCATAGATCCTCCTGTATGTTTTTCGTGGCTGCCCGACCGGTCTCGGTCCAGAAGGCCGCGTAGAGCAAAAAAGCCGGAATACGCCGCGAAGTTCCTTCCACTGGCGAGGATAATGGCACCAAAGACCGATTATCGCAAACCGTCCTCTGTGCAGGTCGACCGACAACCCTAGTTTCTCCGAGATCGTTTCCAGGAGCTTCCAGTGCAAATCGCGACCCACCTCCGGCAGGAGAAATTCCTGCTGATCGCCCTCGTTGTCGCCATTCTCGGCTTCTTCATCGAACACTCAATTCTGGAGGCCGGAAAGACGGTGTCGCTGATCGCAGCAGCGCTCTTCGTCGGCGTGATCGTGCTTGCATCGACACGTGTCGCGCATCATGCGGAGGTTTTGGCGCACAAGGTTGGCGACCCCTATGGCACGATGATCCTCACCCTGTCCGCGGTGGCGGTCGAGGTCCTGATCCTCGCCATCATGATGGGTTCGAATTCCTCACCGACGCTGGTGCGCGACACGATCTATTCGGCGGTGATGCTGGATATCAACGGCATTCTTGGCCTCGCGGCCCTGCTCGGTGGCCTGCGCCATGGCGAGCAACCCTATAACGACGATTCAAGCCGCACCTACACTGTCATGATCATGACGGCGGTAGGCATTTCGATGATCGTGCCGGAATTCGTACCGCGTGAAAGCTGGCACTACTATTCCGCCTTTACCATCTGCGCGATGATCGCGCTCTACGGCGTCTTTCTCAAGATGCAGGTCGGGCCGCACAGCTACTTCTTCAGCTACACCTATCCGCGGACCCAGAAGGCGGCAGCCGCCGGGACAGCGTCCGCGCCTCAGGAGGAGGCCGCCGAGGATTCCGCGGCCGTATCGATCGGCATAATTCTTCTGGGCGTTCTGATCATCGGCTTCCTGGCGGAATTCATGTCGGTCTTCATGGGCGAAGGCCTGGAAGGCTCCGGCGCGCCGATCGCGCTGACCGCTGTCGTTGTCGCCGCCATCTCCGCCGCGCCGGAAATCCTGACCGCCATGCGGGCGGCGCTCAAGAACCGCATGCAGTCCGTCGTCAACATCGCCATGGGCGCGTCGCTCTCGACGGTCATTCTCACCGTCCCGGTCATGGAAGGCATCGCGCTCTATACCGGCCAGCCCTTCATCATGGCGATGACGCCGGTCCAGACGGTGATGGTGGCAATCACGCTCGTGGTTGCGGCGATCAACCTCAACGACGGCCAGACGAACGCAATCGAGGGCATGACCCATTTTGTGCTGTTTGCGACCTTCATCATGCTGACGATGATCGGATTGTGACATCTGCAATAAAGAAGAGTTGAACACCCTGTGTTCGGTCTTCGGGACTGGCCGCCCTAGATGGGACAATGTCTGGCGAGCGATCGCCACTGAAAGGCATCAAGACAAAGTCCGGAGGTGACCCATGAAACGCACGAACATCTTCCTTGCAGGCACGGCCCTGGCTCTCGCACTGGTCGGCGCTCCCGCGATGGCGCAGACCGGTGGCAAACCGGTTCAAACAGGCGCTCCAAATGCGAAGGATCAAAAGCCTGCCTTCACCGGTCAGACCCGCGCAGCGCAGCCGGCGGAAATGCCTAAGATCACCACCGAAGTCGTTGCCGAAGGGCTTCCGCACATCTGGTCTATGGAATTTCTCCCCGATGGCCGCATGCTGGTGACCGCCAAGGAAGGCGCGATGCATATCATCAAGGACGGCAAGCCCGGCCCTGCGATCGAAGGCGTTCCGAAAGTCCTGTCCGCTGGCCAGGGCGGTCTTCTCGACGTGGCGCTCGCACCGGACTACGAAACATCCGGAATGATCTTCTTCTCCTTCTCAGAAGAGCGTGAAGACGGCAACGGCACATCCGTCGCCTCCGCCAAGCTCGTCGCCAACGACGATGGCGGCGGCAAGCTGGAAAACGTCAAGGTGATCTTCCAGCAGATGCCAAGCTATGACGGCAACAAGCATTTCGGCTCGCGCCTCACCTTTGGCCCCAACAACGAGCTCTATGTCACGGTCGGCGAGCGGTCCGATCCGGAGCCGCGTGTCCAGGCACAGGATCTCAAAAGCGGTCTTGGAAAAGTCTTCCGCATCGACATGGACGGCAAGGCCCTGCCCGACAATCCATTCGTTGATCAGGCCGAAGCGCGACCGGAAATCTGGTCCTACGGCCACCGCAATCTCCAGTCAGCAGCGCTCGATGGCAACGGCCGCCTCTGGACGGTCGAACATGGCCCCAAGGGCGGCGACGAGTTGAACCGACCGGAAGCCGGCAAGAACTACGGCTGGCCGGAGGTTACCTACGGCGTCGAATATAGCGGCGGCAAGGTGGGCGACGGCATCACCGAGAAGGCTCAGACCGAACAGCCCGTCTATTACTGGGATCCGGTCATCGGCCCCTCCGGCATGGCCTTCTACGATGGCGATGCGATCCCCGAATGGAAGGGCGCATTCCTGGTCGGCGGCTTGGTAACCCAGGGCGTGGTGGTCCTGCATATGGATGGCGACAAGGTGAGTCACGAAGAACACGTTCCGCTCAAGGCCCGCATCCGCGACGTCAAGGTCGGCCCCGATGGCGCCGTCTACGCCGTCACCGAAACCCGCTCCGGCTCCTCGACGATCGTCAAGCTAACCAAGGCTTAAACGCAGGATCCTCGAAAAGGGGCTCGGTCGGGGCTATAGCCGTGGCCCGCCCCGACCTTCCCTCCACTGGACCACCACTCACGAAAAAGCCCGGCGCTTGGCCGGGCTCTCCCATCAAACTCGTGTCTCGAAACTTAGTTGCAGGCTGCGCAGAAGCGCTGGATGCGCTTGCAGGCTTCTTCGAGAATGTCTTCCGACGTCGCGTAGGAGATGCGGAAGTTCGGGCCGAGACCGAAGGCCGATCCGTGAACCACGGCGACACCTTCCGATTCCAGGAGCTCGGACACGAAATCCTCGTCCGTTTCGATGACTTTGCCGGTCGGAGCCGTCTTGCCGATCAGGCCGGCGCAGGACGGATAGACGTAGAATGCGCCTTCAGGCTTCGGGCAAACGATGCCGGATGCCTGGTTAAGCATCGACACGACGAGATCGCGGCGGCCTTCGAAGATCGCCTTGTTCTTGGTCACGAAATCCTGCGGACCGTTGAGCGCCTCGACAGCCGCCCACTGTGCGATAGACGATGCGCCCGAGGTCTGCTGGCCTTGGATCATGTCCATGGCCTTGATCAGTTCGATCGGACCGGCAGCATAGCCGATGCGCCAGCCGGTCATCGCATAGGCCTTGGAAACACCGTTCATCGTCAGCGTCCGGTCGTAGAGCTTCGGCTCCACTTCGACCGGCGTCGCGAACTTGAAGTCGCCGAAGGTCAGGTGCTCGTACATGTCGTCGGTCAGGATCCAAACATGGGGATGCTTCAGCAGCACGTCGGTCAGCGACTTCAATTCATCCGCGCTATAGGCAGCGCCCGTCGGGTTCGACGGCGAGTTGAAGATGAACCACTTGGTCTTCGGCGTGATCACGCTTTCCAGCTCTTCGGCCGTCAGCTTGAAGTTGTTTTCCTGCTTGGTCGAAATCGTGACCGGCGTGCCGCCGCAGATCGAGACCATTTCCGGGTAGGAAACCCAGTAAGGTGCTGGGATGATAACTTCATCCCCTGCATTCATCGTCGCCATGAAGGCATTGAACAGAATCTGCTTTCCGCCCGTGCCGACGATCGTCTGCTCGACCTTGTAGTCGAGGTTGTTTTCGCGCTTGAACTTGTCGACGATCGCCTTGCGCAGCTCCGGAATACCCGAAACCGGCGTGTACTTGGTTTCACCGCGGTTGATCGCGTCGATCGCCGCCTGCTTGACATTGTCTGGCGTGTCGAAGTCAGGCTCACCGGCACCGAGACCGATAATATCACGCCCTTTCGCCTTCAGTTCGCGAGCTTTCTGGGAAACAGCGATCGTCGCTGAAGGCTTTACACGGGAAAGGGCGTCGGCAAGAAAGGCCATGTCGTTTCGGTCCTGGGCTGATTGAACACTACGGCGGGGTGCGCTCATTCGCCGCCGAGCGGCCGCCTCAAGCTGTATGGAGAATGAACCGACGCCTTTCAAGAAAAAAGCATGAATGAATGCGATCAATGTCGCTGATTAAAACCTTCGGACGCGTATTTACGACCGCGTAACCCGTCTCGCCTACAATCTGCAAAATTGCGCAGGAGACGGTACGGGTATGGCATCGAGAAGCATTTTCGCCAACCTGGTTCGCGGCGACGACGGGGCATGGTCGACCGCGTACGGGCCTTTCATTCTCAGATCCGCGCTTCAGCCCATTTTCAGAACGTCGAAACCCGGCAATCGGCTGGCCATCGAAGCCTTTGTCGGGCTCGTGCGCGCCTATCGTGGCGAAGAGCCCGTTCCCCCACACGAATTCTTCAGCCTCGTTGATCCCGCCGAAGTTGCCGATATCGACAGCATGGTCCGGACGATCCATATTCTCAACACCGGCCGGCTCGACAGACGCCAGGCGAAGATCTTCGTCAAGTTCCAGCCGGGTCTGGTGCGCACGCCCGAAGACATGCGCCACGAAGTCGAACGCATCAAACTTGCGAGCCACGAAGCCGGACTTGCCGTCAACCGGATCGTCTGCGAAATCCGCCAGACCGCCGAGACCAACGCCGCCGTCATCGCCGACTTCACCAGCCACATGCGCGCCATCGGCTTCCAGGTGGCGATCGATGATTACGGTGCGGGCGAGTCCGATCTGGCGCTTCTCAAGCGGGTGAAGCCTGACTACGTCAAATTCGAACCCGGCTGGGTCCGCGACTTTCTCGACAATCCGGCTGGTGCCGCACTCCTGCGCGTCGTCCTGCAGCAGATGCTGGATGACGGGATCGAACCGATCATCGAAGGACTGGAGGAAATGTGGCAGGTGGAGGTGTGCGAGGAATTCGGCGCGTCTCTCGTGCAGGGATATGCGCTCGCACGGCCTGAACTCGCCCCGACAACGTTCGACAGGACATTCCCGGAACACGGCCTGCCGCGCATCGGCGGCGACCTCGACATGAGCCCCTCGCCTGCATCCGCCATTCGCGTCTCTGCCGCCGCCCCGTTTCCGTCGGCCACCCCTCTCAAGCGGATGAAAACCTTCGGCCGCAGACATCAGGGCAGCTAGCCGTCCGTACTTTCACCGGTTCGCAGTGGAACTTCCCGCAGAGAGTGTAGACGTTGAGAAACGGCTACAAACATGACGCGAACAGGCATAAAGCCGATCGGGCGAAGCATCGCCAGCGATCCGTTGCCCATCCAACTTCCTTCGGACCATGCGCAAAGCCCGCATTTGCAGCGCTTTTGGCCAAATGAGGCAGGCTGGAACGGGCCTGCCTTTCAAAAAACTTTTTCTTGCCAATTTTTGATAAACACAGCACTCTGTCCATGTTCGGGCAATTTACGAGCATGGGAAGACCTATAATGACGCGCTCCGAAGGCGCCAAGACTTCGGGCGGGAACTGGGGGCTTGGTTTTATACCTTATCTGCCAGTCGCCGCGGTAAACACAGGGACCCTTTCTTAAAGCTGCCTGCCGCCGCCCGTGAGGGCACACTCTGATGCTGTCCGCCGCTGAACACGGACAGAAGGAAAAGGACCTGCTGCATGGCCGAGACTGGCACTGTGAAATTCTTCAATACGGACAAGGGATTCGGCTTTATCAAACCAGACAACGGTGGCGCCGATATCTTCGTTCATATCTCCGCCGTACAGGCTTCCGGCCTGTCCGGGCTGACTGAAAACCAGAAAGTAAGCTTCGACACGGAACCGGATCGTCGCGGAAAAGGCCCCAAGGCGGTCAATCTGCAGATCTCCGGTTGAGCTTCAAAAGCTCGCTCATTCCAGTTGGAGCCCGGCAGTGATGCCGGGTTTTTTTATGCCCGTGCTACCGGTTGCCTGTTACAGGCCCTTCAGGAATGGATTGCTGCGGCGCTCGTCGCCGATCCGGCTTCCCGGTCCGTGACCGCAGAGAAAACCTACCTCGTCTCCCAGCGGCAGAACCTTGGTGCGGATCGAGTCCATCAGGGTCGCGTGATCGCCTCCGGGTAGATCAGTCCGTCCGACCGACCCGGCAAACAGGACGTCACCAAGATGTGCGAAGGCGTTGTCTCTATTATAGAAGATGACGTGACCGGGCGAATGTCCCGGACAATGAAAAACTTCGAACACATGCTCGCCGAACGAGACTGTTTCGCCTTCGTCAAGAAACCGATCAGGCACGACGTTGCGGACGTCGCCGTCGACACCGAACATCTGAGCCTGCTTTCCAAGATTTTCGAGAAGGGGAAGGTCGTCGCGGTGGGGTCCGACGACAGGAATGCCGAGCACCTCGCGAAGTTCATCGGCACCTCCGGCATGATCGATATGCCCGTGGGTCAGCCAGATCTCGGAAAGGGTAATGCCACTTTTTTGCACGAGGTCCAGAATAACCCCGATGTCACCGCCTGGGTCGACAATGACGCCTGTCTTTGTATCGTCGTCAAAGAAGACGGTACAGTTTTGTTGAAATGGCGTCACCGGAATGACGCTTGCCTGCAATCCACCCATAGTGCCTGTCCTGCCCTGAACGTTGTCGTTCTTCATAGCCGGAAGGCGTGCCGATGACAGCCTCTAAATCAGTTGATAGCGGCGGCCAGATACGTGCCTTCGGCAGCAACCGGCGGGGCCAGCGAAACAGTCGCCAGCAGAAATGCCGAGACGACGACTTTCAGCGCAATCACCGTGATGAAGACCGGGCGCAGCGGATGAGCTTCGGCCTTGGTCTGGTTCAGCTCGATCGGCGGCATTGCGGAATAAGTATGCGCGTTCATTGAATAATCTCCAGTCGTTCGCTGGGAATAATGGCGCTTGGGGATAAAGGTTCCGCCGGATAAGTCATGCGCGCAAAAGAAAGTGCGTGTTCTCCCTGAAAGCAACACAACCGGTCGAATTTTGACCGCCAGAGCGATTTATCACGGGCGACAGCGCAAAAGGATTACGTTAAACAGCTTCACACGATGAAGACGTAGCGAGCGAAAGGAAACGGCGTGCCGCCTGCAGCGACGGGAAAAGCCGTCAAGAAAGTCCCGCCACAGATGCCCGTGGTCGACGAGGGCCAGATCGATTTCGAAGCGATCGAGCTGTTCTTCTTTGCCTATCGCGACTTCGTGTCCGATCCGGACGCCATTTTGGCGAAGATCGGCATGGGGCGCGCCCATCACCGGGTGGTCTATTTCGTCTGCCGCCAGCCGGGGATGATGGTGACGGATCTTCTTGACCTGCTGCAGATCACCAAGCAGAGCCTCGCCCGCGTCCTGAAGCAGCTGATCGAGACCGGCTACATCAGGCAGATGGCCGGGGCCAAGGATCGCAGACAGCGCCGCCTCTATCCGACCCTTGCCGGCCGCGAACTGGCGCTGGCCCTGTGCGAGCCGCAATCCAAGCGTATCGCACGCGCCATGGAAGACTTCACCCCCGGGATGCGGGAAAGCGTAACCCTTTTCCTTCAACGGATGCGTGGACGTGACCCGAACCTCGTGATTTCTGATATCGACATCAGTCAGGATATCTGACCGGGACAGACAGATGACCAATACACCGCTTTTGGACGACGCCCCTCACCTTCTCGTTGTCGACGACGACACCCGCATCCGCGATCTCCTCAACCGCTATCTGGTGGAGCAGGGTTTCCGCATTACCGTGGCGGGAGATGCCGCCGAAGCGCGGCGCAAGTTGGAAGGACTGCATTTCGACCTCATCATTCTCGACGTGATGATGCCGGGCGAAACGGGTCTGTCGCTCACCCAGTCGCTTTATGAAAAGAAGACCACCCCGGTCATCCTGCTGACGGCACGTGTCGAGGCAGAATCGCGCATCGCCGGTCTCGAGGCAGGTGCCGACGATTACCTGTCAAAACCCTTCGATCCGCGCGAACTGGTCCTGCGCATCAACAACATCCTGCGCCGCAGCAGCTCGGCCGATGCACCGAAGATCGAGCAGATCATGTTTGGTCCGTTCACCTTCTCGATCCCGCGCAAGGAACTGCGCAAGGCGGCCGAGACGATCCGCCTGACCGACCGCGAACAGGAAATCATGATGCTGTTTGCCTTGCGCGCCGGCGAAACGATCCCCCGCCACGAACTGATCGGGGACGATACGGATGTCGGCGAGCGCACAATCGACGTGCAGATCAACCGGCTGCGTCGTAAGATCGAAGAAGACCCCGCCAACCCGGTCTATCTCCAGACCGTGCGTGGCATCGGGTACAGGCTGAGTATCGACTGATGCACAAGAGACCGACGACAGGACGATAACGGGCGGCGAATGGCAATTTTCAACACGCTGAAGCGAGAGACCAGCCGGTTTACCCTCCCCGGTTGGCGTCCGTTCACGCGCTGGCTGCGTCGCTGGCTGCCGACGGGCCTCTACACCCGTTCGCTGCTGATCGTCATTCTCCCAATGCTCCTGCTCCAGACAGTCGTCGCCGCGGTGTTCATGGAACGCCACTGGCGCATGGTGACAGAGCGCCTGTCTGAAGGCACCGTTCGCGACATCGCCGCCATTATCGAGATAATCCGCAATTATCCGCAGGACAGCAACTACAACGAAGTCAGCCGCATCGCCGACAGCTCTCTCGGCCTGACGATTGCAATCGAGGAGAACGGCCAGCTGCCGCCGCCCCGCCAGCGCCCCTTCTTCGCGATCCTCGACAACATCCTTGCCGAACAGTTGAGCAGTCAGATCCGCATGCCGTTCTGGATCGATACGGTAGGCGACAGTCGGCTCGTCGAGATCCGCGTAAAAATGGACGAACGGGTGCTGCGGGTGTTTGCCAGACGCGGCTCTACCTACGCGTCCAACACCCACATCTTCCTGATCTGGATGATCGGCACCGCCTTCGTGCTGGTGGTGATTTCGATCCTGTTCCTGCGCGGCCAGATCCGCCCGATCCTGAGACTTGCCCAGGCGGCGGAAAGTTTCGGCAAGGGACAAAAGACCGAAGGCTTTTCGCCGCGCGGCGCAGACGAGGTAAGGCGCGCAGGCCTTGCCTTCATCCAGATGCGCGAACGGCTCGAACGGCAGATGGAGCAGCGCACCGCGATGCTGGCCGGCATCAGCCACGACCTGCGCACCATCCTCACCCGATTCAAGCTGCAGCTGGCGCTTGCCGGCAACAAGCCGGAACTCGCCGGCATGGAACAGGATGTCGAAGACATGCAGTCCATGCTGGAAGGCTACCTGGCGTTTGCCAAGGGCGAGGCCGAGGAGGACTTCGGTACGCTGTATCTGAGCGAGCTTCTCGAGAAATTCCGCGTAAGTTTCAGCCTGCACGGGCAGATCCTCACCTACCACATCGAGGGCGACGACGAGATCGCCGTCAGGCCGAACGCCTTCAACCGCCTGCTCGGAAACCTCGTCTCGAACAGCCAGCGCTACGCAGACAACCTGCATATCGATGCGCGCCACAGCGCCAAGTGGCTGACATTGACCCTCGATGACGACGGCCCGGGCGTTCCTGCGCAATCCCGCGAGGATGTGTTCAAGCCATTCCACAGGCTCGACGAGGCCCGCAATCTCGATGCGTCCGGAACCGGCCTCGGCCTCGCGATCGCCCGCGACATCGCCCGCTCGCATGGCGGCAATGTCACGCTGGACGACAGTCCGAGCGGTGGCTTGAGAGCTATCGTTCGCGTTCCCGCCTGACCGAAGGCCGGCAGTCAAAGAGCTCACGTGAGAGTTAGGGAGACTGTTGGCGAAACGGCTAAGGTGTCCGGTGAGGACGCCCTCGCGCCTGATCACATCATCTTCTTGCCGTTTGGAACGCCCTGCTCGACGGCAGCCAGAACGATCGCGCCGTTCTCGTCTTCAAAGCCAAGCGTCAGCACTTCGGAACGGACCGGCGCGATCTGGCGCGGCGGAAAATTGACGACGCCCAGCACCTGGCGTCCGAGCAGCGTTTCAGGCGTATAGTGGACGGTAATCTGCGCCGACGATTTCTTGACGCCGATCTCAGGCCCGAAATCGATCTTCAGCTTGAAGGCCGGCTTGCGGGCTTCCGGAAACGGCTCGACCTCGACGATCGTGCCAACCCGGATATCGACCTTCTCGAAGTCGGCAAAGCTTATCTCGTTAGACATGGCTGCTCAGCGTCCCAGTTCTTCCGCGCGGCTCCGCGCTGCCTCGATTGCCTTGTCGAACAGCGGCTGCATCCCATCGTCTGCCATCAGCACGGACAGTGCCGCAGCCGTGGTGCCGCCCGGAGACGTCACGTTCTGGCGAAGCCGCGAGGCATCCTCCGTCGATTGATGCAGAAGTTCTCCCGCACCCGACACGGTTTCGCGCGCAAGCCGCATCGCAAGATCGGCAGGAAGACCGGCTTTGCGCCCGGCCTCCGCCATGCATTCGACCAGATAGAAGACATAGGCCGGCCCGCTACCGGAAACGGCGGTGACGGCATCGATATCCGCCTCGCTCGAAACCCACTCGACCGGGCCGCTGACTTTGAGCAGCGCATGCACGGCGTCGCGCTGGGCGGCGGAAACCTTGTCGTTGGCATAGGCGCCGGTCACGCCGCGGCCGATCATGGCCGGCGTATTCGGCATGGCGCGCACCATCGCAGCCTCGCCGAGATGTCTCTGCATCGAGGACAACGTCTTGCCCGCCGCGACCGACACGACGACCGTCGCATCGCCGACCAGAGCCTTCAATGGCGGCAGGACGGCATCCATCAGCTGCGGCTTGACCGCAAGGAACAGAATGTCTGCCGACATGCCTTCAGGAATTGCCGTCACATGTGTCGCGCCGGCATCTGACATCATGGCCCGCATCGCATCTGACGGCGATGGATCAACGACGGTGACGGAAGCGCCGGGAACGCCGTTCTTCAACCAGCCGGAAAGCATGGCGCCGCCCATATTGCCGGCACCGACGAGAACGATCGAACCCAGCTGCAACGCCATCAAGCCTCGCCGACCGTCTCGAACAGAACGCAATCCATGGCAGCCTTCGCTTCCATGCCGGACCAGACGACGAACTGGAACGCCTGATAATAGGCCTCGCAGGCATCAAGCGCGCTGGAAAACAGAACCTCGACCTGCTGGTTCGTGGGTTCGGCACCGCCGGCCAGCAGAAGCGACTGGCGGAAGATCACCACGTCTTCCTGACGCCACAGGTCGAAATGCCCCATCAGCGTCTGACCATTCACGTAGGACAGAAGCCGGATGACCTCGTTCACACGGATATCGGGGATCTTCAGATCGAAGGCGCAGGCGAGATGCAGCGCCTCGAACTCCTCCATCCAGGAGAAGGATACGTGGTAGTCCGTCCACCGACCCTCCACGGTCATGGCGATCTCGTCTTCGCCGGACCGTTCGAATGTCCAATCGTTGGAAGCTGCGACGAACTCGATCATGTCCACCGGGTTCGACTGACGCTCAACGTTTAATTCCATGAGGCTCATGCGGCACCTTTTTGACCGGAATGAATGCGAATTCGAGCGGAACGCGCCAACACTTAACCGGAACTACATTTCGATGATCGCTCGTCGCCGCCAGAATAACTGAGTTACCCTGTCTGGAGCTTACCTTCAGCCTCGTCGGTAACCTGTCGGTCACCACCGGAAGCTCGCCGGCTCGTTTCGAATCATCGTGTAAAATCAGTGTAGCTAGACGGAGTCCGGCTGCCATCCCCTGAATGCCGATTTCCGTGGATTGAACCCCGAAACCGGTTCGCGCATGAGATCAGAACGGATGGTTAAATGACTCTGGACGCTGGCTTTTTTAAGAGTGTCCACAGGGCTTAATTTTTTGTAAATTCATGGGGATTTGGCGAGGCAAAACAGACGCCTGACTGTGCCGATTAGACGCGATGACGCTCAATCGCGAATAGGCTGGGAAAGATCGCCGCGCAGGCTTTTGGCGCTGGACTTTGACGGCGATCTCAAACGGAGATTGCGAATCCCCTGAGGGGCCACAGTTTATGGCCCGATCTGAAGTGGCCTACTGACCTGAATGGCCCTGATCATGGCTCTGGCTCTGGCCGAATTTTGCCTCCAGCGCATCGAGACGGGCCTTTAGCGCAACATTCTCGTCGCGGGCGCGGGCAGCCATCTCGCGAACGGCTTCGAATTCCTCCCGCTTGACCAGATCCATGTTGTTAAGGAACCGTTCCGCCTGGGCATGGAAAGCCGTCTCCACTTCCTTTCGCACACCCTGTGCAGCGCCGGCAGCGTCCGTCATCAGCCGTGCGAAATCGTCGAATATGCGGTTCGTTCCGGTCGACATAAGGTTCCGTCTCCTTGCCATCGGCAGCGATATCGGCCCGATATCGGCCTGTGTTTGTCCTATGGGATCTGAAGTAGGGCTTGGGTCGCCGCGTTGCAAGCGTCATCCACTGTTGCGCGCGTCTCAGAATGAGATTCATCTTGACCGGCGATGTCCCCAAGTCCATCTTTTCACACGACTGTGAGTAAGCGAGACACCTGTAATTTGTACGAAGCGCTTCATTTTTTTGCTCTCATGCCATTTCCCGAGATAAATCCGGTCGCGTTCTCCTTGGGGCCGCTTGCGGTACACTGGTATGGCCTTGCCTATGTTGCCGGTATCATGCTGGGCTGGCTTTACGCCCGCAAGCTGACCGCAAACGCGTCACTGTGGCCCAACGGTCAGGCCCCGATGACCGCGGTCCATCTCGACGACTTCCTCGTCTGGATCGCGGCAGGCGTCGTCCTTGGCGGCCGCATCGGCTACATCCTGTTTTACGATCTCGGCCCGATCCTGGAAAACCCGATCCGCGCGATCGAGATCTGGAACGGCGGCATGTCCTTCCATGGCGGCTTCCTTGGCGCAACGATTGCGATGATCGTGTTTGCCCGCCGTCATGCCATTCCGGTCTGGAGCATGTTCGACATCGTCGCCGCCGTCGTGCCGTTCGGCCTGCTGTTCGGCCGCATCGCCAATTTCGTCAATGGCGAACTCTGGGGCCGGTTGAGCGATGCACCATGGGCTGTCGTCTTCCCGACCGGTGGCCCGTTCGCCCGCCATCCGAGCCAACTCTATGAAGCAGGCCTGGAAGGCATCATCCTGCTTCTGGTGCTGGCACTCCTGATCTATCGTTTCAAGGCCCTTCGTGTACCCGGCACCATCTGCGGCGCGTTCGTCCTCGGCTACGGGCTCTGCCGAATTTTTGTCGAGTTCTTCCGCGAACCGGATGTGCAGCTCGGCTATTTGCTCGGCACCAATTGGCTAACGATGGGCATGGTGCTATCACTACCGATGGTTGCTGTTGGCATCTGGGCGATCACGCGGGCTCGCGTCGCCTCCGCGGCGAAAGTGTGAGGCACCCGTGAACAGCCCAGAAGTAACCACGCCCCTTGCCGAAAAGATCAAGACGCTGATCCGCGCCAGCGGACCGATCAGCGTCACCGACTATTTCGCGCTCTGCCTTGCCGATCCGGAATTCGGCTACTACCGCACCCGCGAACCTTTCGGCCGGCATGGCGATTTCGTCACCGCGCCGGAGATCAGCCAGCTGTTCGGCGAAATGGTCGGCATTTTCATGGTCCACGCCTGGCAGCGCCAAGGTAGCCCGGGCGATGTGCGCCTGGTCGAGATCGGTCCCGGCCGCGGCACGATGATGTCCGACATGCTGCGCGTCATCCAGCGCATCGCACCATCCCTGATGGACGGCCTGCGGGTCCATCTGGTGGAAACCAGCGAACGCCTTCGCGGCGTTCAGCGCGTTACGCTCGAGGCCTATTCGACAAAAATTTCCTGGCACGACAGTTTCGAAGACGTGCCGGAAGGGTTTACCCTGATCGCCGCCAACGAGTTGTTCGACGCGATCCCGATCCGCCAGTTCGTGCGGACCCCGACCGGTTTTCGCGAAAGGCTGGTGGGCCTTGGCCCGGAGGACGAGCTGTCCTTCGTCGCCGGCATCGCCACGCTCGATCCGGTCATCCTGCCCGCCCCGGTCGCTTCCATCCCGGAAGGCACGATCTTCGAATTCGCCCCTGCCCGCCAGGCCGTCATGCAGACGCTCTGCGAAAGGCTAAGGAATTTCGGCGGCAGTGCGCTCGTCATCGACTACGGCCATATGGTCACCAGTTTCGGCGATACTCTGCAGGCCGTAAAGAACCACGACTATGACCCGCCGCTTGCCAGCCCCGGCGAGGCAGATCTGACCAGCCATGTCGATTTCGAAGATCTCGCCAAGGTCGCCTTGGCGTCCGGCATTCATCTGAACGGCGGCCTCCATCAGGGCGAATTCCTCTATGGCCTCGGCCTTGCCGAACGGGCTTCAGCCCTTGCGCGCGACAAGGAACCGTCCGAACAGCGGCTGATAGCAGCTGCCGTCGATCGCCTTGCCGGCGAAGGTGCGGGCAAGATGGGCGAACTCTTCAAGGTCATCGCCGTCTCGGGCTCCGCGGTCAATCTGATGCCCTTCCGTCCGGTCGACTGAAAGAGCACGTCCGGGCGGATTGACACACGCTATCGGCTTGCGCCAATCTCGCGCCCAATCGAAGCAGCGAGTGCCGCCGACGGTGCATCACGCAAAAACCAACAAAATCAGCAGGGTGGATAAACCGATGCCGGAGAACGCCTCGCCGACGCCGATCGAAAGCGCCCTATTGAACGCGACAGCCGGCGCCAAGATCCGCCACGGCTTCTTCACGCGAAAGGGCGGCGTGTCGGACGGAATCTACGCCGGTCTCAATGTCGGTGTCGGGTCGAAAGACGATCAGACGCTCGTTCTCGAAAACCGCCGGCGGGTTGCGGCCTGGTTCGATCTGCCGCTCGAAAAGCTCGCAACCGTCCATCAGGTCCATTCGCCTGATGTGGTCGTGGTCGATGCTGCCTATTCCGGCGAGCGCCCGCAGGTCGATGCGATGGTCGCGGCCACGCCGGGCGTCGTGATCGGCGTCCTGTCTGCCGATTGCGGCCCCATCCTGTTTGCCGATGGCGACAATGGCGTGATCGGCGCGGCTCACGCCGGCTGGAAGGGCGCGCTGACAGGCGTGCTCGAAAACACGATCGACGCGATGGTGTCGCTCGGCGCTGAAAGGGAAAAGATCGTGGCCGTTCTCGGACCCTCGATCGGCCCTGACAGCTACGAGGTCGGCCCGGAATTCGTGGAACGCTTCCTCGGCGTGAACCCCGAATACGCAGCCTTCTTCACACCGTCTCCAAAGCCGCAGCATTCCATGTTCGATCTACCCGCTCTCACCATGTCGCGCCTGAAGGCGGCAGGCGTCACCGCTGAGAACCTCGGCCTCGACACCTACCCGGATCGGGAACGCTTCTTTTCCTATCGCCGCACGACGCATGACCAAGAGCCGGATTACGGCCGCCAGATTTCAGCCATCGCGCTTCAGCAATAAAAGTTCGGGAGGACTACCATGGCTCTGCACTTCGACAGATCGGAATATGCCGATCGCCTCGCCCGCCTGACGACGAAGATGGCCGAGGAAAAGCTCGATGCCATCCTGCTGTTTGCGCAGGAAAGCATGTACTGGCTGACCGGCTACGACACGTTCGGCTACTGCTTCTTCCAGACGCTGGTCGTGAAGGCCGATGGCTCGATGACGCTGCTCACGCGCTCTGCCGACCTTCGCCAGGCCCGCCAGACCTCGATCATCGAAAACATTGTGGTCTGGGTCGACCGGGTGAATGCCGATCCGACGCTGGATCTCAAGAACCTCTTGAGCGAACTCGATCTGCTCGGCGCAAGGATCGGCGTCGAATACGACACGCATGGCATGACCGGCCGCATCGCGCGCCTGCTCGACAACCAACTCACCAATTTCGGCCAGCTCAGTGACGCATCCTATCTGGTCAGCCGGCTGCGCCTCGTCAAAAGCGCGGCCGAGATCGCCCATGTGCAACGCGCCGCCGAACTGGCGGACGATGCGCTCGACGCCGCTCTGCCGCTGATCAAGTCCGGCGGCGACGAGGCCGATATCCTCGCGGCGATGCAGGGCGCGGTGTTTTCCGGCGGCGGCGATTATCCCGCCAACGAATTCATCATCGGTTCCGGCGAGGATGCGCTTCTGTGCCGTTACAAGGCCGGTCGCCGCAAGCTCGATGCCACCGACCAGCTGACGCTCGAATGGGCCGGCACCGCCGCCCACTATCACGTCGCGATGATGCGCACCGCGCTCGTCGGTGATCCCTCGCCGCGCCACAAGGAACTCTACAAGGCCTGCCTTGAGACGATCCGGGCGATCGAGGAGGTTCTGTCTCCAGGTCATACATTCGGAGACGTGTTCGATACCCATGCCAGGATCCTCGACGAACGCGGCCTCTCCCGTCACCGGCTGAACGCATGCGGCTACTCGTTGGGCGCCCGCTTCTCGCCGTCGTGGATGGAGCACCAGATGTTCCACTTCGGCAATCCGCAGGAGATCTTGCCCGGCATGACGCTGTTCGTGCACATGATCATCATGGACAGCGACAGCGGCGTGGCCATGACGCTCGGCCAGACCTATCTGACGACGGAAGGCGCCCCCCGGCCGCTTTCACGCCATGGTCTCGACCTTATCCAGGGCTGAGAAGCCCGCGATCATTGACAGGCCGGAAAATCCGACCTTAGCTTGTCGCGGGATGGGAACCGGCAAAGGGGCGAACGCATGCGGCTTATCGGAAAACTGCTTTCCGCCTGCATCGTTGCTCTGTCCGTCTCCGGCTGCAACACCAGCGAAGCGCTGACGCCGCGCGCCGAAATCGGCGGCGGCAATCGCGCATCGACACCGGTTACCCAGGCCGATACGGAGCGCATGGCCCGTTCCCCAAGGCCCGAGACCTACAGCAATCAGACCTACAGAAACGACACCTACCAGCCGCGCCCGCAAAATACGCTGGAAGCGCAGGCCCAGGCGATGCAGTCTGGCAACCAGACCTCGCCCGCCTCTTCAGGCCCACCGCCCGACTGGCAGGGCCAAAGCCAGGCTGAAGCCCAGTCTACCGCTGCAGCGCCCCAACAGGAGGCTTCCCTGCCCGCCGCCGGCAACACCATCCGCTTCCTGCCGATCATCGGTGCCCCCGTACAGGCCGTGACGCCGCTGTCGCGAAGGCTTGGCGCCGAAGCGCGCGCCGCTGGGCTGACGATCCGTCCCTCCAGCGATACGGGTACCGAGCAGATCCTCAAGGGCTATTTCTCGGCCTTCAGCGATGGCGAAAAGATCACCATCGTCTATGTCTGGGATGTTCTCGACAATACCGGCTCCAGGCTTCACCGCATGCAGGGGCAGGAAAATGTGCCCGGCAGCGGCCAGGATCCATGGGCCTCAGTGCCGTCCTCGACGATGGAACTCATCGCCGCAAAGACGATCCAGGACTATATGAGCTGGCGGCAATCGCATGGCGGTTAGGTAACCATGATGTGACACGGTCACTGTTTCTTCGCAAAAAACGGTGGCCTGAGGGAAAACGCTATTGCATTCGAAGGTGGCGCCGGTAAAAGGCCGCCATCCAGCTTCAATACAGGCGGACCGCAATGAAGGTTTTCGCAGGCAATTCGAACCGGCATCTGGCCGACGCGATCTGCAGCTATCTTAATGTACCAGTCGGAAAAGCCTCGGTAAGGCGATTTGCAGACCAGGAAATCTTCGTTGAAATACAGGAGAATGTCCGTGGGGAAGACGTGTTCGTCATCCAGTCCACGTCGTTTCCGACCAACGATCACCTGATGGAACTGCTGATCATGATCGATGCGTTCCGGCGGTCTTCCGCCAAGCGCATCACGGCTGTGCTTCCCTATTTCGGCTATGCTCGCCAGGACCGTAAGGCCGGGCCGCGCACGCCGATCTCGGCCAAGCTCGTCGCCAACCTCATCACCGAGGCCGGCGCCAACCGTGTCATGACGCTCGATCTGCACGCAGACCAGATCCAGGGCTTCTTCGATATCCCGACCGACAACCTCTACGCCGTGCCGATTCTTGCGCGCGACGTGAAGGAACACTACGACCTCAACAACGTCATGGTGGTCTCGCCGGATGTCGGCGGCGTGGTTCGCGCCCGTGCGCTTGCCAAGCGCCTGGGCTGCCAGCTCGCCATCGTCGACAAGCGGCGTGAACGCGCAGGCGAGTCGGAAGTCATGAACGTCATCGGTGACGTGACCGGCAAGGACTGTCTGCTGATCGACGATATCGTCGATTCCGGCGGCACGCTCTGCAACGCAGCCGAGGCGCTTCTAAAGAACGGCGCCACAAGCGTCACCGCCTACATCACCCACGGCGTGCTGTCGGGCGGTGCCGTTGCCCGCATCGCGGCGTCCAAGCTCAAGGAACTGGTGATCACGGATTCGATCCAGCCGACGACATCCGTTCAGTCGGCGCACAATATCCGCGTCATCACCACGGCAAACCTTCTCGGCGAGGCGATCAACCGTACCGCCATGGAAGAGTCCGTCTCGAGCTTGTTCGACTAGGATTGACGCATGACCGTGGGACGGGCTCGGCAGCAAAAACGCTGCGCCCCCTGTCCCACGGCTATGTAAGTCTGATAGAGGTCTGCCATCCATCTGCAGAGGGAGGACCTATCGCGATGTCGATCCTACGAAACAAGCCGAAATGGCTTGCACTTTTCATCCTGGCTCCAATGCTTTCCGCCTGCGTCGACGCAGGTCCAGGCCCCGGCTATCCGCCGGAACGTCCCGCCCCCGGCTGGAGCCGGCCCGATCGCCCCGATCCCCGTCCAGATTGGGATCGCCCATCCAGACCCGATCGCCCGGATCGTCCATCAAGGCCTGACCGCCCGGATTGGGATCGCCCCTCGAGGCCGGATCGTCCCGGCAGACCTGACCGTCCTGAAAATGGCGGCGGCATGTGCACCCGCGAATATCGCCCGGTCTGCGGCCAGCGTGGCGGTCGGCTCCAGACATTCCCGAATGCCTGCGAAGCCCGCAATGCCGGCTTCGGCGCGGTCTCTCCGGGCGAATGCCGCCGCTGATCGCGACGTGAGTTGAACGCCAAGAATATAAACGCCGGGATTTTCATCCCGGCGTTTTGCATTCGCGGCGTCTGTTGACTATGTAGGCGCGGTACCCAAGGAGTTCCGCATGGCCGCCCGCGACCGCTATTCCCGAAAACTCGAATGCTCGCAGTGCGGACATGCCGGTTATGCCGAAGTCTCCGAGTCCGACGACAAGCGCGCCAGCAATCGCGATTTTCGCATCGACGAACTCCCGAAAGGTTTTCAGACCGAGTTCGCCTCGAAAGATCCGCGCAAATACATGCTGCGCTGTAGCGACTGCGGCCACAAATTCCGGTTCGAGCAGAAAACGGCCTACGCCCCCGGCGGCGAACCTCGACGCTAGGTCAAACGTTTCCGCGATCTTCAGGCAGCGTTCTGGTTGGCCGAGCCCATTTCTGACCCAGACTGCGGGTTCGGCTGATCTTCCATCGGCATCGGCCGACCGAGAAGATAGCCCTGCACTTCGTGGCATCCTTCCCGCCGCAGAATGTCGAGCTGGTTCACCGTCTCGACACCCTCCGCGAGAACCGGGATCTGCAGGCCCTGCCCCAGAGCCAGAATTGCTCGCACCATGGCCGTTGCCTGCTCGCTGCGGTCCACTTCGGTCAGGAAGCTCCGGTCGAGCTTGATCTTGTCGAACGGGAAGGAGCGCAGCGTCTCCAGCGACGAATAGCCGGTCCCGAAATCGTCGATCGCAATCGATACGCCCAGCGCCTTGATGGAGCGAAGCGCATTCATCGCCCGCTGCTTGTCGCTGATGATCGAACTTTCGGTGATTTCAAGCTCGAGACGGCTTGGTTTCAGACCGGTTTCCAGAAGCACGGTATGGACCAGCGCCGGCATGTCGGCATGCGCGATCTGCACCGGCGACAGATTGACCGCGACCTTGTAGTCATTCGGCCAGTTGGCCGCCTCCCGGCATGCTTCGCGCAGAACCCACGCGCCGATCGGCAGGATGGCGCCGCATTCCTCCGCGACCCCGATGAAATCTGCCGGCGAGACATTGCCTCGCTCCGGATGGCTCCAGCGCAGCAGGACCTCGTAACCGGTGATCTCATCGGTCGCGACCGATTTTTGCACCTGGTAGTGCAGCCTGAGCTGATCCTGCTCGATCGCCGTCCAAAGATCCTCCGCCATCTTGGTGCGGTCGCGGGCGGCCTCGTCCATCTCGATGTCGTAGAAGCAGATGTCGCGCGAGAGCGAGCCCTTGGCGCGGTACATGGCCAGATCCGCGTTCGCGATCAGCGCATCGGGGGATGCCCCGTCATGCGGGTAGAGCGCAACACCCATGCTTGCGCCGGGACTGAGACGATGCACCTCGATCTGGATCGGCTGCCCGAACGCATCCGACAATCGGTCCAGGAACTCGGACACTTCGGCCAAATCCCCGTAGCGCTTCACGGCCACGAATTCGTCGCCGCCGAACCGGGCAAACATCTCGTGAGGCCGCACGATCGAATTCATCCGCTCGGCAATTTCCTTGAGCACGGCATCGCCGGCCGCGTGCCCGAACTGATCGTTGATCTGTTTAAACTTGTTGAGATCGATGCCGACGACCGCAACATGCCCGCCCTCGCTCTCCGCGTTACGCACCTCGGCTTCGAGATATTCCATCAGAGCCGGACGGTTCGGAAGCTGCGTCAGGCTGTCATGCTTCGCCATGAAGGCGATCTTTTCCTCCGACCGTATCCGCTCGCTGATATCCTCGAATGTCGAAACCCAGCCGCCCTGATCGAGATAGCTGAAATCGATCCGGATCGTCCGATCGTCGCTCAGTCGGTGTAGAAGGGCTTCCTGCCTGGAATTGATGGCTGCGATGTTGCGCTGGTAATGCTGTTCTGCCCGTGCTTCCGCCTCCGCCGCGTCGGCAAACGAGGTCCTGTAGCCAAGAGCCACGATCTCGCGGTATGTCATACCCGGCTTCAGAGCGCCTTCCTCAAACCGAAAAATCTGGCCATAGCGCCGGTTCGTCAGCACCAACCGCTGCTCGCGATCGAACAGGCAGATCCCCTGCGCCATGTTCTCAAGCGCCAGATCCAGGTTCTGCGTCACGGAGGCGATCCGGTCGGTGTCCTGTCTCTGACGGGTGATGTCGCGCGTGATCTTGGCGTAGCCGGCAAGCACGCCATCGTCGTCGAGGACGGGCTGGATCACCACATGTGCCCAGAACCAGCTCCCATCCTTGCGGTAGCGCCGGCCTTCCGCCTCGAACAGACCGGTTGTGCGCGCTGTTGCGAGCGCCTGTTCCGGCAGACCCCGGGCTTGTTCTTCATCCGAATAGAAACGTGCAAAATGCTGGCCAATGATCTCGTCGGCCCTGTACCCCTTGGCACGCTCTGCCCCTGCATTCCAGCTGGAGACGGCGCCCTCGGGTGAAAGCATGTAGATCGCGTAGTCGGTCACCCCGCGCACGAGCATCTGGAAATTGGCTTCGCTGGCCTTCGAGGACCGCGCCGCACGCCCGGTGATGGTGGCAACGGCCAGGCCCGACCCGATCAGCGACAGCGAGACGGCAATGATCGTTGCCAGCATCAGCGGCTTCGACAGCATCCCGTCTTCAGGCAGGATCCCGAAACCCGGAACAAGCGTTGCCGCGCCCATCGCGATGAAATGCATAAAGACGATACCGAGCGACAGGAGACCTGCAGCAAGAATGTTGTTTGCAAGGCCTCCCTTCAGGATCATGAGGAAGGCTGTCGTCGACATGACGATCGCGGTGACGATGGCAGCGATGACCAGCGGCTGCGACCAGACGATCAGGCCGCCGAACTCGATCGCCGCCATGCCGGTAAAATGCATGCAGGAAACGCCGGTACCGAATACCAGGCCGGCGGCCACAGCGCCGGATTTGCCGGTAAACAGCACGGCAAGCAGTCCCGCCGCAAATGTCGCGAGAAATGCAATACCAAGCGACAGCAGCGTCAGCGACAGATTGAATGTGAAGAGCTGGCCCGGATCGTAGGCGAGCATGGCCACGAAATGTGTTGCCCAGATCCCGAAGCCCCCTGCTCCGCCGGAGACGATCACCCAGCCGTAGCGGCTGCGGTCGTTTGCCTGTCGTGCCCGGGCGGCAAAAACCACGGTTCCCGCATTCGCAATGAAGCAGAGCGCCCCCGCCACGACGACGAGGAAGAGATTGTGCTCATAGGCCAGACAGGACAGAACGGCGTACATGTTAGATCTTGGTCTCCGGAGTTAACACCGTCTTGACCCTCACAATTTAACAAATTCGGTCGCCCGGACCTCGCATTTATCGAATCTCGCTAATTTCGAATGAACGTCATTAACGGATGGCAAAACGGCACATACCGGAAGTTTCATATTGGGCACGCGGGTATCTGGCGGTAGGTAACGACGACGACCGGTTTGCAGAGCCAACCACGCCGCAGATCCCTTGCGTCTCCTGCCCTGATGGACTATAGGGACCCCGTCCGCGTAGACACCCTTGGAGGCAACGCGGATGGAGAGCGTCGGACGATGCCCTCCGGTTTGACGCGGCACTGTCCGCGAAGAACTCTCCAAACAACCTCGAAAGGAATTGCCATGAGCAAGGAAACTTACGTGCTCAAGGCCGAGGCGCGCGAACGGGTCGGTAAGGGGTCCTCCCGTGAACTTCGCCGCAACGGTTTTATCCCTGCAGTCATCTATGGTGACAAGCAGGCTCCTCTGTCGATCGTGCTCAACACGAACGAAGTCACGAAGCGCATTCACGCTGGCGGTTTCATGACCACCATCGCGACGATCGAATTCGACGGCAAGAAGATCCAGGTCCTCCCGAAGGACTACCAGCTGGATCCGGTCCGCGACTTCACCATGCATGTCGACTTCCTGCGCGTTTCGGCCAAGACTGAAGTCAACGTCGAAGTACCGGTACACTTCGAAAACGAAGACAAGTCGGCCATCAAGCAGGGCGCCGTTCTGAACATCGTCCGTCACACGGTCGAGTTCCATTGCCCGGCCGACCAGATCCCGGAATTCATCACGGTTGATCTGACCGACGCCAAGATCGGCGACAGCCTCCACATCTCGGCCGTTAAGCTGCCGAAGGGCGTGACACCTGTCATCACCGACCGCGACTTCACCATCGCGACGATCGTTGCACCTGCTGCAGGCGTCGAAGAAGAAGAAGCGACTGAGACTGCGGCTCCTGAAGCCGAATAAGACATTTTCGTCTTGTCTTTCTGAGAGCCCGCCTTCCAACGAAGGCGGGCTTTTACGTTTTCCGGTCAGGATTACGTAACCCTCTTTAAGATCCGCTTCGCTTTACTCTTCCCGGCTTCAGTAAAGCTTAATCAATGGCTGGAATTATCCGGCCAATTACTGTGTTGGGGAACACGCAGTCGGCGACTAACACCGACTACAAGCAGGCGGGGAATACGGGTGGCTCATTCCGTTGAGAGTCGGTTCATAGCCATTATTTCGGGCGCGCTTCTGGCCGTCGTCGTGCCGTTGTTCACGCTGCTTTTGGCGTTGTCATCGCAGCAGGCGGTTCGGGCGCTCGAAGAGCATGTCGACATCGTTCTGGCGACGAACTCGCAAGCGCTTGCCAAGCCCCTCTGGGATCTCGATACCGAAAGCGTTCACCAGATCGCCGTCGCCATGGTGAAAGATCCGACCATCTACGCGGTTCGCGTCACCGACACGACGGGCAAACTGAATATATCGGAAGTCACGCCGCAAGAGATATCCCTGAGCGACCTGACGATCCGCTCGCAGCCCATCACCTACATGTCGAACTACGGCGCTCGCGTTGTCGGTAAGGTCAGCGTCAGCATCCCGACAATCGGCTGGTTCTCGAAGCTTCACGAATTCGAGTTCGCCTTCATCTCGATCTTCATCATCGCCATCCTGACCGTGTTCGGCGCCGCCATTCTCGGCAACCGCGTGATGGTGATCAAACCTCTTCTGCGTTTGACCGCCGCAATCGAAGCGACCCGTCGCCTCGGTTCTCGTCACCATGTCGACTGGCGCTCCACCGATGAAATGGGACGCCTGGCCAAGAGCTTCAACGAGATGCAGACCCTTCTCGAACACGAGGAGCGCGAGCTGAAACTGGCACATCGCAAGACGACGCAGACCTACAATCTCACGCCGGCCATGCTGTTTTCGCTCGACGCCGACGACAGGATCGCCGCCGTCAGCGACTACTGGCTCGTTGCGACCGGGTACAGCCGATCTGACATATTGAACCTGCCCTTCTGCGAACTGGTGATGCCGGAAGACCGCAGCCTCTACCACAACAGGAAATCGCAGGTGCGATCGCGCGGACCGGCGTTCGAAGTCACGGTGCGCTTCATCTGTCAGTCCGGCAAGACGATGAACGTCCTTATCGCCGAGACCGAACTCGGTTCCGCGGGCGACGGCGAGACCGGCTCGCTGAGCGTGATGACCGACGTCACCGAGCTCAAGCAGTCAGAAATCCGCAACTACCAGCAGGCCATTTCCGATCACCTGACCGGTCTTCTCAACCGTCAGGGGTTCGAGGCGGCGCTTGAGCAGAAAATCATCGAGGCGGATCGCAACGGAACCGACATCGCCTGTCTGTTCGTCGATCTCGATCGGTTCAAATCGATCAACGACAATCTCGGTCATGCGGCCGGCGATCTCGTGCTTGGCCAGTTCGTCGAGCGGATGCTGCCGCTTTTGGGCGACCACGACGCGGCATCGCGCCTGGGCGGCGACGAGTTTGCCATTCTTCTGTGTGGAGAGGGGTCGGAACGGCGCGGCACCGAGCTGTGCCAGAGAATCGTCGAGTTCTTTGACGTTCCATTCCGCATCGAGACCAACAGCGTGCGCCTTAGCGCCAGTATCGGCCTTGCCTTCTACCCTGCCCATGCCGCAAGCGGCGCCGAGCTTCTGCAGAAGTCGGATCTGGCCATGTATGCCCGCAAGCGCGACGGCAAGAACGGTGCGCAGGTCTATAATTCGGCCATCCTCGACAAGACGCGGGAACGTGCCGAAATCGAAACCGACATCGAAGCAGCGCTTGCCGCCAACTGGTTCGAAGCGCATCTCCAGCCGATCGTGGATATCAGGACCGGCGCCTGCAACGGCTTTGAAGCGCTCATGCGCATGCGCCATCCGCGCAAGGGGCTTGTTCCTCCGGGCGCAATCGTCAGCGTCGCCGAGGAAACCGGCACGATCGGCCAGATCGGCAATCTCATCCTTGAGGACGCCGTCGCCAATCTTGCCCGCATCTCCCGGATACCGGGCATGTTTGACACCTATGTCGCCGTCAACGTATCGCCGCTGCAATTCGATGCGAGCCTTCCCGTCAAGCTGTCAACCTTGCTCGGCCGCTACGCAATCCGCCCGTCCCGACTGGTCATCGAGATCACGGAGGCCGTGCTGATGCATGACAATCCGGAAATCCGCAGGCTGCTCGACGAGATCCGCAACATCGGTTGCCGCATCGCGCTTGACGACTTCGGAACCGGCTATTCCTCGCTCAGCTATCTCAGCCGTTTCCCGGTCGATATCGTCAAGATCGACCAATCCTTTATCCGGTCTCTCAACAATGGCGATGATGATATCGATCGTCGAAACAAGATGCTGATCGAAGGCATTGCCGCGATCTCGCACAAGATGAACTGCCATGTCGTCGCCGAAGGCGTCGAAACCGAATATCAGCGTTCGACACTCATCGACATGGGCATCGAATACGCTCAGGGTTACTACTTCGCACGACCGCAAGCGATCGGCGATGTCCTTACGATGTTGAACGCCGACCGAAGCGGCGACCGAATTGATTCTATTGCAAGCTGAAATTCCGGCCCTCGATGTGGAGCAGCAGATGTCCTCGATCAGGTGTGGCATGACAAGCGCAGCACTCGTCGTGCTTGCTCTCGCTGCAACAATCGGACCGTGGTCTTGCCTGCAGGCGCACGCCGCAGACAGGCTCCAGCTCAAGACAGAGCCCTATGCACCTTTCAGCTACCGTGATCAGAACGGGCGCTATGGCGGCGCGGGCATAGACCAGATCGATGTCATCATGCGGCAAGCGCAGATACCCTATGACGTTGAAATGATCCCTTGGGCGCGCGCCATCGCGCTCGCCGAGACCGAGCCGATGACCTGCGCCTTCTCGGCAGCACAGACAGCGGACCGCAAGCCGCGGTTCAAATGGGTCATGACGATCTCCGTGAACCATACGATCCTGGTCAAGCGGGCGGGCTCGTCGATCCACGCCACGACGCTCGATGAGGCGAAGAGCTTTCTGATCGGAACCCATCGGCTCGACTTTACCGAGGACCTTCTGAAATCGATGGGATTTGCGAACCTCGATCTCAGCGCCGATTTCGACACGTCGCTGCGCAAGCTCGTCCGGGGCCGGATCGACATGATGCCCATGTCGGAAGGCGTCTATCAGAGGCTGAAGAACAATGGCACCGACGTCGAGAGGGTGGTTCCCCTCTCCGAGGAGAAGCTCGGCATTGCCTGTCAGAAAACAGTCCCGGACGCCTTGATCGCTAAAATGCAGGCCGCACTCGACAGCATGATTCGTGATGGCCGCCAGGACACGATCTACCGGCGCTACGGCCTCAAGGCCGAACACTGAGCAAGCGATCAGCGGTGCCAATCAGTCGGCAGGGACGAAACCGGGTTGACTTCCGTTCCGTTTCGGGGTGGTGAGACCACATCCTGTACGAAAATTCGGACGCACTTCATGTTGATCATTGCGGGTCTCGGCAATCCCGGCAGCAAGTACTCCGGCAATCGCCACAATATCGGCTTCATGGCGCTCGACGCCATCCAGCGGCGGCCGGGCTTTTCGCCATGGGCAAAGAAGTTCAAGGCCCTCATTTCCGAAGGCGAGCTCGCTGGCGACAAGGTTCTGCTGATCAAGCCGCAGACCTACATGAACCTGTCGGGCGAAGCGGTCGGCGAGGCCATGCGCTTCTACAAGCTCGGCCCCGGAAACATCATCGCGATCTATGATGAACTCGATCTGGCGCCCGGCAAGGCGCGCATCAAGACGGCTGGCGGACATGGCGGTCACAACGGCATCAAGTCGCTCGACGCTCATTGTGGCAAGGATTACCGCCGCCTGCGGCTCGGCATCGGCCATCCCGGCGCCAAGGAATTCGTCAACAACCACGTGCTCGGCGATTTCGACAAGCTGGATCAGGCCTGGTTGCCGCAGCTTCTCGATGCGCTCGCCGACAATGCCGAAATGCTGGTGAAGGGCGAGGATTCGCAGCTGATGAACAAGCTGGCCCTTGCCGTCGGCAGCCAGCCGGACGAGGACGAAAAGCCGAAGCCCACCCCGAAGGCGCCAAAACCAGCGGGCAAGAGCCATATCCACCAGGCGCGCGGCGGCATGAAACCGAACATCCCGGCCACCGGCCCGATGGCCGACATGCTGAAGAAACTGTTCGGCGAGAAGGACAAGTAAGATGACACCAGATATGACCGCTCTCACGACCGAACTCGTCACGCTGCGCGATTACTGGCGCTATGCAATCTCGCGCTTCAACGCCGCCAATCTTTCCTTTGGCCACGGCACCACGACTGCCGGCGACGACGCGGCCTTTCTGCTGCTCGATACGCTCGACCTGCCGATCGACGCGCTCGATCCCTTCCTCGACGCCCGCCTCCTGCCGGCCGAGCGCAGGCTTCTCGCAGAGCGTATCGAGGCCCGCGTCACGACCCGCAAACCCTCCGCATATCTCACCGGCCGCGCCTATATCCAGGGCGTCCGGTTTCTGGTTGACGAGCGGGTCATCGTGCCACGCTCGCATATCGGCGAGATCCTGTTTCGCGAATATCTCGGTCCGAACGGATCGTCCTTCCTGCCCGACCAGATGATGGTCGAGACTGCTGTGGACATCTGCACGGGCTCCGGCTGCCTCGCGGTGCTGGCCGCCAAATTCTTCCCCAACGCCGCCGTCGATGCGGTCGATCTGTCGGCCGACGCGCTGGAAGTGGCAAAGCTGAATCTTAGGGAACACGAGGTCGAACAGCAGGTGAGCCTGCATCAGGGCGATCTGTTCCAGCCGCTCGCAGGCCGGAAATACGACCTGATCATCACCAACCCGCCCTATGTCGATCACGACGCGATGGATGGTTTCCCGGCGGAATTCCGTGCCGAGCCTTCGATGGCGTTCGATGGCGGTGTTGATGGTCTCGATCTGGTGCGGACATTGCTGGCAGACGCCGCAAACCACCTCAATCCCGAAGGCGGCATGATCTGCGAGATCGGCTCCGGCCGTGAAATCCTCGAGGAGGAATTTCCGGGTCTCGACTTCGTCTGGCTGGAAACCGAGGAATCGCAGGACGCAGTGTTCTGGATCTCGGCCGAAGCTCTCGGCGTCACCGCTTCCTGAGCCGACGACCGGCTATTCTTCAGGCTCGGTCGTGAACATCAGCGGAAAACCGGCTTCCTTGGCGAGATCGATCGCCTCGGTGGACTTGGTCTCTGCAATATCCTTGGTGCAGACAACCACGACCGCCACACCCATCTGGTGGGCGGTCATCATCACCCGGCGGCCGGTATCCTCGCTCATCCGGAACACGGCTTTCAGAACCATGGTCACGAATTCGCGTGGCGTATAATCGTCGTTGACGAGCATAACCTTGTAGAGCTTCGGCCGCTCCAGCTTGGGCTTTGTCGTCGTCTTCGGCGTGAGGGTGGTGTCTCCGGCCATCCGCATCTCCTGATGACGTTCGCCATGCTCAAACAGCAATGATTGTATGCTGGCTATATCGCACCGACGGGTCGGAAATTCAAGCAACTGCGGTGATTTGCCCGATTGGGACCGGTGGGTCTGATTTGTGTTTGCATCGCAAGCCGACGTCTCGTTTCCCAATTCTGTTTTGCGTCGTTACCAGCGTCCCCGCCGCCTCCCCCAAGCCGCCAACCCTTGACCGCCCGGCCTGTTTCCCCCATAGCCACGGCAACGAACAATTCTAGTCAGACGGGGTCCGTCCCATGGGTTTCAAATGCGGTATCGTCGGCCTGCCGAATGTCGGCAAGTCCACGCTCTTTAACGCTCTCACCAAGACTGCAGCGGCGCAGGCTGCCAACTATCCGTTCTGCACGATCGAGCCGAACACCGGCGAGGTCGCGGTTCCGGATCCGCGCATGCAGCAGCTGGCCACCATCGCCGGCTCCAAGGAAATCATTCCAACCCGTATCTCCTTCGTCGATATCGCCGGCCTCGTGCGCGGCGCCTCGAAGGGTGAAGGTCTCGGCAACAAGTTCCTCGCCAATATCCGCGAAGTCGATGCTGTCGTGCACGTGCTGCGCTGCTTCGAAGACGACGACATTACCCATGTCGAAGGCCGTATCAATCCGGTCGGCGATGCCGAGACGATCGAGACCGAGCTGATGCTTGCCGACCTCGAAAGCCTGGAACGCCGCGTCGAGCAGACCCGCAAGCGCGCCAAGACCAACGACAAGGAATCCGTCGCCCAGCTGCCGGTCATGGAAGCCGTCATCAAGCTTCTCAACGACGGAAAGCCTGCCCGCATTCTTCTGAAGACGCTGGCAGCCGACGACATCGAGATCTTGAAGGCTCTAAACCTCCTGACCTCGCATCCCGTCCTCTACGTCTGCAACGTCGCCGAAAGCGATGCCGTCGATGGCAACGAGCACACCAAGGCCGTGGCCGCGATGGCCAAGGAACAGGGTGCCGAATGCGTCATCATCTCGGCCGCCATCGAGTCCGAAGTCGCGCAGCTGCCGGAAGACGAAGCCAAGGAATTCCTCTCGGCCCTCGGCCTTGAAGAAGCAGGCCTCGACCGCCTGATCCGCGCCGGTTACAATCTCCTTCACCTGATCACCTATTTCACGGTCGGCCCCAAGGAAACCCGCGCCTGGACCATCGTCCGCGGCACCAAGGCCCCGGCTGCTGCCGGCGTCATCCACACGGATTTCGAACGCGGCTTCATCCGCGCCTTCACGATCGGCTTTGATGACTACGTCGCCTTCAAGGGCGAAGTCGGCGCCAAGGAAGCCGGCAAGGGCCGCGACGAAGGCAAGGAATATGTCGTAAACGACGGCGACGTGATCCACTTCCGCTTCAACACCTGATCGGGAACCCGCGGAGGCGCGAACGAGATGATGGAAATCGAATATCACTTCGAGGACTTCACCCCGGATCGCGCCTTCCCGCTTGCGGATAAGCTTGTCACGGCCGAGGAAATCGTCGAGTTCGCCACCGAATTCGACCCTCAGCCCATGCATCTCGATGAAGCCGCCGGACGTGCCAGCATTCTCGGCGGTCTCTCGGCGTCCGGCTGGCATACATCGTCGATGTTCATGCGGATGATGTATGACGGCTGGCTGTCGCGCGCAGCGTCCGAAGGCTCGCCCGGCATCGAACTGATGGAATGGAAAAAGCCGGTCCTCGCTGGCGACACGCTGTCCGGCCGCTCCACCGTGGCCTCGACCCGCCTGCTCCGCTCCCGCCCGGGCATCGGCCTCGTCAACTTCCTGCACGAAGTCACCAATCAGCGAGGCCAGATCGTCATGCGCGGTGAAAACCCGATCATGATCCGGCTCCGAAACGCGGCCGAGGTCACGGCATGAGGCTGATCGAACTCTCTCCCCCCGGCACGCGGATCGAAACCGGCACGCTGCTCTTCACCCCTGAAGACATCATCCGGTTCGCCCGGAAATTCGATCCGCAACCCTTCCATGTGGATGCGGAAGCCGCAAAACACTACGTCTTCGGCGGGCTCTGCGCCTCCGGCTGGCACACATGCGCGGGCTGGATGAAGACGTTCATGGCCTATTGGACAGCGGAAGTCGTACGCCTCGAAGCCGCCGGCCTCGCCGCCCCGAAACTCGGCCCTTCCGCCGGCTTCAAGTCGCTGCAGTGGCTGAAACCCGTCTATGCCGGCGACAGCATCACCTATTCCGTGACCCTGATCGAATCGCGCCCGCTCGGAAGCCGCCCCGGCACCTTCATCAACCTGACGGAAAATGACGGCGTCAACCAACACGGCGAGACGGTGATGCGCTACGAAGGCACCGTTCTCGAATTCACCTGACACCACTATCGCACGGCAACAGCAGCAACGCCCGCCCCCACCATCACCGCTCCGCAGCCCCGGTTGACGCGCCGCAGAACCGCTGGGCGCTTCAGTGCTGCCCTCGCCCGCCCGGCAAGAACCACGTGGCCGCCGATCACCAGAACCTCGACGGCGACGATGACAAGCGCCAAAACGCCGGCCTGCTCCATCGTGAGATTGGGTCCAACGACGTTGGGCAGGAGCGCTATGTAAAAGAGCGGCATTTTCGGATTGCCGAGATTGAGAAGGACACCGGTCGCAAATGTCGCCACCAGCCCCGACCGGCCCGTTACCACGGCATGATCGGCCGGAACCGGCTCGGCAAACCACAACCGCACGCCCATCCAGACCAGATAGGCAGCCCCGGCATAGCGCAGCACCGTCATTGCCATGCCCAGCTCCTCCGCCACCAGCGACAGGCCGAACACGGCGAGGAACAGAAAGATCAGGATGCCGGTGACCGTTCCGGCTCCGTAGGCGATACCGGCGGCCGCACCGTGCGACACCGTACGGGCCATGATCGTCACATTGTCGGGTCCGGGACTTGCCGCGAAAACCAGAAACGCGGCGGCAAAGGCAGTCAGGCTTGCGATATCCATGGCCGTCTCCCCGAGGCTCCGGTCAAGTCCGGAACGGGTGAAGGATATCGCCTCCGCCGCCGGTCGCAATCCTCAAAACCGGCGGCATTTGGGAATTTTCTTCAGTGCCCTTCGAACTCGATCAGCGTACGCACTTCGACGCCGAGGGCTTCCAGCTTCTTGCGGCCGCCGAGTTCCGGCAGGTCGATGACGAAACAGGCCGATACGATCTCCGCACCCATCTGGCGCAGCAGCTTCACCGCACCTTCGGCCGTGCCGCCGGTCGCGATCAGGTCGTCCGTCAGGATGACTTTCTCGCCGGGCTTGATCGCATCCACATGCATTTCCATCTCGTCGACGCCGTATTCGAGGCTGTAGGCCACGCGCACGGTCTCGTGCGGCAGCTTGCCCTTCTTGCGGATCGGCACGAACCCTGCCGAGAGCTGGTGCGCCAGTGCGCCACCGAGAATAAAGCCACGCGCCTCGATACCGGCCACTTGGGCGATGGACATGTCGGCATAAGGTTTCACCAGGTCGTCCACCGCCTGACGGAACGCCTTGGCATCGCCAAGCAGCGTCGTGATGTCGCGAAAGATGATACCTGGTTTCGGGTAATCACGGATGGCACGGATGGAGGCGGCGAGTGTGTCGTCACGGGAGGACATTGGGGCGGGAGCCTTGTTTGTTGTTCGTTGCTAAAGGAAAGCAATAGGCAGCTGCGGTCGACATTGTCCAGATCAAACCGCGCACTACCCGCCGACGCAACAGTGCCCCCCAGCGAAGCATTCTCGTCCGCCGTCTCTTCAACCAAAACCGATCTGAGTATTCACCGCAATCGATACCTGCACTCTCGACATTCCGCCATCCATTAGAAATCACGAATAAGTAAACTGTCGCCCGGCCCTCGCATTACGCGCTGGCTCGTTTGAATGCGGAAGATCGATTTTCCGATTCATCATCACTTTATTTGATTTAGAGTAAATTAGTTACTTGTGAAAGAAACGGCATTAATGTTTCGTTAACAAATTGGGCCGCAGTCTAGGGTTGGCAACATTGCCAATTTCTATCAAAGCGCGAATGATCGCGCCCATTGAGGTCCTTCATGACGAAGACAATACTCGCGACGATTTTCGCCGCTACAGCCCTTTCCCTGACGTCCAGCGCCGCATTTGCCCAGACACTGGATGCCAACATGGATGTCTCCATGACCGTGGCTGCCGAATGCACGCTGGCCACTGATCCGGTAGCCTTCGGCAATCAGGCCCTGATGGATGTAGCCGTCGAGGTCCCCGGAAACATGACCGTGCAATGCACGGCGAATGCGCCCTATCAGATACAGCTCGGTGTCGGCAATGGCGCCCTGGCAACCGTTGAAACCCGCTTTATGACAGGCGTAGCCAACGGTGGTCTGGCGACCTATACGGTTCACCAGGGCTTGGCGACCGGCCCGATCTGGGGCGCCACCCTCGGTACGAACACGCTTGACGGCACCGCGACTGGCGCAGCAGACGTCATTCCGTTCACGGCAGTGCTTGCAGCGAACCAGAGCGTCCAAGCTGATACCTACGCCGACGTCTTGATCGCAACGATCAACTACTAAGCACGAAGCTTGCGGCAAGCTCCGGCGGCGCGGCGTGTCGCTAACCTGAAAATAAGGATGACAAGATGATCTCCATGCGCTTCATGGCAGCGAGCCTATTCGCATGCCTGATAGCCGGCGGTGCCGGAGCAGCTGCTTTGAGGGTTTCTCCGATCACTTTGGATCTGAAAGCCTCTTCCCCCACGGGAACGGTTCGGGTGTGGGAAGACGGGTTGCGGCCGGTCAAGGTGCAGGTGCGGGTTTTTCGCTGGACGAAGGTCAATGGCAAGGATCGCCTGGATCCCACCACGGACGTGGTTGCCAGCCCCCCGGTCACCACGCTGAAGCCTGGTACTGAGAACTCGATCAGAGTTGTCCGTGTCAGCAAGAAGCCGATTGTCGGAACAGAGTCCTACCGGCTTCTGATCGATCAGCTGCCCGAGGCCGGGCGAAAGACCCCCGGTCAGGTCAGCGTCATGATCCGGCATTCGATCCCCGTTCGGTTTACCGACTAGGGGGTCGGTCGCATGGCGCGTCAGACAGCCCTGCTCCTGGCGCGCTTGTGCCTCGCCGTCCTCGTCCTGCCGACCGCAGGTCATGCGGCATCCGGGGATACGTCTCCGGATGCCGATCTGGCGGCCGACGCCGATCCTTTTGACGTCCCTGCGGCCACCGATACGGGCGGGCCGAGCGACCTCTATCTGTACGTATCGATCAACGGCGTAAAGACCGATCTCGTTGCCGCCTTCCGGCAGGCACCGGACGGATCCCTCTCGATCGAGATCGAGCAGCTGCGCAATATCGGCATCAAGCCCGCCAAGACGGCAATCGGCGAAGATGGCCGCGTAACCATCGATCAGCTACCATCAGTCACTTTCGTCTACGACGATCTGCAGCAAACGATCGATTTTACCGCATCGAACGGCGAACGCGCGCCAAAAATCATCGACGCCAAGGCGCCGCGCGGCGGCGCGCCGAAGAGACCGAGACTGAAGGCGCAATCCTCGTCCGGTGCACTCCTCAACTACAATATCGTCGCGTCTTCCGACAATTCCGAAAAGGATTCGCGGTTCGGCTTCACCGGCGTGAGCGGCGCTTTCGAAGCCGTGTATTTCAGCCCGCTGGGCGTCCTCAGCAATACATTTATCGCCAGCACCTCTGACGATACCTACTACGGCTCGACGCGCCTGGACACGACCTGGCGCTATTCGGATCAGGACTCGATGGTCACCTACAGCGCCGGTGACGTCATCACCGGCGGCCTGAACTGGACGCGCCCGACCCGTCTGGGAGGCCTGCAGGTGCAACGCAGCTTCTCGCTGCGATCCGACCTGGTCACCTTTCCCGTGCCGGAACTGTCGGCAAGCGCTGCCGTGCCTTCCACCGTCGATGTCTATCTCAATGATGCCAAGCGCTTTTCCAGTTCGGTCGGCGCAGGTCCGTTCGACATCACCAACCTGCCCTTCGTCGACGGAAGCGGCAATGCCCGGGTTGTCGTCACCGACGCTCAAGGGCAGCAGGTGTCGACCGAAAGCAGCTTCATCGCGTCCAGTCAGATGCTCGCCCGCGGGCTTTACGATTTCTCCGCCGAGCTGGGCTTTGCGCGACACGGCTACGGGATCGACTCGAACGACTACGATTCCCGCCCTTACGGATCGCTGACCCTGCGCACCGGCGCGACCAACTGGCTGACGATGGAAGGCCATGCCGAGGGCGGCGCGGATCTCGTCCATGGCGGCGTCGGCGCCGTGTTCGCCGCGCCTTGGAGTGGCGTCATCTCGCTCTCTGGCGCTGGCAGCTATCACGATGGTGCAATAGGCGAGCAGGTTGGCATGACCTGGGAGAGACAGATGCGAGGCTTTCACCTCAGAGCCCGCATGCAGCGCAGCTTCGGCAGTTTTCAGGACATTGCCTCGGTCACAGCCGACAAGCGCAGCTCCACCGACGGGATCTTGCTCGGATCAGCGGCGCCGCCCAAGGCGCTCGACCAGGTATCCCTGTCGGTCCCAATGCCTTTCGACCGATCGAACCTGAACTTCAGCTTCACCAATGCCGAGACCGCAGAAGGTGACCGGCAGCGTATCCTCGGCCTTTCCTACAGCCGCCCGGTGTTCAATGACAGCACGTTTTCCGTGTCCGCGATCAAGAGCCTGACCGACGGCACTGTCGGAATCTATGCGAGCCTCTTCGTCCCGATCGGCAAGCGGATCTCGGCCACCACATCGGTAGCATCGCAGTCAGACGAAACCAGCGTGACGCAGACGGTCAGCCGCACGCTGGGTCAGCAGATCGGCGACTACGGCTGGAGCGTTGGCCGGACGCAGTCGGAAAACGCGATCAACTCGGCAGCCGTCAGCTACCGCGCTTCGGCGGCAAAAGTGGCGGCGCGCGTCGACCAACGCGGCAGCAAGACAAGGGCCAGTGTGACCGTTGATGGAGCTCTGGTCGCGGCCGGAGGCGGCGTCTTCGCGTCCAACCGCATCAACGACGCGTTCGCCATCGTCGATGCAGGCGCGCCCGGCGTCGAGGTCCAGCATGAGAACAGACCAGCCGGCCGCACAAACAGCGGCGGCAAGCTGCTCCTTCCGAACCTGCGCTCCTATCAGGAAAACCACATTGCGATCGACCCCGAGGATCTGCCGCTCGACGCCGTCGTCAACACCACCCGCACCGTCGTGGTGCCGGCCGACCGATCGGGGATCGTCGTCAACTTCGAGGTCGACGTCGATGCGAACGCCGCACTGGTGACCTTCTCCGGACCGGACGGAAAACCCATCGCAGTCGGCGCCAGCGGCACGACGAAGACCGGATCGGAACCTTTCGTCGTCGGCTATGACGGCCAGACGCTCGTGGAAAATCTGAAAGCCAGCAACCGCCTCACCCTGACGCTGCCGGATGAGACCACCTGCGTGGCAACCTTCCAATACAAGCCCCAGCGGGGCAAACAGGTGAGTATTACCGATGCGATATGCCAGCCTTAAGCGCCTCAGAACGCTTCTTCTCCAGGCCGGGATCGGCCTGCTCCTCTATGGAGCCGGCGCCGGCGACGCCGCGGCCGCAAGCTGTACCGTCGACATCGATTCCGCCAACTTCGGCAATGTCGATACGCTCTCGGGCGTGTCCGCCGATACGACGGCGCAGGTTTCGATCAGTTGCAGCGGCGTCAGCGCCAACGCAACAGCGGTCACGCTCTGCGGCAATCTCGGCAGCGGCAGCGGTGGCACATCCGGCGGAACCCGCACCATGCGATCGGGCACGAACGAGCTCGGCTACCAGCTTTACGCCGACGCCAGCCGCGCGACCCGCTGGGGTTCGTATGACGATACGACACTCGGCCAGCCACGGACGATCCGCATCGCCGCATCTGATGGCGAGGCCAATGGCGCCGTGACGCTTTACGGCGGGCTGTCTGCCGGCCAGACGAGCGCTGGCACCGGCACCTACCTCTCCTCGTTCAGCACCGGCGAGGTGCGGTTCTACTACGAAGAGGGAAGTACCCTCGACTGCACGGCACCGACGTCGGCGACACTGGCGCAGGCAAGTTTTACCGTTCAGGCAACAGTTGCGGCAAACTGCCTGATCGCCGTTTCAAACCTTGATTTCGGTCTTCACGGCCTGATCGATTCCGAAGTGACTGCGAGCGGTGGGGTCGACGTCACCTGCACGCCGAACTCAACCTACAGCATCGCCATGGATGGCGGCCTGGCTGCGGCCACCAACCCGGAACAACGGTTGATGCGCTCCGGTACCAACACGATCGCTTACGGCCTTTACGCCGATCAGGCCCATTCTCGACCCTGGGGTGCGACAGGTAGCGCACTGGTCTCCGGCACGGGGGCCGGCGCCGTGCAGTCGATACCTGTCTTTGGCCGCGTCGCTCCGCAACCGGCTGCCGCCGGCAACTACACCGACACGGTGATCGTCACCGTTACCTATTTTTGACCTCTGCCGAAGGACGGGGCTGCCCGGACCTCTGATCGGCTAATCGCAAGACATGAAAAAAGGCGGCCGAAGCCGCCTTTTTGGTCAAAACTTTGAAGCTCAGTGCGGCTTGCGGGCATAGACCGATTTCTTGGTCAGATAGATCAGCCCGGTAAAGATCACCAGGAAGATCATCACCATGAAACCGGTGCGCTTGCGCTCTTCCAGATGCGGCTCGGCAGTAAACATCAGGAACGCGGCGACGTCCTTCGAATACTGATCCACCGTCTGCGGCGTACCGTCGTCATAGCTCACCTGATCATTGCTGATCGGCGGGGCCATGGCGAGCGCTGAGGCATTGGCAAAGTACGGATTGTAGTGCGTCCCCGGTGCGACTTCCACGCCCGGAGGCGGATCCTGGTAGCCGGTCAGCAGCGCGTGGATATAGTCCGGGCCGCCTTCCTGGTACTGGGTAAAGATGTCGAACACGAACTGCGGGAAGCCGCGGGTGATGCCGCGCGCCTTGGCAAGCAACGACATATCCGGCGGTGCAGCACCGTTGTTGGCCGCCGCCGCCGCCTGGGCGTTCGGATAGGGCGACGGAAAGTGGTCCGATGGTACCGCCTTGCGGGTAAACATCTCGCCGTCGTCGTTCGGACCGTCCTGCACCTCGTAATTGGCCGCAAGCGCCTTCACCTGACCGTCCGAATAGCCGAGATCCTCAAGCGTGCGGAACGACACGAGCCGCATCGAATGGCAGGCGGAACAGACTTCCGTATAGACCTTGAGGCCGCGCTGCAGCTGGCCCTTGTCGTAGTGGCCGAAGGGACCGGCAAAGGTCCAGTCCACAGGTTCCGGATGACGCAGCGGATAATGCGGCGTGCCGCCCTCCGCATGGTCACCGCCGCCGCCGCCGGCTGTACCGGCGCCGACGTCATGCTTTTCCTGCGCACTCAAGGACGTCATAGTGAGGCCGAGTGCCAGGGTGAGCGAAGCGAGGCCGAGTGTTATTTTCTTCATGTAAGTCTCCTCCCGCCTGCGCTCAGGCATTTGCCTGACCGGCCGCAACGCCGGCATTGGCTGATCTGCCCTGTTTCTCCAGCACCGCTTCCGTGATCGAATTCGGAATGCGGCGAGGTGTCTCGAACAGGCCGAGCAGCGGCATGATCACGAGGAAGAAGCCGAAGTAGTAGAGCGTTCCGATCTGCGACAGCACGACGAAAATGCCTTCCGCCGGCTGTGACCCCAGCCAACCGAGCATGATCGCATTGGCGACGAAGATCCAGAAGAACGTCTTGTACCAGGGCCGGTAGACGGCCGAACGCACCTTCGATGTATCGAGCCATGGCAGGAAGAACAGGATGATGATCGCACCGAACATCACCAGGACGCCGCCGAGCTTGCTATCGATAAACAGGAAGTTGAAGGTGATCGCGCGCAGCATCGCGTAGAATGGCAGGTAGTACCATTCGGGCACGATATGTGCCGGGGTCTTCAGGGCATCAGCCGGGATGTAGTTGTCCGGATGGCCGAGATAGTTCGGCATGTAGAAGATGAACCAGGCGTAGACGATCAGGAACACCGAAACGCCGAGCGCATCCTTGAGCGTCGCATAAGGCGTAAACGGCACCGTATCGGTCTTCGTCTTTATCTCGACGCCGGTCGGATTGGTCTGGCCGGTCACATGCAGTGCCCAGATATGCAGGACGACGACGCCCGCAATCATGAACGGCAGCAGGTAATGCAGCGAGAAGAAGCGATTGAGCGTCGGCTGGTCGACGGCAAAGCCGCCGAGCAGGAACTGCTGTATCCATTCACCCACCAGCGGGAAGGCCGAGAAGAAGCCGGTGATGACGGTGGCACCCCAGAACGACATCTGTCCCCAGGGCAGAACGTAGCCCATGAAGCCGGTCGCCATCATCAGGAGATAGATGACGACGCCGAGGATCCAGAGGATTTCGCGTGGCGCTTTGTAGGAGCCGTAGTAGAGACCGCGTCCGATATGCAGGTAGACGGCGATAAAGAAGAACGACGCGCCGTTGGCGTGCATGTAGCGCAGCAGCCAACCATGGTTGACGTCGCGCATGATCTTCTCGACCGAGTCGAACGCGTCGACCGTCGATGCGGTGTAATGCATGGCCAGCACGACGCCGGTCAGGATCTGTACGATCAGCATGACCGCAAGCATGGCGCCGAACGTATAGGCGTAGTTGAGGTTTCTCGGCACCGGAAACGAGATGAAACTGTCATGGATCAGACGCGGCAGCGGCAGCCGCTGGTCGACCCATTTTTCAATGCCGGTGGATGGCTGGTAGGACGAATGATCGCTCATGAGAATGCTCCCCTCACCCGATCCGGATCACGGTATCCGACGCAAATGCGAACGTCGGGATGGCCAGGTTTTGCGGAGCAGGTCCCTTACGGATACGGCCTGCCGTATCGTAGTGGGACCCATGACACGGACAGAACCACCCGCCGAAGTCCCCGGACTGACCGAGCGGCACGCAACCCAGATGGGTGCAGGAGCCGATCATCACGATCCAGTTTTCCTTGCCGGCGCCGGCAGAACGATCGACGCCCGATGCTTCCGCATCGGCCGGCAAGTTGGCATTGCGCGCCACCGGATCCTTGAGCGCGGCAAGCTCGACCTTGTTGGCCTCTTCGAGTTCCTTCGGCGTCCGGTTGCGGATGAACACCGGCTTGCCCCGCCATTTGACGGTGAGCGACATACCCGGCTCAAGAGCTGCGACATTCACTTCGATCGATGCGAGCGCAAGCGTCGATGCATCAGGCCGCATCTGGTCGATGAACGGCCAGGCAACAGCCGCGACGCCCACGGCGCCAGCCATGCCGGTAGTCAAATATAGGAAATCGCGCCGCGTGGGTTCACCCGAATGGGGCTCCACGCGTGCACTATGCGTATCGTGCTCGCTCACGGTCAGTCATCCTCTCACGCTCCAGCGGATAAATCCGCATCGCTCCTCCGCGCGGCTCCCCCGACACACTCATGCCTTGGGAATCCCAGCAAATAGCGCCTCATGTGCTTGATCGCAGATAAAGTCCCAACTTGGCAAGTGCCTGCCCGCCACATTCTGGCCAGGATGCGGACCGTCCCCCTGTATTGCCGGATATGCGCCGCATTGGATCGAACTGCCCCACCCCGGGACGCGCGGGCGTGGCGAAGCGGCCACAACCCCAGATCGCCTGCCCTTCCTTGCCCCTGGCCGGGCCTGTTGCGTTGCCAGTGGCGGAACGGCATGCTAGGCGGCAGAAAGCTTCATGGCAGCCGGCTCGGAAATCCTGAATGAGAAAGACGTTATCGGTCGCCATCTGCGTCATCGTGTCGCTGGTCCTTCTCGCGATCTTGACACGCTATCTGCGGCCTCACTGGATCCTCGCAACGCTGCACAGCCTGCAATTTCATGCGGCCGCGGCCTGCGTCGGCGGCATGGCACTGGCGCTTCTTATCCACCGCAACCTCGCAAGCTATGCCCTGCTTCTGGTCGCGCTGCTTTTGACCGCGCACCCTCTGTGGATGGCGCGCGAAATTGCGGCGGAGGTCACGCCTGCCGATCAGAGCGCACCGACCTTCCGGCTGATGTCCTTCAACATCCTCTCCGAAAACTACGAAAATGCCGAGGGCATCACCCGCGCCATCCTGTCATCGGGCGCCGATGTGGTGAACATCATGGAAGGCGAATCGCTTTACGAACATCTGACGCAGATCGCCACGGTCTATCCCTACCGCGTCGGTTGCGGCGTGCTCATGGAAGAGTGCGACCAGATGATGTTTTCAAAAAACCCGATCGAAAACGCTTCGGTTCGAAGCCTGAGCAATATCTTCGACAATCGCTTTATCATGGGCGAGGTCACGGTTTCCGGGCGCAAGGTCCATGTCGTCGGCATCCATACGACGAAGCCGTATTTCGACAACTTCCACACGATGGAACTCATGAATGCAGCGCTCGCCATCACCGCCACCGATGGCCCGCTGGTTCTGTCAGGCGATTTCAACGCCTCAAGCCTGCCACCCAACATGCGGATGTTTCTGAACTCGACGGGTCTGAAGACAGCAGCCTTCGAGCCGCCCACCTGGCCAGTCCGGGCGCGGATGCTGGGTCTGGCGATCGACCACGTCTATGTGCGTGCCCCGCTCAAGATAAAGTCGCTCACCCGCATGCCGAACACCTACGGCTCCAACCACGCCGGGCTGATCGCCGACATCGCAATCACCGGACCTTGACCACGTCGCCTTCGTCTTCGATCCCCAGAAACCCGCCAGACTGGCGCGACCAGAGGTCCGCGTAGAGACCGCCCGCCGCAATCAGCTCGTTATGGGTGCCCTGCTCGATGATGGCGCCCTTGTCCATCACGATCAGCCGGTCGAGCGTCGCGATCGTCGAAAGCCGGTGCGCGATCGCGAGCACGGTCTTGCCCTGCATCAGCCGCTCCAGATTGGACTGGATCGCCGCTTCCACTTCCGAATCGAGCGCCGATGTTGCCTCGTCCAGCACCAGGATTGGCGCGTCCTTCAGCATCACCCGGGCAATCGCCACCCGCTGTCGCTGTCCGCCCGACAGTTTCACGCCGCGCTCGCCCACATGCGCATCGAACCCTCGGCGGCCGCGCTGGTCGGTCAGCGTCTGAATAAACCCGTCTGCCTCGGCCTTCTTGGCCGCATCGAGAAGCTGTGCGTCGGTCGCATCGGGTCTCCCGAACAGGATGTTGTCGCGAAGCGAGCGATGCAGCAGCGACGTGTCCTGCGTCACCATGCCGAGATTGGCACGCAGCGACTCCTGGCTCACCGTCGCAATGTCCTGCCCGTCGATGAGGATGCGCCCGCCCTCCAGATCGTAGAAGCGCAGCAGCAGGTTGACGAGCGTCGACTTGCCCGCCCCCGATCGTCCAACGATCCCGATCTTCTCTCCCGCCCGGATGGAGAGCGACAGGTTGTCGATCACGCCCTCGCCCTTGCCGTAGTGAAACCGGATGTTCTCAAACCGAATCTCCGGCTGCTCCACCTTCAGCTCCGTCGCGCCGGGCACATCCACCAACCCGATCGGCTTTGAGATCAGCTCGGCCGCATTCTGGACGGTGCCGAAATTGCGCATGATGCCGTTGAACTGGGTCATCAGACGGCCGAGCAGGAAATTGAGCCGCAGCACCAGCGCCAAGGTAAAGGCGACCGCGCCGGAACTGATCAGCCCGGACAGCCACAGATGGATCGACAGCGCCGCCATGCTGCTGATCATGATGCCCGACAGAAGCGCCATCGACGCCCGGACGCCGGTGATGAAACGGGTAAAGTGGATGAGCGTGGTCTGATAGGTCTCAAATCCCTGCCGCATGTAGCGGTCATTGGCCTCGTCGCGCCCGAACAGTTTCAGCGTCTGGATATTGCTGTAGGCGTCGACCATGCGGCCGTTGAGCATGGAGGCAGCCTCCGCCGTCTCGCGCGAGTGGTACCGAATGCGCGGCACGAAATAACGGGCCAGAAATCCGAACACCAGCACCCAGACGCAGACCAGTACGCCGAGCCGCAAGTCGAGCCCGCCGACCAGGACCAGCATGGAGACGGAATAGATCGTGACGAACCAGACGCTTTCCATCAGCGAGGTCACGAGATCGCCCGCCGCCTGCCCGCCCGACCAGACCTTGGTGACGATCCGGCCGGAAAAGTCGTTCTGGAAAAACGACAGCGATTGGCGCGCAACATGCATGTAGGACTGCCAGCGCATCAGGTTGTAGAACCCGGGCGTAATGATCTGCTGGTCGATCAGCGCGGTCGACATCGTCACCAGGAAGCGCACGACACCGATCAGCACCAGCATGCCCAACAGCTCGCCGCCATGCTGGTCGAGCAGCACCGTCCAGCCGTCACCCGGCTTGATCGTCGACAGGATATCCACGAGCCGCCCTACGAACCAGAACAGCGCCGCCTCGATCGCCGCCGTCAGACCACCCAGAATGAGCATCCCGAAGAACGGCGCCTTGGCCTGCGAGATGTAGAACCAGATAAAGGCGAACACGTCTTCGGGCGGACGCAGATCGTCCTTGCGCGCAAACGGCTGAACATAATTTTCGAAGGCGCGGAAGAGGCGAATGATCATGCCGCAGGATATAGGCGGATTTCGAAAGGGGCAAAGGCTGGGATGCGGCTGTCGCCGGATAATTCCGCAATCGCCCGCTTTTCATAAGGGGGGCTTCAAAACGAAAACGGCCGCCGAAGCAGCCGTTTCCAGAACTCATCATTTTGGCAGAGGATCAGAACTCCGACCATTCCTGCTTGGCCGCAGTCTGGCCGCCGCCGAATGCCGAGGCAATCCGGTTGCCCATTGCGCGCACGGGTGACTGTGCCGGTCGCGATGCAGGCGTGGCCGAGCGGACGGCACTACGTCCCTCTTCCAGCTTGAACTGTGCCAAAAGCTCGATCAGCGATGCAGCCTGCGCGGCAAGGCTGTGGCTGGCAGCCGTCGTCTGCTCTACCATCGCCGCGTTCTGCTGGGTGCCCTGGTCCATATGATTGACCGAGGTGCTGATCTCCGACAGACCCGTCGACTGCTCACGCGAAGACACGACTATCGAGGCGACGTTGGTGTTGATCTGCTGCACTTCGGTCACGATCGATTGCAAGGCAGCACCTGTCTGGCCGACCAGCGCAACGCCGTCACGCACCTTTTCGCCCGAAGCACCGATCAGAACCTTGATCTCACGCGCTGCTTTCGCGGACCGCTGGGCAAGTTCGCGGACTTCCTGGGCAACGACCGCAAAGCCTTTGCCTGCCTCGCCGGCCCTGGCTGCCTCGACACCGGCGTTCAGCGCCAGAAGATTGGTCTGGAAAGCGATGTCGTCGATCACGCCGATGATGTTGCCGATCTCGCCGGACGACTTTTCGATCGCTTCCATCGCAACGACGGCCTGGCGAACGATATCGCCGGACTTTTCGGCACCGTCGCGGGTGTGCTCGACGAGCTTGCCGGCTTCTCCGGCACGGGCTGCCGAATCCTTGACGGCCGTCGTTACCTCCTCGAGCGCCGCAGCGGTCTCTTCGACCGATGCCGCCTGCTGCTCGGTACGCTTCGACAGATCGTCTGCGGCTGAGCGGATCTCGTTGGCACCGGCATCGATCATCCGGGCATTGTCACCGACCGACCGAAGGACAGTCTGCAGATTGTCCATCGAGGCGTTAAAGTTGACGCGCAGCTGATCGAGCTGTCCGGCGAACGGCTGTCCGATGCGGAAGGTCATATCGCCGTGCGAGAGGGAGTTCAGACCGTTGGCAAGACTATCGACGGCAAACGAAACCTCGGCCGCCTCATGCGCCTTCTGCTCCTCGCGAGCAATCCGCTCGCTCTCGCTCATCGAACGGTTGGCTTCGGTTTCCCGCTCCAGGCGCTCGCGCTCCAGGGCGTTGTTGCGGAACACGGAGACGGCTGCTGCCATCTCGCCGATTTCATCCTTCCGCCCCGCGTAAGGGATCGCAACCTGCGCATTACCGGAGGCAAGCGTGTTCATCGAACCGGTAATGTCGGCAATCGGGCGCGCAACGCGGAAGTAGGACAAAAGCCCTGCAGCAAGCGCGAGAAGTGTTGCGAAGACGACGACGACTATCGTCGAGATCGCTGCAAACCGTGCGGCGCTATCTGCGACCTTGCCGTATTCGAGGCTGTGCAGCCGGTTGTCGTTGATCATGTCCAGCATCACATCGCCGGCCTCGCCGCCTTTGGGCACCATCTGCGCGATGACGGCCTTGGCCTCATAGACGCGCGAGGCCCCCAGCAGGCTGACGAACTGAGCTCCCAGCTTGTCGTAATCGGCAACGATCGCCTCGAGCTTTTCGATCTTGTCCTTGGTCACATCGAGGCTGGCCGTGTCGGCGAATGTCTTGAAAGCCTCGGCACGCTCTTGCGTCTTGGCGCGGATCTGATCGAGCCACTGCTTCTGGTCAGCGGCATTGCTGGCCGAAAGCGCCATCAAATAAAGACGCCGGATATCGGACAGGATCCTGTCCATATTGGAGGTCATCACCGAGCGTTCCATGCGACGGCTGATATTGGACGTCTGAGCATCGAGCTGGTTGACGGAGCGCATGGCGAGTGCGCCCTGAAGGATCACCAGCAGAACGGTGATGCCGAAGAGAGCGGGCAGAAGAAACTTGATCTTTATCTTGCTGAACATCTGGGACCGGAGCCGAAATGAGAGGGAGTTTAATCCCTCGAGACTTGACAGCTTTAGATAAAGAAAAACTTACTGCGTCTCGGCCATAAAAAAATATTAGCGTCGTCGCAAATACCTGACATTGTTGAATGTTTCGGTAACCGCGGCGTCGTTCCCTAGGGAGCCGCCGAGAGCGTGAGCGACCATCCCGGGGTGGCTCGGAACATGCGCAACAAGTGATAAATCGTTGCCGTCGCGCCATCCCGCCGATCGGAAGCGTCCAGCGCCCATCGGACGCGTGACGACCGTTGTCGGCCGCCGGTTTCCCGGTGACCGCAAGCCTCTTCCGTCAACGGTTTACTCGGCAGCCTGGCCCTCGTCCTCATGCCCGATGAAGCCGCCGGACTGACGGTTCCAGAGGTCCGCATAGATGCCGCCCTGATCCGCCAGTTCGCGATGCGTGCCGGTCTCGACGATGGCGCCCCGGTCGAGCACGATCACCCGGTCCATCTCCGTGAGCGTCGACAGCCGATGCGCGATGGCAATGACCGTCTTGCCCTGCATCAGGGCAAACAGGTTTTCCTGGATTGCCGCTTCGACTTCCGAATCCAGCGCAGAGGTCGCCTCGTCCAGCACCAGGATCGGCGCATCTTTCAGGAACACGCGGGCGATCGCGATCCGCTGACGCTGGCCACCCGAAAGCTTGACGCCCCGTTCGCCCACATGCGCGTCGAGCCCCTTGCGCCCCTGAAGATCGACAAGGCTTTCCACGAAGTCCCAGGCATTGGCCCGCTTGGTCGCCTCGATGATCTCGGCATCGGTCGCGTCCGGCCGGCCATAGGCGATATTGTCGCGGATCGAGCGATGCAGCAGCGATGTGTCCTGTGTCACCACGCCGACCAAGGACCGCAAACTGTCCTGCGTCACACCGGCAATGTCCTGCCCGTCGATGGTGATCCGCCCGCTTTCCAGATCGTAGAACCGCAGGAGCAGGTTCATCAGAGTCGTCTTGCCAGCCCCGGAGCGCCCGACCAGACCAACCTTCTCGCCGGCCTTGATATCCAGCGTCAGCCCGTCGATGACGCCCGCTGCCTTGCCGTAATGGAAGCGCACGTCGTCGTAGACGATATGGCCTTTCGCCGCCGAAAGCTTCGACGCATCCTCGACATCGGTGACGTCATGCGGCTTGGTCATCATCGACATGCCGTCATAGACCGTGCCGATATTCTCAAACAGCGCCGAGACTTCCCACATGATCCACTGCGACATGCCGTTGATGCGCATCGCAAGGCCGATCGCGATGGCGATTGCGCCGATCGAGATCGCGCTGTCCAGCCAGAACCAGATCGACAACGTCGCGACGGCAAACAGGGCTGCACAGTTGTAGAAATAAACCAGCACCTGGAACGCGGTCACCTTGCGCATCTGCCCATGCACGGTCTTCAGGAACACGTCCATCGCATCCTTGGCGTAGTCTTCCTCACGGCCGGAATGCGAAAACAGCTTCACCGTCGCGATGTTGGTGTAGCTGTCGACGACACGCCCGGTCATCATCGAGCGCGCATCCGCCTGCGCCGCCGAAATCTTCCGGAGCTTGGGAACGTAGTAGGCGACAGTGGCCGAATAGAAGGCGATCCAGACCACCAACGGCACCGCCAGACGGATATCCGCGACCGCAACCACCGCCACCATCGAGATGAAGTAGGTTGCCACATAGACGAAGACGTCGAGCACCTTCATCACCACTTCGCGGATCGCCAGCGACGTCTGCATGACCTTGGTCGAGACGCGACCCGCAAACTCGTTGGCAAAGAAGGTCATCGAGTGGTTGAGCAGGAACCGGTGCATCTGCCAGCGGGCGATCATCGGAAAATTGCCCATCAGGATCTGGTGCATGATGAGAGAATTGAGGCCGGCGACGAGCGGCAGCCCGACCAGCACCATCAGTGCCATGGCAACCAGCGTCATTCCCTCGTTCTGAAGGAAGGTCGAACGCTCCGCATGCGTCAGCCAGTCGACGATATTGCCCAGAAACTGGAACAGCATCACTTCGCCGAGCGCGATGAACATCGTGCAGACCGACATGATCAGCACCCAGGGCCAGACCGGCTTGGTATAGTGCCAGAGGAAGGCGATCAGGCCGGCAGGCGGCAGGCCTGGGGTCTCCTCGGGATAAGGGTGAACCCGCCGTTCGAACCAGGAAAACATCGATAGCTCCGTCAATCGGACCCGCTTCACGCAACGCAAACGCGCCGACGGCGAACCGGTCAGTTATGTTGTGAGCGCTGCCGCATATCGGCCGTGCAAAATACAAAGGTGAAAAGACTGCGTGAAACCGCGGACGCCTAAGCCTGTCGGACAAATACCGGGGGGCGGAGGCGCATAGGCACGGTCATATCCATGTAGGCCTCCATAGGCTGGCGTTAAAGATCGATGCCCTTTTACCCGTTCATTGCCATTTTGAAAAGTCCCAAATCTGCGGCAATCCGATCGAAACCGCCCTCAAACGCTTGAGCTCACAGGCCGGCTCGGCTTAAGGAAAACCATGACCAACCTGCGCATCGCCCTCTACCAGCCTGACATTCCCGGCAATACCGGCACGATCCTTCGCCTCGCCGCCTGCCTCGGCCTCGGCGTCGATATCATCGAACCGGCCGGCTTCGATATTTCGGATCGCAACCTGAAACGCTCAGGCATGGATTACCTGGCAAACGTCGAACTCACCCGCCACGTCAACTGGCAGCAGTTCGACGACTGGCGGAGATCCGAAAACCGGCGGCTGGTCCTCGCCTCCACAAAGGCCGCCCAGCCTTACGTCGCCTTCCAGTTTCAGCCCACCGACATCCTCCTGTTCGGCCGCGAGAGCGCGGGCGTCCCGGACGTCGTCCATGACATGGCAGATGCGCGCGTCCTGATCCCGATGCGCGAAGGACAACGCTCCATCAACGTCGCCATGTCGGCCGCAATGATATCAGGAGAAGCGCTGCGGCAGACGGGTTTCACCGCATAAACGGCACGCGCATTTGGCGTCTTTTACACGCCTGAGTTTACTCTATGATGCGGAGAAATGCGTGTCGATCATGGCCTTGGCTACCGGCTCTATTTCATAAAGCGCGGAGACACCGTTGTCGTCCTTCTGTGCGGTGGCGACAAAAGCAGTCAGCAGCGCGATATTGCCGAGGCAAAGCGACTGGCAAATGAGTGGAGAGATTAGCGATGCCCCTCGAGACCCGTCTATTCGATCCTTCGGAATATCTGGATACCGAAGAAGGAATCCACGAATTCATGGTCGCAGCCTTCGAGGAAGGCGATCCGGCCTTCATCGCCAAATGCCTCGGAACCGTCGCCAAGGCCCGCAACATGAGCAAGCTTGCCCGCAAAACCGGGATGAGCCGGGCGGCGCTCTACAAGGCTTTGAGCGGCGAAGGCAATCCGGAATTTACCACAATTCTGAAGGTGATGAAGGCTTTGGGTCTTGAACTCATGCCGGTCCCGGCGAAAGAGCAGGCCACCGAAGACGCTGCCTGATCTCCTTTTGCACCCACGCCAAAACGCGTAAAAAACTGTCGCGAACAGTGATTTGCACATCGGCGTAATCGGCCTATATTCGTTAGCCGGCAATTCATTATCGCACTTCATTCGATAGGAACCGTCCCCGGGCGAAGACAATCCGATATGCAATCCACCATCGTGATCATCAATCTTTTCGGCGCCGTGGCCCTGCTTCTGTTTGGCCTTGCGCAGGTCAAGGATGGCGTCACCCGCGCCTTCGGGACACGCCTCAAGACGGGTCTAGCCCGCGGCACCAGCAGCAGCCTGCGCTCCTTCGTCTCCGGCCTTGTCGCCACGATCGCCCTGCAAAGTTCGACCGCGACCGCACTGACGCTCGCTTCGTTTGCCGAACGCGGCATGGTGCGTCCACGCATGGCGCAGATCGTGCTCCTCGGCGCCAATGTCGGCACCGCCGTTACCGCTTGGCTGGTCGCGACCGGCATCGAGTGGCTGTCGCCCCTTCTCATCCTCATCGGTCTGGTCATGCTTCGCGGTGCATCGCCAGCCCGCAAAGGCGGCGGCACGGCCATGATAGGCGTCGGCCTGATGCTGCTGTCGCTGCATCTGCTTGGGCTCGCCACCGAACCGATGCGCCAGTCGCCGGCGCTCGCGGCCTTTATCGGCCTGCTCGATGACGCGTGGCCGGTGGCGCTGATCCTGTCGGCGGTTCTGGCTTTCGTTTCGTCGTCCAGCCTGGCGGTCGTGGTGCTGATCCTCTCGCTCGCCTCGACCGGAAATGTCTCCGCCGGCCTGGTAATCGTGCTCATCCTCGGCGCCAATCTCGGTGGCGCCATTCCACCCGTCGTCGCCACTCTTTCTGCGCCGGCTGCGGCAAGACGCATCACGCTCGGCAACCTTGTCACCCGCGGCATCGGTTGCGCGATCGCGTTGCCGCTCGCGGGCCCTGTCGCCGATGCCGTTCAAGCCCTGCCGCTGTCGCCGGAAAAGCTCCCGGTCGATGCACACCTCGCCTTCAACATCCTGCTGGCGCTGGTCGTATTCCCGTTCTCAGCCCAAGTCTCCCGCCTTGCAGCTCGCCTCGTCCCTGATGATCCGCAGCGAGACGACGGCCCCCGCTTCCTCGATCAGGACGCGCTCGACAACCCTGTGATGGCGCTCGCCAACGCGACGCGCGAAGTGCTCGGCGTCGGCGACACCATCGAGCGCATGCTGATCCGCACCGAAAATGCCTTCAAACGTAACGATATCGCACCACTTGCAGACATCGCCGGGCTCGAGTCACGGGTCGATCACCTTCATCAGGATGTGAAGCTCTACCTGTCGGAACTGGGCCGCACCGGTCTCGATGCGGAGAACGCGCGCCGCTCCATCGCCATCATCGATTACGCGATCAACCTCGAACATATCGGCGACATCATCGAAAAAGGCATCGCCGAACAGGTCCGCAAGAAGATCGCGCACGGCCTCAAGTTCTCGGACGACGGCTTCGATGAATTGCAGGTGCTGCTCAGCCTGACCGTCGACAACCTGAGAACCGCCCAGACGATCTTCCAGACCGGCGATCTGGCGCTGGCGCGGCAGTTGATGGAAATCAAGGTGGAAGTCCGCCGGCTCGAAAAGCGGTCCGCCGAAAAGCATCTGGAGCGGTTGCGCGACGGACGACTGGAAAGCCTGCAGACCAGCTCGCTGCATCTCGACATGCTGCGTGACCTCAAACGCATCAATGCGCACATCGTGTCGGTTGCGCATCCGATCCTCGATGACAGCGGCGCACTGATCGAAAGCCGCCTTCGCCTCGCCGAACCCGGCGCCTGAGGGACTTCCTTAGTCCGCCGTCGGAAGTCTCCGCATGGTGAACTCGATGCGGTCGCCCTCCAGCTGGCGCCAGCTTTCCACTTCGGTCCAGTAGGCAGCCTTCGGAAATTCGTCGAACCATTGCCGCGCTTTTTCGCGGGCATCCTCGCGGGTCATCAGAAATGTCTCGCGCACGAACATGCTGCCCGGTCCGCCGGCCTGTTCCTGCCGGTGGCGGTGAATTCTGCGCTTCAGCCCGTCGAGTGGCGGGGGTGTGAATTTCGCCATCAAACCCTCTTATCGGCACCTGGTGACATCAAGATAATATGGTCTCACACGCATTGCGAGTCTGTTTTCCTGTCTTAAAACGGGCGGCCTCACGCGCTTGGGAATGGCCGGCGCAAGTCTGAGATGCTAAGTGCCGCCGGCGAGGATGCGGAATCAGATCAAAGGCATAGCGGAAAAGGAAAAGACCATGGAACGGCCGGCATTGCCCAAGGAACTGCCCGAAAATCTCGAAGAGAAGAAGGCAGCCGCGCGAGCCTGGTTCGAGAGCCTCCGCGACACGATCTGTGCTTCCTTCGAGGCTTTGGAAGACGAGCTGACCGGCCCGCTCTCCGATCAGCCGCCCGGCCGCTTTACCCGGAAGAACTGGCTTCGCAACGAGGGCGAAGGCGGCGGCGGCACGATGTCGATGATGGAAGGCCGCGTCTTCGAGAAGGTCGGCGTCCATACGTCCACCGTCCACGGCGAGTTTTCCGAAGAATTCCGCAAGCAGATCCCCGGCGCCGACGAAGACCCCGCATTCTGGGCGTCGGGCATTTCGCTCATTGCCCATCCGGTCAATCCCAATGTGCCGGCAGTGCACATGAACACCCGCATGGTCGTCACCACCAGCCAGTGGTTCGGTGGCGGCGCCGACCTGACGCCGGTCCTCGACATCCGCCGCAGCCAGGAAGACCCCGATACCCAGCTTTTCCACCGGGTCATGGAAATCACATGTAATCGGCACGCGGTCGCCGATTACCCCCGCTACAAGGCATGGTGCGAAGACTATTTCTTCCTGAAGCACCGCAACGAGCCCCGCGGCGTCGGCGGCATCTTTTTCGACTGGCTCCACTCGGATGCGGAAAAAGGCGGCTGGGATGCCGATTTCGCCTTCACGCAGGATGTCGGCCGCGCCTTCAACCTCCTCTACCCGAAGATCGTACGCGGCAATTTCAACCGGCCCTGGACCGAAGAGAACCGCGACGAGCAACTGATCCGTCGCGGCCGCTACGTGGAGTTCAACCTTCTCTACGACCGCGGTACAATTTTCGGCCTGAAGACAGGCGGCAATGTGGAATCGATCTTGTCCTCGATGCCACCGGCAGTCCGCTGGCCCTGATCATTTTGGCACGCCGGGCAGTCTGCTCTCAAGAAATTGATGACTGTAAGGCCACTGGTAGTTGTCATCTGCGAAAAATTCGATGTTCGAATCGGTGTGTTCGGTGCTAGCGTGCGTTCTGGTTGCACGGGAGAACAGCCATGACCCCATCAAACAGCCTGACAAAACCAAGTCCATACCCCGTTTCGAAGTTGATGAAGACGCCCGAATTGGTCGAGCGTCTGGCCGTCGAAATGCGAGCCAGAAGCGGTGGCGAACTGCCCCACGCGTTCTGTGTCGAGCAAGTGAAGCGGCAGCTTGCCGGTAAGTCGGCGGAATCCGGCGCGGCCAATGCCGCTCACATGATGATCCCCGCGGAGCGGGCATCCGTATTCCACTCCTGGGCGATCTCCGAATAGGAGGATTGATCAGGAGCTCTGCTTCACGATCTCGTCCAGCCGGGCGGCCAGCGCTGCCCGGTCGGGGTTGAAGTTACGCTCCACCCAGAAGTCCTCGATCTGCTTCAGGATCTCACCGACCCTCTTGCCGGCAGGCACACCTGCCGAGAGAACGTCGGCGCCCGCGATCGGAAAGACCGGCTTGGCGTAGCCCTCGGCCCGCTTCAGAAGAACCGACAGCCTTGCCGACTTGCGCATCGCCATTGGATCGCCCTCGGCCGCTGCTCTGGCCGACGACAGCGCCAGCTTGACGCGCGCAACCATGCCGGCCGCGCCATTTCGGTAGAGCAGACGATCGAAGCCGACATCCGTCACCTCGTCGGGAATGGCGGGCGCGGACGCCCAGACGGCCAGCTTCGCCGCATCGGCATTCGAAAACCGCAGCCGCTTCGCCATCGCCGCCAGCCGCTCCGCATCGGGCGGCACGATCGAAGCAAGCCGCAGCAGCGGATCCGGCGTCCACCCGAGCGCCGCTTCCGCAGCGACCAGCGGATGGATGCCGTCGATGCCCCATTTTTCGGTTTCCGGCAGGATTTCCGTCAGAACACCCGCCTGCCGCATCCACAAAAGTGCGCGAGACGGATCGGGGGCAGCCAGCAGTTTCTTCGTCTCGCCCCAGACCCGCTCGCCAGAAAGCGTCGAAAGCCTGTCCTTGGCGCGTGCCGATGCCCGCAATCCATCGGCATCCGGCCGGCCGGATCCGTAATAGGCGAAAAACCGGAAGAACCTGAGAATGCGCAGATGATCCTCGGCAATCCGCTGCGAAGCGTCGCCGATGAAACGGATGACCCGCTTCTCGATGTCGGGCAGACCTCCGACCAGATCGACCACGGCGCCCGATGCATCCGCATAGAGTGCATTGATGGTGAGGTCGCGCCGTTCCGCGTCAGCCTGCCAGTCGGTGCCGAAGGACACCTTGGCATGCCTACCGTCCGTCTCGATGTCGCGGCGAAGCGTCGTCACCTCGAACGGCGTGCCGTCGATCACCAGCGTTACCGTCCCATGCTCGATGCCGGTCGGCACGGCCTTCATGCCGGCAGCTTCTGCCCGCTCCACCACATCCTGCGGCAGAAGCGTCGTCGCCACGTCGATATCGGCGACGGCGAGCCCCATCAGCGCGTTGCGCACCGCGCCACCCGCCACCCGCGCCTCGCCGCCATCGGCGTTCAGAAGCGCTAGAAGCCGCTGCAGAGCGGCATCGTTGAACCATGCCTCACCGGCAACCGAGGGGGTAGCAATGGAGGTCATGCGTAAAGCCTTTCATACAGCGTGCGTAAAATTCCGGCGGTAATGCCCCATATTTCCCGGTCCTCATAGGGCATGACGTAGAAGTGCCGGGTTGCGCCATTCCAGTCGCGGGTGCCGCGCTGGTGGTTCGCCTCGTCCATCAGAAAGGACAGCGGCACTTCGAAAGCCGCATCCACCTCGTCCGGATTGAGCGTCAGTTCAAAACCGCGGCTCACAACGGCCAACACCGGCGTGATCCGAAATCCGGTCGCCGCGTAATAATCGGGAAGCCTGGCCAGCGGCTCGACGAAACGTCGGTCGAGACCGATCTCTTCCTCGGCCTCGCGCAGCGCCGCCACCTCAGGCGATCCGTCTTCGGGATCGATCGCACCGCCCGGAAACGCGATCTGCCCGGAATGCTTGCGCAGCTTCACGGTCCGCTGCGTCAGGATCACCTTGGCGCCATCGGCATCGTCGATGACAGGCACCAGCACCGCGGCGTCCTTCAGCTTGGATTGAATGGTCGCGTTCACCCAGGCCGGGTTAAGCACATGATCGCCATGATCGCGCCAGGCATCCTCGATCGGCCCGCCCTTCTGGGACAGCGAACGGCGGCGAAACTCGTCGGCGGAATAAAAACCGAGACCACTCATCGCGACAACAATTCCAGCTCCGCCGCCGGCATCACCGGGAACACCGTATCGCAGGAGCGGACTGCGAACATCGCGACGCCATCGATCTCGATCGTCTCACCGAGCGCGACCAGATCATACATCACCGCCCGCGACACCAGTGCCTCGAGCCGTCCACGGATATGCAGGTAGGGCTTCAGCTCCTGCCCCTCGCCTGCGATCGCAAAGCGGATCGGATGATCGCTGCCTGCCTCCACCACATCCCCGACACCGGTGCGAAACGTCAGCACCTGCTGGCCGTCTCGTAGGCTCGTTTGCATCTCAACCGCCACGAACGGCGCATCGACGACACGGATCGCAACCTTTTCCACAGGCGTGACGAGATAGGTTCGGCCGTCCTCGTCCTTGCGCAACACGGTCGAAAACAGCCTGACCAGCGGCGCCCGGCCGATCGGCGTGCCCAGATAGAACCATGTCCCGTCGGCACGGATTTCCATGTCGAGATCGCCGCAGAACGGCGGGTTCCACCGCTCGACCGGCGGCAGGCCGGGAATTTCGCCTCTCGGGCCACCACTTGCCTGCTCGGACGCATGGGCAATCATCGCCGCGAGACCAGCGGCATCGGCCGCCTTATTAATTGGTTCTACTGCCATTTTTCAGTCCCGGTTCGACCTTAAGCATCAGCCAAGGTGAATGTTCTCACGAGATAGTCATTCATCGCGTGCTTGTCAGCCTTATTTGGCGGAATAAGTTTCAAGGTCTAAGGTGGCCGCTGCGATGCAGCGATTCACGGTCGGACGGATAGGTTCGGCGAAGCCTGCTGGATCTGGATACCAATCAAGGGTGATGGTGAACGACATGGGCATGATGAATTCTACGCAAACAGTCCTCGACGAGAAAGCCATCATCGCCTCGGCCGAAAAGGCACTTGCCGATATCGCCGCCATCCGCGAGGAAGTCGCCAAGGTCATCTTCGGCCAGGAACGTGTCGTCGAAAACACCATGCTCGCGGTTCTCTCGGGCGGTCATGCGCTGCTGGTCGGTGTTCCCGGCCTCGCCAAGACCAAACTCGTCTCGACGCTCGGCACCGTCCTCGGGCTTGATTCTAACCGCATCCAGTTCACGCCCGACCTGATGCCGTCGGATATTCTGGGCTCCGAAGTGATGGATACGGATGAGACCGGACGCCGCTCCTTCCGCTTCGTCAAGGGACCCGTCTTCGGACAGCTGCTGATGGCCGACGAAATCAACCGCGCTTCGCCGCGCACCCAGTCTGCGCTGCTGCAGGCCATGCAGGAATATCACATCACCGTGGCCGGCCAGCGCTATGACCTGCCGGCACCATTCCACGTCCTTGCCACGCAGAACCCGCTGGAACAGGAAGGCACCTATCCGCTTCCCGAAGCGCAGCTCGACCGGTTCCTGCTGCAGGTGGACGTTCTCTACCCGGAGCTTGCCGCCGAGCGTCAGATCCTGCTCGAAACGACAGGCAGCGCCGAAGCCAAGGCGCGCAGCGTAATCGACGCGACGCGGCTGAAGGACATCCAGGCGCTGATCCGCCAGATGCCTGTCTCCGACAAGGTGGTCGATGCGATCCTGTCGCTCGTCCGCTCTGCCCGACCGGGCCACGGCAACGCGTCCACCGACAAGCATGTCGCCTGGGGTCCAGGCCCGCGTGCCGGCCAGTCGCTGATGCTGACGGCCCGCGCCCGCGCGCTTTACGAAGGCCGCCTCGCTCCTTCGCTCGACGATATCCACGCGCTTGCCGAACCGGTCCTGCAGCACCGCATGGCGCTGACATTTGCCGCCCGCGCCGAAGGCATGTCGGTGCGCGATGTCATTGCCGGCCTGGTCAAACAGGCCCGCGGCTGAAGATCGCCGGTTCAGGCTAGAAAGGAACCTCCGTGGCATCCATCGGCCAGATCGTCGATCAAACCGCCAGCAGCGATGTGCTTCATCGCGCCCAGCAGCGCGCCATGCTGGTGCCCGATTGCATGGTCGAGGCAAAGCGCATCGCCAATACGGTGATTGCCGGCTGGCACGGCCGCCGCAAGCGCGGCATGGGTGAAAACTTCTGGCAGTTCCGGCCCTATGCGGAGGGCGAAAGCCTGTCGCGAATCGACTGGCGCCGCTCGGCCCGCGACGATCATACCTATGTCCGCGACCGCGAATGGGAGGCGGCCCACACGATCTGGCTCTGGGCAGACATGTCGCCGTCGATGATGTACAAGTCGACATTCGGATCGGTATCGAAGGAAAGCCGCGCGCTGGTCATCATGCTGGCGCTCGCCGAAATCCTTGCCCGCTCCGGCGAGCGGATCGGATGCCCCGGCATCATGGAACCCGTCTCTGCCCGCAACGCCGCAGAACGGCTGGCGACCGCCATCATGCACGCACCGCAGGCGACCGGCCTGCCGGATACGGGCATGATCCGCGGCCAAAGCGATATCGTCCTAATCGGCGATTTCCTCGATGACGCCGACAAGGTCATGGACCGCATCACGCCGCTCGGACGCCGCGGCCTGCGCGGCCATGTGATCGAGGTTGCCGATCCCGCCGAAGAGACCTTCCCCTATACCGGCCGCACCGAATTCACCGATCCCGAAACCGGCGAAAAGCTCGTCTCCGGCCGCGCCGAAAACATCCGCGAAGACTATCAGCGCGCTTATCTCGCCCGCCGCGATGCGCTCGGAGAAGGCCTTCGCCGTCTCGGCTGGAGTTTCGTGTTCCACCGCACCGACCGTCTCGCCTCCGAGGCTCTGGTCGCGGTCCACGGCTACCTCTCCGGCATGCCGGCACCTCGACGTGTTGAGACCGGACGCATGGAGGAGAGGTCATGAGCGCGCTCGCCTTCGCCTATCCCGCCATCCTGTTCGGCCTGATCGCCCTGCCCGCCATCTGGTGGCTTCTGCGGCTGACCCCGCCACGGCCGAAATCGGAGGTCTTTCCGCCTCTGCGCATTCTCGCAAGCGTCCTGAAGCGCGAGGAAACGCCGTCGCAAAGCCCCTGGTGGCTGACGCTTCTGCGCATGGCTCTGGCCGCAGCGATCATTCTGGCCATCGCCGATCCCGTCATCAACCCGCGCACGAGTTCGCTCAACACCGGCGGCCCGCTGGCGCTGATCATCGACAACGGCTGGGCGACATCGACCGACTGGGAACGCCGCGTCGAGACCGCCAATCTCCTGATCGACGATGCCGAAAGCGCTGACCTCCCGGTCGCGATCGCCTTCACCGCCGATCAGAACCAGGAAGCAACCCCCGGCAGTGCCGCCGCAGCGCGCGACAAGCTTGCCGCCGCAAGCCCGAGGCCGCTTGTGCCCGACCGCGCCCGTGCCGTCACCGCTCTGCGCGAAGCCCTCAACGGCACCCGCCCCGGCACGCTGGCGCTCGTCTCCGACGGCATCGCCGCCACGACCGACGCCGAAACGATGACCGCCCTTGCCGGCCTCTCGGCAGGCGACATGCGCGTCCTCGAGGGCGATGGACAATCGGCCGTCGCCATCACAGGTGCCACCAACAATTCCATGGCGATGAATGTCAGCGCCACCCGCCTTTCCACCGCTGGCACCCAGCAGTTCACCGTCAACGCGCTTGATCCGCAAGGTCGCTCGCTTGCCGCAGGCACGCTCCAATTTGCCGATGGCGCCAACATGGCGACGACGGAAATCTCCGCCCCGTTCGAACTGCGCAACGATTTCGCCCGCCTCTCCATCGAAGGCATCGCAACCGCCGGTGCAGCCCACCTTCTCGACGACGGTTTCCGCCGCCGCCGCGTGGCGCTCATCGCCGGCGAAAGCGGCAGCGACTTCCAGCCGCTGCTGCAACCGCTCTACTATATCAGCCGGGCTCTCCAGCCCTATGCCGACGTGATCCAGCCCAACACCGCCGATCTCTCGGTGTCGATCCCGCAGATCCTCGAGGACAATCCGTCGGCAATCATCATGGCCGATGTCGGCCGCCTGCCGCCGGAAATCTCCCAGCCGCTGCAACGCTGGATCGCGCGCGGCGGTACACTGGTCCGCTTCGCCGGCCCTCGCCTTGCCGCAGCACCGGCCGACGATCCGCTGGTGCCGGTCACCTTGCGCCAGGGCGAACGCGCGCTCGGCGGCGCCATGTCCTGGTCGGAGCCGCAGGCACTCGCCGATTTCCCGAATTTCGGCCCCTTCGCCGGCCTGCCGCGCGCAGCCGATATCACCGTGACCCGCCAGGTTCTCGCCGAACCGACGCCGGACCTTGCCGAGCGCACGTGGGCAAGCCTTGCTGATGGCACGCCGCTGGTCACCGAAAAGGAGGTCGAAGCCGGCCGTATCGTGCTGTTCCACACCAGCGCGGAAGCGACATGGTCCAACTTGCCGCTGTCTGGGAATTTCGTCGAAATGCTGCGCCGGCTGGTGCAGATGGCCCGCGTCGGCGGTGCTGCCGGTGGCAGCGCATCCGGAGCACCAGGCACAGAAGGAGCCGCTGCAGCCCTGCCGCCCTACCGTCTGCTGACCGCCGACGGCGTGATGACGACCGAGACCGGCGCTGCCCGCCCAATCACCATCCCGGCCAACGCAAGGCCTGTCGCAAGCTTCGATCACCCTCCGGGCCTCTACGGCACCGAAGACGGCTATTCCGCCGTCAATCTTCTGGCCCCGGCGACCGTGCTTGCCCCCTTCGATCCATCAGTCGGCGGAACGCAGGTTGCGCGTGATCAACTGGCTGGCGGCGAGGCCGTGTCGCTGCGTCCGACCCTGTTTGCTCTCGCCTTCGCGCTCCTCGTCCTCGATAGCCTGGTAATGCTCTTCATGAACGGTGCCTTTTCCCGCCGCCCCGGACGCTCCAAGCCGACGTCGACCCGAGCCTCCGGTACAGCCGCCTCCTTGATCCTCGGCTTCGCGCTGGCTTTGGCGCTGCTCAACCCGAACCCGTCGCTCGCCCAGCAGCCACCGGCCCAACCGCCTGCCGCGGCACAACAGCAATCGGCCCAGCCGCAGCCGTTTCGCGAAATGCAGCCCGGCGAAGGCGTAAAGCCTGGCGACGACCAGATCCTTGACCGCCTCGACACGACCCACCTTGCCTACGTCCAGACCGGCGAAAGCGATGTCGACAGCATCTCCGAGCGCGGGCTCGACGGTCTCACCCAATACATGAGCTACCGCACGACGCTGGAACCCGGCGCCCCTGTCGGACTCGACATCGCCAAGGACGACCTCTCCTTCTACCCGATCATCTACTGGCCGATTTCCGCGACAGCGCCGATGCCGTCGCAGGCCTCGATCTCGCGCATCGACGCCTATATGCGCAACGGCGGCACGGTCCTGTTCGACACCCGCGACCAGGTCTCAGCACTCGACGGCAGCTCCAGCCCCAACGGCCTGCGGCTGCAAGAAATTCTCGCCAGCATCGATATCCCGCCGCTTGAGCCGACACCGGAAAACCACGTCCTCACCCGCACGTTCTATCTGCTGAAGGATTTTCCCGGTCGCTATCGCGGCGGTCCGCTCTGGGTCGAAGCCCGTCAGGATGCGCGCAACTCCACCTCGCAGCTCTCCTCGGGCGGCGACGGCGTGACGCCGCTTCTGATCACGGGCAATGATTTTGCCGGCGCCTGGGCAGTCGATCAACAGGGTAACTCCATGCTCCCGACCGTACCGCCTGACGACATGCAGCGCGAATACGCCTACCGCGCCGGCGTCAACATCATGATGTACATGCTGACTGGCAACTACAAAGCCGATCAGGTCCACGTCCCCGCGCTCCTCGAACGGCTGGGGCAGTAACCGATGACCATCGAATTCGCCCCCTTCTTTTCCTGGCCGATCCTCGCAGCCCTCGGCGCTCTGGCCCTCGTCCTTGCCGTCACCGCCCTATTGCGCGGCGTCCGTGGTGCGGTCCTTCGCACGCTGGCGCTCGGCGCCCTCCTGATGGCGCTCGCCAACCCGACGCTCAACCAGGAAGATCGTGACCAGCTCTCCACCATCGTGCCGATCGTTGTTGACCGCTCCCAGAGCCAGGAGACGGCCGGCCGCGAGCAGCAGACGGATCAGGCGCTGGCGGAACTGCGCGACCGCTTCTCCCGCTATCCCCGCATCGAGACCCGCATCGTCGAGGCCGGAGACGATGTCGACAGCGATACACCCTCGACCAAGCTGTTCACCGCGCTCCGCTCCGCCATGTCGGACGTGCCGCCGGCCCGCGTCGGTGGCGCTGTGTTTCTCACCGACGGCCAGATCCATGATCTCCCCGGCATCAATCAGGATCTCGGCTTCAACGCACCCGTCCACGGGCTGATCACCGGCCAGCCAAACGAATTCGACCGCCGCATCGAAGTGCTGCGCGCGCCCCGCTTCGGCATTGTCGGCGAAGAGCAGGAACTGACACTGCGCGTGTTCGACGACGGTCGCCAGGGCGGCGGCCCCGCCGAAGTCATCGTGCGCATGAACGGCCAGCAGATCGCCACGCTGCAGGCAACGCCCGGCGTCACCACCCCGTTCTCGTTCAACGTCCAGCGCGGCGGCAACAATGTCATGGAGTTCTCGGTTGCCGAGCTCCCTGGCGAAGTGACCACCGCCAACAACCGCGCCGTCCATGTCATCGATGGCATCAGGCAGAACCTGCGCGTGCTGCTGGTGTCCGGCGAACCCCATGCCGGTGAGCGCGCTTGGCGTAACCTTCTAAAGTCCGACGCCTCCGTCGACCTCGTGCATTTCACCATCCTGCGTCCGCCGGAAAAGCAGGATGGCACGCCGATCAACGAGTTGTCGCTGATCGCCTTCCCCACCCGCGAGCTGTTCGTCGAGAAGATCAAGGATTTCGATCTGATCATCTTCGATCGCTACAAGCATCGCGGCGTGCTGCCGATCCTCTATTACGACTACATCTCCCAGTATGTGCAAAACGGCGGCGCGCTTTTGATCGCGGCAGGCCCGGAACATGCTGGCGAAGATTCGATTGCCGCGACGCCGCTCGAACAGGTCCTGCCGGCCGCACCCACAGGCGAAGTCCACAATGCCGGCTTCTTCCCGCATCTGTCGGAAGTCGGCACCAAGCACCCGGTAACCCGCGGTCTTGAAGGCTCCAACCAGACGCCGCCCGCCTGGGGACGCTGGTTCCGCACCATCGATGTCGATCCGCCGCAGGGTCAGACGGTAATGGAAGGTGATGGCGATCGCCCTCTCCTCGTCCTCAACCGTCAGGGCGAAGGCCGCGTTGCCATGCTCCTCTCGGATCAGGGCTGGCTCTGGGCCCGTGGCTTCGAAGGCGGCGGCCCGCATGTGGCGCTCTATCGCCGCATCGCTCACTGGCTGATGAAGGAACCCGAACTCGAGGAAGAGGCGCTGACCGCCCGCTCCGTCGGCCGCACGCTCGCCGCCACCCGCCAGACGATCGGCGACGACCCCGGCCCCGCAACGATCCGCTATCCGTCCGGCCGCACCGAGACCGTGCAGATGACGCCCGCCGGCCCCGGCGAATACCGCTATGAAAGCCGCATGGATGAAACCGGCCTGTTCGAGGTGAGAAACGGCGACTTCCAGACCCTTGTTCATGTCGGCGCGGTCGACTCGCCCGAGTTCAAGGCAATGATCTCCACCGAGGCAACCTTGCGGCCCTATGCCGACAAGACCCGCGGCCTCGTGACCCGCGTCGCCTCGGGCGACGGCATCACCATCCCCGACATCCTGCCGGTCCGCGGCGAAGTTCGTGTCAGTGATCCCAACCGCATGGTTATCCGCATGACCGACGAGACGGTGCTGCGCGGCATCAACACGCTGCCACTGTTTGCCGGCTTTGCCGGCCTGTCTGTGCTGTTGTTCGCCATGGCGGCAATGTGGTGGCGCGAGGGTCGCTGATGGACCACGAGCTTTATCTCACCGACGCGCCGAGCTCAGACGATCTTGCAATCGTCAGCAGCGGCCTCACAGCCTTCAACGAAGGCGAAGTCGGGCCCTCCGACCGGAAACTGCTCGCCGTGCTGATCCGCGACGAGAGCGGCACGGTCATCGGCGGCCTCTCGGGCTACACATCCTGGGGCTGGCTCTTCACGCAATTGCTGTTCATTCCGGAAACCCTGCGCGGCAAGGGCATGGCAGCAAAGCTTCTGACCGAGGCCGAAAATGAAGCCCGCACCCGCGGCTGCAAGGGCGCCTGGATCGATACGTTCAACCCACTCGCCCTCAAAGCCTACAAGAGCCACGGCTACCAAGTGTTTGGCGAGATTCCAAATTTCGTCGAAACCAGAACCCGCACCTTCCTTCAAAAAGCGCTTTAGTCTATCCATCTCGGCCGCAATCTGGGAGCATGGATATGGATCTGGAAATCGTCGAAGGCATCTCGCAGCAGGATGAAGACATCATCCTCGACAAGCTGAAAGCCTTCAACATCGAATGCTTCGGCGCGAGCGACCGCCGCGAACTGGCAATCCCGCTACGTGATACGGCCGGCGATATCGCAGGCGGCCTCGTCGGCTATACCGGCCGCGGCTGGCTTTACATCTCGATGCTGTTCATTCCGGAATTGATGCGCGCCAAGGGCCTCGCCGCCCGCCTCATGACCATGGCCGAAGCGGAGGCGGCCAAGCGCGGCTGTATCGGAGCCTATATCGATACGATGAACCCGGCAGCACTCGCGCTGTATCTGAAGCTCGGCTACCACCCGATCGGCAAGCTCGAAGGCCTCGCCGGCGGAAATGATGTAACGTGGCTGGAAAAACGATTCTAGATCAAGGGTTTTGCGCGAAGTCCTGACGGATCACAGCTCCCGCCAGCCGATCACGCCCTTCAGCCCGTCATGCACACCGTCCTTGAGCGGCACGACCAGCACCCGGCCCGGATCGACCGGTCCCGGAAAATCGAGCGCGTCATAGGCCACCTTCTCGAAGCCGAGCGGCATGTAATAGGGCGGATCGCCGATCAGGATCACGGCTTCCGACCCATGCCGGCGCGCGGCATCGATGGCGATCCGCACCAGTTCGCGGCCAATCCCGAGGTTCTTGTGCGACGGCCTGACCGCCAGCGGGCCCAGCATATGGCCCTTCACGCTTCCCGCCAGAACCGGCGTCATCCTCACCGAAGCGATCGTCTCGCCATCGTCAGCGCAGACAAACGAGATCGACCGGTCATGCGGCCCCTGCTCGCGAATGCGGGACGCAGCGCGCACATGCCGACCGGGGCCGAACGCCTCCTCGTTGATCACCTCGATGATGTCATCGTGAGACGCATCCTCGCTCAGATAGACGAGGTCGTGTTTCGCCATGGACCTGGCGGTGCTTTTGGAGGCAGAATTCTGGGATGCGGAGGATTGCGAGGCAACAAGATGCAGGGACATGGAGAACCGAAGCCGTAAGGAGAGAGCAGACAGGACGAGCGATATCGCGACGCGTTTTCAGGCGTCGTGGTCGATCTTCAGCGTCGTCGCAGTGTCCGCACTTCGGTCATTCTCTGATGTTCCCGAACAATCGTGACAAGCGAGCTATCAGAAAATATTCCACCCGTCCAATCCAAAAACGCAGCGTTTACAAAATCGCACCTCGTCATTGTCAGGCTTTGTCGTATCTAACAGAAAGACAACCAAGGAGATTGCAATGGGCATGCTGGTAGACGGTAAGTGGCACGACGTCTGGTACGACACCAAGGCCAGCAAGGGTCATTTCAAGCGTTCCGAATCACAGTTCCGCAACTGGGTGACAGCTGACGGGTCCGCCGGACCGTCAGGCACCTCCGGCTTCAAGGCCGAGGCCGGACGCTATCATCTCTATGTATCGCTCGCCTGCCCTTGGGCGCACCGGACGCTGATTTTCCGCAACCTCAAGAAGCTGCATGATCTGATCTCGGTCTCCGTCGTCGATTACCTGATGCTGGAAAACGGCTGGGAATTCCGCAAACGCGACGGCGCAACCGGCGACGCCCTGTTCGGCTCCGACTATCTCTACCAGGTCTATCTCAAAGCCGATCCCGCCTATTCCGGCCGCGTCACGGTTCCGGTCCTTTGGGACAAGCAGCAGAACACGATTGTCTCGAACGAAAGCGCCGAAATCATCCGCATGATGAACAGCGCCTTCGACGGCATCACCGGTTCCGATGTCGATTTCTACCCTGAAGATCTGCGCATTGAGATCGACGCGATCAACGCGGTCATCTACGACACCGTCAACAACGGCGTCTACAAGGCCGGCTTCGCCACCACGCAAGACGCCTATGAAGAGGCCGTCTCAAAGCTGTTCGAAACGCTCGACAGTCTCGAGACCCGTCTCTCGAAAAGCCGCTACCTGCTCGGAGACAAGCTGACCGAAGCCGACTGGCGGCTGTTCACCACACTCATCCGCTTCGATCCGGTCTATGTCGGCCACTTCAAATGCAACATCCGCCGCATCGCCGACTACCCGAACCTTTCAGCCTATCTGCGCGATCTCTACCAGCACGAGGGCGTGGCCGAGACCTGCAATCTCCTCCACATCAAGCACCACTACTACGAGAGCCACAAAACCATAAACCCGACCGGCATCGTCCCGACAGGACCAGAGCTCGATCTCGACGCACCGCATGGGCGGGGGTAGGAAAGCGGGTAACTCTCACCAGTACTCCCCCTTCTCGATCTTTCCCGAAAGCTCCTGCAATCGGCGCGCTGTTGCCTGGGTGACCTCAGGCGGTAGCGCGTCGAGCGCAAAGAAGCCGCTTTCCGCAATTTCGTAATCCGCGGTGCGCGGCGCCTTCTGGTTGACGTTGACCTTGTAGAACAGCACGTGGTCGCGCTTCGATGCGTTGCGGTTCAGGTAGACGTGGAAAAGCTCCGGCACTCCCAGGACTTCCAGATTGCCCTCTTCCCGCAGTTCCTTGTGCAGCGCCTGAAGCGCGGTTTCGCCGCGTTCCATGCCGCCGCCGGGCATATACCATCCGGGAACATAGGTGTGGCGCACCAGGAAAATCCGGCCTTCGTCATCGAAACAGGCGGCCCGGACACCCATCGTCATGCCGCGGGTGACGATGAACGCCTTGTGCATCAGCCAGACGAGAATGCGGGCGCGGCCGCCGGTAACTTCGGGAATGCCCTGCTCAACCATTCAGGCGTTCCACTTCATAACTTCGGGAGCGGCGATAAATTCGGTACCAATTGCTCTCTCATGCGTTATGTCTTCGCCATGTTCAAGTTCGCGCATATTTCCGATATCCACCTGGGGCCCCTTCCGCGGCTGACGATGCGCGAGCTTCTGTCAAAACGCATCACCGGTTTCGTCAACTGGCACCGCACCCGCCGTAAGCATCTTCTCGTCAACACGCTGGATCTGCTGTTGAGCGACATGAAGGACCGGGAGCCGGACCAGTTGCTCATCACAGGCGATCTGGTCAATTTGGCGACCAAGATCGAAACCCGGCTGGCCCGCGAATGGCTCGATACGATCGGCGAACCCGCCGATACGACCGTCGTGCCGGGCAATCACGACGCCTATGTGCCGGGCGCTCACGACAAGTCGGTTGCCGCCTGGTATCCCTTCGTGAAAAGCGACGACGATCCGGGCGAATGGCCGAAGGATGACCACATCTTCCCGACCTACCGGGAGCGTGGCCCGATCGCCATCATCGGCTGCTCAACCTCCAATGCGACGCCGCCGTTTTCCGCATCCGGCTATTTCAGCCCGCGCCAGGCGCGCGAAACCGTGAACCTGCTGAAGAAAGCCGGCGAACGTGGCCTGTTCCGCGTTGTGATGATTCACCACCCGCCGATCCACGGCGCGGCGTCATCGCACAAGCGTATGATCGGCATCCGTCGATTTGCTGCGGCCATCTCGACCGGCGGCGCCGAACTGGTGTTGCACGGCCATACGCATCTCAACACCGTCTACGAACTCAAGACCCATAACCGGCCCGTGCCGGTCGTCGGTATCGCGTCCGCCTCGCAGGGTCCGGGCGGCCACAAGCCACCTGCTTCCTACAACCTGTTTTCGCTGTCGGGCGAACCCGGCAACTGGAACCTGGTTTGCGAACGCTACGGGCTGACGCAGGCAGGTGACGGCATTGCGCTGGACAGCAGCCACGTCTTTTATGGCGATCAACCATTGCCTATGCCGGAGATCCAGCCCGAGACCGTCGAAATCTTGTAGATTAATTGCGTCGCCTGTTGCAAATGCATCACATTCGATTCATAGCTTAACGAGATGGCCGTAATCATAACGCATAGCCCCGTTAAGCTTGTTTCCGCATGAACAATCCGACCCAGACCATGGACATTCGCCGTGACCTCGTAGCCTTGCTGCCGAGGCTTCGTCGTTTCGCGTTGACGCTTGCAGGCACCGCCGAGGATGCCGACAGGCTGGTGCGCGAAGTCTGTTCGCGTGCGATCCAGAAAAGCCATCACTGGAAGGGCGAAGGCCGCATCGAAAGCTGGCTGTTCAGCCTGATGCGCACCGCCTGGTCCGACGAGATCAAGAAGCGCCGCAAGACCCAGCCGTCCTCCACCCCGAAGGCACAGGGCGTCGTATCGGCTACCGAAATTTCCACGATGGCCACATCGGATCAGATCCTGCTGTCCCTGCCCTCAGGCCTCGCCAGTGTCTTCCTTCTCGTCGATGTCGAATCGTTTGCCTATGGCGAAGCGGCGGCGATCCTCGGCATTCCGGAACAGGCCTTCGCCGAACGCCTGTGTTCTGCACGGCTCAGACTGTCGGAAATCGCGCCGGAAGCATCGGAGCGCCGCGCATGAACGCCAGTGCTTCCTCGCCCGCGCTCGAACGGCGCATTTCCGCCTTCCTGGATGGCGAAGCCAACGAACACGAACGGCAGGAGATCGAAGCGCTTCTGGTCAACGAGCCTCAGGCGCGGGCCCTGCATGACAGTCTGAAGCGCGGCACGGATTTCGGTCGGCGCGTCTTCGACGATGCCATGAAGGAACCATTGCCGCTCGAACTCGTCCGCACCATCAAGAACGCACCACTGCCGCGCCGCGCGATCAGGCTGCCTGATGACAAAAAGCGTCAGGCACTCTCGTTCAAGCCAAGCAGAACGCAGGCCCTTGTCGCATGTCTTCTCAGTCTCTGCCTCGGCGGCGGCATCGGCTATGCGCTAGGCACCCAGCCGGGATCGACCCGTCTCGGCGGCTCGGAAGTGCAGCTCGACTCGCGGGACTGGCTTGACGACGTCGTCGCCCATTACCGGCTCTATACCCGCTTGCCCGATCGTCTGGTGGAAATCGGTGCCGACAGGCCCGGCGATATTCTCGCATGGCTGACCACAGGCACCGGCATCGCCTTTCGCATTCCGGACCTGTCGCAAAGCGGGCTGACCTTCGCCGGCGCGCGGCTTTTCACCGCCGACAACCGCCCCTCCGGCCTCCTCCTCTACCGCCGCGGCGATGAAGGAGAGATCATCGCGATCACCTTCTCCAAGACCCGTCCGGACACCAACAAACCGGTCGAGGACATCCGCGCCGATACAGGCCTTGTGTCCTGGAGCACGCCGCTCGCGACCTACGTCGTCGTCGGCCCCTCCTCCGCCGCCGATCTCGACGAGATCGCTGCCAAGGCCGCGGGACTGATCTGAGCCTCCGGCCTGCATCGAAGCCTATCCGCCCGATCTGATCCCAACAAAAAACCGCATCGGCTGGCGATGCGGCTTGTGTCTTCTGATACCCTACGGGACCCTATTACCGGCCGCGTTCTTCCAGCACCCGGTTAGCCGCCGACACGATCGCGTCGAGCGAGGCCGTCACGATGTTGTTGTTGATGCCGGCGCCAAACAGCTTGCCACCCGGATGCTCAACCTCGACATAGGCGATCGCCGAGGCGTTCGAGCCATGCTGCAGCGAGTGTTCCGAATACTCGTTCACCGACAACTCGATCCCGAGATAGGCCGACAGCGCATTGATGAACCCGTCGATCGGGCCCGTGCCGCGGCCTTCGATCGTCTTCGTCTCGCCACCATCGGTGATCTCGGCGGAAACGACGCGGATGCCCTTGTGCTCCATCCCGGCCGGGAAGGTCTGGTGATCGACGAATTTCAGTCGTGCTGAAGGCTGGTCCACATAGCGCTCGATAAAGCGCTCATGGATGCGCTTGGAAGCGACTTCCTTGCCTTCCTCGTCGGTAATCCGCTGGATGTCCTCGCGGAACTCCACCTGCAGATTGCGCGGCAGGTTGATGCCGTAATCCTGCTGCAGGATATAGGCGATGCCGCCCTTGCCCGATTGCGAGTTGATGCGGATGATAGCCTCGTAGGACCGGCCGACGTCGCGCGGGTCGATCGGCAGGTAAGGCACTTCCCACACCGGATGGTTGGCCGTCTTGATCGCCTTCATGCCCTTGTTGATCGCATCCTGGTGCGAGCCGGAAAACGCCGTATAGACCAGTTCGCCGACGTAAGGATGGCGCTCGGGAATGACCATTTCGTTCGAATATTCGTAGACGTCCTTGATGCGCTCGATATCGGTGCAGTCCAGCCCCGGATCGACCCCTTGCGTGTACATGTTGAGCGCCAGCGTCACCACGTCGACATTGCCGGTGCGCTCGCCATTGCCAAACAGCGTGCCTTCGACGCGGTCGGCGCCGGCCATCAGCGCCAGCTCCGTCGCCGCAATCCCGGTGCCACGGTCGTTGTGTGGATGCAGCGAGATGATAACGTTTTCTCTAGAGTCGATATTGCGGCACATCCATTCGATCTGGTCGGCATAGATGTTCGGTGTCGCCATCTCGACGGTCGAGGGCAGGTTGAGGATCAGCTTGTTGTCAGCAGTCGGCTTTACGACCTCGATGACTGCGTTGCAGATCTCCAACGCCACTTCCAGCTCGGTGCCGGTGAAGCTTTCCGGCGAATATTCGAACCGGTAATCGCCGCCGGCCTTGGCAGCCATGTCGGTGATCATCTTCGCCGCATCGACAGCGATCTGCTTGATACCGCGGACATCCTTGCCGAACACCACGCGGCGCTGCAGTTCCGATGTCGAGTTGTAGAAGTGGATGATCGGATGCTTGGCGCCTTCCAGCGATTCGAACGTGCGGGTGATCAGTTCCGGCCGGCACTGAACCAGCACCTGCATCGACACATCGTCGGGAACGCCACCCTCTTCGATGCACCAACGGGCAAAGTCGAAATCGGTCTGCGAAGCCGACGGGAAACCGATCTCGATTTCCTTGAAACCCATATCCAGGAGCAGCTTGAACATGCGGGCCTTGCGATCGTGGCCCATCGGGTTGACCAGCGACTGGTTGCCGTCACGCAGGTCCACCGAGCACCAGATCGGCGCCTTGTCGATCACCTTCGACGGCCAGGTCCGGTCGGGAATGTTGATGGCGGGATAGGCACGGTATTTCACCGCCGCGTCGGCCATACCCTTAGCCTTGTTGGCAGTAGTCACGTTGGAATTCTTGGCGTCCATGGTCTTCAAGTCCTCGTCCTATCCATCCGCCGCGCGCCGCACTTTTGGGGCCTGCTTGGTGAGGATGGCGACCTCTCAGGGTCTGTCTCAGCTATATCGGTAAATCTTGCGAGGAGCTCTTACGCCGGCGGGCTTTCGGCCGCCGGGCGCTCCTCAACGGACCCGGCAACCGAGTGTAAGGTCGAGGCTAAGAAGCGAGAGAGGCGCGAAAACCGTCGCCCCGGCAGCGAAGCTGCGGGTCGGCAAACGGTCGGACATGATCGCACCTGTCATGGTCATGGGAGAATCTATAGCGGGCGGGCAGAGAACGTGCAAGTGCACTTTCGAACGGCTTTTGATGTTGCAACGACGGCCGCGGTTCCCTCTCAAGGCAATCTTTCGCGTCTGAGAGCCTTCTGCAAACCCATCATCACGCCACCGGCCAGCAGACCCCAGAACGCCCCCGAGATCCCGGCGAAGGCGATTCCGGAAGCGGTGACCATAAAGGTGATGGCCGCAGCCTCGCGGGTAGCGGGATTGTGGTAGGCGGCGTATGCCGCGTTCGAGAACGCGCCGATCAGCCCGAGCCCGGCGACGGCCTGCAACAGGATCGGCGGCGCGAGCGATACGAAGGCGATAATGCCGCCGGCCACCAGCCCCAGCGCCGCATAGCTGAAGCCGCCGATGATCGCCGCTACGTAACGCCGGGCGGGATCCGGATGAGCGTCGGTACTGGCGCACATCGCCGCCGTGATCGCCGCCATGTTGACCGGCACGCCGCCAAAAACGCCGACAAGCGAGGACAGGGCGCCGGTTGCCACGAACATCGGTCCGGGATGCGGCTCGTATCCGTGCGCCTTGAGGATCGCGATGCCGGGAATGTTCTGCGACGCCATGGTGACGATAAACAGTGGCACCGCCACGGAAACCGCGCCGTGCCAGGTAAACACCGGCTCGACGAACACGAATTGCGGATGGATCGCAGCGCCGATCTGGCTCAGCGTATCTGCCGGCAGGTCGACGCCGAAGATCAGCACCAGCATCATCGCCGCAAGCGAGGCCGGCACGGCCAGAAGCCGCCAGCGCGACACGACGACCGCCCAGGTCAGCACGATCGGCAGTCCCAGCATCGGGTCGAACGCCACCGCCTTCACGGGAGCAAGACACAGGCCGAGCAGGATACCGGCCAGCATCGCATTGGCAAGCGGCCCCGGGATCATCCGGATCGCGCGCCCGAGCGGCTGGAACAGGCCCGACAGCATGATCAGCCCGCCACAGATGACGAAGGCGCCGACGGCTGCGGGAAATCCGCCCTCGATCATCCCGATCCCCGAGAGAAGAGCGGCACCAGGCGTCGACCATGCAATGCTGATCGGCATCTTGAGAGCGGCCGAGAAACTCACGGCAAGGATGCCGAGCGCCAGGGAAAGCGCCAGGAGCGCGGAGGCGACCTGATCGCTATTGGCGCCCATTGCCTGCAAACCCTGAATGATCACGGCAAAGGAACTGACGAAACCGACAAACGCGGTCAGCATCCCCATCGTCAGGGCGGAAAAAGAGAAGTCTTTGAACATGATGAGAACCCGACGCGGTGAAGGGTGCATGGAGCACGACCGGCCGCCGCGAGACAAGCCCAAGAGATGACCAGGCCGACTGATTTTTTCCGATTTTCAGTCATGTATAAAGGGCCGGATTTCTCAAAAATATTGGAGTGGAGACCAGTATTTCGGCTCGACTACCCGTCGGGCGCCGTTCCATCTCAGACTAAATTAAGCCTTGTCTGAAATGTTGGCGGGAGACCTGTTGGAACATTGCATGCTCTTCTCTTCCTCCATGATAAAGCCCGGCCGAAGCCGGGAACGGCGATTCTACCGGTTCGGCTGGTATCTGCCCGCCTTCATTATGGTCGCCGCGGTCATTTTCGGAATTGTCCGGGCCGATCTGGAAGAGCGCGCCCAATACATGGCGCAGCAGCGGCTCGTCGCGTCGGAACAACTGGCGCGCGTGTCCTCAAGCCTCGAAACCAATATTCGCGGCAACGTCAATCTGGTCCAGGGTCTCGTTGCCGCGATCGCTGCAAACCCATCCATCACGCAAACGCAGTTTGCGGCGCTCTCCGAGCGAGTTTTCGCTGTTCCCTCGCAGCTGAAGAACGTCGCCGTGGCACCCGATCTTGTGATCCGGTACGTCTACCCTTACGACCAGAACAAGCAGCTTGTCGGACGAGATTACACGGCCGACCCCAAACGGTCAGTGTCCGTCATGGAGGCGATCAAGCGCCGGTCCACCACGATCGCCGGACCTGTCGAACTCGCTCAGGGCGGACTGGGACTGCTGGCCCGCTACCCGGTTTTCTCGCAAGCCAACGGACATTTCTGGGGCATCGTCTCGAGCGTGATCGACGTGGAGCGCCTGTTCCGCGACATCGACCTCGATACCGCACGGCAACCCCTCAGCATCGCGATCTCCAGGCGGCCGGCACCGGTTGCGAAGGACGTCTTTACCGGTGACCCGGCGATCTTCTCCGCCGATGCGGTTCGTGCCCGCATCGAGCTCGGATACGACACCTGGTATCTCGCAGCGGTCCCGAAAGCCGGCTGGCAGACGACCCCGCCGGATATCGGTTGGCTTTATGCCTACGCGACGCTGATCGCACTCTGTATCGTCGCCCCGATGATCTGGGTGGGGATCTTGATGAGGCAGCGCAATCGCCACATCGTCGATCTGCAACACCGGGAGGAGCAGTTCGAGACCATTCACCACCGGTTGACGCTGGCACTCGAAGCGTCGCAGATCGGCGTCTGGGAATACGAGGGCGCCACAGACCGCCTTTTCTGGGACGAGCGGCTCAAGGACCTGTATTCTGCGCCTCCGGGCAAGGACATCTTCACCTACGAGGACTGGCGTTCGACCGTCCATCCCGACGATATCGAGACGGCTGAAAATCGGCTGAACGAGGTCATCGGTGCCACCGAGCCCTATATTACCCAGTTCCGGATTGTCCGACCTTCGGGCGAGATCCGTCACATCCGCGCGCACGGGAAGGCCTACAAAACATCGGGAGGCGTCGAACGCGTCGTTGGCGCCAATTGGGATGTCACTGATGACGTCAATCTGCAGATCGAACTGCGGGAAGAGCGCGCCCGCGCGGAAGAACAGAACGAGCGGTTGCGCGCAACACGCCGCACGTTGCAGCACCAGTCTTTGCACGACGCCCTGACCGGCCTTCCCAACCGGCGCTTTCTCGACCAGTTCATGGAAGCCTCGAACGCGACGACGCACAGTCACCGCCTGGCTTTTATCCATTTCGATCTCGACCGCTTCAAGGAAGTCAACGACACGCTCGGCCACGCGGCCGGCGACGAGGTCCTGCGCCAGACGACGGCCCGGCTCCTGGAACTGATCGGCCATGACGAATTCGTCTCGCGGATCGGCGGCGACGAATTCGTGGTCGTCACCAGCGGCCCAGCCCCGGAAGAGCGCGCAAAACATCTCGGCCGCTCGATCGTCAAGGCGATCGCCAAATCGATGACGATCGACGGCCAGGAATGCCATGTCGGCTGCAGCGCCGGCATCGCCATGCAGACGCTTGCGTGCGAAGAACCGCGCCAGTTGCTGATCAATGCCGACGTCGCACTGTACGAGGCCAAGAAGCGCGGCCGTAACCGCGCCGAGGTGTTTTCCGAGTCCCTGCTTCTGACGGCGATCCAGGTAAAACGCACGTCCGACGAGCTTCTCGCGGCAATCGAGAACGACCAGATCGTTCCCTTCTTCCAGCCGCAGTTCGATGCCGTCACCCTCGATATCGTCGGTGTCGAGGCGCTGGCCCGCTGGGTCCACCCGACCCGCGGCCTGCTCGCGCCCGAAGCGTTTCTCGATATCGCCGAAGGTCTTCATCGCTCCGGTGAAATCGACGCGCTCATCCTCGAAAAAGCGCTGTTCCAGGCCACCCGCTGGCGTGCCCGCGGGCTTGCCGTCCCAAGGGTCTCTGTCAATGTCTCAGCCCAGCGCCTGAAGGACGAAAACCTCTTGGAGCAGCTGTCGCACCTGTCGTTTGCGCCGGGCAGCATTGCATTCGAACTTCTGGAATCGATCTCGTTTGAAGGAAACGACCGCGGCCTGCGCAAGATCATCGGCACGCTGAAGGATTTGGGTATCGATATCGAGCTGGATGATTTCGGCTCCGGACACGCTTCTATCGTCAGTCTGCTGGAACTCGGCCCCAAGCGGCTGAAGATCGACCGGCAGCTGATTTCGCCGCTTCAGGCGTCGGGTCCCCAGCACCGGCTTGTGGCTTCGATCATCGAGATCGGCCGTTCGCAAGGGATCGAAATCGTCGCCGAGGGCGTCGAAACGGAAGCCCATATGGATATCCTGCGTGGCCTCGGTTGCCAGGTGCTGCAGGGTTATGCCTTCGCGGAGCCGATGTCGCCCGATGCGTTCATGGATTTTGCCGCCCACTGGCAGCAGGGCCGCGTCCCGGCAACCGCCGTACCCACCCGCAAGCTCGCCTGATATCGCGCGGTGGTCGAAAGGGTTCCGGTCATCCGGACCTGTCGGCCCCTACCCGCGCCTGAAACGATTGCCCTCAAACGCAAAAATCCCCCGCCGGCCTGAAGCCGACGAGGGATTTTGATTTGTCAGAACGACGTCTGGATCAGATTTCGCTCTGCGACGTCACGATCTTGGATGCGAGACCATAGGCGACGGCTTCCTGTGCCGACAGCCAGTAGTCTCGGTCCGTATCGGCTGCGATCTTTTCGATCGGCTGGCCGGTTGCTTCTGCCATGATCTTGTTCAGGCGTTCGTTCATCTTGATGATTTCACGGGCCTGGATCTCGATGTCGGAGACCATGCCGCGCGTACCGCCAGATGGTTGATGAAGCAGGAAGCGGGTGTTCGGCAGCGCGATGCGGCGTTCCTTCGGAACCGACACATAGATCAGGGCGCCTGCAGAAGCGACCCAGCCAGTGCCGATCATCCAGACCTTCGGCTTGATGAACTTGACCATGTCATGAATCGAATCACCCGACTCGACATGGCCGCCCGGGGAATTCACGTAGATGCGGATGTCTTCGTCGCTGGCTGCGGCAAGTGCCACGAGCTGCGTGTTGACCTTCTGCGCCAGTTCCTGGGTGATCGCTCCGTAGATGAAGATCGAACGCGACTTGAAAAGATTCGCCTCCGTTTCCTTACCGAGCGGCAGTTCCTTCGTCTTGTCTTCTGTGTCGTCTTCGTCGTTCAGCACGGTCAAAGTCTCCTGCATGAAATTCATATACGGGACATAATGTGTTCGCGGTCACAAAACAATGCACCCCGGCCTGAACATGGCAAGCTTCCAACGACTAAGGTGAATGACGTAGTCCGCATCGCCGGATCGTTACAATTGGCAATGGACGCGGTGACTGCTCTTGCCTATCGTTTTACGCTTCACGCATCATGTATTTCATCGGGGATCAAAATGTTGACCAGACCTTTCCAAACCGCGCTGAAGCATATTTCGCTCGCAACGGGCGCAGTCGTCGTTGCTGCGGCTCCCGCCTTTGCCCATCTCGATCCTGAAGCGCATGGCTCGTTCATGGCCGGCATTTCGCATCCGATCTTCGGCCTCGACCACGTGCTTGCCATGCTCGCCGTCGGCCTCTGGGCAGCACAGATCGGCGGCAAGGCCATCTGGTCCGTGCCTGCCGCATTCGTCGGCACCATGGCGCTCGGCTTCGTGCTCGCGGTCTCCGGTCTCGATCTGCCTTTCGTTGAACCGGCGATCCTCGCCTCGGTCATCGCACTCGGTCTTCTGGTCGCCACCGCCGTCAAGCTTCCGACAGCCGCCTGTGCTGCAATCGTCGGCGTTTTTGCGCTGTTCCACGGCCATGCCCATGGCGGCGAACTCGGCAGCGCCGGTGCGCTTCAGTTCGGCCTCGGCTTTGTCATCGCGACAGCTCTTCTTCACGCAGCCGGCATCGCGCTCGGCCTCGGTATCGCGCGCTTTGCGCCAGCTGTAACCCGCATCCTCGGCGCAGCAACCGCCGTGCTCGGCCTGACGCTCGCATTCGGCTGAGATTACAACAAGATAAGCTGCGCTGCCTGAATCATAGTGTCAGGCGGCGCATGTTCTACATGAACAAGATTTAACCCGTCAGCGGGTTTGAAATCCCGAAAATGCCGACTAACTCCTTGTCAGATGACGGCCGCTTGGGACGTCCACAAGGAGTGAGACCATGTCACCGGAAGAACGTCAGCTTCTGACCGCATTGTTCGATCGCGTAAAAACAGCCTCGACCACCCCGCGCGACCGTGACGCGGAGGCATTGATCGATGACGCGACCCGCCAGCAGCCGTATGCCGCCTATTACCTCGCCCAGGCGGTGATTGTTCAGGAGAAGGGCCTTGAGGCTGCCTCCGCCCGCATCCGCGAGCTCGAAGAACAGGTCAAGCAGCTTCAGGCCGGCGAAAGCGACATCAGGCGCGACGAACAGGGCGGCGGTTTCCTGAGCTCTATTTTCGGCTCCGGCCAGGCGCCCCGCCCTCCGGCACCGCAAATGCCGTCCCAACAGGCCGGCCAGCAGCCATCCGGCCCCTGGGGTGCGCGACCGGGATATCAGCAGCCATACCGCGGCAACGACGACGGTTATCGCGCTGCACCGGCCCCATCAGGTCCCTGGTCATCACAGATGCAGGGGGCACAAGGCTATCAGCAGGGCCAGGCACCATCTGCTGGCGGCGGTTTTCTGCGCGGCGCACTTGGCACGGCCGCCGGCGTGGCGGGCGGCATGCTGCTTGCCAACTCGCTTTCGGGCCTGTTCGGCAACCACATGTCAGGCCTCGGCTTGGGCAATCCCGCAGCCGAAGCCAATCCGTTCACAGGCGGCCCGACCGAGGAAACCGTCATCAACAACACCTATATCGGCGACGACGCAATCCGTGAGGCCTCCAATACGGACGCAGATAACGGCAACGACGCAACACCCGATCCCGGTGGCAATGACGGCGGCTGGCAACAGGCCGATTTCGGCAACGACGATCAGTCCGACTTCGGCGGCGGCGATTTCGGCGGCGACGACAACATGAATGTCTGAGGCAGAATGGCCATCTCCCCGAACGGGTTGAGTGTCGCAATTAGCCCGGTGCGTGCCGGGCTAATTGCCAATAAATCTTACCCACGTCCCCGATAGGTCGCCACGCCCTGATCCGGCAACCACACGCCCTTCGGCGCTTCTCCGGTCTGCCAGAACACGTCGATCGGAATGCCGCCGCGCGGATACCAGTAAGCGCCGATCCGCAACCATTTCGGATTGAGCAGGTCGACGATCCGCTTGCCGATATAGACCGAGCAGTCCTCGTGAAAGGCGCCGTGGTTGCGGAACGCATGCAGGAACAGCTTCAGCGACTTTGATTCGACCAGAAACCCGTCGGGAATATAGTCGATCACGATATGGGCAAAATCCGGCTGGCCGGTCATCGGGCAAAGTGAGGTGAATTCGGGTGCGGTAAAGCGCACCACGTAGTCGGTGCCCTGGTTGCCGTTCGGCACCTTCTCCAGAACCGCCGTCTCGGGGCTCGTTGGGGCCTCGACCTGATTGCCGAGCTGCGACAGTCCGCTGACATCCGTCATCGTCATTTCATATTCCCTTCAGATTCGCATGGCTTTCAATGGCGACACGCTTGCCATGCGCGTGTTCGCTTTCCGGCTCCACATGGATGGCCAGGGTGGCACCGGGAATAGCCTCCTTGATCGCATCTTCCAAGCGGTCGCAGATTTCGTGAGCTTCGCCGACCGACATTCGCGATGGCACCACCAGGTGGAAATCGATAAACGCAGCCGATCCCGCCCGTCGCGTCTTCAGATCGTGCACATCGAGAACCCCGTCGCAATGGGCGGTGATCGCCGCACGCACGGCCGCTTCCTCCTCCGGCTGCAGCGCCTTGTCCATCAGCCCGCCCAGCGAGTGGGTGATGACCTTGTAACCCTGCCAGAGAATGTTGAAGGCGACGAAGATCGCAAGCAGCGGATCGAGGATGAGGTAACCCGTCAGAACCGCGAGCACCAGACCGACGAACACGCCGGCCGACGTCACCACATCCGACATGATGTGCTGGCCGTCTGCCAGAAGCGCCGGAGACCGGTGCGACCGTCCGACCCTGATCAGCACGGTCGCCCAGACCGCATTGATTCCGCCTGCCGTAGCGTTGATGGCAAGCCCGAGCCATGGCGTTTCCGGCATGCTCGGGGCGCCCAGAGCGCCCCAGGCTTCCTGAATGATCAGGATCGCCGCCAGCACGATCAACGCGCCTTCCGCCACGGCGGATATGTATTCCGCCTTGTGATGGCCGAAGTGGTGGTCATCGTCTGCCGGCCGCTGAGCATAGCGGATGACGAAATAGGCAATGAATGCCGCCGCCACGTTGACCAGTGATTCCAGACCGTCCGACAGCAGCGCCACCGAGCCGGTTACCCACCACGCAGCAAGTTTGAGGAACAGCACGCCGATCGAGATCGGGATGCCCCACATCGCCAGTCTCTCGACCTTTTTGTCGTCCTTTGCCACTCTGTCCATATCGCCCATACCCGTCTTCACTAATCATCCTCCTGCATCTGCAAGCGATTTGCAGGAAGCTATGCCCAAAACGACGAAACCGCCGCGGCGAGAGCGTCTCGCAGCGGCGGTTTCGAATAATGGCCGGCTGTATGGCGCAAGCCTCGCGGTTTGTCAAAGCCGGTCTTGCGCGTCCAGTCGCCGGGTATGCTCGTCGTCAGACGTTATCAACAACGGGGCATCGTCGCAGGCGGGCATCGGGCGTCAGAGACCAGGCGTCAGGTAAAGATCAGCGCCATCCGCACGCTGTCCAGGTAGCATCCGTCGATCTTCAACGCATCGCGCGCCACGCCCTCCACCTGAAATCCCATCTTCCGGTAAAGCGCGATCGCCCGGTGATTGTCCGCATGCACGTCGAGTTCGACGCGATGAATGCCGGACCGGTTGGCGGCCTCGACCGCGTTAACGATCAGCCGACGGCCCAGGCCTCTATCGCGAAACCCGGGAATGATGCCCATGCCGAGCAGGCCGCGATGAGCATGCACATCGCGCTCCAGCCTTCGGATATCGCACCAGCCGACGACCTCACCGTCAGCGACCGCGACGATGTGCGGATTGCCAGCAGCCACGCTCTCGCGCACGAAATCCCGCATCTCGTCGATCGGCGGGGCACGCAGAAACACCATGTAGCGCCGCTCCCGGCAGACGATATCGAGCGCCTTGTGAAAGCCCTCGATATGCTCGTCCCGGAGCGGTTCGATGGTGACGCCGTCAGCGCCACCCACCGTGTCGGCATCGTCCATCAGGCCGCCTTTGTCGCGCGCTTTCTCGAAAGGTTTGCCACCACGTTCTCGATCATCCGCATGCCGGCATCGCCGCCCAGCGTCATGATCGATTCCGGGTGGAACTGCACCGCCGCGACCGGTTCCTTGGCGTGTTCGATGCCCATGATCGTGCCATCCTCGCTTTCGGCGGTGATGATGAAATCGGAGGGCAGCGTCGACGGATCGGCAAAGATCGAGTGATAACGCCCGACGGTGACATCCTTGGAAAGTCCCGAGAACACGATGCCCGGCTCCAGAACCCGGATGCGCGACGGCTTGCCGTGCATCGGCAGCGCCAGCTGCCGCAACTCGCCGCCATAGGCTTCGGCCAGCGCCTGCAGGCCAAGGCACACGCCGAAGATCGGCAGGTCCTTCGCCCGCGCTGCCTTGATCGTCGCCTTGCAGTCGAAATCCTTCGGATTGCCCGGCCCCGGCGACAGGACGACAAGATCCGGATCGATCCGGTTGAACACCTCTTCCGGCACCGGCGAGCGAACGGTCGAGACCGTCGCTCCCGTCTGGCGGAAGTAGTTGGCAAGCGTGTGGACGAAACTGTCCTCGTGGTCGACCAGCAGGATCTTCACCCCCTGGCCCACCTTGGCGACGTCGCGCGAAGCCTTGGCCGTGTTGCCGGCCCGCGCATCGCGGATCGCCGAAATCATCGCCGATGCCTTCAGCTCGGTCTCTGCCTCTTCCTCATGCGGATCCGAATCGTTGAGCAGCGTCGCACCGGCACGCACTTCGGCAATGCCGTCCTTGACGCGGATGGTGCGCAGCGTCAGCCCCGTATTCATGTCGCCGTTGAAGCCGACCATGCCGATCGCGCCGCCATACCAGGCGCGCGGGCTCTTTTCGTTGGCCTCGACAAACCGCATCGCCCACAGCTTTGGCGCACCGGTCACTGTCACCGCCCAGGCATGGCTCAGGAACCCGTCGAACGCATCCATATCCGGACGCAGCCGGCCCTCGATATGGTCGACTGTGTGGATAAGACGCGAATACATCTCGATCTGACGGCGGCCGATCACCTTGACCGAACCCGGCTCGCAGACGCGCGACTTGTCGTTACGGTCGACGTCGGAGCACATGGTGAGCTCCGACTCGTCCTTCTTGGAGTTGAGCAGCTTGAGGATCTGTTCCGAGTCCGAGATCGCATCCTCGCCGCGCTTGATCGTGCCCGAGATCGGGCAGGTCTCGATGCGACGGCCAGACACCCGCACGAACATTTCCGGCGATGCGCCGATCAGGTATTCCTGGTTGCCGAGGTTGATGAAGAACGAATAGGGCGACGGGTTGATCGCCTTCAGCCGGTTGGAAATCTGCGACGGATTGCTGTCGCAGCGCTCCATGAACTTCTGGCCCGGAACCACTTCGAACAGATCGCCGCGGCGAAAGCTTTCCTTGGCGCGGGTAACCAGGCTCGCATATTCGCCGGGCTTGTGGTCGCCCTTCGGCGGCGTCACCGTGGTGCGCAGGAACGGCTCGGGCGCGATATCCTGCGCCTTGCCTTCCGTCGTCACGCCGTCCTTGGCAAAGTCGTAGCGATCGACCCAGGCCTTTGCCGCATGGTGATCGACGACGAGGATCTCGTCGGGCAGATAGAGAACCATGTCGCGCTGGTCTTCAGGCCGCTGCATCGAGAGCTTGATCGCATCGAACTGGAACGCCAGATCGTAGCCGAACGCGCCGAACAGACCGATGGCCGAATCCGCATCCGAGTGGAAGAGATCGACGATGGCCCGGAGCGCGGTAAACACCGTCGGCATCTTCGAGCGCTCTTCCTCGGTAAATACGCGGGACGGCTCGTTGACCGTCAGATCCAGACGGCGGTCGGTGCGCTCGCCGAGCGTCAGGTCGGAAATCGTCGCAAGCTTGTCGGCGATAAACGACAGAAGCACTTCGCCGCGACCGTTATAGGCCTCGATCCACATCGCCCGGCCGTTGCAGGTAATGCCGAGTGGCGGATCGGCAATCGCCGTATCCCAGCGGGTATAGCGCCCCGGATATTCGTAGTTCGAGGAAAACACCGCGCCGCGGCGCTCGTCCAGCCGGTCGACATAAGACGAGATCGCGGTTGCATATTCGGCCGGCCTGCGGGCTCGGCTGACGCTTACTCCGCCCCTGGTTTCGTAGGTCTCGGACCCGTCGTCGTGAATGATCGTCGCCATGTCTGCCTCTAAAATCCCTGTTGATCTGCCCGGGTTTTGAGAAGCGGCCAACAAAAAAGCCGCCTCGGTAATCGGGCGGCTTGTTCATAGTCTTGTCGATGGACATGACTGGTCAAGGCCGCGTCAGCGTGCCCACCACCAGTTACCGTTGTTGCTCATCGAAATCATCATGGAGCGAATTGTTAGCGCGGCTCCGGCAAACGCGCAAGTGGATTTATTTGGCCACAATGCGACCAAAACAGGGTCATCCGCGTTGCGTCTCCGAAACATGGGAAAGGACGACCGAAGGATGAAGCATACTCTATGCCTTCTCGCTTTAAGCACTTCGCTGGCAATGAGCGCACCGCTGACACTGGGTGCAGCGCCTCTGCCCGCCCGCCCAGCGCCGCAAGGCTCGACGCCGAACTTTGTCGAAATCAACATCATCGACCAGTTCATGCGCGATGCCGGACGCACCCGCAAACAGTCGACGCGCAAATCCTCGTCCGGCAAAAACCAGTCGACCCGCCCCGCACAGGGTGCCCAGAACCAGAGCCGAGCCGCGATCCCCGCCGCCCCCGCCCTCGCTATCGTTCCGCTTCCCATGGCAAAGCCGGGTGGTGAACCCGTGCCCGAGGCAACGGCGGCAACGGCCGCAGCCGCTGCTACACCTGAGGTCGCCGCAAAGCCCGTCGAAGCAAAGCCCGAGAACCCGCCCGAAACCCCTGCGGAGAAGCCGGCAGAGCGCCCCGCAGAGCCACCTGTCCCGGCCCCCGAACAGACCCAGAGCCCGGAACAGACCGGTAAAGCTCCTGAAGAAACCATCCCGACCCCCACTCCCAAGCCGGAAGAACCCGCAGAACAGAAGCCCGCTGCAGCGAGCGACGACGGCAAGACTGAACCTGCCAAACCGGACGCCGCCAAGCCAGACGACAAGGCACCGCAGGACAAGGCCGCTGATGACAAAACTCCGGCCGACAAGCCTGCGGACGAAAAGCAGGAACAGGCCGAGACCCCGCCTCCTCCGCCTCTCGTCGAGGAAGACGCCGCAGAACTCAAGGCCTGCCTTGCAGACCTCGGTGCCATCGGCGCCAAGTTCGAATCCGTCAAACCGATCGACGACGGCAATGGCTGCGGCATCAAGCAGCCGATCGAGGTGGCGCAGGTTCTGCCCGGCGTCGATCTCGGCGGCGCCACCATGCGCTGCAAGACGGCACTGACCATGGCCCACTGGCTGAAGGATACGGTCCAGCCCGCGCTCAACATCGCCATGCCGGGCCGCAAGATTACCGGTCTTGTCCCGGGCTCCACCTACCAGTGCCGCCTCAGAAACAGCGCCTCGACCGGCAAGATTTCCGAGCATGGCCGCGGCAACGCCTTCGATGTCGCCGCCTTCAAGCTCGACAACGGCGAGAAGGTCGTAATGAAGCGTCGAGACGACGATCACACGCTGGAGGGTGCCTTCCAGAAGACGGCCGCCGCAGGTGCCTGCCTGCATTTCACCACGGTCCTCGCACCCGGCAGCGATGCCGCCCACGAGGATCACCTTCATCTCGACATCATCGACAGGGATGGCGGCTACCGCATCTGCGAGTAGCCGTTGAGGGCCAGGGTCAGGCCGGCGAGGAGCCGGTCAGCCGGCTTTCCTGGGTGCCGATCGTCATGGCATTGCCGCGCCATTCGAACGAGCCGGAAAGCCAGCTCCTGATCCAGATCGCCGGCAGCATCACGTCGCGCACCATCATTGCCGGCAGCGACAGGATCGACAGCCGCCAGCCCTTGGCCCGCGCAAGGGCGAGTTCCGGCAGGTAGGTTGCGGCAAACACGGTCGCGGCCACCAGACCGACATTGAGATCCAGCATGACGGCGCCGATCAACCCTAGCGCCAGAGGCGGCAGCGCTCCGAGCAGGATCTCCGGCGTGAAGAACAGCGGAAACGTCACCCGCCGCAGCCGGGCCCAGCGCGTCTGGCGCGACCAGATTTCCTCCAGCCCGCGGCGCCCGAGCGGCTGCTCGAACGGTGCCGACACAAGGTGCACTTTCTTGCCATGCCGGTTGACGAGCTTGGTCGACGCCGCGTCCTCGGCAATCTCGGCCGCCAGCGCCTGGATGCCGCCGGCAGCATCCAGAAACGGCTTGTGCCACAGCATGCTCTTGCCCTGCGCAAAGCCGAGCCCCAGCGCCTCGCCCACATATTGCCAGCGCGCCTGCAGCGTATTCAGGAAAGCGCATTCCACTTCCGCCCAGAACCCGTCCGGACGCGATCCGATCGGCGTCGAGCATACGAGCCCGGTATCGGCCCGCCAACCGGAGACGAGGTTCTGGATATAGTCCTTGGGCATCAGCACATTGGAATCGGCAAGCACCACCCATTCATGGCGCGCCGCGTGCCAGCCCTTGGCGCAGTTGTTGAGCTTGGGATTGGCGCTGATCCGGTCGTCGCCGATCAGCAGCCGCGCGGGCACTGCCGGATGCGCGGCGATCGCCGAGCGGATCTCGGCGATGATCGGATCACCCTCGTCCTGCACACAGAAGATCAGCTCGTACTCCGGCCACTTGAGCTTGAATGCATGCGCGAGCGTCAGGCTGGAATAGGCCTCGATGCCGCGCACCGGAATGACGATCGAGACACCGTCCGGCTTGATCACCGCCGGCTTGTCGCTCGCTTTGTCACGATGCGAAAGCCGCAGGCCGGCGATACCGATGCTGAAGAGATTGATCGCCAGAAGGGCAATGGCGAGTGTCGCAAGAACAAGATCCATCCTGATGTTCCCGATGGCCGGCCCCGAATCGTCGGGTCACCGCCAGTGCCTGAAGAGTAAGGACGAACAGACCATTTCGGTGTGACAGACGCATGACGTTGCCCCTCACCCGCGAAGGCGAGAGGCAAGGACGATCAGGAGAAAACCCGCTGAGAACTATAAGGCCTAGAACAACCCTTCGATCAGCCCATCGGCGTTCAGATGGATCCGCTCGGCCGAAGGCGCGCTTGGAAGGCCCGGCATGGTCATGATCTCGCCGGTGATCGCCACGATAAAGCCGGCGCCGGCAGACAGCCGCACTTCGCGCACATGCACCACATGACCTTCCGGAGCACCGCGCAGGTTGGGGTCGGTGGAGAACGAATACTGCGTCTTGGCGATGCAGACCGGCAGATGGCCGTAGCCTGCCACTTCCCAGGCCTTCAGCTGATCGCGCACCGGCTTTTCCGCCGTCACCTCGCCGGCATGATAGATCTTGGTGGCAACAGCCTCGATCTTGTCCATCAGCGGCATGTCGTCAGGATAGATCGGCTTGAAATCGGCGGCACCGCTTGTCGCCAGTTCCACCACCTTGTAGGACAGCTCCTCGATTCCGGCGGAACCTTCCGCCCAGTGACGGCAGAGGATCGCCTCGGCGCCGTGATGCGAGACGTATTCCTTGATCGCCGCCACTTCCGCATCGGTATCCGAGATGAAGTGATTGATCGCGACCACGACCGGCACACCGAACTTGCGCACGTTTGCGATGTGACGCCCAAGGTTCGAACAGCCGCGCGTCAGCGCCTCGACATTTTCGGCTCCGAGATCGTCCTTCTTCACGCCGCCATTCATCTTCAGCGCCCGGATGGTCGCGACGATCACGGCCGCATCGGGCTTCAGCCCCGCCTTGCGGCACTTGATATCGAAGAACTTTTCGGCACCCAGATCCGCTCCGAAACCCGCTTCGGTCACCACATAGTCGCCAAGCTTCAGCGCCGTCTTCGTCGCGATCACGGAGTTGCAGCCATGGGCGATGTTGGCGAACGGCCCGCCATGCACCAGCGCCGGATTGTTTTCCAGCGTCTGCACCAGGTTCGGCTGCATCGCGTCCTTCAGAAGCACCGCCATCGCCTTGTCGGCCTTGATGTCTCTGGCATAGACCGGCGAGCGGTCGAACCGGTAGCCGATGACGATATCGCCGAGCCGCTTTTCGAGGTCGGCCAGATCCTGCGCCAGACACAGGATCGCCATCACTTCGGATGCGACGGTAATGTCGAAGCCGCTTTCCCGGGCAAAGCCGTTCGAGACGCCGCCGAGCGAGGTCACGGTCTGGCGCAGCGCCCGGTCGTTCATGTCCATCACCCGCCGCCAGGTGATGCGGCGCGTGTCGATGTCGAGCGCGTTGCCCCAGTAGACATGGTTGTCGATCATCGCCGACAGGAGATTGTGCGCAGAGGTAATGGCGTGGAAGTCGCCGGTGAAGTGCAGGTTGATGTCTTCCATCGGCACGACCTGCGCATAACCGCCGCCGGCAGCCCCGCCCTTGACACCGAAACAGGGCCCGAGCGACGGCTCGCGCACGCAGATCACCGCCTTCTTGCCGATCCGGTTCAGCCCGTCGCCGAGACCGACCGTGGTCGTCGTCTTGCCCTCGCCCGCCGGCGTCGGATTGATCGCCGTCACGAGGATCAGCTTGCCATCGGGGCGGCCCTGGAGCGAGCCGATGAAATCGGCCCCGATCTTCGCCTTGTCATGGCCGTAGGGCACCAACGCCTCGGGAGAGATGCCAAGCGCCGCGCCAATGTCCGCGATCGGTTTCTTTTTTGCCGCGCGGGCGATCTCGATGTCGGATGGAACGGGGGCCATGCTTGTCTCTCGCTTGTTGGTTTGCGTGAACCATGGCCACAGCCGCTTCCCCACCACAAGCCCGGAACGGGAGCAGCGCCCTGATTATGCACACTACAACGCGCTCATCCACACACCAAAGTTGCAATTTAATTCGATACAATCTTATATATCTCTGATCCATGGGGGATCGAGGGGGAACGACCAATGAACCTTATTCTCTGCTGCGACGGCACCTGGAACACGCCCGACGATATGGATGGCGGCCAGCCTAGCCCGACCAATGTTCGCAAGATTTACAATGCAGTCGCCGACAAGGATGCCACTGGCATCAAACAGGATGCCTACTATCACCCCGGTGTCGGCACAGACGGAACCTGGTGGCGACGTGCGGTGGAAGGCGGTACCGGCAAGGGTCTCGCTGACAACATCAAGGGCGCTTACAAATGGCTTGCCAGCACCTACAAATCCGGAGATCAAATCTATCTGTTCGGCTTCAGCCGTGGCGCCTACACGGTCCGCAGCCTCGGCGGCATGATCTCCAAATGCGGCCTTCTGGATATCAAAGCCTCTAAGCTCGACGAAGAGGGAACCTGGAAGGCGATCGAGGCGATTTTCACGGAGTACCGCGCCAAGAGCGAAGCCGGCACCAAGCGCAAACAGTCCGGCAAGATCCACTTCCACAACGTCGCCCCAGGCGGCACCCGCAATGCCTCAACGCTCATCCAGTTCATCGGCGTCTGGGATACGGTCGGCGCGCTCGGCATTCCCGATGACATGGGGTTTCTCAACCTTCTCGACAATCCGGAGAACCATGAGTTTCACGATACGACACTCGGTTCCGCCGTCCTCAACGCCCGCCATGCGGTGGCGCTCGACGAGTTCCGCCAAAGTTTCATGCCGACGCTCTGGGTCAAGCCGGATGGCTGGACCGGAACGCTGAAACAGGTCTGGTTCCCAGGCGTGCATGGTGATGTCGGCGGTGGCTATGCCGCAACGGGCCTTTCGGACGGCGCTCTCCTGTGGATGATGAACGAGGCAAAAAGCTGCGGCCTCGTATTCCGCGAAGGGGCTGAAAACCAGCTGAGGCCGGATCCGCGCGGCGTGCTGCATGATTCCGCCAGTGGCATCTTCGCCAAGCTGAAAACGAGACCGCGCGCCGTACCGCACGTGACCGCAACGCCTTCAGAAGATTTGCACAGCTCCGCCTCCGAGCGGCACCGCACCCCGCCCTTGTCGCAGGGGCGCTACCGGCACGCCAACGCAGACCTGCCCGCAGAGGTCGACGTCTTCGCACGCGACCACTGGAACGACACCGGCATCTTTCTGCAAAAGGGCATTACCTACACGTTCGTCGCGAAAGGCGAGTGGACCGATGGCACGGTCCTGTGCAACGCCGATGGCCCGAAAGATGGAGGAAACTTCCAGGCCGGTGAGATTGCCCATATTGCCTCTAGCGGCCTTGGCCAGCTCGAGAAGGCGTGGAAATGGTCGACCGGAAACCAGCAGGTGGATTTCTGGTGGACCCGTCGCGAGGAGGAGCTTCCCTGGTTCAGCCTGATCGGCGTGATCGCCAACGACGTGCCGCCGCCCGCTCAGCAGCAGACGCCCAAGAACGGCATTCTCAAACTGCCCCACGAGGTGTTTCTCATCCGCAGCAAGGCGAAATTCACACCGAAGGGCGACGGCTATCTTTACTGCTTCGCCAACGATGCCTGGGGCGCCTACGGCAACAACCGCGGCAGCGTCAGGCTGACAGTCGCCTCTTCTCCGACTTCCGCAAACCCACCACCGAGCCACTGACCAACCACGCCGTGACGACGACCAACACTCGTCACGGCGTGCTCTCACCACACGCCGCGCAAAAACATGAGTATTACACTCAGATTCAAACTTGACTCATTTAGTTTAGATTTCTAAGGCTTTTTGCGGGGCTTCTGCTTCGGCGGAAATCAAACAATCCGAACGTTACCCGGACGCAGGCTATCGCCGCGCCCGATGTCTCTGCATGTCTTTTTGAGGGGAACCACCATGCCTACCCGTTCGTCGCGGCATCGCCATCTCTACGCCGGAACTGCCGCACTTCTGCTGATCACGGCCGCGCCGCCGGCATGGGCGCAAGAGACTGCCCAGACCGCCGCTGGAACGACCGCCGCTGGAACGACCGCCGCGACCCAGGTTGCCGATGGCCAGGATACGACCGCCCTGAAGCCGATCGTGTTGCGCGACGGGACTTCCGTCGGCAAGTCCGACTCGCCGCTGACCGAAACGACAGATCGTCAGGTCATCCAGGACCGGATGGTCACCGATTTCAAGGATTTCTCCCGTCGCGTCGATGCCGGCGTCACCTTCAACCGGCAGAGCCAGAGCATCAACATTCGCGGTCTGCAAAACGAGCGCGTCCTGACGACAATCGACGGGATCCGCCAGCCCTGGCTGACCGACCCGCGCGATAGCGCCCGTGGCGGCAACAACGCCTTCGATTTCGACACGCTTTCGACGATCGATATCACCAAGGGTGCCGATTCGAGCCGCGTCGGTTCCGGCGCTCTTGGCGGCGCAGTCCAGCTCTACACGATCAATCCGGAAGACCTGATCGAGGACGGCCGTAATTTCGGCGCCCTGACCAAGAGCACCTATGACAGCGCCGACCGCAGCCTCGGCAACAATGCCGCCATCGCCGCACGACACAATGACAGCTGGTTCATGCTCCAGGGCGGCTACAAGCGCGGCAACGAGACCGATAACGAGGGCGACATCGGTGGTTACGGCACCACCCGCACGGAGGCCAATCCAAGCGATTACTGGCAACGCAACCTGCTCGCCAAGTTCCACCAGTATATCGAGGGCGGCCATCGTTTCGGCCTGACCGGCGAACTCTTCAACAAGGAGATCGACAGCGACAACATGCGCGGCACGACAACGAGCTACCAGCAGGGCACGCTGAAGAGCGGCGAAGAGGTCGATCGCAAGCGGCTGTCGGCATCCTACGACTTTACCTCCCCCAGCGGCGGCGACATCGTCGATCAGGCGAGCATCATCACCTACTGGCAAAAGCAGCGACTGAACAACACGACGGACGGGTTCCGCCTCACCGACCCACGCGGCTCAATCATTCCCGGCGACCCCTTCTACTACGGCTCCCCAAGCGGTATCTACAGCCGAGACAACCAGCTGACACAGGACAGCTACGGCATCTCCGGCAGCGCCTCGAAGGAACTGACCATCGGCGGCGTCAGCCACGAATTCCGGTTCGGCGGCGAGCTCTCCTGGCAGAAGACCTATCAATACTCCTCCGGCGTCGACAATTGCCCTGATGTCGACTGGACGACCATCCCGCAACCCTTCGGTCCCCAGTCCTGCCGCATGCTCCATTCCAATTCGTCCGATATGCCTGACGTCGACGGGATGATCCTCGGCATCTATGCCGAAGACGACATCAAGTTCTTCGAGGACCGCCTGACGGTGACGCCCGGTGTGCGCTTCGACTGGTACGATTACGATCCGAAATCGACCGCAAGCTTCGAGGACAGCCCGAACTACGATCCGGCCTATCTCGAAAGCAACAACGACTTCGGCATCTCCCCGAAACTCCGTTTCGGCTGGAAGGCGACCCAGGAACTGGAACTGTTTGCCCAGTATGCCCGCGGCTTCCGCGCGCCGACCGCGACCGAGCTTTACCAGAATTACGGGGCTCCGGGCTCCTATGCCCGCATCGGTAATCCCGATCTCGAAACCGAAACCAGCAACGGCTTTGAAATCGGCGCCAAATACGACGCGGCCGACTATTCGTTCAAGGCGACCGCCTTCAACAACTACTACAAGAACTTCATCGACACGGTCACCATCGCGCCTCCAGGCGGTGAGTACCCGGTCGGCGGCATCACCGGCTACGAAAACCTCAACCACGTCCGCATCTACGGCATCGAGCTGGGCGGCGAATGGCGCTTCGATCCAAGCTGGCGCACTTGGGGCTCGTTTGCCTATTCGCACGGCAAGGATACCGATACCGGCGACTACCTGAACTCGGTCGCGCCGCTGCGCGCCATCATCGGCCTCGGCTATTCATCCGAGACCTGGGGCTCGGACGTCTCGCTGACGCTTGCGTCCTCCCGCAACAAGGTCAGCGGCACCGGCTTCGAAGCACCCGGTTACGGTCTCGTCGATACGACCGTGTGGTGGGCACCCGAAAAGGTTGGTACCGTCGATCTCTCGGGCCTCAAGGTTCAGGCCGGCGTCTTCAACGTGTTCGACAAGAAGTACTTTGACGCGGTCAGCGTCCCGGACGGCGTTTCGGCTTCGGCGCAGGACTTCTACAGCGAGCCCGGCCGCAGCTTCAAACTGTCGGTGACCAAGAAGTTCTGATCCCTCCCCGACGATCGCCCTTTGATCCTGGACGCCGCATTCCCCGTAGGGGGTGCGGCGTTTTCGTCAGGACAGGCATCTTGCACCGGTTTTCGGCCCGGCTTATGGGAATCTCCAGCGCCTGCAACGGAGAACGGCCCCCATGAAATCGCTGGAACTGCTTGTCGAGAAGATCATCCTCTCCAGTCGCTGGCTCCTCGTCGTCTTCTATCTGGGCCTGGTTGCCGCACTCGCCGTCTACGCGCTGTCTTTCATGTTCAAGTTCTGGAAAGTCGCCAAGGAAGTCTTCACGCTGAGTGAAGCCGAAATGATCCTCGCCATGCTGGGTCTCATTGATGCGGCACTCGTTGCGAGCCTGATCGTGATGGTGATGATCTCTGGTTACGAGAACTTCGTTAGTCGCTTCGACGAAACGGAAGCCGACGTTTCGTTCCTCGGCAAACTGGATGCCGGAAGCCTCAAGATCAAGGTCGCCTCCTCCATCGTTGCCATCTCGTCGATCCATCTCCTGCAGATCTTCCTCAACGCCAACCAGTACTCGGATACCACGCTGATGTGGTACACGATCATCCACCTCACCTTTGTGGTCTCGGCCGTCATGCTCGGCTGGCTGGAGAAGATCATGGCGACGACAAAGGCCCACAAACACGAAACCAAGCTTTGACCGACTCAGCGTCTAAATCACCCCGGATCAGGCCGGACCGGTGATTGACGAACCGCAAAAGTGCTTGCGAATGAGCCCATCTCGGCGATACATGAGACAAATATAACAGTATCTCGGAAAATTACTCCGCACGGGGGCTTTTGCTCACTTTTCCGCTGGATTTACAAAGCGATTAGTATATTTGTTGCGCTTAACATAATAACCATTCACTTTTTTCGAAGCTAATATGATCACGCTGGAGCGGCAATCGATCCTCAACGGCGAAATTTCTGCAGCCTACTCCCGTGCGGAGATTTCGACGGTCTTTGAACGGGCCACACGCGAATTCGGCTTGCGCCATTTCGCTCTGGTCAAGCTTCCGCCTGCAAGCGAGACGCTTCTGTCCCGCATCATCGTCGAGACCAATCTTCCCAAGGACTATATCCGCGAATTCGATCGACTGCGGCTGCTGCCACGCACCCGGATGGCGGATGCCACGAGCGGCTGGTCGCTCCCGGACTGTTGCTGTCTCGATGATCGCAACTCGCCTGGCCAGCTCCCGCCGGACCTGATCGCCCTGCGCCGTCAGTACGGCATGATCACCAGCGTGGCCATGGCGCTTCATTCGGTCGATGGTACCGGCTTCCGCATCCGCATGTCGGGAGATCGTCCGCGCCTGACCCAGGCGGAACTGAACGAAATCGGCATGGTTATTTTGCACGCCTTCGCGGTGTTCGATCGCATCCGCCGATCGGAGCAGGCATCGACCTTCGGGCCGCTGACCACGCGGGAACTTGAAGTCGTACGCTGGACGGCACAGGGCAAGACCTCGTCCGAAATCGGCAAGATCCTGTCCCTCTCCGATCACACGGTCAACGCCTACATGACCAATGCCATCAAGAAGCTCGATTGCGTCAACCGCACCCAGCTTGTGGCAAAAGCGCTGAGACTGCGGCTGATCAGCTAGCGCTGCCGCAGCCGCACCGTCTTACCGATCCAGTACGCCGCGCACTTCAACGAGGTTGGAGCGCACCATCAGCGTATGGAAGCCCATCACCGACAGATGGCTCGGCATGATCATCCCATCTTCCGCCCCATTGGACACGATCGACGGCTGGATGCGAAGTGCTGCGCGGAAACGCGACAGCGTCTCGTTCCAAAGCTGCGTCAGGTTGCGCTCGCGAATGACCTGCGAGAAGTCGGCACCAGCTGCGGAAAGCACGGCGTAATAGCCGTAGAGCTGGCCATAGGCGAACCAGAAACGGTCGTCGGCACGGGTATCGAACCAGCCGGCCGCATGGTTTTCCGACCGGTCGCGCAGGATCGCAGCCGTCGCACCAAGATCATTGGCGATCCGGTCGACGAACTGCACGAGATTGTCGGAGCGGCTGTCGAAGGTCGCGTTGCAGGCGGTGAGATCGGCGTTGAAGGCCCGCAGCTTTTCGATCGCGGTGCGATAGTAGCTCGGCGTCGGCGTTTTGAAGCCGAACGGATCGACACCGAAATACCAGGAATACTCATCAAACTGCAGGTTGCCACGGGCATCCTGTAGGTTGGTGTTGACACCCGACGTGCCACGCACGCGGCCGAGCGTATCGACAAGTTCGCTGGACGTGCGCCGTACCGCCTGGTTCACGCCGCGCTGGAACGAAGCCTTGTTGTCGAGAAACGGCGTGTTGTCCCAGCTGATGCCGAAGAAGCCGAGCCGGTAGAGCAGCATGGACGAGATCCACGCATTCTGGTTCACGTTGGCGTCGGTCAGATCCGCCGCCGCATCGACGATCGCCGACGACTGGCACTGGCGGGCAGCCACAACAGGCGCGGCGGGCATCGGAGAAGACGCGGCCGTCCCGTTCAATGTTTCGGCAGCAGCCGCCGCCACGGGCGCCGTCGCAGGAAGGTCCTGGCCGGCCGGCACGGTGCGCTCATTCCAGCGATAGGCATCGACAAAGCTCGGGTTGAACCCGGTCCAGATCTGGGTCTGCACGAAGAAATAGCCGTAAAGACCAAACAGAATAAGGAGGAATGCCAGGATCGGCGCCTTCACCATCAGGTGCCGCTCGCCATACCAGCCGTGAGCGGCGCGAAACGGCCAGACGATCCCGGCGACGAGCAGTCCGATGCCCCTTGCGATCGCCTTGCCCAGGGTCTGAAGTGAGGCCTTGAGCCGATCGAGCATCCTGTTCTCCTGTCTGTGGGGCCGATAGGTCCGCCCGGTTGTTCCAACAGATATGGTTCCGCAAGCAGGCAAACAACCGCGCTGCACAAAAATCGGCAGCGGAGCACGGGTTTACGATCGCAGATAGCCGCCAAACGGCCAGTGCGGCATCCTCCAACGCCCGTCACTGGCGCTCGTCACAGCCGTCACCTCTCCAGGCTCGCTCCCATCGGTCACGGACACCGGATCGGTCTCCGCCTTCGGCAGGAACCGGTCGGCAAAGGCCTGTTGCGCCGCCCGCTTTGCTTGCCCGGCACCGGAGGCCCGCCAGGCACTTTCGGCAAATACCCCTGCTACCGGAACACTGTAGGGGAGAAGACCCTGCAGCGGTGGATCGCGCTGCCAGAGCGCTTGATGAACCGCCAGCAGGTCGCCGGTGTCGAAAAGCACCTTGTGGCGCAAGATATTGAGCGTCATCACGCTGGCATTCATCCGGTCGGTTATACCGTTCATCAGCCGGAAAAGGCCTTCCGTCCGGCCCACCGCGTCGGGTTTGGACAGATCCTCGCCCATCAACCCGCGCACCAGCTCCCTGCGGTGGTCGGCAAGGTCGAGAAGCCCCCTCTCGAACCGGTAGCGTCCCATCATCAGCGCGACACGTTCCTTGTCGAGCAGCGTGTAGAACGCATTTCCGACATCGAGGAGCTGCTTCACGGGCTCGATGCCCGTCCTGTTTTGCCCCGAACGTTGACCGGACCATTTCGTGGTCCAGCCGAGTATGCGCTTCAAACTGGTGGGCTCGACAGGATCGTCGAAGGTCTGCCGCAGCCTCGTCACCGCATCGCCGAACGCGCCGACCGCTTTGGCGAGATCTGCCTCCAGGCCGTCGCCCATCATCGTCACCCGTGCCTGCCGCTCGGCCTCGGCTTCGAGGTCTGCGACATCTGGAACGTGTCTGTCCTTCACCCCTCGCGAAAGCATCGCTTCGGATGTGGCGAGCTCGTCCCACATTGCCTGAAACGCCGTCGCGATCCGGGATATTTCCTCGTGAAATCGCCTGTAATCTCCCATGCCCTGCCCTCCCCAAAGCACTCCCGGGGCCATGCCACCGTCCGGGAGAATTTCAAGGTATCACAGGCTGGAAAAATCGCTACGGCGTTTCAACGCAAACGGGAACAGTGACAGTCTTCGCGTCGCCGCTTACCAGCAGCGCATCTTTTCTTCCCAGTGCCGACGGCAAAGCGAGACGTAGCGGTCGTTACCGCCCACTTCAACCTGTGCGCCTTCGCGAAGCGCCTCGCCATCGGCATCCACACGCACGACCATCGTTGCCTTGCGCCCGCAATGGCAGATCGTGCGGACTTCACGCAGTTCGTCGGCAATCGCCAGCAACTCCTGCGACCCCGGAAACAGCTTTCCGCGGAAATCGGTCCGCAGACCATAGGCCATGACCGGAATGCCGACGCGGTCGGTGATGCGGGCAAGCTGCCACACCTGCTCGGAGGTCAGGAACTGCGCCTCGTCGATAAAGACGCAGGTCAGCGGCTCCTGCGCATGCAAGGTTGAGATTTCGGCATAGAGATCGTCCGCCGGGCTGAACGGGATTGCCTCGGACGACAACCCGATCCGCGATGCAACGCGCCCCTGGCCGCCCCGGTGGTCGAAGTCGGCGATGAAGATTGCCGTGCGCATGCCGCGTTCGCGGTAGTTGTAAGATGCCTGCAGCAGCATGGTCGATTTGCCGGCATTCATCGTCGCGTAATGGAAGTAAAGCTTGGCCATGCGGCTTTGTGATGCCGATCGGCATCGAAGAAAAGCGCCGCAACGCAAAACCCACAAAAAATACGCGAACGACCCATCAATCGGCGCCTTGTCGCAAATGGTGGCTTCAGACGCCGTGATGCACAAGCTTGCCTGTTTCGGAGAGATATTGATAAGGTTGGGCATGATTTTAATGGGGAGCGTAAATATGACCATGACCGTTTCGACCAAGACCATTCTGGCCGCCGCCGTCTCCATGATGGCGCTGAGCGGAGCTGCTTCGGCCGCCGAGCCGGCAAGCTGCGGCACCGTCCGTTTCTCCGATGTCGGCTGGACCGACATCACCGCCACGACCGCCACCGCCTCCGTCCTTTTGAAGGCGCTGGGCTATGAGACGGATGTGAAGGTGCTTTCGGTGCCGGTCACCTATTCGTCGCTGAAGAACAAGGATATCGACGTCTTCCTCGGCAACTGGATGCCGACCCAGGAAGCCGACGTCCGGCCCTTCCTCACCGACAAGTCGGTCGAATCCATCGGCCCCAATCTCGTCGGCGCCAAGTACACGCTGGCAACCAATGCCAAGGGCGCCGAACTCGGCATCAAGGACTTCAAGGATATCGCAGCCAAGTCCGATGCTTTGGGCGGCAAGATCTATGGCATCGAACCCGGCAATGACGGCAACCGCCTGATCCTCGGCATGATCGAGAAGGACACATTCGGCCTCAAGAAGCTGGAAGTGGTGGAATCTTCTGAACAGGGCATGCTGGCCCAGGTCGCCCGCGCAGACAAGGCCGGCGAACCCGTCGTCTTCCTCGGCTGGGAACCGCATCCGATGAACGCCAACTTCAAGCTGACCTACCTTACCGGCGGCGATGACGTGTTCGGCGCGAATTTCGGCGGCGCCGAAGTCTATACCAACGTCCGCGCCGGCTACACGCAGGAATGCCCCAATGTCGGCACCTTCATCAAGAACCTGAAGTTCTCGCTGCCGATGGAAAACCAGATCATGGGCGGCATCCTCAACGACGGTGAAGAGCCGGAAGCAGCGGCGACCACGTGGCTGAAGGCCAATGGCGCTGCGATCACCCCGTGGCTTGCCGGCGTCACCACCAAGGACGGCAAGCCCGCCGAGGCAGCGGTCAAGGCCGAACTCGGCCTGTAAGACGCGTCGCAAACCGGCGAATGCCGGCGATAAGGCGTGATCCTCGGGCCCGTCCCGAGGATCCGCTGACGTTGGTAGACCCTTGGGGGCGCCCTCAAGGGTAACGCTTTCGCTCCTTGTATCACCCTTCCAGACGAGGCAGGCACGCGACGTGAACTGGCTAACCAACTCGCTCCCGAACTGGCTTGTGGATTCCACCGGCAAGATCCGCCTTGGAAACTGGGCGAAAGATGCGGTCGACTGGCTGACCACCAATGCCGACTGGTTCTTCAACTGGCTCGCCACCGTGCTGTCGGCGGTCATCGATGCGATCCTGTACGTGCTGCAGGGGCCGAACCCCTTCGTGCTGATCGCCATCGTAACGGCGCTCGCCTTCTGGCTGAGACGATCCGTCTCGATATCAGCCTTCACCGCAATCGGTCTGTTGCTGATCTATAACCAGGGCTACTGGAAGGAGACGACGGAGACGCTGGCGCTGGTGCTTGCAGCCACCGCCGTCTGCATGGCGGTCGGCATTCCGATCGGAATCGCTGCCGCCCGTCGCCCCTGGCTCTACGAGATCCTGCGGCCGATCCTCGACCTGATGCAGACCATTCCCACCTTCGTCTATCTCATCCCGGCGCTCATTCTGTTCGGCCTCGGCATGGTGCCGGGCCTCATCGCAACCGTCATCTTCGCTATCCCCGCCCCGGTCCGCCTCACCCGCCTCGGCATCATCTCGACGCCCGGATCTCTGACCGAAGCAGCCGTCGCCTTCGGCGCGACGCCGTCGCAGGTCCTGCGCAAGATCGAGCTCCCTTACGCAATGCCGCAGATCATGGCAGGCCTTACCCAGACAATCATGCTGTCTTTGTCGATGGTGGTAATCGCAGCGCTTGTCGGTGCCCCCGGTCTCGGCGTACCGGTCGTGCGCGCGCTCAACACCGTCAACATCGCCCGCGGCTTTGATGCCGGCTTCTGCATCGTCATCCTGGCGATCATTCTCGACCGCATGTTCAGAACGGCAGAACCGGGAGGCAAGTCATGACCGACGCGATGAACCGGACAGCGCCTGCCGCCGTCACCTTCTCGAAGGTCGATATCATCTTCGGCAACAACCCGGAACGGGCTGTCAAACTGCTCGACCAGGGCATGACGCGCGACCAGATCTCGGAAGAAACCGGGATCGTGCTCGGTGTCGCCGATGCCACGCTGTCGGTGCGCGAAGGCGAAATCCTCGTGCTGATGGGCCTGTCCGGCTCGGGCAAGTCGACGCTCCTGCGCGCCGTCAACGGTCTGGCGCCGGTCGTGCGCGGCGCGGTCAGCGTCGCCACCCCGTCCGGCCCGGTCGATCCCTACAAGGCCGGCACCCGCACCTTGCGCGATCTTCGGATGCACACGGTTTCGATGGTCTTCCAGCAGTTCGCGCTGCTGCCGTGGCGTACCGTCGCCGACAATGTCGGCTTCGGGCTTGAACTTGCCGGCGTCGCCGAACCGGAGCGGCGCAAGCGCGTCGACGAGCAGCTGGAACTCGTCAACCTCAGCCAGTGGGCGGATCGCAAGGTGGGTGAACTCTCCGGCGGCATGCAGCAGCGTGTCGGCCTTGCCCGCGCCTTTGCCACCGGCGCGCCGATCCTGCTGATGGACGAACCGTTTTCGGCGCTCGATCCGTTGATCCGCACCCGCCTTCAGGACGAGCTGCTGGAATTCCAGCGCCGCCTGAAAAAGACCATCCTGTTCGTCAGCCACGACCTCGACGAGGCTTTCCGCATCGGCAACCGCATCGCCATCATGGAAGGCGGCCGTATCGTCCAGTGCGGCACCCCGCAGCAGATCGTCCAGGCACCCGCAAACCAGTATGTCGCCGATTTCGTCCAGCACATGAACCCGATCAGCCTGCTCACCGCGGGCGACGTGATGCGGCAAGGCGTAACCGCCGATGCCGGGGCGCCGCCGGTGTCGGCAACAGCGAGGAGCACCACGCCACTGGTCGACATCATGGATGCGCTGGCCCGACAGAGGGGATCGATCGCGGTCGTCGATAACGGCGCCGTCGTCGGCGCGATTACGGCTGACGACGTGATTGCAGGTCTGACACGCCACCGACGCCGGACTTGATGCAAATCAAGGCGGACTGACACTCGTTTGTTAATGATCTGCTGTTATAGAGATTTGAAATTTAGAACTGGTGAATATTTTGGCCGACGAGCTGCAGGGCGCAATGACGGTGAGACAGGCTCTTCCACCGACCTCTGCGCAGGAACCTTCGAAAGATCAAAGCGTGTTGCGCGACACGGATGAGGAGGCACGCCACCTTGCGCGGATGCTGGTGCGCGGCGCCCGTCACATGGCGCTTGCGGTGCTTGATCCCACAAGCGGTTTTCCCTCCGCAAGCCGCGTGCTGACCGGAACCGATCTTGATGGCGTGCCGGTGATTCTCGTATCGGCGCTGTCGGGTCATACGAAGGGATTGGCAGGCGATCCCCGCTGTTCTGTCCTCGCCGGCGAGACCGGCAAGGGCGATCCGCTCGCCCACCCGCGAATCACCGTTCAGTGCATTGCGGAAAAAGTGGAAAGAGATAGTCCCGTCCATCTGCGCATCCGCCAGCGGTTTCTGGACCGTCATCCGAAAGCAAAACTCTATATCGATTTTCCGGATTTCTACTTTTTTCGCCTTGTTCCGCAGTCGGCCTCGCTCAACGGCGGCTTTGGCAGGGCCTATGTCTTGGATGGCAGCGACCTTGTCATCGCGAACCCTGGAAGCGGCGAGGAATGGAGTAATTTCTCGCGCGATATCAGAGAGTTGACGGACGAAGCGAACAGCCTTGCCGCACGGCTCGGCGCAAAGAATGCTGGTCAATGGCGGTTCGTCGGTGCAGATAGCGCCGGGCTAGATCTGATCGCCGGAGACACATTGCTGAGACATGAGTTCAGGACGTTGCAATCGTCCCCCGAGCACGCGTCCCAGTATATTTTCAATATGTCTAAAACAGTGTAGTCGACTACCCAAAATCTAGGGATATACAACTTTGATGTCTGCTGGTTTAGTCAGTTCCAGGGACTACGGCATTACCGGAGCACGGCATGCTCAGGAAGAGGGGATAGAGATATGATGGAAACGATGCCACTTTCAGACCACTCGAATGCAGCAGCGAATTTGCTGTCTGCGATGGCAAATCCAAAGCGGCTGATGATTTTGTGCTGCCTGGTCAAGGGCGAAGTAGCTGTGGGGGCACTGGCTACTCAAGTTGGCCTGAGCCAGTCTGCACTGTCACAGCACTTGTCCAAGCTGCGCGCGCAGAAATTGGTGAAGACGCGCCGCGATGCGCAGACGATCTATTATTCGAGTTCCGCGGACTCGGTTCTCAAGGTCCTGTCGACGCTTGAAAACATCTACTGCATCCCGGCTGAGACGAAATCTGCAGCCGCCTGAAATCTTGTCCGCTGCATGACGCGGCGGGTCAGAACGCATCCACACAGCGTTGCCGGCATGGCTGGTAGCATTTTTTCTTTTTGAAATTTGCTTTGTAAGATTTTTTGAAACCGATGAAATCTCTGGAAATGGCTCGTCTCGCGACGAGCCATTTCTGTTTTGACTATGCCTTGAAGAAGGCCAGGAGATCCGCGTTGATGACGTCGGCATGCGTCGTCGCCATGCCATGCGGCAGACCTTCGTAGACCTTGAGCGTGCCGTTCTTCAAAAGCTTGGATGACAGCATCGCCGAATCGGCGATCGGCACGATCTGGTCGTCGTCGCCATGCATGACGAGAACCGGCAGGTCGATCGCCTTGAGGTCTTCCGTGAAGTCGGTTTCGGAAAACGCCTTGATGCAATCGTAATGCGACTTTGTGCCGCCCATCATGCCCTGACGCCACCAGTTGCGGATGACGCCCTCGGAAACCTCAGCACCGTCGCGGTTGTAGCCGTAGAACGGTCCGGTCGGGATATCGAGGAAGAACTGCGCCCGGTTGGCCGCCTGTGCGGTGCGAAATCCGTCGAACACAGACAGCGGCAGGCCGCCCGGATTGCTGTCGCTCTGCACCATGACAGGCGGCACCGCACCGATCAGCACGGCCTTGGCAACGCGACCCTGCGGCTGGCCGAATTTCGCGACATAGCGCGTGACCTCGCCGCCACCCGTCGAGTGACCTACATGGATGGCTTCCTTGAGGTCCAGATGCGCCGCCAGTTCGGCAACGTCTGCCGCATAGGTATCCATCTCGTTGCCGGTATCGGTCTGGCTGGAGCGGCCGTGCCCGCGACGGTCATGCGCGATCACGCGGTAACCCTGGTCGAGGAAGAACAGCATCTGGGCGTCCCAATCGTCGGACGAAAGCGGCCATCCGTGATGGAAGACAATCGGCTGGGCGTCCTTGCTGCCCCAATCCTTGTAATAGATCTGCGTGCCGTCGCTGGTGGTGATGTAGCTGCTGCTCATGGCTGACCTCGGTTGATGACAAGTGAGAGAGAACGTCTGCAAATGGCTGCCCCTGCATCCGCTCCGCGCCTGCAGAATATGATTCCGCCTCGCTTTTGCAACTCCTGATAAAAGCCAAATCTCGACATTCAACAAAACGGTTGACAATGCCTGCAGGACGCATATGTTAAACCATATGGTTGAATTTAGCGAACATCAGATCGACACGGTTTTCCAGGCCCTCAGCGACGCCACGCGCCGGCAGATGCTGATGACGCTGGCTGCCAGCGAGCAGACAGTCGGGCAACTGGCAGCGCCCTACGCCATGTCGCTCGCCGCCGCTTCGAAACACATCAAGGTTCTGGAAACCGCTGGCCTCGTCCGCCGCGAAATCCAGGGCCGTACGCATCTCTGCCGCCTATCGCCAGGCCCGCTCGCCGCCGCCCACGAATGGCTGGCCTTCTACGAACGCTTCTGGACCGCCCGCCTCGACACGCTCGACCGGCTGTTGCGCGAGGACGATGCGATCAAGACCACCGGCCCGCAAGGCGAGGCCACCACCAAAGCCGAAGGAAAACCGCACAGCAAACCGGGAGACGATCAATGACCGACATGACATCGTTGAGCAGGCACGCCTTCATGACAGAACCCCTCGCCCTGACGATCCAGCGCAAGCTACCAGGGCCGATCGAACGCATCTGGGACTATGTCACCGACAGCGATCTGCGCCGCCAGTGGCTTGCGTCCGGCACGATGCCGAGCCAGCCGGGCGGCACGTTCGAGCTCGTCTGGCGCAATGATGAACTCAGCGATGATTCCGCCGGCCGCCCGGAAGGCTTTCCCGAAGAACAGCGCATGCAGAGCGAGATGATCGCCTTCGAAGCACCCCACCGGGTGGTTTTCTCCTGGCCACCTTCAGGCGAGGTCTCGATCGAACTGCAGGCCGTCGGCAAGGATGTTCTTCTGACCCTCACCCACCGCCGCATTTCCGACCGTCGAAACATGGTCATGGTCGGCGCCGGCTGGCATGCCCACCTCGACATCCTCGAGGTCAAGGCAGCGGGCAAAAATCCTGCCGCCTTCTGGCCCGCATGGCTTCGCCTGCGCGAGGAATACGAAGCCATCGTTCCCGCCTGAGATCCTCTAGCGACCACACCCCGCCCCGGCGCGAGCCTCAGGCACCGGCAACCAGAAATGGAGCAGCGTCCATGCATGAACCCTTTACCGGCGGCTGCACCTGCGGCGCCGTCCGTTACACCGTCACCGGCGAACCCGTCGCCATGGTCGATTGTCAATGCCGTCAGTGCCAGCGCGAAAGCGGCACCGGCCACACTTCCAATCTCGTCTTCGTCGGAGCGACGGTGACGATCGAGGGCCAGCCGAGTCACTGGGAAGCAACAGGCGATGGCGGCACCGTGAAAAGACGCGCCTTTTGCCCAACCTGCGGCGCGCCCGTCTCCATGACCTTTCCGGCCATGCCGGACATGTTTGTCATCCGCGCAGCAAGCCTCGACGCACCGGACCAATATCGGCCGCAGATCATCACGTGGACCGACGCGGCCCAGCCATGGGACCACCTCGACCCGGCCCTCGCGCGCTTTGCGAAGATGCCGCCTGCAGCCTGACGCGAGGCAAACGGGACCGTCTCTGTCTCTGTCAAAAGGGCCGCCAAACCGCGACCCTTTCGACATTCTTGCCCCTCGGGTCTTGAAGATGACAGCCGCCTGAGGCAATAGGCGCCATACGCTTTCCCAGGACCGTCACGAGGCCGACCGCACGATATGCTCCAGACACCCTACTACCTCATCGACAAGTCGAAACTTCTCCGCAACATGGAGAGGATCGCTGCTGTCCGCGAGACGTCGGGCGCCAAGGCATTGCTGGCGCTGAAATGCTTTGCCACATGGTCGGTATTCGATTTCATGCGCGACTATATGGACGGCACCACGTCCTCGTCGCTCAACGAAGTCCGCCTTGGCCACGAGCGCTTCGGCAAGGAAACCCACGCCTATTCAGTGGCCTATGCGGATTACGAGATCGACGAGGTCGTTTCGCATGCCGACAAGATCATCTTCAACTCGATCGGCCAGTTGCAGCGTTTCGAGAGCCAGTCGTCGGGCATTACCCGCGGCCTGCGCCTCAACCCCGGCGTCTCCTCGTCCACCTTCGATCTCGCCGATCCCGCCCGCCCTTTCTCGCGGCTGGGCGAATGGGACCAGAAACAGGTCGAGCCGGTCATGGACCTGATCTCCGGCTTCATGATCCACAACAACTGCGAAAACGGCGACTTCTCGCTGTTTGATCGCATGCTCGGCGAAATCGAGCAGAAGTTCGGCCCCCTGCTGAAGAAGGCCGAATGGGTCAGCCTCGGCGGCGGCATCCATTTCACCGGCGACGATTACCCGGTCGACCTGTTTGCCGAGCGCCTCAAGCGCTTCTCCGGCGAATACGGCGTCCAGGTCTATCTCGAACCCGGCGAAGCCTCGATCACCCGCTCGACGACGCTGGAAACCACCGTCCTCGATACCCTTTACAACGGCAAGAACCTTGTCGTGGTGGATAGCTCCATCGAAGCGCACCTGCTGGATCTCCTGATCTACCGTGAAAACGCAAAGGTTCATCCAAACCAGGGGCCTTATCGTGCCATGGTCTGCGGCAAGTCCTGTCTTGCCGGGGATATTTTCGGCGAGTTCGATTTTCCGAATGAACTGAAAGTTGGCGACCGCATTTCCTTCCAGGATGCCGCCGGCTACACGATGGTCAAGAAAAACTGGTTTAACGGCGTGCAAATGCCGGCAATCGCCATCCGTGAACTGGATGGCAGCCTCAGGACGGTCCGCGAGTTCGGCTACGCGGACTACGAACAAAGCCTATCCTGAGCACAAAGCTCAGCGGCTTCTGACGATTGGACTTGAAGGAACTCGTCCCCACCATGAAAAAGAACGTACTCATCATCGGCGCCGGTGGCGTCGCCCAGGTCGTGGCGCACAAATGCGCCCAGAACAACGACGTGCTCGGCGATATCCATATCGCCTCCCGCACCAAGTCGAAATGTGACGCCATCATCGCCTCGGTCCACGACAAGAAGGCGATGAAGGTAGAAGGCAAGCTCGAAGCCCACGCCCTCGACGCCCTCGACATCGAAGCCACCAAAGCCCTCATCAAGGCGACCGGCAGCCAGATCGTCATCAACGTCGGCACCGCCTTCCTCAACATGTCGGTGCTGCGCGCCTGCATGGATACCGGCGTCGCCTATATCGACACCGCCATCCACGAAGAGCCGAACAAGATCTGCGAAACCCCGCCGTGGTACGGAAACTACGAGTGGAAGCGTGCGCAGGAATGCGAGGAAAAGGGCATCACCGCCATCCTCGGCGCAGGCTTTGATCCGGGCGTCGTCAACGCCTATGCCCGCCTTGCCAAGGATGACTATCTCGACAAGGTCACCGATGTCGACATCGTCGACATCAATGCCGGCAGCCACGGCAAGTATTTCGCCACCAACTTCGATCCGGAAATCAACTTCCGCGAATTCACCGGTGTCGTCTACGCCTGGCAGGGCGGCGAATGGACCGTCAACAAGATGTTCGAAATCGGCAAGGACTACGACCTGCCGGTCGTCGGCACCCGCCGCGCCTATCTCTGCGGCCATGACGAAGTGCATTCGCTGGCAAAGAACATGGATGGCGCCGACGTGCGCTTCTGGATGGGCTTTGGCGATCACTACATCAACGTCTTCACCGTCCTGAAGTCGATCGGCCTTCTCTCGGAGCAGCCGGTCAAGCTTGCCGACGGTTCCGAAGTCGTGCCGCTCAAGGTCGTCAAGGCCTGCCTGCCCGACCCGTCGTCGCTCGCGCCGGAATACGAAGGCAAGACCTGCATCGGCGATTTCGTGAAGGGCATCAAGGACGGCAAGGAACGCACGGTGTTCATCTACAACGTCGCCGACCACAAGGAAGCCTATAACGAAGTGGGCTCCCAGGGCATCAGCTATACCGCGGGCGTTCCCCCGGTCGCCGCCGCCATGCTGGTGGCATCAGGTGAATGGGATGTGAAGAAGATGGCAAACGTCGAAGAACTGGCGCCAAAGCCTTTCCTCAACATCTTGAACAAGATCGGCCTGCAGACCTGCATCCGCGACGAAAACGGCGAACGCGAGCTGCATTTCGACTGAGATCGGAACATCAGCCCTTCAAGCATCAAAAAAGCCCGCGAGCGATCGCGGGCTTTTTTCTTTGTAACGATGTGAAAACGAGGCTGCCCTCACCATCCAGGCAAAGTCAGGCCCGTCCACTCAGCGCCAGGACGTCCCGTCGGCGCTCACGCAGCCATAGGGCGGCGGCACCTCGCCGAACGTCGCATGCAGCTTGTCGCAGCCCCATTTGTTCAACGGTCCCGGCAGACGGCTGTTGATCTCGATACCGACCTCGTCATACGCCGAACTCGTGTTCGACACGTAGCTGTACCAGCGCTGCCCGATAAACCCGGTTGCTGCGATGAGAACAACCAAAACGACCAAAATAATTCTGCTCATGAAAATCCCTTACTTTTGCCCCGGTCGTAGATAGTCTGGATTAAGACCTTAAGGGTAACCGTCTGTTTTTCCGGAGGAACCTGTGCGCAGACGATCCAAGGAAGGGAACAACGGCGTCGGCGGACTTCGCGAACATCTACGCCCAGCGCACACTTGATGGCGTCCGGTATCAGCCCGGGCCATCGTCTGACTCTATGCTTTCGGCCCGCGTCCCCGGCCCTGTCGCGGCTCCTTCGGCGGAGCCGCATACCCCGGAGGTTTTGTTTTCACCCAGGCAACGAATGTCCGTATCGCCGGGTCTTCAAGGATAGCCTCGATCGTCGAGAACTTCTTGGCGAGCTGGGCATCCGTCAAATTCACATGGATCTGGTCGTGACAGATCCGGTGCAGGCAAACCGTTTCCTTGCCGCCCTTGCTCTTGGGGACAAGATAATGCTTTTCCTGCTGATCCTCCGGGATCACCCGCTCGCACATCGGACAATACACGGGCTCCGGCGCAGCCTCGTCCCACGAAGCCGGTTCGTCTCTGTTCTTGCGGGCCATCGGTCCATCACCTGTTGAGCGCTGCCGGCCCTGCATCTCCATCTGGCTGGATCGATGCAAAGCCCTTGCCCCAGCAGATATCGCGTCCCGCAACCCGGAGCAATGCCGTTCGAAACAGACCTTGGACGTGGCATCGCCCAAATCCCGCTTCCCACGCGGACCCGCCATCACCCTCACCCCGCCCGAAAACCGTTTTCCCTTTCGTCCGCCTGCCCTACATGATGCATCGACGGATGCGCTGTGACGCACCCGGTCGATCACCCCTGCAGCGAATGACGCCACCCCCATGACCTTTTTCGAAAGCCTGCTCATCCTGATGCTGGTCGCGATCGTGCTGTTGCAGGTGTCGCGGCGGCTCTCCGTGCCCTATCCGTCGATGCTGGCGCTGGCAGGCGTCGCGGTGGCGCTGGTGCCGGGCGCGCCTTACTTCGCGCTCGATCCGGAGATCGCGCTGGCGCTGTTTATCGCGCCGGCCTTGCTCGATGCCGCCTTCGATTTCCCGCTGAATACCGCCAGGCGCTTCTGGTTGCCGCTTGTGGTCTTTGCGCTGGGCGGCGTCGTCGTCACCACGGCGACGGTCGCGGTCGCCGGCTATGTGATGGCCGGCCTGCCGATTGCGGCCGCCATCGTGCTCGGCGCCATCGTCGCGCCGCCGGACGCCGCCGCCTCCACCGCCGTCCTCTCCACCATGTCGGTGCCGCGCACCACCGATGCCATCCTGCGCGGCGAAAGCCTGTCAACGATGCGGCAGCACTTCTGATCTTTGGAGCAGCCCTTGCGGTCCAGTCGGCCGGCGGGCTTGATCGCGAAGTAACGACCCATCTCGTTCTTGCCGTTCCCGGCGGCATCCTGCTCGGCTGGGTCGCGGCGCTGGTGATCCGCCGCCTGTCGGCCTACGTCACAGGCACGCTTGGTGGCAATCTCCTGCAATTCGTCCAGACCTTCCTTCTGTGGATCCTCGCCGAACATCTGGAACTGTCTGCGGTGCTCGCCATCGTCACCTTCGCCATGACGATCGCCAGCACCAGCGAAAGCCTGTCGTCGGCGCGCATGCGGGTGCAGTCCTATGCGGTCTGGACGGTCGTCGTCTTCGTCCTCAACGTCGTCGCCTTCCTGCTGATGGGCATGCAGGTGCGCGACATCTATGCGGACATGGAGGTCGGCCATTTCGCCGAAGCTCTGTTGTTTTCCGCCGTGATCGTCGCCATCGTCATCGCCACCCGCTTCGCGCTCTGCCTTGCCTATAACCGCATCGAAGCCTGGCGAGCCCGTCGCGACGGACGCGAGGAACCGGCATCGACCAGGCAGGCGATTCTCGCCTCCTGGTGCGGCATGCGCGGCCTCCTCTCCCTTGCCACGGCCTACGCGCTTCCCGCCGATTTCCCGGAACGCGACATGGTCGTGCTGACCGCCTTCGCCGTCGTCATCGCCACGCTCGTCCTGCAGGGCCTGACGCTGTCACCGCTGATCCGCTGGCTCGGCCTCGACTGGCGCCATACCAGCGCGCAGGAACTGTCTGAGATGCGCCGCCGCGTCGTCAAGGCAGGCATCGGCCGCCTCGACGGCGAGACGGGAACAGAAGCCGAAAAACTGCGCGCGAAGCTCACGATGGAACACCAGGCCTTCGACGACCCGGACCGTGCTGCCTCGATGGACACCTACCGCCGGCTGGTGCTTCTCTTCATCGCCGGACAACGCACCGAACTCGAAAACCTCCGCGCTTCCTACGAGTTGAACGTCGACGAATACAATCTCCTGCTCGAGGAAATCGACTGGCGCGAACTCTCGATCCTCCCCGAAGACGACCGACGGATCGAGGAGATCTGATCAGGGAAAGCGGTGCGGGATCAACGGGCGTTGAACCACCCAAGACGTCTTGCTCCCCGCACCAATCAACAGGCACCGGCGCCGATAGTTTTGCGCCAACAGTCCCCTACGCTCCCTCATTCCTGTGCTCGTCACAGGAACCCAGCCAGCCCAAGTCCTTGGGCTGAAAGAACCGTCGTCGCCCTACCGACGCGTCGGCAAAATTCCTGTGGCAATCACAGGAAAGAGGGGAAGATTGCCTCCCCCTCCCATCCCACTCACACCTACGCCATCACACCCGCGCGCAGAACACATCCAGCGCATCGAGCTTCACGGCACCCGCTTCCAGCTTCGACACAAACCCCGGAAGATCGACCGGCATCACGTCGCCCATCCGCTTGGGCAGCACGAAGTTTTGCGGCTCGCGGGTCAGGTTGAACACGAACAGCAGCTTCTCACCGCCCTTTTCGCGAACGAAGGCGAGCAGGTCCTGGTTGGTCTCGATAAACGTCATGTCGCCGTCGATCAGCGCATGGTGGTTTTTGCGGAAGGCGAAGGTTTCGCGGTAGTGCTGCAGCACCGAATCCGGCATTGCCTCCTGCGCATCCACCGAACGGCTGGCGTGATCGGCCGGAATGGGCAGCCAGGTCTTGGCGCCCTCGCTGAAGCCCGCATGGGCCTCGCCCGCTTCCCACACCATCGGCGTGCGGCATCCGTCGCGGCCCTTGAAGGCCGGCCAGAAGCGGATGCCGTAGGGGTCGCGCAGATCCTCGTAAGTCAGTTCCGCTTCGCTCAAGCCCAGCTCCTCGCCCTGGTAGAGGCAGATCGAACCGCGCAGCACCGAAATCAACGTTGCGGACAATTTGGCGACGCGGTCCTGCTCGGACGGATCCTCGGTAAAGCGGGTCACGTGACGCACCACGTCGTGGTTGGAAAACGCCCAGCACACCCAGCCGTTCACCACCGTATCAAGCACGGTCTGCATCACCTTGCGGATATAGGCGGCAGAAAACGCCGGGCCCAGCAGGTCGAACGTGTAGCACATGTGCAGCTTGTCGTCGCCGGTCGTATAGAGCGCGAGCGTGTTCAGCGAACGCGGCCCGTCGCCCACTTCGCCCACCGAGGCGCGATTGTCGTAGCTGTCGAGCAGCGCCCGCAGCCGCTTCAGAAAGCCGATATTTTCCGGCTGCGTCTTGTCGTAGAGATGGTTCTGCATCGAATACGGATTGGTATCCGTCTCCATGCCGGCGCCGTCGGTGTCGTAGACCATCGGCGGGTTGCTGCGCAGTTGCTTGTCGTGGAAATAGTAGTTGACGGTATCGAGCCTGAAGCCGTCGACGCCGCGGTCGAGCCAGAAGCGCACCGTATCCAGCATCGCGTCCTGCACATCGGGATTGTGGAAGTTGAGGTCCGGCTGCGAGATCAGGAAGTTGTGCATGTAGTACTGCTTGCGCACACCGTCCCATTCCCAGCCCGGTCCGCCGAAGATCGACAGCCAGTTGGTCGGAGCCGTGCCGTCGGGCTTGGGGTCGGCCCAGACATACCAGTCGGCCTTGGGATTGGTGCGGCTGGAGCGGCTTTCGATAAACCACGGATGCCGGTCGGATGTATGCGAAATGACCTGGTCGATGATCACCTTGAGGCCGAGGCGATGGGCCTCTGTCATCATCTCGTCGAAATCGGCAAGCGTGCCGAACATTGGGTCGACATTGCAGTAATCGGAAACGTCATAGCCCATGTCGGCCATCGGCGAGGTGAAAAACGGCGACAGCCAGATCGCATCGACGCCGAGCGAAGCTACATGCGGCAGGCGCTGGGTAATCCCCTTGATATCGCCCAGTCCGTCGCCGGTCGTGTCCTGGAAGGACCGCGGATAGATCTGGTAGATCACCGCACCGCGCCACCAGTTGCCGTCAACCTTGCGAGTGGTGTCCCTCGTGGTCTCCAATACCATTCCACAATGCTCCTTCTTGAAAATCGCTCATCCCAACCTTGGTCCCAAACTAGAGCCATGCCACCAAAAGACAACGCGGAAACGAAGCGCGACACGCTCTTGTCATGGCGGACGCTTCAGCTTATTCGAGCGTCAAACCCATGGGAGGGATGACACTTGGGCGGAAAGCTTCTTTCGATCGGCGAATGCATGGTGGAACTGTCGCAGGCGGGTGAAGGCCTGCTGCGCAAGGGCTTCGCCGGCGATACGTTCAACACGGCCTGGTATGCCCGCGCCTGCCTCTCCAAAGACTGGTCGGTGGACTATCTGACCGCAGTCGGCGACGATCCGATGTCGTCGGATATGCTTGGGATGATGGAGAAAGCCGGCATCGGCACCAGCCTCATCCGCCGCATCCCCGGCAAGACGCCCGGCCTCTACCTGATCACCCTCAAGGATGGCGAGCGCACCTTCAGCTACTGGCGCGACAGCGCTGCCGCGCGCAAGCTCGCAGACGACGCCGAGCACCTGCGCTCGGCAATCGAAACCGCCGACATCATCTATTTCTCCGGCATCACGCTCGGCATCCTGGCACCGGAAGCGGTCGAGACGCTTTTATCGGAACTGCGCCGCGCCAAGGCCGCCGGCAAGACGGTCGCCTTCGATCCGAACCTTCGCCCGCGCCTGTGGGTGAGCCGGGACATCATGCTGAAGACGATCGAGGATGGCGCAGGAGCCGCCACCATCGTTCTCCCAAGCTTCGACGATGAAGCGACCTATTTCGGCGATGCCACGGTGGCCGATACGATCGCCCGCTACCATGGTCTCGGCGTCACGGATGTCGTGGTCAAGAACGGCGCAGAAGGCGCAACCTTCAGCCTGTCGGGCGTGACCGGTCATGCACCGGCCGTCACCACCGGCCAGGTGGTCGACACGACCAGCGCCGGCGACAGTTTCAACGCCGGCTTCCTGTCGAAGTACTTAAGCGGCGCCACACCGCACGAAGCCGCAGCCTACGGCGCCGCAGTCGCCGCCACCGTCATCGGCCATCACGGCGCGCTGATCAGTCCGGAGCTTCTGCCCGGCTGAACCACCGCGACCGGATGTGTCGGCTTGAGCTGGCAGATCCCTTTCGGCTCGCCCACCTTCACGCCAGCCTCGCAACCGTGTTGCGCGGCATCCGTCAGCGCGTCGTAGAGATCGAGCGTCTTACCGAGATGGATCGACCCCAGATGCGAAAAATGCTCGTCGTCGAGGAACAGCGAAACGCCGTCATCCACCACCCGGCAGCTTTTCTCGTCGCAGAGATAATCTTCGAGCGACACGACCGGGAACCGCTTCGAAACGTCCGCCATCAGCCGCTCCACGAGGGCATCATGGGCGCGCTGTTCGTCCCGCTCCATCATGCAGGGCGTGTCTGCAACATCCAGCATGGCGCTTCGCACGACACAGCGGCCGATATCGCGACCATCGCGCGGCGGCGGCGCCATGAACACCGGCCTCAGACCGACCGAGCGCAGCCAGTCGGCGGTCGCCTCGACCTCGGCAAGCATCCGGCCGTAATCCGTCCGCATCGCCTGGCCTTGCGCCGTCATCACCCGGCGGTCAGATCTGAGATAGGTCAGGTACTGCGATCCGAGCACGACGGTGCGCAGCGAGGGTGTTTTTGCAAGATAGGCCTTTACCGCCTCGTTGTGACGAATGCAGTCGAGCGGCCATGACGCGGAATCGTTGAGCGGGATGGGCGCGATTCCGGTTGGAAACGCGCAGCTGTTCTTGTGAAGCTGCACCAGTCCCTCGCCCTGATCGGACGGCGTATCGTGCATGGACGCCGCCAGCCCGTCGACCAGATGCATCGCCAGCGAATCGCCCCAGACCGCCATTTCCGGGCCCTGACCGATCGTGCAGACATCCGGCCGCACTTCGCCGTTGCAGATCTTGCCGATGCCGAGGCTCGGCTCCCCCATGGCTGTAAGCACGGGATCGCGGCCCGGAAAGCCCTGCGCGTTGGTGGTCACGATGCCGAGCACCACCAGCACCGCCGCTAAGGACCCGCTGAGGGAAAACACCAAGCGACGGCCGACCTGCGGCTTCCGGAACGGCTGTTCCACCAGAAAATAGCTTGCGATTGCCAGCGCAAACACGAGCGCCACCAGCAGCCCGTAGGACCAGCCCGGCAGCATGTCCATCGAGCGCAGACGGGCAAAGGCGAACACCGGCTGATGCCAGAGATAGAGGCTGTAGCTGATCAGCCCGATCGCCACCAGCGGCCGAAGCGAAAGCAGCCGTCCGGCAAGATTGCCCGGACCGGCAAAGGCGATCACGAGAAGCGTGCCGACCACCGGCGCCAGCGTCACCGGTCCCGGCCATTTCAGCTCGGATGTCAGGAACAGGCAACTGCCGACGATCAGGATAAGGCCAGCAAGCCCCAGGGCCGATCGGGTCCGCTCAGAGTAACGGGTCGGTATGCCGCCGATCGCCAGAAGCGCGCCTGCGGCAAGTTCCCAGAACCGGGTAAAGGGGAGATAGAAATTCGCGACCGGATCGACCCTTGAAACCGGCCATGCCAGAAACAGGCTGATCAGCGCCAAAACCGCCACGATGCGGAAGATCACCTGCCGCGTCTGCTTGCGAACCATCCACAGAAGCACCGGAAACACCAGATAGAACTGCTCTTCCACCGATAGAGACCACGTATGCAGCAGCGGCTTCAGTTCGGTACTGGGCGAAAAATATCCCGTATTGTCCCAGAGCTCGAAGTTGGAAACCATCAGCAGCGAGTGGAACAGGTCCTTGCCGAAATCGTCCAGTTCCGATGGCAGCATCCACAGTGCCGCAAAGGGCAGACAGGCAATGCACACCACAAGCAGCGCCGGCGCGATGCGCCGCACCCGCCGCTCGTAGAAATTGACGATGCTGAAACGGTCTTTCGCCAGGTCGTTGAGAATGATCGCGGTGATCAGGTAGCCGCTGATGACGAAGAACACGTCGACGCCGACAAAGCCACCCGGCATTAACCCGAGACCGGTGTGGAAGAGGATGACGGGAACGACGGCGATCGCGCGCAGCCCATCGATTTCTGGTCTGTACTGCATGCCGGGGCTCTACCAATCCCGGCCGCGGAAGTCCATTGCTGAGGGGTGCTGCGAGCAGCGTTCGGCTTCGACAATCAAACGTTGAGAGCGCGTCTTCATCGCCCTGTTACAATATTTTCCGATGAAGGAACGGAAAACATGGTCGGCAGCCGCGAGTCGGTTCCGGCATGGCAACGGGGCCGGGTCAAACCATGACAAGGATTACCATTGTAACCGACGCCTGGTATCCGCAGGTCAATGGCGTCGTACGTTCGATCGAAAATACCAACCGCGAACTGGCAGGCATGGGCATCAATGTCTCGATGGTGACGCCCTTGGATTTCTCGAGCATCCCCTGCCCGACCTATCCGGAAATCCGCCTTTCGGTCGCAAGCTTCCGCAGCGTTGCCGCGGCCATCGAAGGAACTCAGCCATCCGCCGTGCATATTGCAACGGAAGGACCGCTCGGACTTGCTGCCCGCCGCTGGTGCCTGAAGAACGGCATGCCGTTCTCCACCAGTTATCACACGCGTTTTCCGGAATATGTGGCCGCCCGCTTTCCGGTGCCGATCCGGCTGCTCAACGGCTTCGTCCGCTGGTTCCACAATGCCGGCAACGGCTGCATGGTGGCAACCGCGAGCCTGGAGCGGGAACTGCACAAGCTCGGCGTGAAAAATCTTCTGCGCTGGAGCCGCGGTATCGATCAGACGGTGTTTCACCCGCTGGCACTCGAGGCAAATCCTTTCGACCTGCCTCGCCCGATCTTCATGACGGTCGGCAGAGTCGCCGTGGAGAAAAACCTGCCCGCCTTTCTCGATCTCGATCTGCCGGGCTCCAAGGTGGTGATCGGCGACGGCCCCGCCCGCGCCGACCTTCAACGGCGCTACCCACATGTGCTTTTCACGGGAATGAAAACAGGGGAGGACCTGGCACGCGCCTACGCCCAGGCCGACGTGTTCGTCTTCCCGTCCAGAACCGATACGTTCGGCAACACCATTCTCGAGGCGCTGGCAAGCGGCGTCCCGGTCGCGGCCTATCCGGTCATGGGTCCGATCGATATCATCGAACAGGGCTCAGGCGCCGGTGCCCTCAACGAAGACCTGCGTCTTGCCTGCCTGGAAGCACTGACGTGTCGCCGCGAGGACGCAAGTCGCCTTGCCCGCCGTTACACCTGGGAAGCCGCCTCGAAACAGTTTCTCGGCAACGTGCTCAAGGTACAGGGCGTCAAGGCGCTGACTGCGCGATAACCGAATATTGCTGCTGTGGCCGGGGTTCTATGCGCTAGCCTGCATGTCGAACCGGCACGTCCCGCTGATGCCTATCCGCGCCAGATGAAATAGCCGATACCACCAGCACCAAGACCCACGGCAGTCAGCAGACCGAGTACGATCATGAAAAACCTCCCAAAAGGCCGCCCAACGCCCTCCACAGCACCGGGTCGACAAGAAGGAGTGGATCATAAAGACGAACCGAATGCAAGCAGAGCGCGAAACGCCTTAGCGGTCGCTGCGTTCAGCCCACGTTCTGGCTTATATTTCAACCATTTGGCGAAATCGCTCGTGCTGCTGATGATCGACGCTCTGCACTAAACGCGATCATCGAGCAGGTTTATCGCTTCTTGCGGCGGTTTTCGAACGGGTTCTCGCCCGCCTTGAAGTGAATGCGGATCGGCACGCCCGGGATCTGGAAATCGGCGCGCAAGCCGTTGGTCAGATAGCGGATGTAGCTTTCCGGCAGGGCATCGGGACGCGTGCAGGAAATCATGAAGGCCGGCGGGCGGGCCTTGACCTGCGTCATGTATTTGAGCTTCAGGCGACGGCCCGAAACGGCCGGTGGCGGATGCTGAACCTGCGTGCCTTCCAGCCAGCGATTGAGCTTGGCCGTCGAGATGCGCTTGTTCCACACCATGTCGGTGTCGATGATGCTCTGCATCAGCTTGTCGAGCGAATAACCGGTCTGGCCGGAAATCGGCACGGCGCGGATGCCGCGCGCCTGCGGCAGCAGCCGCTCGGTCTTTTCGCGCAGCTCGGCCAGCACCGCCTGCGGTTCTTCGACGAGGTCCCACTTGTTGAAGGCGAGCACGGCGGCGCGTCCTTCGCGCAGCACCAGATCGACCAGCTGCAGGTCCTGCTTTTCAAACGGAATGGTCGCATCGAAAACGATCACGACAGTCTCGGCAAAGCGGATCGACCGCAGCGCGTCGGCGACGGACAGCTTTTCGAGCTTCTCCTGGACGCGGGCCTTTTTGCGCATGCCGGCCGTGTCGAACATCTTGATCGTGCGGCCGCGCCACTCCCAGTCGACGGAAATGCTGTCGCGGGTAATGCCCGCTTCCGGGCCGGTCAGCAGCCTGTCTTCACCCAGAAAGCGATTGATCAGCGTCGACTTGCCGGCATTCGGACGGCCGATAATGGCTACCCGCAGCGGCTTCGTATCGTCATAGGCAGGCTCGAACTCGTCGTCGGCCTCTTCGCCCAGCACGCTGTCGCGCACGTCGATATCCGTCTCGGCCTCGTCGTCATCGCCTTCCGGAAACGCGCGGTCTTCGCCGATTGCCTCGACGATCGCGTCGCGCAGGTCGATCATGCCCTGGCCGTGTTCGGCAGAAATCGGCACCGGCTCGCCGAGACCCAGCGTATAGGCATCGTAGAAGCCGCCGTCGGAGCCCTTGGCTTCGGATTTGTTGGCCACCAGCACGACCGGCTTGCCGCTGCGGCGCAACAGTTCGCCGAACGTCTTGTCGAGCGGTGTCAGACCGAATTTCGCATCGACCACGAACAGCGTCAGGTCGGCATCCTCGATGGCGAGCTCGGTCTGGGCCCGCATGCGGCCCTCGAGCGTATCGGGACCGACCTCTTCGAGACCGGCCGTATCGATGATGATGAACCGGAGGTCGATCAGCTTGGCATCGCCCGGGCGGCGGTCACGGGTAACGCCCGGCGTATCGTCGACGAGCGCGAGCTTCTTGCCGACCAGCCGGTTGAAGAGCGTGGACTTGCCGACATTCGGGCGTCCTACGATGGCGACGGTGAAGCTCATAGTCGTTCCTTGCTGCCCTGTGGCGAAAAATCAGGGCGCCTTGCCGGATGCGGCGATGTTGTCGAGCATGATCTGGGCGCGGTTGGCAACGTTGCGCGGCGCACTGGCATCCTCGGCGATCCGCTGGAACCAGGTCTTGGCTTCCGCCATGTTGCCGGCCTTGTAGGCGGCAAGACCCAATGCTTCGCGGGCGGAATTGGCAAGCGTCTGGCCCTGGTTGGCCATGGCCTGCGCCTGTGCAGACACCTGATCGTAGGTGCCGGCGTCGATCAGCAGCCATGCGGCGCGCAGTTTTGCGAGATCGCGGATTGCGGCCGGCGCTGAAGTGTCGCCGCCGATCGCTGTAAAGGTGGAGATGGCTGCCCCGGTATCGCCCTTGGCGGCCTGAACCGAGCCTGCACGCATCTTGGCGAGAACCGGATAGGCGCCGGAGCCATCCTTTTCGATCGCAGACAGCGCTGCCAGCGCTTCGTCGTTCTTGCCTTTCGAGGCCAGATCGAGCGCCGCGATGAACCGGTCACCCGACTGCGACGAACCGTGGTTTTCCCAGTATTCGTACCCGCGCCAGGCGGCCGTGCCGACGACGACGAGAACGGCAATGCCGATCAGGATACGGCTGTAGCGCTTCCACACATACTGCAACTGGTCGGAACGAAGTTCTTCGTTGACCTCACGGAAAAAGCTGTCGTCGTTCTGCGCCATGATCACTCCGGCCTTGCTGGGGCCCCATCCATCTAAAGAGCGCCTAATAGCTTATTTTGCTAAGGATGTAAGGCCCCTCACGCAATTCTCAAACAAGCTTGTTGATGCAAGGAGCCTTGGTCCCTTCTATCATATCCCAATTCAAAGCTTCGCCTTAATCCGGGCGCAGGGAAATTCGCCTCGATTCTCCCCTTTGGACACAGTACCGGGTTGCCATGCGTTTGCTCTTTTCCTCCACCGCCCTTTGCCTCTGCCTGGCCTCCCCGGCGTTGAGCGCAAACGAGCGGCCGAAACAGTTGCTGATCGTCTCCTTCGATGGCGCCGGTCCCAACCACCTGTGGCAGCGCAGCCGCGAGTTTGCGAAGAACAACAACGCCCACTTCACCTACTTCCTGTCCTGCACGCTGCTGATCCCCCGCGCCGAGCGGTCGACCTATCAGGGACCGGGCCAGAAAACCGGCCGCTCCAATATCGGCTTTGCACAGACGAAAGACGAAGCGCGCGAACGGCTCTCCCACATCTGGCAGGCGCATCAGGAAGGTCACGACATTTCCAGCCATACCTGCGGCCATTTCGACGGCAAGGACTGGTCGGCCGCCGACTGGAGCGCCGAGATGGCGACCTTCTCGCGCGTGCTCGGCAATGCCTGGACGGCGGTCGGGGCAGCAGACAGCGAACCCGATGGCTGGAAGGATTTTGTTCGCAACGACATAAGCGGCTTTCGCGCCCCCTATTTCTCCACCAGCGCCGGCATGACTGTCGCCGAGAAAAAGGCGGGCTTTACCTATGATGCGAGCCTTGTCACCAAGGGGCCGATGATGCCGGAAGAGGAGGACGGGCTGATCCGCTTCGGCCTGCCACTCATTCCCGAAGGCCCGTCGCAGCGACCGATCATCGCCATGGACTACAACCTGTTCATCCGCCATTCCGGCGGCATCGACAATCCCAGCCAGTCGTCCACGTTCGAGGAGCGCGCCTATTCCGCATTCCGCGCCGCCTTCGACCGCGAATACGACGGTGACCGCATTCCTGTTCAGCTCGGCTTTCATTTCGTCGAGATGAACGGCGGCGCCTATTGGCGGGCGATGGAACGGCTGGTCTCGGAAGTCTGCAATAGGGACGATGTCGCCTGCGTCAGCTACAAGCAGGCCATCCCCATGATCGCAGAACGTCGCAAGGCCAAGGCAACGTCCGGCCTGTAGCCGTCTGCTGGACGCCGTTAACCGCGGGCACCGATTCGATTTTCGCAATGCAGCACAATTCGGTATGACACCCTGATGACAAACCGCCTTCTCGCAAATCCGCTCAGAACCCTGGCCTGGCTGGCGCTCGCCGCGATCGTCTTCGTGACGATCTCGCCGATCGACCTGCGGCCGCACGACCTCCTGCCCGTGGATGTCGACCGGGCGGCGGCCTTCGCCGTGATGGCCTTGCTCTTCGTCGTCGCCTATCCGCGCCAGTGGATATTCTGCGCGGTTCTGCTGCTGATCGGTGCTGGCGGCATTGAGATGTTGCAGCTCCTGTCGCCCTCGCGCCATGCCCATATGGATGATGCACTGGTCAAGGCCGCAGGCGCCGCCATCGGCTGCCTGGCCGGCTGGACGCTGAACCAGATGCGGTTCCGCCGCAAAGCTGTCGCCTAAGGCGTACAAAAAATCCGCTAATGCACGTTATCTCCGTTTGAAACCAACGGATTATCGTTTTTCTGAGAACCGCTCGTCCTCACGCAATCGTGCCGGGCGATAATGCCTGCGTCATCGGGCGGGAAACCGGGTTCGCGAACCGGCATCACCAACAGGTTCGAAAGAACCCGTTCCGATGATGGCCGTGACGCTTTTCGGGCAGGCTATACCCCGAAAATCATCGGAAATGGTCCCGGCAGGCGGAAGCCTGAACTACAAAATACCCTTATTGCGCCGCCTGCCCTTCCCCTGAACGAGAAACCGCGCCGGACTAGTCACCCGGCGCGGCCAAAACTGCTGTCCAATATCTGGAAGCCTCGAGCCGATCAGGTCGGCTTGTTCGCCGCCATCTCCCCGCCTTCCGCTTCACGCACCAGATAGTTCCGGTCGATCTCCGGCAGCGGGGCATTGTAAATTACGGCCTCGAAAGCTTTGAGACGCTTATAAATCGACATCAGCTCGACGATAGTCGTCCACGAGTTGATTAAGTACTGGAAGGAACCCCTTACCTGTTCGAATACGTTTCCGATCTGGGTAAAGAGACCTAGCGTGACCTTGCCTGCTGCAATCGATGGAATGAGGACGACGAGGCCGTAGAGATTGTCGGCCTGCAGGTAGAAAATCCGCGCGACGTTGAAATAGAGGTAGTGAAAATAAAGTCGGAAATAATTCTTTCTGACATTCGCAAAGAGCTCGGCCACAGTTGCTGGCTGGGCTCTATCCTCGTTGTCCTCGCCATAAACCAGCTCCTTGCGATATGCCGCCTCAACGCGCTGATTTCGAAACTCAAGCCCCGGAAGCTTGATGCCGACGAGAGCGAGGAGACCGGTGCCAAACAGCGACCAGAGAACTGCTGCCCAGACCAAAGCATGCGGAACCTCGCCGATGATTGGCAACTCGGTAATCGTCTCGGAGAATGTAAACAACACAGGCAAGAATGCGATGAGTGTCATGATAGCGCGAACGAAACCGACACCAAGACCTTCAACGGTTGATGAAAACCGCATCGTGTCTTCCTGTACACGTTGCGACGCACCTTCGATATGTCTCAGCTTCTCCCAGTTAGCCATATAAAACTGATTCATCGCAGTCCGCCATCGGAAAATGTAATGGCTGACAAAGAAAAGGTTGAGCACGCCAACCGTGACGGCAAGAAATAAGATTCCGACAACCCCAAGAAGCCCGGTGTAGAGTTGCTCGGTAGTGACCGGCGCCGTCTTGGCCAGTGCTTGTTGAATAAGGTCGTAATAGGGCCCGTACCAGGCATTCAGAGCCACGCTCACCTGCACTGAGAAATAGGTGGCGAATATGATCAAAGCACTACCGAGGATCGACCACATTTGCCAGGGATGTGGTTCGAACCAGAACCAAAAAGCTGCAAAAATCGCCGCTGCTATGCCATAGTAAACATAAAACCAGAGGAATGGCGCAGACAAGAATAGCCCTATCCCTATTGGCGCAGCGTTCCCTTCGGGCTCAGTCAAACCGAGACTAGCGCCGAGTTGCGAACCACCCGCATACCACAGGACAACCATGATCATGGACCAGATGAATGCAGAGATGAAGAACAGTTTTGGTCGGGGAAAGAAGGAGTGGAACACGGAGCGCGCGCTTTCCTGAGTTCGATTCTAGGATGATGTCGGGGTGGACGATGTGGCCGGAAACTAAGGCAGTTCCAAGGGAGCGGCAATGGCTCCCCACCATTGTTACATAAATGTAAGCATCAGCCCTCAGGCGTCCCGTCGAGGCACATACCGGATCAGTAGAAAGCTAGCTTATCATCCCCCTGTTACTCAGGGTAAAAACCATCGATACCTGGTTATGAAAACCCTCGATTCATTTTTGCAAAAGAATTCAATTCGATAAGGTTTCGCTGATCCGACACAGCAATGGTTTGTCAGACACCCTATGTCTAGCGAGGCGGTGCTATCACCGATACCTGCAAACGCACTTCAGCCTGCACCAAACTTCGTCGAGAACAGCGTGACCTCGGTCCGACTATTGTGCGCTCAATCTGGCAGCCCATCTTGAGTGACCGGGCCGCAGTCCACTGCCGACTCGCGATCTACGCGGAGCGATACACCGCTGCCCGTCGTGGCTCCACGGCATGGTCGAACCCCCTCGGGTTTCGACCGATACGCCTGAGCGGACAGACAGCCCCACCTGCCCTCTTGACCGCCCGATTTCTCGATCCAGGCAGCGTTCACTTGGTGGAGCTATCACCTTCATGAGTTTCAGATCGGCGGCTTGAGGTTTGGCGACGTGGACCTTTTGACGGATGACCACTTCGACAATGGGTCGCGTGTTTTCGATTTCGGGGAAGTCAATCTTCGCGACTTCTGGATGGGATCGTCGTTCAGATACCTCTACGACTCCGGTGACGGGTGGCTACATACGATAATGATCGAGGCGTTTGCCACTGAAGATAAGGTGCCCAAATTTGGTAGATGCTTGGACGGAGCGCGAGCCCGTCCACCTGAAGATGTCGGGGGGACCTCGGGCTACGAACGCTTCTTGTAAATCATCGCAGATGAATCAGACCCGGAGCATGAGGAAACGCTGCGATGGTGTGGCGGTCATTTCGATCCGGAATGGTTTGACTTGGAAATTGTGAACAAGGATTTGCGCACCGCTTTACGAGCGAACGCCAAGCGCCGCCTCTACCAGCCGAAGGCCCCAGTTGTCAAAGCACCCTTGACATAGCACGACGAAAAACCACGACGGTGCGTGACCATGATTTGATGCGATAGCTGCACGCTAAGGCTCTTGGGATCTCCCTTCCCTGTCTTGTAGCTCAGCCTGCTGGCTACGAGCGGTTTCGGCATGAAAAACCGAGCCCGACATGGATGCATCGATCGAAGCTGTATTCATGTCAGCTGTGATGCGGCCTCCCACGGCCAATGATTGCGTCGTGTCACCGCCACACTTCCCGCGTCTTCCAGTCCATGGGAAATCCGAGCGAACTAAGGGTGACGTGCGGGCAGGCCGGGACCAATCTATCCAAACTCATTGCCCAATCGTTGCTGCGAAGCGATCCAAATTCGTCGATGAAAACGCCCCTTGCGCCTCTCAACGATGCGAACCAGGGGGGGCTTATTTGTGCCGTCAAAGATGGCTCAAGTTCCAGCTAGAGCAGCACTAAGGCCCCGGATCAAACTTGAACCGGCGTCGTGTCCTGGACGTCATAGATGAGGGTTGAGAACCCAGATTTGAGCCTGTGATCGAGCAGTGCCTTCATGATCTGAGCGCACGTCTCCGGGGTCGCTACGATCTTTCCTTGAGGATCGAACTGAATCTCGAAGCCATACTCAGCCTGATTGTCACGCAGCCGCTGCATAAACAACGGGTCCTTGTAATGTCCCTTATCGCGGATCGCGAAGGCACGCCGGAGTTGGATCTTGTTGTCGCCGACATATGCAACAAGCGGTGCCACATCCAAGAAAATATCAAGAAATTCTGGTTCTGCCTGGAGCCCGACGAACTCCTGACGCTGGTCACTTTTGTAGCGTAGGAATGACTCAAACGCATTTTTGGTTTTTACCAGAATCTCGCCGCCGAATATGAAAAAATCAAAGTTCTTGCTAAGTTGAAAATGGGGGCGATCATCTAGCGCTAGTTGCTGATCCGCAAAATAGAGGTCCCTTACGTTCAATGCCCGTTTGGTTTTCCATCCATCCTCGGTTTTCCGAACGGCATAAATTACCTGCGTCCCTATAATGAACTTCGCGACATAAAACTTGGCGTTGAGGAGGTGTTTTACCGCTGATGCCTTCTTCTGCGGCAATTCAGCTGCAATTTCATCGAGGAGCTGGTCAGCGTGGGTCTCATCGAACCCTATCGTGAGCGCACTTGCTTCGTTGTTTTGCGCGAGTAGCCCGTACTCCAGGACTTCTTCCGTCTTAGCGAGATCCGCTATGAGGATTTCCTTGAGGACGTCGTCTACCTGGTCAGTGGTATCTATCCACCTCCCGGAGTATTTCGGGGTGTCGGCGGCGGGGCCGGTCGGGCCTTTTACGGTCCACAATGTGACCTGCGCTTGTGCAAGGTCCAACGCCTTCAAATCTTCGAGAGCCGCCATCAGCCGGAAACCTTTATCGTACGTGCCTTGATAATCATAATGTCTTGCACGGTTGCCACGTCCGTGCGCGTGTTTGGCTCGATATTGTCCTTCGACAGAGCCCAACCGGTGCGAGTTTGGTCGTTTCCGGGATAGAGATACGTAACCTCATAGAGGCGCCACCCAAATACGATTAGCAGTGGGTTCAATACCAGTTGCCCCGATCGATGCGTGATGACGAACATCCATCCGAGAAAGATGACGAGGCCAACGAGTTTGCCGGTGTCTTGATATTCAAGGCTCATAAACGAAACAACGTACGGTAGCGTATATGCCATAAACTCCGAGGGAACGTATTTCACCTCCTGGATATCAACAGGCACCTTCGGCTTGATAGTCGTCAGTCCCAATAGCGACAGCAACAGACAGGCAAGACAAACCCCGAATAGAATAAGCGGGAGAGTGCCGTTCTTGAACGGAAAGACGCACTTCGCCGCATCGATCGGCCAGCAAAATGGAGCGATAGCCAACTCGTAGCGATAATCCTGAGCAAGCAAAATTAGGCTCAGCGGGAAATACGAGCCAAGGAATACGATCAACGATGCGATAAACCTAAACTGCAAGCACCCTCTCCTGCCGCCAGTCGAGCATGTACACAAAATGCCAACTACGTCTGAAAGGGCTTGCGAGTGAACAACTCATCGGAAGGACAATTGCCGCTTGTTGCCTACACACCCCAACGGACGCCATCTCAAGCCCTCGAATCAATCCATGATGGCAAGCATAGTCTGACGGTCGCACAAAACGCGAGTAGTTGTTTCAGTAGAAATCGCCAGGTTCGGGCCTGGCAAGGTTAAATTTGGGATCAGAGAACTGTAAGTCTTAATAATTTTCGATTTGGCTTCTTCAGGTGGCCGATCCCGCAGCCCTGAAGACTGAATCCGACATCGGTAGTAACGTTAGTTCGCCTAGCTGACCGTGACCGCGCCGTCAGTCATCGCCATCCGGAATAAAGACCTCTTCTCTGACCGACATGACACGACCTACTGGTGGCTGGTGCCGGTTCAGGTGCCGATCGACCATGGTCCGGACATCACCGCTTATTCGTCTAGGAACTAGGATCAGCTCAGCATCGAGCGCTCCACATATCGCGTTCAAAGTCGCAGTTTCCGGATTGGCCTTACCTGCCTCAATCGTCGAAATCTTCCCTTGCGAAATTCCAGCTAGGTCGGCAAGCTTCGCTTGGCTCATATTAGCTGCTTCACGCACGATTCGAAATTTGCTGAAATCGACACCAAAGATCATTGCCCCCTCCCCTCTGATTATTCCGTTTAAGGTATAGTCGAATTCTTTTATACCTTAAACGGAATAATTTGCGCCCAGCTGGTATCGCCTGCGATCTGACATCGGATCGCAAGGCGAGGCGGCAAGAATTTCTCGGGGGCTACAGTTGCTTTCCATGCAGATGGCCATGGATCCCTAACCAATGGGTCTCAAGAGCTTGAACTAAGATTGCCATGTCGCCCTCCCCCAAGTCGACCAGCGTTGAGTTATTGCTGGCTAAATATTCACGAAGGCGGTCGGAGGCGCCAGAACGGTGGTGGTCGGAAGGATTAGGAGTCGAGGGACCGACATGTTGATGCAACAGTTGCTCGCGATCGGGCGTGTCGTTAGTCTTCATGCCTTCCCACCGTCCTCCGGGCCACCATACGGGGCACAGGCGCCGCGATGCGTAAGCTTATTCTGGTCCAGGATGTGACAAGTGAACCTTTCCCTAAAACAGATGCCCTTCAACTCGCTCAAACCAAGCAAAGCTGTACCATTGCCATTTGTGCTGAATTCAAACGTGGTCTGGTCGAGCCCTTCGAACGTTGACTCTGCCTCGCTTTGCCGGTCCGCCTTTACATAGACCGTCGCGCCGACCATGACATGACCAGAAAACAATCGATATCGCCGAGGTACGCCACCCTCGCGGTCGGACCGCAAAAACGCCTCGACCGGTCCTCGATCAACCAGCGGCGTGTTTTCAAGTAACGTCCAGTACGTGAAGGTCGTGGCAAAGGTCAGGTTCGCAAGCAAGGGATCGGCGAAGTCTCGATCTGTGAAGAGTTCGTCCGGCGGGATGGTGAGCGGGGTTTCTCTCGCCTGGTCGTTCATTTGTCTGGCTTCAGGCTGATCTTCAGCGACGAAAACAGCAGTAGCGGAGATAAAAATATCGGCGGAATACATCTGCATCAGCGCAGTTCTCAATTTCACTATCAAAAGTGTCATCGGAAAAATCTGACGGCACAAGGGGCCTGGTCCAGTCTTGCACGTCAAAGCTCGGGCGTTTGTAAAAGAAACCATAGGCCGTAGTTGCAGTTACCGAACGGGAATTCTGGTCCACCGCGATATCGGGATTTCGGGCGGCCAGAAGCAAAATATCCTCTTGACGCCTCGCCGTTTCGCCACGACCATCGTGCTACCTCAACAGGCACTCCCAAAATGCATCCATCAATTATCAAGGGTTCATCGCGTGATGAATACTCGCTGAAACTCGTCGGAGAGACAGGTCGCTAAGTCGCCCAATCAGAACTCTGCTGGAACGATACCTCAACTTTCTGCTCTCCGAGCAAGACAACGCCACCTCGCACCCGTGCTCTAGCTATCTCTCCTTGGCTAGACACGATACCCGCGACATGAGCGCGTGGGCGATTGGTGTGTCTGTCGCGGCGGAGGGCATCGCGAAGCTGCTTCCGCCTCCGCCCGCCCAGGACAATGACGATTTCCTGAAACTTCGGACGGACATCCTAAAGTTTATGGAAGCTGGCGCTTATGAGAAACCACTGCAACGAAGGATCGCGGGAATGATGAAGGGTCTTGATTCCGTTGGACCAAAGGGACTGATGTACGCGCTCGTCCCGTCAGGCCATGCGCTGGATGAAGATGTCAAGGCTTGGAGCGGCCTTCGAAATCAGGCCGTGCATACATCTGGAGGGAAGGCACCGGCAGTCTCTGACAACAGCTTTCAGCAACTAATAGACGCGATACATACAGTCTACCGTCTGCTGCACATGATGACCTTCAGCTTGATCGGATATGAGGGGGATTTCACCGACTATGGGTCGCGCGGCTTTCCCACTCGGTCATTTCCGTACAAGGCCCAGAATGAAGCCAAGGCCAAGACCGCAGTCTAAACCGAGATCAATCTTTACTGACCTCTCTCTGAAGAGACGGCAAGCCAATTGTCGCGGATGAGCGCCAACTTCTTTTTGAGGAACACACGGCCGTCGGGCGGCATGGTGTCGGCTACTAGCATCTAGTCTTTGACCTCGAACGAGTTGAAAAAATCTCGTTCAATATTTTCTAATAACTTGGACACCCCTCGGCCGGATCGATCAAAAGTTCGCACAAAATCGGCTCTGTCGGTTTCAACAAGACTTTTTCCGGTCAGGACAAATCGCCATATTCCAGAGAGGAGGTAGGCCTCATGATTATAGGACTGCGACTCTCGCTGCAGCATTGGCGCAGTAATCCCAAAGAATTCATCGATCTCCTCTGTAGTGAGTGTGCGGCGAAAAGCACGTCGGTAAAACTCAGGCCTTAACACCTGCCAAATAATCAATGAGATGATCGCGGTCTGGTAGCCGAAAGGAAAGTCGCCTAGTTCATTGCTCCTTGGAAGCACCACCAGCCGTGTCAGGATTTTTTCGATATCGCGCAGGGTGAACTCTGTCTGAGTTACTGTTAGCTCCAGATGATCGAGGACGATCTCCCAACTCTTGGATCTATGCCCATTGCATCAGCCGCAGAGCGGAAATATCTTATTTGAGCGCGTAAAACGGCGCCATCGCCGACAAACATGGGCAACTGTATCGACATTGAGATGAAGCGTTTGATGTAATCCGGAGCATTGATACCGGCTCCGTATCGGACGCGCACGATTTGCTCCAGCGCATGCATGTTCACGCCGAGAACAAAATGGACACGTTCTACAGCAAAAAAGTGCTTGATGACCTCCAAGGTCGCAAGCGCATAGTCGGGTCTGCAGCGGTCAAGCTCATCAACAACGATAATCAGAACGGAACCGTCCTTTGTGATCTCGGCTAGAGCGTCCCGAAACTGCTGCATGGCCGCACGTCGACCGTCCTCCCTGCGCCAAAAGGCCTCTACGGCCTCCTCGGCTTGCTTGCCTCCAGCTTCGATGGCCGCATCAATCGCTGGGCCGGTAAGCTCGGTTGCTCCTGCCGTCGCCAACGCGGCGCCGATGCGAAGAAGTGGCCGCGCGACTTTGACAACAACATTCCTGGCCTTTTTCCAGCTAACCCGTTGCTTAGCGCTGGGCAGCCGTTCACCGATTGATCCTGTCAGGCCGATCAAGGGGTCCTCGATAAAATCATTTGCGAACGCGTCGAAGTACACGGTCGTTGCCCGACCACCATTTTCGATGGTGTGTGCACCTACCCATCGTTTCAAGAAGTAAGACTTGCCGCTTCCCCACGCGCCCTCGACGGCTAGAACAACTGGGTCATCGACCTTTTCCAGAAGATCGGATACAGGACATCATCACATCGGTTTTCGAAGCAGCAAACTTATTGGAGCAGAAGCGGCAAGGGACAATCACCAGACAACTCGCTGCATGGGCGGCAATTCACGGATACTACGTGGTGCTGGCTGTCATAGTCGCACTGTGCGGGCTACTGCACTATCGGTTCAGAAAAACCGGATGGCTATGACAGCACCTTTTCAATTTACGGGCCTTCGACGCTTCGAACCTGAGACGTGCTTCCGTTTTCGCCCGTCGTGATTTCCACATCGCCCGGAGAGCCAAGACGATCGTCGGCACGTTCTTCGTCCCGGAGATCATCTTCGTCTATCAGCTCCTGCAGCGTTTCATGATCGTCGTCACCCGCTAGCTCATCCATTGCTTGATCCCAATGCCGTTGAGCAGCGCCCTCCGGTCTTCCTTCCAATTCCCATATCTCAAAGGCGCGTTTCTCGACGCGTTCGTAAAGATCGTCGGCCATTGATCCGTCCTCCTTATCAAGCTTGTTCGGGTTTAAGTCACCAATGACCGTAAGCGACAGGACCGACGGAAGTTCGCTTCTGAGTTCCTGATTGACCGCCGTCGTCCCCTGCGCTGCCAGAGGAAGGTATGGCCAAACCATACATTGGTATGAATGCGACCACTGCGCGAATTACGTAGGTTGGTTCGGAGAGGGCTGCAGCAATCCGAAATGCAGCATTACCCGAGAGGACCGAAATGAGAACTTCCCCTACCGCTGATCAGCAACTTGTTCGGGATGGCATCGATCTTCTTCCCGAGATGGTCGACATCGGTTTGGAGCTTCCGAACGAGGAGACTAAGCGGACAGACGATCTGCTTGACGTAGCTCTACGCGAGACATTTCCCGCCAGCGATCCGATCTCATCCGGACACTTTGAGTAAATCCCCGACAATCGAAGGAAAACCTGAAATGGACCAGACCTTGAAGTCACGCCGCACCGCCGCGCTGAATACACCGAGCAGTCTCAACGATGAGGCCGTCAAGGATATCTCCGCAGCAGCCACTACCCTGCTGGCTGACGTGTTCGCTCTTTACCTGAAGACCAAAAACTTCCACTGGCACATGTCGGGCCCGAATTTCCGCGACTACCACTTATTGCTTGACGAGCACGGTGACGAGCTATTCGGCATGACTGATCCACTGGCCGAACGTGTTCGGAAGCTCGGCGGCACCACTCTTCGATCGATCGGCGACATCGCAAACCGCCAACGTATCAGCGACAACGACGCGGACTATGTGCATCCGCACGAGATGCTGGCCGAGCTGCGCGAAGACAACGGCTCACTGGTGGCCAGCATGCGCTCGCTCCATAACGTGTGAGATGAGCACGGCGACATTGCAACAGCCAGCCTCTTGGAAAACTGGATCGATGAAGGCGAGAAGCGAGTCTGGTTTTTGTTCGAAATCCTCCGCAACACAAACTGACATCGACAGGGACGCGGTCTGACCGCGTCCCCAGCCCCATGAAGTTGACATGCCTGAATTCAGCGAGCCCGAGCCGGACACAGGGCTTGGAATTGTGGTAGGGCGACGGGATATCCGCTCGCCATAGACCCATCCAGCGGTTGGTTGGTATCTGCGTCGATCACGATGAACTCGCTGCCCATCGTGGCTGCCCCTGATGGGTTCCGACCGAGAAACACGTAGCTCTGATCCGAGATCGTCGTGAAACGGCCGGTTGTACAGTTTCCGCTGAATCGGTCGCTCAGCTTGATTGCCAGTTCATCCGCGATGCATTTGTCGGTAACATTCTGGACGTAGTCCCGGCAGAACGCGACCGCGTCTTCCCTGCGGTGTTCGACCGAAATGACCGCGTTCGGCGTATTTAGGCCCGTCCGGGACAGCACGGTGACCTGCATCCCGGCACGGCTACCATAGTAAATCTTGTTCTTGTCCCGACCAGCCGCATCGACCGGCTCGCCCAAAATCACAGACTTGTAGGCTCCAATTGCCTTTGTCATAGCAGATTTGAGGCATTCCGCATCGCTGCCACATGCGTTCCGCTCTGAAAGAAGGGAACGCGTCAGCGGCTTAACGGCTGCTGGAGATGCTTTTCTCGCCTGCCGGAAACCAGCGGCCATTGCATCGTCGAGAGCCGAAAGCTCGTCGTTCAAACATATCGCCCTCTCATCAGCGCTGACAGCCTTCCGGCAATCAAAGCTGGCTGCGGAGGCAGATACAGCGACTATCGCGGGAGACATCCCGGCAGCAACCAGCATTGCCAAGATTACAGTCGCCGCCCATGACATCTTCATGATCAATCACTCCTTGGTTCTTTCTGGGAAGCAAGAAAGAGCTGATGTTGCTCCTTCAGGAAGACCGGCGAGGCGTAATGCTCAATCTTACGACCTTGAAATTGCTTGTAGGAACTGTCGAGAAGCTCGGGGGCGATTTCAACCATGCCTGTTTTAGGGTGGATTGCCAGTAGAAGCTTATCAAACAGAACGTGGATGTCTGCCCTCAGGAGAAGACCGTTGCGAATATCGTTTCGAAGCGCGACGTTCTCTGAAAATGGAATGATATGGGCCGCCTGAAGTACCGCGCCGACCGAGCATCGGCTCACCGGGCAACGACCGTTGTACCGCTTGATCAATGCGTGGCGGAACAGGGCTTGCTCTGGCCTCAACTCTTGACTGCCGAACCTTCGCTCAAAGCCTGCGAGCACTCCCGGTTCATCGAACAGGAGAGCCTTTTGTTCGTCGGACATGTATTCGGTGGTGGCCAGCAACTTCTGGCGTTTCGCCATGAATTCGAGAACAATTCGCCGAAACTCTTCAAGCTCGGCGGTTTCAAGCTCGTAGCTTCGAAGATGGCGATGACTGAGAATATGGTCGATGACTGAACTACCGGAAGAGCCACCTTGCCAACCGCGTAGCTGATAATGTGGGCTCAAGAGGCGGACGTTTGTCAGAACGGCGGTCGTTTCTGCATCGCCTTTAATTACCTCACCAGCGACGCCCTCCGCCGTCAGTCCTGCTCCGAGGCCAAATCCGGGGGCTTCATGTGTCCACACAATTAGCGTATCACCCTTTTGGACAGGTCGCCCCGCACCTCCGGCGATCATCCGGGGATTTGGAAAGCGGACGGATGCCCCTTCCCATTCGGACGCAGCCTTCGGTCTCGGGTTTGCTCCACCAAGGTGGATTTTACAGTTCAGCTTCAGCAAGTATGTAGTCATCGAGATCACCCAAATAAAATTGTCAGGACGAAGCGTCTGCATCCCCGCCGTCGGCTCCGCCATAAATGTCCAACAGCAATTCAGGGTTTGACCCCTCACCTCTAAGCTCTTCGAGGACCTGTTCCAGGATAAGGCCGTACTTTGCGAGAGGCCGCGCTCTGTCCTTGTGTCGCAGGTCTGCAATTGTCTTTTCGACGGCCCGTACGAGTCTATCCGCAACCGGGTCCTGTCCTTCGACAAGGGCAAACGGTTCAACGACTCTCCACCGGAGAAGGCCGACGAGCAGCATCGGCGCATACTGGAATCTCGTGTACGTCGAGCCCAAATTCTCTTCGAATTCACGAAGAACACGCTTGGCGATGCGATCGACGTCTTTCCGGGTCAAAAGTCGAGGCGCAGTGTCAGATCTCGACAGGAGAAACGCCATGGCGGCCGTCTCTTTCTGCCATTTCCACAGATCGACGGTCTTGCCCAAGATTTTGTGAATGGCTTGCAGCTCGAAATTCTGGTTACCGGCGACACGGCCCAATCCCTGGTAGGCGAGTTTCCAGCTCGGGCCCGTCGTGAAGATCGGATGGCCACGGACCTCCTTTTCCCAAGCCTGCAGCAGCCACCCCGACACGTCAGGGGGGCATCGACGAAACTGCCAAGTAAGAAATCGAAAGGACTGGGTGCCTACGGGCTGCCCTTTCAGGCCACGCTGTACCTCGTCCAGTGCACGTTCGACCAGACGATCCAACCTGGCGACCGCAGCCGCACCAACGCCCGAAGGGATCGTGCCGTCGCTGGAGATTGCATATTTTCCCCCGGGCCGCGCCGACAACCGGTTTGCGAGCGCGTTCCAGTCAACGTCGGCACGGTCGACGTTCTTTTCGAGGAGCGTGAAGAGACCATCGCCACGCGGACTATCGTTCCACGCCTCGATGCCACAAGCCAGTACCAACCTGCCAGGAATCGTCGGAGCCGGTCTCTGGAACCCTTCAATCAGGGCGTCCCAGCTTTGGTCCAGCTCCGCCGCACCGTCCCAGTCAACCTGGAACTGATGACCGAATTTCTGCGAATGGACAAGAATCTTGGCTCGGCCTGATGCAGGGCTTTGCTCTACCCAAAGTTCGACCGGCACCGTTTGGTCGACTTTCACCCCGATGTTGACCTCCGCCTTGCGCGGGAACTCGGCCGTTTCTTTCCGCAAGAAAATGGAAAACCGATCCTGCCCCGCTTGTATAGCCAGTCGAGCGGGTTTGGGGCTTCGATACACTTCCCCAGCCGGGAGCGTCTCATCGGAGTCGACAAGGTCATAGCTCTCGACCGCGTCTCGCCTCTGAACAATGGTCGATATCTGGGGCAAGAAATCGAAGTAGATTGGGTCACGTTTGCTCAGGCGCCTTGCGGCAGACAGTGCACCATTAGCGACCGCGTCGACCGGCAGGAGCACAACATCGCGCCCTGCGCTTGAAACGACCGCCGACTTAAATGCTGCTCGGATGGGCCCTTCGGTCAGGGTTTCCAGCAAAATGATGTTGCAGTCGGCGATAGTTTGCCGGAGGTTTGGGAGGTCAGATATCCGCTGGTGATCGATTGTCGACGGAGGGTCCAACACCTGCCAATCTCCATTGCCTTGGCGCAGAACCTCAGCTTCTGGGGGCAGACCGAGAGCAAGGCGTCCGTTTGAGCGAGCCCATTCGAGATGATCCGTGCGATCAACTGGCGAGGCACTAACCACGGCTGCCCTCGCGGCCTCCGCGAGCCCCCGGTATCCCCAGTCAGACCTGAACAGCATACCGGTTGAACGGCGCTCAGGCGCCAAGACGGTGTCGCCGTGGCTTCTTTCGCGGCGGACCCTGAGCTTCTGAACCGTAATGCCGTCGGCGGTTTGGGAAACAATTCCGACCGAATGACCCTCACCAACCGTCCCTTCGTCGATGGCGAAGATCGTTGCGAGGACCGATCGCCAGACCAAGAGCGGGGTCGACACCTTTGCCTTCCGCAATGAGGCGAGGAAGCGCTCCTGGAGCAACTCGCTTGTTTCCGCATGGTCATCTAGACTGGCCACGCCAAAGCTTGCACCGGTCGACATGCCTTTCAGTGCGGCAACCAGGTGTGGGACAGATGGCTCCTCGCCTAAGATATCGAGGACCCTTATCCTTTTTCCAGCGCCCCCGATAAGCCCCCATCCGGCCCCAAGACCGTGGGGAGAAATCGACGCCTGCGCCCCGCCGACGAGACCACCGTCGGCCTTCGCACCGGTTTCCACAACGACGCCGAAGATGCCTCCCTCGATATAGGAACTCTCCACCTCTCTCTCTTCGCCGTCTGGCTCGACGATCCAGTTCCTCGCCGCACTGTCGCGCCAACCGTTCAGGTCGTATCCACACAGCTTTCTCATGAGAACGTCGCGTAGAGTTCGCTCCGCGCGAAAGCTCTGATAGCGTCAAGCCCTTGGCGCAACCCGACGCCAGACGCCTCAAAAGCTATGCCGTCGACCCGTGTGCGACCGCCATTTGAATGACAAAATTCATATCGACCGTAAGAGGGCGTTAAAATCAGGCCGTCACGCAGGACCTCTGTCTGGCCGAACGGCTGTATTTCAACCAGGCGCTCGTTCGCCCGCTCGACCGCATCCTTCAGATCAATGCGGTTCATCGCGTGAGGCGTCCAGACGGCTACTCTACGGGGCATACCGCCCTTCTCGATATCTGTGATGCGAAGGGAAACGTGCGCTCTCGTGAGGGCCAGCATCCGTCCAGGCGCTTCGGGCCTGGACTGGACCTCAACAATTCGACCAGTTTCTTTCAGCCAAAAAACAGCGATTGGTCGATCTTGCTCGAACCACCTTCCGAGCGAGGCCTCTGTCCGCCAGACGATCGGCGACTGTGCGACAAGCTCAGCCTCTTCAAGCTCGCTCAGGGCAAGTACCACGGCTAGAACCGAGAAATCTGTCCAGGTCTCGGCCTGCCAAGCCCAAAGGTCGTCTAAGACCTTATCTTCTTCGAGCAGGCGGCGCCATGCATCGTATATGGCGTTGTAGCTGACATCCTGCATGAGAACATAGTTTGGAACGACGCCAGCTTCCGCGACGCTCACTTCAAGGTCGGCCAGCATCTTTGCAAACGCCTTGCAGAAGCGTCCAAACTGCTCAACCTGTCCGTACCGACGGCTGTGCTTTGCGCGTGGGTGCTCCTGCATCCACTCTCGCGAAACCTGGAACGCTAACCTCGAATATGCGTGGAGCACACGGTTCTCGGGCGTATCGAAATTTTCTCTTCTCACCGTAGCGAGAATTCGCTGGCTGGTGCCCGCCCGTTCCGCGATCGTGCGGCCTGGCTGGCGGACGAGCCATCGCATTGACGCCCGATCCATCTCCTGGACACGATCAAGCGAAGTCAGTTCCCTTGTGCGGCGAAGAACCCGCCTGATGCGTGGCTCTAACGCTTTTAGCCGGGGAAGAACATCCTGTGCCTGGCGCACGATCTCGGCCATTCGAGGATCGTCCTCATTCTCAGCAAGTTCCCATGCATCGCGCAGGCGTGGCCAAACATGCAATGGGTCCTCAAGAGCCTCGCCAAGCTCTTGAACGCGTGCCAGGACTTCATTCATTCGGCGAAGCAATTCCCTCGCCCGTACATCGTCGGGTGTCTCATGTTCCTTGACACCACGCGGCCGAACGGGAAAACCGACCCGCTCCGGACGCTGGGCATCAACCGTTTTTGGATACGGGTGAAGGATAAGCTCCACCGGGCCATCGTGTAACCGGGCAGACATCAGCCGGGAGTGTCCACCACCCCGACCGGGGTCACCGCGAACTTCGGTGACCAGGCAATCGTTGGGGCCGAACGTCGCGTCCGGCACCGACCTGCGATCCCATGGCCTGCCAAGATGAAGCATCAGCGTGAAACCCCATTCCACACAAACTGGCCCGAGCCCTCTTTCGCCGACCTGATCGAATCTTCAATGGCTTTTGCGAGGTAGACATCCTGCAGGGTGTCGCCAACAAAACTCATCAATTCTGAGAATGCATGGTCGTTTCCGTCTTCGACTTCGATACCGCGCAGTTTCGGAAGCAGTCGCATCTCAACCTGATCCGCCAGGGGAACGCGTAGATCTTGCGCACGGTCAAACGAAGAGTAATTAGCAACGTAGCCCATGATCGCTCGGCCCAGACGGTGCCCGAAAGGGCGCTTGAACCCCTTCATGAGGCCCACCATCCGCTCGACGCTGTCCGTGACCAGATGATCACCCTCGACTGAGGAAATGGGTTTAACCCATGACCGCCACCGCATCGCGGACAGGGCTTCTGGCTCCGTAACGACGCCGCCCTGTGCTGTCGTGCGGATCGTCGTTGGAGCAGGGAACCGAAGCACGTTTGCACGGTCTACGACCTTGTCAGAGAGAGACTGTGTGCTTTCGTCCTCGTTCATAGTACCCGCAAAGAGCAGGTTGTATCCGGGGAAAATGCGAGGTGCGTCCAGACCCTTGGGCATCGGAATTTCCAATTCAATCTCCGCGTCCTTGCGCAGGGATTTGTCGCCTACACGGGTTGCCGGAGGTCGGCTCTCAAGGCGGCTTAGAAAGTCGGAGAAATAGTATTCGACACGAGCGAGGTTCATCTCGTCCAACAGGATCATCATCATCTGATCCTTGAACTCGCTCTTTTCGTTGTTCAATACGTCAAGATGGTAGAGCGCCCGTGCCATATCGGTCGGCCGATATCTCTTCTCGATGTAATTGTAGAAGCCCATCAAATCTTGCGGGCTATCCCAACGCGGTTGAACCGGGACCTGCAGGAAGCCGATGCCCATTCCAGCAGCATACTGTCGAGGTAGCTGGCTCTTGCCCGTACCGGAGATACCAGCAAGGACTGCCATCTGCGTCGTGTCATTGGTCTTCATGGCGGTATGGAAGGCGTAGACGATCCGCCGATCGTAGTGCAGGCCATTCTGTTCTAATCGCTGCAGCACTCGCTTAACGGCATCGGCTTCGTTTTCTGCCGCTCGCTTGTTCCAAGCCTTCATCTGCGATAGGACCGGAGGCAGAGCCTTCAATTCCTTGAGCCGCTCCTCAACAGCATCTTCTGTCGCCTGCCCCGCTACCCCGCCCGCCTCGGCGACGTCGTTCTCCATACGCGCAACCTGCGCCAACAAAGTCGTACGGCGGTCTTCAAGGGAAATCACGTCGCCCTCGACCGATCGGAACCGCTCCTCAGCGGAGGCGATCTTTGCGGACGTTTGCGTAAACTCAGCATGGGCAGCTGCGGTTGCCCGGCGCTCGACGCTCAGGCTTTCCTGCATTTGGGCAAGCTGCTCGGTCGCAGCACGCTGAAGGCCCTCGATGCGAGCAACATCGCGACCTAGCTCCTGGGACAAGCTTTCCAATCGCTGAACGCGTTCCTGAGCCTCTCTGAGGTGAACGGCCTCCGAGCGCATTTCGGCGATTTTAGTCTCCAAAGCGGCCTGCTCCCGCTTCATTTCGTCGTTCAAGGCGAACAATCGCTCGGCAGCAGCCAGTCGGTCGTGGACGGCATCGAGGTCGGCGCGAGCGGACGAAAGCTCAGCATCAATGGTCTGCTTCTGGATGATTTCTGCCTCTACCTCCTCCCGAAGAGCCCGGATTTCATCCTTGCGGTCATCTTTCTGCAGCCATTCGGCGTTTAACTCGTCGAGCTGCCGTTTCGTGGCGTCGTAGTCTGCCTGGACATCCGCAATGTTCGCCAACGCTTTCCGCCGCTCGCCCAATTCATTATCGATGTCGCTCAGCGCCATCCTCTTGTCAGCGATTGCCGTTTCCAGCGACTCCAGTGATCTAGTCGGGCCAGCGGCGGTGACTGCCCGGTCATGGAGCACGGCAAAGGTCGTCTGAATGATGATCAGCACTACGACGGTAAGCGCAGCAAAGAGCAGGATCACGATATTTCCAGTCAACATGGCGATGCTCTTCTCTTATGGCTTTGCAGGCTGGACGGTTTCAGGTGCTGGTTGAACCGGAGGAGGTGGAGAAGCGGATGGTGCGGAATCCTTCGATGCCTTCGCATCGTTGAGTGCGGTGATTTCCTGGGTCAAGACGCCCTTCCGACCACTGAGGTTCGCCAACTCATCCCTGACGGAAGTCAGTTCGTTCTGCTTCAACTCCAGCTCTTTCGCCAATTGAGCCTGTTTGCCCTGCAGCTCGGTCACCGCTGTTTCCAAGGTGGCTTTCTCTGCACTTGCCCGATCGATATCTGCCTTCTCGATGCTGTTCTTGGCGCGTAATGCCTGCAGACTAATAACCTCAAGCTTGACGCTATCCCGTTGGGTGGTCGTGGCGGCTAGATCTGCCTGGACGTCGGCCAGCTGTGCCTTCGCGATCGGAAGAGACTTCTGGGCTTCCGCCAATGCGTCCTGAGCGACCTTGAGCCTTCCTTCTGCGGCCGCTGCGTCCGCCCTCGCCCGGTCGGCAGATGCTGTCAGGCTGACAAGGTCACCATTCAGGGACATCCTTTTCGTCTCAAGTGCGCTGACCTGACTTGCGAGATCGGCCCGGTTGCTTTCCTGTCGAGCCATGTCTGCGTCTACTTTGGCGCCCGCAACCTTGGCTTTCGAAGCCTGATCTTGCTGTTTCGCAATGCTCGCGTCCAGGTCCTGCGAGGTACGCTGCTTGTCGCTGATGTCCCTGGTGATCTTGGCGATTTGAGACGTCAGGGCGGCTTGGCGGGCGGTCAAATCGGCCACTTGGCGCTGGCGGTCGTCCAAGTCTTGAAGCTGCTGATTGAGCTTGGCCACCTCTGCTTCCTTATCGCGCCGAACCTTGTCGCTGGCAGCAGCGGCGTCGTCAGCGGTGCTCTTTCGTTCCTGTGCTTGCGATAAATCGCTATTAGTCTGGTCAAGTTTCGATTGATTCGCGGCAATCGTCTTCTGTAGATCAGCATTCTGCGACCGCAGATTAAGTAAGGTCTTTTGAGCCGTTGCGGCTTCCGCAATAATATCGGACGCGGCCTTCGCCTGCTCTTGAGACGCCCGCAACTTTTCAGATCCGTCTGACAGCGATGTCGTCTGCTGCTTGATCTCAGCGTTGAGACGGTCCCGCTGGGCGGTGAGATCAGCTATCGACTTTCGAACGCCATCTGCTTCCACGCTCCGCTGTGAGATTTCGGACAGCACGCCGTCGCGGCGGCCAAGCGCTTCGGCCCGCTCGGTATTGTAGCGTTGAATGTCCGAGCGGACAGCGCCATAATCACGTTCAAGGGCATCGACTTGAAACAACGCAACTGAGACGGCCCCTGCCGAAATTAAACCAAGGGCTAAGGCGACATACGTGAACCGTCGCGATTTAGGATAGTTGTTTTGCGACGCGTTCAATGCATCCCTCCAGGTCCTGAGCTAGTTCGTCTACCCAAAAGCGCTGGACTTTCCAGCCAAGGGATTTCAGCTGATGGTCACGCCAATGGTCACCGATTTTCCTCTTTCCATCAGTATCTGCGTGCCAATGTCGACCATCGACTTCGAGGTCGAGCTTGACATCGCCGCTGCCGAAAAGAGCAAAGTCTAGGCGCCGACCGGCTACTTCAAACTGAGCTATCGGATTAAGACCGCGCTTTCTCAGCGCGGCGTCAACAATTCGCTCCCAATTGCTATCGAAAGTACCCTCACCTACACGCCCTTTCGGCTCGGTCGCAGTTGCAGCGAGCCGCTGCAGGCTTCCGACCTTTCCTGAACGGGCATATGCGAGATCGCCAAATACGTGAGCGACTGCCCGTGCACGGCTGATCGCCACGTTCAAGCGCCGCCAGTCTTTCTGGACAAAAGTCACGGCACTGGTCGCGCTCGAATGCCCCAAGGTTGGAGAGAAGAGAATGAGATCCCTCTCTTGGCCCTGGAAGCTATCGACAGTTCCAACGCGAAGCTCTGCCTTTTCACGCAGCTTTTCACCAATTTCAGCAAAGATCGCTTGTTCCAGTGCGAATACTTGGGGCCGGAACGGAGCGATGACCCCGATGGAGCCGCTATAGGCCTGCTCGATGAGGAGCATGCGAATATGTTGGGTGACGGCAGTAACCTCGGAGCTGTTGACGTTCCCGATCATCGGCGATGTCGGGGCGGGTACGTCAGTCCAAGCTATGCCGGGTTTCATTCCCTTTGGTGATCGGAGCTTACCCTGGTCTCCAGCAACCCGGAGCTGTCCGCCGTAAAAGTGCTCGTTTATGTAACCGACAATATCTGCGGCGGATCGGTATTGATCTCTAAGCATAACCTTCGCTGCACCGGGCGTCAGGTCTGCCAGATCGAAGAGTGACTGACGGCTTTGCGCGAAACGCCCCATTTTAGATACTGGAAGGTCTTGAGCCTGCATCAGATTGCGATCATGTGCGATGCCGAGCTGACTGATGAACGAAAGCTGCTTATTATCTCCCACGACGACCACGCGCTTCGCCCGAGCGAAAATCGGAAGCGCTGATGCGATGTCGCACTGGCTGGCTTCGTCGAAGATTGCCAAATCAAACAAGCTATCAGACAAAGGCACCCGACGTGCTGCGCCGAGGACAGACACAAGCCAAAGTGGCCGATGGCTCACAACCTCTCCGGCCAGGTCAGCTGGTAGCGGTCCGGAATTCTGGGTCAGCTCAAGGTTGGCCAACTCTTCACCCAACCTTCGGCGATCGGACTCGGTTAGGCTGACTTGAGACGCTAGAATCTTAGGGAGCAGCTCTCTGGCGACTTCCCCGATCTCATTCGTGATCGCGACCGGATCACCTTTCACCGTGATGGTTGCCAATTCTCCCCGAAGTTTCGCGAGTCGCTGGTTTAGGGTGGACAGCGTCGCATCCTCACCTGTCAGGTGGCCGTTGGGCTTCGACACCAAGCCAAGGGTTCGCAGCGCGGAACCGAGGAGCCTCGCAAGGACGCCGACCTTAGCGATTGCGACAGCTGGCGCAGCGGGCTCGTTGGACCTGACTTGAAGTGCTTCGATCCGTTCCAGCAGCTCTGCGATTGAGCCATGTATCGCCGAGACATGATCAATTTCGTCAAGAACCCGGTTTCGATTTTGGGCGAGTGTCGAAATCTTAGAACGCAGAACTAGGTCCGGCTCCGCCGCGCCCTTGGACGGTTCACTGACAAGCTCATCAAGGACCCGATCGAAAGATTGGTCAATATCGCGAGAAGGATCGAGGGTCCGAACCAAAAATGGCGACTGCGGAGCGATACCCCCGAGCCGCGATTCGACGGCGTCCAGCGCCTGGTGGTTCTTAGAGGCCACGAGGACGCTTCCGCCGTCAGCAATCACAGATGCCGCGATAGAGACGATCGCCTGGCTTTTGCCGGTTCCGGGCGGCCCGGTTACCACTGTGAGAGGAGCAGTAAGCGCCTGCCTGACCGCATCAATTTGCTCTTTGTTGAGATCACCGGTGTTTATGACCGGCGTCAACCTTTCCGCCGCTGGTGCCTCAAGACCAAGGATTGGCGCCAGGGCAGTAGTCGCCAGCTTTTCCTTCGACCAGGAAGCGATCACATCGAGATCGCGTACGGCACCGGCGGTGAAGGTTGTATCGGTGGGAAGAAATAGAGCCGCTATGTCGTAAACGCCCACGCTGTTTAGATCCAACTCGATCCGCATTTGCTGCCCGGAGATTTTCCCCCGGAACGTGCCTGAAACAGCTTCTTTCAAGCGAGAAAGGAATTCATCCTGCCGTAGACCCAGACCCTCAGCCTGAGCAAAAACTTCGCGCAGGCCTGTTTCCTTCCAGTTGGCGCTCTTCGCAACTCCTTTGATCCAGTCCGGGTTCGCAACGATATCATCGGTATCGATGATTACCTCAAGGTGGGTCGAACTACGCTTCCACTCAGCGCTGATTAAGCCTACCGGCCAAACGACAGGAACACCCTGCTTCTTGCCGACCCCAAGTGGCCATCCGACAGCCAGCGTCTGTTCATTCGCCTCCCGCTTTACGAGCGCTTGGCGAAAATCGTCCGGCAACTCGTCAAGTGGGATGGAGAGGGTCAGCACTTGACCGTCTTCGGGTGTCAGCGGACCAAGTCCCGTGAACAGCTGCCATTGCACAGAGTGCCTATCTTCGACCTGGGTGATTGCTCCTCTTGGGTCTGATCGCAGCGCAGACCTATAATATCGGAGCAATGCGTTCGGGTCGATCGAAACAGAGCCTCCGACTGCCTGCGCGTCGCTTACGACAACGCTCGATGACCGGAATGTCGCGTGGACGGGTCGCAAAAGATCATCATCTGCATGATCGGCCGCTGAGGACTGGGGAGCAGCGGGGATTACAACCTTTCCTGCGGTAGCAACGGGCCGCCATCTTCCATCACGGCCCTTGGCAACCTTTCCTGCTTCACTCAGCGCCGAAAGCTCAGCATAAATTGCCGTGCGCTTGCGCGGGTCGAAGTCGATGTTGAGCAATGCCAACAATTCACTGGTTGTTCTGCCTGTCGGGAAGGCCTTGATTGTCCGAAGTAGTACCGACATGAATGCAAATTACCCCCGCTGCATGCTGGCACACGCAGTATTCCCAATGAATCGTCCCCAAAGCTGAGTGTGCAATTGCGCATTCCGGTGTCAACTATTCACAACCGGAAATAATCACACATTTCTGAGATACTAACGTAAATCGTTCAAGCGTGATCTGAACGCCACAAGTCTTTAGAAGAAGCCACCCAATTTGCTCATGCGGCGACTTGGTTCCGACCGCCCCGCTTTGCCCGGTAAAGAGCGTCGTCCGCTCGTGTCATTACGGCTTCGAAGTCTTCTGCCCCTTCTCCAACAGCGATTCCGATACTTGCTGTAACGGCCATGGATTTTTCACCCCATAGGACGGGTTCTGCTGCCATGCGCTGCCTAATTTGCTCAGCGCGAACTGCAGCCTCCTGCCGACTAGACGTCGCCAGCACGATCCCGAATTCCTCGCCGCCCACGCGGGCGATAAATTCACCCTTTTTCAGCAGCTCGTTGGCTCGCGACACGAAGGTGCGCAAAACCACGTCACCGCCTCCGTGCCCAAAAGAGTCGTTTATCCGCTTGAAGTGATCGAGATCAGCTAGGAGAAGCGTTCGAGCCTCCACAACCTTTCCATTCGGAAATTTACCCAGGAGGCCGACGCGATTCAAAGCTCCAGTCAGTTGATCGGTCGCCGCGAGCTGGGTCAAGGCTGCTCGCACCCTTTCCTCCATCATCGCAAAAAGTCCGACGACAAATGCGTTATTCAGGACAAAATCGCTGACGAGGATTAAAATCGACGAAATTCGGCTGTCCCCGTAGACGAGGTCCAGTACGAGGGAGACGACATAGACAGGAGCGTATGCCAGCAGTACCCAGGCCGTCGCCTTCCTCGCGAATGCAGGGCTATGTCGAAGGAAATATGCTCCTGCTGCTGCGACGTTGACTGCGAGAAGCGCTGTCGCCAGGGAATTCGTTCCGTTCTTGCGCCAACGAAAACTAGGGCAAGATGAAGAATGACTGTCGAAGCAGGACATACAGCGAGAAGCCAATGGAACGGCCGACGGCCGTCGAATGCCCTTGCGCCCGCCCAGCAAAGGGAGATGTTTGTCGATACTGCCGCCAACAGTCCAGCGATGACAAACTCGTTGCGGGTCAGGGTGAAACCGTAGACGGCAGCCGAGATAAGCAGAAGGCTCGCTGCCCAAAGCAAAAGATGCGTTTCGCGACGCCGAAGCCACAAAGCGACCAGCATGCCGCCACAGCTCAAATTTAGCAGAGAATTGCACAAATGAATGGTGGCGTAATCAATCGACATGGGCTCGGGCAGCTCAAAAACACTGGCAGAGCAATATCATTGATGGCTTAACGAAGTTGCCGGGCATCGAACACATGAAGAATATTCTTGCCGATTCATACCTCAGTATAGGCTGAGATAAACTCGATCATTATTTCAAAAAGCGTTGTTGGCAGCGATCATCTCCTTACCGAAGCATGCTCGAAGGGTTGACGGAATGATCCGCAATGCAATGTCCACATTCGCCTTGATAGGAATGGTCGTTTCGGATCCTCAACTTTTGCGGCCATCGATCTACGGGCGCCCATCGATGACAGCGTCGCGACCGCCGCAAATATCGTCCTGACATTCGCAGTTCCAGTTGATCCCGAGCGCTCACACGTTGAAGTTTCGGGCGCCTTTGGCGGTGTTCCCGTTGGCGTACTTCGGCAGGGGCCCCGCATAGAGGATCCAATAGTGCCCCTCACTGAGGGCCTGCCATCAGGCACCTATTCGGTAAATTACAAGGCGACCGCAATCGACGGTTCGAAGATGTTCGGGTCGACTTCGATCACCGTCCCGCCGAGTCCAGCCGCACCAACCGGCGCTGACCTGATGGGTGCAAAATGAAGGCGAGATCAATAAAGAGCCCTGCCCGCCGCTCGTTTCCCGGTCAAAGAGCCCTGGATCAGCAGCGTTACACCCGATTGTTCGTGCCAGCCAACACGAACGGCGCGAACGCACCCAACGCTCGGCCAGTCTCTGACGCCGTAGATTTTCAGGAAGGCCCGTTCGTGGAAACGCCGCTGGCATTTGATGCGGCATTGCCTGTGTTCATCACGCTTTTTCTTACCATGGCCATCGCGGTCGAGCTCCTGGTCCTCCTGCCAATCACAAGAGAAGGCTTGCGATGCCTAACAATCCTTTTTCACTGACCAGAACGCGAGACCGATCCCAATTATTTGCCAAGCCAACGGAATTCTTAGATGGCGGCCTTGCCAGTCTTCTTGTCGTAAAGGCACAGGAGATTGATGGTTGGCTTACCTTTTCCGATTGTTCCTCGAAGCAACACGGCGACCTTCTCTACCGAATCTTCAAAAACTACTGGGGCGCTCGCTTCGGGCGTGTTCATTCTTGACTGGCCGATGCATGTCCCGTTCGCCTTTGCGAACAAGGCATTCCACGCGGCGTCACTAGACGCCTTCGTTGGCATGGCTCTATTGTAAACTGAAGGGGCCAGAGCATGTCGCCGAGCGCGAGCAATGTGGAGACGGCTCGATCCTGACATCAGCCCGATAGCTGGCACCGACTAGAAAGGCACCCTTATACGCTCGGATAATGGACTAGCCTGATTTAGCGTTGGCAGGGTCAACGTGTATCAAAGAAGCCGGACCACGGTGGGGATAGAAGAGTTGGTCGACCTGCAGCGATCTTGGTCTCAGGCTAGCGCTGGAGGGTTGCGTTCATACAGGCGCAGCCCATGCATCTCAAATCCTCGGTAAACGAGAAATCGCAGGTTGTTAGGACTCCGCCATGTCATTTATAAAACGTCTGCTCAAGAAACCCTTCATTTCTGCCGAGCTGCATGCCACGGCGGCGCACCACCTAGCCAAGCCTCCGCTCCCGGATGCGATGTATGAGGCTGCAGCTACAATGGTCGGGAAGAAGGGCGTGTCCCTCCTTGACCACTGGCGCTCGACGTTCTCACTTCAGCTCGATGAGATCGCAGGTCAAAAAACCTGGCATGCTCAGCGGTCCATGCTGTTGAGGATCGTTCTGGTCGAAGAAGGCTGGAGCGACGTTTTTACTTGCACCAATGATATTCCTTCGCCTGAGGTCTGGACGCATCTCGTAGCCGAGAACGAGACGTTCAAGCAATTTCCGAAAGAGACCTGGAAGAGCCTATTGTTGCAGCGATACATCCTTGCCCTCCTGAGCGCGGCATGCCTCATGGAAATCGGTATCAAGAACTATGGGATCGACGGCATTAAACAGCTCGAAACCCGTCTGCACAGCGAATATTACCGAGAGATTCTCAACCTTGACCTCAAAATTGGTGCGATGATCAGAGAGATGATCGACAATTACAGCGACGAGGATGCGATGAACGTCGCGGGACTAAAGGACGATGTCATAAATCCCATCATCGCTGATCAATACAAGGTTCTGGCACTAATTGCCGAGCAGATTGCTAACTCGAAGGTCGACATCGAGACCGTCAAGGATAAATTGGCAGGTCTTGACGCAAAGAAGCGCGAGATTGGGCAAGCCCTGGCGGCCGCAGGATCTACTGCAGTGTAGCACGGGACTAGCTTTAGCCCTGCATAATTGAGTCTTTTCACAACATACACTTGCAACGCTAGCAGCAATGAATAGCCTGCCGGACATCAATCGTGGGGACGGTTTTCGATGACGGGCGGCCAAATTTTAATTTTGATATGCGTGCTTGGGTTTCCAATCTGGTCGGTCGCCGCCTCGGTTATTGCCTGGAAGCAATCTCGACGTCGAAAGGCAGCGGAGACTGCTGTCAGCGCGATGGAAGAGCGGTACCGCCCGATCGTGAACGAGGAGGCGGAAGTTCAGCGGCTCCGAGAAGTAGCCAACTCAGTATCGCTCGATATTTCCAACCTGCGAGCATCGTACAGCGAGAAGAAGGCAGTCTTCGACCGTTTGGCCAAGGAAGTCGCTATCTTCGACGAAAAATTGGCTTTTGCTGAGATGGGCGTTTACGAGCCGCACTTCGACTACACCGACAGCGAGCAGTACAAGCAGGCGGTTCTTGAGAACCGTGAGACCCAGAAGCGTATGGTCTCGAATAAGACCGCTGCCGTAGCTAACACCGAATGGACGGTCAGCGGCAGCAAGGCCAAGGGCCAGACGATGAACAATCGGAACGTGAAGCTCGCACTTCGCGCCTTCAACAATGAATGCGATGCCGCCGTCGCCAACGTTCGCTGGAACAACGCGAACGCTATGGAAAAGCGGATCGTCAATGCTCGCCAGCAGATCGACAACCTGAACGCCACAAACGACATCCGAATCACGGACGAATATCTCCGCCAAAAGCTGATCGAGCTGCAGCTCACCCACGAATATCGCGAGAAGCTTAAGGCCGAACGCGAAGAACGGGCCGAGATGGCGAGAGCCGCTCGCGAGGAGCAGAAATTCCTGCGAGATATGGAGCGAGCCGAAGAGGAAGAGGCCAAGTACCAGAAGCTCCTCGACAAGGCGAAGACGGACGCCAGCAAGGCCGCAGCCGACCAAATCGGCGCCTATAACGAGAAAATCCTGATGCTCGAAAAGGATTTAGCTGACGCGCACGCAAAGTTTGAACGGGCCCAGGCGATGGCCGAGAAAACCCGGTCCGGTTATGTCTACATCATTTCAAACATCGGCTCGTTCGGCGAAGAGGTCGTCAAAATCGGACTTACCCGCCGTCTCGACCCGGCTGACCGAGTCCGAGAGCTTGGCGACGCCAGCGTTCCGTTCGTTTTCGACACCCATGCCATCATCTACAGTGACGACGCCCCCGCTCTCGAACGAGCCCTCCATAACGAATTCCAGAAAACCCGGATCAATGCCCAGAACTTCCGAAAGGAGTTTTTCCGGGTATCGATCGATCAGGTCGAGCAGGCTGTGACGCGACTGGCTCCGGGGGCACCGTTCTTCAAGGACGTCGAGGCTCAGGAATATCGGGAGACGCTCGCCCGCCGAAACGCGATGTTGGCCGCTGTCGAGCCGCCCGAGCTTGTTGCGTTCCCTGCTATGATCTGAGTGACGTGATTCAAACTCCTAAAATCAGGCTTAAACGGCTGTTTCGAATCTCAGATCGAGCTTTCCTTTTAAGGCCTGCAGCTTCCGCGTAAAGCAGTGACTAGCGCGGCATCGTCGCGAGGAAATCGTAGATTATCTGGTCAAGCGCCTCAGATGGGTCATTTTCCCGACTGGAGTCATCAGGGTCTGCTATTTGCGCGTCTTTCAATCTTAGCATAGCCTTAAGCTTCTCGTCATCGAGGAAGATAATCAGCTTACCGTTTTCCCGCATGGCCCCTTGAGCAGCCGCAATTGCGTGGTCGGCAGGTAGCTTTCGACATAGGAGAAAGCAGACTGGCCTCAGAGCATCTACACTTAAATATCGTTCGGTTGTGAAGACCTGCATAGCCCCTATCGGGTCGGTGTAGTTCTTGCACTCAAATACAATCACCCTCGCGCGAAAATCTCTTGCCAATGCTGACCAAAACGGACTTTTAGATCGGACACGGTACGTCAGATCCAGGATGCTTAGATCGTCTTCGAGGCGTGGCTGCCTTTTCACATCGGTAAGTTCGTGACCGAAAATGTAGTTGATTATCTCTTCGCACAGCAGCTCGTACCGTTTTGCCCCATCGCGGCCGCCGACGATATCATCCAGTAGCCGGATTAGTTCTTCCGCTCTGGAAACAGCGGGTTGTTCTACAGCGCTCCGCTCTCGCGCGGAAATCGGCGGACTGCCACCGACCTCACCCGCTTGAAGGATCAACTTAACGGAACCAGCAGCCTCAAACAGATTTTTGAACTCATCATGCAATGGAGTGCCGGAAGTTTCAGCCAATATGAAACTGCGATCCCATATCTCAATGCTGAACTCTTCTTGCGCCCATTCCAGCCTTGCTGGGTCCACGTCCCCTGAAACAATCAATACGACCTTGCTGACATCATCCTTGTATCGAGCTACTGCTGCGGCCCAGTCTCTAAGTTGCTTCAGCCGAATATCCGGTCGATGCGTCCAACGAGCTTCACCACACAAAAGAAGATCGCTCTGGTCGTCAACGCGCCTGGCAATGAAGTCGGGACGAAGCACCCCCATCCTCCCAGCGCCTAAAGTGCGGCTCTCTTTCGAAACATTATAACCCATGGATTCAAGGAGCTGATCTACCAGCTGCTCGAAAAGGTAGCCCCGCAAAGCTTCGTCGGGAGACATCAACACCATCCTAGATAACGAAAAAACTGCTCGACTTTAAAAGCTGGCGTCTGCGGTTATCGATCCAAGCCCGGCTTCCAGCCACGCGTCAGGCCACGTCCCACACAATGGCGAGCAACATCGAGCTGCTGACGGAGATATCGGCAGTCCTCGATCAACGTCCCTGGTCGCTCTCATATCGCCGTCATGCCATGCGATAGCTTCGTCGATCACGGTCGGCTAGGGCTGGCATTCTTTTTCGCAGACATAGCAGCTCCTTGGTCGTCGTTTCTAGGCGGGGACAGGGTTGTTGGTCGTCACTGGATAGTTCGAAGGGCGACTCGTGCGCGTCATGCGGCTTATTGAGAAACCTGACGGACCATTCCGATTCCCGCAACCTTCCTGTCAGTGAAAATTTCTGCTTTTCACCTTCAAGGTATCGATATGAAGATCAGGAATGTAGATGTCTCTGGGCTTGATTGGGTCCCGGCTATCGCCGCCGCCGGGCGACCCATGAGCGAACTCTTCGCCCCTAATGGCGATGGGATGCACCAGACTGTGTGGGCCTGATGGTGATCAGTGCGGCATTCGGTTTCCCTGTCTCGACGAAGACACGCGTTAGGTATGGAGGTCGAATTGGAGTTAGACGGGCTAGTCGCCACATCTGAAAGCCTGCCAAACATTCGCAACGGGATGATTAGCACCATTCCATGCGAACCAGATGCCGCACGAAAGGAGCTGGACAACGTTGGGTTCTCCGATCTCCTCGCGATCTACATGAACTGGGTCGATAGGGTAATCGAACCGCGCCCACGCCGAATTTCCTTCTCACCGCATTTTTGGGATGACCGAGCCGCCGCTCAGGTGACGGAAATCATGGCCATCGCGGGCCGAGCGGGAGCATGCCGAAGCCATAGCCCCACGTCAGGATCCAGAAAACAGTCGACGGAAACCACTGCCCGGTCATTGCCAGTCCGAACGCCGAAGCAGATATCAGCAACGAGGTCCCCACGACGCCGCAATATCGTTTTTGTGACTCATCCATCCTGCGAACAAGTTTCCGAAAAAGCCAGTCGCGCCGAGGCTTGATCGAAGGCAACATGATAATCAAGGTCAAGACCACGAGGACAGCGATGGCTCCAGTGACCCCGAACGCCATCCTCCAACCCAACAAGTTACCGATCACAGTTCCGGTAGGAATTCCGGCAATGGTACCCAACGAAACTCCCGGGCCGATATCACTCTGCTTCGTGAATAAACGCCTGCTTCCAGCAAAGACGCGTGCATTCATTGATTTCACAGCCGAAGTTTTCGCAAGGGGAAAATTTCCCGAGCGGTTAGTGGGAGTCTCGGCTAACCGCTTATCCTTCGATTTTCCTGGCGATCCATTGCCTTAGAGCTTTCAACCTCGATGGCTTCGGTGTCACGTCACCAAGAACGTCGCCAACCGGTTGAGAAGCACCTTGTTTGATATTTGGCAAGCCTGCCATGACTGCTAGAAAACACCGTACATAAGCACGCCTTGCAGCATTGATGTCGATCGGAATCTCGCTGGTGCCCTCATGGACAACCTGCCCGCGATACTCCATCAATTTCTGAACTTCACGGAGTAGCTCCGCATGGTCCGGCTCGTTTGCAAGACATAGAGGTACACGCCGCGCGATCCGGTTTTTCACGCCGCCGCGTTGATAGCCGTCGGTGAGGAGGGTCTCAAAGGCTATTGCAATCGAGACAACTGCTTCATCGGCGTTGCTGGCGCTTCGAAACGATTTGTGAAAGTAACTGATTGAAAGAAAGACCTTTCGCAGAACTCTTGCCCGGGTGGACGTTTTCTCGCCTAAGACCCATTCACTCAGATAGCCATCTTCAAGCGCCCTAAGACCTTTTTGTACCTGCGAAAGCAGTGGCTGCTTTTCTGGGTCAGACCAAGAAGATGGGTCGATATCGACATTCATCTCCGCCAGCGAGACAAGATCGGAGCGGGACACATTCATCGGCGTCCGGAGAGGGTTTAGTTCCGGCTTCCCTTCAGTTGCCTCAAAAACCATGTAATGGTTGAAATCGAGCGTTTCAAAATTGTTCGTCCGCGCGGTACTTAGATTACGGGATTCTCGATTCGTCCGGTCAGTCTGCCCTAATGTCGCAAGCATCTGCACGAGAGCGGTTGCGAGCTGAAGCTTGACCATGATTATGAATTGATTTTCGTAGAATCCACTCGTCGTGCTGCTCATTTTGAGTACAAGAAGCGGGTTCTGCGTCGTCCAAGCGAAATGCTCCCGCGTGAACTCAGATCGAAGTGATCCAGGTAAGGAATGCGTAATTCCGAACGCCGCCCTCGCTCGATCAAGAAATGCCAGTGTGCGGTCGATGTTGTTTGTCTGGGAGGAGAGGATCACGCCTGCATCGCGCAGATCGATGTCGGGAATTGTCAACTTCACAAGCCCAGCAAGCCCGAACCCCTGGATACCGAAGGAATGGATTGGGTATAGGACAAAACCCGGATTGTGCAGCTTCCTGACCAACACGAAGTCGAAGAACTCTTTTACAAGGTCGCCTGCTGTTAAATTCGATGCGAGGTGGAATAGAATACGATCCACCGTACCCGAGCTAAGGAAGACATCGTGAGCCCACAGAGCCTTCAGCAGCTCGTTACGTGTCCCGGCAAGCAATTTTTCAACTCGCAAGTATTCCTTGTTCACCGATACCGCTGACCGATTGGCCCCATGAGCTTCAGCCACTTCACCAGCGGTCACAAACTCGTCGATAAAATCGTCGAAATCAGTGTGTGAATTTAGGAATTTTTGATTGCGTCGAGAGTAACCTTCAAGAGGAGAGACGGCGCCCCTGTCAATTTGTGCGACAAGAGCATTGGACTCAAGATTTTCTGCCATCGGACAACCTGATTTTTCACGCCCTTGTAAGAGTCGCAGACGGCGTTTCTGTCAATTGTCTAAGTCGATTTATTCCTTCAGTTTACCTGAGACCCTGAACTTCCTTCAAATTTTGGTAGAGTCCGTCACAACGATGCTCTGGGACCAAACCTTGGACCGCCGGAAGCTGGAGTTTTCCGGCTCTGATCACGATGGCTGACTGGTTGCACCACCGGGATTATGCAGGGCAATCGGGACGTTATATCCGATGGCCGAGTGAGGGCGTTCCTCGTTATAGTATCGACGCCAAGTCTCCAACTTTTCGCGGGAATCCGCAAGGGTCAGGAACCAATGAGCGTTCAGGCACTCCGACCGCAGCTTGCTGTTGAAGGCCTCGATGAAGCCGTTGTCGGTCGGCTTGCCAGGTCGTGAGAAGTCCAGGGTGACGTTGTTGGCATAGGCCCACAGATCGAGATCACGGGAGATGAACTCGCTGCCGTTATCCACCCTGATCGTCTTCGGATAGCCGGTCTTGCGGCAAATGCCTTCCAAGGTCTGGACGACATCCTCGCCGCGATAGGTGAAGCGTGCATCGGCGGTCGGGCAGTAGCGCGAGTGGGTGTCGACCACGGTCAGGATACGCAGCTTCTTGCCGGTTGCGAGCTGGTCGTGAACGAAGTCCATCGCCCAGACGTCGTTCGGCCCGACAGCCTCCTGGCGATCTTCTCTGAGCTTTGCCTTCACCCGGCGCTTGGGATGCTTGTTGCGCAACTGAAGGCCTAACTCGCTGTAAATCCTACGTGTCTTCTTCATATTGATCTTCCAGCCATCACGGCGCAAATGCACATGAACACGGCGGTAGCCATACCGCACGCGTGTCTCACAAATCTCCTTGATGCGTCGTTCGAGTGGGGCCTGTCCGGTGCGGCGGGACTTGTAGTGGTATGTCGAGGCGTCGAACCTCAGGACCTTGCAGGCCCGTCGGATCGATATCCCCCAGTCAACCAGCATCCCGTCGATCAGCTTGCGCTGCCGGGCAGGCCTCAGAGCTTTCGGCGGATGACGTCCTGGAGCATCTCCCGGTCGAGCGTCAGATCAGCGACAATCTTCTTCAGCCTGGAATTCTCATCTTCCAGAGCCTTCAATCGACATCTCGTCAGGCAGCAGACCCGCATACTTCTTGCGCCAATTGAAATAGGTCGCCTGGCTGATCCCAGCCTTCCGGCAGATCTCGGCCACCGGCACGTCGTCGTCGCCCTGCTTCAAAATGAACGCCTTCTGGGCGTCCGAAAACTTCGATGCCTTCATACTTCCGCTCCTTTTCCCAGCCGGGAAATTAACGCGGAAAACTCCAGTTATGAACTGGTCCAGTTTTTGGGGATCAGAGCAATCATCGCGGAACTCAAATTCACCTTCAATTAGGACAACAGTTCCGCCGCTGTCGAGGCTGACAGCTCGAGCTGACACGCCAGCAAGTGCGGGAGAGCATAAAAACAGCACCACCCACGCAGAAACGATGGCAACATGCGTACGCACAAGATTATCCCCAAAGCCACGGCTAACGATAGCTCAACTGCGAGATAATGCAATCTAGCATAGCAGTGGTGACAGCTCGTTCGAGAGATATCTCAATGCGAAACTGGGTCGACTCGGGGACCTCGCGACGGCGGCTGGATCTCAAGCGGAGCCTATCGCCACTCGTAGCTGAGCTGTGTTGATTTCACTGAGAGCTGACCCGGCGCAGCGTCCGGGTGAACGTTGATGACATGCATGAGGACGCCATCGTTATCGCGGAGCGATCGCCAAAGACCGCCTCAGACCACGCCACGGCGCTCACGCACATACGAGAAGGATCGGAGCTGCTTGGTTGAATACAACCGTTCCTCGAAAGGTAATGCGAAATGCCGGACCCGAGTGCCCTTGATTAGTGCTCGAACCAGTAGCCAGAGCAAAGTTCTTCGCATTCTACGAAGCACTTTTTGAGGACTGCAAACGGCACGGTTTCTCGACGGCCGCCTTTCAACATATAAAAAACCGAAAAAGGATACGGGATGAGATGCCGCTACTCGATCGATGCGGTTTGTCCGGAACCAGATGACCAGATCCGCATTTCAACGACAGCAGGCATCGTTTTGGCTCTCCGGTCGTCCGATGTCTGTATCTTGGTGATGGACGAAAGCTCGTGCGGTGGTGGCTCCTTCCGTACGGGCTTTTTTCATTTGGGTCTGCTACCGCCGATCCCATCGCTGTGCGACGTCCGTTGCCGATCTGACAGACTCAATCCCGATTAGATCGGATGATGGGAAACGATACTCGCCACCGTCTTGGCTTACTAAGTAAAGGCCGTCCGGTGACAACATCACCATCGAGCACAAGAACACACGCTCGACATCTTCTTGGAAGACCGTAACGATGTATATGCTGTCCATGTAGATGCGCCGGTCCCCATGCGATCATCCCACGTAGTCGAAAGACTGGAACAAATCTAGTCTCGCTAGCAAACAACGTCGTTGATTAGATCAATCGAATATGATTGCTACAACGGCTTTAAGATCGAGATCTGATTGCCTGGGATAAGTTGAATAACCTTCTGTGCGTCCATTAGACAGACAGCATCTATGATTGCTTCCGGGTCGAACCCCATGTCGATGAGCGGTGCCCCGATGGCGTAGATGTTGACGTTATCGCCCGGCTTTAAATCAAGCTTCCGCAAGCACTCAATGACAGCTTCCACCGCGTCCATGAAGCGCTACTCCCGAACGAACCGTGGCCGCCAGCCCCTCGCCGCTCCGTAAGAGACGAACTTCGATGCTATCAGTAGCTGTCCATGTAGGAAGGATGCGTCAGCAATGACGTGCCTTAGCGCGGCAACCGCATCGCCTTCGTGCGCGGCCAGTAAGGCTTCCGCATGATCGATCTCAACGTCATTTGTTGTTACGGCTTGGATAATTGCTGACATCTCGCACCTGATCTGGACGGATAATGTTCTTGTTGTGTTCTCTTAACTCACATGAGTCAACGGCTTCTTCCGCACAATTATCAATCGGAACTAAACTGACGGTTTGTCATTTCCTCTACAACCATAGGAAAGACTTCATGCCTTATCTGGCCAGTTCCAAAAGACGCACACCCGCCCCGCCCTCCTTGATCAAGCCTCACCAAAACTATCTAATGACGGTTGTTGTAATGAGCGTGATGATTGCTGCAGTCTGCTTGACTTCCGCGTTCTTGGCGTAAGCGATAGAGCGCTCACTCGCCTCACTACTACAACTCACTGACTAGTTAGCAATTACGAATACTCGCATTAATGGCAGAATTGGTATGGTTCGATCAGGGGTTTGAGATGGCCTTCAGTGAAAACGACGTTCCTAACTTAGGGTTCTACAACTGGAACGTGGTGGATAATTGCCTTACCGGCGATGCGATATTCGCCAGTCTCTACGGGTTCACTTTGGATGAGGTGGTTAGAGGTGTGACCATCGAAGACGTCATGGCACGCATCATCCCCGGTGATCGTGAGAGGGTGGCTTTTGAAGTCAACACCGGCATACTCAGTGGTGAGGCTGGCTCCACCTGCTACACCGTATTTAACGGCTTTTGTTTGAAGAAGGTCATGTAGATTGGCAGATGCCTACACGATACTACGGGCTTGCCTTCATTCTACACAGGTACGATTTTCGAGCGACCGGATCGGCAGCAGGACGTTCCGACAGACGTTTCTGGTCATAATGTCGTGCCGTTCCAGCGACTATCGCGCACGGATGTGCCAGCGCCTTAACAACACCTTAAAAAACCCTTGTTGGCAAAAAGTCATAACTGCGGAACCAGTCACGAACATCTGTAGAATAAACGGGACCCTGCCTCTTTGCGCGGGCTACTCGTGAACCTCGCAACGCGAGAAGGGGTGCGGTTTGCGTCCCCCAAAGCATAAAAATAATGAATTGGGTAAAGGTTAGCTTTGCCACCTTATGCAATGGCTATCCTGAAGGTAACTGCTTGACCCTGCCAGATCCGATCGACACCATTGGATACGACTGCCGATCTCTGCGATCCGCTGTATTGATCTGGATGGCGAAGGGAGAAAACTACATCGGACTGTGTGACCCCGTACCGAACGATATTCCAGGGTTTGAAGTGGTGCACGTCATCAACCGACCACCACGAATTTCGTCAAGATGAGTTTCCAGAACCCCTGCCCAGCAAGGGATTCCGGCTGCTATATGCTCGTTATTTCGTCAGATGCCGGAATAGTGCGTCGTACCGAGAATAAAAATGTCGTCAGATCGAGGAAATCTGAAAACCGCTTGACTGACAGGGCACGTCGCACTTTTCAGCAGATCGAAAAGGGGAAGGCTGTCATGGAGACAGAGCCTTCCAAGTCGGAGGTCCGGGTTTGGCTTCGGACCTCCGAAGGAATATCAACGTTACCCTTAAGAGGCAAGCTTACCAACAGGCTGTTTCAACGATTGGGGACTTGGGAAGGCCAACTTTCATCAGCCTTCCCGTTGAAACGGACGCTTCATGCGGGGAGCATGTTGAGGGCTGCCGTTCCAAGATAGAGACAATGGTTCTGACGTCATACCGCTGAACCATCGTCGCTCGTCGCCATAGCCGGAGGAATCAACTCTCGGCAACAACATAAGCGTAACAATGATCAGTGTGAGGAACAATGGTCAGATACGCTTGGTGGCAACAGAACGCATAAGGTGAGGATTGTAGCGGAGCATGTCGGGAGCAGGTACCAATCACTGGCGACATGCTCGCTGGGCTACTGGTATTGCTGCACCAGAGGCAGCGCGAATATGAGTGGTTGTGGTTAAGGAAGCATTGTGGACTGGAAGCCCCGCTATCTCGCGGGATATAGGCGAAGGGCAAGCCGAATAGCCCTGACCTGCCCTCGCCGTTTGAGAAGATCGCAACTTGTAGGGAACGAAGCTTCAAGCCGTCACGATAGATATGACAACGCCTCACAACCTATCAGTGACGGTCAACCCGAGCAAGAGACAGATAATTACCAGTGGGAACCTTCGTAGCCGCCGTCTCCAACGTGAGGCTGATGATCACCGAGCTAACCAAGAAGGCAATGGCTGTGATCTGATACCTTTGCCTTCTTGGAAGCCGACAACGACCGAGACGTTCATGCTTGAAACGCCCGCCCCGGTCGTCACGCATCTCGGCAAGGCGTTGCCAAGACGCTGACTGGTTATCAGGCTTTTGTTTAAGGAATTATTGCGGGCTCATGACCGGTCTTACCCAACCGGTCGTCGTTTTAGCGGGCATGTCGGTAGCCGGTAACTACCAACTCCAACACGCCCGCTCCACCAGCTGGAAAGGCATCCCAGAGGCATGTCGCCGACCACGAGGGGGTGTCGTGCTGGCAATGCACTTATATTAGAATATCCTAAAAAAGTAACAGCAGCCTTCCTGTGAATGAGGCTCCGCCGTCATCTAGCCATTGAAAGCGTTGTTGATACTTCAGCGTGGCCGCATATCTAAGCAGGACAAGGGAGAGACGGGCATGTGCAACCTCTACAATGTCACGACCAACCAGCAGGCCATCAGGGACTTCATAAGCATCACGCGGTTTCGGGAAGGAAACCTGCCACCGTCGATCAACGTCCACCCGGATCGCGAGGGACCGATCATCCGCGTGGACACCAACGGCGAGCGTGAACTGACGATGTCGACCTGGGGCATGCCAACGCCTGAAGTGCATCTCGACGGTAAGCCAGACCGAGGCGTAACTAACGTTCGCAAGACGTTCATTCCCCACTGGCAGCAGTGGCTCCGCGTCGAGAACCGCTGCCTCGTTCCCGCGACGGCATTCAGCGAGTACGAACAGTCGGCTGACCCGGCCACGGGAAAGAAGCCGCTTCGGTGGTTCGTCGTCGGCGAGGACAAGCCGCTGTTTATGCTTGCAGGCATCCATACGAAGTGGATCGGCTCACGGGGACCGATCAAGGCGCCGCGCGAGGGAGAACACGACCTCTATGCCTTCCTGACGACCGACCCCAACGAGATCGTAAAACCTATCCATCCGAAGGCCATGCCCGTTATTTTGACAACGGAGGAAGAATGCGAGATTTGGTTGACCGCACCGTGGAGTGAGGCGAAGGCCCTTCAACGCCCCCTGCCCGCCGACCGAATGACGGTATTGCCGCGTTACACGGAGGTCGGTGGCCTCGGTAGCTTGCCGACATTGACGAAAGACCTGTTCGGCTGATCTTGCGTGGCCACGTCTCTGCGGTAAATTTGGAGCTGGCTGGATCGGCGCTGTAATAACGACCTGCGGAACGTATGCGACATTCCACGTACGACCGGATAATCTAATCGACCGCCGTACGAACCTTGAGACCCGTAAGGATCTGTTCACTTCGAAGAAAGGCCATTGTCGGAAACGCTAAATTAGGCTTTGTTGTTGGCTAATAAGGGGTCTGTCATGGGAAATATGCACAATGGACTGATCGAAGTCGTACTCAACGGTGCAGGGTTCTACTCCTGGTCTTTGACGACGAACAAGCTTACAGCGGATGCGGCATTCGCGGCTATCTACGAGATAAATGAAGCCGATCTGGCGAAAGGGATTCCAGTCGAATCTATCCTTGAACGTATCGTTGCCGAAGATCGCCCTCGCCTAGCCAAGCGCATCCACGAAGTCATTCTTGGAGGGAAACCCTTCGTTTCGCCCTATCGAATCCTGACAAGAGATGGGAGCATGAGATCCCTACTGAGCATGGGGTCTTGTTCGCACGATGAAGATGGTGTGCCCTCGATCTACTCGGGCATCGTGCTTACAGCAGAGAAGGTCGAGATTGGGCTCGAATCCGCCGGGCTCGAAAGCCACATAGAAGCCGCACTCAATCTCGCGAGGAACGACGGACTTGAACTGACCGAACGCTACTTGTCGTCGGCACTACGGTCGCTCTCTTCTGAAGAATCGTAGAACTTACTCAACTGTCTGAGCACTCGAAGGACCATTTCCCTCTTCTCGATGCGGGCATCCTCATCACCTACGGCACGGATTGAAGCTGTCCGAATTCGTACAATCAACTCCGCCAACTTTTCTTCCTCGTTCATGTGCATACCAATGCTCAGACTTACATGGCCATAGCGTGCATCGCGGTTGAGCTATGGCTGTGACGCAAGTCGTAAGCGAGACAGAACAGCAGTCGAGTTGGCACGGAGTAAAGAGTTCACGCCGATGGGATCGGACGGTTAGTATTATGAAATCGGGTCGTCAGAAGGCCAGTCGTTGGCATGTTCCTTGACGTATCGGGTACCGTCTGCCGCAGAATTGATAATTAGGTTGTCGGACGGTTCGGGGGGCTCGCCCTAACACCAGTGGCTTGATCTGCTGATCGCAGAGTCTGTCCATTCCCTCCTGCTAGTATGTCTTCTTGACGTTCTAACTCGCGCTCGACAACTTCATGGGATCGCTCTGCCGGATCTTGCTCTGCAGTACGGTCTTTTCGATCATTTTATTCTCCTTTCCGCATAAACCGACCCGATCATTTTTCGTTCCCTATAGGAGCGTTGATCATCAGTTGCCGTGCGTCACTCAAGCGACAACGGACTTGGGTTTCCCGGACGGAAGAACGCGAGAGTTCGATAACCGTGCCGTGAAGTGACTCGATGGCTTCTCGACGCCGCCTGCTCGCGGGCGAGATGTTGGCTTTGCGCGTATCCGGGAGTTGGGGGTCAGAGAAGACTTCTGGCACAGAAGAGATACCTCTTCTGCAGACTTCTGAGTGATGAATGACGGTGCGAAACGTAAAGTCGCGGAGCGGTCATGACTGGGCAGGCGAAGGCGAGCCGCCCCGTAGCGGCACGATCCAGTTTCGGGAAGTCACTTTCATACAGAAAGCGGTGTGTCGCAACGCCCGAACCGACCGGGCAAACGGCTCATTTCATTGGCGAGAAGTGAGGCTCGCTGCCCGCATGAAGCGTGGTCCGTCTGCAGCGAGCCTCGGCTGCAGTGCCCGGGGTGGGGCAACCGCAGCACGCAACTGTGGGCCTATCAAATACCGGGCGCAACGGCCAGATCTAGCCCACTGGACGGCTAGGCAAACCTGCGGGATCGAAGGTCAATCGTTCCGGTATTTAGGTCGAGGCAGAGGATGCCGCTGTCAGTCAAACGGTAAGGCTCGACGGAAGCGCAAAGACCGAGAGACGCCAGTTTTTCAACGCAGAGAACGTGCTTCGACCCAAGTCGTCGTGGAAGCTGGCCAGCGAGCATCCGTAGCGTTTCGATCTCGTCCCGTATCAATTCGGGCATGAGTTCCTCTAACGCGCGAATAGAACGACGGTGGTAGATCCGTCAACAACACGATGACGTGTCAACGTATTTGATTGCCCGTAGTTATGGCTTTTGCGGACCAACCTTCAGGTGCATAGCACACCGGACACTGGTCGGTAGGTTGACGTCGTTCTGCATTCGTTCCATTTATTTATCATGGTCGGAAATCTCAGAACACTTGCCGAGGCTGTCAGGCACAACATGGTCGTCGTTGCGACGTGCCGCCCATGCGGTCGTGAGGGCAGGTTTCTGGCCCGGGATCTCGCCCAGTACAAAGGATGGAACGCCAACCCCTGGAAATTGAAGTTCCGGTGCAGTGCGTGCGACGGGACCGACATGAAAATCACTTGCGAGTTGTTCGATCCCGATCCCAGAAGCGTCCAGGTGATCTGGAAGCCGATCGAGATAAAGCGCTGATCGCGACGCAGCGAAAAGCGCCGCCTCGCAGTGTTAAGAGGCCCGCACGAAGCGCTGAAGGCGATTGGATTTCTGTGGCTTCACAGTTGTGGCGCACTCGTCTTTTCGGACGTTACTGTCGGCTCGCCCATCGTTTCCCGTCGCATGAACGCCCAGTCGATCAACTCCGCCATCGCGGGGCCGAGCGCGATGCCCATCCCACTCAGCTCGTACTCCACTCGCGGTGGCACCTGAGGGAAAACGGTCCGGGAAATAATCCCGTCTTTCTCCAGTTCCTTGAGCTGTTGGATCAGCATCTTCTGATTGACGCCCTCGACCCTCCTCTCCAGCTCGGAGAACCTCAGAGGTCCCTTTGCGCCGAAAAGCTGGCAGACGATAACGATTTTCCACTTGCCCTCTAGTACGCGCAGGGCATCCCGAGTGGCGGCTGCCCAAACGAGCTGCTGTTTAGGATCGTCGCATCTCCAATCGCGTTCGATGGCCATACTTACCTCGCAGTGGGCTACCCACTTATTAGTAGGTTCTTGTTGTGCTGACTAGCTACACCTAATCTAGGACGTGAAACAACCGTGAAGGAGTGCAGTCACGTGAAGATAGGAATTCTAGGCGTCGGACACATCGGGAAAACCCTGGTTCGGACCCTCAGCGAAGCAGGGTATGACGTGAAGGTCGCCAACTCGCGCGGCCCGGAAACAATCCCGTCCGAGGTGCTTGCCTCAGGCGGCAAAGCAGTCACCGCCGAGGAAGCGGTCAAAGACGCCGACGCTATTATCCTTTCGATACCGTTGAACCGGATACCTGCTCTCAAGCCACTGCTGGCAGCTGTTCCCCAAGACACCGTGGTGATCGACACCTCGAACTACTATCCGATGCGCGACGAGAAGATCGCCGACATAGAAGAGGGTAAAGTTGAGAGCGTCTGGGTCTCCGAACAGCTCGGCCGCCCCATCGTCAAAGCCTGGAACGCAATTGGTTCGGACTCCTTCGCGAGGAAGGGCAAACCAGCAGGAAGCTCTGGACGTCTCGCCATCCCGGTTGCAGCTGACCGAGAGCGCGACAGAGAGGTGGGCATGACGCTCGTCGAAGATTCCGGACTAGATGCCGTTTACTCGGGCACTATCGCGGAGTCGTGGCGGCAACAGCCGGGCGCTCCTGGCTATTGCACCGACCTCACCCGGGAAGAGATGCCCGACGCGCTGGCGAAGACGGAGAAGGCTCGCTTGCCGAAGCGTCGTGATCTAGCCGTGGCTGTCATCCAGGAACGGGTCGGCGACGCGACGACAAACCCCGATGCGGACTTCGGCGTCCGTGTTAACCGTGCGATCTGCATGTAACATCCGTCAAGGAGGCTGGCTGCGGACGGTGGCCAGCCTCGTCTGCCCGTAGCAGCGCTGGTCTCCCTACCCCTCGAAGCTTCATTCCAGGCTGGATCGCGGCATATGCGGCTAGGCCTCTCTAGGCTTCCGCGCTGAGCGTGCGAGTTCCTCTTGGACATTTAGACGTCGTCTCCAGAACGTCAGAGGCAACATGGCGGTGAGACGACTGCGTTTGTCAACGAGACCTGCGCTCGCTGAATCAGATTCCGAAGATAACCCCTCAAGCCATTGAAAAATGATTCGTTTTGACTCGGAACGAATCACTTCGAATCCGATTGGAGTCGCCAACCGGGTGATTCGGAGTAACGCGTATGGCAGGTCATCGAGCGCAGTGGAAAGGCTTCCTGAAGTTCGGAGAGGTAACGGCGGGTGTGACGCTTTATACGGCAGCCTCCACCTCCGAACGCATCACGTTTAACACGATCAATTCGGCGACCGGCAACCGGGTCAACCGCGTCTTCATCGACAGCGATACCGAAAAGCTGGTGCCGAAGGAAGCCCAGACCAAGGGCTTCGAAATCGAAAACGGCAGGTATCTCGTCATCGATCCAGACGAGGTGGCCGCCACGATCCCGGAGAGTGACAAGACACTCGAAATCGAGGCGTTCATCCCCTGCTCCGACGTCGACGACGTCTACTTCGACAAGCCCTACTACCTCACCCCGGATCGCATGGGCTCGGACGCGTTCGCCGCACTGCGCGACGGCATGAGGAAGTCGAAGGTCGCAGCCATCGCCAGGACCGTCCTCTTTCGGAGAATTCGCACGGTTCTCATCCGTCCCCACGGCAAGGGATTGATCGCCACCACACTGAACTACGACTACGAAGTCCGGTCCAGCGAGAAGGCGTTCGAGGATATGCCGAAGCTGGAGATCGAAGGCGAGATGCTCGATCTCGCCAAGCACATCATCAGCACGAAGAAGGGGACATTCGATCCCGCAACCTTCGACGACCGATATGAGGCGGCGCTCGCCGAACTGGTAAAGGCCAAGGTCGAGGGCAAGGCGCTTCCCACGCGCAAGAAGATAGAGGCCTCGCAGCCGAGCGACCTGTTAGGCGCCCTTCGCGAGAGCGCTGGCTTGCTGAAGGCTGCCGAAACCAAACCGGAACGCACTGCCGCCAATGCCAACGCTGGCACGGGTCGGAAACGTCCGGCGCGTGAGGCGGTCGGGAAGTCCGCCGCTTCGAAGGTCGCCCCACAACGCAAGGCAAGCTAGGAGTTTGACGATGGCGATCCGTCCTTACTGGAAAGGCTACCTCAAGCTTTCTCTCGTCACCTGCCCGGTCTCCATGACCCCTGCGACAAGCGAGAGCGAGAAGGTGCGGTTTCATACGCTGAACCGCGAGACGGGCAACCGTGTNCCACCCGGATCGCGACGGACCGATCATCCGCATGGACACCGAAGGCGAGCGCGAGCTGACCATGTCAACATGGGGCATGCCGACGCCTGAGGTGCATCTCGACGGCAAGCCCGACAGGGGTGTTACGAACGTCCGCAAGACATTCATTCCCCACTGGCAGCAGTGGCTCCGCGTCAAGAACCGCTGCCTTGTTCCCGCGACGGCATTCAGTGAGTATGAACAGACGGCCGACCCGACTACGGGGAAAAAGCCGCTACGATGGTTCGTCGTCGGCGAGGATCAGCCGCTATTCATGCTCGCAGGCATTCATACGAAGTGGATTGGCGCACGAGGCCCGATCAAGGCACCCCGAGAGGGTGAACATGACCTCTATGCCTTCCTTACGACCGATGCCAACGAGATCGTAAAACCTATCCATCCGAAAGCTATGCCCGTCCTTCTGACGACGAAGGAAGAATGCGAGATTTGGATGACCGCGCCATGGAGCGAGGCAAAGTCCCTTCAACGTCCCCTGCCCGCAGACCGAATGATGGTGTTGCCGCGTTACACGGAGGTAGGTGGCCTTGGGGGCCTTCCGACATTGACGAAAGACCTGTTCGGCTGAAGGGTCGTCGAACGGCCGTAGTGAAACAGACATCGCTAAGCGTATAGTCGCGTATCTGTCATGGCTGAGCAGATGAAGGCGAGCCGACCTTGGTGGCGGCGATCCGCTCTTCAAGAGTACCCGCCGTACCGAGGGCAGTATGTCGCTTCGAGCCCCTGGACCGACCGCGCAACCGCTCGTATTAATTTACGAGAAGCGAGGCTCGCCGCCCGCTTGGAGCGTGGTCCGTCCGCAGCGAGCCTCGGCTGCAGGCTAGGACCTCGGGCGGGCAACCGCAGCACGCCATTGTGGACCAATCGCCATACGTGAGCAACGGCCATATCTGACCCTCTGAACGCTAGGCGACCCGGCGGGATCGAAGGTCAACCGTTCCTGTGCTTGCCTCGAGGCAGAGAATGCCTCTGTCCGTCAGACGGTGAGGCTCGACAGAAGCGCACAGACCGAAGGACGCAAGTTCTTCTATACAGAGGACATGCTTCGACCCAAGTCGTCGCGGAAGCTGACCAGCGAGCATGCGCAGCGTTTCAATCTCGTCCGGTATCAATTCGGGCATAGGTCCCTCCAACGCCCGAATAGGACGTCGGTGGTAGACAGGTCAACGACACGATCACGTGTCGACGCATCGGCAATGGCCGCCGTGATTCCCACAGCCGGGTTGGCCGTCAGGTATAACGGACTGCGATGCTGGCTTGTAGGTTGACGCCGTTCTGCATCCGTTCCGATTATTCGTCATGGTCGGGAATCTCAGAACACTTGCCGAAGCCGTCAGGCACAACATGGTCGTCGTTGCGGCATGCCGCCCATGCGGTCGCGAAGGCAGGTTTCTGGCGCGTGACCTCGCCCAGTACAAAGGCTGGAACGCCAGCCCATGGAAACTGAAGTTCAGGTGCAGCGCCTGCGACGGGACCGAGATGAAAGTCACTTGCGAGTTGTTCGATCTCGATCCCAGAAGCGTCCAGGTGATCTGGAAACCGATTGAGATCAAACGGTAAGCCTGCATGACGAAACCACGCTGAATCAAACTCGTAAGATATCCGCTCAAGCCATTGAAAAATGATTCGTTTTGACTCGGAACGAATCACTTCGAATCCGATTGGAGTCGCCAACCAGGTGATTCGGAGTAAAGCGTATGGCAGGTCATCGAGCGCAGTGGAAAGGCTTCCTTAAGTTCGGAGAGGTCACAGCGGGTGTAGCGCTTTATACGGCCGCCTCCACCTCCGACCGCATCACCTTCAACACAATAAATTCGGCGACAGGCAACCGGGTCAACCGCGTCTTCATCGACAGCGAGACCGAAAAGTTGGTGCCTAAGGAAGCCCAGACGAAGGGCTTTGAGATCGAGAACGGCCAGTATCTCGTCATCGACCCAGACGAGGTGGCCGCCACGATCCCGGAGAGCGACAAGACGCTCGAAATCGAGGCGTTTATCCCCTGCTCCGACGTCGACGACGTCTACTTCGACAAGCCCTACTACCTCACCCCCGATCGCATGGGCTCCGACGCGTTTGCTGCACTGCGCGACGGCATGAGGAGGTCGAAGGTCGCAGCCATCGCGAGGACTGTCCTCTTCCGGAGAATGCGCACGGTTCTCATCCGTCCCCACGGCAAGGGCCTGATCGCCACGACGCTGACTTACGACTACGAAGTTCGGTCCAGCGCGAAGGCGTTCGAGGACATGCCGAAGCTGGAGATCGAAGGCGAGATGCTCGATCTCGCCAAGCACATCATCAGCACGAAGAAGGGGACATTCGATCCGGCAACCTTCGACGACCGATATGAGGCAGCACTCGCTGAACTGGTGAAGGCCAAGGTCGAAGGCAAGGCGCTTCCCAAGCGCAAGAAGATAGAGGTCTCGCAGCCGAGCGACCTGCTCGCCGCCCTACGAGAGAGCGCAGGGCTGCTGAAGGCTGCCGAATCCAAACCGGATCGCACGGCTGCCAATGCCAATGCTGACGCTGGTCGGAAACGTGCGGCGCGTGGGGCGGTCGGGAAGTCCGCCGCTTCGAAGGCCGCCCCACAACGCAAGGCAAGCTAGGAGTTTGACGATGGCGATCCGTCCTTACTGGAAAGGCTACCTCAAGCTTTCTCTCGTCACCTGCCCGGTCTCCATGACCCCGGCGACAAGCGAGAGCGAGAAGGTGCGGTTTCATACGCTGAACCGCGAGACGGGCAACCGTGTCGTCTCGCAGTACATCGACTCTGTCACCGGGAAACCCGTTAAGGACCAGAACGAAGCGAAGGGGTATGCCCGTGGTGAGAACGACTACGTTATCCTGAGCGACGATGACCTCGACGCCGTCCAGCTCGACACGGTGAAGACAATCGACATCCAGAAGTTCGTACCGTCGCAAAGCATAGAGTGGATCTACCTCGAAAAACCGCACTACTTGATGCCTGACGATGCCGTCGGCCACGAGGCTTTCGCCGTCATCCGTGATGCGATGAAGGCCGACAATGTCGTCGGTGTATCCAAGCTGGTTATCGGCCGTCGCGAACGGGCGGTCGTGCTGGAGCCACGCGACAACGGCATTGTCCTCTGGTCTCTTCGCTTTGGGGACGAGGTACGGCCGGAAGAGGTGTATTTCGAAGACATAGACGACGAAGCAGAACCCGGCCTGATCCCTCTCGTGCAAAAACTGATCAAACAGAAGTCTGCGAGATGGTCGCCTGAGATGGTGAGCGATCCTATCCAGGAGAGCCTGCTGAAGCTGATCGAGGAGAAGAAGAGAACCCTGAAGCCCACACGGAAGGCCTCGAAGACAAAGGAAGCGCCTGCTCCCGCATCGAACGTGGTCAATATCATGGACGCGTTGCGCAAATCTGTCGCGCACGACCTTAAAAGCAGGAAGGCAATCTGATATGGTCGACCATCCCGAAATCACCCTGTGCGAACCAGCACCGTTTCTCTACCACGAAAACGGACAGATCGCGGTGACCGACGGCTCGCAGGTCTGGTCGGTGATCGTGACATGCGAAGCGATCAGAGCGATTGCCAACCCGCCAGAGATGTCGTTGCGTCGTCTGACGCTTAACGCCAACTTTCTCACTGGTCTGGCTGCTGCCGCGATATCTCGCGGGGAAGATATCGGCGGTAAGGTGTTCGTCAGCGAGAGCGATGTACTTTTTGCGCGGATATTGCCAGTTTCATCGGAGGCGCTCACGCCTCTTCACAGGTGACGATCTGTGCGCGATGCAGAGCTGGCATAGAGGCAGTGGTACAGCTTCTAAGCCTACGGTGACTTTGCCTCGCGGATCGACATGCCCGAACTTCCAAGCTTCCTAGACCCGAAGCGCAACCGGGCAGCAGAACCGTAGTGGGGTAGGTGATAGGACTGAACCCGCAACACAATGGCGACGACATCGATACATGCGTCACTCCAATGCACCGAGTTCGCGAAAGGCCCGGCGTTGATCTTCTAGAGTATCTCCATCGAAGAACACACGAAATGCCTTGCCTTGCGATTTTAAATCCCGAGCAGTCTGTAATGCGTCGGTAAATAGCAGCTTCGGCTCATTTTGAGTATCAATGCCATCAGGGTCGGTCGAACTGAGGGGAATTATCTGGAATGTTGCTGCCATGGTCTCTCCTTGAAGACGTTAGCCTTCATTGCCGTCCGAAACAAAGTTCTCCGAGCCGCTGCTTCGGGGAGCTTCTAAGGCTCTCGCCTGAGGCAGCCATTTGGTCTCTAGGATAGACCCGATGGCCAGGACGACCTCATCAACGCTCCAATTGGCGTCTGCTAGTTCATGAATAAGCGCAACTAGCTTATGATCAATGATCTCCAGCAGTTCGCTATCCTGCGATCGTTCTGGCACCATCCCCAAATCCTCCAACTGCTGAAGTCGAATCGCTGAGGATAGACATACCGCGTGAAACGAAGTCAGTTCTCGATACGCTATCCCACACGGAAACGCTCGTGGCACCTACCGCTTCGGAGTAGACGTGTTGGACGCCTCGTCACCATCGTTCTCTTTGGGGCATTGCTGTTTGTCGTCCTGTCGTTTCAGATCACGCTCGATTGTCTCACGTGAGCCCTCAGCGGGATCTTGCTCCGGGTGTTTCTCAGCTTCACTCACATCATTTCTCCCGTTTTTCGGACGCGTTAATTGGCGTAGAAACAGCAACAAATTTATTGCTTGATAGTTCCGCGGGATAGCCACTTCGCGGCCTGGGCTGCTAGACGGTTCACGTGACTACCGAGTCACTGCATTCGCCCGTCGCGCGTCTCACCTACCGTTGAAATCCGATTGGTGAGAACCACAAGCGATGGCTTCAACGTCGTCGACCTCTCTCCTGCTGTCTGATGATAAGCTAGACGCCGCGGAACACATGTGAAGCCGCTGGGTTTCTGCCCTGATCACGAGACGACGACCATTGCTGACCGGGACCAAGATGAATTCGAAATCCGGTCGTCAGAGGGCATGTCCGTCGGCTCGGCGGCGTGAGCGCGTCCTGCTGGCATGTGTGCCAACTCGGCTACCGGAATTTCCCGACGGCTTTTCTTTGACTTACAGAGACTAGAACAGACCACGGTGCGCTCCAGCATCCTGCTGCCTTGCCGCCCGCGCCCTGCGATGTGACAACGTCCGGACCGCCCTGCTCTGCCCATGCATGGATCAAGTCGTCTCTTCGATCGAGACGGAGATGTCCAGCGTCCCCCTCACAGCTGAAAAAGACCGTACTTCAGCGAGTGGTCGCAAGTTCGTGGATGACCAGGGCAAGACCCGTCTGCTCCCTCACCCACGCCCATCCGTGGTACCACCACCCGCACGGCTTGAACGCCGCCGCTTCGTCTGAGGCAAAAGGGCGATCATTCCTTCGCAAAGATCTGGAGACCATTGCGAGCATATGCTATTCGGGATATTATAATATCCACGAAAGGATATGTATCATGCCGCTCTACATCAAAGATCCTGAAGTAGATACGCTTACCGAAGAGCTGATCCGCTTGACCAAGACATCCAAGGTTGATGCCGTGAAGACGGCGCTTAGGCGCGAGATCGCCAGCCGCAAGGGCAGCTTGCCCATGCGTGAGCGCCTGGCTAAGTCCCTCGCGATGGCGAGGGACGCCGGTCCCTTTGCGCCGGGGGATCACAAACGAGAAACTGACGAAATGTGGGGCGAAGACTGATGCTATTCGTTGACGCTTCCGTGGCCGTCGCAATCCTAGCCGGCGAAGACGACGCCGGCGAGCTGATGCACAGGCTTGAACAGCATGACGGCCCCTTTTACGTGTCGCCGGTGGTTCGCATGGAAGCCTCGCTTTCGCTGACGCGGCGTATGGCCGAGGCGACAGGCCGCGACCGTCCCGCTACGCCTGACATGCTCGCTAAGGCGCGAAGGATGGTCGATCAATTCTTCGCGGACCTTGAAGCCAAGGAGGCCATGATCTCGGGAGATGTGGGGACCAAGGCGCTGGACGCCGCACAGCAGTTCGGGAAGATCGTCAATCACCCGGCGAAACTCAATATGGGTGATTGTTTCACCTATGCCTGCGCCAGAGCCTACCGCACGAAGATCGCTTACAAGGGCAACGACTTTACTGAAACCGATCTCGGCTGGTGACCGTCAAACGCGCGAGGTAGTCATGTCTGGAGATGTATCGCAGATTTTTCTACACATATTCTCCATGCCAATGGGACTAAGGCGAAAGACGCTGGAAAGATGACGACGCGGGCTTTGATATCTTCGACACATATGAAGCTGCGAAGGAGGACGCCCTACAGCTACGGGAAGACAGCGTGCGTCATGGCGAAACTGAGTAGACACCCGTCCACATCGAGAAGCTTGTCCTCGCCCATGAACCGGGAAAATCTGCTGCTTCTATTCAATTCGGGCTTTGGAGGCCGCTGTCACGAGCACGAAGTGTTGGACTCGATCGACTAAAGTCAGCCACGACGAGCGGGCTTTTCACATCCGGCGTGGAGCTCCGAGGAGCAAATCCATTTCCTTGGACGTCAAAACATTGCCGGTTTTCAGAATGTAAGCTGCGATATAGGTCAGCTTCTCATTGACCTTGCGCTCACCCTGCGGCTTGTAATGGAGGATTGCGTGTCGGCTTTCCGCTTCTTGCCTCATCAGAGCGTCGTCAGACTGAGCGGCGTCTGCCATCGCGGGGAGCGTGGCGATGTGCTAATCGATCAACTCCTCAAGGCATGTCTAACGGGGCCACCATCCTTCTCGTCGATTAGGTTTCCGGCAAAGATATCGGCATCCTGTCCAGGTGATCGCTCCAGTTTGGCGTCGGACAGACTGAATTTCTGAACCTTCATTTCTACCTCCCTATTCCCGACTGGAGGTAGTGTGGTGGCCGAGATCAGCAAGGCTGACAGTAGAGGAGACGAAGATCACCAAGAGCTCCACCTTACCGACACTCGAACAGCCATTACACGGAGATCAGAGGAGCGGCGGCGCGCACGATGCTGGACAAGGATCACGTCAAGATTGAATCCCCTTCAGGTATGTGGCTATAGAGATCGGTCGACAGAGCAGCGCTTCGGGAGCAACCATGCTGATACAGGTCAGAGACAACAACGTGGATCAGGCGCTGCGCGTTCTGAAGAAGAAGCTACAGCAGGAAGTCGTGCTGCGGGAGATGCGACGTCGCGAGCACTACGAGAAGCCATGCGAAAAACGTGCGCGAGAGAAGGCCGAAGGTATTCGTCGTGCCCGAAAGCTCGCGCAGAAGAAGCTGAACCGGGAGCTCGGCATAGTCCCTGCGAAGTCGAAGCCGGCCCGAGGGCAGTAAGCGCTCCCGCGCCAATGCACCCCTATTGTACTCGTCGAGTTAGCTGCCGCATATGACTGTCTGCGCGAAGAAGCTTCCATGGCGGACCAGCACTTATTTCGCCAACAGACGTCTCGATGCGAACACTGCATCCATCGCTTCCACGACCGCCTGCTCTACCGACTTCTCGAAGATTACTTCCGGTCTGGTCGCCAGAGCCAGAAATGTCGCTTCGATAAGGGCTTCTTTCTCCGGTCCCGCCAGATGGTATCTAAGCGCGAATCGCCCAAGCAGGGATTGAAGCACGAGCTTGTCGTTGTCCGAAAGACTACGCACGGACCTATTCATTCGAACCTCCCAGGCTACGTCCTCCCGACATCGCCCTTCCACTCAAGACCTGCAATCTACAATAAACGTCGATCGCCACAAGCCCGATGCGGGACGACCGGCAATCGACGACTTAGCCTTTCGACCGCCGCACGGGCTCCAGTTGCTGTGCGGACCGGCACACCGTCTAATGCCTCCTAGCAGCGATTGAGTACGATTTTCCATGCCGGCGAGCTAGCGATTGCTCCAACGCTCTCTAGTCGCTCCCGCCGTGAACGACTTGGCTAGCAGACGCGGAACATATCGAATTCCGATGGGTTTCTCCTGCGGCCACGAGGCGGCAACCATGACAGACCTAGACGAAATCATAATTATGATCGCCGGGGAATGTCAGTCGTCTCGTTCGGCATTCCCGCCACCAAGTGACGGGTGAGCCAAAGCGGCCGCCGGAATTCCCGGCGGCTTTCTTTCCCCTATCGAGAACGGAACAGAACCATGGCCGACACCAAAAATCTCGCAGACCTTTTTCATGACACGCTCAAAGACGTGTACTTCGCCGAAAAGAAGATCGTCGATACCCTACCGTTGATGAACGAAGCTGCCAAGAATGGAAGCCTCAAAGATGCTTTCACCCAGCACCTCGCCGAAACTAAGGTTCACATCGAGCGGCTGGAACAGGTATTCAAGATCATTGGCAAGGATCCTGAGCCGAAGACATGCGCCGCTATCCTCGGCATCACCGACGAAGGCGACGAGATCATGAAGGAATATGCGGGTTCCCCCGCGCTGGACGCAGGGCTCCTGGCTGCGGCGCAGGCTGTAGAGCATTACGAAATGTCGCGCTATGGGACATTGCGGACTTGGGCGCTGGAGCTCGGCTTAAGTGATGCGGCCAGCCTTCTTCAGACAACGCTGGACGAAGAGCAGGCGACCGACTTGACTCTGACTTCGATCGCGACATCTGTCGTCAATCAGAACGCCGAAGGCTGATACGAACTCTACGAGGAAGAGGGGCAGCAGCACAGTGCAGCCCCGCTTCCTCACGGACCAGTAAAGACGCACCAAGCCGCGAGACCACTCATGCCGGACTTCGGGAAAGCCATAATAAGGTACCGAGGTTCCGGGGGAAGACTGCCTCTCGGCTCGCCGGGATGAATGACGGCGAGCCAGTTTCGCCCACACTCTCGCAACGTCCAGCGAACTCCCACGAAGGTTCCTGCAGATTTGTCCATCCCGACGCGCCGGCGGGTGGTTTTCGCGGCACTTCAACGTACAGGTTCCACCTGGCGATCGGACGCCTCCTGGTACGCACGGGGACCCCGATCATCTACACGTCTGCGATCGGCGCCGAACAACTGGACGACCCGCTCGAGATCGTAAAGTTTCGGAATGAACTCGACATGGTCGGCAAGGTCCGCTGCTTCCGGTCGTACTCTCGCAGGCGTCACGACCGTGCGAATTTTTGGCCATCGGCTGCACACCAGACAGGACAGCGCCAACGCATCGAGCCTGCCGGGCATGTTGACGTCGGTGAACACGATGTCGATATCGCTTTGGGACGAGAGAAGCGACAGCGCATCGTCCCATGTGAGGGCCTCTATCGGCTCGAACCCGCATTCTCCGAAATAGTCGGCGAAGGTCATTAGTATCAAGGGTTCGTCGTCGACGACAAGGACAACGGTCTTACCGGTCACGGTCTCGGTCATCTAACATTCAGTCTGGCGCCGCGGGGACCGCTGTTCCCGACATCTTCGATCCGCGGGCCGCGGTTTCTAGCAACACGGTTCTCGAAGCATGAGCTGCAGCTTCGCGGAACTTCAATGCCAGTCTGCTTGGATTTTTTTGTTGCCGAGTTTCGTTGCGGAACGAAATCCGCTCGGTTCTGTCCTCCCGCCACATGAGAGCGGGGGATGGCGTCGCGAGTTTCACGACGTCGTATCGCAACTCCTAACGTTCCATATGGCGGACGTCGAAAACGACGACCTAATCAGCCACATCAACGGCAGACCGACACCCCAACCGGAAAGATTGTCGTGCGCCAGGAGAGACCAGATTGCATACCACGAAGCTTTCGGACGCGGAGATCGCCATGGCCGCGTGCCTCCTGACCGCCATGGGCAACAGGAAGCGTATGCTCATACTCGATATCGTCAGCAAAAACGAGACGTCGGTCGGCAAGCTGGCGGTCATGTTGGGCATGGGACAATCGGCGCTGTCACAGCAGCTGACGATACTGAAAAACGCGGAGCTGGTGCAGACCCGACGCGATGGGCACACCATCTACTACAGAACCGATTCCAAACAGGTCAGGATGATCCTTGCGACGCTCTACGAGCTTTTCGATATCGCAGTCCCCTCGCCTCGCGACGGAGAGATAGCGAACGAGATCCTCGTCACGGGATAAGCGGGGAAGGACGATAACCGGGAATATCGGCATGAACATCATCGGGGACGACTTCTACCCCCTCTAACGGTTGCCCGTCGTGAGAACCATAGACGGCTGGCACTAATGCCTCCGACGGCCAGCGAGCACGGCGACATGGACCAGGACAGCTGTCGAAAGCAGGATCGAAGAAACCAGCGCCGCGACCGATAGCAGTCCCCGGTTTGTGATCTCTACCTCCGCCCTTAGGCCGCTATGCCTGGTTACCATTAACGAGACTTCGGCTCTCTGGACATCATGGATCGGCGAGACACACGGGGCCTGATGCTTCTTCTGATCAACGACATTTGGCCCGCCATCTCTCATTTCTTCAGCTTGTCCTCGACCTTGGCACGGCTGTTGCCGGCTTCCTTTACTGTCTCCTTGACCTTCGCCTTGGACACGCCTTCCTTCTTCGCCTCGTATGCGACCTCGTGGTCCTGCCCTGCGGCGACCCGTGTGCTGTCTTGATTGCGCCCGCGTGTTGTCGTTGCCATCTGAGCCTCCCTGGTTTGAGTGGTCACCGATAACTGTGAAGGATTCGCGAAGTTCCCTGACAGGTGAAGTACGAGCCGGCCGTTCTTTAACCTTTCCGTGGTCTCCTTGCGATCATGGCAAGGAAACCCTCGGATCGCCCAAGACCTCAGAGCCTGAAAATCGAGCCCGACGCGCCGTTACGCGGGGGCCGACGGAAGCCACGCGATCCAAGCCAGCCACAGCTACCACTCGACCCCATGCCCGCCCGCGTCGAGCCTTGTCTCGCGCTTTTGACAAGCAAGCCGCCGGAGGGCCCGGCGTGGGGCTACGAGGTGAAGTGGGACGGTTACCGTGTCGCCGTGCATGTTGAACTCGGCGGCAAGGTCCGCATTCTGACGCGCGGCGGACACGACTGGACCGACCGATTTCCAACCATCGCAAAGGCTGTCAGGGAGCTCGGTCCGGGGACGATGATACTGGACGGTGAGGCTGTCATCCTAGACGAACAGGGGCGAAGCGACTTCAACCTGCTCGTGGCGTCTCTCGGCGGTCGAGGGGGCACGAAGGTGTCGTCGGACACAGTGCTGTATGCATTCGATCTTCTTTATCTCGACGGTCACGACATATCGATGCTGTCTCTTGAGGAGCGTCGCATGCTCCTAGATCCGCTGTGGAGCAACGCCTCGGGCGCGATCCGGCTTTCCGAGATGTTCGAAACCGACGGAGCCTCCCTGTTCTCGAGTGCGGCGGAGCTCGGCCTCGAAGGAATCGTTGCGAAGAGGCTCGACGCGCCCTACAGGCCGGGCCGTGGTGGCGACTGGCGCAAGATCAAATGCGTTCAGGCCGACACCTTCGTCGTCATCGGTTACGAGCCTTCCACTTCGTCCACGGGCGCCATCGGCAGCCTGATGCTCGCGGCACGCAAGGGCGACGATCTGCTCTACGTCGGAAACGTCGGGACAGGTTTTTCGGATGCGGTCGCGCGTCGGCTTAGGAAAGAGCTCGACGCGATCGCTACGAAGCGACCGATAACCCGCGTGAAGGCAAAGTCGGCCGTTTACGTCGAGCCGATCATCGCCGCCGAAATCGAATACCGCGCGTGGACAGGCGATGGAAAACTCCGACATGCATCGTTTAAGGGCGTAAGGGAAGCTTCGGACGAAATCACGATCTACGAAGTCAAAGACTGATCGCTGAATTCGGCAGGCCACTTATCGGCTGGCGCCTTCTCGACAGCAACAGCCAGCTGGTGTTCCTCCTCCAGCGTCGACAGACGCATTCGCGGCATCGATTTCGAATAGCCAACGGACGGCCAACGCACCGTCTACCGTCAGCGCCTTCAAGTGTCCGAACCGGCAGTCGCTGTCCTCAGTCGCAAGTTGACAATTCGTTTTCCAGCTCGAGAAGCCTTGTTCTGTGGCACGAAAGGAAAAATGAATTCTGAGGATCACCCTCGCCGGCAAACCCATGAGCGGCCTCGTATTGCTGGATGATCTCCCGCAGTTCTTGGTGGTCTTTTTCCGGCTTTGCCCTGACGATATCCATGCGACGCTCCTTATCGCAGCTGAGAATTTGCAGCGAGCGAAATTGTTCCAACGGCAACGCCGTATGGATAACAGGTCATAATCGCAGCCGAGCTGTGTCGTTGCCCATCTACAGGTTACGCCGGATTACTTGGAAAGCAGGCGCTACGACCCGATATCCAGCACCGCAGCCATTGGCGCTTCGAACGTCGCCATGAACCCCGTAGGACGATAAGACTTCTCGACGTCCCGTGTCCCAGCGTTCGCCGTCCTGATCAGCCTCGATCCAAATCCGCGCCGGATCGGCTCGGAGACGTGAGGTCCGCCGCTCTCGGGAATTTATCCCGTCGACACCGCCCCCATGCGGAGACCGAATTTGGTCATCATCAGACTTCCTGGAGACAGTGCTTGACGAAGTACGCTAATCGCCTCTCTTTCTCGCGGCCTACCAAGAGCTCCTGGTAGTGATTTCGAAGACCTTCTGCTGTGATCGAACCCACAATCCACTTTTCGAGAGCGTCTAGGTACGTGGGATCGTCCTCGAATTGCAATCCAAGTGCGTGGGCTCTGTTTCGGACCGCTTCGACTATCTCGCGGCGTCTCTCAGTCGTCATATGAACCTCAATGTTTCGCTGACGATAGCAACACTCGTCGAAAATGACAGTAACTCACGATTGTACGGGATCGTACCATGGGCTCTGAAGGGGAACGTCTCTGGCTAGAGATGCTTAAGTCTCAGCGGTCGTAAGGTCCGCCGCCTAAAGCGACCGCAGAGCAGGCGACATTCTCAATCGGAGTGTCGCCTGTTTGCTCCTCATGACAGGAAGCCAGGCGCGTACTGAACTGAGAAGGTGAACCCTAGTACCGCTATAAGTCCCCGCGAGGCGTCAGACACCGTTATGGTGATGCTCTCTGCAGGTGGAAACTTACGAGCCACAAAAATGGCTAACGCGTTATAACCATCGTTCACTGCCGTGTGGGCATTCGCGACGTCAATCTCGACCTCTGCCTCGACACCGTCCTGAATATGCAGAATGAACTTTGGCATGCCATCTCCAGAAATTTAAGATTTCAAGGATGGTCATGAAAACTATCGCTACGCCACAGAATTCCGTACTTTCGCGCCTCAAAACCGTTGGCGGCCGGTTTTCGTGCAAAGATGACGGGGAGTGAATTAATCAGTGTCATTGTCGGGCATGCTCCAGACTAGATGAAGCCCTACGAGCATCTGACATTCAGCCCATGGGCGGCGTACCGGCTCAACGGTACTGGCTGGTCCTTCTGGTTTACGCGTAAGGACGTCGTTAATATCTTCCATTTGGACCATCACCTGCGTTGAACGCTCACTCTCGGGTGAATTTCGGCCGTCATCCCCTCGCCGCTCCATAGCTGAGAACGACGATGCCGTCCTTAGTTGCTCGTGCAGAAAGGACGCATCAGCCATAACTTCACGTAAGGCTGCTACGGCATGGCCGTGGTACGCAGCGAGGATAACTTCTACCAGATCGGTCTCAATCTCATCAGGCGCGTTGGCTTGGGTAGTGTGTATCATCTTCAAACCTGACGTGAGTTGGTTTTGTTCGTGCTATGTTCTCACGCCTCTGATGAACGGAGTCCCCACTATCGACGAGGGAAGTCACAACAGAGGCGGAGCTGAATTGCTCTCGTCACGCCATCAGACTGTAGGGGAATCTATCGTGCTACTTCAAGGCTCGGGTACGCCAATGCGAGTGCGACCTGTCTCACCAAAATGATCAAGCCGTTAGGGGTCCTTGCACTGGTTCGCTTAGCCAGATTCTCGCTGCATGTGGGCTGCCTTGGTATCCGGCTCCAACGACATGCGGCAGGCTGCGATTTGTCGGAGTGTCCAAAGCATGGAACCAGCCATCGACATCCGAGTTCATCGCATTGGACGGCTGCGCTACCGGCGACATCGAGCGCTAGGCCAAAGCCTTCCGGCTCATAGCGCGGCGTACTCCATACTCTATTGGAAGTATCAGTGGCAGCCGATCCGCACTTTCACGAGAACTCGCTTACGCAGCGAGGCTTGGCGGTGTACCAGAAGCAGCTTTCTTCAAAAGCTCGCACAACACAGCGAACCGTCGGTCAGCTTTCGCTAACACGCTTGCGTCCGCAATCGGTAGTTCGATTACGCAGTGGAGCGAACGAGCGAGACTTCGAGCCGCCTTCCGAATCTCCGGAGAAGCCAAAGTTCCGGCCTCCCCGATCTCCATAGCGATTGCATACATTTGCCTATGGCTTTTTGCTTCGAAAGCCGCTGCGAGCCATAATCTCAAATGATCGTTGGTCATAAGCGACTGTACGCCCCAATCCGAGATTGGTTGCAAGATATGTGGTACGTAGTCAACCTAACGTTAACCCATGCGTCGAACGCTCATCGGCGAGACGCGACTGCTATCATGGCAGTCAAGCCAATCATAAGCGCTGCCCGGGTCTGAAAAACCGAATGCGTGAATGTCATCATTCAGCCGAACTGCAGCTCGCCGAGACACAAGCTTTGATCGTTCGAAACAATTTCGGTTTGGCTGCTTTCGGGCAATAGTGGATCAGTGGATTCGTGCATCTCGCAAAGGCGACGGTTGATATCCTCGGCCGCGCTTTTGCCTCACCATGTCCAGGAAGTGCTGTAACGCCTGAGACTGTTCAGCGAACAGGTCGATCCTGAGGCGACCACGGCCCCCTACCCTCCCCCAGCCACGTTCTACCGCGTAGTCTCCGAACAAGGTGGGCTCGATCGACACTCTGTAGAAGCGGCACATGTTGCGACTGTTATCGATGCGGACGAGGTGAACCTGAAACTGTTGGGTGCTCATAGCAGTCAGACTGAGAGATAACCCAATCCAGGTCCAACGACAGTTTTGAATCGGTAAGACGTGATCGATTCACAACGTGAATGTCGGGATCTGGAACCCGCCAGCGCAAAAGCCTCCGGCGCTCATGTCGGAATCGAAGCTGGCGAGAATGGAAGGTCCGGGACCCCTGCAAATTTTCCCTGGGATTTCGAAATTCCTGGGCGAGCTTTCCAAGCTTTCTTTCTTACTCAAACTTTACTCTAATACATCATCGAACCCTATTCCCGGAAGAGCCTTACTGCCCCGCGACAAGGCGGGTTGGCGGACGACGCTGCTGTGGGGTACTTGGCTGCGTCGTCGTCGGGGTTCGAAACTGTTGGCTGGAGACAACTTTATTCCGCCCGGATGACTTTGCAGCATAGAGGGCATGATCAGCCAGACCGAAGGCGCGGTGGAGACCCTGAGGTTCTTCGAGAACGGCTGCAAGGCCACAGCTTACGGTAAATGCGCGATCGATTCCGAGACTTGCCCAGTCACCATGCTCGAACGATACTCTGACGAGATTGCCGATGGTCATGGCAGCTTTTAGGGATGCATTGGGCAGGTAGGCGATAAACTCTTCTCCACCTGCCCTCGCGCTATATCCCGACGTCCCGACGGTTTGCCGCAAAACATCGGCCAGCATGACGATCGCCCGGTCGCCGGTTGCATGTCCATACGTGTCATTGACCTGCTTGAAGTGATCGATGTCGAAGATCAGCGCGACTCCGTACGGCGTGTTGCTCCCGAACTTTCTTTCTATGGCCTTCTCAAAGCCGCGACGGTTGGGGAGGGTGGTCAGATGATCTTTCTCTGCATCGCTGCGGTGGCTGTCGATGGCAGCCGAGGCGATTGCACCAAGTGCGGTGAAGGGGAAGATCATGCAGACGGTGATCGTGGAAACGTGGACGGCTAGATTATAGGCCGAATTGGCGAAATCCCCGAGATCGTTGCTCGATTCCGTGAAGAAGGTAAAGAACACGGTTCTGAGAACGGAATCGAACACGACGATCATGCTTGCCGCCACCAGTCCGATATCGATGTAGCGAGAGGCGCGCAACGCAACGGTAACAACGGCGATCCCAAGCAGGAGCGCAAAGGCTGCATCGGTGAGAAACAATTGCCAGACGAGGCTTTGTTCGACAAACACGAGATAGGCCAGCACCGGCGTATAGACCGCTATCAGACTGCGTCTGGCAAGACGGCAATTCGGCACATCGAAATGCGATAGCAGACCGCTGCCATAGCAATAGGCGGCACCGATGAACACCATGCCGGAACTGAACGCGTCAAACATCGGATGGGTGGAAAAGGTCGACAGCACGAAGCCAAGGGCGGTCTGCGCAAACCCGGCTGCCCAATGCCAGGAGGAGATTACCCGGGCTCGCCAAAGGCACAGGAAGGTCAGCGCGACGATATTGAACAATATCGGCGGCACATAGACCATCAGATTGCTTGCCCCCATCGTGTCCACACGCCCCCGTATGCTGCCCGCAACTGATCGACACGGAGGTTGTAGTGTCGAGAGGTTAAGCTTTTCCTTGCTTGCGGGATATCGGCCGGGCCGTGAACTCGCCGGCGGGTCTGACAAATGACCTGGAAATCTGACGCGGTCAGTCTTGATGACAGGTCTGCGAAATGACAGTCAGGGCTTCAAAATAATCGATTCCGGCGCAAACGCCGTTATAGGGAGTAATGGGGGGAATACGCCAATAAATACCGAACGTCGTTTGCATAGAGAGCGCTATAGGCACTCAGGATGGATCGTCGCCGGGTTCGCCAGGTTCCTTGCGTTCGAGGTGGCGTTTGGGCCGAAACGGAAACAGGCCATCGGCATATTTGCGGATCAGGCCGTCGATGACGTCATAGCTTTCGCGATCGTCAAAACCTTGGGCCTCCAGACCAGTGACGATATCCCTTGAGATCTCTTCGAGGAAGGCGGGGCCTGCCACATCTCCGCTCTTGTGCGCATCAGAGATCGTTTTCCACAAAAGCATCCGGGCAACATCGTCACGTGTCGGTCGGCGCAGGTCCTTGGCCTTGTCGCGCACGCTCTGCTGTCGCGTCCGCTGCTCGGCCGTCTTCGTCCGTTTCGATTTGGCGGCCATGCCTTGAGGTCTCCGGCGGCTGGTTGAGGATCACACCATACCGCTCCGCCAATGTTGACAAAACGGAACGGCACGCTCCCCGCTATAGCGAGACCTCCTTTAAAATCTCTCAAGCAAGGCATACCCGAGGTGGTGGTTACCGGAGGTGGTGATTGCCACACGCGGCGGAACACGCGCACCCGTGGCGCGACACCACCCGCCGCTGCAATCGACATTTTCGAGCGGTGAATCGCAAATTCCGTGTCTGGAATCGCGGGATGGTAAATTGAGATGATGTCTGTCGATTTGCCCACAACGTGTCTCGAAGTGCTGGCAGTTCGCCGGGGACTGGACACAGCCTGCACTGGATTTTGGGTAACGCGGATGACGTTGCGGTTCATGCGGGATGATGCGGTATCTCCTGCCAGCCCTGCCAACTATCGTCGTGGCTAAGCCGGTGCTTCTGTCAAACGCTCGATCCCGAACGTGCCTTTGTGGATGCCGTCGGAATCGCAAATGGTGAGGTCGGAATCGAAATCGCAGACTTCTGAATCGATGACCATGAGGCACGAATCGAAAATCCGGACTTTCGAAACAAAAATGCCGAGTTTTGAATCGACGTCCCGTCATCTGGAATCGAGGTTCCGCAGCCTTTGGACCGCAATGCGCTCACTATGGTTCCAGCATTCCTGGCTCTGCCAGTCCAAGCACCTGCCGGATCTCGCGCCCCTCCATGACACCTCTTTCCTGTAACCGACTGGCAATCTCCAGCAAATCGTTGCAGTGGCTCGTCAACAACTCCAAGGCCAGTGTCTCGGCTGAGATCAGACGCTCGTTGACCCGTGCTGCCAGTTCCCGATCGAGGCTGAGAAGATCGAGACTGCCGGAGGGATTGCGATAAAGAAGCGGATTGATCCTGGAAAATCCGAGCCTCGTCTCGGCCGCCAGAGCATAGTCCGTCGCCTGGGCCAGGTCGCTTGTGTCATCGCCACCGGCTCCGGCAACCACATCGCCAAGCACCATCCGTTCGCTGACCCTCCCCCCAAGCAGGCAGGCCATCGTTTGCCTCAGCCAGGTCTCGGTCTGGGCCATATCGTTTCGGCGGCGCGTCAGCACCTGCCCCAGATTTTCCACGCCGACGGTGACGGACAACACCTCACCGACGCCCAGCAAAGACCAGGCGATGGCATGTCCCGCTTCATGCAGGCAAACGCGCCAGAGGACATCGTCAGGCATTCGCTTGCGTCTCCCCTGAAGCGCGATATCCAGATCCTGCCAGGTCAGCAGTCGCCTTTGCCGTCTGGCAGACTGGCGGGCTTCGCGCACCAGTCGTTCGATATCGGCTCCGGTCTGCCCGAGGGCTCGAACCGCAAGCGGCCGCAGTCCGGCATATGTCGATCTGGTCATGTCAGTCATGGAGAGGCCTCCTGTTCTGGTCGATGGCATTGTCAATATCCGGGTCTGCCGTACCCTCCGACGGTGGCTGGCGCACTTTGATGGGAGTGGCGTTCTTCGCTGCCGGCGGGCGCAATAGGGATTGGCCTGATCGGCTCGTCGGGATTGCCACGGGTACGGTGGTCAGAACATGATCGAGATCACCACCAAGGTGATGTGCCAGGATGCCTGTCAGTGCATCGACATCGGGCATCGGGATAACGATGTGCTTTTCCAGTCGCCCGGAGCGCAACAGCGCCGGATCGATCCGCTCGGGGAAGTTCGTCGCCGCAACGACGATCACGCCTTCGGATTTTAAGGCACCGTCGAGCAGCTCCAGCAGGCGGTTGACCAGCGAGGTCCAGTAATCGTCATAGGCGCGATTGCGATCGCCTCCCCCTACCCGGCTGCCAATGCCATCCAGCTCATCGACCAGCAGGATACACGGGGCGTTGGCTCGCGCGGTCTTGAATGCCGCCGACATGCGCTGCAGGACATCGCCGAGATATCCGGGCTCAAGCCATGACGTCACCGAACTGATCACCAGCGGCACGCGCAGCGAATTGCACAATGCCCGTGCAAACGTCGTCTTTCCGGTCCCGGGCGGGCCGGACAACAAAATTTTGGTGCTCATGTCGCTCCAGTCGATCTCTCCTGCCCGCCATTCAACGAGATCTGTCTTCAGATCCAACGCCCAGGATGTCGCATCTCCATAACCGGCCAGCGTTTCGACACGGAGTGCCGGAGCAGGTCGTTTGCGAACAAATCCCGCAGACGAACCGGTCGAACCAAGGCTCGTGGCTGGTTCTTGCTCCTCAGTGATCACGTCGGGCTGGATCATATCGACAGAGACCTGTGTGTCCGTGGCCGTCCTCTTGCCCCCTGCACTCTTGCGGTGTTGTGTTTCACTGTCGCCATTTGCTTCGTCCTCACTGGCGATCGGGCGGGCCAGGATTTCGAGCGCAGTGAGGATGGTGTCGACAGAGCGTCCTTGCCGGACTGCCAATGTCAGATCGTCGAGATGCAGACGCGACAGATCGAACGGTGTCTGGCGGAACTGCCGGAGCGTTTCTTCAACCGGGATGCCGCAGCAGATCGACAACAGCGAAGCGAGGAAGTCTTCATCGAGCGGTCCGCATTCCAGAACAAGATCGGCTGTCTCGACAATACCGGACATCAGCGCAGTGTCGGTTTCGTCCGCGATCATCACCGGCAGATGCGTTTCGCACAAAATGTTGCTGATCTGCCGACGCACCATCGCTTCCTTCGATTTGGCGATCGCCTTGCCCGACGCGACCGCGACCTTTCGGCGTTTCTTGGCCCTTCGCTTTTCGTCATAGCAGTTGGAAAGCGAGATCAGGTGAAACAGGTCCGCGAGCTTTGCCCAGAAAGGCACGATAATGCCCTCCTCCAATGCCTGGCCAAACCGATGCTCGAACCCGCCGACCGGCGCCTTGATCAGGATGAAGGGGTCCGGTCGCGACAGAGCGTCCCGAAGGTCGGCCATTCCCGCAAGACTTGATCCGACGGCGCGGGCAACGAGCAAGGCGACCGTAACCCTGGTGACGTCAGGCGGTGGAAGAAATGAACGCACCAGTGACAAGAGTGGTCGACTGTCGGACGCGCCACCACTCACCGGACGCACGGGCTCATGGTGGAAAGCACGAGCAGCGGCGACGATTGCACGTCGTGCCGGCCTCTCGTCGGCCGGATCCGGCTCGTAGGGGATGCCGACGATCTGATCTGCCGGGTCAGTCCCACCATCATATGCCTGCGTACCCGTTTGTGAGGATTTCAACAAGCGGGCCACAACCTGGCGGTCCCGCTCAGGATCGCCGGTCAGAAGATTGCGTGGGTCTGCGGCGGCCCAAAGGTTGGTCTTCGCTCCACCGAACTCGCCGATCGTGTGCATATCCAGTAGCTCGACGTTCGCGGCGCTGGCATAAAGATCGAGAATGGCCAGGCGGCGGATGCGGCGCAGGAAAAAGCGCAGCAGTCGTTGTTCAAGGGTTTCTGCCGCGCGAGGCGTGATGTTGCCAACCATCAAGCGCCCTCCCCGTTCAGCTCCGGCAGATCTACAAACCTGGCATTTCCGGTCAGCCATTCGCGCACCATGATCGCGGAGGCATCGCCACGGTCGCATTCCTGCACCAGCCAATGCCGTAGTTGCGTGGGCAGACTGGCCATGCTGATGCCGCGGCGGCGGGCAAAGCGGATCGAAGCGCCGACCACGGCGGCCACATGCAGCGCCCGGTCTTCGTCGGTCTCGACCAGAGCCCCGACCGCGAACTCGATCGCAGCAGTATTGGAGGTCAGACCCGCGATGTATTCAGCTCCGGATGTGTTTGCGGTTTCGGTCTGGGGCTGGCGACGGCGCTGGCCCGGAAACTCGATGATGTTGGTCGGTGTCGTCATGTTGACGTCTCCCATTGGCCGGATGCTGCCCGCATCCCGGCTGAAGCCTGACGGAAAAGGTATGGGTCGGTGCGGTCTCAGCCGTCGGTCACCGCAACCCTGAGCCCGGAACTTTCGCAAAGCCGATACGCGGCATCGTCGCGTGCCCGGCAGTTTTTGCCGGATCGTCATCGTTGGCGGGGCCAAGCGCGGCCGATGATGTTCGCTCATTGGTTTCGTCTGCTGTGGCAGCCCCCTGCCCGCCCCCGCCCGAACGGAGATCCGGCCCGCTGTGAAGCTGTCGTGCCTCTGTCCAGTTCGCGGTGATCTTGTCGCGGAACAGTTCGCGCAGTCGCGTCATCGCTGCACCGGCGCCGTTGATCTCGAGCAGATGATCGAGGTGTCCCAGCGGCCAGATGCCGCCATCGATATCCGTCCTCTGGCTTTCGGCATTGACGATCACTACCCTGACGTCTTCTGCCACCAGACGCCGGTGTTCCTTGTACAACAAGTCCGGAACAACAAGAGCTGCTGCCAGCATCCGGCTCTTGAGCGCTGCAATCCGCGACACCTCGTAGGACGAAAGGCTGCGCTTAACATCGATCACATGCGCAATCCTGGTCGGACGATTGAGGATCAAAAGATCCGGCGTGTAGGATTTGCGCCCGCCGCTATCGGCATCGAGCGTCAGGCTGCGATAGAGATGCACGGCATTCTTCTCGACGAGCTGCATGGCGGCCGGTGTCACGGGAAGACGCAGATTGTCGGTCAGAACGACCAGATCGGGATTGATCAATGCAATCAGGCTGATGCCGCGCTCGAGCAGCTTTCCCTCAAGGATCGGAATGGCGCGCAGGATCGCCGACATGCTGTCGATCCCTGCATCGAGGGCGCCGGCCAGCGCATCGGTCGACAGTGCCGATGTAACCTCGCTGACCAGCTGTTCGAACACGCTCGCCATCGCATCGGGATCGACACTGTGTCGATAGAGGCAGGCCGGTGATGGGGCGAGCATGGTGTTTGGAAGCTGTGGGGCGGATGACGGTGTCGCAGATGATGGTGTCGTGGTCATGGAAATCTCCTTGTGGTGAGGCGATCCGGAACCGGGCACAGGTCTGACGATGCGGAAATAATTTCCGCATCGATCGATCACGACGATCGACAGACAGACAGATGGATAAACTGGCCGGTTGGATGGCTGCGATCAGCGCTCAAGCGTGGGCGTGGGTGCCACAGCCGCAGACGATGCTGACCGGTGCGATCCGGCATGCGAGCTCGGCGGGCAGCCGGCTGGCATCGGTTTCAACAGGAGAAATCTTCAGAAATGCTTCCGGAACGGAAGCGAAGCAGTTATGGGTCGACATAGCCCAAGTCCTTCACAGCAAGGTTGCGGGTCAGGCCCTCGTTCGATGTGTCCAGCATCGGCGGGGGCCGCTAAGTAACTGCAGGAGCACGTTAATCCCGCAGTCCTGTTGATTTAGCCCGGAGAACCCGTTCCGGCAAGCCGGTAGAACGCATCCGGAACAGAAAGAGCCTTGGTATGGTTAACGGCGGACGCGGCGCGAAAATGCCCGGACACCGCGCGGGCAGCCGGGCACAAAATTCGCCATTGTCGGCACGGCGGGTCAAAGCATCTTCGACCTCAGCTCCGGCAACGAGGTCACGCTGGTGGGCAGAATTGTAGCCGCCTCATGCGCGAAAGGATCCGTTTGGAGATCTTCCGATGTACGATCCAGGTCAGTCAGACAGCGGATCCGAATTCGAGCATGACCGTCTCGCGATCCAGGCAGGCCCGAACAAAATCTCGGTGCTCGATCAACTCTGCTGAATGGGCGGTCCAGAACGGATCTGTATCCGGTCGCTCGACGATATGGGCAGTCGCATCGTTCAACGACGCCGCGGAGCCCTTTTCGCAATAGGCCTTCAAGCAGTCAGCGAGCTTCAGAACCAGACACATACGATCCGCCCCGAGGTTGATGAGATCAGCGAGACCCTCCCGGTCGGCCTTTGACATCTGCATGTCAAAGAAGTTGCCGAGGAAACGGTGTGCGTAGACAGCGGCATTCAGCGCCGTGGTATCTGTGTCGAAAAGATCAGGTCGATGCACAAGGACGCAGTCGTGTTCGAAATCGCGTTGATGCACACAGGTCTCTGACAGACCGCGACACCGCTCGATAGCAAGTTCGTGATCTGCCAGCGAGTAGATACCGAAGCTGTTGCGATGGCCGTTGAGGATATCACGCAGCAATGCGTCGCCGTCGGAAACCAGATCAACCGTCAAAGCCTTCGCGTGATAGTGCCTCCGGTTGACGAAAAGCAGAGGTTGCTTGGTTTTACAATACAGGATGTCGTCGACCACGATTAGACGATCACTGCGGTCAGCGAAGGTATCAAGCTGACTTTGGGCAATTTCGTTATCGAGATCCCGGATACCGAGACCCGGCAGGTTAAGAGTATTAGCAGGACGTTTCAGGTCAACGTCCCCATTGAATCCCACAGTACGCCACAGGTCGCGATAAACCGACCAATAGTCGGTAACGTTGATCAGCGGGCGGTTTGACGGATATTGGTGAATGCATAGTGTCGCGCCTTCCTGTGGCACATCACCGGCACTCTGGAAAAACGCGCCATTCAGCGCCCGCAGTTTACCATCAGGCAGGGTCGCGGCAATTGGTGCTTCGTCGGTGTCGATAATCGCAACGTCGATCTCTCTGGTGAGAGTGGCGGTGATGATTTTCCGATTTCGCGCCCGCCGAGGATAGCCCGTGGTGGCGACGGGAATTTCAAAGTTGATGGTGACTGGCACGGCATATTCCTTCAGCGTTTCGGCAGGTGGGGGTTGATCGAGTTGGCCCGCTTTCGGGTTTTCACGGTTCCATGCGCGGCGGCCCGCGGCTTTCCGCAAGAGCCCAGCGCATCGCGTCTCCACGTTCGAGACGAGCACCTCTTGGAGCTTGTTGGGCCATGCCACTGATCGATGTCGCCGAGGTAGGAAAGCACTGGGATCTTTTCTCCCAGCGGTTGAGCGTGTTCCACTCGCCATGGTGCTCGCAGGCTTTGAGCCCGCGAGACGATACCTTGGCAGGCTCGCGCCTCGCCATGCGAGCTTCCCGTACCGCCGGCGACACTGCGCCGGCGGTCTTCTTCTTCCTCCCATCAGACATTCGCGGCACTTTCGGCCTGAACCTCAGGCTCTGGCGCGGAAAGCTCGATAGGTGCGATGGAGGGCACGTTGGCGAGACGCGTTCTTGCCGGTGCCTCCTTGGCATGGTCCCCTGCCCCACCATTGATCTCCTCGTTCAGAAGCCCGTCTGCGACGGCGGCCGTCGCCTGATCAGCGTCATGCTCCGCGGTATCGTTTTCGCCATCATCCGCGATGTCCACAGCGACCTGACCGATCAAGCCGGCAGTGCCGGGGAACGCTTCGCCGAGAACCACGAAACGCAGCGCCGGCAGCGCCGCATCGACGACCCAGTCGTGGAACTCTTCCCGGCCGGGGTAGCGCGGAGAATCCCCAAGACGGGAGATGATCTGCCGTGCCTTTTCCCATTCGACCGGAAGCGGAGCGTCAGAGCCGCGTGGCGAGATCACCGCGCTCAGCAGAATGCCCGCCTTCTGGCAGTCGGCTTCTACCGCTGTTGCAAGCCTGGTTTTCGGGACGTGCTTGCCCTTGCGGATGTCGGCGACGATCAGTTCGACAGCCTTGAGCGAGCGCTTGACGAGCTTGTTGATCACCTCCAGATCTACCTTCACCCTGGCGTCGACGGCACGGCGAAGGCCGTTAGCGCCGCCACCTTCTGTTGCAGCCTTCGCCGGCGTGTCTCCCTTGATCCGCTGCTTGACCTTGCTGACAGTGAACTGCTCGCCCGAAAGGATCCGGCCGAGCAGTTCCGTGATCACTGGCGCATCCGCCGTCGCGATGATCGTCATCACGGTCGGCTTCACAGCGGCAGCGATCAGCAGCTCCTGCTGCTCCACGGTGAACTTCTCGACGCGGATAGTGTGGTTCCACGCATTGCGGACTGTCATTCCGCACTCCAGCTTCAGCCACTTGCCGAAGGACTTTTCCGGCAGCACCGACTTGACGCGAATGAGCTGCCGACCGAGCTCGAGCGCTTCTGCCGCGTCCCGCCGGCCGAGAGAAGCGATGAAGCCGCTCACCTCCGACAGAAGCGGCCGGTGCTCCTCCGGTGCTACGAACGTTTCTGCCGTCTTGCTTGCCTTGGCCTTATTGGCCTTCTGTGTTTTCTGCATCTGGAACTCCTTTGATGCGATTGGGGTAGCCGAAGCACTGGGCAATGCTCCTCGCTGACGCCTCCTGCGAGCGATGGCGTCAAAATGAAGCATTGATGTTGTATGGATCGTCAGACCCTGCCGCGCCGTGCGGACTTACGCCGATGGCAGCAGGGCGCCGACTAGATCACTTCATGACGGGGCGGCTTCGGTCACGCAGCGGTGCTGCCAATGCTCCTGGGTCCGCATGTATGCCGCACGTCGCGCGACCCAGTCGCCACGGACCAAGCAGTCGAGAAAGGCGGTCCGATAGGATGCGATCATCGCATCCTCATGCGCGCTGAGCGCTTTGCCGGACACCTGAGACTGGCGCAGGATGTAAAGGATGAGAGCTGGCAGCGGGTAGAACCACATCGCGACGCGCAAGTTTGACAACATGGTGCCCGCCGGCAAGTCGATCGCGATCGAGCCTGGATTTGCGGTACCGAAACGCAAATACAGTGTGTCATTGGGGTCAGCCACCAGTGCCATACCGTCCAGGCAGAGGTCACCCTTCCGGCCGGAAGTGTCATCGACCAAAGCGCGGGAAGAACCGGGGGCCTCGTGAGCCATGTCTGCCAGTGCCATGATAGCAGGAGAGAAAATCATGCCTTGTCCCTTCCGGTATTGTTGATGGAGTTGCCGTTTCCGCGCGTCTGCTCAGAGTCGCGGGCCGTGCGATTGGCGGCCCGATAAGGCCCGAGCGAGAATGCCCGGTTCCAGCTGTCGCGCAGCCATTCCAGAGCCTCGGAATGATCGCCATGCTCGATCACGTTGATGAACGCCTTGAGCTTCGCATCAACCTTCCCTTGCCAGCCCTCGGCATCAGGATCAAAGCCCGGCAGATGGCGCAAGCTGTGAAGAAGCAGGTCAGGTGTCATGTCGACAAACAACGTCGCCAGCAGATCACCGAGTGTCCTGGATGCAGGCAGTGCGATATAAACGGCGTGCTCGACAGGCTGGCTAAGCACCGCTACGAGCCGAATTCCGTGAAGTGCAGAGACTTCGAGAACGTGTCCCTTCAAGCTCCTGGAGAACTGGCTTGGCCGGAAGGTCGTCGCGAAATCCTGCGTTGCACCACGCGCGGTGTGCAGGTTCCAACGAAGGTGATGGAGGTGTTCATTGGACAGTTTCTTGGTTTTGTGGGTCGAATTTTTGGTCACAGACTCTCCTTCGGCATTTCGATGCCCTACTGAGTGATGGAAATTTGGGTGGGAACCTGCTTGATCGTGAGGATGCGAGCCGGAGCTACACCGGCGCCTAGCCGTGCTGTCCGATCTTACGCACCGCCGCCTCATTGAGACGCTGCCGAGCGATGTCCACGTACGCGCGCTCCTTCTCGATCAGGATCGAGCGGCGTCCATGACCGTTGCAGACGGCTCCAACCGTGCCGGCCCCCGCAAACGGATCGAGAACCAAGTCGCCCGGCGCCGTCAGCGCACGCACGAAGCGTTCGACGAGTGCCTCCGGGAACTGGCACGGGTGCGCGGTTTTTTCGGGATGGTTGTGTTTGACATTGGGGATATCCCAGACGTCGCCGGGATTCTTACCGAGTGGATTTCCGCTCAGCTGCCCCTTCTTCGGTCCCTTGAAGTGACGCTTTCCCGGATATTTTTGCGGCACCCGGATCACATCCAGATCGAAGTGGTAGGTGTCAGATTTGGTAACCCACACGATCGTCTCGTAGCGACCCGAGAGACGGCGCGAGCAGTGCAGACCATGTCCGAAGGTCCACACAACGCGGTTGCGCACTTTCATGCCAAGCGCGCGAAACATCGCAATGAATTCCAGATCGAGCGGAACCACCTCGCCGGCGTGAACATAGTTTCCGAGCTGCCAGCACATCGATCCATGGTCCGACAAAACGCGATGGCATTCGCGGATGATCGGCTTCATCTGTTCAAGATAAGCAGCCAGGGACGTCGAGCGCTCGTACGCCTTGCCAATGTTGTAAGGCGGGCTTGTGAAGATCAGATCGACACTCTTGCTGGGAACCCGAGCCAGGACAGCCTCAGCCTCGCCGTGGCGGATGTCGCAAAGACCGTGCACGAACGAAATGTTTGGCTTGCTGCGGACAACCGCAGGGAGCGGGGTCTCTCCATTATTTGCTGTCGAAGTCGATTTTCTCGGGGGAGGGCCGAGTGGAGTTGACATTAGCGGTGTCGTCAGTCCAATTGTGTGTTTGAGGCATTGCGTCGGCATCCAAGGGCTCCACGTTGTTTGTCCGGTGCCACCTTAAAGCACCGACAGGGGGCCTTGATCCATGCAGAACGTTCACAGCACAAACTGACATTTAAGCAGTTGATATTGCTGTAGAAAATTGACCTTTTAGGTTCCTCACATCGTTTCACACGGATAGCTTTAAGCCTTGGCTAAGCAACTCCCTTGGAGCCTTGTTAGCCTGTGGAGGGTAGACCTTCATTTGAAGCCAGCGAGGTGAATATGACGATTGACTTGACCGCGATGATGACGAGGCCGGTAAACGAGGAAGCCTTAGAGGCTTACAACGATGGAACTGCTGAAAGCAGTGCGGATCTTGAAGATATCTATCCCGACGACCCTCGATTTCCAAAATATCCACGCGAACTTAGGCTTGAAAAACTTCGTGATAAGATCGAACTAGGAGTGCTTATGGGCCGATTGACGCCGGAGGAAGCCGAGCGTCGAGCCGAAAAAATGGGGTTAACCCCGTTTAAGTCTGTGCCCGCGAAAATCTCGGTTGATGGTCTTCCTGACCTCTGGACGCCGGAGATGGCGGCAACATGGATTGCCACTAAAGACCCAATGAAAGCACTTCGTCATCACTTTGAAAGTTGTCAGTCGTCAGCGGTCTGGTTGCGGAACATGCCTGGCCGCTATCATTCTGGTACGGCAAAACTACTAAGTCGGGCCGCTCCGTCGAGGCTTTTCAAACCCGGGTCGATACACGCAAATGGGTACAGTAAGGTATCTCTTACTAAGACAAGCTTTTTCGACAGCTACTACGATTTTGATGGCGAACTATGCGCGTTCCCCCCGTTCCACGAATGGTTCAAGGAGGTGAAGGAACTCCTTGTTGCCGAGCAGATATCTTCCTGGGGAATGGTTTCTGACGATGATCCAGGTCGCAAAATTCGTCCTGATGAATGGAGTTTCGCAAGTTTTCGTCAGGGACGCAGCGGTAAGGTTATTCTTTATATTGGAAGTGCACCAGTTTATGTTCAGATATATTTTCTCGGGTCCGAAATCCTGGAGAAATTTAGTTTGGTGGGTTCGAAGTATCGAGCTTGGCGGACGGATACAAAGGCGCTTCGTTCGTTATCTATGACCAGACGCATTTTGATAGAGTCCATGCAAAAAAGCGACAAATTTGCGCCCGGATTTCCAATTAACCGCTCATCCAAAAAGGAATTAAATCGGGAAATATGGGATTGTATAACAGACGATGGTCTGAAGAAAAAATACGCGATCACAAGCGATCCGAAGTTTTACAACTTCATTGACGAAACGTTTAAAGCGTATTTTGAAGAGAAAGACGCTTGATTACCTCATGGTCCGCCTCCCCTTCCCGGTTCGCTCAATGGAGACGACGAGATCGACGGCTTCGCCGATCACCTCGTGCATGGGCTGCTGGCTGACTTCCGCCGTCAGTTGCTCCAGCCGGCGCAAGGCTGAAATCGCCGTGTTGGAATGAATTGTGGTGACGCGCCGGGATGGCCTGTGTTCCAGGCCTTGAGCAGCGTCAGTGCCGCGCCGTCGCGGACCTCGCCGACAGTGATGCGGTCGGACGCAGGCGCATCGTGCTTTTCAGCGGGCGGGCCATGTCGATAGTATCGCTGGTATGCAGTGACACGGCGTTCTCGGCCGCGCATTGAATTTCGGCGGTGTCTTTCAGGATCACCATCCGATCGACCGGGGTCGCGGTGACGATCTCGGCGATGATGGCGTTGGCGAGTGTCGTCTTGCCCGATCCCGTGCCACCTGAGATGACGATGTCCATCCGAGCGTCGATCGCGCTTCGAATGGCAGATGCCTGGGCTTCGGTCATCACCTTCGACTTCACATACTCGGTCAGTGGAATAAGACGCGAGGCTCGGCGGCGGATGGTGCATGCTGGTCTGGAGACCACCGGCGGTAACAGGCCCTCGAAGCGGTGTCCGCCAATCGGAAGTTCACCAGAGATGATGGGCCGCTCGTCGTTGGTCTCCGACTGCAGCGCATGCGCAACACTGCCGATGACAACTTCGGCTGCGGCGGTGCTAATCGCGCCAGCGGGTGCCAAGCCGTGCCCCAGCCGTTCGATGAAGAGACGGCCGTCCGGATTGAGCATGATCTCGACCACGGTGGCGTCGTCGAGCGCGATGAAGAGCTGGTCACCGAGTGCGCCCTGCAGTTTGCGGACCAGGCGGGGATGGGAGCGCAGTTGGATCACGCAGCGCTCCTGAGCATTGCTCCGTCGGTCCGATGGAACGACTGATAACCTGGCGGGCATACCTGCTCGAAGCTGACGCGGTCGGCCGGCAGGCTCCCGTTAATGGCGATGGTGTTGCCGATCGGAGCAGGTTCGCCGAGACGCCGCATCGGCCATCCCGCTCGCTTCGGGATGCGCTCGAAGCGGAGATCGGTGGCCGTGGCGATTCCGCTGTAGCCGCTCGCCATCGACCATTCGATGATACCGGCATACATGGTGAGCGTCGCAAGATGGAGCTGGCCCCCTCCCCTTCCCGCGGCCAAGGACGTATCGACGCAGAAGCGCGAACTCTCGACCATGCCAGAATGAGGGCGGAGCGAACCGCATCGAGAAGCTGGCGGAAGGTCTGCTCCAGCATTGTCGGGCCAGAAGCTGGAAGGAGACGAACGCAACCTGCGACCGTTCCACGGTCGGCAATTGCCAGAAGATAAGTCGGTCTGCAATCATCGTACTGGTCGCGCTCTTCTCCTGCGGTGTTAGAGACGTCCCAGGCGAGACGTACGCCAAATACCGTCGCTCAAAGACGGTGCATCTGTCTCAGGAAGTCGCGATGGCGCTCTTCACCGCTTGCCTACGTGCAGATCTGCACCTCAGGTGATTCTAGCAACTCGCTGGTCCGGCTCTTAGAAAGGGAGCTCGTGGTGGGCTACGATGAGGAGATTTATGTGCAAATCTGCATTTTGCCGTTGCAGCGCCAACAAGAGAGAACAGGTGGAAATCCTTGAATCATCGTCAGTAAATCGAGTTGAGCTGCTTATCCGACGGAAATTCGTTCACTTCTTGTTAACTCTAATTCTCTTGCAGCACTGATAGAATCGTGCGCTATCTTGAGACGGCATACGCGCGTCTGACGCTTGCAAACCGTCTTGAACTTGAGGCTACATTGAACGTGATCGACAGGCACATAAACAGGGCAGCAACGTCCGCGCATATCACGCAGCGTGCTGAGGCGCTATCTGCGCGACTTCGTGCGGTTGGCGAACGCGCTTTCCCACCGACAGCGCAAAAGTCGCTTCGCTCATTCACTTCTGGTGAAGTTGCCGAAATAGTTGGAATTTCTGATGGGTACCTGCGCCAACTGTCGCTGGATGGTCTCGGGCCCACTCCCGACATTGGTACCGGAGGGCGCCGCTCGTATACCCTTGAGCAGATCAACGAGTTGCGGCGATACCTCGCTGAAGCGCGCCCGAAAGAAGCTGGGCGATTTTGGCCGCGCCGTCGGGAAAGTGACAAACTTCAAATCATCACAGTCGCGAACTTCAAGGGTGGCTCCGCCAAAACGACCACCTCACTTTATCTCGCACAGGGTTTAGCGCTGCAGGGTTACAGGGTTCTCGCAATCGATCTGGATCCTCAGGCCTCGCTCTCCGCGATGTTCGGGTATCAACCCGAGTTCGACGTTGCTGAAAATGCCACCATTTATGGCGCAATAAGATACGACGACCAACGTGTGCCGATGAAGGATGTGATCCGTTCGACTTACTTTACGGGCATCAGCATCGTCCCCGGCAATCTCGAACTGATGGAGTTCGAGCATCAAACGCCGCGCTTCATGCTCCAGAACCGCGGACGGCCGGAGGACCTGTTCTTTAGACGTGTCGCGAGCGCAATCAATCAAGTCGAAGACGAGTACGACATCGTTGTTATTGACTGCCCTCCCCAGCTGGGCTTCCTCACCATGGGCGCTTTGAACGCAGCTACCAGCATGATTGTCACCGTTCATCCGCAGATGGTGGACGTAGCGTCTATGAGTCAGTTCCTTCTCATGACATCGGATCTTGTCTCCGTCATTGAGGAAGCTGGAGGCAAGCTCGATTACGATTTCTTACGCTTCCTGGTTACTCGCCATGACCCGCGAGACGTCCCGGAACAGGAAATCGTCGGCCTGCTTCGTGATGTATTTGGGACGGATGTCATGGCTGCAGCAGCTTGGAAGTCAACGGCGATCGCCAATGCCGGTTTGACCAAACAATCGCTCTATGAGTTGTCGCGCGGCGCAGTCGGGCGGTCGACCTACGACCGCGCCATGGAATCAATCAATGCCGTCAACCACGAAGCTGTCGGTCTAATTAACGATGTGTGGGGCAGATAAACATGCTTCACCCTCAAGAAAATCAACCGCTTACCTTGTTGTCAGCTGACGACACGATGCCGCTGGGTCGGCAAGCGAGATGTTTTGATCGGGGAGACCATAGATGAGCAAACGAACTCAGTCAGTCCGCAATCTCTTTGCCGCTGGGCCAGATGTCGTGCCGACGGCGGAGACCCGCCAACCGATGCAGCGTGTAGCATCAGGCGCGGTGCGGTCCCTGAAGGACACTTTCTCGGAAGTTGAAAGAGACTACGAGGAACTCAAGCGGCAGTTTGCAGAAGGCGCTCTGCCGATTGACCTCGATCCGTCCCTTATTGACCCCTCCCCTTTCGCCGATCGTTTCGCGGACCAAGACCTGTCCGCTCTGGAAGCGCTCAAGACCTCTTTCTCGGAGCACGGGCAGGAGATACCAATCCTCGTTCGTAACCATCCGAGCGAGACAGGCCGCTACCAGATTGCCTATGGCCATCGTCGTGTGCGTGCGGCCAATCAGCTTGGCATCAAGGTCAAAGCTTATGTACGCGAGCTAGGAGACGATCGCCTCGTTGTTGCGCAGGGGATCGAAAACTCTGCGCGCGAAGACCTTACCTTCATTGAGCGCTCAATATTTGCGTTGAAACTCGAAGACGGTGGCTTTGACCGGACGCTCATTCAGACGGCTCTTTCAGTTGATCGCCAAGAGGCATCAAAGCTTATCAACGTGGGCCGAGCAGTTCCCGGCTGGTTGACCGAAGCGATTGGCAGAGCTCCGAAAATTGGCCGCCCCCGGTGGCAAGAGCTTGCTGACATTCTGAAGGCCGACGGCGTCGATGTCAAAGCGCGGAAAGCGACGAATGATAAGTCGTTCAGCCACAAGTCCTCAGATGATCGCTTCATTGCAGTCCTTCGTGCAGTTAAGGCAGTCGATAAGCCGAACTCGGTAAGACCCACGGCCCTAATCGCGAAGTCTGTAGATGGAGAAGAGATTGCGACTCTCGCTGTCACAGGCAAGGTCTGCAAGATCCAAATCGATAGAGATCGAGACGAGGCTTTTGCCAAGTTCGTGATGGATCGTATCCCCGATCTTTACGAGAACTTCCGGAAGACCACGTCCGGCTCCGAGAGCTAGAAAAGGAAGAAACCGCAAAAGAAAAAGGCCCCCAAACGTTGCCGTCATGGAAGCCTCTCTCATTGGTCTAAGCAGCCTGAGAATCGCATTTTCATGAATCACAGTCAAGAGTCTTGGCACCGTTTTGGTGAGCGGATTTCTTTTGCCGATCGAGAGGTAGAAGAAAAATGCATAATGGAAGTGTAACGACGCCCTTCGGGCGGCGGCCTATGACGCTTGCGTTGGTCAGAGCCCAATTCAAGACATCCGAGATTCGGGATGGAAAGTCTGCTGATAAGTGGAAAGTGTACCGTGACGTTTGCGATGCGCGAGCGATTCTTGGTTTGCGCGATCGTGCGCTTGCCGTACTCAACGCTCTCATTTCATTTTTTCCCGAAACGGAACTGAACCACGGCAAAAACCTCGTCGTCTTTCCGTCTAATGCCCAGTTGATCACTCGAGCAAACGGTATCGCGGGCACGACCTTGAGAGAGAACCTAGCTGTGCTGGTAAATGCTGGGTTGATCAATCGCAACGACAGCCCCAATGGCAAGCGTTACGTGAGGCGTGCAAGGGACGGTGCTGTCGAGACCGCTTACGGATTCAGTCTTAGCCCCCTACTTGCAAGGTCGGAGGAATTCGCGCTCATGGCGCAACAGGTTGCCGAAGATGCCCGACGTCTAAAGTTCGTCAAAGAACGCACGACTATCGCCCGCAGGGATGTCAGAAAGCTCATTACTGCTGCGATTCAAGACGGCGCGGCTGGTGACTGGGCGACGATCGAGACCACGTATGTAGCGGCAGTAGGGCGGCTGCGGACAGCCAAATCGAAAACGGACTTTGAAGCAATCCTGGACGAACTGTCGCTTTTGCGTGACGGCGTTCTTAACATACTGCAATGCCAAGTTTTTCCGCAAGAATCCGACACCAGTGATAGCGGTATCCGTCACCACATACAGAATTCAAATACCGACTCTATAACTGAACTTGAACCGAGCTCTGAAATGGAGTTGGGCAAAACGGCCGTGCAAAATCGAAGCCTTCAGGCCGAGCCTTTAAAAGCTTTCCCAATTGGGTTGGTTATGCGGGCATGCCCCGAGATAGAGTCCTACGGGCCGGGAGGCGAAGTCCGAAATTGGAGGGACCTTATGTCGGCCGCGGTGGTTGTGCGCTCGACTTTGGGTGTGACCGCGTCGGCCTATCAGGACGCTTGCGAGGCGATGGGACCCGAAAACGCCGCGGTTGCAATGGCAGCGATACTTGAGCGAGCAGGGCACATCAATTCGGCCGGGGGATATCTACGTAATTTGACATCGAGAACCCGTCGCGGTGAGTTTTCGCTTGGTCCCATGTTGATGGCGCTGCTGAAAGCAAACTCAGGCGGCGAGATGCGGGCCTAAGATAATCCGGCGGTCGCAAAGGTTGAGGGCGTTCAGAAAGCGAACGATGTCGTCAGCTGACAACATCGCAAAGCATTGATTCTATTGATAAAGGACAATGTAGCGAAGACGAGTGATTAAAGTAGCTACCAGCATGCGAACCAGTCTGTCAGAGGCCTACTTCAGCGGAGGATTCTAATCATCGTATGGCCTGTCGCTGACGGTGCGTTAGTCCAGGACAGTCGGATCGACCCACAGGCTGTCGGAGCGAAGGTGCAAGACGCGCGAAATTTATTATCGGCTCGTTTAATCGACGCACTCGCTTCGGAACTTACAAGGAACGGCTCCAGTCTCTCACCTTGGAGCTCCCGTCAAATTTGGTCCGGTTCAGTCCGGCGTTTTTCCGCAGCAATTGTGAACCATCGGATAGCCCTGACCTTAATCCATGCGCATAAAGCTCCCGTGTTCCAGCCCAGCCTACGCCGCTCTATGTTTTGACGATCACATTGGCCGTACTCTGATCCAGTGCCCGCTTCGAAACATTGCCCAAGCGATCGAGCTTTAGAAAATTGCTCCCGCTTTCGATCTTGGCAACCGCAAGCCAGCCACCGAGCGCATCCACAGGACAGCGCTCGTCGGGCGCATACGCTACCATCAAAATTGCCCGGTTGCGGTGCCTACCGTGCGGTTAGGCGTATCGTGGATTTCAGGGCAGTGGAGAAAGAGATGCCCGACAGCCCGCGTTATTTCATCAGCATCGACCAGCTGACGAGCTGCCGTCGCACAGTATTGGCCACATGTGGTACCGAAGATCGAGATTAGCCTTGCTCGTGCAAACCAGCCGGCATCCGTGGCGAGGATCGATGTCGCGCTGTTCCGGTCTGCACAGATGGTTCGCGAAGACTTTCAGAGCCTGGGCTTCTGGTGCAGGCCAGCGGGAGGGAAGCGCTGGTCGCGGAGCGACTAGGCCTGCAGATAGGCAAGGGACGTGAATGCCCGAAGCGTGTTTCTGCTCATGCGCTCGTAGATCCGTTCAGCGGAATTTTCTGAATTGGCTGCAGCGAGACAACTCCTCCTCTTAACCCTGATGGGAAAGACGCGATATAGGATGTTCACGTGCGCTTCGCAGGCTGTAGTTTACCGGTATCCAACAGCCCGAGAGGCCGAGCACGACGAGACATTCAGGCCACTGGAGCGAGCAAGGACATGTATGGGAACGATGACAAATCATCGACAATCGTCGTGTTTGATACGGACTGTGTGCTTTGCTCGTCATGGGTTCACTTCCTCCTCCGTCACGAACGCGATCAGACGATGAGGTTTGTTTCCGCGTGGTCTGACGAGGGAACGCAGATGGCTGCGCGGCACGGACTGACGGCTGATGATCTCGATGAAACTTATCTGGTGATCGAAGGCGATCGCGGACTTGTGCGCTCCGATGCCGGACTGGCCCTGATGTGGCACCTCTCGATGCCCTGGCGCGCTCTTCGCATCCTCTCCATCTTTCCCCGTTCTCTTCGCGACATCGTCTACGCATTCATCGCCCGCAATCGCTACCGCTGGTTCGGTCATCGCGCGCGCTGTTTCGTGCCGCCTCACGGACAAAGCCATAGGTTCGTCAACGGCGCGTGGTCAGCGCCGCGTTCGCCATCTTAAAACGAGGCCCCCGGCAGGCCGGAGCGAGAACCGAGCCACCGGTTTCGGCGACTGGTCGCACTGTTCTAGCAGCATGCGCTGCAGCACGGTCGCCAGCACCAGTCCCGTTTCCATCAGGCCAAAATTCTGTCCGATACAGACACGCGGTCCGGCGCTGAAGGGCAGGTAGGCGTAGGGCGGCCAATCCGGCTCGCGCATGAAGCGGGCAGGCTCAAATCGTTCGGCGTTCTCGAAGACGCGCTCATCGCGTTGCGTGATGTCGGGAATGACCTGAACAAGGTCTCCGCGACGGATCCGATTTCCCTGGATGTCGACATCGCGCAAGGCTTCACGGAGAAAAAGCGTATAGGCGGGCGGAAAAAGCCGTAGAGTCTCGTTGAGTATTGCCGGGATCGTCGGCAGCCGAACGAGGTCGGATTGCAGTTGCGGTGCAATGCGGGCGCCAGAGTGGCAACCACTCCGGAACGGCGTTGCGATAGTCCGCCCAGGACTGGGGAAACCGCTGCTGCAGGTCATTTCGGTGGTGCCAGCACAATGCCTTCCACGAAAATCCAGGCCATGACGGCAGCCGCGGCGATCCATATGTTGTCGAGGAACGCTCCGAGGACGACCCAGGACAACGCTGCCGACAGCTGCATCGGGTTCCGGATATAGCTGTAGATCCCCGTCGTGACCAGCCGCCGCGTCGGGTCGAGTGGTATCGCGGTGCCAAGGCCTTGAACCGCAAGCATCTGCACGGCCGACAGACCGATGACGAAGCTTATCAAAAGACCGATGAACAGACCAGCCCAGCGCCAGGCCGGAAGCCCCGTGATGGGACGCTTATCAGCGAGACGGCTGGGCGGAAGGCGTTGGCTCGCGAGGCGGTCATTCATCCTCTCGCTTTCGGCGGACGCTAAGGATCTCTAAGAGACCTACGCCTAAAGGCAGTTGGTCCTCGGACCATCGAGATTAAAATCAGGCGGGGTGAGAAACAGCGCAATCGGGAGGGTTATGCTCCGTGCCCTCAATGACGCATGAAACCGAACCGATGCACCCGATCATCAGCGGCAGATCGGGATTGAGAGGGGTGGTTCGGAAAGGCAGCAACCTCGGTTCCTCGCTGCAGCCTTGAACAGCAAGTGCAAATCGCGTATTGTCAGACAAAGACCGATAATGTCAGACATTACTGTGATCTCTGGAGACGTCTATGACAAAACAAGGCCGCGAAAAAACCATCACATCGTCGTCGCCCGACGGCGTTCTCACGGCGGCCGCCCGGTCCGCGAAGGCTGGACAGTTTGTAACCGTCAGCAAGGCCCGGTTCGAAGCCGTGATGAAAGCCGCTGAGCATTCCGGCTTGCTGGGTGAAAAGAGCAAGCGGATCGGCGGCCGTATCAGTCCTGCTCTCATTGAACAGGCAAAAAAACATACGGGTATTGAGACAGACACGGATCTGATCGAATTTGCACTGGCAAATGTTGCCCTGGACGACAATTTCGGAGCCACGTTCCGCAAGACGCAAGGTACAGTAGATCCCGATCTGAAGCTGGGTTTCTAATTTGTCGGACTTTGATTTCGACGCGGCGCTCCGCTGGGCTCGGTTTGATCCCTATCGCACTTTAGCAAGACGGCAGGACGAGGAACTCCCGTTCGTCAGTGATCGGGCAGACAGTGGCCAAGATATTCTTCTGGATACGTGTGTCTATATCGACGGCCTGCAGGGACGTGCGCCGGAGGTCGTTGCCGATCTCCTCGATATCAGAATAAGCAATCATTCGACTGTGGCTATTCAGGAGTTGATGCACACTGTCGGCGTCCTGGATCCCAAACACCCCGGCACCAAGGGAGCGGTCCGGCAGATAGGTGTGACCATCATGGACATGAAGCCACACCGTATTTTCGCGCCCGATCCTGACGTGTTGGGGCGGGCCGCACTCCTATCCGGCATGCTGTGCCGCCTTCAGGGCTATGAAAAAGATGCGCGCCTGCGAGCACTTCAGGACTGTGTTCTCTTTCTACAGGCGCAGAAATTGGGCTTTACGGTACTCACAGCCAATGTCAGCGATTTTGACTACCTTCTGCAGTTGATACCCACCGGACGGGCTTTGTTTTACAGAGCTGCGCAGTAGTCCTGAGTTATCAAATGTTAAGGTCTGTTCAATAGCTTCGGCTGGCGCGTAAAGTTGTGCGTACGCGCGATTCTTTGCATATCTCGGCCCAAAAGCTGTTCTGGCAGCATTTGATAGATACGGCCGCGTCTCACTATGGAATAATCGGTTACAGCAAAAGGCGGGCAGCCCGTCCTGTTCGCCTGCTTGCGTTGTTGTAATAACTGGAGGCCTGCTGGACCGATCTATGTCGGGACTGCTCCATTGCTTCTGGCAAGGGAACGCCACGATTGGCAGCCTCCGTGAGATAACCCGACCGCAGCCCGTGCGCCGAAAACTCCCCAGGCTCCAGTCCAGCCATCTCCGCCCGTTGTTTGACGATCTGGTTGACTGCACTCGGCTCCAGCGCGCGCTTCGAAACATTCCCCCAGCGATCGATCTTCCGAAAAATGCTCCCCGCCTCGATCCTTCCGGCCGCAAGCCAGGCATTCAGCGCATCCACAGGTCTACCCGTCAGATAAACGACCTCATCGCTTTCGGCACCTGACGTCTTGGTGCGACCGAGGTGAATGGCGAGAGAGGGGAGGGGAGGGGCCCCCTCGACGGTGATTGGTGGCTCGGCGGTGAGCTGCTCCCTGCGCAGACCGGCAATCTCACTGCGACGCCGTCCGCCCGAGGCAAAAGCCACCATCAGGATTGCCCGGTCGCGGATATCACGAAGGTTGTCGGTGCTGCAGGTCGCGAGCATTTTTGCCAAGACGTCGCCGGTCACCGCCTTGGCGCTTTTGCGTTTCCTTGGCCGCGGTGTCGCGCGGACAGCAAGACGGATCGCGGACTTCAGCGAAGGGGAGGAGAAGACACCCGTCAGCCCGCGCCAGTTCGTCAGCGTCGACCAGCTGGCAAGCCGCCGGCGCACCGTATCGGGCGCATGCGGCCCTAACGATCTGAGAAACCGTTGTTCGCGCAGGCTCTGCTCGACATCAGCCGGCATTCCGTGTTGGGGGTCGATGTCGCGCTGATCAGGCTGCCAGAGATGGTGGGCGACGAATTTCAGAGCCAAGGCTTCGGGTGCCGGCCAGGGGAGGGAGGCACCGGTTGCGGCCAGCGACCAGGCTTGCAGATAGGCAAGGTCGGAGGTGAGCGCGCGCAGGGTGTTTTCGCCCATGCCTTCGTTGACCAGATGGCGCAGCGTTTCGATATCCTGGTCGGTGAGCAATTCAGCCAGTTCGTCGCGGCGGTCGATAGGCAGCACGCTGGCGATGGTGTCGAGCTCGTCGGCCCGGCGATCGACGGCGGTCTTTGAACGGGGCAGCATGGCCATAGCGAACCTCACGATCGACGGTTTCGACGGCCGAGCGGCCAGGGACTTACCGGATTCTTTCTGATTTGCTGCCCGAAATCAATCACCCTCGATAATAGGTACTTATCGAAGGTTAGATCACCAACAGAAAATCATACCATGTGAGGAACTCAAATATTGATATAGCGTTCCTTTAAGAACTCATTTACCATAAAATCAATGGCTTACGATCTCGCGAAAATCAGCATTTCAAACTTGGTTGGGCCCGCTTTTGATGTGGCGGTCGCCCTGACCCGTCTCGACGAGCGTATTGCCCGCTCACCCGTCGGCGCCGGTTTTCTCGAACGCCAAAACTTCGCCGACGCCTGCGCATCGCTTTGGATCGACGGCGAACTCGTCCACCTCGAAGACCTCGTCCTCCACGACGCCTTTCACGATACCCGCACACCCACCCACGAACTCACCATCGCCCGTGACGTTTTGCGAACCCGCCGGCGCATCGGTGGCCAGTCGCCGGACTGGGCTTTGTCGCCGGATGGTATCCGCACTTTGCGACAGACATCGGACATCAATCCCGTCGGCTTCGACGCGGCGGAGCCGGCCAGCGCCACTCAGCGTGCGGGCGTAATAGAATTTTTGGAAGGGGAGGGGGCTGACGGCGACGACGTCGAAAGTCTCCAGGGCGTCGATCTAGCGGCCATCGATGCGGTGCTCGCACGGTCCGAGGCGGCAATCGAGAATGCGACCCGCCCCAACCGCGCCGGCAGCAGCCGCGCCGAAAAGGATCCTCTCGTTTATGACCTCGACTGGGATGAGGATGCCCGGCTCGACGAATGGCGCGGCGTGCTGCGCCAGGCACAAGATCTGCCGGCGATACTGCAGGGGATTGTTGCCCTCGATGCGTGGAGCGAGCTGTCCGTCCTGCAGCACGCGCCCTGGCTCGGCCGTCTGTTAGTTGCATCGATCCTACGGGTAGCCGGCATCACCACCGTGGCCCATCTCGCCGCTCTCAACCTTGGCCTCAAAACAATTCCCGTCGATCGGCGCCGAAGTCGTGATCGGGAAACGCGGCTGCTCGCCATTGCTCAGGGGATTCTGGCGGCCGCCGACATCGGCATGAAAGAGCATGACCGGCTGACGCTGGCGAAAACGATGTTCGAGAGAAAACTCGAAGGACGGCGGACGTCCTCAAAACTGCCGGAACTGGTCGAGCTGGTGATGGCGAAGCCATTGGTGTCGGCCGGGATGGTGGCCAAAACGCTCGAGGTCACGCCACAGGCGGCGCGGCGGATCGTTTTGGAACTTGGCCTTAGAGAGATGACGGGGAGGGGGAGGTTTCGGGCGTGGGGAATCTTATAAGCATAACGCCGCGCGGTCCGACTGACATTGTGCACCCAATTAATACGAAGTATTTGCGCCAAGGCGGAAGGTGGTTGGTCAATCGCTAAGCTTGGTGGACTTCAATGGCGCTCTTCCCACTCCCTTGTTTGTTCACCGCGATACGCGTGGGGATACGCTCCTTCATCGCTTCGACATGGCTGATGACACCCACCTGCCGACCTTGTGACTGGAGGCTTTCCAGTGCATCTATCGCCAAGTCTAGGCTGCCTGCGTCGAGTGATCCGAAACCCTCGTCGATGAACAATGTCGATGAAAGGCCGCCCTTGCCTCCCATTCGTGAAAGAGCGAGCGCAAGGGCGAGGGACACCAGAAAACGTTCGCCACCCGAGAGACTGCGTGTGGCACGGGCTTCATCACCCATATCGCGGTCTTCGACCTGCAGCGCAAGGTCAGCCGCACGGCGCAAGCGGTAACGTGGATTAAGGTCGACAAGATGATGGTTGGCGTGATCGACCAACACGTCCAGCGTGATTGATTGCGCCACCCTGGCGAATTTGTCGCCGCTTCGAGAACCTGCCGCGTGGTTCACGGCCTCCCACACGTCAAGTTCTGATTGTGCCTGTTTGATTTCCGTTTCTAGGTCGGTAAGGGCGGCCCGGGCCACTACATCGCGTTGGAGTTCGCTGTCGATTCCGCCGATGCGTTCGGCCCGCGTACGGATAGCTGCATCGAGTGTGGACAGCGCGTCTGACAACGCTTCCGGGGGCTCTTCCGGCATGCCTGCCGCTTCCGCTTCGGCATGATCCATGCGACGCGAATTCAGCGCGGCGCGGGCTGAAATGACATCGTCGTCAAGCTTGCGAAGACGTTGACGCAGGGCGACGATCTCTGTTTCTTCGAGAGCAAATATTTGGTCCAGATCACCCTGGACCAAATCCAATAGGGCGAATGCATTCGCAAGCGCCGCTTCCGCCGTCTCAAGCGTTTTTTGGGCGCCAGATAATGCATCAGCGGTATTTTCGGCCTTAGCCTGCGCAGCCGCCGAACCATTCATGGCTGTCGCAAAGGCTTGGCGGGCGGTGTCCAATGCAGCTGCCGCCGCTTTGCGCGCTTCGTTGTGGCGGGTTCTATGCGTCGATGTGGCTTCGCCACCTAGGAGCGGCGCACGTTCCGCCTGCAGGCTCTGCAATGCATTCAAACGTGTGGCGACTGCTTCATTGCCCACATCACGGTTTTTGGCGGAATTTTCCGCCCGGCTTTCAGCGGTTGCCATCAGCGGAGCAAGGGAAATGAGTGTGCCCGCGGTTGTTTCGCGGGTTTTGCGCAGTCCGGCGATCTTCAAGACCCGGTTTTCGAGCCGGTCAAAGAGTTCGGGATCCCCCAGTGTTTCGCCAAGTTGCTCCAGCAGCGGCGAAATCGCTTTCGCATGGCGGGTAACTTGTGCCTCGGCAGTTTCGGCCGCGCGCTGGCTGAGCGCGCGATTGCTGGAGGCGAATGCGAGCTTGCTGTTCAGGTCTTCCCGTGCGGCGGCATGGCCTGCAATGATTTTGCGCAGGTCTTCGCGCATGCGGGACACGTCAGCAAGTTTTTGTCGCAGCTCGGCCAGTTTCATTTGAGCTTCAGCCTCTCCGCTCCGTGCGGAGTCCGCCGCAGCCAGTAGGGTGTCGAGCCTGGATACGCCTTCGCCTATTTGACCCGGCAGGGAAGGGCACAGGGGAACTCTCGCTGCCCTGCCCTGTGCTTCCTGCCAATCGGCCAATGCGGTCGTGATTTTTGCATTGGCTGTCTGTGCATTTTTTCCGGCCAGCTCAAGTTCTTTTTGTGCGCCATCCTGAGTACGTTGAGCTGCCGCCTGCTTGTCCCGCGCCGCCTCAACAGCGGCCCGAGCAGCGACAAGGTCGGCACGAAGACTTGCGGCGAGATCCGCCAGGGCACTATCGGCATGTGTCGGGTGATCCTCGGAGCCACAGACCGGGCAGGGGATTCCGGGTTCAAGACGCAGACGGAGTTGTTGGGCAGCTTCGGACACGGCCATGTCGGCGCGCTGGGCGGGAGCGGTGAGGGCGGCGGCCTGCGCGCTCGCCGTTGCCATTGCCTGACCGGCAGAGGCAGCGTCGGTTTTGGCGACATCGATGGCTTCCCTGGCAAGCTTGGCGCTTGTCTCCGCTGCAGCAGCATCCGACCGGGCAAGATTGTGGTCGTGTTCGGCGCGACGCATATCGGCAAGGGCTGTCGCGAGCGTCTGATGCTCCATTCCGCGGCCCGGTGGATGATTGGCTTCGGTGGCGCTCACCATATCTGTATGGTCGATCGTTTCCTGATGAAGTCTCGCTTCCTCCCGCGTGTCCGCCTGTGTCTTGATTGCCAGTTCGGTCAGTGCAAGGGTTAAGTTCCGGATCTGCTCATCATGGGTGGCAATGTCCGTTGTCGCCTGTGTCAGGCTGGATTGCGCTTCGTAGTGCTCGGCAATGTGCTGGCGGGTCTGTGCCCAGCTATCCGCCAATGTGCAATCAGGGGAAAGGCCGGCCAGTTCGGCTTCGGTCACCCGCAGAGTTTCGCGGGTTTCGGTCTCTTCCCGTTGCAAGGTCTGAAATGTATGGAGGGCGTCTGTTGCGTCCTGCTCCAATGCCGCGGTTTGCGAGCGGGAGGCGTCCAGTTCGGACATGGCCGAAAGGATGCGGTTATCCAGCGTGGCTGACTGATCCCAAAGCGGGCCGAATTGCTTGAATCTGTCCTCCTGTGCAGAATGTTCGGCCTCTGCCTTGCAGGCCACGTCTTTCAATACATCGGCATTTGCCACAGCCTCATCAGACAGGATTTTGTGCTTCGCGGCGAGGTCCGTCACCTGTATTACGCGGGTTTTGCTGTTTTGCACTGTCTGCCACGGAGCACGCAGCGGGCCTGCCAGCTCGATGCGCGCAAGCTGGGTGTGATCGGCATCAGCATCGCTTTGATGGGTAACCGCCTGTTCAAGTTCCGCTTCGGCGAGTGTGACCAGCCGGGCTGTTTCAGCATGGCGGGTGTGCCGAGCCAATCCGGCCTGAATTGTCTTTGTTTCCTCGCCTGCCAGGTGATTGGCCTCTAATGCGACAAGCCGTTCCGCCTCCAGTGCCGCACGGCTCTCATCCGTCAGAATGTTGTGGCCCTCGCGTCGCTGTACCAATGCCGAATGCACCCGGCGAGCAGCCTCGGTACGATCATAGATGCGCGATGAGACCGCTCGGTAGAGGCCCGTACCGGTTACCTTTTCCAAAAGGCCGGCACGATCATTGGTGTCGGCGCGAAGAAATGCATCGAAATCGCCTTGTGCGAGCAAGACTGTGCGGCGAAACTCATCATATGAAAAGCCCGTCAGCGCAGCGATTTGTTCGGCGACGATCGAGCTCTGGCCGGCAATGATCTGCCCGTCGGAAGCGCGCGCCAGCGATCGCGAGACGTTCTGCAATTGTCCATCGACCCGATCGCGGGCACGCCGCGCTTGCCAACGAGCAATATAATCCTGCCCGTCGCGTGCGGTGAAACGAACCTCGGCCCAACCCTGTGCGGCGCCGCGGCGCAAGACCGAGCGAGAATCTCTGGCTCTGATGCTCCTGCCGGACGGGTCAGGCACTTCGTCGCTTGCTGATCCTGCAAGACGTGGTGCGTCGCCATAGAGTGCGAGACACATTGCGTCCAGGATTGACGATTTGCCCGCTCCTGTTTCGCCGGTGATCACGAAAAGTCCGGCACCCGCCAGCGGCTCTGTTGTAAAGTCGATAGCGAACGGCTGGGCAAGGCTTGCAATATTCTGACCGGAAATAGAGAGGATGCGCATGAGATAAAAAATTCCCGTTCAGATTTCGGACAGGGCATCGCGAAAGGCGGCCAGATGCGCGGGATCGGGATCGATGCCGTGGGATTGGTTGAAAGCCATAAAAAACAGATCTTCCGGGGACGTATCGGAGAGGCTTGGCGGTGGCGGTTCAGGTGCGGTGACGGCCCCGGGTTTGGTGATCGAAAGGCCGGCAAGGCGAACTGGAAGCGCTTCGATAAGCGCTTCGGCCTCAGCGGCGATCTGGGTTATCGGCCGGTCGGCGATCAGCGAAAGATAAACGAAAGGTTGCGCATGGCGTGGTGTGTCTGGCGACAGATTCAGACTGTGCAGAGCAGACGAGACGTCCGCCAGCGATGCGACACCGTTTTTGGGCAGGCGATGCATTTCTACGGGTCGGGTTAGAGGGATATGCCGCGGTACAAACCCATGATCGAGATCGAGCAGCGTTACACCGTGATCATAGCCAATTTCTGCTGCCGACAAAGGGAAGGGCGAGCCGGAATAACGCACCCGTCCACCGTCAAGCGATTGATGTCGGTGTAAATGGCCGAGAGCGACATAGGATAGAGCGGGCGGGAAGATGTCGGGCGGGACTGCGTGTTCACCACCGATAAGGATACGCCGCTCCGCCCCTTCGGATTCGAGACCACCGGCGCAGGTCAGATGCCCCATGGCAATGAGTGGCAATCCAGCGGCGCGAACCGTCGCGGCATCCGACATCGCTATGTGCAAAGCGCGGACTGCGGCGGTAACCGCGGGTTCGGCTCCGCCTGTCGCACCTAACTGCAGCCCCGGCAGGTCAGCCTGACGCAGGAAAGGCACAGCCAGTACATGCAAGCGAACGACACCCGTGCTGTCACTCAATGGGATGAGGTGCCGGTCAATGTCCACACCACTGACCCCGCGCCGCAATGTGCCCAAAACGTGCACGCCGAGCTCTTTCAATACCGCCTCAGGCGCCTCGAGTCGCTGCGCGGGATCGTGATTTCCGGCGGTCATCACGATTTGCAGCTTGGGATTTGCACGCAAGAAACCCGCGATGGCGGAATAAAGCAATCGCTGTGCTTCGCCCGACGGATTGATGCCGTCAAAAACATCGCCTGCGATGAGCAACACATCAACACGTTCCGTCAAAATTACATCACACAGAGATTCAACAAAAGCCGCGTGTTCATACTGACGAGACCAACCGTTCAGGGTTTGGCCAATATGCCAGTCAGCCGTGTGCAGGATACGCATTGATTGTCTCTCCGGCTTTTTGTCGGACTGCTTCGTGGTAGTGGGGTGGCTCTACACGGAAATTTTCAAAAGTCCTGGACGATCACAACGAGTAATGTTCGGTCAAGGATTGCTGATCCAGAACTATCGCTTCGATGCATACAGTTTGGCCACGTTTTTGTTGATGTAAGAGTTCAAACCGTCACCAGCATCCGCAAGGCGCTTCATCTGTTCAATATGCCTGGCCCCTGCGCTGGCGTAAGTATAGTATATTGGCGCTGGATTCCGCGCTGGAACTCAACTTCAATCCAGTCCCCGCCATAGCGATAGAAAACTACTCCTGAATCGCCGTCAAAGTCGCGATAAGCAGGCATGCCTCACCTCATTTACCTGGGTTGAAAAGATCCAACGTAAGGTCGTCTCGGCGCCGGCTCATCCCTTCACCGAGATGTAGGCACCAATGTTTCGTGTTCCTCAGCTCCTGCCTCGCCTCGAAATGAACCCAACCGCCTCTCGGCATGCGAACGCTGATGACTTCCGTCCTGCAATGGGGGCAAGGGTGATGGTAGGCTCCACGCTTGGATGTTTCATCCGCCGAGTGGCAGACGATGGTCCCGCATACTGAGGTGATCTTCCCGGAGCGAAGACGCCGCGTGTGCGATTTCCTGGGACTCCACCGATGGGTCATCGTGACAGCTCCGTACTCGTTGTTCCGTACGTGTATTTTTTATACGTGTAATTTTTAAATAGACCAAAATACGGAGTCAAGCTAGTTAAATTCCATGAAGATCGATGACCTCAAGTATGCTCAGCGCGAGCGCGTGATTTTTCTGGACAGGTGCTTGACTTGGCGGGGTGCAGCAAATCGGCGGGACCTTATGGAACGGTTTCAGATATCTAGCGCTCAAGCGGCGATTGATTTTCGAACGTACCTGCAGCTTGCTCCGGTTCCACCAGAGTATGACGCTGTGCGGAAGGCCTACATCGCGCGTACAAATCACCAGTCACTGATGCCACCCAGCTTGACGAGCGACTTTGAGGTCTTGGAAGATGCTGAAGACGTCAAAGATGGTTCGGCTTCTGTGCCAAGGCCTTTTCGTCAGGCCGATGCGGCAATCGTGGCCCGACTCTACGATGTGATGAGAACCGGAAAAGCGGTTCATGTTCGATACACATCTTTGACGACAGGCGTCGACGAAGGACAGTGGTTGGTACCGGTGCGGTTCACATCGGATGGAGAGAACGTCCACCTCAGGGCCTTCAGCTTCAAGCACAACGCCTATCGTGAATATCTTCCGATCCGCTTTAGCCCGAAGAGTTCGTTCGACGAACGCCAATTAGAGAGCGCTCTGCCTTTAGATGAAGAGTGGCGCACGCGAGCTCGCATTTTCTTGACCCCGAATGCAGCTCTTTCCTCCGAACAGGCGGCGGTGGTGCGCAAGGAGTATGGTTTTTCAGGTGAGTTTCTAGTGGTAGTGGTTCGTCAGGCGCTGGAATTCTATCTGAAGCGACGATGGCGTCTTGAAGAGAAAAATACACGACTACAGATTGTCAAAACGGAATATGATGTTTGGCCCGAAGGGGGGATCTAGGAATGTCATTAATCAATGAGAAAGGTCGCCTTCTCCAAGCGGCCCCGCTGCGGATTGGAATCTCGACGCGAGCTCTCTTCGATCTTGAGGAAGAGCATGCTGTCTTCATGCGCGATGGCGTGTGGGCATATGCAGAACTCCAGCTGAAACGCGAAGGTCTTCCCATCAACAAGGGCACGGGCTTTGACGTCATCGAGCGGCTTCTCCGACTAAATATCGAAGGCGAGCGCCCATTTGTCGAGGTGGTGCTGCTTTCAAGAAACTCCCCAGATTTGTCGCTACGCGCCTTCAATTCGATCCAGTCTTATGGGCTTGGGATCAAGACAGGAAGCTTCACGAGCGGGCGCCCGATTGGCCCTTACGTTTCTGGTTGGGCAATCGATCTTTTCCTTTCGAACGAAGATGCGGACGTTCGTGCTGCTGTAGGGGCCGGTTCGGCCGCCGCGAAGCTCGGTCCGCCTCCAGTAAATCCAATCGAAATTTCTGAAGACGAAGTTCGAATTGCGTTTGACGGTGATGCGGTCGTATTCAGTGCAGAGTCCGATGAGATCTATAAAAAGCAAGGATTGCCGGCATTCTTGGCGCACGAGCGCGACAACGCCACGAGGCCAATGTCTGGCGGTCCCTTTGGGAACTTCTTGAAGAAGCTTTCGATCCTTCGAGAGATTTACATGGATGATAAGGGCTTCAGCAAAGTTAGAATTGCTATCGTCACAGCACGCAATGCTCCAGCCCATGCACGCGTCGTTCACACTTTGCGCGCATGGGGAACGCCGGCAGACGAAGCGCATTTCGTCGGCACCTTCGAAAAGGCGCCGATTCTCAAGGCATGCGGCGCTCACATCTTCTTTGACGATCAGGAAAAACACGTACTCGGTGCGTCGGCGGTCGTTCCAGCAGGCCACGTTCCGGGCCCCCACCAGGCAGACCATCCAGTCATTCCAGCCGCCTGATTTATCGGTATGTTACCCAACATACTGTGACTGAGACGAATGTGACGCGGGATCATCCTCACCAAAGAACTCGGAAACGTGACCTGTCCTACATTGGACAGGTCACTATCAGTATTTAACAGATTACGCTGAGTTGGAAAACGGGCACCAGGGTCGTCAGTGGCGTGCTGCGACGATGATCACCGGGACAGTGCAGAAGTACAGGTCGAGCATGCAGTCACGCGCCTGCCCGAACGGTGACTGCTTATAGCGCATTGGGTTGGTTCAGTATCTTGGTGTGGCGTGGTAGCGGGTAGTATGTTCAGATTCCTTCATGGCCGGAAGTAGGCATTGAGCTATTTGTATGGTCAAATATTGTGCCTCCGCACCACCTACGCTTTTCCCCCGATTATCAGGTCGCGCAGTCTAGCCACCACTTGCGAGCTGTTTGATACGTCGATGCTTGCAGTCTCGAGGATCGTATCATGGCCGGTGATGCAGTAACGCGAATGAACGGCGTCGTCGGCACCAAGACCGGGATGGTGAGGGTAAAGCAGTGTCAGGCGTGGGGCGAGATAGAGCTGGGCATAGGCCATCATCTGATAGACATCCGCCTGCGAAACACCCTGCTTGGGATCTTCAATCCGAGCAGCGATGCGTTTCCACTTCGTGTCGATAACATGGGCGACCCTGCCACCCTGACGAATGAGGATATCAGGCTTTGTTTGGAACAAGGCGTGTCCGCTGTCCTGCGCGCTTAGGCAAAACAGCCGCCCGCCTTGCAATGAAACTGTGAGCCCCGTTCCCGCTAGCGCCCGGGCGATCAAGCGTCCAACATACTCTTCGAACAGGGCATTCATTTCAAACAGCATCGCTGTGCCCTGACCGGCACCGCCTGTCGTTGTCTGATAACGGTTCTGTAAGAAGAGCCGGGCCATGGCAAAAAGTTCCTGCCAAGACCGGTTGGTGCGGTCGATGACAACCTGTTCCCAGCCCAACGCGGAGATTGGCACGTCCGCGATGTCGGCATAAACGAAAGCTAGCTCACGCAAACGTTGCTGATTGGCGGAACGCCGTGAGATGCGAGTGAGGCACATCACTGCCGCTTTCATAATGCGATTGAGCGGGGTGTCCTCGGACAGGAGATCAAAGCGGCTGGCCAAGCGTGATGGATTGGCAGCATGACGCGTGAACTGACGGGCAATGTCGAGTTGTCCGCGTAAGGTCGGCAGGTCTTCCTCGCAGTTCACATAGCGGCGGGGCATGCCCTTGCGTAAAGCCTCGGTCAACTTGTCGCAGAAGATACGGATCAGGATTTCGAGCAGGGTTTCCCGCTGCCAGGCAATATTGGCAATGACCCCTAGATCGATTTTCAGATCCAGCGCGACCGCCAGCATATGCACTAGGCGCTTGCGGATCGCTGCATTTTGATGATCGGTTGTTTCGCCAGGCGCGACATCAATCTTTGGCAAGATCTCCAGGCTTATATCGCCTGCCGCTAGAATCCCGACGACACCCCGTGCACGCAAGGCATGCCGGCCATGCTCGAGCACGCCGCCACCGCCGCGCCCGGCAAAGGTCGACCGGGCCGCCAGTGCCGCCAGCCTGTCTGCTTGGAGGGCAGGTATCTGACCTTCGTCTTCGCCATAGGGCAGCTTGTCCCACTCGCGAACCGTATAGGCCGGCATCAGGCGGCAAAATCCGAAAAGTCGAAACTGGCTTTGACGCTCCAGCGTATCTTGTCGCCACCAAGTTCATCATCGCCAAAGCCAATGGGCGCAGCCAGCCTTCTGGCCTCGACGAAGCGGGAAGCTTTGGCGTCGGCGCTATCGCCCAGGACAGCTGCCACTTTCGACCAGTCCTCGTAGAAGTATTCAGCCAGAAGCGGAATAACCTTGTGTCGAATGACATCCTCGACATCGGCACGGCTACGGCAATTGGTGAAATATGCGTGGCCGATCTGATGCTCTCTATCGAAGAGATACTCAATCCGTTCGTTGATCGTGTTCAGCAACTTGCACAGGTCTATGCCCTGAAGGTCTGCAGCATCGAGCCCTCTGTTCGCCAAGGCTAGGCGCAGCTTGTCGATATCAGGCATCAGTTCGAGGAACGTGAAGCGGCGGCGTAAGGCGGTGTCGAGCAGCGCGATCGACCGGTCCGCCGTGTTCATTGTGCCAATGATATGGAGGTTGGCCGGTACGCCAAACAAAGTCCCTGAATAGGGAAGTCGGACCCTGATCTCGTTTTCGCAGCCAAGCCGCTTGTCGACTTCGATAAGTGTGATGAGCTCGCCAAAAACTTTGGAAATATTGGCCCGGTTGATCTCGTCGATGATCAGGACGTAAGGTCGGGCTTCCGCGACCGGGCGCTCGGCATGGGGATCAACCACCACCGCTTCGAGGGCATCCCAATCGATCAGGTCTGGATCAAGGCGGTAGACCGATTGTTGGCGGAAATATCGGGCGTAAAAAGGTGCGCGTTCGGCGCCATTTGTATCGCGCCAGATCCAATCTATGCGCCGACGGTGTGGGTGGAAGCTCGCATCCGGATCGAAATAGTAATCGCTGGTTACCCGACCGAAAGCACGGTAACTGTCACGACCATCGGAGATCACGACATAGTCCCCGACTTGGAGTCCTGCGCGGAAAGAGTAGAGCGTTTCGATATTCGGATCCTTCCCGGAAGCATCGGGGTCCTTCTCCTCCTTCCAGGTTTTCCGGATTTCTTCGAAATCGTCGAAGCGCTCATCTGACCAGTCAATATCGCCTCCCCAGCCAAGATGAATCAGGCCATGGTCGAGTCCGTCGCGGATCCGGTCTTCTTGGCTACCGCGTCGACCGAGTGCGATCTTGTAGATTTGGCGCGAACGATCAAGGCGCTTTGCCGGCGCATCACCGGTATCGAGTCGCGCCCTCTCGCTGATGGTCTTGAACACGCCAGCATGGGGTTTGAGACTAAATCCGCCTGATGTGCTTGGACCATCGGTGTCACCTTCCTGTTCGCTCGCTGTCGTCGGTCGAAGTCCTTCAACGAAGTCTTCGTAGGAAAATGATTGGTGGAAGGTGACAAATTCGATTCGTCCCTCGGCAACCAGACGACGATACTCAGCCATCAGTGCATCTCGGTCTTCGCGTAGCGGCTCGGCCACGGCATCGCCAAGGCAAAGCCGCACGGCGTTCAAGGCCGTGGAGTAGGTCTTACCGGTTCCGGGCGGGCCATAAAGGATCAGATTGGTGGCGCGAGACATTTCGGTCAGGGGGGCAAAGGACATGCTTTGGTGGCCTTCCGCTGTAGAGAGCAGGTAGGTGAAGACGGTCGAACTGCTTGGATTTGGCAGCGTGTGCGAAGGCTCTGGAACATTGGCAAGCTTCTGAAACTTCTCGCCGCCGAGCGCGCTGCATATAACGGGGAATGCGTCGCGCAGACCAATGTCGCGGCCGACATCTCCAGCGCGGATTACAGCCTCTGCCATGCCGTTTTCACGGCTCGGTTCTATATAGTAGTTGCGGGCGCAGAGCCGGATGCGATCGGCGTCGCCGATCAGATGCGCATAGCCCTGGGGCGGGGCGACAGGCAAGTTAGCGCCGTCAACGACGATGTATCCAGCATTGTAAAGTCGTGAAGCTGCATCCCCTTTATCCCGCCAGCCGTCATTGAGTTCTGTCTTGCCGCGTAAGAAGCCGACGATGGGTTTGGAGGGATAGATCCGATTGAGCCGCTGGCGCGTCGAGCGCACCCAATTTTCGTGCGGCTCAGCGAATGGCTCGAAACTGGAGACATGCTCACCTGACTGGCGATAGCTGTCATAGGCGTCCATGGCCGCCTCGATCGCCTCGCGCGAAAAAATCACAGCATCCTCTTCCTTGTAATTGTGCACGATCCACAGCGCGCTTTGGATATCGATCATATCGCGCGGCGCCAGACCTCGATCGGCAAACGCCCGGAAGACCGCCTGCATGAAGCGCCTTTCGTCACGATACGTGTCAGCCATGGACGGATGATTAGGAAACCGGCTACCAACAGATTCCAGCCACAGGTCCTGACGTACGGAATGCCGAATGTAGATGCCGTCGTTCGGCGCCAGATGTAGAAGCAGGAATTCGGCGATCTGGCGCGCCGGATCCGGTTTGCCGTCCGGGACGGCTGCAATCCATGTGTCAACAAAACCTTCAAGGGCGGCCGCATGAGATTCAGCCGGTCCAAGCGCAGCATCAATTAGCGCGCGTAAGGCTGGCCAGAGTCTATCGCCGTCGGCATCACCCTTGGCCGACATGGGCCAATAGACACGCCACTGCAGCAGATTGCTTCTGGCAAACACAGTGTTGATTGCATTCGCCAATTCCTGATCGGAGGGACGCTGCGCAATCGTTCTTTTCAGCTCGTCAGCGCTCTCCAGCTTGTAGGTGCGCTCCGCGTCGTCAAATTGAAAGTCCGGTACATCGAACCGTTCGAAAGTTGGAAAAAGGGAGCGTAACCGGTCGATCCAGCGCGTTATCGCAGCCGGGTTGAGAGCCAAGGCGTCGCCCGACTGCGACAACATGCCGAGCACTTGGCGCAAGGCCTCTTCGTCATCGATGGACACGGCCAGACAAGCGCCTTTCCCGAACGCCCAACTGCTATTGAGCCCGGTATGCCTGCCACCCCCAGTTCCTTTGCTTTCGTCGAATGCCCTCGGTCTGGCGGTGATGCCGTTTTCCTCCAAAAGACGTTGCCAGTTGGAACTGAGATAAAAGGTTTGCGCTGAGCCCTCGATACCCCACAGCAGACGCTCACCTGCACCAAATTCGAAGGGCAGCATTTTCTTGGCATGGCCATCGCCCGGGCGTAGGCCGGTGCTGCGGATTATTTCAAGATAATTCTGGCGTTGGGTTGCGTACCTTGAATCATTTTCATCGAGGCGAGCCTCGAATGTCTTCCACATGCACTAATCTCCAAATTCAAGTACGGACGACTTGCTGACATTTGCCAACTCCAATCGCCCATGATCGACCCAGAACACTGCCAGCCCATTTAGTGGATGCTGCGGGAACAACTTTGCCACTAATCCCGCATAGCTAGACAGCTGAGGCCAATACGGACCGAGGCCCTCGCCGATGCCGCCGGATTTGTGATCGATGAGGAGGCACCCCTTTTGACCGATGGCGAGAAGGTCAATTGTGCCTGGGATCTCGGCACCTTGTTGCGTGAAACCGAGAACCGGGATTTCGGCAGCGACGTCCGTATAGCCTTCTGCCGCCAGCCAGTTTTTCAGCGCAGTGGCACGCTCTGAAATCAGCTCGAGTGTATACTCATCCAAAGCCGTGGCAGATGCCAACGCAGAAGTCAGGTCAGGTCGGGTGAGGTAGGTGCGCAATGCCAAATGCAGTGCCGTGCCACGTGCCGCGTCGTTAAGGGTCTTTAACCAAGGCGTGCCAAGAGCGATGCTGTCGGTTTCGGGTACCACTCCTGCGCTTCGGCTTTGCGATGGTTGCAGCCGCCAGGGCGAAAGTGGAATTTCCGCCAGAGGCGTAGCTTGACCAAACCGGAGCGCAACGCCGCCTGCGCCATCGGTATATTCGGTGAAACCCGCAAGCTCTGGCAATTGCTTGATGACCGCAGGGCACTCAATGCCACTCACCGTCAATGAGTTTGTCCCGATCTGGGGCGCGCAGTTGTCTGCAAGAACATGGAAAAGGTTTGTCGCCCCAGGCGCTTCGTTCTCTCGCTCTTTCAGGAAACTCGGCCATTCCAGAACAAGTCGGTCTCGCGCACGGGTGAGGGCAACGTACAACAAATTCTTCGCATTACCCTCAAAATCTGCACGCCGATCTTCGAAAAAGCGGCGCGTAGCCTCAGGAGCTGCGAATCCGGGTGTGTGAACGAGCGCGGCCGAACCAAGCACTATTGCCATATTGTCGAGCCGGTCCAGTGCATCGAAACGTGCCGTCGTGGAACCGGGCCAGTCCTCGATGCCGTTGTCGAATTCAGCGACAACGGTGATTGGCCATTCGCGCCCCTTCGAGGCGTGCCACGTAACAATCTCGACCGCCTCGGCGTTATTGGCGGACGGGTCAGGTCTCCGATCAAAATCCCGCTCACCCGCGCGAGCGTTGAGCCAGCCGAGAAACACCTTTACTGTTTCACCATGGAATCCTGAGGCAGCTTTCAGGTCGCGGTGAGCGTTCTCGAATTCGCTCGCCTCAGCCTCCAGCCGCAAGAGATCTGCGCGCGACCCCGCTGCGTCAGGCTGGCTCTCTGCCCAAAGCCGCAAGCCTGCGACCGACAGCACCAAGTCCAACGCCGTGGTAACAGGCAGACTTGCCACTTGATCGGACAGGGCTGCGAGACGTCTCAGGACCGGGTCGTCTGTCAACCGACCTTCAGTTTGGGCGGAAAGTGTGGCTTGCAGAGAAAGCGGATCGGGGCCAAGCGTACGCAAGACCATCCCGGAATGAACGTCTCCGGGGTTGGCCGCAAACGCAAGTGCCGCTCGTGCCGCGACAATAACAGCGCTCCCAGCCCAGCCGTTCTCGCTGATACGGACTGGGATGCCACGGGCGCGGAGCTCTTCGGCATAGCGGGCAGCTGTGGCGTGCCGGCAGACCAGCAGCGCGATATCCGATGGTCTTGCTGGACGAGCCGTTTTTGTAAAGCGGTCGGTTATTGTTTCCCCATCCTTCAGGATGCCGGCAATGCGCTCGGCGATATGTTCATGTGGTTTTGATGCAGTGCGGACGCCGCGTGATTTAACCGCATTAAGTACCTCTAGTGCCGGACCAGAGATAGAATCGCGCGTCGGCGTCAACGAGTTGTAGCTCTCGGCGAATAGGCCGGCTCCCATCGCGTTGACAAATTGCATCACGGACGGGGTCGATCGCCAGTTACGATCAAGTGGTTGTGTTGCCTGCGGGTTCGCTGCCGCCAGTGCCTGAGACAATCGCGGGTCGGCACCCTGAAACCCCATGATGGATTGCTTCACATCGCCGACCAGCAGCGTGCGGGTCGCATGTGCACCAAGCTGCCACAGGAGGGCGAATTGCACCGGATTGGTATCCTGGAACTCATCGATGATGACACAATCGATCTCATCGAGCACAGCTTGGCGCACAGCGGAATCCGTGCGCAAAAGCCGTTCGGCTCCCGTGATCATGTCCGCAAAATCGATCAACCCCAGGGCTTTTTTACGGCTCTCATAGGCCTCCATCACCTCTTGCGCACAGGCGATCAGGCACGACAGGTGGAGTTTCGCATCAGCAAGAGGTCCGGGGTGGGTGGGCAGTACGTTGGCGGCAGCCATGATGGCGGTGGCAAGATCATCATAACCATCGGGTGTCTTGCTCGTGCGGTTTGACACGAACAGGCTGCGCAGGTCATTCCAAAGCTTCCAGTCTCGATCCAGAAGATCGGGCGAGCGATGAACCCGTTTGAACAGCGCAAGGTTCTTTTCGAGTTTTTCGACATTAGTTTTGGCTGTTATGTGGGCCATGCCGCCTTCCGGGAAGGTGACGAGCATCGTCTGGATAGCTGCTGACAGCGCATTGGTGGCAGCGGTTGGATCTGACAATACCGTGCCATAAACCGTATCCAATCGCGACAGCGCGGGTGCGAGCAGGCCGCGATCGCGGCCTTTGTCTCCAAGACCGCGTAAGAGATCAATCATCGACAGCACCCGGCTGCGCAGAGAGTCCTCGATCGTTTCACCTTTCTGCCAGTTTGCTTCATAGCCAAACCGCTCAGGCTCAGCCTTGATCGGATCCAGCGATTTCGCGTGTGCAAGCGCTTGACGGATCAACAGGTCTCTTTCCGCATCGCCGAGATGGCGTGGTTGCGGTGAGGCACCTGCTGCGAACGCGTGTTCGGTCAGAAGCCTCAGGCCTAGCCCATGGATAGTCGAGACATACGCGCGCTCAACCGCCATAGCTTCAGAAACGAGACCATCCGCGAGGAGCCCGGCACGAATACGTTCACGAAGCTCGCCTGCTGCGGCCTCAGTAAAAGTCACGGCCAGAATACGTTCGGGCTTGACCACACCGCGCTTGATCCAATCAGAGAGCTGGGTCTTGATGCGGTGGGTCTTGCCGGCGCCGGCGCCGGCGGGAACGATCACCAATCCATGATCCATGCTTAATTCTCCTCAATCTGACGAATAAAGGCAGTCACGAGGGCAGAACCATCGGTCAGCGCGTAGGGAGTGAAACCGGCCTCTTTTTTGAAAAAGCTTTCATCCACGGATGTGTTCAATACCACCCGGCCAGCCCCGAGCTCCGCTAGCCGTGCGGTCAGCCTTTCCACTGCGCTGTCACTCACGGCGTCGCCCATGTCTCGAGCGGGGGAGCCTTCGGAAAGCGCTAACCCGGAGGTAAGGAGCCCTCCGTCATTCATCAGGTGATACGCAACAGCAATCCTGCGGCCAATTAACGGATCCATCCCGTCGTTCTCGCGTCGGAGTGGTCGGGAGATCATGTCGCGGTAAAGCCCGGCCTGCAGGTCCCAGGCTGCCTCCATCCGCTTGCGCCGACCAGAAGTGCCGCTTTTCTTGTGGTCGACGACAAGCAGTGTGCCATCTGGCAGCTCGAGGATTACATCTGCCTTGCCATGCAGTTGAATGCCGTGTGCCTCTCCAGCCAGCCAGATTTCATTCCCGACTATCTTTGCATTCAATGCCAAAAGATGATCCCGCCAGCGCAAAGCGGCATGCAGAATTTCACGTTCGAGGCCTCTACGCTCCATCTCCCATGATGGGCTACGCATATATCCGGCATGGCGTGTCAACGCGCGATCATAGGCCTCCGCAACCGCAGCGGCCAGTGTTTCTGGATCTGAGATAGGTTGATCCTTTAAAAAGATATGTTCGAAGACGTCATGGGCGATGTTGCCCTTGGCCATGACATCAAGTTCTTCGGCCGACCAAGACATGTCTTCTGCTCCTATTTCAGCCAGGAACCAGGCAAGCGGGCTGACGAGCAATGTTTCCAGCCGCGAAGGTGATTGCGGCTTTGCTGCTCCTTCATCCGTGCGGCGAAGGGAAAGAAGATCTTGACCGGGAAAGTCCAGAGCCTCGGGCAAATCGAGTTGCGTGGGTAGTGGCGGAAGATGATGATGCGCAATCGGCCAATCAGCTGGCGCGATACGCGATAGGTCGGTGATCAGATCGCTCGCCTCGTCGATGCCATGGATGGACCGTGCAACAAGTGACAGTCCTGCGGAAGGCAGCAATCTGGCGCCAGCGAGATCGCGCCACGGGATCAGAAACGTTACGCTTTCTGAGGTTGCCTGCAGTTGATGATCAAGAATCGCAAGCCCTTGTGCCAGACTCTCGGCCCGCCCGCGCAACGCGAGGCCAGCGAATTTACGAATCACGGAGATTTCGCTGTCCAGAAACATTGGATTGGCGCGTGGGCGTGTTGGATAAAACCCATCGGTGAAGTCGGAGATGATCAAATGGCGGCAGGGGCGCCATGGGCTTTCATGCGCGAGCCACAGACTGACGCCTTCCAGATTGCGGGCTGGATCGGGGCTCGCAGGTGGCATCACCTGAATCCCACGCAGAATTACCTCCCAATCAGGCGAGCCGTCGCCCGGAGGGACCGCGAGCCGGGCTCGAACACGCTCACCTTCGGTAATCTGATCGCAAATACGGTCGAGAAGGAAACGCAATTGCGCCAAACTGCTCGCCGAAGCATGGATATCATCCCACAGTGCTTTATGCGCCGAGTTTGGCGTGAGGATTCCTCCCCGGAAATCTCCGCCCATCAGGATTTCCGCCAAATCTCGCCCAGTCTGAGCAGACCAAGGCATGAGAGGTGAGAGCACGAGGCTTGCCAGTACCATTGCGGGAGTTGGCGGACGTTTCGCGAGTGCCAGATGGAGCGCAGTCTCACCAATGACATCGCGTTTCGGCAGGTCTGCAGGCAGACCGGAAAGCGGTATACCTTGCGCAGAAAAAGCTCGGGCGATCTGGTATGGGCTACCGCCGGTCAGGACAGCAATATCGCGCGCAGGAGTGCCAGCATCGATCAGCGCGCGTGCATGGGCGGCGGCGAAATCTGCGCAGGCCGCAGGATCGCGCAGGCCGTGGAAGGCGAGGCTGCTATCGATTGGGCCAGCCGTGATCTGACCGCTGGCGATTCCGCCTTGTAGTGCGTGCAGTCGGCTGCCAACGGAAGCCGGTCGGTCGCGCGGGGCCGCTGGGACTGAGCCGAACTCACTCTTTAGACGGGCATAGAGCGCCGCCAATGAAGGTGGCGCTAGTGGATCCAGTGAACCTTCGACAACAAGAGTTGGGGTCAAGAAGCATCCATGCGAAAGGTTTAGAACATGGCGCACCGGAGCCAAGCCTTCAGGCAAGGCGTCCCCCAGCTCCCGCCAGAGTCCGACCAATGCCGAGAGATGCTGTTTTGCTCGACTATCAGGCAGACCATCTACTTCAGGTATCCTCAGGTCCGATGTTGCAAAGACCAGATCCTCCAATGCTGCCGTCACTGAGGACATCGTTTCAATTGGCGCATTGGCGAGACTGTCAGACCATACCGGATCGGAGTTGTTGGCGATAACGCGCCCGGGAACCCAGTCGGACGCTTTGGGAGCGACAGACAGTTCCGCTAGACCAGTATCTGTCAGTCTGTAATGCAGTCCGGAGCGTGGATCGGCGACGAGGAACGAATAATGCATAGCAGTCCTTGGGAATGTCTATCTGTTTCAGGCAACATCGTTCGTAACGATGCACAGTATTAATCCGAGATAAGCAAGCGCGTATCGACAGCTTGTAAGTTCGAACATAGTGTGCGTGGGTGTCAATATCTGACATGGTCGTTGTCGAAGGAATTTCGTCGTGTCGTTTTCTAAGTCTCAAGATCTTATCCGACTTGCGCGACTGGCTGCCACCCAGCGGTCTGGGATCAGCCTCAATGAAATTCGCGAGGAATTCGGGATCTCGCACCGAACGGCACAGCGTATGACTGAAGCACTTGAGACTCTTTTTCATAATGTGGAAGTGCGCGTCGGACCTGATCGTCGAAGACGCTGGCGAGTTGATGACCCAATCATGGAAAAGCTGCAACTGCGGCAAGAGACAGCAGTCGAGGCGCTGGAAATCGCGAGCAGAACAGCCCGCAGCGATGGTCGTGTCCGCCACGCTGCAGCGTTAGATGGCCTTCGCGGTGGATTGCTTGCCCGCTTAACCCCAAAAGACGCTCTCCGCACCGAGGCAGATGTCGAAGCGGTTCTTTTGGGAATGGGCTCGGTGGCGCGCCCTGGGCCGCGGGTTAATCTGGTCCCGACTGTGGTCGATGCGGTTATCGAGGCATTGCGGGGACCATTCAGATTGCGGATCAGATACGGAACCAAGGATGCGCCTGAGCGTGTGGTCGAGCCACATGGTTTCTTGCTCGGGCACCGAAGCTATCTCGTGGCACGTCAACCAGAACGCGGCGACGAGATGCGGAATTTTCGAATGGACCGGATACTCAGCGCTGAGAGTTTGGATGAGAGCTTCAGTATCACGTCGGGCTTCTCTCTCGAAGACTACACTGCGAAATCATTTGGGGTCTTTCAGAACCCAAAGCAGTATGACGAGGTTATTTGGCGTTTCGCTCCCCATGCCGCAGCGCGAGCCGCTGAGTTCTCCTTTCACCCGAAGCAGGTCGTAGAGACACAGGAGGATGGAAGTCTCCTGGTTCGCTTTCATGCGGCGGGCTGGCTCGAAATGGCTTGGCACCTTTATTCGTGGGGAAATGAAGTCGAGGTCGTCGCGCCAGAAGGACTGCGTAGCTTCATAAAGGATCATCGAAGAGCCGACTTCGATTCATTGCCTTAGGAATTACCAAACAGTCTATTAGAAAGGTGGGAGCCGGTGATCTCGGTCTTGGGTGACAGTTTTTGACACCCACTTTTGTTACTCTCGAATTGCCCAGATTCGTGGGCATATCGAAGAGGAACAGATTGATGGCAAAGGCAAAAAGAAGCGGCAGCTTTTTCCGCAGCGCAGTTACGGGACGCTTCGTCACCGTAAAGCACGGGCGTGCAAATCCGCGGACCACTGTCCGTGAAGTGGCGGGAGGCGGTAGCACAGGCGGCACTTACAGAAGTGCCATTTCCGGCAGGTTTGTCACTACGAAATATGGAAAGTCGCACCCGCGTTCGACGATCAAAGACAGCTGAATGTCCGGTTTGGAGGGATTTTCAAATGGCTAAATGTACAGCACCGAGCGAAGGCCATCGCTCAGCAAGCGCCGCAGCAAACTGCCCAGCATGCCGCAGCGGCCGGCGTTATGGTGGCTATAACAGCTACAATAGTGGTTATGGGTCGTATTCGTCGTACTCTCCGTCCTATAGCTCTTCGCCAGGAAGCATCAGCGGCGGATCAGGTCGTGTAAGAGCGAAATGGTCGAAATCCAGTTCGTCCATATTATACACACCTGCGGAAGTCCGTGCACTTACACCGATCCGTCAGACTGCTGAGACCAGAGCGCAATTACCTGATCTGCGCGACGTGTTCCTATGTCATGCGTGGGACGATCGGCAGGGTGATGCCAAAACGTTGCACGATATGCTGGAAGCACGGGGTGTTTCAGTCTGGTTCAGTGAAAAGGACATTGCCCTTGGGACGTCATTGCTTCGTGAAATCGACAAAGGCTTGGTAAAGTCGCGGGTTGGGATTGTGTTGGTCACACCAGCATTGCTGCGCCGTCTTCCAGCAGCTGGCGTTGCTGACAAAGAACTTTCAGCACTCCTTGCGACCGAACAGCTCGTGCCGATCGTCCATAACACAACGTACGAGGCTCTTCGAAACGTAAGTCCTCTTTTGGCATCGCGCAGCGGTCTCAGCACCTCTGAGGATACGATGGAAATGGTGGCGGACAAGCTGGCAGAGCTCGTTGCGATTTAGCTTCATTCTGGATAGTTACATGCTGAAAACACAGACCCGACAAGCGAATTGGCGGCGAGCCAATCCGGCCAAATATAATGCTCATCTTGCCGTTCAACGGGCGGTGAAGTGTGGGGATCTGGAAAAGCTAACGTGCGAGGTTTGCGGGGTTGAAGCGGTTGACGCCCATCATGACCGATATGATCAGCCGCTGAAGGTACGTTGGCTATGCCGACTACATCATACCCGTTTACACCACCGCGGTGAGGACCTGTTTCCGCTTCGGCCGCGCGAAAATGCGTAGGCAGATTTTCATGCAGGCGTGGTTGAAAACCTGACATGACAGGAGAATAACCGAGACCTAATAGAAATCAGGCGCAGTTCAGAACTTAAGCAGTAGCGATATAGGTGCCGGTGCCGCTCTGCGGATTGGCGTTCGTTCTGCAGTCTTCGCAACACCACCGCCGTAATAAATAGGACGGCTTTGTTGGCGCCTCTGAGCTTGCTCGTGAAGGCGCGCCGGATACTATCAACAGCAGTTTATGCACGGGAGAATGCTGAATGCTTTCAATGAAGGATTTCCTCACAAAAATCGAAGCAGCGGAACCAGGTCTGCTTGGAAGCAAGGGTGCAAGCCACGAGGTGGTTGGCAGTCGTGTTCATCTCATTTCCAAAGATCATCCAGATGGTGACGTTGAGGTGTGGATCTACCCAAACGCCGATGGCACATTCAGCTACCAGCGCGGAAATGAGGTCGAGATCAGGAACACCATAAATGATTTGATCGAAGCTGTATTCGGCAACGATCCGGGGGAGACTGCAGCAGGTGAATATTGGTGACCATTGGCCTGGTCGGCATAGTCCGCGCCCCCTTTTGATCAGATCCAGAACGCCCGGTTCGGTCATGCTTTGGGTGTTGAGCTGCCCTTTGTTCTTCTGAAGGTTGCAGCTGTTTTCGCTATGCATCCGGATAGTGCTTTCGCCGGTCGCTTTTCATATCCCAAGGCGTACATCCGCTGCCCCACAAGATAGCCAGCTGTAACCGTGCTCTCGTTGTGACTGCCATAGTCGGCGCCCAGTGCGTTTGCGATCTGAGGATCAATCGGCTCAAGTGCTGGACGGCCTCTTGCCGTCGCATCCAGCATGAGTTTTGTGTTTTCAACCGTGTTGATAATCAGTTCTATCTTCCGATAGATGGGGTCGCCTGCTGAGATAGGTGTAGCTTTAATGTAAGGGAGACCAGCAGCCTCTAACTGGGCAAGAATTTCATCTGCTTTGGCACCAGGACGTTTTAGGCAATTTCGATAAAGAGTGTCACGCTGCTCGAGTGTCATACTTTGAAGTTTTACAATCGTGTAAATCATTGGGGGCCTCCAGCTTCGAGTATACAAGAATCATCAACGACTTTCCGAGACTGAATACCATGTCCATTTTTCAGATGATCACCAATACGGTTGATTGCAATCACTGATAGGTTTCAGGATTTAACCCTGCATCCGGGATTGAGTTTGTTTTCGATCAAGCCAGGTCTTGTCGATCGGTTGAAAAGCGCGAGTGTCGGACGGCGCGTGGAGGGCATTATTGCATTTGGTTCGGCGAGGCATCAGAGGTGGGCGCAGCTTCAGCGCTTGACGCCAAGCGACTTCCTATCGTGTCTTGCGAAGCAGGAGTTTCCGATTCGTCGCCGTTTGACTCAATGATTGATGAGGGAGGCTTCCGCCAAGACAAAGCCTTCACGGGTTGTCGGCTTCTGATCTACGGCCGGCAAGAGAGGATTAGATTGAATTAGTTCTTGTTGCCCCTTTGACGGCACTGATTTTCGCGTAGGCGACCAAAGTGAAAGGATGTCTATCATGACTGTACATTGGGGCTTGCTTGCGAAGGAGAACGTACATCCGGCGCGCCGGAGGCTAACCCTCGGCCTTGGTAGAGCGGTCATGCTTTACAATGAGGCTGCCGCTCCCGGACTGGGCGGCGTGTGGTTTATCCGCCAAGCGGCACTTGCGTTGCTCGGCATTCAGGTTGCAACGGAGGTGCCGGACGCTGGCACCAAGATCGCGGTATCAAATGCCATCGAGGCGCTCGCCTGCTGGATCGGCTATGAAGATCAGCGCTGGGAACGCGGCGATTGGCGTTTGCGCGGTCCACGCAAGCTCAGGGTGTTGCAGGAAGCCGGCAAGGCCAAGGATTTCCAAGTCCTGACAGGGGCGTCGGCCTACGTCACGCAGCCCATGCGTATGGGCTGCGTAGAAGCCCTAAGAGGACTCGGTCTGGTCGATGCCGATGGGGTAAGGTACAACAGTTTTTCCGTTAATGCGCGAGGCCGCCTCCTCATTGACGCAGTCTTCGGCGACGGTGGCCCGGGGCAGAAACACCTACCGAAATATCTTCGTGACTGGGTGAAACGCAGCAATGTGAAATTCACCGGGTCATTGCGATCTAAACTGAATCCAACCAGCGATGCAGGGGAGGATGCACGCAAGGTGATGCGTGAAGCGATGGGCTTCGCGAAAAATGCCGGGAGCGGCTTCCAGGATGCAGGCGCACGCCGGCGCAATGCCATGGCGTGGATGCGCAGGATAGATGCTGGAGAGTTCGGCGCAAATCCTCACGCTGACTGGGATGACTGCCCTCATGAAATCGCAAAGGATCACTGGCAGGACCTGCGCGCTGGCGCGGCGCTGCTGCAAACCCGCGATACCGCCATCGATGTCCTGGCGCAAATCGAACAACACCTGATCCGCCAGCCACGTATCGATCTTGGTCGGCCGCTACCCGAAAAAATTCTCGGTGCGCTTAATGCTTGGCGAGAGCAGGCCAGGAGCTTCTGTGCTCTGGACAGCCATGGCCCTAAGGAGGCCGCAAGCGCGGCGGAGGCGTTCTGCGCAGAGGCGCTTCAATCTGACGCTGCCGCAATTACGCTGCTGGTTAAGCGCGAAAACCACATGCTTAGGGTGACAGGCGGCGCGGTCCTGCCCACCGCAGCCTGGAGAAGCGATGCCGCGCTGGCAATTCAAGAGATAGATGCCATCGAAGACGAAACCGAGGATACTATCGACGGCGCGCCGAAGCGCGCGGAGCGCGACCTTCTACCGCCATATATATCTGTACGCATGATCCATCTGCGGCGCCTGACACTCGACTTAGACGGGCGACTTGATACCTATATCCGGGAACAGAGACAGCAATGACGATCGATCCGCACCACCCGTTATCGCTAATCGAGCATGCTGCACCACCAGAAGGAATGCGCGGCCACGCTGGCTGGGTCTGCGGCTTTTCAGCGGATGCCGATTTCATGGACGCCTTCGCTGAGCGATTTACCGGCCTCGGGAAACGGGCTCGCGCCGATCTTGGGCGTACATTCATTTGTCTGTGCCTTGACAGTTCGCAGCCGCAGATACCGCCCGGCGAAGCGCCTGGCGTCTTACATCTACCGGCCCGCAACGAAATACCTCCTTATCGACTGATGCATGCCAAGGTTGCGCTCTTGGCGTTTCGAGATCTGGCTGATGAAAGCAGCTGGGCCCTGCGCCTGCTGGTGGTGACGGGCAACTGGACCCGGCAGACCACTCAGGACAGCATCGATCTGGTCTGGCGGCTGGATTTAACCGCCAATGAGCGGGAGGCCGGAGAGGGCGGGCAGGCATTTTTGGCCGGCTTGGCAGACATGTCGGCAGCGCGGGACTTCTGGCGCTGGTTGCGACAGCATTATCAGTGCGGCCTTTTTGACGACAAGGCTATCGGAGGTAAGGCAGTAGCCACGCAACGTGGTGCCTTTGACGAGATGGATCGCTGGGTTGATGCGATTAGGCCGGACAATGATTTTCCTCCACGTTTCGTCCATACTGCGCAACAGGCGCTCGTCACGCAGCTCGACGAGCGCGTCAGAGTTCAGGCAGGGTCTCAGCGACGCAATACACTGGTTCTCGGCTCTGGTTTCTGGGAGGGCGTACCGGATGACGGCGTCCCGGTTGTCCCAAGTGCAATCATCAATACGCTGACGGATGGTGGTCTGCTGACACGCGGTGCGGAAATCAACCTTGTCGTGGAGAAGGACGGCTGCGCTGCCTTGGCCGACGAAAGCGTCTTCGCCCACATGCAGCAAAAAAGATGGAAGCTTCGTCCCGCCTTAAAATATCCGTTTAAGGGTGGCGAAGATACGCGACGCCTTCACGCGAAGTTTCTCTTCTCGGCCAACTACCAGGAAAGCAGCGACAGATGTACTGCCGCTTGGGTCTATTTGGGGTCTGGCAACTTGACGCGGGCGGGCTTTCTGGACGCGCCGCGGCGAGGCGGCAACCTCGAGGCCGGCATCATCGCGGCCGCTCCCGGCTTACTCTGGAACGAGAGCAAGACGCCAGCCGTCACGCATCTGGGCAAGGTCTTGCCGATCAGCTGGGATCACGAAATCACGGAGGTTTCAGACCTCAAGCCTGGCGACGGGCCGCCTGATCGCGAAACGCGTTTCATCGCTGCACCGATTTCGCATTTGCTATGGACCGAAATGGAGGCGACGGGTCTTCTCACTGTACCGGAGGGCCAAGACGGCTCCGGGATCGTCGTGATCGGGCCCGGCGGCGATCCGATCGCTGTAGATGGTATGGGGCGGTTTCCTTGGCCAGGCGAGCAACCGGCACAGGTTGGTGTGCAGTTCGAGAACCGGCACGCTGGCGGACCAGTTGTTCTGGTCCCCGTGCTGGACATCTTTGGCAGGCTTGCGGCAAGTCCGCTCGAGGCGATCGATATCGAGCGTGCGATCGAGCTTCTTGAGCGCTTTCCAGCATCCCCGGGAGGTGACAATGAGGAAGAGACATCCTCGAGTAGCAGTGACAGTCAGGGGGCGGGGGGTGGCGGCGGTGCCGGGACAGATACTCGCTACGCCATTCGTCGGACAATGCAGCTGATCGAATCGATTGCTGAGCGCCAGACCATGGTGCCTAAAGCGGACTGGTCGTCTTGGACGCAGCGTCTGCAATGCGTTCTTTCGCAACTGGGCAATCTGCCGGGAAACAATCGCCGCAGTGAATTAGGCCGGCCCGCACATGCTGGGCTCCTCGTTCAAGCGTTGGTGAAGCTTAAAACCAATCCGCTCACCTGTCTTCGCCTAGCACCGTTCCTGCCGAACCATGTTGTCCCTGGAAGCAAGGCATTTGAAGATCTGGATGCCGCGCTTGACGCGGTCGAGGCCAATTGGGGCGTAAAGGATTTCTGCGGGTTCGAGGATAGGAGTTCACATGCCGGCTAGAGTAAGCAAGTTTGCTGGCTGGGATGCCGTGGCGAAATCTCTGGGCGCGATGCACGAGCGGCAGCTGGTTCCGTCGAGCTATCTCGACCAAGGCCAGATATACGGTGTCAAAGCTCTTGCAACATCGCTGAAAGACCATGGCGCAGTCCTTGCCGACGAGGTCGGTATGGGCAAAACGCGCATTGCCGTTGCCTTGGCACTTGCAGTGAACCAATGCGGCGGCCGCGTTGCCATCGTCATACCCCCCATCGTTGAACCGCAATGGCGCAAGGAATTCGCCGACACTGGGACGCGTGTCGGAAAGATGCTGAGAAGCTTCGACAACCTGATGGGCGAATATCAGGCCAATGGTCCGTCAAGAATGGAGGAGCCTACGGTTCTGCTCTCCAATCGCTTCGGTGACGTACGAGCAGCTCGAGGGAAGCGTTGGCGAGCAAATCTCCTCAAAAACGTTATCCGGGACTTTGACCCTCATCTCAAGCTGGGCCGAAAGTCTATAGGTTGGCTACATCCGGGTATCCACGCGGCATCTGCCTCGATCTTCGATCGGGCTAAGACATGCCGCCACACGAAAACAGCCGTAGAAAAGATCATCAACGAGTTTCGTGACATCCGTAACCGCGCCGAGCTTGACGACGCCGACTCCGATAGGTTCGATAACCATTCTGAAGAACTGAAACTGCTTGAACGCAGCCTTGGCCTCGCCCTTGGGGCGTTCGATCTGGTCATTATCGATGAGGCACACAAGGCACGTAGCGAGTGGAGCAAGTTGACGGCGCTCTTGGAGAGTGTGCTGCTTCGACGTGGAAAAAGCTTCAGAATGCTGGGGCTCACGGCAACTCCTGTCGAACTAGACGTCTGGCAATGGGAAAATACGCTTCGCCGCGTCGGGATGGATGGCAAAGAATGGGCGAAGATAAAACCTTCGATCTATGAATTTCGAGACGCCGCCGAGGCTGTCAGGCAGCGCTGGCGCAGTGACGAGACGGCTCGCGATCGTTACATCAAGTCCTCTGACGCCTTCCAAAACGCCCTGGCACCTTGGGTCGTGCGTCGGGATAAGCGGCTCGATGACACCATTAAAAGCTTCAACGCTCTTATTAAGGACGGTACCAGTTATCGGAAAGAACGTCCTATTACCGTCGATGCCGATGAGCTGTCGGAAAATTGGCGACAGGTCGTGTTCGCCGCCGAAGCGCTTTCGGTGATCGGCCAGTCAGCCGCCGGAACGACGGAGGCAAGGGCAAGGCTAACGATCAGCAATGGCCATGGCGTGGCGGGCATAGTCGATAAGCTGACGAAACAGATAACAGTGCGCGAGACGGCAGATGAAGAAAAGGCCGATCTTCAGCAGCTCGAAGAAGACCTTGTCAACGATGACTTGCAGTCCTTTGATGAGCAATATGGGAGCAGCAAGCGCAAGCAGCGCGCCGAGTTCTGGAAGGGCGTGTTGAAGGCACCTTTCATCGATGGCGACGCGAGCCTCTATGATCACCCCGTTCTGTCTGCGGCGATCCGCGAAATCGAGGCGCATACCAAGGCCGGTGAAAAGGTGCTTGTTTTCGGTCGCTTCACGCGCCCCATGCGTATCCTAACCGAGCTTTTAAATGCACGGGCTTTGCTGCGGGCGGTTTGCGAGGGAGCACCCTGGCCTCATGGAAGCACGAGCGACAGCGAGCAGGTTTCCCTAAGGGTCGCTGCCGGACAACTTGGCATGGACTACGACCGCCAGGCGATCGACGGATACCTGGGCAGGAAATACAACGACTTCGAAAAACACCGGCAGGCACTCCGCGATCATCTCGATGCACTGATCGACGAAGCGTTTGTAGGCAAGGGATCTAAGTCTGCAGCTTTGTTGAGCGAGATAGGAAGCAGCGAACGGCGATCGGAGTCCGTCGTTTTACTGGCTCGTGCCATCGAGCCACTTCTGCCGACAGACACACCATTGGAACGCGATGCCGTGCTGGCGACGCTCATAGATGTTGTTGACAAGCTTTGGGGAGAAAGCGGAAACGAAAAATGGTCCACTCTGCATGACCTGCTCGAGCAGGAATTCAAGGCACCGCGCGCCTCGTTCGCACGAATGCTCTATGGTAGCACAGCGGTCACCACCCGCCGTCTTGTCCAATTGGCCTTCAACCGGTCAAGAAGCGAACCGCATGTTTTGGTGGCGCAGTCACTTGTCGGCCGTGAAGGTCTGAACCTCCACGAAAGCTGCCGGACCGTTATTCTACTGCACCTTGAATGGAATCCGGCTGTGGTGGAGCAGCAAATTGGCCGTGTCGACCGAAAAAATAGCCACTGGTCCAGAACGTTGGAGGCTGCGAAAGATTTGGATAGCTCGGCCTTGCCAAGAATAGAGTTTCGGCCGGTTATCTTCCGCGGTACCTATGACGAGCATCATTGGTCGATCCTGTCCCGTCGCTGGGACGAGCAGCGCTCACAGCTGCATGGTCAGGTCGCGTCAGAGGCAGACCGTGCCAACCTCACCGATGAAGAACGAGCGTTGCTGAAATCGCTTGAGGAACGGAGTCCTGATTTTTCACCCTTTCCTAAAGGTGATCGCATTTCCCAAGGCGACGGATGTTCTTCCACGCATCGAGCAGATTAAAGCGTATGGACCTGTATGAGATCCTCGTCTCCAATCGTATGCGCGACTGAGAGGGTCGGTATAGAGGATAGACGCGCACCGCACCCGGTCGACATATCATCGTTCAACCCGGTCCCACTATCTCCGGCTGGCGCTTTCGATAAGGCTTCCGTTGGAGAGTAGAAAGGTTGAGAGCCGGGCTGAGGGCGAAAGAACGGGTAATTCTAACCGCGGAACCCGTCTGGCTAATTCAATTGCACCGCTCGACGACGGAGCACTAACTAGTCTCGCTATCCGTTTGAAATCGCGAAATCTTGTTAGCCGTTTCCCGAAACGCCGGTTCGTATCCCTTCAAGGCGGGCATCTCGACAGCATTCCTATACTAGGTTTGGCGAATTGGTATAGCGAGGATCACGGTGCGCAATGCATCGCATTGGCGTAGCGGAGGCGCGCAGCGTCCAGTGGGTAGAGTCGAAGCTTGCTTCCGGGTTGTGACTATACTAGATTTGTTAAAAAGATATAGAGGCCGGCGTGATTAAACAAATTGACCTCATGTTTCGCACCATGGTCGCGGAACTCCAGCAACGGGCATTCGACGATGACTGGGCAGAAGATTTCCCCCCATCGGGTAGATTCGTGCCCGTGGCAGTTAATGGTCGACGTTACTGGTATTTCGACCAACCCGACGGGGAGGGTGGACAGAAGCGTCGGTATGTCGGGCCTGCCGACGACCCCTCGATTTCGGAACGGGTCGAAACCTTCAAGGGTGAGAAGTCAGACTATAAGGCTCGCCGCAAGTACGTTTCCACGCTAACGCGCGAAGCCGGTTTGATGGCCGCTGATCGCTTTACTGGCGATATCGTACAGGCGCTTGCCACGGCCGGTCTCTTCCGGCTGCGCGGTGTTCTCGTCGGCACTGTCGCTTTTCAATGCTACTCGGCATATCTTGGCATCCGTCTGCCTTCGGCGGCGATCCTAACAGGTGATGCAGACCTAGCCCAGGATTTCGCGATCTCCGCCGAGGTGGCAGATTCGCTGCCGCCGATCCTCGATCTCCTAAAAGGGCGTGATCCAACGTTCCGCGCAGTGCCGCATATCAGCGGCAGCTCCCGCTCTCATGCATTCCGGAATCAGAGCGGTTACAGGGTCGAATTCATGACGACAAACAGGGGAGCCGAAGAATATTCGGACAAACCCGTCAACATGCCCGCTCTCGGCGGCGCGTCAGCCGAACCGCTGAGATTCATGGATTTCTTGATCCGCGACCCCGTTCGTTCTATCTTGCTACATGGTGCCGGTATCTCAGTTGTGATCCCTGATCCTTGCAGGTACGCGGTGCACAAACTTATCATTGCCGGTCGCCGCCAGAATGACGCCGGCGGCCAAGCCAAACGAGATAAAGACCTTAGACAGGCGGGAATACTATTCGACGCCCTGCCGGTCACGGGCCACGGGCCATCGCTGGTTGACGCTCTAGAAGAAGCGTGGGATCGCGGACCTGCTTGGAAGCTGGCGATCTCGGACGCAGCCGAAACCATGCACAAGGAATATTGGGGCGCTATCAATCGAATGGTTGGCGTTATCAAGAGATAAAGTTTAGGCCCGCTGGAAAGGAAGGCCCTATGACAATACTCATTCACATCAAGTTGCGCTCGGCCAACCTCTGTAAAAAAGCTCTTCATGCTTTGGCGGCCAGTGCTGTTGCACGACAGCAGGCCCGCCTGAAAAGCGAATGGAATCGAAGGACGCTGTGACCTTAGAGGAAGCAATGGTGCATATCCGTTCAAGACCTAAAAATTTAGGGGACGTAGCCGCCGCTTCCGATGAATCAAGCCTCTGCATCGGTCCGGTTTCAGGCAGCAGATACTAAAACCGTAAAACGAAGCTATCCGTCCTGCTTCTCCTCCCTAGCTGGCCGTCAGACCGTGAACAAGTTCGCGAACCCAGCGGTAGCCCTGATGTCCTTGGCTGCGCTCATGCCATATCAGAGCTACCTCGAAACCTTCCGACAGCCACGGAACTTCCATAACGTCGAGTGAGGGCCCGGCGGTCTGTATTAGGCGCCGTGGCACCAGGGCGACGAGGTCGCTGGACGCAACCATTTCAGGAACGATCAGGAACGAGGCCGCCGAGGCGGCCACCCTTCGCTGGCAGCCCTGTACCGCCAGTAAGGCATCGACCGGCGTAGAGAAGCTTCCGCCGGAAGGGGAGACAATCACCTGTTCGATGCCGGCAAAACCTTCCACCGTCCGCGCGTCCTTGATCCGCGGATGCCCTTTCCGGCCAATGAGAACATAGTTCTCCTTGAACAGGTGCTGAGTACGAAAGTCCCGATGATTTGGATCAGGAGTGGCGATGGCGAAATGGACGTCGCCGCCTGCAAGTTGCCGGGCCAGTGTCGCTGGATTCAGGCGATGAACCGCGACGCGTATTTTGGGAGCTTTCTCGCGCAAAGCTAGGATGAGTGGGATTGCCACAGTGGCCTCGACATAATCCGTACAGGCGATGGCCACCTTCAGCTCCGCGGTCTCCGGGGCGAACCTGTCATGGCTTTGGAGCATCTTGCGGAACTGGTCCAGCGACGCCCGCAATGGTTCCAGCAGCTCAAGCGCCTTCGCCGTCGGTATCATGCCTCGGTGGGCAGGAACGAGCAGCGGGTCCTCGAACAGGTCGCGGAGACGGTTCAACTGGGCGCTGAGGGCTGGCTGGCTCAGGCCAAGCCGAGAGGCCGCCTTCGTGACATTCCGCTCCGCGAGAAGAACTTCCAGGCTGACGAGGAGGTTGAGGTCTATTCGAGATGTATCCATCCCTTGGATGGTAGCACAAAAAAGAATCGATTTCTCAGATACGTTGCAGTCTGCGATGACCATCTCTCAAGGAGCATCAGAGAAGCTCCAACAGGTGATGGAGATCCACATGTTGTTCGAAAGCAAACCCCTGGTCGTGGTGGCTGGCAGCCTTAGCAAGCAGGGCCGCAGCGCCGCAAAGTCCTTGTTGGAAAGCGGGCGGTACCGAGTGCGTGCCCTTACGAGCCGTACCGGTTCCGCCGAGGCACTTCGGTTGGCAGGACAGGGGGCAGAGCTTGTCGAAGTGCCGCTCGCGCTTAACCGCGGAAAGGATCTCGTCAAGGCGTTCCAAGGCGCGCAGATGGCCTTCCTGATGACCCCAGGTGTCGTCCCGCCGGCGGACTACGAGTTCGACATCGGGAAGGAGCTTGCGGACGCCTGTGTTCAAGCCGGCGTCGGCCACATCGTCTTCAGCTCGCTGGAAAACGTGGACAGCATTACAGGTGGAACGAAATTCGCGCCTCACTTCACGGACAAAGCGAGGGTAGAGGCATACATACGCGAGCTTCCGATCCGAAGCTCGTTCATTCAGCTCGCATTCTTCTACACTAACATGCTCGAATACTATGTTCCGCGCAAGGACGGCGACGCGCTGGTTTTTCCGGTCTACCTGCCCGAACATTTTCAAGCTCCGTTTGTCGATCCGCTGACGGCGACCGGGCCCGCGGTCCTTGAGATCTTCGATCACCCGGACATCTATACCGGTCATACCCTGCCGGTCATCGGCGACGTCCTCTCTCCGGCCGAGATGATCGAGACGTTCACCCGCGTCACCGGACGGAACGCGGTCTATGCCTCCGCCTATCGCTCCAAGGAACTGATCAACCACTTTCCCGAGTTTGCGGAAAACGAGGAGCTCGTCCGCGAGATCATCGGTATGGCGGAATATGCGGTAGAGCGCGGTTACTTCCGCAAGGACCGGGATCTCGAATGGAGCCGACGGATCAACCCAGCAAGCCTGAGTTGGGAGCAGTTCCTTAGGACGACGAACTGGGTTGGCGATCGAAAAGCGTTTGGCATTGTCTAGCCGCTAAGGACTGACGGCGACCGTAACCTGGGTGGCCGTCATCCTGCCTGTATTGTCCTCCAGACGCCTTCGAATCAGCGGGTCGCTGGTTGGATCCCTTTAAAGGCATGCGTCGAGAGAAATCGCAGCCGCTGAACATTATACGAAGCTTATGCATAACGGCTGAAGCTTCAGGGAACATATCAAACTTAGGTCGCAAAAGTTCTCGTTCCAACCGCTTAGTAGCCCCGAGCATTATTCGCTCGAACCGGCCACATCATTTAGAATTTCTAACGAGTCGGCAGATAATTCTAAATTGAGCTAATTTCTTATCCAACCTACACTCTTCTTATAGCCGTTGTGGGAGGCGGCTAGGAGGCGCAGGCTACATTGCCGCGTTCCTCGGGAGGAGACACTATCATCGGCGCAACCGTATTCACGGAGGCACATCTGTGCCTGACATCCGGGAAGTGCGTGTGGCTGATGATCGCTCCGGCCGGGCTCTCCAGAACGGTATTCCCCAGCCGAGGATTTTGAAATGAATCTCTACTCACTGCTTTCGCTTCGTGCCGCCGATGGACGTCCTGTCAGGGTCGGCCTGATCGGGGCCGGCAAGTTTGGCTCTATGGTCATGGCACAGGCCCAGAAGATCCTGGGCCTTCACCTCGTTGCCGTCGTTGATCTCGATGTCGGCAAGGCAAAGGAATCGATGAGCCGTGTCGGCTGGCAGAAAGAGCGCTATGCCGCTACCAGCTGCGGGGATGCCATCAAGAACGGCACGACATTTGTCACCGATGATGTCCAAGCGATGTTCGACTGCGGCGAGATCGAATGCGTTATCGAGGCGACGGGCCATCCGATTGCCGGAACCCGTCATGCGCTGGGTGCTATCGAGAGCAACAAACACGTGGTCATGGTAAACGTCGAAGCCGACGTCATGGTCGGACCGATCCTGGCGGAAAAGGCTCGTGCCAAGGGCCTGATCTATTCGATGGCCTATGGCGACCAGCCAGCGCTGATCTGCGAACTTGTCGACTGGGCGCGTGCGACCGGCTTTGAGATCACTTCTGCCGGAAAGGGCATGAATTTCGAGCCGCGCTATCGCTATTCGACACCGGATACGGTCTGGGGACTGTTCGGCTGGACCGAAGAACAGGTGGCCGCCGACAACCTCAATCCGAAACTCTACAATTCGTTTACTGACGGCACCAAGGCGGCGATCGAAATGGCAGCCGTTGCCAACGGAACTGGGCTCGATTGCCCGGATGACGGCCTGGCTTTCCCGCCGGCGGGTTTGCACGACCTGGCGCGCGTGTTCCGCCCGGTCTCCGATGGCGGCCGCATGGCGCGCTCGGGCCTGGTCGATATCGCGGCCAGCCAGGAGCCGGATGGCCGCGAAGTCTTCAACAACATCCGCTACGGCGTCTTCGTCACGTTCAAGGCGCATAATGAATATGCCCGCGCTTGCTTCAAGCAATACGGACTGCTGACAGATCCGTCCGGCTGGTATGCCTCGATGTGGCGTCCGTTCCATATTATCGGCCTCGAGACTTCGATCAGCGTCCTGTCGGCCGTGCTGCGCAACGAGCCGACCGGCTGCTCCAAGGAGTTCCGCGGCGATGCCGTGGCGACTGCCAAGAAGGATATGCAGCCTGGCGAAATGCTGGATGGCGAGGGCGGCTACGCCGTCTGGGCCAATGCCATCCCGGCAAACCGAAGCCTTGATCTTAAGGCGCTGCCAATCGGTCTTGCACACAACGTCAAGCTCAAGCGGCCGATCAAGAAAGACCAGATCGTCTCCTTTGACGATGTCGAAATCGTCAATGATCTCGATGTGGTGAAGCTGCGCCGGGAAATGGAAGATCGCTTCCGCCCGGTCAAGATCGCTGCGGAGTGAGCGTGGACAGTCCCATGAGCCGCCAAGCTTTCGTCGTGATTGCGGAATTCCAGGTGAAGCCGTGCAATCTGCCGGCTTTCCTGGAGGCGGCGCAGGACGACGCCAAACATTCCGTGGCCGACGAACCGGGCTGCCGGCAGTTCGACGTCATCTGCCCGGAAGGCTCGGACGACACGGTTGTCTTCTACGAAGTCTATGACAGCCGCTTGGTTTTCGATGCCCATCTGGAGACGCCCCATCTGGCGCGTTTCCGGGATGCTTTCCCGCCGCTGATCGTCGAAGAGCGCCCGGTGCGCTTCTCGACACGGCAATATCTGTGAGTGGCGAGGATGGACAGATGAACACCACCACGATCGCGGTCATCGGCACCGGCATCATGGGCGCACCCATGGCTGGCCGCCTGGCGGAGGCCGGTTACACGGTCACGGCCTGGAACCGGACATCGGACAAGGCATCGGCGCTGCACGCTCGGGGCGTTGTGCCTGCCAACGGCGCGGTCGATGCGGTGGCGGGCGCCGATGTGGTGATCTGCATGCTGAGCTCCGGCCCGGTCTGCGAAACGGTGCTGATCGATGACGGTGTCATCGCGGCGATGCGGCCCGGATCGATCTTAGCTGTGATGAGCTCGATCCCGGTCGAAACGGCGATTGTCTTGGCAAAGGCTTGTGGTGATCGTGGTATCGCCTGTCTCGACGCTCCGGTTTCGGGCGGGGAGAAGGGCGCCAGGGATGGAACGCTTGCGATCATGGCGGGTGGAGATGAAGCCATCGTTGATCGCCTTCGCCCGCTGTTTTCCTGCCTTGGCCGCGTCACGCATGTGGGCCCGTCAGGCAGCGGCGCTCTGACGAAACTCGCCAACCAGCTGATCGTCGCCTCGACGATCTGTGCGGTTGCCGAGGCCCTGACATTGGCACGGAGCGGCGGCGCGGACCCGGCCCGTGTTCGCGAGGCATTGCTCGGCGGGTTCGCCGATTCAACCGTCTTTCGCCAGCATGGGTTACGCATGGTAGAGGGCAATTTCACGCCTGGCGGTCCGGCGAAATATCAGGTGAAGGATACATCGACGGCATTGGGTTTTGCTCGAAGCCGTGGATTGACGCTTCCGGTCAGCGAGGAGGTTGACCGGCTTTTCGAGGCCATGGTGGATCATGGTGACGGAGAACTCGACCACAGCGGCGTCATTCTCGAACTGCAACGCATGAATGCGGGTGGAGGCAGCTCCGCCTGATCTATCGTCGTGACTATCAAATGGGAGGAATGAAAATGAAACACTTCACAGTTCGCAGCCTGCTGGCTGCAGCCACCATGCTCACCGCATCGTTCGCGCAGGCCGCGACACTGACCTTGTCGACGCCCGATCCGGATACATCCGAAATTACCGTTGCCGCCAACAAATTCGCCGAACTGGTGTCGGCCAAGACCAGTGGCGAACTGACCATCAAGGTGTTCCCGAACGGGACCCTTTATGGTGGCGATCCTTCTGCTGCCGTTAAGCAGTTGTCCGGCGGCTCGCTGGACATGCTGGTCTTGGCAACATCGCTCTATGCAAACTTCAACCCGAAATTCTCGGCCATCTCCATTCCCTATCTGTTTGACGACGAGGCGCAGCTTCGCACCTATCTCTCGGGCGAGCAGGGGCAGGAACTCATCACCGATCTGGGCAAGATCGGCATCAAGGGCATCAATCTCTGGCCGCGGCCTTTCCGCCAGATGACCAACTCGAAGCGCCCGATCGAAAAGCCGGAAGATCTGGTCGGCCTGAAGTTCCGCGTTCCGAACAACCCGCTATGGGTCGAATTCTTCAAGAAGATGGGTGCGGCTCCAACCCCGATGGCATTTGCCGAGGTCTATAACGCCCTGCAGCTGAAGGTCGTCGACGGTCAGGAAAACCCGATCAACGTGCCGCTCAGTGCCAAGTTCTTCGAAGTGCAGAAATATGCGTCGATCACAAACCATATGGCCGACGGTTGGGTGCTTGGGATCAACCCGGCCAAATTCGAAGGCCTGAGTGCGGCGCACAAGAAGGCGATCGAGGAAGCCGGCAAGGAAGCGGAAGCCTGGAAGGTTGCAAACGACGCGGCAACAGCTGAAAGCACGATTGCCGAGCTGCAGACGCGCGGCATGCAGGTCAACCGGCTGACGCCGGAACAGCAGAAGGCTTTCGTCGCAGTCTCGAAGGGGTTGTTCCCGGTGTTTGCCGGTTTGGTGAAGGACCAGGCATTCTTCGACAAGACTGTTGCTGCCGTCGGCAAGAACTGATCCGCACGCACCCACCGGATCGGCCGCATGGTCGATCCGGACAGGAGAACATGCCATGTCCAAAAGCCCATCTGTGTTCGGCAGGGCCCTCAAGGTCACGACCGATTTTGCAGCCGGTATTGCCGTCTTCGGCGTTTTGCTGGTCGTCCTGCTTCAGGTTTCCAGCCGCATTCTTGGTTTCCCTGTTTCGTGGACCGAAGAAGCCACCCGCTACCTGTTCGTGTGGATGATTTTCCTCGGTCTTGCGGCCGGTTTCAGAACGGTTGAAACCGCACGCGTCACCGTCCTGATCGCCATGATGCCGCGTTTCATCCGCCGACTGTCTTTGCCTATCTATGTGGTGAGTTCGGTGATCTTCTTCATCCTGACCGGGTGGACCGGCTATCACCTCGTGCAGCAGCAGCTGATGATGAACGAGACGGCGGCTACGCTTGCCGTTCCGATGTGGATGATCGGCACGATCATGCCGCTCAGTTCTATCCTTGGCGTTCTTGCCATCGTGGAATCGCTGAGAACCCGTCGCGACCTGATCGAGCTTCCGGAGTTCTCGCAAGGCATGCATGAACTCCTCCTCGCGCAAAGTGCGACACAGAATTCGGAGAAGCAGTCATGAGCCTCGTTCTTCTAGCCATCTTCCTAGTCATGAGTGCTTTCGGCGTTCCTCTGGCCGTCGCGCTTGGGCTTGCCAGCGTTGCTGCCATCCTGCTGTTCACCTCGACGCCGATCGATCTTCTGGCGCAGAGCATGTTCTCCGCCATGAACTCGTTCCTGCTGGTCGCCGTGCCGCTGTTCATCCTTGTTGGCGTTCTGATGGAGCGCGGTCGCGTCGCCGAAAAGCTGTTCGACTTCGCCGAAGCCATTGTCGGCTGGCTGCCGGGCGGCCTCGGCCATGTCAATGTCGCATCCTCCGTCATCTTCGGCGGCGTCTCCGGTTCTTCTGTGGCAGACATCGCCTCGATTGGCGCGATCGAGATCAAGGCCATGGAGCGCCACGGTTTCCCCAAGGGTTATGCGGTCGGCATGACGCTGTGCAGCTCGACGCTGTCGTCAATCATCCCACCCTCGATCCTGATCGTGATCGCGGGCTCCATCGCCAATGCCTCGATCGGCACCTTGCTGGTGGCCGGCCTGATCCCGGGCCTGTTCATCGCGTTGATGCTGATGGTCTTCAACCACATCTATGCGGTGCGCCACGGGTACAATCCTCCGACGCCCTTCAACCTGCGCCAGATCGTAACGACCGGCATTGCGGCAATCCTGCCCATGCTGACCCCCGTCATCCTGATGGCCGGCATCGTCGGCGGCTATTTCACGCCCACGGAAGCAGCCGGCATCGCCGTCCTCTACACGCTGTTCCTGTCGGTTGTGCTGTACCGGACGATTTCGGTACGTGACCTGCCGGGGCTCTTCGTCGAAACCGCGCGCACATCCGGCACGATCCTATTCATCGCAGCGACCGCCAAGCTTGCGGCCTGGGTGTTCACTTACGACGGCCTGCCGGCGCAGGTCGCGATGTTCCTAAATGCGATCAGCACGGGACCAACCATGGCGCTGGTGTTGATCTTCCTGTTCCTGATCGTGGTTGGCATGTTCATGGATGCCATCGCCGCGATGTTCATCCTGATACCTGTGCTTCTACCCCCGGCGGTTTCGATTGGTGTCGATCCCATCCATTTCTTGATCGTCATGGTCGTTACGCTGACGTTGGGTCTGGTCACGCCGCCGGTGGGTGTATGTCTCTTCGCCGTGGCGCAGGTTGCGAAGATGTCGATCGAAGACGTCATTAAGGGCTCGCTCGCGCCGATGTCGATCCTCGTGACCGCTATCCTTGCGCTCGTGCTCTTCCCGCAGCTGACCTTGACGCCGATCCGGCTTCTGGGTCTCTACTGAGCGAACGGAAAGCTTAGCCTGTCATGGCACCGAGCGGATGCGCCAATTGCCACGTTTCCCGCTCGGCCCGCAGCCAATCAAGAAACAGTCGCACCTTCTTCTGGCGCAGATGATCGCGGGGGCAGACGATCCACTGCGTCACGATCCGGACCACTGGGGGTGAGGCGACTGGGCAGACAAGCCGTCCGCTTTTCAATTCCTCGCCCATCATCAGCGTGCTTTCGAGCGCAATCCCCATGCCGCGCACGGCAGCATCGATCGCCATATGGCTGCGATCGAAAAGCACCCTGCGCCAGCGTTCTTGCGGCGTGATCCCGGCCAGCGGAAACCAGGTCGTCCACTGCGCCTGCGATTTGGCTGAATGGATAAGGCGCCGCTTCAGCAGATCTTCTGGCGCTTGGCTGCCGGCTTCCGCATAGTCAGGAGAGCAGACGGGGTAAAACTGTTCTTCGGCGATCCCCTCAACAAAGAGACCCGGCCAGCGGCCGTCCCCATGGCGTAACTCTAGATCGACCAGTTCCTGGTTGAAGTCGGTCGGTTCATTCGTGCCGTCCAGACGAATTTCCATATCGGGATGACGGTCGAGAAAATCACCCAGCCGCGGCAGCAGCCATTTGTTGGAAAGCGTCGGCGTGGCACGGATGGTCAGGGTCTCAACTGAGCGAAAGCCGCGGATCGTGCCAGTGGCCTCCTCAATATGCTCGATCTGGTCCGCGATCATAGAGAAATAGCGTTCGCCGGCCTCCGTCAGCGCAATGCCGCGGCCTGCCTTCGCCAGAAGACTGACACCGAGCTGAACTTCAAGGACATGGATCTGCTGGCTGACGGCGGATGGCGTAACACTCAGCTCTGCAGCGGCGCGCGAAATACTGCCGGTGCGTGCCGCCGTGTGGAAGACCAGAATTGCCTTGATTGGAAGCTGCATACTCGTCCACTGCGGTTTGGGCCCAACACAGATCTCTACCTGGACGAAACGAAACGATCACGTCAATATCCGAACCAGAACCAACATTTCGTGGTGTCACTAAATAAGACGGACTATGCACTCTACGGGTTGCAGTTGCCACTGAGTGGCCTGCCAACCTATCTCAAACCCTTTCCTCGAAGAATCAGACAGACCATTGACGTTTTCGTGGCTGTAAGGTCGCTGCTTCAGCCTCGGCCCTAGTCCTCAAGACTCAGGGATTCACTGATGGCCGAGCCAAAGAGCCGGGCGCCTGGATCGGATCAGCGACAGCTGGAGGTAACGTCAGTTGATCAGCACGATTTTCGCGGCATCAACATCTCCCCGGTCGATGTCGGAGAATGCGTCGGCTCCATCAGTCATCGACCGTGTTTCGACCCATTTTAACGCTCCAAGCCGGCCGGACCCAAGGAGCGCGACTGTTTCCCGAAAATCGGCCATCGAATAGCAGTAGGAACCGACGAAGGCGATCTCGCCGAGCGTCAACCGGCGCACGTCCACGCCTTCTGCACCGGGCAGCAAACCAAGATGAACGATAGTTGCGCCGCGGCGCGCCATCTTGAAGGAAGCCTCACGGGTCGCCATTGCGCCGACCGCGTCGAAGATCAGATCGATGGAGGCCGCGGCTGGAGCCTCCGGCCCGTCCGGATCATAGGCGACAATAGCGTTACTGGCTCTCGAAGCTGTTGCGCGTCGTCGGGCGCTGGGTTCTCCCAGCATCACAGCTTCGGCGCCTTGGGAGATCGCCACAAGGGCAGTGGCCAGGCCGATCGCGCCGCCGCCGAGCACCACCACCTTGGCGGCCGATAGTGGTCGGCGCAGGCTTTTTATGCCGATCTGCACCGCGTGATACGAGACCGCAACTGGTTCGGACAACGCCGCCGTTCCAAAATCCATGTGGTCAGGGATCTGCACGAGATTGGCTTCTGGCACTACAACCCGGTCGGAAAATGCCCCGGGGTGCGGCGGCAGGCCGATATTACGCTGCTCCTCGCAAAGCTGTGGCGCGCCGGAAAGGCATTCCGTGCATGTGCCACAGGTCAGTAGCGGATTGACTGTAACCCTCCGGCCGGCCATTGCACCGGTTTCGACGATTCCTGACATTTCATGACCCATGATCATCGGAGGCACGCGCCGAGCGTCATATCCGTGGTAACCGTGCATGTCGGAGCCGCAGATACCACAGGCTTCGACCTTCAGGATTACCTCACCGAACCCTGCTTGGGGCTCCGCCACATCCTGATAGGCCATGCCAGCTTTGCCTAGGTAAACCAACGCCTTCATCGGATCGTCTCTCAACTTTCATGCGACATGCTTCTCGAATGAGGTACTGTATGTCAATAGTTGCTTGTGCGGGCAACGGCAGCAGTTCTTTGCGAGACCGTTAAATAGGTCGGTCGGTATTAGATAAATGGGGTATTGCCACCGGTGCGAGGGTCCTCGACGTTGAGATTGCTAGAATTGGCGGGACTAACACGGTCGAACTCTGGCTTCCAATGCTGGGGCAGCGGCGACGGTTGGCGCTCGTACGCTGGTTGTTGCCGGCGACAACCCCAACCCAGCGCGGCTGGCGGACACGTTTCGTCAGCTCTGACGCTTGCAGCTTGCGCGCGTGCGCTAGCCGCTAGTCACGTCGAAGCATTGCGGGGAATTGGAGGAGCTGATGAGTGGCTTAAAGAAGGTGGCGACGCCACCTTTCAACGCGCAACTGCTGGACCGGTTGATGGAGGAACGAGGACTTGATCTCCTCGTCGTCACCTCGAAGCATAACGTCCAGTACCTGCTTGGTGGTTATCGCTTCTTCATGTTCGACTACATGGACGCGGTCGGTCTGAGCCGCTACCTGCCGGTCCTGATCTACCCGAAGAGCCGCCCGGACCTGACTGCTTATATCGGCAACCCGAATGAAGGTTTCGAGCGCGATCTGGGGAAGCTGTGGCCAACGGTGCTGGACCTGAGGGCGCGGGGGTCGGTCGATGCGATGGAGCACGCGCTCGAGCAGATCGCGGCATCGGGTGTTCCAGTGTCGGCCGTCGGAGCCGAACTAGGCTTCCTTCCGGCCGATGCCTTTGAAATCCTGCGGGCTGGCCTCCCGGATACGACCATCTCAGACTGTGTAGAAGTCCTAGAGGCGATGCGTGCGGTCAAGACGGATCACGAGCTTGGCGACCTGCGCTTTGCTTCGGAAGGCGTGGTCGGCGCCATGTTGGTAACATTTTCCCGCATGCAGCCCGGCCAGACGAAGCACGAGATCGTCGAAATCTTGCGTCAAGAGGAAGTCCAGCGGGGCTTGCTGTTCGAATACTGCCTAATCACTGCCGGTGCCAGCCTAAACCGCGCCCCATCAGATCAGCGACTGAAGGAAGGCGACATCGTCTCGCTCGACTCCGGCGGCAATTATCATGGTTATATCGGTGATCTCTGTCGCATGGGCATTCTCGGCGATCCTTCGGCCGAGCTAGAGGACGCGCTTGCCGTCGTTGATGAAATTCAGCATGCTGCCCGCGTACCGATTAAAAACGGCGCCGTAGGCGGAGATATTTTTGCTGCGACACACCGGCTGACGTCTGTCAGCAGGGAAGGGCGTCTAAGCTTCGTGGCGCATGGTATGGGCTTGATCGCGCACGAAGCACCGCGCCTTCTCGCTGATGGACCAATCCCCTATCTCGCGCCTCACCGTGACCAGGCACTGGAAAAGGGCATGGTTCTGTCGATAGAAACCACCTGGCAGCATCCGCGCTTGGGCTTCATTAAGCTGGAGGACACGGTCATCGTCACGGAAAGGAGCTGCGAGGGTTGCGGCGATTGGGCGCGCGGCTGGAATCGCTGCGGCAGCCGTTGACGGCTCAGCCGAGCAGAGGGCCAAGCTGGTCGAGTGTCGTGCTGCGACCGCCACGGCCCGTGTGGTTACTCAACGACCAGCCTAGTCAGCACTTTTATTAGAGAGCAGGCATGCGGTAGGAACGAGGGCAATTCCGCCATAGATACCAGCCGTACAGTTTGCCACCAGTTTAGGTAGGATCGCACCAGCAGCCTCCGCTGTCTCCTCTTGCTTTATAAGTTGATCTTCTGCAAAGAAGCCGCGAAATCCTTCTGGGATACGAACCGTGGCCATGTCCGCCTGACGAACAACCATGTGTGTCATCTGAAGCTGGATAATCCGATCGACTAACACGGCATGTTCCGTCGCGAGGACAATGTCTTTAACCGCTTCCATCCTTGCTAGTATCGGTAGGAAGTACCCTTTCTGGTAAGCTATCGATAGCTCTCGGCTGAAAAGCGTGGAGCGGTTCGTCAGTACGGGCGAAAAATCAAGCTCCTCCACGAACCCACCGATTACAGCGTCGTCCGGCAGAGCGCGAAGAGCGGCGATAAACTCCTGATTAGGTTTCTTCAGCCCCACTCTTACATCGGCCGCGCCTACTGCGCATACGACGAGCAACGCCATCGCGGATCCGGATAGAATAGTCTGCCTACTCTTGCTTTGCTTTTCGATTTGAAAGAACGGCATGCGGAACAGCCATTCAAGCAAAAGTGGTAGAGCGGTTATGTAAATCAGCAGTTCCATTGCGGCGGTGTAGCGGTTGGGTAGGTGAAGGCGAAACAGCACGATGCCGGCTATGAAAAACCAACCGAGCGAAGCCAGTGCCAGTAGAAGAGGAAGTTGCGACGAAAGCAGTCGCTCCCCCGATGGCCGCAACGTTCTATAAAACAGGATCATCGATCCGCCGAACGCTGCCAGTATTTCGAGGCTCGGTTTAAGGATTGCACCACCCTCGCAGTCGACAATGAAGCTTAGCCTTGATCCGCAGAGAAAGTTGTAGTCCATTTCTGCCGGAAAGATCGCACCCCTGCCACTAGGGCCAAAAGTCGGGATCTGCATCGCTTCCGCCAGCGTAAAGCTCGGCGAGTAAGAACCGCTACTCAGCAGGAATGGAGCTATTCCGCAGATTGTTGCCAGCGCGCTCGATGCGACAAGCAGTAAAGTGAGCCGATCGAGCTTCAGGCGAGGAAGAGGCGCAAATGAAAGAAGCGTTAGGCCGACCAGTGTCGCAGTGGTGATCGCCATCTGCGGGTATGCTCCAGTCAGGAGAAGCTGTGCGATTGCCGTTTGCCAGATCCGCTTGCGAGCCAGACCATCAAGCATCATCAGAAGTAACACAGGCCACAGGGCGCGCGGCGTGCTGGTGACGATAAGGTTGGCTCGCGCCAGATAGTGGAGGACGGCCGCCGTCACCAGAAACCCAACAATGGGTTGACCACCAACAGCCCGGATAAAGCGGAATGTGTAGAAGGAAATAGGGACGAAAATCAGCGTGGGAAATAACTTGGCGAAGGCGACTGGCGAGATTCCGAAAGCCCACGCGGCTCGAAACAGCGCAGAATAAGCCCACGGGCTGACAGCCCTCCAGTAATCAGCAACGAAATCGCCTCGCAGTAGTCCGTCGTTCTCCCACTGTCCCATCCACGAGAGAAACATCCTTGCGTCATCACTGATCGCATCGGTCGGAAAGGAGTAGACCTTTATTGCGAACGAACAGGCGGAGATAAGTCCGAGACTGATTGCAAGTGTACGCCACAAGCGCTCATTGCGTGCCCCCGATACCCGGTCGCGAACAAAGACTGCGATCGCTGACCAAACGCCAGTCCCAGTCGTTTGGCGCGCTTCGTCATCCATCACCGATCTTCCCTGACAGGGGCGGCTTTCATATTGCGATCCGTCAATCCTGCAAAATCAGCAATGAACGGGGCACCAGCGATTGCTGGGATGACATAGCGCAGCGTTGCAAGAACACCGAGGAGGGCAGCCTGCTGCGGTACCAGGTAAGGCGCATAGAAGAATACGATTGCTGTATCTCGCGTGCCCACGCCAGCGAAGGTTAACGGTAGCAGCCCAACCAAAATAGACAGTGTGGCGAATGCGGCATTTGCGAGTAGGGGAACGTGTGCATCCACTGCTTGGCAAAATAGCCAGAATTGAAAAAGATGGGCGCCCCAGATGACAAGAGAAAGAAACAACACACGAGACGCTCTGACCTTACCGAGCCAGAACCAGTGCAACATTTCGTGCCAACTCGCCGCAAAAGCCTCCAAGGCAAGTGTGAACCTTGTAGGTAGAACGCCACCGAGTGAGCGCAACACAAACGGCAAAACGGGCCAAGGTGCGATCAACACGGCGATCGCTAGTGCCGCGCTCGAAACTGGCAACAACAGCCAAAGCATCGTCGGCTGCGTTGCTCCTACGAAGATGATGCCGAAGATGCCCCAAAACAGTAGAGACATCATGTCGACGGCCTTCTCGAGAACGACTATCGCAAGCGAAAGGCTCGCTTTCATGCCATGACGGCGTGACAAGACGTGCGCTTTTGCAAGATCGCCGAGCTTCGAGGGCAAAATCATATTGAGAGTGCTGGCCGCCAAAATTAGCCTGTTCGCTTCCAAAAAGCCCAGGTGTGTTCCGCTGACGATGATCGTAAAGCGCCAAGAAGTGAGAAGTGTCAGCAGTCCAGTAAAAGCCAGACCAGCGATTAGCCAAGCAGGGCGGGTTTGCTGTGCGGCCGCCCATATACTGCGGATATCTATAAAAGTGTAAAGCAGCGCAAGAATGCCAGCGCTGACGATCAGTCCCACCAACTTTTTCATTTCGCATCCATACGGCGCTCGAATGTTAGTGGATTATTGGGTCCAAGACCTGCGAGCGCGTCGTTCAGTGAAATGAATGGCGCAAGCTGATCCTTTTGATAGACTCGCGCCATGATGGTAGTGATCGACGTCTGGTGACCGGAGATTCCGACGAGGCCAACGTCGCTCCATCCCGCGTCGCTTGCGATCGTGTCATGGACTGTCCAACCGCTCTTTGATCTTTCGAAGCGCCTCTCGAAGCGAAAGGGCGCTTCATTCTTGCCCGTGACCAAGAGCTTCTGCAGCGACCGACGAACAAGATCAGGGAAGAAACGTCCAAGGCTTATCATGAGAAGACGAAGGATGACGTTTTTGAAGGGGGTGAGTAGCGCGCTCTTGGCAAAGGTCATCGGTCCGCTTGTAACCACCGACCCTTCAGCAACAATGGCCGCAGCTCCGCCAAGATGTGTCACCGCCGTTTTGCCATCGGACTTGCGGCGAAGGGTAACACCGGTATCGCTGACGGCAAGCTGACCGCCTGAGAAATACTTGTAGACCCCGCCACGCCCGAGGGCTGCAACCATCATGTTCTCGCCCTGACGATCGACGAACAACTGACAAGCCGGAAACCACTTTTCCCCGGATGGCAATGGTGCAGCATCACATGGGTCCAAACAGTTGTTTTGGAGTGTCAGAAGCCAAGCCCACAAGTGATGTCCGATGATCCTGTCGTCAGAATAACAGGGCGTCCTTTGTTCTACCAATGGGCGCATCACTTGCTGGCTGATAGCCTGCGCCATTGGGCTCCACGATGCTGCAATTTCAAATCCGAACGGAAAGAAATTCAGGGTCGAGCGGCTGGAGTACTCGCCGCCTACCGTGCCGTCCGGGTGGACAAAGTGAGCCAGGAAGTTGATTGCTGTGGCAAGCGGCTGACGCAACGCCAAATCCGGGCGTCGGCGATCAAGGTCGGCAAGCAGGCCGATCGTTAGTGAAAGGTAGCCGAGGTCGGCGCCGCCATATTCGTCGAACCAGCCTTCGGTATCTTGCCAAGAAAGAAGACGCTTCAGGCGCTGGTGCATGAACGCGTCAAAGCCTTGTCCGGGAAACCGCCGTTCGGCACTCTCCAGGCAGGCGACGATCAGGGCTTCATGATTGGACAGCCTACCGCTTTCGACATGCTCGGCCAGCCAGCGGGCCCGACGCATCATGAAATTGTCGAGCTCAGGCTCAGGTGGGAGCGCAAGGATCTCGGCACTGCGAAGAATGGCGAACAGAGAAAATGCCGCTGCACCGGCGGCACGCTCGAAAGGGTAGTAGTCGTCGCAAGAACCATCCGGGTGCGATGACCGCGCCGCAAAACGCATGCCGGCGACGATTAATTCCCTGATTTCGGCGCTAGCGTAATAGGGATTTTCCGGTAGCTGCTGCATCGACCAAACGAGCGCAAGCGGCAGTACAAACTCCTGCGACATTCCGCATGGGAAATCGATCATTCGGTAGTGCCAGTACGTCCGATCGAAACAGCCGTAGGTCGGGCTAACGGCAGTTCGGTCGAGCAGCGTTAAGATTTTGGGAATTTCCGGTAGGACCAAAGCACCGATCGACTCCGCGAAACCCTCAGGATGCATGCTTGTCACTCTGTTCACTGAAGCCTACTCCGAAGCGAATACAGCGCAACTGGAACTGAACGTCTTCGCTGAGCTTGCGATTGATCCCATTCAGCTCGCCAATGATCGCGCAAAGCCAGCAGAGGAAAGCGGCAATCAAAGCAACTGCTGCAAATACGAGGCTTGGTACGTGGGAGCGTGTGGACCCGTCAAGATAGAAGGCGAGCCACCTGACGCTCAAAAAGGTCCCGGCGATAAAAGGTAGAAGACCCAGGAGGAAGAAGGACAGGCCCGGTCGGTAGACCAACATCGAGCGGGCAATAGAAAGGCTCGATCTCAAAACGTAGCGTGGAATGCTGCGGACGAGCCGCGATGGCCGTGTTTCGCCGTTCACTCGGATCGGGACAGAGGTTATGCGCGCCCCGGACCGACCGGCTTGGATGATGGATTCGAGGGTATATGTGTAGGAATCGAACACATTTAGCCGCATCGAAGCTTCGCGTGAGAAAGCTCTGAAGCCGCTCGGCGCGTCCGCTACGTCCGCACCCGACGTAAAGCGCACCACCCAACTGCCGAGATGCTGCAACAGCTTCTTGACAGGCGAAAAGTGCTCGATGCTGGCGATAGGGCGGCTGCCTACAACAAAGTCAGCGCGTCCTTCAATGATCGGTCGAACCAGTTCAGGAATATCGGCGGCGTTATATTGATTGTCGGCGTCCGTGTTGACGATAACGTCGGCACCTTCGATGAGCGCGCGCTCGATGCCAGCTCGAAACGCACGCGCCAAACCCCTGTTCGTCTTAAAATCAACGATGTGATCAACGCCGCTCGTTCGCGCGACTTCGACAGTAGCATCAGTGCTGCCATCATTGATCACCAACCATTCGACCTTATCGAACCCCGGAACGACGCGCGGTAAATGAGCAAGCGCTGTCGGAAGCGAGTGTTCTTCATTAAGACACGGAATCTGAATTACTAATTTCATCTGTGCGGCCCCTCCTTCACAAGTGAAAACCTGGCTAAGGTTGTCGACATGTGCCCAATTCCTGATTGAAAGGAGATCGAGCGAGTTGTCAACGATAGGTGCAACTACTCGTTCGGAACAGCAACGCTAGGCGCAAAGATGACACAATTTTTTGGGTCTGGTACAACCACAACGATGCCGCTTGAGATGCGCCCACGGTTTGTGCTCCTGGCAGTAATCAGCTGCCGACGTCACGCTCAATGTTGGCAGCGCGTCAAGGTGGAAAATCCAAGGGCTTTTGGAGATCATTTCGATCAGTTACCCACATGCGCTCGCGCAGTGATATGCAGATACGAAGATCCGTTGTCATGATACAGAGACCTGATGCTTGAGATCGTCACCTATGTCGGATTATTTGTCACGTCGATGGTCTCAGCCTCTCTTGTCCCTCTTCATTCAGAGGTCGCTCTCGTCGGACTCATTTTCACTGAGAGGTTTTCTGCGGTTGGGCTCATCCTGACCGCGTCGCTCGGCAATACAGCCGGCGGTGTGCTGAACTGGCTCATTGGACGAGGTGTAGAGACGTTCCGAAATAGGAGATGGTTTCCTCTCAACGAAAAGCAGCTTAATCGCGCTGCTGGTTGGTACGGAAAATATGGCAAATGGTCTCTTCTTCTAGCGTGGGTTCCGATCGCCGGTGACGGACTGACAGTCATTGCCGGTGTGATGAAGCAATCACTGTTGCCATTTTTGGTCCTCGTGTTTATCGCCAAACTCATGCGCTGCGTGGGGACAGTGCTACTTGCAGCTTATGTCCTCGTGTAAGCCTGCTGGGATCCTCTAAATTCGACGAAGTCCGCATTGGTCTCAACCCGCATTCGGGAACGGACTATTCAGTAGTAGCTGTTACCCCGCAACGATATAGATCAGACCGATTAAAGAGCGAACGATGGCGGAGATTTTTGAGCGTTTCACTGAAAGGCCCGTGACGACATCACAAGGCGATATTCGTATCCGATTTGGCGGGTCCGGCTTTCCCATCCTTCTTCTACATGGACACCCGAGGGAGCGCACCACCTGGTTAAAGGTTGCTCCTCAACTTGCGCGGAATTTTACCGTTGTCTGTGCCGATATGCCAGGTTTTGGAGGGAGCTATCAGCTTGAAACCGTCGCGGCTAGCTCGGGAAAGGTAAAGGCTGCGGCACTACATGAATGTATGTTGGAGCTCGACGGCATGCAACATTCGTTGGAATGTATAGCGATCGCGTCACTCTCACGAGAACGGAAGGCAAGGCTTGAGCAGGTCTTTGGATTAGAGGCAGGCGGTATAGAAACAAGAAAGCCCGCTCGAGAGCGGGCCAGTTCGTCAGAAATGTTATGGGAAGCCGTTACGCCTTATCGACTACGTTTTTAACGGCGTCTTTTGCTTCGCCCTTTGCTTGCTGGGCGTCACCCTTGGCTTCCTGAGCTGCACCTTTTGCCTGCATCCTACGATCATCGGTGGCATCGCCGACCGCTTCCTTCGCCTTACCTGTCAGCTCATTTGCCTTGCCGGAAATCTTGTCTGATGTCGAACCCATGGGATCCTCCTGTATCGGCGGTAGCGCACGTTACTCGAATTGCTACCCGGTCGCGTCGCCGGGGAAGTCCATCGTCGGTCGTTTAACGATCCGCCTACATGAATAACTCTCCACCCCGATCATCGTTCCGAACCATTTAGCCGCGAGATAGGTATGCAGCCTAGTGATGAATTAAAGCCCTCCAGCGATCTTCGTGTCCTGCATAGCATCAACGTTAATACAGTTTACACGTCGAACACGAATTCCAAATGGTCTATGGAAGAGCGGCGTTAAGCTTGGGCAGGCGCGGCCGACACGCATAGGCGGCAGGAACGCCCCCTTTTTGACGGCTGAACGCTGCTCTCCACCCGGCTGCTTCAGATCTACAGCTAACTGCACACTGCCGACTGATAACGTCGTATCTCCAACTGTTCATGAATCCTGTGCGCTGCCAGGTCACTAATTTTCATCCGGCAGGGAGCGGAAAGACGAGTTTTTCGGTTTTACCAGATATCTGGGGAAGCGACCACCGGAACTGCGTAGCTTTCATTCAAAGTAGCGCTGGAGCCGCAAGGAGGCATGCTCGCTCATATCAGCGGACTGTTCTTCGGTCGTCATTTCGTGTTTCCTTCTGCTAAAAGCGCGTTCAACAGCGCCAAGAGAAAACTAAGCCCGAGGGCATGTGGAAATCGATGTGGCTTCGCGGCAAAGAAATATAGACGGCATAGTGTTCAGGCTGCGGCGTGGTCGACGGTCGCTCAAAAAGTCTCCGCGCATACACCGCGCAGGACTATTTCCTCGTCCCGCTCAAGCGGCACCTGGCGAGAACGAGCCAACGACGAAGTTGTAGCGCTGATCATACTTCCACGAACACTTGCCAATCGACCAACCTCACAATAGCTTACGTTATGCGCGGTAGAATTCCCTCTGATGTTCTTCTCCGGCCTGAAGACCTGGCTCTGCTCGAAAGAGTATTTGCGCAGGCAGTGCCGATACACGACACGCATCCCGACGAGCTCGCGATGCTGCTTTTCCGCTTGTTCCAAGAAGGAATGCGAGAAGAGAAGAAACTGCTGGCAGCTGCCGAAGCGTGGTTCCTGTAAGCCAACCTTGCGCCCTTGACCCGATCGAGAGCGAAGAGGTTGCAGATGCGGCTCTGTTACCTTCGCAAGCGGAAAGATCGAACAGTACGATCTGGTCGTCATTGCGGAGGGCGTAGGCTCATCGACCCGCGAACTTGTATTCCCTCGGCAGGCTGACACAGCGTTCCTCCACCAATAAGTTGAATTGTCTTAGGGGTCTTAGTGATTTGATCTCTAATCACGGGTCGTAGGTTCTGGTCCCAACAGGGCGTCGGTATGGGTATTTGCAGTAGGAATTTTTTATTTCGAGCTCAGGCGGACGGCTAGACCACTGAGCGCGACTTCTCGCGGAGGGTTCTCTCAGCTAGGGCGTTCTCGTAAAATTATGACCCGTACTATCACTTAAAGCCCCCAGAACCCCCTGATGTAGCGTCAGATAATTATGCGCAGCAGCAGCTAGTCGACGACGTGCCGCTGATGCAGTTTTTATGCCTCTTAGTCGCAGTTCCGGGAGGGAAGTTTATTGCCTGGATTATGCTGAATAGCCTTAGCTCGATCTGGTGACAGCAATGGCTCGCAACAGAATTATCATTTGAGAGTTGACAACGATCTAATGTTGCGTTCATTTCCTGTTTACCGGAATTAAATTCGGCATACTGGACAAGGTGTAGTGGCAGTTTGTCCAAGCTGGAGGCTCGCTTCCGTCGCCGCGACCGAGATTAGGTGGTGAGGGCAAAATACCGACTCGATTGAAGTTCAAAATTAAAAGGGGAACGCAAGATGAGTGAAAAATTAACTATAACTCGCAGGTCTGCCTTGAGCCTGTTGGGCGCAGGCGCTGCCACTTTCGCAATGCCGACGATCATTCGTCCACGGCCCGCCTGGGCGGCGAACGGCGTCATCAACGTTACGACCTATGACAAGTTTCTCCCGAAGGAATTCGTTGAGAAATTCCAGAGAGACACGGGGATCGAAGTCAGGATCCGGCTGACCGATGACCAAGGCAAGCAGTACAATCTTCTGACTGCCGAAGGCGCAAATCCTTCAACCGACATTGTAACGGTCGCCGGCCACCGCTACTCGCAGTTCATCAGCTCCAAGCTGATTCAGCCGCTCGACACGGCCAAAATTGCAAATTGGAAAAACCTCAACACCGCTTATCAGGACGCGCCTTGGGCACGGGTCGACGACAAGCTCTGGGGTCTGCCGATCCTTGCAGGATATGAGGGCCTTGCCCGCAATGTCGATTACGTCAAGGATGCGCCGAGCTGGCAGATCATGTTTGATCCCGAATACAAGGGACTGACGTCTTATATCGTCAGCGATTTCATGACGATCGCCATGCAGATGCTGGGGCATGATGGTGACTTCGTGACCTATCTCGACAAGGCAGACATCGCACAGAAGGCAACGAACGAAGCCCGCGACCTGCTCATCAAACACAAGGACATGGTCCGCAAGTACTACGATGCGGGTTCGGAAGTGCAGCAGATGTTCATCAACGAGGATATCTATCTTGCCCACTCGTGGTCCGGCCCGGCTGCCAAGCTCATTATGGAAGGGCATCCGATCGAACTGTCTGTGCCAAAGGAAGGCACATTCGGATTCTGCTACACGCTGAACGTCGTCAACAACGCGCCCAACGCTGAGAATGCGTACAAGCTGCTCAATGCGATCCTTGAAAGCCCAGAGGTCGGCGCGGCCATGACCCGCCAGTCGGGGTACAGCTCTACGATCACCGGCGTCGCAGACCTCCTGAACGACCGGGAGAAGCTTGCTTCAACGCTTCCTCAGGAGCAGCTTGATCGCATCATCTTTTTCTCGTCGGTCAATCGCGACATGAAAAACCAGATGATCGATCGTGCGACTGCAGAGGTCAAGGCGGCCTGACAACGCAGGGGCCTGCACGATCCGTGATCCCTTCCGGAGCGCTTCGGCGATCTCCGGGGGATGGTTGGTGATCTTGAGATTTTCAACCTGACCACGCGCGATGACGAACCGCCAGCTTAGGGCTGCGGAAAGTCGAGTTGCTCTAACCGAGATAGTTTCATGGCGGACATCAACAGGATAGCCGGGGATGCGGCAGGACGCGACGCCCCCGTACCCAAATATTCGACCGGCATTGCGCGGATCGTCAACTCCGCAATTTACCAGCACACTCTCGGCGCTGCCGTCGAGTCCCGCATCGGCCGTGTTGTGCTGCTGGCCGGCATCCCACTGGTCTGGCTCGTCACGCTGCATGTCGGTCCGATCTATCAGATGCTGAAGATCAGCCTTCTGTCCCGCTATCCCATCCCGGCGGGTGTGGAAGCGCACTACACGTTCGATAATTATGCGATCTTCTTTCAAGAGTCGCTGTATTTCACACCGTTGATCAAGAGCTTCGTCTTCGCGACGGCAGCGACAGCGATCACACTGATTGTTGTGTATCCTGTGGCGTATTACGTGGCGAAGATTGTCAGGCCCGAAGGTCGCTCAAAGGCATTGCTTCTGCTTCTGGTACCGTTCTGGGCAGGCGAACTGATACGCACATTCTCGGTCATCATGCTTCTGGCGAATCGCGGTGCGCTCAATGTTCTTCTGCGCGAAATCGGTTTGATCGACCGGCCCATTCCGATGCTCTACACGTCTTTTTCACTCGGCTTCGGCCTGATCTATCTGATCTGCCTCTATATGCTTCTGCCGCTCTATTCGGCCATCGAGAAAATTCCATCGCAATATCTGGACGCCGCCGCCGACCTGGGGGCCGGACCGGTCACGCGGTTCCGCCGGATCATTTTGCCTCTGTCCAAGGATGGTATCGTATCAGGTTGCTCGCTGGTGTTTCTGACCTGCATTGGTGTATTTGCGACTCCCATGCTTCTCGGTGGTCCGAATACGGTATTGTTTCCCGAAACCATCAGCGGTTTCTTCCACGGCGCTAGCGACAAGTGGCCGGTTGGGGCGGCATTTGCGCTGATCATGCTGGTAACAGCTCTGATCACAGCCGGCATCTTCATGCGTGTCGTTGGCGGCAAGAAAGGGAGTGCGATCTGATGCGCAGCATGGTTTCCGACGTTCCACGCACAACATTGACTGCAATCTATTGGATCTTCATCCTCTATCTGCTTCTGCCGCTCACCCTGATGATGGCGATGAGCTTCAAGGATGCCAATTTCGTCGCCTTCCCGATCAGCGACTGGACTTTCGACTGGTATGTCAGGGTCATGCAGGACAAGCAGTTCCTCGAGGCCTGTCTCTATTCCATCATGATTGCCGCGGCCTCCACATTGGCGGCGACCACGCTCGGAACATGGATCGCGATGCTGATCGTTTCGAACGGCATTCGCGGCGGGACCTTCATCTTCGCCCTGGCCTGCCTCCCTGCCGTGGTGCCGGGCATGATTTCAGCGATTTCGCTGCGCATATTCATCTCGACCATCGACATGCCGACGGGAACCGCTGCGATTATCCTTGGTCATACCGTGCACGCGGTTCCCTTCGTCGTGGTGATGGCTCTTACCCGGCTTCGTTCCATGCCGGGCAATCTGGTCGATGCCGCGCGCGATCTTGGGGCAGACAGTATCGTTGCCTTTTTCCGCGTGACGCTTCCCTATCTCGGGCCGGCACTTTTTGGCGGCATGATCTTCTGCGTGCTGCTCTCGATCGACGATTTCGTCCGCACCTTCTTCCTGGGTGGCTACCGCCCGACGCTTCCCATGCTGATCTTTGCGAAGGTGCAAGGCGGCATGTCTCCCGAAATCAATGCTATGGCGACGATCGTTCTGGTGGTTACGGCCGCTGTCGGATTGTACGCTGAATTCATCACCCGCCGCGCGAGGACCCGCTAATGGAACCCGTCGTCCAATTTGACAATGTCAGCAAAAGCTACGGCACGCATGTTGCGGTCGACAATCTCAACCTCAGCATCGAGGCGGGAAAATTCGTCACGCTGCTGGGACCCTCCGGCTGCGGCAAGTCGACGTCACTTCGGATGCTTGGCGGCTTCGAGACACCGACATCCGGCCGCATCATGCTGAGCGGCAAGGATGTTACCCGCGTCCCGCCCAACAAGCGCAACGTCAATATCGTGTTTCAGGATTATGCGCTATTTCCGCACATGAGCGTTGCCCGCAACATCGCCTTCGGTCTCGAACTGAAAGGCCTCGACAACCAGAGCATACACCGCCGGGTTTCCGAACTGCTGGAACTGGTTGAGCTGCAAGACTATGCCGGCCGCCTTCCGGCCGAGCTGTCGGGCGGTCAGCGTCAGCGTGTTGCGCTCATGCGTGCGCTTGCCCCGGATCCAGATGTGCTGTTGCTCGACGAACCGCTGTCAGCCCTCGATGCCAAGCTGCGCCAGCAGATGCAGATAGAGCTGAAATCGATCCAGGAAAAAACCGGCAAGACCTTCATGTTCGTGACGCACGACCAGGAAGAGGCGCTGACGATGTCCGATACGATCGTCGTGATGAACAAGGGGCGCATCGAACAGATGGGCGACCCGAACACACTCTATGGACGGCCGGGCTCGGTGTTCGTCGCAAACTTCATCGGCGAGACGAACCTTTTGCGGAGCACGGTGATTGGCTCGGAGGGCAACGAAACGGCGCTGAACTGGAACGGCGTCACCATCAAGGCAAATCCCGGCGGGCTCGCGCCGCGCGTCGGCGAGCATCTCTACGTGGTGTTGCGTCCGGAGGCTATCCACTGCTCGGCCTTCGAGCCGGCAGGCGGCAATCGCATCCAGGGCAAGATCCGTCAGCGTGTATTCAAGGGCAACCATACCTCGCTGATGGTCGAGGTCGAAGGCGGCGCCGTTCTCAACGCGTTGGTTCACCCAAGCGAAGTGGCCCAGTTGGGCAATGAGGATGTCTGGCTCGGCTGGAAGACGGAGACAGCGACCGTCATTCCCGACCGGCATGCGGGCAAATGAAAAGGGTGTCTGCCTCTCAACGAGTGAGACGCCAAGACAGTTCGAGCATTCCATTCGAGCTCCAGATCTATCGGGCGCCGGAGGCGAATCATGGCCTATGATGTACAGACACCGCTCCAATCCGTCTCGAAAAGCTTGGCCGAGCTGGAGCTGCGTGTGCGCGACGACCTTGCATGTCTATGCTATCCGCCCGCGAACTGGGTGGCGCCGACGGTTGGCGAGGCGCAGGTTCACGACGTCGTCGTCATCGGCGGCGGGATGTGCGGTCTGGTGGCCAGCTTCGCGCTGAGGGTTGCCGGCATTGAGAATATTCGCATCTTTGACCGCAACCGGGCGGGCATGGAAGGACCGTGGGTTACCTATGCACGCATGGAAACCCTGCGTTCGCCCAAGCAACTGACCGGTCCGGCTTACGGCATGGCTGCGCTGACGTTCCGTGCCTATTTTACCGCTCGGTTCGGCAATGACGCATGGGTAGCGCTCGACAAGATCCCGCGCCGGATGTGGATGGAGTATCTCTGCTGGTATCGGAAGGTACTGGATCTTCCGGTAGAAAACAGCGTCGAAGTGAAGACGATCAAGCCTGAGGGCGAGCTGATGCGGCTGACGCTTTGCGGCGATGGTGCGCGCGAAAGCTCGGTGCTGGCCCGCAAGGTGGTGATGGCAACCGGCCGCGATGGCATGGGTCGCCCCAGCATACCCGGTTTCGTCAATGATCTGCCGCAAGAATACTGGGCGCATTCGTCTTACGACATCGACTTCGGTGCTCTGCGCGGCAAACGGATCGTGGTCGTCGGCGTTGGCGCCTCTGCGGTAGATAATGCCGCAGAAGCACTGGAGGCGGGCGCAGCCGAAGTACGACACCTCATTCGCCGAAAGGAGATGCCCCGCATCAATAAATTGATGGGCATAGGCTCGTTCGGGTTCACTGCCGCATTTCCAAAGCTCAGCGATGCCAGGCGCTGGCAGATCATGAACTATTCGCTGCGCACGCAGACGCCGGCCCCCCGCGGTTCAACGATGCGTGTCAGCCGGCATCCGAATGCATATTTCCATTTCGACACGGCGGTCAAAAAGGTAAAACTCGACGGCGACGAAATCCTGATCGAGACATCGCAGGGCAAGGCTTTGCGTGCCGATTTCATGATCTTAGGAACCGGTTTCGGGGTCGATCCGCTGGCGCGCAAGGAGCTTGATGGCTACGCGGACAAGATCTTGCTGTGGCAGGACCGCTTCACGCCGCCTCCTGGCGAAGAGAACGCTGATCTGGGCAAATTCCCCTATCTCGCCAATGACTTCACGTTTCTCGAGCGGGAGCCGGGGCAGGCGCCCTGGCTCGCCAACATATACAGCTTCAATTCAGGCGCTGCGGCAAGCCTTGGCAAGGTGAGTGGGGACATCCCCGGCATCAGCGAGGGTGCGGCATGGCTGTCGCGCGAGATTGCCGCCAGGCTCTACGCCGATAGTTTCGAGCAGTATTGGCAACGCCTGCTTGACTACGACACACCCGAATTGCGCGGCGACGAATGGACTGCGTCACCCTTGCCGGATGGCGCGCAGGCCACCGCCCGTAAGCAGGCATAGGAGAACACGGTATGGCTGAAAACGAGGATCTGATTGCCACGATCGTCGGCATCGAGCCGGGTGGCCGATTGGCCGAAGTGGTTGCTGGAAGGGGCGATATCATGGCCTTGACCCAGCAAACTCATGATGGCGCTCTCACTCCCGACGTTCCCGGTGGCATTTCGCATGCCGAGCGGGCGGCACTCGCCTGGCGGATCGCAAAGATCAACGACCAGAAGGCGTTCGAAGACCATTTTGAGGCTATGCTGGAAAAAACCGGCGCGCCCTATGATGCTGCCCGCCTGGCCGATATCTGGTTCGATGGCGGAAGCGATCCCCGGTCGAGGGCGCTGATCCGGCATGTGGACCTGGTCGCACATTCGCCCAAGGATGCGACGCGTGGCGATATCGAACTGTTGCAAAACGCCGGTGTTGCTGACGACGATATCGTGAGGCTGGCGGAGCTTGTTGCCTTCGTCAGCTACCAGATCAGGGTGGCAGCCGGTCTTCAACTGATGCAGGGTTTGGCATGAGCGAGATTGTCCACGAGTTCACCACCGACATTCCTGTTTGGAAGCCTTACGTAAAACCGCTTAATCTCGCCGAGGCGAGCCCAGAGCAGCTCGAAGCGTTGAAGGTTACGCCCTCCAACACCAAAGTTTCAGACTATGTTCTCGTGCTCGCTCATGATGTCGAAACGCTGAAGCACAGAACGCCGTTGTTCAACGCAGTCATGTACGGTCGCGATGGCCTGTCGCGCGCGGAGCGGGAGATCGGGGCTGTCGGCGCTTCTATCGTCAACCGGTGCATCTATTGCGCTGCGGTTCATGCCAGCCGTTACAACCAGTTGACGAAGGATGAAGACGTGATCGCGGCGATTTTCGCCGATGGTGTCGATGCCGAAATCGATCCACGCTTGAAGGCGATCCTCACATTCGCGGTCAAGCTCTCCAAATGCCCTCCCGAAGCTGATGCGGACGATATGGCAGCGCTTGTGGAGGCCGGTCTGCGCGAGGGCGAAATCCTTGATCTCATTCTGTCCACATCTCTGTTCGGATGGGCCAACAGGCTCATGCATACACTCGGCGCGCCGGTCAGGGACTGATTTTTCGCAATGCGTGCAGGTTCGGCAAAAGGGGGAATAGCCGTGTTTTCGATCAATCCGCCCGAAATCGGGCCGCGTTTGCAGGCCTACAGAAAGAAGTTGAACCTGACGCTTGCCCAACTGGCATCGATGTCGGGCGTCTCAAGGTCCATGCTGTCGGAAATAGAACGCGGCAGTGCCAATCCGACCTACGGAACGTTGTGGCACCTCACTCGAGCCCTGGAGATTGATCTCAACAGCCTGATCAGTGGTGCGAGCGAGGAGCGGGGCGGAGGTTCCATCATCGATCTGCAGCCCGGCAACCTGACGCCGACGATCCGAAGTGCGGATGGCAGCTGTACGCTGCAGATCCTGTCGCCGGCCAACATGGTGTCACTGATCGAGTGGTATCTTCTCAGCTTCGAGGCGGAGGGCGAACTGGCAAGCGACCCTCACGGTGCCGGCACGGTCGAGCATCTTCACTGTACGAGGGGCGAGATAGTGGTGCGCAGCGCAGGCAACACGATGATCGTGCGCACGGGCGAGACGGCGCGTTACGCGGCGGACGTGCCTCACGCGCTAAAAAGCGTCGGTCCCGTTGGTGCGAGCGCATTTCTGGTGGTTGCATCTGGAGAAGTCGGGCCGGGGGCACAGCGAACGTCTGTGGGTTCAAAATAAGGATCGGCTTCAATGCCGGTCTGTCATTCGAAAAGAAAAGGAATTTTTCATGCGGGTAGGTATTGTCGGCGCCGGTTCAATTGCATTTGCAACGGCGGCTCTCGTGGAGCAGCAAGGACATGAGGTGATCCTGTGGTCACCCTCTGGAGAGCGGACAAAGGCACTCGCCAACGGTGAAGCCCTTGTGGCCGAAGGCGCGATCGTCGGTACCTTCAAGCCGGCGGCTGCAACGGACGCAGCAGACCTTGTGGCAGGCGCAGACGTGCTGGTCATTGCGCTGCCTGCCTACGGCCATAAGACGGTGCTGGATGCGATCGCACCCTACCTGACGTCCGAGCAGACGGTAGTCTTCAGCTCGCACGCGTCGTTCGGCGCACTCTATCTGTCGCGTCTTGTCGCGGCGCGCGGGATCACCGTCACGATCGTTGCCTGGGGCACAACCGCCGTATCGGGCAGACAGTTGAGCCCGACACTCGTGAAGGTCAACACGGTGCGAAAGCAGGTCGATATTGCAACCATCCCTTCCTCGCGAAGCGCGGCTGGTCTGGCGGTCTGCACGGATCTGTTCGGCGACCGGTTTCTTGATCGCGGTAGCTTGATGGCGATTGCACTTTCAAACCTTAATCCGCAAAATCACATGGGAATTGCGCTTGGCAACATGACCCGCATGGAGCGCGGCGAAAGTTGGAGCCAGGGGCAGAACGTCACACCGAATGTCGGGCGTCTTCTCGAGGATCTCGACAAGGAGCGGATCGCTATTGCCACGAAGCTTGGTCTTGAAGTGCGCGATATCTTCCAGCATTTCCATCTCTCGTTCCATGTGCCGGTCAATTCAATCTCGCACATGAACCAGGAAATGCACGAGGCCGGTAACGGTGGCACGGGTCCAAGTACAGCCGACAGCCGTTATGTGACTGAAGACGTTCCGTTCGGCTTGGTGATGACGGCGAAGCTCGGGCGTCTTGCCGGTTCTCCAGCGGAACTGCATGAATCCGGTGTCCGGATCTTCTCGGCGATGTACGGCCGTGATTTCACGGCGGAGAACGACCTTCTCAACGCTCTTGATCTTGACGCGATGTCGCTGGATGAATTGAAGACCCTTTGCCAAAACGGGTTTGCATCCGCGGCCGCATGACATAGCCGGCCCTGATCTTCGCGTTCGGTCCGGGCAACCGGACCGAACCAGGCGCAAGGTCGAGGTCAGGATAAGGCAGGAGCGCTGAATGCGCTCCTGTTGGTCCCGCTGTATTTCCCAAGCCGCGACGCGGATGCGTCGGAGGCAAACAAGGTTGCATTCAGAATGAGCAACGCATTCCTCGCACATCTCTCCACCGAACTTGCGGGTCTGAGGTCTTCGGGTCTCTACAAGACCGAGCGGGTGATCGTTTCCAAACAGGGCGGCGAGATCGAAGTCGCATCTGGTCGCAAGGTTTTGAATTTTTGCGCCAACAATTATCTGGGCCTTGCCGATAACGCCGAACTGGTGGAGGCCGGCAAGAACGCGCTGGATCGTTACGGCTACGGCATGGCATCGGTGCGTTTCATCTGCGGGACGCAGGAAGAGCACAAGCAACTCGAAGACCGGATTTCGAAGTTTCTGGGATTGGANCGAGGCTTTCGCCGTCATACGTGATGCGATGAAGGCCGACAATGTCGTCGGGGTATCCAAGCTGGTTATCGGCCGTCGCGAACGGGCGGTCGTGCTGGAACCGCGCGACAATGGCATCGTCCTCTGGTCGCTACGGTTCGGGGACGAGGTACGGCCGGAAGAGGCGTATTTCGAAGACATAGACGACGAAGCAGAACCCGGTCTGATCCCCCTCGTCCAAAAACTGATCAGACAGAAGTCTGCGAGATGGTCGCCTGAGATGGTGAGCGATCCTATCCAGGAGAGCTTGTTGAAGCTCATCGAGGAAAAGAAGAGAGCCCTGAAGCCCACACGGAAGGCCTCGAAGACAAAGGAAGCGCCTGCTCCCGCGTCGAACGTTGTCAACATCATGGATGCGTTGCGCAAATCTGTCGCGGACGACCTCAAGAGCAGGAAGGCAATCTGATATGGTCGACCGACCCGAAATCACCCTGTGCGAACCAGCACCGTTTCTCTACCACGAAAACGGACAGATCACGGTGACGGACGGCTCGCAAGTGTGGCTGGTGATCGTGACGTGCGAAGCAATCAGATCGATTGCCAACCCGCCGGAGATGTCGTTGCGACGTCTGACGCTTTACGCCAACTTCTTCACCGGTCTGGCTGCTGCCGCGATATCTCGCGGGGAGAACATCGGGGGCAAGGTGTTCATCAGCGAGAGCGACGTTCTCTCTACGAAGTTGAGCCACAGGCATGTTCTGCACACGACTGCGCGAAGTTCAAAACAACGCTGACATCTAGCTCACGCGGGATGGCTGCCCCTGGGTCGGGTGGTCCGCTTGGCCCGGCCTTCTCCTATGCGCTTGGTTGTGCCGAACGATATTGTAGGGCTTCTCCGGCATCATGAGCGCCGATGTCTATGCCGGATACAGGACCCTGCTCACCCAGAGCGTATCGACCCAAACGTCAAAATTGCGTACTGCTGGGGGCGGTCATTGTTACCTATCCCGGCTTTCGCTAGGGTCGACCGGACACGGGAGCCTACTGATGGATTTGATCGCTGACAGGCTTATGGGGAAAGAGCTGAGGGAAATTCAGCACAAGGCAAGATATAACACGATCATCACTTTTGAAGACGGTGCGATAACGGCTTGGACCGAGGTAAGGATTGACATCGGTTTCGGCGATGATCCTGTTAGAGTTAAAGAATTGGTTTGGTCTGACGAGTGGTGTGAGATTCTTCTCGACGCAGGTACAATACGGATTAGCCGCATCCCGCACTCGCCCAACCCGGAGTGCTTTATCTATGGCTCAACAATCAACCCTGATCTGATGATTGTTGATAGAGGAGAAGAATAGGTCTGCGTCCGGTTGCTGCCTGGCGCTTCGCCGTAGTTGCAGAACTTGCCAAGGGCGTTAGGCAAATTGTAATCTTCAAACGTCGAGCGCCATCATGAGCATTACCGATAAAGAGCAGGCATTTCTCGACAAGTGCGACTGCAAGTTTCCCTACCGCGATGCAGCGAAAGCTGAGGCGCTGATATTCGAAGCTTGCTCGATTTCTTCAAATGCGGCATTTTGTTTGCTGTACGAACTCGTTTGCCCACCAGCGTCTGCACAACTTTCGGGGCCGAAACAAAGGGACTTGCTGGCTTCCTGGACTAGACGAACATCATTTCCCTTGGCCGCTCCGATAGGCGATTTCGCCAAGCGAGTGCTCAATGGCGAAGCGGTATCGCTGGAAATGGGACTGGTCCTAATGCGTGAGGTCGCGGCAGCCGAAGGGCAGTATGGGGCGTTGGCGGTAATTTCTCATCTCGCTTACCGAGTGGCTGAAGAAGCCGAATATGGATTAATTGATACACTTGAGGAAGAAACGAGAGCCCGCTGGATTGAAGCCTGACGGCAGTTTTCGTCGATTGCTGTCTTTAGCTTTGCGCCAGGGGCGGCCGTTGCATCGCATTTTGGTACGATTGATAACGCATCACACTTTCGCAAACGCAGGATGGTTCAGGGGGATGATAACGTGGTCAACGTCTACCGTTTCAAGGCTGGCGATATCAATCACTGCGCGGCTCCGAGTGACGCTGTCATAGCAACTTTCGGTAATATCGCGAATTTCAAGACAATCTTTGGCGGCGGCGTCATTTTCGGGCCGTCTTCAAGTCCCGAATTCTTGGGCGTGTGGGGAAGCCGCAATGCGTCGCGGCTTCATCGTCTACTTAAGGAGGCGCTCGGGCCAGTCGAAATCATGAACTCAGAGCCTCCTGCCCGAAAGACGTTCGCCAGCATAAATGGCTCCAGGCTCACCCGAGCAGAGCGCGATGCTATGATGAAGAGGATTCGAACTCAGTCGGCATTCACTGAAGCCAAACGCCTGTCCAGCGGATACGTGGACGAACATTAGGTCCTAAGGCAACAAACGTTCGTTAGTTACGTGGCTACCCTACCTCGGAGGTAGCTTTGCTGGATACTAATCCATTCCTCCGGAAACGGTTCGTGGTCTTGCTCAAACGACGTCGTGTACTTGCCCCAGCCTTGTAGCTTCCAATATTTTGTCATCACGTCGAAGGTGCTGGAGCCGCGAATTTCACCGACCTTGCAAGCCCCCTTGTTTAGGACAGACCTGAAGCCTTCCCCATAGGGCCAGCCAAGCACAAGCCCGGAAGCATCTGCCCCCCTGCTTCGGCATCGAGCCAGACTTCATGAACCAGCTCTAACTGCATGGTAAGCGCTTTCTCGCTGGCACCTTGACCACGATACTTTCCCCAATCGCGCCTTTGTGGTCATTGCAAATGCATCTTTGACGATCTATCGAAATCGCTGGATAGCATCATCGTCCGCCATGGAGGCTGCCGTGTCATTTCCAGAAGAGAAGCTTTGGGACCAAATCAATGACGGCTGGAGCCGCATGTCCTTCAAGCAGCGTAAGCTTTGGGACGCCATCAAGCGAACGCCAGATGAGTGGACACTCACGGGGTACGGACCTTGCTGGGTCGTAGCGTTAATTGGCGAAACGGTGATTTATTACAATCACTTTGAGTACGGGTTCAACCGGTCGCCGTGGTCTCAATTTGGTGTTGTCGATCTCTATCAGTCCCTGCAGTCAGGACTGGACGAGGCGGTACAAATGCAGCTCGATATCGTTGATACGGGCTACGACGTTGTCCCATGGACGAGCGGTCCAATTGCTGGCGAGTATCTAGGCAGTTAGCTCGCGGATAATGTTTGCTCCAGCAAGCAGACGCGTCCACATATCACCCTGTCCGATAATGCCATGGCAGCAGCTCTTCAATCTGGCTCTGCCTGTGACCGTTGACGATGGCGTTGAGCGTGGCACTCAGGTATGCCAGCGGATCGACGGAATTAAGCTTGCACGTCTCGATGAGCGAAGCGATGGTTGCCCAGTTCTCTGCTCCGGTGTCAATCTCGGCGCGGGAGACTGCTTTGGCAGTCGGCGGCTCCGGTGCGTGCATCTCGACAACGATGGCCGCGAATTCGACTACATCTTGCGGTTCAGGTAAGACCAGCTTGCCTTGCCACGCCAGTGTTCGCCACGACGACAGGTGGTTTGGCTTCAGACCATAGCGTTCCGCGACTTTGTTCACCGTCACACCCGGACGCAAGCTCTCCGAAACAATCCTGGCCTTGCTGTCGTCAGGCCATCGGCGATGAGCCTCATGTCGGTTCCGCCGGGTCGTGAGAACCTCCAATGTAGTGTCCATGGAGAAACCCATTGTCGCTCGTCCATGGAAACTCGATCACAGATCAAGCGACAGCGGGCAATGTGGGGGTAGAACACTGATTACACTGCATGGCAGTTCCTGCGACACAATGTACGCCGTGAGTCATTTATGGAAACAGAGAACGCCTAAGCAACGAGTCGTTGGGCCGAGAACTGCCAAACAATGGATGAAGAGTGAACCGATGCCAGCAAGAATCATGGATTACAGAATTGTTCTAACGGCTTTACGTTACGCCCTGATCGAGATCAGGGCGGCTGAAAACCTGCGAAAAGCACAATCTCTTGCGGACGTATTCCACAACGTCCCAAACGGAATTGCATCGGGCCGCTCGCCTGAGGACATTCGAGCCCACTTAAATCAAACAGCGGCTCGATTAGGTTGCGAAGACTATATCAACGGCCTCTTCGACAGTGCAGTGAAAAATATGGAGAGATAGGGCCTTTCATTCGCACAACGGCAGGAAGGCGACCTTAACCGCTACGCGCAAATTGCGTTCCTCATTCTGAAAGTCTACCTCCAATCCATGCCTTTCGCCTCAAAACTCATTCTCCACTCGCCGGTATCGAATGCATCTCTGCTGGAGGGTTTTGTTGAGCAGTGTCTCGTTGACCGAGTTTCTTTACTGGCCATCTTCGGCCCCGCGTCAGCCGTTCTGGAAGAACAAATAGACCGCCTGGTGATAGGCGACGGATCGCAGCCAGACCGCTTCCTTTGCACTTCATCTCATCCAAACGAGCCGCTCAATGAAGTTCTTGCGATGGTGGACGCTTGGGACGACGGCGAAGGCGGCGCTGTAGAGCAGGTTCATCTTTGACCGGTTTAGTTCTGCAGCTGACCACTACCCTGGTCTCCGTGGCGTAGCCTACGGCGCTACTCCTGTCATAGTTCTGATCATACGTTGTTGACTGCGCTTCTCTAGTCCCGGGAGGGTAAGGTCCCAAGCATACTATCAATCCTACTTTGGCAAGACGCACATCGGACCCCTTCTACCGCCGCCTAGCACTGCTTAACTCGCGCAGTTTCGCAGCTAACATGCCTAAGCAGAGATGCGCCTGCCTGCAACGCTCAAAAATATCAGGCACGAAAATCCCACTACCGCCCTATCGACAAGCGCATGGCAACTTGGTGGCGATGGAACAAACATGTTGCGATGACTCAACCGGCATTGGGATCGACCCAGCTGAACCGTGGCTCGTCTCTCGTGATGACGTCCAGGCAGTCGCCTCCGGTGACGAACAGATAGTGGATTGATCCTGGTAGCACTGCATCAAAGACTTCGCGTTGCGCTGCCCAGAACGGGCTTCCCTGGACCTTGTAAGCGAAGTGGTTGGAGACGTACCCCATCGTTTCCATCCCCTGTTGCTCCAGCGGCAGATGCATTTCATCAATGACCCGGAAGAGTTCGACGTCGGGGAAGAACACCCTCAGGAGCTTACTTTTCCTCGCAACGGAGAAATAAGCCCTCAGTTCCTTCGATCCTGAACAGGTCATTTCCAGACGATCAAGGTCTGCGGCCGTCGCTCCTGCCCCGAGATCAAAATTCATGAGTTCGTATTTGATCATCAAGTGTTGAACTCCCTAACTCATCGAGATTGGGTCATCGTGGTCATGCCGTCGATCCTCTGACTTAGCTGACCAACACGATGGCCGCTATCGTCAACGGGCACAAGCGGAACCAGATTAATGAGTTGCTTCCATGGGGCTACAGGGATCAGTAATGTCGTTATGAGACTTCAGTGGTACTTAGCCGTTGTCGGGTCACAATGTGCGGCTCCTGTGGTGCGATGATAGCGGGCGGAGCCGGGGCAATGGCCACATACCTTAACGCGTACATATTCGTTTTTTCGGCAATGGCTTGCGTTGCCCAATCAACGCCTACAGCTTTCGCTCAAATCGCTGCATCCAATGAGCGGCGTGTCCAAGCCGCTGTCATGCTGGATGGGTTGCAAGAGCCTATCGTCGGTGCAGCCCATTGCAGGATCGATAAAAGATGCGAAATCATTTCTAGATCAGGCGTGAAGGTGGTTGTTACATGGCGTCGCCGGGGGACAGTCGAGTCTGCAGATTTGACTATTGAGTGTCCAAAGGTCTGCTCATTCACATCAGGTCGGTCTAAGGTCACTTTCCAGGGGCAAAGAAAATTCGATCTTTTTCGCGGCGCAGAAAATCCGGTTGAGATCAAGCCGGTATTGAGGCCCAGGATCAAAATTGGGGAAATTTTTCTGATCGTTGGATAAGCGTACTGACGGCTGCAATTCGCGCATTGTTGCCTTTTGCTTGGCAGCGGAGGTCGTTCGCTACGGCAAAAGGTGTGGTAATCCCCAGCCTCAGCGCTTTTCTCAAAGCTTCATCGAAAAACGAACGCTACTCGACGTGTATCTGACACGCTGGGCAGCGTTCCCGAGGCATAGGAACTCAAGAACTTCGTCAAAGGGGCCTATGGGCAGTCAGCTTGCAAGAGAGTGAAATCAACACGGCCGCTGGGTTTAAAGTCGTAAACGTACTGAGCCGACGTGTAACTCCCTCGTTTGAACTGGTCTCTCCAGTGGCTGCAAGCGGGAATTCCAATCGCCGTTTTCAACTCAGAGGAGGTTAAGACAGAAACGCTTTCATCTAGATCAAAGAAGTATCGCACCGCTTTGCCGTCGATCTCAACGCGTTTCATCGTCGTGTAGGTGTCCACTTTCATGGGAAGGCCAGCATTCGCGATGTCGTTTTCGATCACAGGCAGGACGAAGTTGTCAGACACAGGCTTAGATGCGGCAACGGCTACGACAATTAAAAATACTGAAACCTTTCCATTCCTTCTGCCTAGCACAGAGCCTATCGCGCCAGCCATAGCTCCCATCACGCCCGCTACGATTGCGGGAATAAGCCAAGTCGGCCAAGCGGCCATAAACGCAAACATGCCTACCTCATAACTAGTTATCGCGATTAGAACGCATTACGGTTGTAGACGATCAGCGTTACAACAGAAGCCAGTTTTCTGGTCAAGTTGCACTCGCGAGCCGGTTGCTGTTGCTTCTCCTCGGTCGACTGTATCGCAAGAATACTGCCTGTTCCCCAACTTGAATGCCTTGGCGCGACATACGTAAGCGCTACGGCAAGTGAGAGTCAGCTTACTTGCGCTTTTGAGCTGGCCGAGAATGCTTAAATTGATTCGCATATCACCAATATCCGCGTACCGCAGCGAATAGATCGATAAGGCGACAAGCCACTATGGAAGTGGATGTCTCTGCAGATTAGTGGATCGGGCGTCCGTGCAGGATCGTCGGCACGTCGTACCCGAACTGTGCAGCAGCCACCTCGACTATCAGTGTCGCGTCATCATCCCAGTCGGCGAAGACTAGGCCGAAGGGGTCGTTGAGCCGATCTCTCACGTTCAAAATGTCTGTCAAAGAGCTACGTGCCGCGTGCCGACAATTATCTTCAAGGTCGCAAAGAACGTCGATGAGGTACCTGCCTAGAGCGTTATCTACGTAACCTCGGAAGTATTCCTTCGCCAGATGGATCGCGGCGATCCTCCGGAACGCGTCATCCCGGTTCGTGATCCACTGCCGCAACAACGGACGATATTGGTCGGTCATGCCAAGGTAGCGGCACAGCGCCTTGATCGCGTACTCAGCGTAAAGGTTGTTCCCCTCGCCATGCAGATACATCTCCAGCAGCGGAGCGTCTTCAGCAGTGCCGCAGAGGCCTACGACGGAGATGGCCTCTATAGCGCCCGCGCCCTTCTTCCGCAGAATGTTCCTGGCAAGCTCAACTTCTGCTTCTGAGACAGGTCCCTGTTCAAGACCCTTTGCACGGAGGACGACTTTCTCAATGCCAACAGTGTTGTTGAAAGCTTTGGTCGAAGACATCGTACCATGTACGACCGACTCACTCCGAAGTGCAGCAACCTGATGAGGCGATTGGCTGTGATACATCCGCCTTAGTGGCTCTTCGGTTTTGCCACGCAAAGACAATAGCATTTATGTTGGCGCTAGCGGCCAACGGAAGCAACTTCGCTTCGCTAGACGTATAGACCTCACTTACCTCTTTCCCATCGTGGCATTGGCTAAGCCGCTCCAATTGACGCAGGACATACGAATGCAAAAACTGGAGTTAGTTTGAAGCAATGACGAGCGGATGTCTTCGACTACATCAAGCGCTTCTACGATCAGAAACGCCGCGACCCGACACTTTTTAGTTCCAACGACTGCAAGACCAGGGTGAGCTTAGCTCAACCTCGGCTCTTTGAAAGCGGCAGAAGGCCATTGGCCACTTCTTGCACGTACTCACCTCTTGCTGAGAATAAACGCCGCGAGGTCCCGCACGGATTTATCGTGGTCGTTAGCTAGGTGTCTTGCGCATGTGCGTGAAAGTTCTGCGGGAATTGTATGGCGGTCAGCGCATTGCAGGACTGTGCGGCGCACGAAAGCGGAGCGATCTGTGATCGCCATTTTGGCGATCAGTTCCGGCCGCGCGGCAATATCAAGGGGGCGGCTGGTGTATACTGGAACGAGCTTGGTAATGTTGTAGCGCTTGTCGATCCACTTGTGCTCATAACCGGAGCGCCATCGAGCCGTGTTTTGCAGCAGGGTTTCCACGGCAATGGCGCGAACAATGGGGTTTCTGGCGTGAGTGGCGATGTCACTTAGATACGTATCCAGCCACGGGGTCTCCAGCGCAAGCCGGAAGGAGGTTGGCACTGGCCCAGCGGTATTAAACATGAGCAGCGTTGCAAACTCCGCGCCGATATCCGGTCTCGTCATAAGGCTTCTGGCGAGCTTTTGCCCGGCGTCATTCCAACGGCCCCACTCGCTTTGCCGAGGAAACAGCCTAAGCGCGACCTCTGCGAGCACGTGTGGTGGCGTGACGGGCAGCACGCGCTCCACGCAACGGTTGGCGCTTTCGCGCACCTGTACCGCCCAGTCATTCATTCGAAACAGCACGGCTGCCACCCAGAAGGGCGAGACAAGCCCTTGCGTGATCTTCTCCAGCGCCTGTTCACGCAACTGGCCATTGCCATGAAACAGGAACAGAAGCGCCAAACGCGGTGTGTTGTGCAGCTGGTCGCGGTGGGTGAGCGGTGTTACGAGGCTTCTCCAGATTGGCTGGGTTTCGACCGCACCGAACAAGTTTGCCTCGTTGCGAATTGCCCCTGACACAAGAGTGACGCTAAGCGGTGACAGGTCATTTAACAGGCGAACGACCGCCTCCACCTCACCCTGCAGCGCCTTGCCAGTATATAGCTTTTCGCCGACAGCGCTGAGGGCTGCTCTCAGCTCAACACTTAAGATGGAAGGTTTGGTTTTCACGCTGCTGGCTCCCGTAAAGCTGGAGATATTAGCCATGTCCGCCACTTATAACAGTGCGATGGGTTCGTCAGGGTGCAGAGTAATTCTGTAGGCGTAATTACAAAAGCGCCAATAGCCACTATGCGGCTCGAAGATACCTCTTTGCATTCGGTCAACAATGACCGGTTTGGGCCAAAAGCTGCACCGGCGGAGATTAATAACCATCGATTAGCTTTAATGATCAGCGGTCACCTGCCAGCCGCTCGGCAGCTTTGCGCCAATAGCGGTCATCTCGGGTCCGACTTATGTGTAATCCGTTAGGTGTTTTTTAGGACGGGCATCTGGCTTGGGAATTGGCAAAATTACAGGAACCGATGCCCCCTCGATTGCCATTCAGCAGCACTGTGCAACATCACTTGCATCGCTTAAATTCATAACGAACATTCGGAAAATTCGATTGTTGGACTGGACGAATTCAAGACTGCGATCCCATGACCCTAGACCAGTTGCGCATTTTCGCCGAAGTGGCCCGCCATCAGCACATCACCAAAGCCGCCAAGGCGATGCACATGACGCAGTCGGCCGTCAGTGCGGCAATTATCGCGCTGGAGGAACGTCATGGAGTAGCGCTGTTCGACAGGATCGGACGCTCGATCGTTCTCAACCAGGCGGGAACGATCTTTCTCGAACACGCGCTTCAGGTGCTCGCGGAGGCGAAGGCGGCCGAAACCGCGCTAAAGGATTTGACGGGTTTGTTACGCGGTGATCTGTCGGTCATGGCCAGCCAGACCGTCGGTGCCTATTGGCTGCCGTCACGGCTTGCGAGGTTTCATGCGTTTTATCCGGGTCTCGGTATTGATGTCTCAATCGGCAATACGGAGGCGGTGGCGGATGCTGTCGAGACCGGGCGGGTCGAGCTCGGTTTGGCCGAGGGCGTGATCGATCGCTCGACCTTGTCTTCACGCGTGATCGCCACGGACGAGATGATCATCGTCGTTTCACCAACCCATCCCTGGGCCAAAGGCAAAAAGCTGGGCAAGGCGGATTTTGCAGATGCGACATGGGTGCTGCGCGAACCCGGGTCGGGCACGCGTCTCGCCTTCGAGGCGATGATGGCCAAAGAGAAGCTGAAGCTCCAGGCCTTAGATGTTGCGATTGTTCTGCCGGGGAATGAGGCTGTGCTCGTCGCAGTCGAAGCGGGCATGGGGGTAACGCTGACCTCGCGAAGTGCCGCCCAGACAGAACTCAACAGCAACATGCTGGTCGAGGCCAACCATCCTCCGCTTCCACGTCCGTTCTTCCTGATCCGGCACAAGGAACGATATCGCTCGAAGGCAGCCGATGCGTTTGAGACGCTGCTATCAGAGCAGGTCTGATGACCTATCGCGGGCCTGAGACACTCTGGCACGAGCACCGTCGCGACGAGCGGTTGGCCGCACTCGACAGACCGCATACGCGAGCACTGAATGACTACCGAGACCGCCTTCAGCTTGCATCCGGCAGGGATGTGCCGAACTTCGATCCATTCGATGGCGGCGTCCATGCGAGACTGCTGATCCTCCTCGAGACACCCGGGCCAAGTGAGGTCGAATGCCACCGCCGCTTCGTCTCAATCGATAACCCGACCGGCACGGCGAAGAACCTGCGACAGGCGCTGGCTGAGACCGGGATATCGAGAGATAACATCGTTCTGTGGAATGCGGTCCCGTGGGTCCGTGCGACGAGAAAGTCGATCACGGCCAGCGAGCGGCGCGACGGCAAGGAGAAATTTTCTGGCCTCTTACCGCTGCTGCCGGACGTCGAGGTTGCCATTCTCGCGGGATCGGTGGCGAGTGCAGCGATGGAACTGCTCGAGAGTTTCGGTATCAAGGCGATCCTGTCGCCTCATCCGAGCCCGACGCTGATCAATACCTCGATAACGCAGCGTCACCGTCTGCATGAGGCCTTCGAAACGTCGTCCACAATCCTCAATCAATCGAAAATGTCGATTGAAACATCCTGAACTATGCGTTGGAACTGATTGACGTGGTCGCGTATTTTCTCCTCAATAATCAGGAGAGAAGCCATGCAACAGGTTGTTGCCACCACTAAGCCCATCACACACGTCGCAGATGTGCCTATGCAGGGCAATATCATCCGCAACTTTACCCCGAACTGGTTCGCCACCACGATGGGCACCGGTATCCTGTCTGTTGCTCTCGCCCAGTTCCCGGGGCATTTGTGGCTGTTCGCCATGGGCGAGGCGCTCTGGCTGTTCAACATCGTGCTGTTCGCCACCTGCACGGCGCTCTACGCTGCAAGGTGGACGCTCTATTTCCATGAGGCAAGCCGGGTCTTTTCCCATTCGGTCGTATCGATGTTCTTCGGCTGCATCCCTATGGGCCTCGCCACGATCATCAATGGCTTTCTGATTTACGGCATCCCGCATATCGGCGACACGGCGGTAGCAATCGCAACGACGCTGTGGTGGATTGACGTCTCGATGTCGCTTGCCTGCGGCCTCGCCATCCCGTTTATGATGTTCACCCGCCAGTCGCATTCGATCGACCAGATGACCGCAGTCTGGCTGCTGCCGATCGTGGCCAGCGAGGTGGCGGCCGTCAGCGGTGGTCTGCTTCTGCCCCATATCGCCGACGCCCAGACACAGTTGACGGTGCTGATGACCAGCCTGGTTCTGTGGGCCTGTTCGGTCCCGCTTGCCATGAGCGTCCTGGTCATCCTGTTCCTGCGCATGGCCGTCCACAAGCTTCCGCATGTCAACATGGCCGCCTCGAGCTGGCTGGCGCTTGGCCCGATCGGAACCGGAGCCCTCGGCCTTCTCGTGATGAGCCAGACCGGCCCCGCTGTGCTCGCGGCCAATGGATTGGCCAGCGTTGCTCCGGCCTTCGGCGGAGCCAGTTTCCTGGGCGCGATACTTCTGTGGGGCTACGGCATCTGGTGGCTGGCCACTGCCGTCTTGATCACCCTGCGCTACCTTCGCGAGGGCCTGCCCTTCAACATCGGCTGGTGGGGCTACACCTTCCCGCTCGGCGTGTTTTCCGTGGCCACGCTTCGTCTGTCGACGATGGTGCCAATGTCGGCCATCGCAGTCTTCGGAGCGGTTCTGGTCACTGCCCTTGCCTGCATGTGGCTGCTGGTTGCGGCCAAGACGATCAAGGGTGCACTCGACCGCTCCCTCTTTATCGCGCCCTGCCTCAAGGCAGACTGATGATCGAAACACTTCGGCGTCTGCCCATGTCGGAGTGTTTTCTCGAACCGAGCAGGAGAAGATATGACGCTTCGTATTATGGCCGTGATTGTCGGCGGCATTGCGTTGGGATGTGTAGGGTCCGCCAAGGCCGACCCCGTGCAGGGCTTGATGAATCCGGCTGTGCTCCAGGACAGTATCGTTGGAGTGAAGACGGCCCCGGTCACGCTGGTCGTCTATTCCTCCCCGACTTGCAGTCACTGCATCGCCTTCCATGAAAAAGACTTGCCGAAGCTGCAGGAGACGTATGTGGCACCGGGCAAGCTGAAGATCGCCTACCGGCCCTTCGTGCGAAATTCGGCGGATGCCGTCATCTTCATGCTGGCGAATACGCGGGGCCAGGACAGATTCGATGAGACGGTATCGACCTTCATGTCGAAGTCCGATGAGATTGCTTCGGCCTCAAACGCCGAGGATGTGCTGCGCGAGATCGCCGCTAGCATGGGCATCGACCGTGCGGGCTTCGATCGCGCTGTTGCCGATCAGGCCTATCTGGACAAGCTCAATGCCGTGACGACCGAGGCCAGTCAGAAGTTCGGTGTGGCCGGCACGCCATCGTTCTTTGTCAACGGCGAGCGGGTCGAAGTGAAGCGCAGTTTCGACGAGGTCTCCGATGCTATCGCCGCCGCACAAGCCGACTGATCAGAAAGGCCCGATGCAGAGCACCCGGAGCCCAGTCACGGGAACGTGAGCACGGATTGTCCGTCACGTGGGAATGAATCCCGCCTCGGGGGGTTCTTACCCACTCTTGTCGAAAGGAAGACCTCATGCGCGCCAAAGTCACAGTTCTTATCGCAACGGCGGTCGGCATAGGCCTCTGTTCCCTCAGCCCCGCCTTGTCAGAACAGCAGCACCAGCATCATCAGCCCGAACCGGCGGGCGAGAATGAAGCAGCAGATGCGTTCTCGGCAAGCATGAAGGCTGCAATGGAAAAGATGCATGCCGGCATGATGTCGGTTCCTGAGACCGGAAATCCGGACAGGGATTTCCTGGCGCAAATGATCCCGCATCATCAGGGCGCTGTCGATATGGCCAAGGCGGTTCTGGTCAGCACGAAAGACCCGCAAATTCGAAACCTCGCTCAATCGATCATCACCGAGCAGACCTATGAGATTCAACTGATGCACACGATGCTCGATCAGTCGGGCAATCAACCTGCCGCAACTCTGGAGACCGTAAAATGAAACGTTCCATCCTGGTTCTGATGTCCGCACTCGCAGCATCTCCCGCCCTGGCTCTTCCGGACGCCAAGGATCGAGTCTATGCCGCCGACCAGAACAGCAACACGGTTTCCGTCATCGATCCCTCGACGAACACGCTTCTGGGTCTGATCAAGCTAGGTGATCCAAGGCCGAACGTCCTGAGCCCTCTCTACAAGGGCGAGGTCAATGTTCACGGTCTCGGCTTCTCGCCGGACCATAAAACAATCGTTGCTGTCTCCACCGTTACCAATTCGGTGACCTTCATCGATACCGCGACCAACAAGGTGAAGGGTGTGACCTATATCGGCCGCAACCCGCACGAAGCCTTCTTCACACCCGATGGCAAGCATGTCTGGGTGACGGTTCGTGGAGAAGACTACCTGTCGGTCATCGACGCCAAGACGTTCAAGGAGACCGATCGGATCAAGACGGAGAGTGGCCCCGGCATGACGATCTTCGCGCCCGACGGCAAGCGCGCCTTCGTCGCAAACAGCTTCAACCCCGTCGTCCAGGTCTTCGACGTGGCGTCGAAAAAGCTGCTAGCTGCCATCCCGGTCGTGTCGCCCTTCTCGCCGTTCATACAGGTCACGCCCGACGGCAAGGAAGCCTGGCTGACCCACAAGGACGTCGGCAAGGTAACGCGGATCGATACCAAAACCCTCGAGGTCAAGGGTGTTATCGATACCGGCCCGATCACAAACCATCTGGCCTTTGCCAAGACACCCGCTGGCACCCTCGCTTACGTGACCATTGGCGGCGAGAATGTCGTGAAAGTCTACACACTCGACGATGACGCCAAACTGGTCTCCACCATACCGGTCGGTGCGCTTCCGCATGGCATCTGGGGCTCCGGAGACGGCAGCCGTATCTATGTCGGACTGGAGAATGGCGATGCGATCGATGTCATCGACACCGAAAAGCAGACGAAGATCGCCCACATCCCCTCCGGCCAAGCTCCGCAGGCCCTGATCTATGTTCCCGACGCAGTTGTGGGCGGTGATGGCCGTCAAAACTTGGAGCCGCGAAAGGATATGCCCGAGAACATCACCCTCAGGCTCAAGCCCGCAGAGAATATGGAGGGCAGCGGCATGATCGTTTCGCGCAATCTCGGTTTGATCGATATCGTCGACGTCAGCGTTTCCAAGCTGAAGCCGGACACCACTTACACGCTGCTCTTCGAAGGCCAGCCGGAACCGATCGTCGCCTTCAAGACCGATGCCAAGGGAGCCGCGATGGCATCCGCAACCAGCCCCACACGTGCGATCGTCAATGCGGGCGAAGCGTCAACATCTCCCAACGTGATCCTGGTCGAAGGTGCCAAACCATCTAAGGATGCCGTTTTGAAGTCTCGATAGGATTGTCGGTTGGATAGCCGCAGGCGTAGTGCTATTTCGTTAGGCGGCGTGCGCCTGCCGCTATTAAAGCAAGCAGATGACCTGTTTGGGCCAAAAGGCGTCTCCCGCTCTGCGCTAACATTGAACGTTCAAGGCGTACAACGAGGACCGGTGAAGCCGCAAAGGGGCATCAGTTGCTAGATGGCAGGCTGACAAGTCTCAGGCTATTGCACAGTTCGTAACTATCGCCGCCCTGCGGTACCTCCGTAAGCTCGTTGCCCGACCAACTGGGCGTCATGAGATGTCTGTGGTCCCGCTTCTCACGTAGCTTAGAGAGCTCTTCTATCAGAAATTCCAGCCCTTCCTCGTCGAAGCAGATGGCAACCTCGCCTTGATCCAACTTCTCCTTCTCAACCGTCAACAGCATGTACGTATCTCCCTGATATGCTTCGCTCCGAGGCTATCGGACCCCTATCGACTGTGTCGAGACAATGAATGACCGGTTTGGGCCGACAGGCGTCATCACGGCGACGCAGCCGTTGCGATACATTAGTTGACTACGTAACTTGCCTCATTAGACGAAGGAATGGCTGTCATGGGATCATCTGACCAGGTCGAAGTAGTCACTATCCACGTTCGCCTTCTCGATGAGCTAATTCCTGTATGGCGGCCGGTCAAGGCCGAAGCACTGGGCAACGAGTGCTTCGTCATCCTAGCCCAGGAGGTTCCGGAATTTGAAGAGTGGGAGTTTACCCCAGGAGAAACAGTCACTGTTGAAGCTTATATGGACAGGACAGGTGATTACCTCAAAGCCATAGCTCGCTCTTAGTGGCTGGAAGTCAGCTTTGGGCCAGTTGCTGACGTACGGAGCAGCCGCAGTATCGGGGGCTCAGTCACCAGTAAGGCGGTTCTTCCACTTTCCACCGCGAACGGCTCCGAAGATGCTCCCACCCGTATCGACCACCTGCATCTCAGCCGCCCCGTCGACGGCTCCTAGCCGACAGTATGAAGCCAGAGCTATTGTTGACTGAAAACTGGCTGGGAGCGCTAACCACCTCCTCCGGTCTACAGTGAGGGTCGGTGGCCTTCTCCCAAGCTCAAGGGACCAGATGACGTTCTGACTTTTCCAGATTTTTAAGGTGATATCTTGCTTTGCACATATGTTTAGCGGAGGCGTAGGCTGAACCACCGTCTCAGCGCCCGCCGCTGGAGTGGCGGTCTGGATCGAGGTTATTGCTAACAGGATGATAAAATAACGGTGCATGTCTAACGGCTACCACAGGCCGGTTGGTTGACCAACACCGTAGTCCGCTTCGGGCCGAAAGGAGACCTAGACCGCTTTTCGCCAATTCCGGTCATCGGTTGGTTGCAGTCATGCGCTGCGTCGAAAGACGACTTCCTCGCCAAGAGATGAGCCGAGCCACTCAGAAGCTGCATTCTGAATGGTCTGTCGGCGTTCGTCATCTGTAAGGCCGCGTACTTTCGCATCGACTGCATCTGGATGATGCTCGAATACCGAGGGCAACGTAGAAATTGCGTTCGCCACTGGTGAACCTAGATCATCGAAGACGGTCATCGATTTTGTGCCAGAAACCCTCCGTATCTCATCCGCCAGTATAAGGTTGGCTGCTGAGCTGACGATCCATACGTCGCATTCGCTGTCGGCCTTCGTGAGCGAGTAGTTTGGATCAACCGACACTATGATTGGCGCTGCCATGTTTGGCCCTCCACGGAAAAGAAACTTCAGTTCAGAGTCATGCTGTCCGCAATGGGCCGAAAGGCGTCAAGTATCGACTTGAGAAGGCCGGTCCTTGACCGCGACTGCTAGCTGTGGATGTTGTCTATGCATAGCCATTCGTGGAAGAAGAACGCGGACATGCTCAGCCACCCGATGATTTTAATTTTGGTTATCTTGTTGCTCTGGGCGGCATCTTTAGCGGCTATTGTTCTCATTCCGTACGCACCACTCGGTGTATATATTCTTGCTGCCTTAGTCTTCTGGTTGAAGAAATACGTGGAGGTACCAATTTCAGTTCAGCGAGTGTTTTATTCAGCAAAGCCTAACCCAAAGTTTGTCACCGTGATTGCTAAAGTTGCGGGAAAGACCTTGGGTTTCTTAACGCTATTTTTGACGCCGTTTTCCCTGATAGCCGTGTTCGACAACCTTCTCGCCTAGCCAAGAGAGTCTGCATTGCCAAGAAGTATATTGTTGAAGGCGATGTTGCTGACGCGATCAAGAGTTCTCTCCATCTCGGATTGAGGCCCCTCACTCGATGCGGGCTATCTGGAAGAACGGCTGGGAATTTGCTACGAACAGGTAGGCGATCTCCACGCCGCGAATTACTGGTATGGTCGAGCGGTGGAAGGAAATCCGGTGGCAAGACTCGAAGCAGCACAAGCCTACGAACGCCTCGGTAATGTCGGCATCGATTATCTGTTGTAAGTCCGGCTTGGGACGACTACGGTCATAGCTGGGATGTTGAAATTCGCTTAGCGTGGGCGGAAGCTGGCGGGGCCGTCATGATCGAAATGAACATCCAGCTCTACTGGGGTCCCAAGGCTGAAGAGCTTGAGACACTTGTTCTTAAAGCGATTGAGCACCTCGCTGAGATGAAGGGGCTTGGGCCCCCATTCGAGACTTGGGTTCGACCTGGTAAATCTAGGAAGATCGCGCTGGCTGGCCCGGTTATTAACCCGACCGATCCCGAGGAAGTGCGTATGCTCTTTTTGAAGGGACGAAACTGGACAGACTTCCCACCAAGAACCGTTATTCCCGAACTGGGATATCACTTCGGGCTGTGGAATCGGGCCTTTGGTGATGTGGATGCTACATTCTCGATAAGGTGCGGGGTCAACTCAGAGTTCTTGTCGCAGGACGCGCAGAACCTGTTGAATCTAAGGGCCGCCGCACGTGAAGGGCTGCCCTCGGACGATGCTGCGATCAACCAAGTGTTTCTTCGCTTTGCGGATGTCTGGAAGCCACAGAGCGGACGAGCGTGGATCAAACGGATGGCGGCCGAACATACTGTAGCCGCGCTATAGTGTGGCAGAAGAGCGCCGAAGACATACCTAAAATTCTTCATGATGGGTGGACGGCCTTCCCCGACAGACGTTCAAGCATGTTGGGATGGAGACTGCTAGCTCGATAAGTGGCAACATCCGCTCTGGGCTGACAGCCGACCTGGGTAGCTATGCGCCAATAGAAGGCATTCGTTAAATGGTAAACATTGTAGGTTGCCCCCATTGTGATGACTTGCGGATTGGGATCGATGCATCTAGTGCCATGGACGTTGTTGGCAGCGCTGCTATAAGGGTCTCGCGTTTTGAGCGTTTTCAGGTTCAGAAAGACGGACGAAGTTTGGGGGCTAAGGCGTAGCATCGTCCTAGATATGATCGACTGGTGGATCGAGAGCGCCGGTTCTCGGCCCTTTCTCATCAAGTTCAAGCAGAGCTATGATTATGGATACAACCATGGTGACCTCACCGAGGTCGCCGACGCCGACAAGGCTGAATTGCGCGATCTTGTGCAAATGATGCTGAAGTCTGGATACGAGAACCAACTGCGATTGGACCCTGTGGCAACCTCGCACGTGCGAGAAAGCCTAACAGAACTCCAGCGGCTCCTTAACGCCGATCTTGAAGGCACGCCGCTCTATCACAGAGAGACAGGTTGACTTGAGCAGCCTCGGTCTTCTCCATACTCGATGGAGAAAGTAAGGGATGTATAAATTTCACCAACTCAATTGACTGCTTGGGCCGCATTGGGCCGACAGCCGACCTCGGCAGCTTTGCGCCAATTGCGAACATCGTGCCTTTTTTGGTGGAACTCCGAAGTTCAGTAAAAGATTGTCTGCCATGACCAGCAAATGGATTTCGGAAGAGGTTTGGCGCGATGCTTTATGGGTCGCCCGTGAGCAGCTACGAGATTTAAGAGCTAACTGCGGCGACCTGCACGAGATAGCACACAAACGCAGGCAGATAGATCGCATCCGGTCTGCGGGTGATCCTGATTGGCAAGAGCGGGCCGAGTGGGCAGGCTTCACTTTTCCGCCTTCGTCGGACTGAAGGCCGACTGAAGCATTTTGGATGGTGGACAGCTGCGCTACGGTCGCGGACCGCACATCCCACTCATGTATCTCAACTAATTTATCGGTGTCAGATTTAAGCCAATTGCAGACCTCAGGTTTTCGCTGCTACCGTAACGTTTCGCTCCGAAGTGGGCAGTGGGTCCATCATTCGTTCAGCGCAACGTGTTCGTAAGGTCCTCCTGCAGAACCGGAGTTATTAGATGAAGTTGTTTCTTGAGCTGCCTTACGATGCCTCTGGATATGGTGACTTCGGCGTCTCGTACATTGGCACCGAGGCTACGATCCACTTCCAATACCGTAGTGATGGGGCTGAACACGTTGGAGAGCTTCGGTTCGGCTGGTGCCTTTCGATCAACATAAACGGGCAATTAGATAAGCAGATTTCGCTGCCCTATGATCGCGTGATGGTACTCGAAGACCAGATCGGTTTTGATAAGAAGTTCCTACGGTTCGTGGTGATGTTCAGTGGGAGCGACTTCCAGTTCGATGTCTACGCGAAGGAGTGTCGATTTGATCCTGACGTTAGGAAGTCCGATCTCATTCCTGAATTAGGATGATTGCAAAGATGGGGTTAGCCCCCCCTATCAACGGCCGCAAAGGGCCGAAAGACGACGTCGACAAGCGCCACCATTGTTCTATTCGGTTGGCACGTCTAGCAGCCTCAGCCTCTTTTTTGCCTTAGAAATTGCCGCGAGTAGCTCGTCGAGATCAAGAAGATTTGGTCGCTCCACCACGTCATCTATGCTTTTCTGAGGCGAATAAAGGCTGACATCAAACTGTTCGCGACTCCGTTCTTGGCTAATGACCACCAACTCGCCGCTTGTGAAAAGGATTTCGGCAATTAGCTCTTCGTACTTAGTATCTGAACAAATCGTAATATTGTAATTCATGGTTATTTCTTTTGCCGTTGAATTGTCGCGATTTATAGGTTTGTCCGCAACGGGCCGACAGGCGTCATCGCGGCGACGCAGCCGTTGCGATACGTTCATTGACGACGTAACTTGCGTTATTTGGCGGAGAAGTGGCTGTCATGGAATCATCTGACCAGGTCGAAGTAGTCACTATCCACGTTCGCCTTCTCGATGAGTCAATTCCTGTATGGCGGCCGATCAAGGCCGAAGCACTGGGCGATGGGTGCTTCTTTATTCTAGCCCAGGAGGTTCCGGAATATGAAGAGTGGGAGTTTACCCCAAGGGAAACAGTCACTGTTGAAGCTCATGTGGACAGGTCAGGTGACTACCTCAAAGCCATAGTTCGTTCTTAGTGGTCGGAAGTCAGCTTTGGGCCGACAGGAGACAGTGCCGCCATCGGGCAATTTCCTGTTTTTCTACGGGCCTCACATGCCTTCAAGCTCGACGATCTCGGGGCCACTGCAGCGGAACGGCCCTGTTTGTGGTCATGTCTACGGCCTTCGAAGCGTTCTCTTCCACAAAGCGCCGCGCCTCTTTCAGAGTTGCCGGGTACTGCACACCGAGCCGATAATATGGGAGGCCGTTTGAGATCAGGAATGATGCAACCTCCCAGCCCTTCACGTCACCAGATGACGGCGGACGGAAATCTGAGCCAGTGCGGTACGTGACACCAGAGCATCGTGGGCAGGTTTTCTGTGTCGCATCTGCAGGGCGCTTGAAAACTCGTTGGCAGTCGAGACACGCGTATTTGGTGAGCGAGACTTTCATTGGATAACCCAACGTTGGGGTGGTGCCGATAATTGCTCAATGGCGACGTTCTTGCAACTGCGGAACGACCGCTTCGTTCGAAAGCAGTCACGGGCGCAAATCAGTAAACGTCGATAAGCTGTAGCGATCAGCGGTCTTCTACCAGACGAGCCCGAAGCATCGTCAGCCGTCATCAAGGGTATATGACATGCTATCAGACGTTGGCCGTAGGCCGGGCTTTGGACAGGTTGTCGGACGCTGTCACGAACCCTTCAAATGGTGCCATCGCAATGCTTGATAACACCTTCGTTCGTGTGCATCACCTGGCAGCCACGCTTACGACCGAACATCCGCATAGTTGTAGCCGTAAATGCAGCGGTGGTAGATTTCGGAACACTGCCGAACATTAGCCAAGGTGCGAGAACGATATTGATGCCGTGCCGACTAGCTGTTATCAAAGGTGATCGCCATAGATGCGGCGTGCAGTGTCCGCGTTCATTATGTCTATAGACTATAGCTTTGCAGACCGGCCGCGAGGCTGGCCTACCTATGATTTTATTCCTTGCGATCACAACTTTCTCGATCATTCCAGCAATGATTCGGTAGATCACGCCTTGTTCAACATACGAGAAGAAGCCTTCTTGTTCATTGAGGGCTTGGTAGCCGATTCGATTCCTGATTGGTCGAGGGCCTACCGTCACTGGGGCATTACCTGGATAGGCCGAGATACTTGGCTAGATATTCTCGCTCGATTTAATGAACTCCGTCGTGACATAAGAGGGAATGTGCCGTTGAAAACGATAATCAGCAAATACGTCCTGTACTCTAGACTGATGCCGCGCAAACAGAAATTGCACCGGAAAGCCCTGCTGAAATTCCTTGACCGTTTTGAAGAACGGGTGCGGTCAGTGATTCATTGCCATCCGTACTTGCTGATTGGCGGCATTTGACACGTAGCGAAGCGCCGACCTTACGTTGGAGGGTATTGCCAATCTCGCTTGAGGACTGACTGGGAGAAAAATGATGTGTTTTGGGTTGGTAGCTTTGCTGCCATGTATCGCAATCTTCGCATCAACCTTGATCGTTCGCCACGGATTCCGGACATGGATATCTCTTCTGGTTGTTGGAGCAGCACTTGGGCTTGCTCTGTCACCCCTTCGACTCGGAGTAGCTCAGTCATGCCGGATCGATGAAAGTGAGTGTGTCGGGGCGACCGCATACTACTATTTAGTCCTCGCACTATGGACACCCTTTGTTATCGTATTTTTGAGCCGCATAATCGTTGTGAATCGAGCGAAGCGATAGTGCTGGTCATAGTAAGCGGCCGTCGCGCTTACACTATGCGCAACAGGCCGAAGGCCGTCATGACGCTGATGCGCCAGAAGCACAGTTGCTCGAAAGTAGTCATAGGGTTTGTTTCAATACATGGTAGCTTTGAGGCTACCTAAGCAGGTTCCTCCGCAGTGACGCCGAACTCTCCGAGCCAAGCTGACAGCGAACGTATCACAACGATACGCGATCTCATCGAGCTGCGAGACAGCCTTCCGAACCGTCACCAGTCGAAGCTCATTTCTTGGTAAAAGGTCCAGATACTGATGACGGAATCCGGGCGTTCAGACGTACTGTGAAGCGTCAGTAGGATTGGACCTTCCGCAGGGTCGTCCAATGAAAAGCGTGCGAAGATGACCCGGCTGCCGTCTTTGTGCACTCCCACGGCTACCTCGGGTCTTGGTTCAGACATAAGGCCTATTAGTAGTCGGGACGAATCTTCGAACTGTTCTTTTATAGATGCCGTATTCGAAAACTGGGTATCTGTAAGGAACTTGAATCGTTCCCAATCCGCCGTTAATGCCGTCCTGATTACTTCAGACAGTCGCTGCCTTTCCAGCGAGCTTAGCTTATCCATGGATTCCTCAATTTCAGTCGACCAGAAGCGCTTTCTCGTGTCTCAAAAGCGAGAATAGGCGACATCGGACGGCCGATGTATCAGGCTGCTCATCTTAGCTTGAGACGAAACTTCAATGAGCGAAAGAAGGCTTGCGTCATCTCAATCTTGCTCTCGTTGAAGAGCAAAGCAATTGTTTCGTGTCTACCATTATCCGGCGGAAAATAACGCATGGCGAAGTCGTCCGAAAAACGTGTCAACGCCAGCGCCAGATTGATGTTAACTCGGGAATTACTCGGCTCCGTGCTAGTCATCGAACTCACGGACAAGTCCCGCAGTTCATTCAAATCGCTTTTGCTGCAAAGAATCAGGGCATCCCAATAATTTAGAACAAGTCGAGCGGCTTCGTCGTCAAGACACGCATCCTGTAGGCTGACAATGGCACCTAGCCTGGATACGCTGGGAGCCGTTTTCACCTCAAACCGACGATGCTCCAACTGCCTGAGCGAACTCCGGCTAGGTATGACACCGCTATAGGATCGCACTTTGTTAACGCTCCCGGTGTCTTCAGAAAGAATTGAAAAGGGCTGTCCCGGCAGATGTCGCGCCGCGTCTAGAATTGCCGACAACGCGGCGGCCTCGTTACCCAGTTCCAAGTCGTAGATGCGTTCAGACCGGAGTTCTAATACCGCCAGTAGCAGTGGCTGAGGAAACTTCACCGGAAACAAAAATGAATGCACCCGTTCATTATAGTCCGTAGGTCTTATCAACAGCATTGGGGACACTCACCTGCGAAGGTAGATCAGTCTATGAAACGCCAACTAATCATCAGTTCGCTGAGAGCGAAAGGCAACCTCGGCAACTTCGTGTCAATATCAGACCGGCTGAACGTCAGCGGACGTAAGGTAGATCGATCCCTTGCTCGGAACAGACCCGTTCATAGCATGCTTGGATTGCCAATAGATCGTGGAGCAGCACTTCGATCTCGTCACCGAGATCAGCCAGGTCTTGCTTGGCAAGAAGCCTCTGCATTCGGCTGGGAGGTAGGTGCGGAATACTCCGATCAAGCCCGGGCTTCCATCGACGACCGGTAAGCGGTGTTCTCCCCCCATATTTGTGCGCTGTCGCCTGATCCGGCTTACTTGACCGCCACGCTCACCGCCCTCGTCAACGGCCACAGGCAGAACGGGATCGATGGGTTGTTGCCGTGGAGGATTCCAACGAGACATCCGTTCACGATCAGTTTGCAACCTTCATAGTCCTCGATAAGTTTTGGGAATGCAGAATTATCGAGCGGGTATTGATTTGAGGAGCATTCCCATGGCTGAAGAGATACGAGTTGCAATCCAGCGCGAACTTATCGCTGCCGGGGGCACGCCGGATAATCCGATAAACCTGCTTGAGATTGGCGTAACCCTGGTTCAGCAAGGGTTCAATCAGGTCGATATTGCTGTTGCCCTGTATGGCATGGAGGCCAATGGCATCGTCCATCTGATATCGGGTGACCGCGTCGTGCTGTTGAAATCTCTATTGATTGACAACTCTGGTGCTAATGTAAAAAATGCATAAATATCACTATTTCCACGCACATTCACTTGGTTGTCGTAACTTATAATCCTGCTAGATCAAGTGACGACCATTGATACTCGACACGCGGCGTTTGTTTCAAGGAGGGGTAGTGGAGTTTCTAATTTTCACGGCACTTGTTTCGCTACCCTACCTCCTGGGGTGGGTGTTATTGGCGTTCCTCCCAGGTTGGCGGAGTCTGAGCGCTACCACGATAATTTTGGTTGTCCTCATCAGGCTTGTCGCCGATGGAGAATGTTACCAAAAAGGCGGAGTGATGGGAGGACTCTTCGCAATCCTGGCTCTGTTCGGGACGGGGCTTTTTGCCGGAGCTGTGAGTTCTGCACTCAGCATAATATCTCAGAAGACTCCCACACCACGAGTACGCCCAATCTTCGTCCGCCTCGGATGCGCAGCTGTTATCTATCCGCTTTACGCTACTTGGAAGCCGTTTCGTGAGTTAGTATCGGGAATAGCCGTTGGGTGAGAAGCTGTAGCCGACCGCGCGGTCTATTTGATCTTCTGAATACATTCGCGCACCATCAGACTTCCTGGAGACAGTGCTTGACGAAGTACGACAAACGCTTCTCTTTCTCGCGGCCTTCCAATAGCTCTTGGTAGTGGTTTCGAAGATTTTCTGCGGTGATCGATCCCGCAATCCATTCTTCGACAGCGTTTACGTACGTGGGATCGTCTTCGAACTGCAATCCAAGTGAATGGGCTCTGTTGCGGACCGTTTCGAATATGTCGCGGCGTCTCTCAGGCGTCATGTGAACCTCAATGATTCGCTGACGATAGCGACACCCCATGAAAATGACAGTAACTCACGATTGTGGGGGGTCGTATCGTTACCCCTCATGGGGAACGTCTCTGGATGGAGATGCTTGAGCCTCAGCGGTCGTGAAGTCAGCCGCCTAGAGCGACCGCTGGACAGGCGACCCTCTCAAACGGAGCGTCGCCTGTTCGCTCCCGTATGACAGAAATTCCGGCTTGGTGATGTTCCCTACCCACGGAAACGTCCGGGCGACAAAACAGCCGGTGAGTATCCCGATTTCACAGGCGGAGCACGAATGAAAAGCTCAACGATGCCTACTTTCGAACGACATACGACATACCGACAGATCGCGGAGCCGTCTCTTTGAAGCCATATAGCTCATAGAGCTTGTTCGCAGGCACGTCGGCGATGAGGCTGACATAGGCAGTCGCAGGCAGGCTTTTTTCAACGTGCTCCATCAAGGTGGCCATGATGCGTTTGCCGAGACCACGACCTTGATGTTCCGGCAATACAGCTATGTCGGTGATCTGGAAGAAGCATCCGCCGTCACCAATAACTCTTCCCATCCCAACCGCAGCCCCACCTTCCACAACGACGCAACTGAAGACCGTTCCCTTTAAGCCGACCTCAGCGGCCTGCCGCGAAAAAGGCGTTAATCCTGAGCGTTGACGAAGGTTCAGGTATTCCTCGATGGTGGGCGTCCGGCATTCAATCAAAAAGGCTGCGCGATCCTGCTCGTTCATTCATGCTTCCCTTCCAGTATGCGTCGACAATTGCCACCAACATGAACCGCGACCATCGTCGTTGGCTGCCGAATAACGCGTGATCAAAGCCCCCTGTCAATATTCGCATCCTATACTGCGATGGAGTGGCAACCTCGGGTGGTGGGTAGGTTTTGTGGAAGCGGCTCCCTTTTCCTCGACGGATGATCGAAACTGACAGCCCCGCATCTGACCACGTCGGACTGTCTCAAGCACGCTCAACTCTTGAATTCTACACCAGCGATTCTCACATGAACGTATGAGGAACAGGAGCCGTGCTGTCATGATGACTAGCGTTCGAAAGCCGCCATCGAAAACCTCCATTCAAGCCTTGTCCGCTATTGCGCGATATCGGCATCAGCGTCGCTCTGGCCGCGTTTGGCTGATCGGCGACCGGCGAGTTTCAAGTGCAACCGTCGCATCGCTCGAACGGGCCGCATTTTTGAAAGAGATCGCGGTCAACGGAAACCCCGTGCTTGTGATTACGGAACAGGGGAAGCAGGTGATCGCTGACGGAGGTAAGGCAGTCTAAGATCGGTCTTCGCAAATTCATTTTCTTTCGCTCCAGATCGATCTTGTGTCTCGTCGCATGCGCTTATCGGCATGGCCCAAACGGTCACAGCGCAGCCTCCAATGCTGATCCGCAAGAACTGCTCGATCATGCCTGTCGCCTCGGGCTAGAGGGCATCGTCGGCAAAGCTCGCGATAGTTATTATCGATCCGGCCGGAACGGTGATTGGGTCAAAATTAAATGTGTACAATCGGAGGGCTTCTTGATTGTCGGGTACGAGCCGTCAAGCTCGTCGCCGTTCTCGTCGCTCCTGCTGGCTGCGTATCGAAGCGATCAACTGGAGTATGTCGGAAGCGTGGGAACTGGTTTTAAGGCTCGCCAGGCGTCAGACCTCCGGTCGTTGATGGATCGCGTGCCTTGGAAAAGGAAAGAGCCTCCTGTGCCCTACGAAGACAAGCGTAACGTTGTCTGGATCGCGCCGACGTTGATAGCCGAGATTGAATATCGAGCGTGGACGACCAATAGGCAACTACGACATGCCTCGTTTAAGGGGCTGTGAGAGCGGCAAGACAACGCGGAGGTCTACCGCCTCGATAGTGAAAACTAGGAGCAAGCCGTGTAACTTCCGATCAAATATATTCAAATGTGGTGGTGGACCTGCGGTAATGGGCAGAGCAAGTTTAAATAAACTTGCTTGTCTGGAGTTGCCTGATGATCCGCTTCTTCTCGGGCTTCGCCCTACTGATTGTCCTTTCGGTTTTTGTGATCCCGACTTTGTTAGTCGCTACCGGCACTCCCCTGGAGGTCGTTTATGTTGTTCCGTTCGCACTCGGTGTCATCATCACGATAAAGCGCCTTAGCGGAAATGAACCTCGAAAAGGCGACGAACTTGCTACCAAGTTTGGGCTGTTAGTGGCAGAGCGGATTAGTAAGACCTTCGATTTACAGCCTCGGTCAGAGCCTACCAGCGAGGAAAGGCTGATCGCGGCGGCTGTGGGAACAGCTGCTGCTATTGGGCTTGTGGTGGTGGCGTATGTTAGTCAGGCGTCTCTCCGCTGGTATCGCGTTGTATTCGGCATGTGGCTTATTGCTATGTTTGTCGCTTGGGCATTGCGACGGCCGGGCTTGCAACCGCCTACGGATGCCGAGTAGCTTGCTCTGGGCAGCCTGCTATCGTCATGCGATGCGGTATCAGCATTTAAATTTTTGGGCGAAACGTAGGCCGTGAGGACCATGAGCAAACGAAACAGACCAGAATTGCTGATTGGTCGGGTTCTCATGATGACCGGCTTCTTGGTCGAATGGCTCTTTTGGGGCTTCGCAGTGACACGACGTGCTCCATTTCTGTTCGGTGCTATCGGCTCATTCTTCAGTTTTCCCGCATCTCTCTTAATCGATACCCCTCCCATACTGCTTTGGTGTCTATTCTTTGGTGCGACAACATTTCTTTATCCAGGGCGTTTCCTATTATTGGTGGCAGAGCGGCGCATGGATTTCTGGATAGGCTACGGCTACGAGTTGGCAATGTATGAAAAATACAAGTTAAAGCACTTGAGGCAGAGCTGGTGGTTTAGTCGTTGATGAACACTTCCTCGTATAATGCTGCAGTCGTCTCCATGAATTTAGCTCGGCCGCTCTGGCCCGAATGCAGAAATCGGCACCTTTGCGCCAAGATCACTGATCGAGCTGATTACGCGGTTTAGTCGGCATCTGTTACCGCGTTGATGAATTGCTCCGACCTGGCCGTGGCAAGAGATCACAATCCGTAGTAGATGAAGCCAATGAAAATCGAAGAGAGCTTGGTCGTCTTGCGCCGGTGGGAGCGGCGTCACCCCTTCTTAGGCTTCATCGCCTTCATAATCATCTCCTGCACCACCCTGCCGATATTCTTTGGTACGATCTTCCACCTCTTGTGGCCGAAGGGGTTTTGAATAGAACGGCGGTTACCGTTGTTTTGAACCAGAAGGTGTGACCGCGCTTGGCGAAATTCTGGCGCACCGCCGACGTCTAATAAGCTGAGGCACGTTTTGCAAAAAAACACATTTTTGCCGGGACCATTCAAACGCTGGTACTTCGGCGGTTAGAGGGAATAATGAAAGGTGAGCATAGCTCTTCTGCAAAGTCGTTTGTGACCCGGGTACTTGATGCAGCAGGTAGCCTGGCTATCGCCCACCTCGTCGGAACGTATGTGAGTTGCCTGATAGTGTGTGCGCCGGGTGGTTGGGCCGCTCCCATGGCCGCGTGGGTGCTTACAAGCCTAATGCTAATACCTTTGCTTCTTCTGGTCTCGCCATTCGCTGCCGTATTGCTGCTGTTATTGAATCGGTGTCGCGCAAAAAGGAAGAGGACGTTCGCGATAGCCGGGTTGCTCGCTGGACTTTTGGCCCTGGCGACGCTCATGTGGCTTGCGCCGACACTTTCGACTGAACTCCACCCCGCGCTGATGATAGTTGCCGCATCGTCGGGTGGAGCAGCGGGAGGTTTCCTCTACCGCCTTACAACAACCTTACCGAGGTCGCCCAGGCCAGCGACGTCCGCTTAGCGGTAATAGAACTTAGCCTGCTTTCCGCCAAATGCAGATATGGCTAAGGGAATAAGGCCAGCAGATAAATCATCCGCCAGCCAATAAGGCCCAGACACAAGCCAGCAATTGCTCCGACAAGGGCGAACATAAGCAAGCCGAAGATTCCCGCGATTTCGAGGCCACAGACAGCGCCAAGGGTCAACCCTAGTATGCTGAGCAAGATTGTTACCGTCTGTTGTATCCTGTCCATAAGTAACACGTGGGTGTCGCGATGCATATTTTCAACGGCTGCAAAGGGCCGAAAGGCGAGCTGCGCCAACTGTGGTCATTGCTCGTCGAGTAAGATCGCCATGTTAACGGCGTCAAGAAAACGGCCATCGATAAGGACGCTGCGCTTCTGAACACCTTCCTTGAGGAAGCCAACCCTCTCGTAGAGGGCGATGGCCCTTGCATTGTCAGCATGCACAGACAGTTCGATGCGAATGAAGCCCGAAGCTCGGGCCTGCTTCAACGCTGCTAGCATGAGACGCCTCCCTAGACCTTGGCCCCGGTAGGCTTCGATGATACCCATTCCCAGGCTTCCTCGATGTCTATGTGCCGGAAAGAAGTGGCGGGATATATCACACCAGCCAACAACCTCATCTTCTACGGTAGCGACGAAATGCGGGTTTCCTTGCTTGATCATATCTAGGACGAACTTCTGCGTATCTGGAAACGGGAACGCCTCCATCAACGTCAAATATCTCCGCTCCCTGGCCATTAGATCGAGCGCTTTGTGGAAACTCTCGATGTGGTCGGCGGCAGTTGCGGTCACTGCAACAGGCGAAAGGCTTCTTGCCTCTGTAGAGTCCATTTGCTTCCCACCAAAACTTTAATCACATCGCAGTATTTTAAGAGTTGCCATACGCATGGCAATGGCCGGTTCGGGCCGATAGGCGACCCCACTGCCCGCACCTCATCAGGGACGGTAATGCCTGTCCCGTTTCCGGCGAGAAAGTCTGATCCGCACATAGACTGCAATCCCAAAAAGGATGCCAACAGCAGCCCAATAGAACGCCGGGGTGTCTGTGAGCGCAGCCCCTAGAACACCGATCATCAACCCGAGGCTTACATAAGAACCCAATGAAAATCGGCTGTATAGCGAAACATCGAGGAGGATTCGGATGTACGTACTGACAAACTCACGCAAGTTACGAACCTTCCACAGACGTTCAACGACACAACGCAATGACGTTACCGCTCTGACGTTTCCAATTGATTTCAGTTCCCCATCACCCCAATCGAATGTGAAGGGGCGAGTTGGATCGCTTCGCGCCAGAAGCAGTCATCGGTTGGTTGCAGTCATGCGCTGGGTCGAAACACAAGTTCCTCGCCAACAGATGAGCCGAGCCACTCAGGAGCTGCATCCTGAATGGCCTGTCGGCGTTCCTCATTCGTGAGGCCGCGTACTCTCGCATCGACTGCATCCGGATGATGCTCGAAAACCGAAGGCAAAATAAAAATTGCATTCCCAACTGGTGAACCTAGATCATGGAAGACGGTCATCGATTTTGTGCCAGATGCCCTCCGTATCTCATCCGCTGCTATAAAGTTGGCCGCCGAACTGACGATCCATACGTCACATTCGGTGTCGGCCTTAGTGAGCGAGTAGTTTGGATCAACCGACACTACGATTGGCGTTGCCATGTTGGGCCCTCCACAGAAAAAAAGAGACCTTACGACAGAGCCATGTTGTCCGCAAAGAGCCGATAGAAGAGATTGACTGCTTTGCGCAATTGCGGTCATCGGTAGCTTTACTCAACGATCAGAACAATTTCACCGATTTTGACCTTGGGCTCTAATACGAGCAATGTCTCGACACTGCCCTCTCCGTCGCGGAAGAGATCGAATTCTCGCTCGCGCTGGAAAGTGACATTTGACCGGCCAGACGTGGATGAGCATTCCTTTGGGCAATGGATCGTCAAATCGGCAGACTCTACTGCCCCTTGGCGATGAAAATTAACATCAACCTTGAAGCTTGATCCTGAGCCAGCAATGATCTCGCATCTTTTCTCGAACCGGCAGCGGGACCTTGTTTTCGAGCAAACCCATGCGTTAGCCTCCATTGTTGAAGGCCGAGCGATACAGACGCACGGACGCTTGACGCCACCCGTTTCCTGCGGAATCGAAGTATTGCAGATCGTCCGTGCAAGAGCCGAAGACGGCCTTGTGGCGCGGCAATATTACACCGAATTGCTGCCCTGTGTTGATACCGACTGGATTTGGGACACATGGCAGAACATCGAAGCATCCAGAGCGAGGTTTGACGCCGGGAGCAGAGCGGCGATTGAATCGGCTACGGTGTCTACGGGTAACAGCTCGGGCCGAGATCGATGGGCCATCTTCAGCCTGACGCAATCCAGCATATAATTTCATAAATCAGGCACCGTCACGGAAACGATGCCTGATCCGAAATCAGTAATTGGCGCTGTAGACCACAGGTACCCAATCATAATTCGTCTCGTCACGTCGGACATGACCAATACCTGGAAAGGCGTGATGAGCCCCTGCGACCAGATATTTTTGATCTGCCGCTTCGGCGAATGCAATCGCGCGTGATTCTGCAGCTCTTGTCTGGTCGACGTCGAAATCGACCGTAACTTCCGGATGGTCATACTGCAGGACGTCGCCATGAGCGACATCACCCCAGAACACGATCTTCTTGCCCTGGCTTTCCAAGATGATGCCGCTGTGGCCTGGAGTATGGCCAGCCCGCAGCACAGAACCAAAGCCGGGCAACGGGGCGGCGTTGTCTGCAAAGGTTTCGAATTTTTTGGCGTTCACGTAGGGTCCAACGCATCTCTCAGCTTGGTCTATCTGCGGGCCCAGCACCCTGTCAGCCTTGGCCTCTGCATCGGCATTGAGCCAGAATTCGGCTTCCCGATAGTTGACGTGGAGGATCGCGTTTTTAAACACAGGTTCGCCGTTGGCGACGAGCCCGCCAGAATGATCGGCGTGGATGTGCGTAAGAATTACGTCGTCTATCTGATCTACCTTGTAGCCAGCAGCCTCGATATTTGAGACGAGCTTGCCGAGCGACGGCCCCATCAGGTCCCCGGTGCCTGCATCGATGAGAACGAGCTTGTCGCCGGTATTGACCAGAAAGGCATTGACCGAGGTTTCGGCTGAACCCGACTGGAAATGACCAGCGAGATAGGTCTCTGCGTCACTTTCAGTAATGTTCTTATAAATTTTCGCCATTGGCAGATTCACCGTGCCGTCGGACAGTGCGGTGATCTCGTAGGTACCCAATTTCATCCGGTAAAAGCTTGCGGCCTGTTTACCGATCATTGGTGCCTTGGCTAAAGCGGTGGCAGGCAGGGAAGCGATGACACCCGCAGCAAATGCTGCACCGGTGGTGCTGATGAGAAGTGAGCGTCGGGTCTGCATGTATAACTCCAAGTGGTAGAAGGCTTGCGGGAGACGGCCTTGAACTGACCTGAAGACCACGTATGTATCGCTTTATCAGCAATCAAATCGATGTGGCTCATGACAACTATCGATCATTTCAATCTGCGCTCGTTCGACCTTAATCTTCTCGTGGCCTTCGATGCCCTGATGGCAGAAGGAAATGTTACCAAGGCAGCACGGCGGCTTAAGATTCAGCAACCGGCAATGAGCCATTCGTTATCGACGCTCCGGGTTCTATTACAGGACGATCTCTTTATTCGCGTTGGTCAGGTAATGCAGCCGACTGCACGAGCCCGGAGCCTTGCTATCCCCGTGCGCCGCGCCCTTCGTCAGGCGCAGATGGCGTTGACCGGCAGCCAAGCTTTTGACCCCGCGACGGAAGAGCGAACGTTCCGGATTGCCATGTCCCCGGAAATCGAACTGCTGCTAATCCCCGAGTTGACGATGCGCCTACGTCGCGACGCGCCCGGTCTCAAGGTTTTGGCTAGGGTATTTCCGTACGACGCTATGGAGCCGTCCTTAGAGGATGGAAGCATCGATATCGCGGTCGGCTGCACCTATTCGAAGGCAAGCCGCCGTTCTTTCGAGACGCTCTATGAACCCGAGATGGCATGCTGCTTTAACCCTGCGCTGCTGGAGCTTTCGAACCCGGTCGGCCTTGCTGCCTATCTTTCCGCTGAGCACGCCACCATCTCACAAAATGAGACGTTGCAGGGCTGTATCAAGGACGCGCTTGAGATGGCTGGCGTAGAACTGAACGTAATTGCGGCCGCACCTGGCTATATGTCGGTACTCTCGGCGGCGCAGGTTGCGCCGGTAATTGCAACGGTTCCGAGTCGGATCGCTGCTCGCTATGCAGCTCTGCTGGGACTGGAGACAAGTCCACTACCTGTAAACCTAACATTTCCGCCGGTGAAAATGGTCTGGGCAAACCATGCCGATAGCGATCTGGCGAATGGCTGGTTGAGGAAGCAAATCCGAGACAGCCTTACATTCACCGAGGTCGGAAGCCTGGATGAGGACGTATCAATTCAGATAAGCGGCTACAGCATCGTCTCAAATGGTGGTGATGCTGCCGATGGTCTGGTTTCCTGAACCGTTATACCGTCGATGTGTCTGCATAATTTGGGAGTTCGACCTTCTTCGAGTCCCTGAGGTACAAGTTCGAAAAAGTCTTTCGAACAAAAGCTGTCCCGGCTACGCGCATCGTACCACGAAGGACAGCCAGGCCGATACGGGAGTGAGGCCAGAGCATACGAGGCAAAATTTTCGGTACACCTTGCCCTTCCTTTACGAAAGGCCGCATTACGCGTTCGTATGCTGCAAGCGCAGATGGAAGATCATTCGTCTTCGACAATTCGCCTGCCAACACATAGCCACCCACCACCGCAAGCGTCGTTCCAATGCCCGATAATGGCGTGGCGCACCAGGCAGCATCTCCCGTCAGCACCACTCGGCCGTTAGACCACCGATCCATCCGAACCTGCCTCAAGACATCGAAATAGAAATCGTCAGTCTTGAACATGCCGTCCAGAATGCGCGGGAAATGCCATCCTGCATGAGAGAATTTCTCCTTCAGGAAGAGCTTCTGACGCTCGGTGCTCCACTCATTCTCGCCCTCCGGCTTTTTCTGCATACCCATGTATACATGGACATTGTCTTCGCGACCCGGTTTCAGGGTCGCGCCGATCCCCCCGATGGTGTTGTACTGGCGTGAGAATTCGCCGTCATCGGTAATCTTGGGAATGCCGAAATACGCGATAGTGATATCCATCCACTTCGGTTTGTTTTCGTCTGGAAATATCTTCTCCCGGGTCGGCGACCCAACGCCTTCTGCAGCAATCACGACGTCATAGCGTTCGCTTGTGCCGCTTGCGAAGTGCACGGTGACGCCTGAGGCATCCTGCTCCAAAGCGTGTATCGTTTCACCAAACCGATAGGCTACTCGCTGGCTTGCCGGGTCATAGATCATTCGGGCAATGTCGCCGCGCATGATCTCCAGCTCGGCAGTCGGTCCGTCGCCGATATCGGCTACGGCAAACCGCGCAATTGTGTTGTCATTCTCATCTACCCAGTCTGTTCCCGCCTCTCCAGTGGTGAGATCGAGCGCCGATTGCTCCAAGCCCATCCTGCGCAACACTTCGCGGCCAGCCCCGCGAACATCGACGTTTTGGCCACCGTCGCGAAACGCCGGGGCTTTTTCGATAACCGTGACTTCGGAGCCATATCGAGATAGCCACCAGGCCGTCGTGTTGCCTGCGACGCTCGCGCCACTAATGAGGACTCGTTTGGACATACAGATACTCCTGTTGTCCCGTGATTACATCACGCATGATATTAAGTAAACATCACGAATGATATAATCGCCTTTATCGTTCCAGATTGCCGATAAAGCGTTGGAGCATCGCTACGAAAACCACAGCCTCTTCAGGGCTGAAGCCCTGCATCCCTCTCGCATTTGTGTCGAGCAACACCTGTCGCCCAAGCGCTGCCAGTTCTTGGCCGCGTGGCGTGATGATCACTGTTGAGGCACGCTTATTAGCTGGCACGGGGGAACGCTCAATATAGCCTGCCACTTCCAACTTATCGAGTGTCGCGACCATCGCGGGCTGCTTCACGGCCGATGCTTTTACGAGATCCCTCTGCAGCATAGGCCCGCGCCAAGACAACCATAGCAGCGGGCCAAGTAGGGTCAGCGATATACCATGGGATCGCAACGCGTTATCTACCGACCGGTTGAACACTCGTTCGGCATGATTTGCCAAATAGCCAGGAGCCACGGCAGCTTCTGGATGGATGTCTTCGTTTTTCTTCATTCGAATTTTCTGCTGAAATTCATTTAATTTACTACTCTATCGCTGACTAATTGAACCTGCAGTAACTTTCGCATAACGACCTCGGGCCGGTTACTGAACGGTGGCTAGGTCATTGGCTTGCTAAAGAGCTTTAGAGTGAGCCCGTCGAACAAGCTCATCCACCACAGTCCGGACCCGGGGGAGTATCGCACGGGTCGCGGGCCAAACAGCGTTGAACGGCGACTGCACCTGGCACCGTTCAGGCAGCACTTCGACTAGCTCTTTCCGTTCGATGTAAGGCTGCAGAAGAGACTGCGGCATTTGGCATAAGCCGAAACCGGCAACTGCCATATCGATGACCACCTCCCCGTCGCTCACCAGATGGGTTGCAATTGGATCAACTGACTTCACGCGCCCATCGCTCTCGATGAAACGCCAAGGCGCGGCTCTAGATTGCGAGCCTCCGAGAATGCAGGTGTGATTTTGAAGATCGCGTAGGTCCGTGGGTTCCCCTGCATCATCGAGATAGCGCGGTGCCGCGCAAAGAACGAGGCGCTGTGATCCAAGTGGTCGAGCAGCAATGTCAGTTCGGTCAGGCAACTTGCCGAAACGCAGACATAAGTCTACCCCCTCCTCAACAGGGTCGATGACCCTATCCGAGAAGCTCGCCTCCAAGCGAAGGTCGGGGTGGGCCCTGAGAATGTTCAACAGGATCGGCATGGCGATCCGCCGACCGAACGCCGCTGGCATGTCAACCCGTAGTATTCCTCGAACAGTGCTAGCCTTCGACCGCGCAACGTCTTCTGCTGACCGGAGCAGATCGAATGCAGTTTCGGCTTGCCCGAGGTAGGCCTGGCCATCGAGTGTCAGCGATAGCCGACGCGTTGTCCGATGTAGCAGCGTCACGCCAAGTCGACCTTCCAACTGGGCGACCGCCTTCGCGACAGCGGACTTGGTGATACCGAACTGTGTTGCGGCCGCTGTGAATGAGCCAGCCTTCACAACCGCGATAAAGATTTCTACGCCACCAAAAGGGTTCGTAAGAGCCACTTAACACTCGCTCCAATTGACGACTTCAAGTGTACAGTACGACAACCAGAGGGGCAATTGTCTCCAGAAGGCGTTAGGGCCATATCCATACCAACCAAGGAGATTTTGATGTCCCGTTTGTTCGATCCTTTGAAGGTAGGCGCTCTTGAGCTGCCGAACCGCGTCATCATGGCCCCGCTTACGCGCAAGCGCTCTGGCGTTGACCGTGTGCCAAACTCATTGATGGCTGAATACTATCGACAACGGGCTGGAGCCGGGCTGATCCTGAGCGAAGCGACGTCTGTATCTCCGCAAGGCGTAGGCTACTTGGGCACGGCCGGGATATGGAACGATGAGCAGGTCAACGGTTGGCAACACGTCACGAAGCAGGTCCACGATGCCGGAGGTCGCATCTTCCTGCAGCTTTGGCATGTTGGGCGCATCTCCGATCCAGAACTCCTTGACGGCCAGCTTCCTGTTGCGCCCAGCGCAATCGCTGCGGCTGGTCATGTCTCGGGACTACGCCCGAAACGACCTCATCCTGTTCCACGGGCGTTGGAGACAGACGAAATACCTGGCATTGTCGAGGACTTCCGACGGGGCGCGGAGCGAGCAAAGGCCGCTGGCTTCGACGGCGTTGAGCTGCATGCGGCCAATGGCTATCTCATTGATCAGTTCCTGCAAGACAAGACCAACAAGCGTACTGATCGCTACGGTGGCTCAGTCGAGAACCGTGCCAGACTCCTGCTTGAGATCGTTGATGTACTGATCGAAGTTTGGGACGCTGATCATGTCGGAGTGCACCTGCGACCTCGCGGCGAGGAACACGATATGGGCGACAGCAATCCCAAGGCAATTTTCGGCTTCGTCGCCGACGAACTCGCCAGACGGAAGATCGCCTTCATTTTCGTCCGCGAAATTGAAGCCGAAGATAGCCTGCTCGGCGAGATCAAGCGCCGCTTCGGTGGCCCGGTCATCGCCAACGAACTCATGTCCAAGCAAGACGGGGAGCGACTTATCGAGGCGGGAGATGCCGACGCAGTGGCATTCGGTCGCGACTATATTTCAAACCCGGACCTTGCCGAGCGCCTTCGACGGAACCTTCCTCTGAACACACCGAATAGGGACACGTTCTATGGTGAGGGCCCGGAGGGCTACACAGACTACCCCAGACTGGTGCTGTAACTGAGGATGCCGACTCCTCTCGTTTAGACGAATGTCCTGAAGCGACTAGGGGCGACGGCTTTCATTCCATTGCGGCTGTCAACCGCAAACTGAATCACTGTCGTCAACTCTAGAGGTAGAAGTGGTTTGCTGATCACCCCGAGCGCTTTTGGAACGCCATCGCCAAGTATTTCAGGATTTGCCGTCATGAAAACAACGGTGACACCAGCAGTGGCAAGTTCTCGTCCTATATCAGGTCCTGTCGGGCCATCGAGCAAGTTGCAGTCTACAAAGGCGACTTCGATGCGGCCAAACGGCGGAACTTCATCACGGCTTGCTTCAATGCCAACGACGTTAAATCCGAGTTCAATTACTGCATCCTCTGCCAACATGGCCAGGATCGGTTCGTCTTCAACAATGAGTACGTTTGTCACGCTACATTCTACCCCGTTTGGTGCAGAAGCAAAAAGGAGTATGTATTGTTCCGAGGCTTATTCAGATTTTACGCTAAGGTCAGGAGCGCAGGTTCCAAGCCCAGCTGAATAGCGCAACGTCATAGCTGAAGCGCTAAACGGTTCTTGTCACGACCACGGTTTCCGTTTCTAGCTTCTCAAGATTTTCAGTCATTCAGCCGTTGATGCTTAGATGAACAACCTCCGAAACAGTCTACGATTGGACCGTTGCGCCGCTCATCCGCCGCTGAAAGGATGGCAGAAGGGGTAACTTAAAAGTGAACAACCGAATTTCTCCCTTCGACAGCCCGGCCGTACGGAGGCCGAATTTGGTCATCATCAGACTTCCTGGAGACAGTGCTTGACGAAGTACGACAAACGCTTCTCTTTCTCGCGACCTTCCAACAGCTCCTGGTAGTGGTTTCGAAGATTCTCTGCGGTGATCGATCCCGCAATCCACTCTTCGACAGCGTTTAAGTACGTGGGATCGTCCTCGAATTGCAATCCAAGTGAATGGGCTTTGTTGCGGACCGTTTCGAATATCTCGCGGCGTCTCTCAGGCGTCATGTGAACCTCTGTGGCTACATCCAGAACCGGCCTGCCGGACTCTCCCGCGACAGGATTCCTGCCGATGTACGCGGGACACAACGGCTGGTTCTTGCATACCTACCACCAAACACATAGTACGCCTCCCATATTCAAGGAGCCGAAAGCAGAAGACGGCATGATTGCAGTAGATGGCTTGGAGCGCGAGAATGCGGTTTGTGAAAGTAACAGCGTGGATATGGCTTGGCCTGATAGGTGCTGGTTTTGGTCTTGCTGCTTTCGGGCTTGAGAAACTTCCGATAATGTCCGGGCTAATCTGGGGCTGCGCAATCGGCCAATTGTGCGCTGCTAGAGAAATCGCTGCCAACCCAGGCTACGCGGTAAAGGCTAACATTATTGCGTTGTTGCCAGCGTTGATCATAGTAGTGTTGCGATGGTTTTGTTCCGCGCTGCCTCCGACACTCCCGACGCGGTTCAGCACGTAACGCTCCGATTGCCATTATAGTAGAATATGCTAATATTAATTCCGTTATCGGCAGATACCCCCTCTTGCCGATGATGTGCCTCTGGGATGCCGTTTCAGATGGTAAGCGGAGCGTGTCGGAGTTGGTTGTCACCTTCTACCGTCATGCTCCGCTATAACGTTAACCGGTTGCTGAGGCCGGAGATGCGACCCCGCTACAATTCCTTAATCAAAAAGCCTGATAACATGTCAGTGTCTTGGCATCGCCTTGCGGAGATGCTGGACGACCGAGACGGACGTTTCAAGCATGTACGTCTCGGTCGTTGTCGGCGTCCAAAGGTAACGCATCCCGCAATCTATTGAGATTCGCTTACGCAGCGAAACTTGGCGGTGTTCCAGAAGCAGCTTTCTTCAAAAGCTCGCACAACACAGCGAACCGTCGGTCAGCTTTTGCTAAAACGCTTGCGTCTGCAATCGGTAGTTCGATTACGCCGTGGAGCGAACGAGCGAGATTTCGAGCCGCCTTCCGAATCTCCGGAGAAGCCAAAGTTCCGGCTTCCGCGATCTCAATAGCGATTGCATACATCTGCCTATGGCTTTTTGCCTCGATCGCCGCAGCAAGCCATAATCTCGGGTGATCGTTGGTCATAAGCGACTCTACGCCCCACTCCGAAAAATAGTTTCAGTCGTCGCAAGACGTAGTCAACCTCACGCTAACCAATATATTGAACGCTCATCCACGAGACGCGACTGCTATCATGGCAGTCACGGCAATCATAAGCGCGGTCACCCAGACCATCGCCGTTGATAACCCGACCCCCAACGCAAGCAATGAGCGCGACGAATGAGAAGGCGACAGGTCCCGCAGTCTGCGGCACTGTCAGTTTGGCCGATGAAGCGTACGAGCGGACAAGCGCCCATTGTTTGGATCGTTGAATGTCGTCGGGGACGGCACTGCCCTGTTCCAATGTATCGACTGGACTGACCACGCTAATGCGTAGCCGATAAGTTGACCGCAGTACGGAGTCCATCGACTGCCTCTGCGACCCGGACGCGTGCTTCAGGTTGAAGCCCCAGAACTGGACGGGGCGGCTCGAAGCTTCCTACCCCAACTATCTTTGCGATTGCGTACATGACACGAAAGCTTCCGAACTCCTTGAACAGCGACCACAACGGTTCGAACGCCCTGTTGACGCGCTCCGCTTCCTCGGTGTCGCCGGATTGTGCCGCTCTGGTGAGAGCCAAAGCCTCCGATGGAAGAAGCCCTGCGACAACGCTGTACCAGGCGTCGGCTCCTGCCAGCAGCGCGTCGGCAGCACCCCAGTCTCCACTATAGCCAGTCGCAAAAGTAGATGCCGTGTGACGTCGGATAGTGGCCATCTCGGAGGAGTAATCCCCATCGGCGGGCAGCGGCATCTTGATGGCCACGATGTTTGGAACCTTGGCGAGCCTCTCGATCAGTCTAACGCTGAACGTGAATTTCGTGGTGCTTGGGTTGTTGTAGACGCAAAGGGGAAGCTGTCCGACGTCAGCGACTGCCTCGTAGTGCTCGTAGACCTCCTGCTCTGTAAGAGGCGTGTAGGACACAGGAGCAAGGAGCAGACCGTTGGCCCCCGCTTCTCTAGCATCCCTTGCCAACGCCTGAGCCTCGTCTGTTCGCAGCGCACCGACACCGACGATGACGGGTATCTTCCCACCGACCGTCGTCATCGCTGTTTCCACGGTGCGACGTCGCTGATCACGAGACAAAAAAGCGTATCCCCCGGTGCTGCCGAGAAGTCCGACGGAATCCGCGCCCGCTTCCTTGATACGGTTCAGAATGATCGCCAATGCTGACGCATCGACAACGCCAGCGTGGTCAGTGGGAGTGATTGGGAATGCCGACAGGCCTCGAAACAGGGTCATCAGGTTTCCTTCGTTATCAGCGCGAAAGCAAAAGCTTCACGCTTACCGCTCCATACACGACTGCGAGGGTGCCCTCGATCCAGCGGCGGGCGCGACGGTAGATACGGATCATCGGCGCGGTTGAGAACAGCAAAGCGTAACCGCCGATGATGGTTCCTTTGCTTGAAATCAGACGCGACTTAGCAGCTTGAACGCGATCAGCCACATGACGCATCCGATGACGGCTTCGAGAATGCGCCAGGACAACGGTCGGGAAAAGAGGGGTCTCAACCATCTCGCGCCGTATCCAAGGGAAAAGAAGAACAGGAAAGACCCTGTCACCGCCCCAGCGGCGAACTCGAATCGGTGTTCGGGAAACCGTGTCGAGACTGTCCCGAGCAGCACGACCGTATCGAGGTAGACATGTGGATTCAGCCATGTGAGAGCCAGGCCCATTGCCATCGTTTTTGCAAAGCTGGTTGAGAGGCTATCACTAACTTCCAACGCGCTGGAGCCTCTCAACGCCGACATGAAGCTTTTGGCGCCGTACCAGATCAGAAAAGCAGCGCCGCCATACCGCATGACAGGATCGAGCCACGGCAGAACTTCCACGATCTGCTGCAGACTGGTGACGCCGACGACGATGAGGATAGCATCGGAAAGGGCACAGGCCAGGCATACCGCGAAGACGAATTCGTTTCGAAGTCCCTGCTGCAATACAAATGCATTTTGCGCACCGATGGCGACGATCAGGCTCAGCCCTACAGTCATTCCGGTGAAATAGGTCATAAAATCCATATGAACTTGCTCAATTGTCGATGAGGTCCAAGCGGAGATAGACCCACGGTCAGGGTTAGGCTACTTAAACCGTCTAACGTAGTTTAAGTGAAACTAATGATCGATTACTCCGCGCTTCGTGTTCTGTTGGCTGTCGTTCAATCCGGCAGTTTCGAAAAGGCAGCCGCTGCGATGAACGTTACGCCCTCGGCTGTATCGCAACGCATCAAGCAGCTAGAGGAGCGGGTCGGTGCAGCGCTTGTGGTGCGCGGCTCGCCCTGCGTGGCGACAGCAAAAGGCGAACAGCTCTGTCGTCATATGGAAAACGTCGGCATGCTGGAGCACGACCTGTTCGAAGGACTGCCCTCGCTAGCTGACAAAGACAACCCTCGACAACGGGTCACCATAAGGATCGCCACCAATGCCGACAGTCTCGGGACATGGTTCCTGGAAGCGATGTCGGAGTTCTCGAAATCGTCGAGCTACCTTTTGAACATCTCAGTCGACGATGAAGATTACACTGGAGATTGGCTTCAGCAGGGGAAAGTCGTTGCAGCTGTATCAAGTTCGGAAAGGCCTATATCGGGCTGTCGGCGTTTTCCGCTTGGCGCACTTCGATATCACGCGACCGCTAGTCCGCAGTTCATTGCCAGACACTTTGCCGACGGAGTCACACCGGAGGCGTTGGCCGATGCGCCGACGCTGACGTTCAGCCAAAAAGATCGACTTCAATTGCAATGGGTTCGCCGCACACTCGGTGCTGACGTGAATTTGCCGACACATTGGTTGCCATCGACCCAAAGCTTTCTCGACGCCACGCTGATGGGCATGGCGTGGGGGATGAACCCGGCCTTCCTCGCCAGAGACCACTTGTCAGCTGGTCGCCTTGTAGAGCTGATCCCAGATACTTCTCTCGAGATTCCCTTATATTGGCACATCAACCGGTTGGCGGCGGATCGTCTTGCTAAGTTGACATCGACAATCGTGGATGTTGCCAGGCGCTCTCTTGCTCAGGCGGAATGACCGCTCAAGGCGGGTTGCGGTCGTCTATAGAGAAGGATCATCGGTGCGGGTCGGGAAGGAGTGCGTAGCATAGTCGTTTCCGTTCCGCTCATGACGCTCGGCTTGACAGGTTGCGGCCTCTCAGGACGTTTTATCGCTTTCAATCTTTTGTCGTTCATCGGTCTCCCGCGACATTCTCAGCTTTCGCAACCGGTCGGTCTTTTGCTCACGTGCGGCGGCTTCCTTGTCCAGGATTTCGTAGGCCGCACGATCAGTTTCCTCCCGCTTCGCGATTCTATCAGTCTGCTTCATTTCCAACCTCGATTGCCGATCCACCTAACGTAGCGCGACAACGGCGTCTGCCAACTCGCTGTGGGATTGCATTTTGCAGGAAGCCACCGAGACGCCTTCCTCCATGCTGTGTCTCGGGTTACGAGACGCCTGTCGGTATCCAGATCGCCGACCGGTCGTCGCCGTACGCCTTAGCTGTCCCATCGAGAACGCAAGTACCTACCCACGCGCAGACCACTGCATCCAGTGCGTCCTCAAATGCCTTTAGCTCATAGCTTCGGCAACCGAGGTCCGGCAACACAAGGGCCGCCGCAACGCCTTGCAGTTGGCGCTCCAACAAATCCACAATGTGTTGCCAAATCTCAAACAGCTTCTGGCGACGGACCATTTTGGTTTCACCGGGCCAGTATTTGCCAGACTTGGCGTGCTTGTACGGGAGCCTGCGTGCGGCGCTCGCCAGTTCGATCAAAGCAGGATGGGGGTAGACCTCTATGAGGCCGGAAAGTGAGTTTTCCGACGTAAGCAGAGGGTATCCCTCGCGCTGGAATGCTATCTTTAGTTCGTCACTGAGCTTACCCGGTCGCAGTGCGGTTGGGGAGTGAGTGCCCGCGTGTCGGGCGCCATACAACGACGAGATCAGATTATCGGAGGTTCGACGCTCAACTATAGGGACAGTCGATAATGGCATGTCTATCGCAACGATGGTGATCGCGCTCCCAACATCAGATACGGACTTTGCCAGAAGCGCTTGGGGATCGGGCGTTGAGCCGCGATGCCTCGCATTCATAGAAAGATTGTCGCACAGAAATGCGTGGTATGACGACGCGACTTTCAACAGCCGCCACCCTCCTCCGTCGTCAGTCACCAAAGCTACCCCGCTGGGCTCGACATGGGTCCAAGCGGCATCAATGCCAAGAACTGATCTCATCATTGCAGCGCCCTGTCTGGCTCCGGTGACTTAACGGCGTCGAGCATACTCGGAAACATATTTAATAGAATTCTAATGACGGACGTCTGATAGGTGCACCAGGATAACGGTCGCCCGGCCGTTCAATGGTGAGCTTTGACCAATCCGGTTGCAAAGTTCGCCGTCAGAGCCTGCTTCCCAAAATTCACTACGTGCGGATCTCAATCGCCTTGTTGTGTTATTGCGTTCCATCCCGCCATCATCGCGGTGACCATCGCCAAAAGAGCGTCTCGTGAAGCGCCGTCTCTCGCTTGGATGGAGATACCTTGCAGCATCGTCAGATACACCCTAGCAAGACTTGCTACATCGGTGTCGGGCCGAAATTCGCCTGCATCCACCGCAGCCTGGAACTTCTCGTTCAGCATTTGATACGTGCTTTCACGGCCCGCTTTCACTAACTCAGCTAGCTTAGGTGATTCATCCTGGGTAACTATCGCTAAGGTTGACATGCATCCAAGCGGCTGATTGTGATCAGTATAGGCGTTGACGGTACAGGTAAAAAGAGTTTCGACCGTCTCTCGAGCGGTTTTCGCTTCCATAACCTTCAGCCAAATCGGCAAACCGCGAGTTTCGGAAAAGTGCTCCAAGGAAGCCTGATATAGCGCCTCCTTGTTTCCAAACGCGGCGTACATGGAGGGCGAAGTAATGCCCATTGCGGTGCATAGGTCCGCAACTGACGTGCCCACGAAGCCACGTCTCCAAAAAAGCTGCATCGCGACCTCTAAGGCTACATCGCGATCGAAGCCCCTTGTTCTTCCCTTACCCAACCACATACCCCTTTCGGAGGCGCACAACCGAAGTTTGGCTTATCCATGACGATCGCTACAGAAAATCAGCGGTCGCATATAATCTTTTAGCGTCAAGAACTCCGGCTGGCCATAGAAACGCCTTCCCGAAAATGTCATCGGGTCCTCAAGAGTAACGAAGCTGTGAAACGCGGGCGTCCGGCCGATTGGCGAATACAGCCATTATCCGAATGGCCGCTGAGATCGGAATTCCTCGACGCCCTTTAAGATGCAGAGAAATACTGCGTCATGAGTTAGGAATTTCGAGCTTTTGGTTTGGGCCTCCTCAACAATCTCCCAGCTTCTTTCCAGAGAAAGATTTTTGTAATTATCCCAGCTGATAGTTCCTTCGTCCCCGGTCTCGAAAACTTGAAATACCCAATCCAACCCCAGCACACCAAACAGCCAACGGCGCCTGTCTATGTGCCCTGTTGTAAGTGTTGAAGGTACGCTACCATACCAAATAGCGTCGCATCCGAACGAGCCGATAGATTGTAGACGGGATCTGAGCGCATCATCGATCTCGAAGGCGGTGAAGTCGCACGGCTTTTCAGAGTCCGCTGTATCAGCGGACGAACGGGAGCTAACAAACACTTCAGTCGAAATTCCGATATACTCGATGTAAAAAGTGTTGCCCGGAAAATTGCGCCTGTCAACAAACGTAATGGTCATAGAGCGGTAGCGCTCGGAGAGCATTTGGCGAACTGCTGCTGCGTTGAAAATCAGAAAAAAAGGCGACTATTCGTCCTCGTCGTCAACCAAGTTGTACTCTTCTCGGATGTTGCCTTCGGAGACTCCAAATTTTATCTGAAGCACCGCCTTCGACGAGGAGTGAAATGGCGGAAGCAATCGCCGACCTGGCCATTCCCATACTATGGACGGTCTGCTCGCTTACAAATCTCGATCGTTGAAACTCAGGGGCACCTAACCATTCGATAATGTGCTTAAAACGCTAGACATCTTCGTCGAGCTGCACAGTTATGTATTCCATGTCATTCTGAACTAGCTTGCTCTCGCATTTGCGGGCGATCGGCCTGAACTAGACTTCAAGTTTCAGCGGATTGGATTTCGACCAGTTTGGTGAAAGCGGTCTGAAACCTTCCTTGCTCACTAGCGACAGCGAATCAATCTGGGTTTACTTCAGGATGCAAGTAATGTCCAAGGGTCCAAGGACCGCTAGCTCCACGCAGAAGCTTTCAGCTTTACCTTCATGGGTGATGATATCGAAATTTAAAAATCGGGCTCCGGGCATCACCCCCTGCCCTCCGGCGTCGTCTCGATCACAAAACTCGGTCGAAACCCGGTCCACTTGCCGCGTTCACGTTGGTATCCCAACGGATTGCAAATCATACGCGTTTCCGACTGAATGTAATCACAGAAGCGATGGACGTGCCCATGCACCCAAAATGCCGGGCGGCCTTTTTCGATAACGGCAGACAGGTCCGAGGCAAAGGCCGCATTTGACAGCTGTCCCCTGAACCGGGGATCTAAAGATCGTGGTGTCAGGGCATGATGCGTCAGGACCATCGTCGTGCCCTGAAACGGCTCTTTCAACTTTCTCTCGATGTACGCCCGGCTTTCTTTGTGCCTGGAATACAATTCATCGGGCGTGATAAGGCTGCTTCCACCGTGTCCTCCCGACGCCCGGACTGTTCTGAAATCGACCATAACGCGGTAGCAGGCCTCCATCGCTGCTGCCCGTCGCTGATCGATGGGAAGGCGACCCGACGCATGGGCTCGAACAGCGTAGTCGGTCCAAAGCGTCGCGCCGATAATGCGAAGATCCCCTTTTCTGAGTTCGTCGTTTTCAAGGACATGAACGTTCGTACCGGCGATCTCTCGCCTGACATAGTCGAGTGTCTGATCGATGCTTGAGCCGTGATAGTCGTGGTTTCCAAGTGTCATCACGACCGGCATTCGATGGGCGATCTCTGAGAAGACGTAGTTCATGGTCCGCTCAATTGAACCAGCCACGTCACCAGCACAGACGCATAGATCGGCCTCAGGAACATCGAGCATGTTTCCATAGAGCAGGTCTAATGGCGACGAATGCATATCGCTGATCAGCCAGATTTTCATGAACGCACCTCCTTCTTGGAGGCAGTTGTCTGCGATTCTTGCTTGTCGTGACCCCGGCGCTCGTGGAACGAATTCCTGTCCGGAGATCCGTTAGACATTCTCGCTTTGGGCAGCCCTTCCTCAATCTCGGCAAAGCGCTCTGGGGAAAGATACGCTTGCGTATCGATTTCATCAGCTACGGCCAACAAGAGGTCCTGCTCGCGAGCGAGGATTTCATGTCCACGAGCAAGCTCTTGCACCAGAATTTCGTTCACACTTTCAATTAGCCATGGATGCTGTTGCGAGCCCAACTCTTGCCAGCCGCCGCGACTGCCCAATCGAAGCAGCCTGGTGCCCATGCCGTTTTGCGTCTCCATCGCAAGGCCGAGCCTCGTTGCCTCGGCGAGGTCAGCCTCCGCACCATCAGAATGGCTCCCAAAAATAATCCTTTCGGCGGCGATACCAGCGAGAAGAACACAAATTTGATCCCGAAATCTCTGTTCATTTCGAAGCCAGACGGCGGGCACCTCAAATCCCGCTGCCCCAGCCTGCTGCACCTCAAGGCGAGGGTTCAGTTGCCGATGAACGAAGGCTCCTCTAAACTTCCCATACTCCAGTCGAATTCCGACCAGCGAATGACCGGCCTCATGGACCGCTGCGGAGCGCCGGAATGGACCAGCGATGGGGATCAGTGGCGGCAACTGGGTTGTCAGATCTGAGAGAGCGACCACACGCCCTTCGCGTCGAGCCAGCCGTTTGGCGTCCCGGACAAGCTGAGCGAGATCGGCACCTGCCAACGTCTCAGTGCGCGGGCCAAGGTCTCCGAGATGGCTGGGGCCACCTGGCCCCAGAAGCTGTCGAACGATGGCCAGACGGTCCTCTTCATTTGGCAGGTCAATGACGACATGCCTGTCCAAGCGTCCGGGACGACGAACAGCTGGATCAATCTTGTCGGGATGATTGGTGGCACCGACGACGACCACGCCGTCCCGCCCAGCGGTGCCGTCCAGGCACTCAAGCAAAGCATTGACCACCTGACCGGAATAGCTGGCATGGTCGGCCGGAAATGTCGCGCGATCACCAATCGAATCGAGTTCGTCGATGAAAAGGATACTCGGGGCGTCCGACGAGGCTTTGGCAAACTCCTTCCGCATCGCTTTCAAGGTGTCGCCCAAATGGCCGTTGGCCTGCCATTGGGCCACCGATGTCGCCACGAAATTGACCTTGCAGGTATTCGCCAGAGCCCTGGCAAAAATGGTTTTGCCAACCCCTGGGGGCCCACTCAGCAAAAGTCCGCGATCCACGTCCGACCAACTCAGTTTCTCGTTCCGCCATAGATCCAAATCTGACGCGAGCTGAAGCCCCCATGTCTTGGCCATCCCGTAGCCGTGGAGGTTCTCCAGGAACGCTTGTTTATCTTGGCCTAAATCAGTCGTTGTGGCCCTGCCAACAGACGTGGCCTGTAACCTTTTTAGGGCATCAGCTGCTGACCGATTGCGACGCAACGCCGAAAACATGACTTCCGGCGCGAAGCGAAGCAGACTTTCGGCTTGCTTGGAAGTCACTCGTACATCGATGGCAATCTTACATGCTTGGCGAAGATCCTCAGGCGTGATTGGTTCAATCTTGAAAATCGCATCGACTGAAACAACAACGAGTGGCGGCAGATCGGCAACTTCCGAGATCAGGATAGCACGTGTTTTCCCCGACAGATCGCTCTTGTAGTTGTATTCGATCTTGTGGCTTTTTTCATCCGTGCCGATACACAGGATGCCGAACGTATCACGGTCATCGCGCTCGGCCCCGTCGTATAAATAAGCTCCAGCGGCGGCAAGGTAGTCTTTCGCCGTGTATTCGGGCGGGGTCATGAGAGCCACGATTCCGGCCCCCCCAGAGAAAAATGGCTCGAAATTGCTCAATGTTCTGAGGACTGCCAGGTGCAACGAGTAGTGTTTGACTGAGCCGCGAATGGCCTCGTTCAGCTGATTGTTGGGCATGACTTTTCCTTCACTGCCGCAGCAGCGTTAAAAGATTGAGGCGAAAGGATTGTGTGTTTGGAACCAGGATTTGGAACGTGTTAGTCGCGTCGGCGACGGACGACCGTCTCGGGTCCGATCAAGCGCTCGTCGAGATCTATCGTGATGAAACGATGCAGGATCATTGCAGCCAAACCTGCCATGGGCTTTGTTTCGCGAAAAACGATCAGAGCCTCGGCGACCGTCAGGCTGGAGCATTCGTCTAATGCGCCAAGAAGCCGGACCCGGTCGGAGAGCGCTGCTTCGTAACGAGCGTAGCGCATCAGGTCCTTTGCGTTTTTCAACCGGACCGGCGGCAGGTCTGACCGTTTCACCACCTGATAGGCTAGCCCGGCCTCATCAGCCTGTTTCCTGACCCAGTCCGGCGGTGCCTCCTCTCTTGCCCCATCCACAAGGAAGGAACAATCAGCGCGACGAACGTGGAAGTCCGGTCGATAGGTGCGGCCATCGCAAGTGAGGGCAAAAGACCGGCATGACCACGATGAGATATCGTCGTCAACATCAAGAATGCACCCGATATCCCGCGCCAACTGATCCCTGAACAGGACGGGGCCATCGCAGCGGACTGTGCTTAGCGGATAGTAGATTTGAACAGTGTTTAATTGCGCATCAATGCGCGACGAAGAGATGCTCATCATGAACCCTCGATATAGACGCACGGAACTTCGTTCCCCTGGCGGGCAGTTCAGCGGGCTATTCGTATTGTGGGTCGAGCGATCTTGGTCATAGGGAACAGATAGGGAACAATCTCGAAGCTGTCAACAGGAAATTCGTGGGGTAGGCAATGAAGACTCAGCGCCCGAGATTGGCGGCACGCGTTAATTTCCATGTCACCATCTACAAGATGCGCGATGGAAACTCTCATCATGGTTGGAGGTGGGATGGCCGTCAGACCAAATAACATGTCGCGGCTACCTGAAGATCTTGGCCGCAGTTCGTCCAACCCTGTCCTTCAGTCAAGTCTCGCGGCCGCCCTTGAGCAGAAACTCCCGACCGGCATCAGTGACGCGTTCTTTGAATACTGTCACCAGATAACACTCCCCGGCGATCAGGACGCGCGTCTGTCCTGCTCCATCAATATGATGAAGGAAATCGACAATTTCCTTGTCATTCTCAGACAAAGTCAGAGGTTTCTTTGCGCCCATTGCGGAATCAGTACGCGTTTCACACAACTTTCCTTAGCACACAGTCACCGCATCACAGAGGGCGTTTGAATGCCCGGCACACATTTGTAAGGCATTAGGACAATGTTAACCTTCATGAGACAGCGTTAACTCACTACAAGGGAGCGCGTCATGAAAACAGCCTTTGTGCTTGATACGTGCGTGGTGAGCGAAACTTTCCTGCCCCGCCCACGAGAGAAGGTGATGGCATTCCTCGCTTCGGCGGACAACTATTTCATCCCCGCAGGCGTGTTGATGGAACTGCAGATGGGGATCACGAAGGTCTGCGCTACCAGCCCGCTGAAAGCAGTAAGGTTGAGCGCCTGGTACAGCAACTTAAGGCGAGCAGGCATCCCGATAATCGACACCGACGCGGACATCAGTGAAATCTGCGGGATATTATCGGTTGATCCGCGCTTACAGGGCCTGAGGCGCGGCCAGGATTTGCATATCGCTGCCGCCGCCCTGTCTAGGCGCCTGCCGATTGCGACCATGGATGTCGACGACTTCATGCTGATAAACTCGTGCTATCCCCTGCCCGGGATCTACGATCCTCTCTTTGACCGGTGGCATGTTCGGATGGAGCCATTGGCGACACTTTATCCAATCGCATCGCATGAGCGCGACCAGGAACATTCACCGATCCCGGGCATCTGATCTTTTGGCACAACATTTAGCTCAAGACCGTTAAATTTAGCGGCTGCCCCGCCCGTTTACATGTCGATGGAAGAAGCGTCCGTTTTGGTGTCCTTCAGGACGGAGATATTCAACATCTCTGACCAGCCTCGCGAAACACATGTTCAAAGCGCTCTCCGCTTCAGACTAGAGCGCCCTGTTTCGACCGGTAGAAGGTTCCATAGCATTGCAGTCGGCTATTATCCTCCAGCACGACATCCAAGTCGTTGATGTCAAGGTTGCAGTCTCTCCATGCAAGGACACTGACAGAACCACCTCAGAGCAAATCTAACATTCATTAAAACTTTAAGCTGTCCCTTATTGAGACAAAAACTTGCCACGAGATATGTCTCCTCACCTTGCCCAAGAAGGAGACAGAGCATGCCTCAGGTCCAGCCGGAAGACGACCCGCTCCTCAAAGCCCGATTGAAGCGGTCGAGTGAGAATTTTGACCAGCACCGGATGCAGGCGTTCGACACTTCTATAAAGCATCTGGTGGATGATCTTGAACGACTACGGCCGGAAGGCGAAGACTTTGTAAAGACCTTCGTTGCCAACCATGGTGTTCCCAAGCGCCATATCCGAGCCCATCTAAATTTTGAGGCCATTCTTGGGCCTATATCTGCCCAGATGCGCGATGGTCGCCTCGATTTGGAAACTCTGGTCACGCTCTTCGAATTGGGAAAGGCTGCACGCGAAGAAGTGATGCGCTTCGTCGAAGGGGGACATCCTACCGACACTAAAGAGGTTACCCGTATAGCCGCCGATTGGCGGGAAATGCGAAAGACTGACGACGAGGCTTATCATCATGAGACTCTGCGCATACTTGGCAAGGAACGTCTAAGTAAAGTGCGGCGCGAGGGCATCGCCTTCCGGAGAGCTGCCAGCGCCTTACATAAGTTGCTCGTCAGCTACGACGAGCTTCCTCCCGAAGGAAAATCCCCCGCTCGCGCAAAAATCATGCGCCGTGCCGCGACGCTCCACGCTCGCTTTACTACTGAGGTATCCAGGAAAGCCGTTCTGATTGAAGACTGGGGGACCATCACAAATCCTGCCGAACGAAAGTTAACCGAAGCGGAGCATGCCCTTAAGGTTCTCGCAGACGGCGAATTTCATCACACCATCCCGAGTTTCAACCCGAGTGTGGACTTTCCAGCACCTTTTAAGTTTCGGGCACAGGACCTGCCAACCTGGAGTGCCACAGAATCCGTAGGTTTCTTGGCGCGAAAAAAACGACCATCAGCGACCTCAAAACGGCACAACGCGCGACCTGTGACTAAGCTCTCAGCAGTGGAAATTTCTGCAGGTATCGGCGCAAAGGCGTTGGCCTTAAAATCAGCAGGCTTTGTCCTCAACCGGATTTTCGAGAGCAATGCGAAGTCGGTTGATGTCATTAAGCGGAACCGTCCAACGTGGCCGGTGCACCGGTTAGACCTCAACAATTTCGATAACATCCAACAGGCGATGGAGCCCGTCGTTCGTTCCCGCAGGGGAAAACCGTTGGACCTTATCGCCGGTGGCTTGCCGCTGAAGCCATGGCAAGGGAGAGGGACCGATGAAGAGTATCAGGATCAGGCCAACCTCGCATTGATCAATATGGTTGAAGCTTACGACCCGAAAGCGTTCTTCGTGGAGATCGACGAGAAGCTTTTGAAGGATGGACGGATTCAGCTTTTTCAGTGGATGACGACATTCTTCGCCGGGCAACGGTACCACCTCGACGTTTTCGAACTTCCCTATAAACACTATGGAATTCCGCAAAATCGGACCGGACACTATTTGGTCGGCGTCAAGCAAGAGTTCGCCGATCGGCTGAGGCGGCCAATCATCCGACATCCCAAAACGCCCTCAGCAACTGAAATCATCAGCGATGTTGCCTTTCCACACAGGACTGTGCAGGAATCGGCCGAGAAGAAGGTCACAGCTAAGCAGAAAAAGTACGATGATTGGGCTTCCGAGTTTCTCGACAAAGGCCCGACCATAGTTGGAGATTTAAAGGGTGCATGGTCCACGACAAATAAAGAAACCTGGCTGGAGTACAGGATCGATCTGGATGCAACGAAGGGCGATGCTGCGGTCCGGGTCGGAAAACTTCCCGGAACCTCGCTGATACCGCTTACAACCAGTATGATCAAACGATGGCAGGGCATTCCAGACAAGTGGGAAGTTTCCAACGGCAGAAAAAGGAAGGGCGACAGAATTACACTGCACCAGCAGGTGAAGATGCTGTGCGCCGAGACCCCTCCCGTGATCACGCTTGCAGTTGCACGGAGCGTGCATGCCGCCTTGACCGGCGAATATGTTGATCTCGACAGCCCGGGCGCCTTGTCCATAAGTTCTTCCCACTTTATGCATCACCCGTTAGACCCCTACGATGTCGCTGACCCCCGGCAACAGTCGGCGGCGTTATGGAAGAGAGGAGTTCGCGCGATGCTCGGCCTAGATCTGTCACACCTTGTGAAAGACGACTTCGAAGTGTCCGATCTTCCTGATGTAGATAGCGATCCCGAAGGCGTGACGAAACCAGTTAGGTTCAGGCCAACGCCAGGGAAGCGTCAAAAACCCAAGGCTGCTTCCAAGCGAAACCGCCTCAGTCGCTCGTAGATAGCCTTACCCAACTGCTCCAGCTCGTGGGTTTTGACGGAAATCTCCTCGTGGCCGTCCAGCAGGACGGTCACGTCCAGCCCATCTAGGGAAACACGCCAGTTGTGTCCTTCAGGGCAACTGAATACGAAGCTGTCGAAGTCCGGACAACGCTCGCAGCCAATTGCCACGTCCTCGTCGGCAAGCATGGCGTTCTTTATAACGGCGTACGTTCGCGCAAAATTATCGTCGGTAAAATATCCGTCGCGGCTTCTGTCGAGATAAAGCAGACCATGACCACGTAACCATGTCGACAATTTCTCGAAAACAGCTTCACGATCGGCAGTCATCTCGTAGCGCGATTCTGAATTGAGAAATTTCTGATGGACCCAGCCGCTGTCGCCGATCGCTATGTTTTCCCAGAACGTGCCGCACATCTCGGACCCTCTCCAACTTGATGCCGTCGTTGTCGTCATTGCGCAACGCCCCAGCTGGATTTCGACCGGCGAAATGATGTTGCCATCCTTGCTTTTGAATTCGATATAGATGGCGCCGTCGGCGTAACGCTGAATCTTGGGACCGATGCCGAGTTCTTCGAGCAGGGGTCCGAGATGCTCGTTGATTTCCCCGACACGGTTTAGGACATGACTTTTCACTGGAATTCTCCATAGCTGAGTTATGAAGAATTCTCGGCGATACCCATGCAAGTAACTACGCTCTTCTCTCCCTGATATCTTCCAATATTTTTGAGCAATTCCGCTCAATTTACTTCCGAGAAACCATCTAATATTACGGTCTAATGTTGTTTTTCGCGACGACGCATGGACTCGATGCCCAAGTCGTGCAATCGTCCGACCAGTTCATTTGGGATGCGAACGATGCCCCTGCGAATAGGCCACAACTTCTAGAAAAGGCTTCCAGCCCCGTGACTGCGGCCATGGCGTCGCCTTGATGTCTTCTAGTGGTTAGTATCGCGTCGGAGCCAATATCCCATGACTGGACAAGCAGATCAAAAAAAATTCGTTGATCTTCGACCCGTTTCAAAAGGGTATTTTCTATTATTCGCAAGCACTTGCATGGCGCTTGTGCCAAAAACCGTAAAATTCGTCGAAGCAGATTTTACACTGTCTGGCCTTTCAAGCCGCGTCATAAGGATCGCGGAAGCAAGAGTCCAAACCTGCAGTGGAGAAAGTCATGTTGATTTCAGCGACGTCCCGACGGTCCGCGTTTAGCCAAATCCCAGTCACGACCCGCCGTGGAGCATACGTGCCCGTATTTCGGGCGGCGGCGAATCCCGGTGCGCTCAAAATCCAAGGAAGCACGCGTGTTGCGGTTTCCACGGGCAACAACACAAACATCCGAAAACTCGGAATTTTTTGCAGGCAGATTTCGCCCGTCCACCTTTCATGCTTTCGTCCACCTTCCTACACGACTGAGCCCGCACCTTTGGAAGGGCTTATACCCGTCGTTTCGATGATAGCCATTGACGCGCCGATAGCGGCTATCCCGGCCTAACCCACCCGCAACTTACCCGCTGAGTTTCTGACCCATTCAGATGGGCGGCGAAGCATTGCCAAAATTATGGAGAAACCGCATGTCGTCCAGTCGAAAACGTAACGCTTCCAACGCCGCCGATCTTGCCAATTGGCATCCGCCTTTCATTGACGCGACCGCTAACGGGCGGAAGGCGACCGCTGAATTGCCTGCCGCGTTCACGACCGCATTGAAGAAGCTCAAGCGCCTCCGCAAGAGGACGAAGGACAAAATCGCCGCCGATCGCGACGATTGGAAGCGTCACTGCTGACTACCCAACACTGTCCATGGCCAGTCACCACGGCTCTTGGAATGGCAACACCCCTACTTCCCCAGTTCTAAACGGAGTTTCCCAATGTCTGACGACCCTAATTTGAATGAATTGTTCAAGGCACCGTCCCTCAGCCGCGTGCTCAAAAATTTCAGCGAAGAGAGCAGGACGTTGTGCTTTCAGCATGCCTATCGCTGCACCATCTTTCCCGCCCCGACGCTAGCCCGGTTTTACCGGAAGTACGAAGACGCGGCGTCCCGTCATAGCAAAAGGCTTGCGGCTGCGGGCCACGATCCTTTGGACATTGCAACGCGTGGTCAGTTTGACCGTGTCTTCTCGATCATGCGGGTAAAGCGTGGACCGCTTCCAGGCCTGCTCGGGCAGTATCGCACGCGTCTGCAGGAAGAAGCAGTGGAGCCAGCCGTCAAAGCTAAAGGGAGAAAATAAAATGAGGAGCACAAAGGATACCTATCAGTACATGGCGGACCTTGATGGACTGCGGGAATGGTTCGCGCACATCGAACATAACAGTCCCCGGCCCCGCCATATTTCGTCGCGGCTAGCCCTCGTCGGTGAGACGCTCCGATCGCCCCGGTGCACTCATTCAGGTTCGAACAGGCCTCGTCACCGGCTCTAGCCCATTGCCCGGCCGAACTTCTGCGTTCGGCAAAGTCTTCGACCTCTGACGAGGCGGCGTCCGCCTCGTCTCAAGAAACCAGGTATTGGAGGGACGAATGCGTCGCGAACACTACACCAAAGACGTTCTGTACACACTGCGCGAGGGGCGTCAGTTTAACTTCACAGTTCCTGCCGAAGCACATTATCTGCCCCACACCGGCCCGGCTCGTTTCAGCAGACCGGCGCCGTCCTCAGGTATGCGTAAGCAGCCGGAGAAAAACACTTCCGCCCGTCGCGGCACTGCCGTGCATCTTGCGAATAACCAGGAGATGGGCTTTCAAGGCGCCATTGAAATGAACGCGCTGATCATCTTCCAGGTAACCCTCGAAGTGGTTGAGTTCCGAGAAGAATTTCCGAAAGTTGAGTACAGGGGAAGTGACGATAAGCTGCATGAACACACCTTCGACCATTGGCTCCGTCTTAGGGATGGTACGCGGCTTGTCTCGTCCGCGAAGCCCGCATTCCTAGCGAATCGCGGTGGCCTTGCCGACACCCTGCGGGAAATCAAACCCTTTGTCTGCCCTGCTTTCGCCGACGAGATCCATATTCTGACAGAATACAATGTGACCGACGCGGCGGCAAACAGTGCAAGCCGTATTCTCAGGTCCCGGCGATCCCGCAATCAGGCCCATGTGGAAGAAGTCCGGAGTATTGCGAAAGGCATTCGAGGAGCCTTTTACCTTGGGGCTCTTGCGGCGCTCGGGAAGATCGAAGCGGACTACCAGGAAGCTATCTGGGTTCTGATCGACGAGGGTTTTCTTAGACCCCAGTCCGTGATGGACAGCCCTCTCGGCCGAGATTGGATCGTCAGAGCGGGTCAGATCGACGATCACACGTTGTTGTGCGTCGTTCGCGGGTCGGAGTGACAGAACATGACCGCAGCTGGACCGCAGGCGCCGCAAATCAGCCCGACCTATGTACCGCGCTACTTCATTGGTGAAACTGATGCTGTGGAAATTGACGGCAAATGCTTCAGTTTCCGTAGCTCCAACAATTTTGAACATGAGCTGATCGACAGCAACGGGCTTCCACAAAAATTCAGCCACGAGACGATTTACGACCTCTGGTGCCACCGACGCTTCCACATCAAACGCGGTCATTTTGCGGCTGAGCAGGCTGCAGCGAGCAAGCTCGCGAGCGGTTTCACGCTCCAGCAGTTTTCCGAATACAAAATCACAAAGGCGCTCTTCTATACGGCGGTGATCGAGGAGTTGATCCGGTTCGAAGGTAAGAAGCTCAAGGCGCTGACTGATAAGGGCTACAATCGGAAGGCAGGATTTGGTAACAGATGTCTATCGATCCTGATGCCGGTTGCCGAGGGCATCGTAAAGGAAAATTGGAAGGCAAAACGGGGCGGCACGCCCTCGATCGACATCACGCTGCCAAGTCCCGATCACTTCCGAGACCTCATCAACCGGTTCAGGGCAGCGAATTTCGAAGCAGTCGCTATTGTCGATCTCCGGATGGGGCGCAAAGCAGTCGATTATCTCGAAAACGTCCATCCGGACGATGTCGCGCTGTGGTCGGAATACGCTGAGCGCTATTGCAGCCCTCGCAAGCCGCATATCACCGAAATTGCTGACGAGCTGAGGGCCGCCATTGAAGAGCGGAACCTAGCACGCGAAGCTGGAACGCGTGAATTTCAGATGCCGCCGCCGGGCATTCTGACGAAGATGATCAAGGCCAAGGGTCGGTTCTATCTGACCTGGAAACGCTTGGGGCCGAAGGCGGCAGAGAACGAATTCAATATTGTTCATGGCGGTTTGCAGCTCGACCGACTCGGCCAACGCATCGAGATGGACGAGTGGCACGCCAATATCCAGGTACTGCTCGCCAAAGCGGGCGTCTGGGAAACATTGCCGTCTGAACTCAAGAAGGTCATCAAGCGCCAAACACGCCCTTGGCTGACAGTTGCGATCGACGCCGCCTCGCGCTGCATCCTGGCAATTTCCTTCTCGCGGTATGATCCATCTCACCGCTCCGCCCTTCGGGGTTTGGAAATGGCTGTTTCAGACAAAACGCTCATTTCGCTGGCAGCGGGTACTCAACAACGCTGGATCTACGGCCTCATTCCCGAAGTCATTGTTACCGATGCTGGCGCAGGCTTTCGCCACGCTCGCTTTCGCGCCGCGATTTCGACGCTGAAGGCACTTCACATGTTTCCGGTGACGGGCCGCCCTCAGGCCCGTGGGACCATCGAAAGCTTCTTCAACACCTGCGAAAAGCGCTTCCTGCAGTATTTCAGCGGCAGGACGTTCACCAATATCCTCGAACGCGGCGATTACGACTCTGAGAAGAACGCATCTCTTTTGTTCGATGAGTTCTGCCTGTATTTCACCCGGGCGATTTTGGACATCTATCACCAGACTCCGCAGGAAAGCTTGGGTTGGGCAACGCCTGCCGATGTCTGGCTGCGTCTCTCGCACAAATCGTCCATGCTTCCACCAGTCACGGACGAAGAGCGCCGGTTGATCTTCGGAACCCCTGTAAAGGCTGCAATCTCCGACAAAGGAGTGCGAGCTAACGGCCTTCATTACCAGCATCGTCTTCTGCAAAAGCTTCGTTACGACGATCCACGGCTTCCCAAGAAGAATCTCAAGGCTCGCCGCACCGATATCCTTATCGACCGCTTCAATATTTCTCGAATTTCATTCTTCGCCGATGGCGCCTGGCATGAGGCAAAGCCGACGATTGGCTTGCCGGATGGTGTCAGCATTTGGGAGTGGAGCAATGCTGCAGCCGTCTCCATGGCGGAAAATAAGGAAAACGCTGCCCTGCGCCTCTCAATCATGCTGGCTGAAATCAATCGGCAACGTGCCTCGGGAGAAGCCGCAATGTGGCGGTCTGAACTGGGTATGGAAGCCATGACGCCCAAGTCTTTTGATGACATCCAGCGCAGGTACTTCGCAAACGAGGTGGTCGGCGACATGGCCGAAACCAACCCTGTACTCGCTCAGTACGTGTCATCCAGTGATCCCATCGGCCTGCCGCTGAGCGTGATCCGTGACGATAACAAGCCCGAAAACGACGACCCTGCCGATGCTCCAGAGGAGGCCGCCCCCAAGGCTGACCGATCCGCGTTCACACCGTTCCGTCGTCGTTCGCGCGACGACAATTATAAGCCATCCGAAAGCTGAGGTTTCATATGGATAACGCATTCACGAAGCACCAATTCAAATCGTCCGCGCAGGCGATTTATGACCGAATGTCTCCCGAGTTGAAAAGACGCGCCGAAACCATTGGCAGACTCCATTCCTATTACTACGAGACAGCGTTCGACGAGCGGTTTGAGGTCTATTTCGAGGAGATGATGACCAACGTCGTCGCGCAGCTCTTTGGGGGGTCAGGCAAGCAACGAGTCATGTTTGTTATCGGCAACTCCAACAGCGGAAAAACATCACTTGTTCAGCATCACCTGCAGAAGCGCGAGGAGTTGAAGTCATTTCACAATGATGTCGGAGAAGAAGTATCCCCCATCCTCCGCTTTGATGCCCCCAGTAAACCGACTGGGAAAGGCTTGGCGCTCGCGGGACTGGCAGCCCTGGACTATGACGTCGTCGCAAAATCAATGAACGAGTACGAGCTGTACGACCTTCTCGTCAAGCAAATGATCGAGAATGGCAAGGTCATCGCGCACATCGATGAGATGCAGCAAATTGTCAGCGCCAAAAACGACGACAAGATCCAATCCGTCGCCGACATCATCAAGCTGATGGCCCAAGTCCAGGATTATCCCATCCATTTGATCTTCAGCGGCCTCCCATCGATCGCAAACTTCCTGGGTGCTCGCCGCGACCTCCCAAACCGGGACCAGCAGCTGTCCAACCGTTCCCACGGCGTTGTTGAGCTGCCGATACTCAACAGTAACAGCACAGAGGACAAGAACGCTGTGCGGGAGGCGTTGGTTGGCATCGCTGCTGTTGCCGACCTTCGTTTGGGCAAGGACGTCGACGACGATCTCCTGCAGCGGACGATGCATGCCGCAAGCTACGCGTTCGGCTCCGTGCTTGAGTTGGTGAAGAAGACCTTCATCAATGCCGCAACCTATGGAGATAGTGTCGTCACCAAAGGAAACTTCGCAGCCGCTTATTCTCAATGGCGAGGTTGCCTTCCTGAAGAGAACATCTTTCTCGCAGACGATGACATGTGGATCCATATTCACCCGGAAAACTCTGTGTCCCATTTGCTTGCCGACACTGATAGTGCCCAGTCAGAAAAGTCTCCTGGTTCGAATACGACGAGACGCGGGTCGACGAAAAAAAAAGACAAGGGAGTGGTTTGAGTGGCACTCGTCAAATTTCCTATCATGCCATCGGAGCCTTTGGCGTATTTCACGTCCAGGTACGCGCGAAGCAGGGGCGTTCGTCTACACAATTTCATTCGCCATTCGGGAGCGGATGTCAGAAATAGTGCTAGGTACGAACAATCGTGCTCTATTCTTGCGCGATTAACCGGAAATAGATCGACCGACCTGGAGCAACACGCTCAGGTGCGGCAATCATCAAGTTCTAGGCTCTTCGGTCAGTTGCTTTCACCCTACCAGTTGGACCGCGAGCGCCCTCGCTTTTGCCCCAAGTGTGTCGAAGCCGATGTCGAAAATGGGAACGGGAAACTGAGTTCACGTCCCTACTTTCGGTCCTCATGGATGATCACAGCGATCGCCTGTTGTCCGATCCACGATGTCATGCTCGCCACACTTCCGATCAGATACGATTGGTATCGCTGCCCGGACTTCTCGAACGCGATCTACGACAACTGGACGGTGGTTCTGCAAGCGGCTCGCCAACCGGAAATCCGTGTCGCCAGCAACTTTGATCGATATTTCAGCTCCAGGATGACTGGTGGGGATCTGACCAACGAAATCCTTGACACGCTTTCTTACTCGAATGCCATTTCCTTTTGCCGAGAGGTTGGCGCTCTAGATGTTGGAGGTTCTACTGGGAACAGACAACGAAAGTCTAACCACGCTGAAGTTGCAGCGGCCTGCGCAGAGGGCTTGGACTTAATTGCTGGCGGCTTTCCAGCCCTGCGCGATTTACTGCGGCGAGCTGCGAGACACCACACTGCATCGGGCACGGGTTTCGGATCGATACTTCATCACATCGCCGTTAATATGGAGCGGCCTGGTTATCTGAAAATTGCGGAGGTTGCACGCGAAGTAGCGTTCAGTCATACCACAGCGAAACGTGTGCTTGGACAGGCGCGAAGCAACGGGTTCACAATCAGCAGCGCTGTGGACAGGTTCAATATCAATCCGCCAACCGCGCGGAAAATGTTTGGACCGAGTTTGCGGAAGGACAACCCGGTGATCCCTTTCAAAGTGGCAGAGGAACTTGCTTCGAAATGGAATGACAAAATCGGACGGCTGCCACTCAGTAAATTTCTGAACGTCAACGTCGAGGTGCTCGACGAAATCGAACAAGCTGGTCTGTTAGTTCGTCACAAGCTTGGTTCGTTAGCACATCGGGTTTACCTTCGGAGCGAAGTAGATGCATTTTTACTTCGATTGGTGCACCACGCGACGCTTGATCCCGTGCCAGAAATGCAACCCCTTCTGGGGAGCCAAGCTCGGATCTGCAAGGTGTTGAAGGGCATCATCGACGGCACGATGCGTGCGGCTGTTTTGCCTGGCCCTGGTCCTTTTGGGCTAGGAAATCTGCTCGTCCATCGCGATGACCTGTATCGGCAAGCCTACGTCATGCCAGCCGGGACCCAAACAACAGGTCATGTCCAAATGAAGCTCAGAGTAAGCGCCAATCTGCTTACTAAGCTTCGCAGCATAGAGATTATCGAGAGCGTCATTTTCAATGATGAAAAAGGGCGCGAGCGCATCCTGTTCAAAGATGAATCAATCGAGGCATATAATCGGGAGTTCGTTTCAGTCCGCTACCTCGCACGTACGAAAAGCGAGATCGAGCGCGTCGAAAGGCGACTGGTAGGCATCCAGCCCGCTTTCGATTTCGGAGGGACAGATCGGGTTTATCGACGACAGGACATCCCGAAATAGGCAACTCGTGCAGACATCAGTCATCAAGCCCGCCAAGTTGGCGGGCTTTTTTGTTGCCGTCGTGCCCAAACAATCGAAATTCAAGGTTTTTTATATCGACTTATTGAGGAATTTCAAAAGGAGCTTCAAGTGCAAGACGCACTGAAAACATTCACTTATTTTCGTTAATCGTGGACTCCCAAGTGAGCCCACCAATCAGCGGCAATGCCAGCCCGACACACACGACAAGCGCGCCGGCTGCAATCAGCGACGGCAGGGTGAAACTGCCGCTCCGCTCGGCTATAAACCCTGCCACCAGCGGCCCGACGATCTGCCCTGTGCCGAAGGCGGCGGTCATGAAGGCAAAGGCGCGGCGTGGACTTTGCGGCGCAAGCTGGCGCCCGAGCTGCAGCCCGTAAGCGGTAACGACCATGAACGTCGCCCCGAGCAGCAACCCGCCGAACAGCGCACCGGAAACCGCCGGCAGCATCACAGAGCCGAGCACGCCGAGCCACAGCAGCGCGATGGCGGCGCAATAGGCCGCCCCGAGCCCGAGCCGCCTGACGAAGGGCTGCCAGGCAAACAGCGAAACCGTGGCCGCACACCCGGTAACGAACCAGGCCAGAAACTCGACCACCGACCCGGCATTGCCCATCCGCGCAATCGCGACAAGAAAGGTTGCGGTGATCACGTAACCGAAGCCGAACAGGCCATAGGACAGCGTTATCAGCACGAGCGGACGGTTCCAGACGAGCCTGGGCTCGACGGGTACCCGCGTCTCCCCGGCCGGCCGCGGCAATCCGCGCGACACCAGGAGGAAGACAAGAAACGCGATTGCCGCACCCGCAAACCAGTTGATCCGCCACCCGTGCGCCGCATCACCCGCCACCGTGTTGACGATGAAGGCAAGCGCCGAAGACAGCGCGATGCCGGCGCCCACGCCACCGTAATGCAGCATGCCGACAGTCGGACGGCCCGCCGCATGCGGCAGCACCACGGCCGAGGTAAAGATCATCGAAAACGCACTAGCAAGCCCGGCGAGAAAACGGATCACCACAAACACCGTGACCGATGTCGAAAGACCCATGGCCGCCAGAAGAACCGCTGTCGCCAGCAATCCTCCGAGCGCCACCTGCCGCTCGCGACCTGACGCCCAGCCATAGGCCGAAAGCACGGCACCGGCCAGATAACCCGCAAAGTTACCGGCTGCAATCGTACCCGCATCGGCAGCCGAGATCGGGATGCCCGCGATCATCCCCGGCAGCACCGGTGTATAGAAGAACCGGCCGAACCCCATCGCCGCCGCCATAGCGACGCCGCCGGACACGCCGATCATAAGGGGGGTTCGAAGCTGAGGCGTAGAGATCTGCAACATGTCGCCTTATCCCAGCGGCGGTTGCGCTGCACAATGCAGAAATTGTCATCGCTGCGATGACGAGCGCTGATGGGTGGTCGGGCAGTCTCAAATTCGGGTCACCTGCAATCCCATTCCCGACACCACAAATCACGACTTCTGTCGCTTTGCTGACACGAATGACGGGCATTATATGAAGGTCGACAGGGGCTCCGGTGATTCGGATGTCCCGGCCGGCGTTCATTTTAGGAAATCTACGCATCGTACCCTTCGAATGCCGTTTCAGGTGTTCGGATCGATTTTGTAGGGATGATGGAGTTTATATTGATGAACCAGGATCTTACCCGTTCAGACGTGATGTCCGACCCTTTGATCTCGCAGCTGCGCGAGGCCGACCAGATCGGCAACGCGGCGTTTGCCCAGTTGCTGGAAAGCGCTGCCCGTCGCCAGACCAGCCTGATGATGGACAAGCTCAATCAGGAGCGCGCCGACGCTTTCTATCGCAGGCTAGATATCGTCTGCAGCAAACACAAGAAAAGCTGATCGGATCGACCCGGCCGACTCTTCGGCCGGTCTGCTGACAGAGCTAGGATAGCCTAGTCTGCCAGCGTCAGGATCAGCGGCCCGTTGCGCGTCACCACGATCGTGTGTTCGAACTGCACGGTCGGCGCCTTGGGTTCACTGTAGAGCGTCCACGGATCGCTCTTGTCGTCGCCGTCTTCGGCCCATTCGCCGCCGAGAGACAGGAACGGCTCGATGGTAAACACCAGCCCCTCCTCCATGATACGGCTTTCCTGCGGATCCGGCCATGTCGGCACTTCACCCGGCTCCTCGTGCAGCGAGCGGCCGATGCCGTGGCTGGAAAGATTGGTGATCAGCGTATAGCGGTTCTTCTTGGCAAACGCCCCGATCGCGTTGCCGATGCCGGCGATCGGCTTGCCCGTCTTCACCTGCTGCAACCCGGTCCACAGCGCCCGCTTGCCGTCGCGGCACAGTTTCTCGATCTCGCGCTTGACCGGCGGCACGCAGAATGAGGCGCCGGTATCGCCGTAAAAACCATCCTTCAGCGCCGAAACGTCGATATTGACGAGATCGCCCGCCGCAATCGCCCGGTCGCCCGGAATGCCGTGCGCCACTTCCTCGTTGACGGAAATGCAGGTCGCACCGGGAAACTGGTAGTCATGCTCCGGAGCCGACTGCGCGCCACTGTCTTCCAGAAGCTTGCGGCCGATCGCATCCAGTTCGCGGGTGGTGATCCCGGGCTCGAGCGCCTTGCCCATCAGGTCCACCGCGCGGGCGCAAAGCCTGCCGATCTCCTTGAGCTTTGCCAGCTCGTCTTCGTTCGAAATGATCATCCGTCCCGCACGTCCACTCTCTGTGAGGTCGCCGGTTTCGCGCCAACCGCCCGGTCCGTCAATTGGTTTTTGGCGTGCCGATCTCTTTTCTGACGATCGGCGCCACTTTCGTGCCGTAGAGTTCGATGCCGCGCATGATCTGCTCGTGCGGCATCAGGCCGATCGCCATCTGCAGCATGAATCGGCTCATGCCGAACACCGTGTGGGCAGCGATGATCTTTTCCGCCACCAGCTCCGGCCCGCCGATAAAGAGATTGCCGATCGGACCACGGGCCTGGTCGAAATGCGCCCGGTTGGTCGGCCCCCAGCCGCGCTCGCGACCGATCCGGTCCATCACCGAAGCCTGCGGCCCGTAGAACTGCTGGGCAGCGATATCGGTCGTATCGGCGATGAAACCATGGACGGCGATGCTGGTCGGCAGGGCGGCGGCATCATGCCCGGCCCGCGTCGCCGCCTCGCGGTAAAGCTTGAAGAACGGCGCAAAGCGCGGATATTCGCCGCCGATGATGGCGACCGCAAGCGGCAGGCCCATGGCGCCGGCCCGCGCCACCGATTGCGGCGTGCCGCCAACCGCGATCCACACCGGAAGTTGATTCTGCAGCGGCCGCGGATAGACGCCTCGGGCATTGATCGGCGCCCGCTTTTCGCCCTGCCAGGTCACGATCTCATTGTCGCGTAGCGCAAGCAGCAGATCGAGCTTTTCCGAAAACAGGTCGTCGTAGTCGCCAAGGTCATAGCCGAACAGCGGGAAGGATTCGATGAACGAGCCGCGCCCGGCCATGATCTCGGCCCGGCCGCCGGAAATCAGATCGACTGTCGCAAATTCCTGAAACACCCGCACCGGATCTTCCGAAGACAGAACCGTCACGGCGCTCGTCAGCCGGATGTTTTTGGTGCGCACGGCCGCCGCCGCAAGCACCGTCGCCGGTGACGATATCACATAGTCGGCCCGGTGATGTTCGCCGAGCCCGAACACGTCGAGCCCCACCTGGTCGGCAAGCTCGATCTCTTCGAGAAGGTTCGCCAGCCGCCGTGCCGCCTCCCCACCCTTGTTGAGCGTGGTCGGGTCGAGATCACCGAAAGTGTAAAGGCCGAGTTCCATCGTCAGAAGATATCCGGTTGCTGATGCCAGTCACATAGTCACCGGACAGACATCCCGCAAACCGGATTTTCTCGAACGGTTCGTTCGATCAACTCGAGTGGCAAAAAGGGATCCGTTTTCAGACAGTTGAAGGCAAACCCGGATTCGCATCGTCAGCGCTCAGCCATGGCGGAATCAGGATACAAGCGAGACTGCCCAAGCGCTTGATAACCCTCGGCTAAACTACATCGTAGTTTCGTTATGGCGGAGAGTGAGCCGAACACAGGCCAGTTTTGCCATGGCGAGAAAGGTCACGCCAACCTGTCCCAAACTCCAGCCGCTCATTGCTGGATCTCAATCAGGTTATGCCGCGGCGGGAGGCCTCCGAAAACTGCCGAGCCCGCGCCGATTGACCTCGTCAGCTCGGGATGAACGACCATTCCTCTGCTATGAACTCGATCGTCTCGTCGCGGAAATAATATAGGAAATGCCGTGAGTGAACGGTGTCTGCCCCGATCTCGTCCCAAGACACGGCATCGCGGTCAGGGTCGGGACCGACTAGCTCATAGAACTCGCCCCAACGAGGAGCAATACCGCTGTAACGACCATGGCCGTCTACCTTATACCATTCATGATCATTGGTGCTGTCCCAGCGCCAGCGGCTGCAGCCAACAAATCTCAAGGTGCCCCATGTCTCCTCAGATTTCGGACTTGTCTTCGAAAAAAGGCTCAACGCCCTGCGTACACCTGTCGGCTTTTTGTCGGGAACGGTCCTGAACGCGCGGAACCGGACCTTGACGGAGGGGCCCTCAGCCGAAACTTGGGGCTCGGGCGCATTAGGTTCGGCCACCCAACCTCGGCCGAGTTGCAGTTTGACGAACTTGAGCATGGACTACACCTGGCCAAATTGCATAACCGATTCAACCCAATTCGAGAGTTCACGGCCTACATCGTCTTGGCAATCTCGGCCATCTGGTCCGCAACCACGCCCCAGCCTTGCTCGAACCCCAGGTCGCGGTGGGCGATCATGTCTTCCTCGGACCAGTGAACGGAAGTCGCCGTATAGCGTGAGCGTCCGCCGCCGATATCCTCGAACTCGACAATCCCGGTCATGAACGGCTTGGCCGAGGGCACCCACCCGGCGGTATAGGCGTCGGTGAAGACGATCTTCTTGTTCGGCACCACTTCCAGATAGACTCCGGCATTCGGCACCGTTTCGCCTTCCGGCCCCTGCATCAGCACAAAACTCTCGCCGCCGGGGCGAAGGTCGGCGCGCGCCTGCGTCACCTTCCAGGGCAGCGGGCAGAACCACTCGCCGAACCGTTCCGGCGTCGTCCAGACCTTGTAGAGTTTCTCGGCCGGCACATCGAACTCGCGGACGATCTGCAGTGCGTAAGCGGCGTGTGTCATCCGTCTCTCTCCCGTGCGTGTTCAACGTGCTGAGGACATGAGCCTACAACGAATGCGTCGCAAGGGAAGCGCGAATACGAGGTTTTCGGATCTATCGCAGATAGTGGATATGCGGCCGCCCGTGATGCGACGAGGTTTCCACCCGCGCATCGACCGAAAACACGTCCCGCAGAAGTTCCTGCGTGATGATCTCCTCCGGTGTCCCTGACGCGACGATCCTGCCCTGCTGCAGGATGATCAGGCTGTCGCAGAACATCGCAGCGTGGTTGAGATCGTGCAGCGCGATCACGCTCGTCACCGGCAGACCGGCAACCAGCCGCATGAGGCTGATCTGGTGCTGGACATCGAGATGGTTGGTCGGCTCGTCGAGGATCAGTTCCTTCGGCGATTGCGCCAGCGCCCTGGCGATATGCACACGTTGCCGCTCGCCGCCGGACAGGCTCTGCCAGCGGTCGTTGCGCTTTTCCACCATGCCGGAGCGTTCCAACGCCTCACTCACCGCCTCGTCGTCGGCCGTCGACCAGCCCGAAAACATCGACCGGTGCGGAAACCGCCCGAGCTTGACCACATCGATCACGCGCAGACTGGAATTGGTCGTCGCATGCTGCTCCACGAACGCCACCCTCTGCGCGATCGCGCGGCGCCCGATCGTGCCGATATCCCGGCCATCGAGCGTCACTTTGCCCGCATGTGGCGTCTTCAGTCCGGCGATCAGGCGCAAAAGCGAGGTCTTGCCCGATCCGTTCGGCCCGAGCAGCCCAACCATCTTACCCGGTTCGGCCACGAAGGACACGCCGTCGAGAATGGTCTTGCGGCCGATCTTCCAGCTGAGATTTTCCGCTTCGATGCTCATGACGACTTCTGGAACCGGTAGAGAATGACGGAGAAGAACGGCACGCCGACCAAAGCCGTGACGACGCCGATCGGCAGAACCTGCTGCGGGATCAGCGCCCGCGAGGCGATATCGGCGAGCACCATGAAGATTGCACCGACGATGGCGCAGGCCGGCAGCAGCCGGATATGCAAAGGCCCGACGATGAACCGCGCCGCATGCGGCACGACGAGACCGACAAAGCCGATCGTTCCGACCATCGAGACGATCGTCGCCGTCATGATCGCCGTCAGTGCAAACAGCACGATGCGCGCCCGACCGACATTGACGCCGAGCGAGGCAGCCGCCTCGTCTCCGAAGGCAAACGCGTCGAGCACCCGCGCATAGAACAGGCAGACGATCAGGCACACCCCGACGACCACAGACACCAGCATGAATTCCGGCCAGCGCACGCCGCCGAAACTGCCGAGTAGCCAGAACATCACGTCGCGCGCCTGCTGCGCATTGCCGGATGTGGTAACGATATAGGAGGTTGCCGCGTTGAACAGCTGCGATGCCGCAACGCCCGCGAGAATGGTGCGATCCGCCCCGCCCCGCGCGCCGTTCGACAGCAACGCTACGAAAAAGAACGCCGCGAACGCGCCGGCAAAGGCACCGGCCGAAAGCGACACCGTTCCGGCACCGAGGCCGAGAATGACGATTGCCACAGCCCCGGTGGAGGCACCGGCGGAAATGCCGAGCACATAGGGTTCAGCCAAGGGATTGCGCAGCAGCGACTGCATGATGGCGCCAGACAGCGCGAGACCCGCGCCGCAGAAGGATGCGACCAGCGCCCGGCTGAGGCGGTAGTCCCAGATGACCGTCTCGTGGATGCGGTTGAGCGCGATCGCCGTCCAGCCCAGCCGGTTGGTGATCGCGGCATAGGTCGTCGAAAGCGGGATCGGCAGGTCGCCGATCCCGACGCTCACTCCGACCACGAGACCGATGGCGGCGAGCGACGCCAGCAGCAGGCCGAACAGGACGGCAAGCTGCCGCCCGTTCTGCCGGCCCGTATGCCGGCTTTGCTGCGGGATCGGTCGCTGCGTTTCGCTCACTTCAGGAGACCAAGCGCCTTGAGCTGCGAGGCCACCTGTTCGGCGCCGTAGATCGTGCGGATGGTCGGGTTCATCGCCTGACCGTCCATCACCACCATCGCCTTGTTCTTCACCGCCGTGATCTGGCTGACGGCCGGATCGGTGGTCAGGAACTTGATCTTGGCGTCCGGCTTGTCCAGCTCCCAACGGTTGCGGTCGAGATTGGCGACCACGATCACATCGGGATTGGCAGCGATGATGCTTTCCCATCCAAGCGTTGGCCATTCGGCTTCCGCCGTCACGGCATTCTTGCCGCCCAAGAGATCGGCGATGAAGCCGGAGGCCGCGTTCTTGCCGCCGAGATAGGCATCGGCGGTCGGCGACTGGCTGGAGAACCAGAACAGGTAGGAGAGTGTCTTGCCGTCCTTGGCAACGCTCGAACGAAGGGCTGCCTCACGCGCCTTGAAATCGGCGATGACCGCTTCGCCACGCTCGGAAACGTCGAAGATCTGCGAAAGCTCGGCGATCTCCTTATAGAGCAGGTCCATATTCCAAAGCTGGTCGCGGCTGCCGTATTCGTTCTTCACCTTTTCGGTGGAAAGGCAGGTGCTGGGCGAGATATAGGTGGGGACGCCGACTTTCTCGAAATCCTCGCGCTTGGCAACCTTGCTGGTCGGGCCGATCAGGCTCGGCAGCGCGGCGGCGGCAAAATCCGGGTTCTGCGCCAGAATGCTCTCGAATGTCGGGAATTCGACAGTCAGCAGCTTCACCTTGGCATTGGCTTCTTCCAGTTGCGGCAGAACCTTGCTCGGCCAGAAAGCGGTTCCGACCATCCTGTCCTCGAGCCCGAGCATCAGCAGGATTTCCGCGCTGTTCTGGCCAAGTCCGACGGCCCGTTCCGGGGCCTTATGGAAGGTGACGGAAGCGCCGCAATTGTCGATCGTCAGCGGGTACTGGGTTGCCGCCTCGGCAAGATCGGCAGTCGCGAGACCAAGAGCGGCGCAAAGGCCGGAGACGGCCAGAAGAGACTTAATCGCTGTCACGAGAGTGGTTCCCTATTGAAGGACGATGGGCGCACGCGCCCTATATCCACGCCGCCGGATCAAAACAAGATGAATTCAATCATCTTTTGAAGAACAGCCGCCGCGTCACGCTGTCCTACCGACAAAATGCCGCAACGGGGGCTTGTCGGTCTATGATAAATCCCTTAGAGACCGCCGCGGGAGGAGCGAAACACCAACAATTCCGAGGTGGCGATGCCTTCCAAGAACAATAACATTTCGTCCTCCACAAGCGGCATGGCGGTCAGCCGTCGCCAGCTTCTCGGCTCCGCTGCGGGCGGCGCTGCTGCACTTGGCGCAACGACGCTTCCGAGCTGGGCGCAAACCACCTCTCCCGAAAAGACGGTCGACGTTCTCCTCGTCGGCGGTGGCATCATGAGCGCCACGCTCGGCGTTCTCATCTCGCAGCTCGAGCCGACCTGGACGATCGAAATGATCGAGCGCCTCGACAAGGTCGCGATGGAAAGCTCCAACGGCTGGAACAACGCCGGCACCGGCCACTCGGCGCTCGCCGAACTCAATTATTCGCCGATGGACAGCAACGGCAATGTCCAGATCAACCGCGCCATCGAAATCAACGAAGCGTTCCAGGTCACCCGTCAGTTCCTGGCACACCAGGTCGATGTCGGCGTTCTGAAGGATCCGCGCTCGTTCATCAACTCGACGCCGCACATGAGCTTCGTCTGGGGCGAAGACAACACCGCGTTCCTGGCCAAGCGCTTCGAGGCGCTAAAGGCAAGCCCGCTCTTCTCCGGCATGGAATTCTCCAACGATCACGCCAAGATCGCCGAATGGGTTCCGCTGATGATGGAAGGCCGTGACGCGAACCAGAAGCTCGCCGTCACCTGGAGCCCGCTCGGCACCGACGTCGAGTGGGGCGAAATCACCCGCCAGTATGTGGCGCACCTGAAGGCCCAGCAGACGTTCACGCTGCGCACCTCGTCGGAAGTCGACGACATGCAGAAGAACGACGACGGCACCTGGACGGTCAGCTATTCCAACCGTGACACCGGCGCATCCGAGACCGTCAGGGCAAAATTCGTCTTTATCGGTGCCGGCGGCGGCGCATTGCCGCTTCTGCAGATGTCCGGCATTCCGGAAGGCGACGAATATGCCGGCTTCCCGGTCGGTGGCTCGTTCCTCGTCTGCGACAAGCCTGAGTTCGTCGAACGCCACCTTGCCAAGGCCTATGGCCAGGCCGAGACCGGCGCTCCGCCGATGTCGGTGCCGCATCTCGACACGCGCGTGCTCGAAGGCAAGCGCCACATCCTGTTCGGCCCCTTCGCCACCTTCTCGACGAAGTACCTCAAGGAAGGCTCGCTGTTCGATCTGCCGGCTTCGGTCACGCTCGACAACATCTGGCCGATGGTCAAGGTCGGCACCGACGAGTTCGCGCTCGTCCAGTATCTCGCCGGCCAGCTGATCATGTCCGACGAAGACCGCTTCGAAGCGCTCAAGGTCTACTTCCCCAACGCCAAGGCCGAGGACTGGCGCCTGTGGCAGGCCGGCCAGCGCGTGCAGATCATCAAGCGCGATCCCGTCAAGGGCGGCGTGCTGAAGCTCGGCACCGAGATCGTCGCGGCCAAGGACGGCTCGATCGCAGCCCTTCTCGGCGCTTCGCCGGGCGCCTCGACCGCAGCCCCGATCATGCTCGATGTTCTGAAGAAGGTGTTCGCCGAAAAGCTGAAGACACCGGAATGGCAGGAACGCGTCCACACGATCGTTCCGAGCTACGGCCAGAAGCTGAACGACAACCCGGACATGCTGGCCAAGGCATGGGCCGCCACGGAAGCCCGCCTGCAGCTGGCCATCGCCTCCCCGGCGGTCAACGCAGCAGCCGCCGCCAACCCAACGGTAACGCCCGCCGGCGACGTCAAGAAAGTCCCGGACATCGCGTTGTAATCGCGGCGGCCTGGACGGAATGAATGGAGCCGGGTGTCCGCAAGGACGCCCGGCTTTTTCGTGGTGCAATTCGGGCTGACAGCCACGGAAACGTTTCCTCTTTTCCACGGGCAGTCACCGAACTAGGGTGTTCTGGATAGTTCAACCCGAGGATCCCCCATGGCCGATCTTTCCGCTTATCCGATCACCACCCGCTGGCCCGCCCAAAACCCTCAAGTCCTTCAGCTCTATTCGACGCCCACGCCGAATGGCGTGAAGGTTTCGATCATGCTGGAGGAGACGGGCCTGGCTTACGAGCCGCATTTCATCAATATCGGGGCGAACGAGACCTGGGAGCCGGAGTACCTGTCGCTCAACCCGAACGGCAAGATCCCGGCGATCCTTGATCCGGATGGTCCCGGCGGCAAGCCTCTGGCGCTGTTCGAATCCGGTGCGATCCTGATCTATCTTGCCGAAAAGACGGGACAGTTTCTACCCGCCGACCCGGCCGGCCGCTACGAGGCGATCCAGTGGGTGATGTTCCAGATGGGCGGGCTCGGTCCGATGTTCGGCCAGCTCGGCTTCTTCCACAAATTCGCCGGCAAGGATTTCGAAGACAAGCGCCCGCGTGACCGCTACGCCAAGGAGAGCGCTCGGCTGATCCGCGTGCTGGAAACCCGGCTCGCCGGTCGCGACTGGGTGATGGGCGATGAATACACGATCGCCGACATTTCCATGCTCGGATGGGTTCGCAACCTGATCGGCTTTTACGGTGCCGGCGACCTCGTCGGCTATGACGAGCTTGTCCATGTGCCGAAATGGCTGGAACGCGGCCTAGCCCGTCCCGCCGTGCAGCGCGGCCTGGACATCCCGAAACGCCCCGCCTGACATTGTCAGCATGATGCGCTATCTCCTCGGGGTCACCTGAGGAGATGCCGATGCCGAAACTGCCGCTCGATGGGTCCTGCCGCTGCGGCGAAATCCGCTTCCGGATCAGCGCAGCGCCGCTGGTCACGATGGCCTGCCACTGCAAGGGTTGCCAGAAGATGAGCGCCAGCGCCTTCTCCTGCTCGGCCGCCATTCCTGCCGATGGTTTCGAGGTCACAGCGGGAAAGCCTGTCATCGGCGGCATGCATGGCGACGATGTCCATCACTACCACTGCTCGCGCTGCAAGAGCTGGCTCTACACGAAGGCGACAGGGATGGACGGGTTCGTCAACATCCGGCCGACCATGCTGGACGATGCCGACTGGTTTGCGCCGTTCATCGAAACCTTCACCTCGACGAAATTCCCCTGGGCAAACACGGGCGCCACCCACAGTTTTGCGGAATTTCCGCCGATGGACGCTTACGAAGGGCTCGCCAGGGACTACCGGGCGCAGGCCGGGAGCGACGACCGATAACCCCATCGTGAGTGCATCGTGTTCCCGTTGGTGGCGTTGATTAACGCCCTGCTAACCACGACCGACTTGAATGCCGCAGCCGGCCTTAGCTGGCTGCAGCAACGATGGCGGGTTGATGAAAACAAACGGAAAAATCGGAACGCGCGCCAGAAGAGCCTTGCCCGCTCTCCTGGTCCTGATCGCCATCCTGGCACCGGTCGAAACAGGGGGCAGCGTGCCGCAGGCGCAAGCCGCGTTCAACGACGGCTGGAAGAAAGGCCGCTCGACCGGGTTTCCGATCCCCCGCTTTGTGTCGCTGAAATCACGAACGGCGCATATGCGCGTCGGACCCTCGCTGGATCACCCGACATCCTATGTCTATTCCGCCCGCGGCCTGCCGCTTGAAATCATCGAGGAATATGGAAACTGGCGGCGCGTGCGTGACCAGCAAGGCGCGAGCGGCTGGATGTTTGCAGCGCTTCTCTCCGGCAACCGCACCGCCGTGGTCGGCCCCTGGATCAAGGAGACGGTGCCGTTGCGCATCGCGCCCGCATCCGACGGGCGGCCGGTGGCGCAACTGCAAGCCGAGGTGAAACTCGATATCGTCAGGTGCGACGGCCGCTGGTGCCGCGCGCAATTGCAGAACCGGCGGCTTGCCGGCTTCGTCAGACAGGCGGATCTGTGGGGCGTCTATCCCGGCGAAACGATCGAGTAAGGCCTCAGCGCACCACGAAACAGGTCATCGACTTCGCCTGCAGCGAGGCGCAGGCGCTGGCGGCAACCTCCCGGCTGGCAAATCCGACAAACCGTGCGCGAAAATACTCGCGGGCGCCGTCCTTGTAACCCTCGACGCTTGGTGCCGCAGGGCCGAACCCGCCTGCGAGAACCGGCAGCGCCCGCTCCAGCATCGCGGTGGCTGCCCTGCGGCTGCCGGCGGCGGCAACCTGGATGCTCCAGCCTGCGGCGTTCGACGCGGCATCCACCTGCGACGCAGCGCTCGACGCATCGGCGACCCGCACGGAAGGCAAGGGAACCGGCGGTTCGATACCGGTGCGCGACTGGGTTCTGCCGCCGGCACTGGCAGCGACAGTCCTCTGGCTCGACGATGCCATGCCGGGCGAAATCTGACGGCGCGGCTGTTCGGCATAGGAGAGGACCTGGCCCGCCGCCGGAGCTCCCGCCTGGCCCCCAGGCTGGACGCCGGGACGCTTTTGCGGCTCCGCCGTTGCCACGAGCGCACCGCCTGCCGGCCGCATCGGGTTGGTATACTGATCGAGCAGCGCCGCCATCTGGTCGTCGCGCTTGCGGGCGGACTTGCCGCCCATCACCACGCCAATATAGCGCTTGCCGTTGACGACAACGGCGCTTGCGAGATTGTAGCCGGACGCGTTCACGAAACCGGTCTTGATCCCGTCCATGCCGGGATAGCGGTACATGAGATTGTTGTGGCCGCGGATGGTCCGGCCGCGGAACACGAACGACCGCATCGAAAACAGCTGGTACTCGCTCGGATAGTCGCGGATCAGCGACAAAGCCAGGATCGCCATGTCGCGGGCGGTGGTGATCTGGGCCGGATCCGGCAGGCCCGACGCATTGCGGAACACGGTCTTCGACATCCCGAGCGCCCGCGCTTTTGCCGTCATCATCGTCGCGAACCGTTCTTCCGAACCGCCAAGACGATCGCCGAGCGCCGCCGCCGAGTCGTTGGCGGATCGGATGCCGGTGGCAAGCACCGCCTCGCGCACGGACAGCGTCTCGCCGGGCTTCAGCCCCAGCTTGAACGGGATCTTCGACGCCGCGTTCGGCGTCATGACGATCTGCTCGTCCCAGGTCATCCGGCCGCTCTTGATCGCCTCGAAGGTGAGATAAAGCGTCATCATCTTGGTGAGCGACGCGGGGTGGTTGAGCACGTCGCCATTTTCGGACGCAAGAATCTTGCCCGCGCTCACATCATAGATGAAATGCGCGTAACCTGCCTGCGCCTCGGTCCGGCCGGCAGCGACCGCCAAGCATGACACCAGAAAAAACGACAGAACACGCAGCAGCCGAACCATTCTACACCTTCTCGAATTTGCGGTGCGACCATAGGCGAGCGATACCGGCATGAAAATGGCGCTGCCGAATTTTACCCGGTATGATGTGTCTTTTTATGGGACACCGGTCGGACGGCGACCGCGGCCTGCGCTGATCCAATCGGAACGGATCGTCGTGCCAAGATGATAAATAAGCAACCTGTCCGTAAGATACGGCTCAAACTGCCGGCAGACGAAAGCGCGAGAAATAAATCCTGACAGATTGTCGATGAATACATCATTCTGCTAAGAACAGTTCCACAAACCGGAAGCGGTTGACGGGATTGGGGCAGCCATTGCAGACCTATAGAAAAAACAACGACGCCGACAGGCCGGCAAGCATAGTCTTGTTTGCCGCAACGCTTTTGAATACGGCCCTTGCTTTCTCCAACAGCCTACTGTTTCCGGTCAATTCGACTATCGCGTCCGTCGCTCAATTAGCGATTACTGCAGCAGCGATTGCTGTTGCTGTCCTGCGGCGGCCGCAGCTTCCGTTGAGCTTCTGGATCGCCTGCGCCTGCCTTGCTGTCTTTGCACTCTTGGCGTCGATCTGGAACGAGCTCAATTCGAAACATTACTACGACCTGATGGTCATCCCGATCTTCATCATCTTCGGAAGTGTCATCAGGCAATTTCCGTTCAAGGCCTTCAAGCTGATCATCGCTGCGGTCGGTGTCATCTGCTTTCTGGATGCGTTCCTGGTCGGCCTCTATACCACGCTGTTCAATCCCCTCTCGTTCTTCCGCAACACCCGCGTCTGGGTCTCCGACCAGCTCGCCAGCGGCTCGGACGAGATGGGGCTTTATCTCGGCGCCAACCGCGGCGGCGGAAGTTTCTTCGGCTTCCTGACCGATCACCGGATCGGTGGACCGTTTCTGGAACCTCTGTCGCTCGGATATTTCGCAGTCGTCGCCTGCATGTTCTTCGCCGTCTGGTTCCGGCACTACCCCTGGCAACGCGCGGGCGCATTTGCCGCCTGCCTGGTCCTGGCACTGCTGGCCGACTCGCGTGTGCCGTCCGCCATGATCATCCTCTTTTTCGGTCTGTCATGTCTCCAGTCGCATATCAGAATGGCATGGTCGGCTTGGGGTCCGGCCATCGTGCTGGTCGCGGCATTTTTCTTCTACATGATGAGTGATGGCCGGCTTGCCGAGTCCGAAACCCCTCGACGCATCGCCATCACATTCGATGTCGTCACCAGTACCAACATCTTCGAGTTGTTCTCGGGCGCCTTGAACGTGAGCCGGTTCGGCGACAGCGGCATCCTCTATCTCGTCTACGCCGCCACACTCCCAGGCATGCTGCTCTGCCTCTACCTTTTCTCAGGCGTCCTGAGTTCGACCCGCCTGACGCCGCCGATCCTGCCACTGATGGCATCGATCTACATCACCACGACGGCGCTGTTCGGAGGCGCGTTTCTCTCGATCAAGACGTCCGCACTTTTGGGAATCCTGCTCGGAGCAGCATCGGTCGGCGCAGTTCGTTCCAAGTCGAAAGCACGATCGATGCGGAAACAGCCGGCTCCATTCAGTCAACCCGGCTACAAGCCCGACCTGGGAGCGGTCGGTCAACAAGCGACAAATTGACTGGTGCTAGATAAGCAAGAGGGCTGAGGCCACCCCCCCTCACCCCTTCGTCAACGTCCGCCTCACCGCGTCCTTCCAGCCCTTGATCTTGGCAACCCTCGTCTTCGGGTCCATCTCCGGCTCAAACCGGCGTTCTCGCGCCCAGCTTTTGGCAAAAGCCTTGCGGTCTGGCCAGACGCCGGCCTTGGAGCCGGCGAGCCAGGCGGCGCCAAGGGCGGTGGTTTCGAGGATCTTGGGGCGATCGACCGGCGCGTCAAGGAGGTCGGAGAGGCGCTGCATCGTCCAGTCGGAAGCAACCATGCCGCCATCGACCCTCAGCACCGTGTCGCCGCTGCGGGTCTTCCAGTCGCGGCACATGGCATCCAGGAGGTCGCGGGTCTGGTAGCAGACGGCTTCGAGTGCGGCGCGGGCAATTTCCGCCGGTCCCGTCGCTCGTGTGAGGCCGAACATGGCGCCGCGCGCCTCCGCATCCCAGTGCGGCGCGCCCATGCCGGTAAAGGCGGGCACCAGATAGACGTCCTGCTGCGGATCCGCCTTTGCGGCAAGATCTCCCGATTTCGACGCCTTGTCGATGACGCCGATTCCGTCGCGCAGCCATTGCACGGCAGCGCCCGCGATAAAGATCGAGCCTTCCAGCGCATAGGTCGTCTCGCCGTCCAGCCGGTAGGCGATGGTGGTGAGCAGCCGGTTTTTCGAAGGCACCATGTCGCGTCCCGTGTTGAGAACGGCGAAACAACCGGTGCCATAGGTGGATTTCATCATGCCCGGTTCGAAACAGGCCTGACCGATCGTTGCCGCCTGCTGATCGCCGGCAACGCCCAGGATCGGGATCTCGGCGCCGAACAGGGATTTTTCCGTCACGCCGAAATCGTCGGCGCAGTCCTTCACCTCGGGCAGCATGGCAGCCGGGATCTTGAGGATATCAAGCAGCGACTGGTCCCAGGCATTGTCGGCGATATTGTAGATCAATGTGCGCGAGGCATTGGTGGCGTCGGTGACGAAGCTCTTTCCCCCTGTCAGCCGCCAGATCAGAAACGTATCGATCGTGCCGAAGCAGAGTTCGCCCTTTGCGGCGCGCGCCCTCGCCCCCTTCACATTGGACAGCAGCCAGGAAAGCTTGGTGCCGGAAAAATACGGGTCGAGCAGCAGGCCGGTGCGCTTCAAGAATGTCTTTTCGAGACCCTCGCGTTTGAGCTTTTCGCAATAGGATGCGGTGCGGCGATCCTGCCAGACGATGGCGTTGTGGATCGGCTTGCCGGTCTCGCGGTCCCACACGACGACGGTCTCGCGCTGGTTGGTGATGCCGATTGCGGCGATCTGCGATGCCTCAAGGCCTGCGGCCTTCAGCGCCTGTTTGACGGTCAGGAGAACGCTCTCCCAGATCGCTTCCGGATCGTGCTCCACCCAGCCCGATTTCGGAAAGATCTGCGGAAACTCGGTCTGGCCGACACCGGCGATCTGCATTGTTTCGTCAAACACGATTGACCGTGTCGACGTGGTTCCCTGATCGATCGCCAGGATGTAACCCGCCATGCTGCCCTCCCTCACCATTTGCGCGTCGATCACGGTTTGAGCAGATGCCGCCGTCGCCGTCAAACCGCAACTCCCCGCCATGGAGGCTGGAATCGAGCGGGTGCCGCACCGTTATCCACAGGATCAGAGGCGAAACTGCTAAATTTCGCATTTGCCTTTTTGAGCGAGCGCCCTCTTTTGGACGCACCCATAGCTTTATGCGGTCTTTGGACCCCGCAGTGGGACTTGTATCTTCAAAAGGAGCCGGGATGAATCCGACCCCCCCGATGGCGCTGCAGCCTTTCAGGAAATCACTGACGGCCAAGATCTTCATGATCTGCTTTTTGTCCATCCACGTGCCCTTGATCGCCGTGATCGCCTATCTCGCGATCGGTTTCGAAACCCAGCCGCTCACGCTTCTTCTGTTGCTGCTCGGCGCCACGCTGATCGGCACCGTGGCCTGTCTTTCGGGCCTTTGGCTGCTGCTGCGGCCGCTCCGCAGCCTGACGCGCGCGGTCAAAACCTATCGCGACGAAGGTCAGCCGGTGCGGATGTTTTCCAAAGCCGATGATGAGATCGGCGTGCTCGCGACGGCTGTGACCTCGATGGTCGCCGAAGTCGAAACGCTGATGCAGAAGCTGCGCCACCAAGCGATGACCGACCCTTTGACCGGGCTTGGCAACCGCCGCTGGCTGAGCGAACGCGTTGCGCAGGAACTGGCACGCGCCGAGCGCCAGGCGGAACCGATCTCGGTCATCCTGTTCGATCTCGACAAGTTCAAGACCATCAACGACAGTCACGGACACGATGTCGGCGACCAGGTTCTGGTGGCAGCCGGCGAAATTGCCACCAATTATGTCCGCCCCTACGATCTCGCGGCGCGGATCGGCGGCGAGGAATTCTGCATCGTCTTGCCGAAGACGACCGAGACGGAGGCCGCTGATATCGCCGAGCGGTTGCGCGCAGCACTCGCAAAGACCACCGTCACGCCGCTGGCGCAAGGCCGTCTCACCGCAAGCTTCGGCGTCTACCAGGGGGAGGCCGGCGAGAGCTTCGCACAGATGCTGCGGGTGGCCGATACGCTGCTCTACGACGCAAAGCAAGGCGGGCGCAACCGCGTGCGCCAGGCCGCCAGAAACACGGCCGGCAACCCGGCGCGATCCCCGTATCATGCGCAGGCGACCCATGCCGCAACCGGTGCGGGCAAGCCGGCAAACTGAAGCTTGCTGCAAGGGCAAGGCTGGCGCCTGGCCCTTGGTCGCTCCCCTTCTTTCGGATCTCCTTGGCAATTGCCAGGGCGCAAGGTTTGAGCGTACCTTTCCGGTCGAGGCACCGCTCAAGCGCGGGCGCTTTGGCCTCGGGAGGGTTTTATAAAAATGGCAAGAACCGTCGTCGTCACCGGCTCAACGTCCGGCATCGGTCTCGGCATCGCAAAGGGTTTTGCAGCCGCGGGCGATACGGTCGTGATCAACGGCTTTGGAGAAAAGGACGCAATCGAGGCCGCCTGCCGGATGCTCGACGAGGCGGGTGCCGCAACCGTCCTCTACCACCCGGCCGACATGACGAGGCCCGGCGAGATCGAGGATCTGATCCACAGCACGGCGAAGACATTCGGAACGGTCGACGTCCTCGTCAACAATGCCGGCATCCAGCATGTGGCAAAGATCGAGGATTTTCCGCCGGAAAAGTGGGACCAGCTGATCGCCATCCTCCTGTCATCCGCCTTCCACACGATGCGCCACGCGATCCCGCTGATGAAAACGCAAGGCAAGGGCCGCATCATCAACGTCGCCTCCGCCCACGGCCTCGTCGCCTCGCCGTTCAAATCCGCCTATGTGGCCGCCAAGCACGGCATCATGGGCCTCACCAAAAGCGTGGCGCTCGAAGTGGCGCAATCCGGCATCACCGTCAATGCCATCTGCCCCGGCTTCGTGCTGACGCCTCTGGTCGAAAAACAGATCCCCGCCCAGGCCCGCGAAAAGGGCATCAGCGAAGCGCAGGTGCGAGACGAAGTGCTGCTGCGGCTACAGGCTACGAAGGAATTTGTCGCGGTCGAGGACGTGGCCGCCGCGGCGCTGTACCTCGCGAGCGATGCGGCACGAAGCATCACGGGGACGCATCTCTCGATCGATGGCGGATGGACGGCGCAGTAGTTTGGGCGTGGGAGGCGATTGGGAGCGAGTGCAACTGAGGAAACGGCACGTCTCCGCTTCCCTCATTCCGTCTCCCTGCGCGTGCTCTCCGTGGCCGCGCGTTGTCCTCCCCACGACCCTCATCCCTGTGCTTGTCACAGGGATCGAGTCACGCGAAGTCTTTCGCGTTGAAAGGCTCTTCCGCGTCGCGGACGCGACGCTGCTGGATTCCTGTGACAAGCACAGGAATGAGGAGAGTTGGGCGGGTGTTGCAACGGAGACGCTAGGTAGTCGCTGCGGCAGAAAGATCCGGACAACGGTCTCGGCTGAAAGGTTGCCTCCCGCGTCCCCGCCAAAAATATCTCCATCGACGGCGACCGCACTGCGAAGTAGACTTGCGCGAAGCAAGCGATGTGGGCGACGGCGCCCGCCCCCGTTTCCCTCATTCCTGTGCTCGCCACAGGAATCCAGTCACGCGAAGTCTTTCGCGTGGGAAAAGCCCTCCCGCGTCGCGGACGCGACGCTGCTGGATTCCTGTGACGAGCACAGGAATGAGGAGAGTTGCGCGGGTGTCGCGGCGGAGACGTCGGGCGTCGCGTCGCGGCAGAGACTTTGAGCGGATGCCTCGGCATCCGCCGCAATGAAATTGACAGCAGAAGCCGGGAACGGCGGACGAAGGAGACAGATGAGTTCAGCGATCCGCTTCATTCTCAACACGGAAGAGTTGAGCCTTGGAGATTTCGGCCCCACGGAAACGCTTCTCGATTATCTGCGCCTCAGAAGGCGGCTGACGGGGACGAAGGAAGGGTGTGCCGAGGGCGATTGTGGTGCCTGCACGGTGCTGGTGGGGAGGCTGAGCGAACGCGGCATGATCTATGAAAGCGTCAATGCCTGCATCCGCCTGCTCGGATCGCTGCACGGAACCCATATCGTCACGGTCGAACATCTGGCCGCAAAGGATGGCGTTCTGCATCCGGTGCAGCAGGCGATGGTCGACTGTCATGGCTCGCAATGCGGCTTCTGCACGCCGGGCTTCGTGATGTCGCTTTATGGGCTCTGGCTTTCCAACGAACAGCCGTCGCGCCAGGACATCGAAAGCGCCTTGCAGGGCAATCTCTGTCGCTGCACCGGTTACGAGCCGATCGTGAAGGCGGCCGAACAGGTGGCGGAAAGCCGCCCGAGCGCGCTGTTTGATCCGCTGGAACGCGACCGCACCGAAATCATGGGCAAGCTTTTCTCCATGCAGTCGGCGACCGACACAATCGTCGTGGAGAAAGACGGCGCCCGCTCCATCGTTCCGGCCTCGGTCGAGGCCTTTGCCGAAGTCTTTTCCCAAAACCCTGATGCAACCGTCGTGGCCGGTGCCACCGACGTCGGACTGTGGGTGACGAAGCAGTTGCGGCTGCTTGATCCTGTCATCTTCATCAACCACCTCAGCGAGTTGAAATCGATCACCATCGAGGATGGAGGGGTCTCCATCGGCGCCGGCGTCAGTTATGCGGATGCGCAAGGCGTGATGGATGCGGTGGTTCCCGCCATCGGCCGGTTGATCGACCGGATCGGCGGCAGCCAGGTGCGCAACATGGGCACGATCGGCGGCAATATCGCCAACGGATCGCCGATCGGCGACACACCGCCGCCCCTGATCGCGCTGGGTGCCGAACTGACGCTGCGTTCCCATTCCGGTCGCCGCACGATGCCGCTCGAGAATTACTTCATCGCCTATGGCAAGCAGGACCGGCAGCCCGGCGAGTTCGTCGAAAAGATCGTCGTGCCGCGCCCGGCAGAAGACAGCCATTTCGCCGTCTACAAGATTTCCAAGCGCCGCGACGAGGACATTTCGGCGCTCTGCGGCGCGTTTTACCTGATGCTCGATGCGGAAGGGCTGGTCGAGGAGATCCGCATCGCCTTCGGCGGCATGGCGGCAATCCCGAAACGGGCGACCCATGTGGAAGATATGCTGATAGGACAGCCCTGGAGCTGGGGCGTGGTATCGGCCGTGCGCGACGCGTTCGATGCGGATTTCCAGCCCCTGACCGACTGGCGGGCGACCGCTGAATACCGCAGCCTGACCGCCAAGAACCTGCTGACGCGGTTCTTCCTGGAGACCGCCGGAGCACCGAGCGAGATGCACCGGTTCGAGCTGGAGGAAGCATGATGGACAACACAAGCTTTCCGATGAAACCCGTGATCGACGGCCCGATGCATGTGTCGCTGAAGCATGATTCGGCGCACAAGCATGTGACCGGGCAGGCCGAGTATATCGACGATATTCCAGAACCCGCAGGCACGCTGCATGGCGGGCTGGGCCTTGCCGATCGCGCCCATGCGCAGATCGTCTCGATCGACCTCGAAGCCGTGAAAGCAGCCCCCGGCGTCGTCTGGGTGATGACGGCAGAGGATATTCCGGGTGCCAACGACGTCGGCTCGACCGGACGCCATGACGAGCCGCTGCTGGCGACCGATCTCGTGCAGTTCCATGGCCAGCCGATCTTTGCAGTGTTTGCGGAAACGCGCGACCAGGCCCGGCGGGCAGCACTTCTGGCGAAGATCGAGTATAGCGACCTTCCCCACTGGAGCGACATCGCAGGTGCGCGCGACAATGGCGCGCCATTCGTGACCGAGCCGATGACGCTGAAACGCGGCGAGCCTCAAGCCGAGATCGGCAAGCCGCCGCTTCGGGTCCAGGCCTCGATGGAAATCGGCGGCCAGGAGCATTTCTACCTCGAAAGCCACATCGCCTTCGCCATTCCGGGCGAGGATGACGACGTGATCGTCTGGTCCTCCACTCAGCATCCGAGCGAGGTGCAGCATATGGTGGCGCATGTGCTGGGCGTGCCGAACCACGCGATCGAGGTGCGCACGCGACGGATGGGCGGCGGTTTCGGCGGCAAGGAGACCCAGGGCAACCAGTTCGCAGCTCTTGCAGCCGTTGCGGCAAAGAGGCTCAACCGGGCGGTCAAATTTCGGCCGGACCGCGACGAGGACATGTCGATCACCGGAAAGCGCCATGATTTCCGCGTCGATTACGATATCGCCTTCGACGAGGAAGGCCGCATCCACGCGGTCGATGCGACCTATGCGGCGCGTTGCGGCTTTTCCGCCGATCTCTCCGGTCCCGTCACGGACCGGGCGCTGTTTCACGCGGATTCGAGCTATTTCTACCCGCATGTGCACCTGACCTCGCAGCCGTTGAAGACCCATACGGTTTCCAACACGGCCTTTCGCGGGTTCGGCGGGCCGCAGGGCATGCTCGGCGCCGAACGGATGATCGAGGAAATCGCCTACGCGGTCGGCAAAGATCCGCTCGAGGTGCGCAAACTCAATTTCTACGGACAGCCCGGCTCCGGCCGCACCACGACCCCCTATCATCAGGAGGTCGAGGACTGCGTTATCGCCCGCATTGTCGAGGAACTCGAACAGTCGAGCGACTATCAGGCGCGGCGCCAGGCGATCCTTGAGTTCAACGAGCAAAGCCCCGTCATCCGCAAGGGCATCGCGCTGACGCCGGTCAAGTTCGGCATCTCGTTCACGCTCACCGCCTACAATCAGGCAGGCGCCCTGGTGCATGTCTATAACGACGGTTCGATCCACCTGAACCACGGCGGCACAGAAATGGGCCAGGGTCTTTATACCAAGGTGGCGCAGATGGTGGCCGATGTTTTCCAGGTGGATATCGACAGGGTGAAGATTACCGCGACCACCACCGGCAAGGTGCCGAACACATCCGCGACGGCCGCCTCGTCTGGCTCCGATCTCAACGGCATGGCCGCCTACGATGCCTGCCGCCAGATCAAGGAGCGGCTGGTGGATTTCGCCTGCCGGCAGTGGAAGGTGGACAAGTCGGAAGTGGAATTCCTGCCCAACCGCATCCGCATCGGCGGCGACACGGTGCCCTTCGATACATTCGTGAAGGCCGCCTATTACGACCGGGTCCAGCTTTCTGCGGCCGGTTTCTACAAGACGCCGAAGATCCATTGGGACCGGGCGGCCGGAAAGGGCCACCCGTTCTACTATTTCGCCTATGGAGCCTGCGTGTCGGAAGTCTCGATCGACACCCTGACCGGCGAATACATGATGGATCGCACCGACATTCTCCATGATGTCGGCAAATCGCTCAATCCGGCGATCGATATCGGCCAGATCGAAGGCGCCTTCGTGCAGGGCATGGGGTGGCTGACAACCGAAGAACTGTGGTGGGACGCCAAGGGTCGCCTCAGAACGCACGCGCCCTCCACCTACAAGATCCCGCTCGCCTCCGACCGGCCGAAGATTTTCAACGTGCAGCTGGCGGAATGGTCGGAAAATGCCGAACCGACCATCGGCCGCTCGAAAGCCGTCGGCGAGCCGCCGTTCATGCTGGCGATCTCGGTTCTCGAAGCGATCTCGATGGCGGTGGCAAGCGTTGCCGACTATACCGCCTGCCCGAGGCTCGATGCGCCCGCGACGCCGGAAAGGGTGCTGATGGCGGTCGAACGGATGAAGGCTTTGGGGTGAAGCGCGATGCCGCAGCCGTATGAGCCCCAACCATGACCCTGCCGCTTGCCGCGTTTCTCGCCGCCAACCCCGCATCGATCCTCGTCGAGATCACTGAGGCAAAGGGTTCGACGCCGCGTGAGCAAGGTACGTTCATGCTGGTGAGCAGCAGTGCGATCTGGGGCACGATCGGCGGCGGCCAGTTCGAATATATGGCGATCGACAATGCGCGTGCCATCCTGGCAGGCTTGGGCGCAGCGGTGATGGATATTCCGCTGGGGCCTGAGATCGGCCAGTGCTGCGGCGGTCGCACGAAACTCGTGTTTACTGTCGTGACGCCTGAAGTCGCTACGGATCTGCAAACCCGTATCCGCTTCGAAGAGGACACGCGCCCCGAAATCTACCTGTTCGGCTGCGGCCATGTGGGTCTGGCGCTGGCACGCGCCCTCGTGCCCCTGCCCTTTGCCGTCACGGTCATCGAGACACGCGCCGAGGCGCTGGAGGGACTGCCGCTAGAAGTGTCCGCAAGGCTGACCGCCATGCCGGAAGCACATGTGGCGGAGATTGCGCCGGGTGGCGCGGCTGTCATCCTCACCCACGACCATGCGCTGGATTTCCTGATCGCCGAACGGGCGCTTTCGCGGGGAGACCTCGCCTATGTCGGCATGATCGGCTCTGCCACCAAGCGTGCGACATTCTCGAACTGGCTGCAGCGGCAGACGGAGGATCGCGAGACGAGTTCGGCGATGATATCTAGGCTGACGCTGCCGGTCGGCAATATTGCGGCCGATGGCAGCGTCAAGGACAAGCGCCCGGCCGTGATCGCAGCGCTGGTCGCCGCCGAACTGCTGCACTGCGTCCCGGCCCGGCAACCGGTCGAGGACGGGTTGCCGGCACGGTCTTCGGTCTGACACGTATCTCACGGAAAGCGCTGGTAGCGATCCACCTCGGCCCACGCCTCGGAACGGAAGCGACGCTTGACGGTGCTGGGCGAGATCCTCTCGTCGAGCAGACCGAAGGCCCGCAGTTCGTCCTCGCTGACATTCTCCACGTCGCACCGCCGGCGGGCGCCTGCGATCATCGATGTCAAAAAACCCACGCTTGATTTCAGGCGCAGAAATGCAGCGCGCAAACCACTGAACATGGCCGCTTCTCCCTTGTTGAGTCATCACTGATTTGATGTTTGTGCTTGGAAGATGCGCGCAAAAATGCTCCGTTTCCAATGGAACATCCGTCTGTATGGATGAAGAGGGCTTATCCATGAAAATGTCGACGAACTTTCCGCTGAACGCTCTTCGCGTCTTCGAAGCGGCAGCGCGGCACCTGAGTTTCACCAGGGCCGGCGAAGAGCTGGGCATGACGCAGACGGCCGTGAGCTATCAGATCAAGCTTCTCGAGGAGACGCTCGGCGACCAGCTGTTCCTGCGTCGGCCGCGACAGGTGTTGCTGACGACCGCCGGCGAACGGCTGGCACCAAAAATATCGGAAGCGTTCGGCATCATGGACGAGGCTGTGGCGGGAACGAAGGAACTGTCAGAGAGCACGCTGGTCATCCACACGACCGCGACATTCGCATACCGGTGGCTCGCCCCTCATCTCGGCACATTCCAGATGCAGAACCCCGACATCGCGGTGCGGCTCGAAACCTCCCAGACCGTGGTGGACTTCACCCGGACCGAAGCCGACGTGGCGATCCGCAGCGGCACCGGCCACTGGCCGGGACTGACCTCGCATTTCCTGATGAAGAGCGATTTTACGCCGATGCTGAGCCCGGTGCTGGCCGAAACGATCGGCGGCGTTCGCGAGCCGGCCGACATCCTGAAGCTGCGGATCATCGACGCGGGCGATGTCTGGTGGCGGCTGTGGCTTGAAGCGGCCGGCATTCCCGATGCGGATCTCGGGGGACGACCGAACAGTCGTTTCGGGGCACAGGCTTTCGAGGCGGCGGCCGCGATCGCCGGACAGGGCGTGGCGATTCTGAAGCCCGAATTCTACGCCGACGACGTTGCGCTCGGACGACTGATCCAGCCGTTCGAACTCAGGGCCTCGGACGGCAACGACTATTGGTTCGCCTATCAGGAGACGCGGCGGCATTCGAAGAAAATCCGCGCCTTCCGTGATTTCATGCGACTTATGATGCCGAGTTTCCGAGACTGATCATGCTGGTCGTTCAAAAGCCCATGTCGGGTGCGTAGAAACAACGCAACGTGTCTTCCGTCGGATAGAGACAGATGTGATATTCGGAATCGGTGCTGCGACGGGCCTCGCTCTGCGGCAGCTGGAAATCATGGGTGCGGGTGACCAGACGGTGGTCACCCGGCTTCAGGATGATTTCGTAACCGCCGCTTGTGATCCTGACATTCCTGGTCGGGATCCTCTGACAGTCGCCGGTATGATTGTTGCCGTTGCAGCAGTAGGAATCGTACTTGAAGCCGCTCACGGCCTCGTGCGCCCGCCCCTGTGGGGTGGGAATGCTCAACGTGGATACGCCGGATACAAACGCAATCACCGCGCCCGTTGGAAGGCACCGCCTGCTCGGCGTCATGTCACTACGCATAAGCCTGTTCTCCGTTGATGAATGTCATCTCCGGCGACGCGCTCAACGCAATACCCGGCACCGCCGGAGGACTTGCAAAGCTTACAATACGCGAGTCGGCTGGTGCCGCTAAACAAAATAGTGCGGCGCACAACTTGCCTATTAGATTTTTCTTAAGGAACCAACACTCAGGCAGGTATTCAGAGGTGCGAGACCATCCGGTGCAGCTGGGCGGCGATCTTGGCGGCATCGTAGGGCTTGCTGTAGAACACGCTGCGGGCCGGCATATCGTCCTTGCCGAGCTTCACATGGCCGGACACGATGATGATCTCGATCGGCGGCCAGCGGTCGCGCACCATGGCGGCCAGCCGCATTCCGTTCATGCTGCCCGGCATATCGATGTCGGTAAAGACGATGCGGATATCCTTACGGTCCTGGAGAATTTCGACTGCCTGATCGGCACTTCGAGCCTCGACGGCTTCGAAACCGGCTTCTTCTACGAGGTCCGTCGCCATCATCAAGAGCAGCGGTTCGTCCTCAACTACGAGTACGACGTGCCTTGAAGGCGGGGTATGTGATCCCATTCAGATATCTGCCTGCTGGAGCTGAGGGAGAGACGCGTGCATCTGGGCGACGAAGCCCGATGGTTCATAACGAACGCTAACGCCGCCTGTTCCGGCCAGTCCCATACGAATAAGTTTCGATCCAAACCCATTGGCCTGCGGTTCGGCAACCTGGGGCCCGCCGCTTTCCTGCCAGCTGAAGTTGAACGACGAAAGATCGCCCTCGCCTTCCACGTGCCAATTGATGGCAACGCGGCCTGTCGTGTTGGAGAGACTGCCATACTTGATCGCGTTGGTGGCGAGCTCGTGCAGCACGAGCGACAGCGACAGCGTACCCTTGGGTCCAAGCATGATCGGATCGCCGACGATGTCGATCCGCTCGCGCACGGAGAGACGGTCGAGCGTCTTTTCAACGACGTTGGAAACGGGGGCACTGCTCCAGTTACGCTCGAGAAGGATTTCGTGCGCGGTGCTCAGCGCATGCAGGCGACGCTCGAAAGCGTCCACGTGGTTGCGCTCCTTGACCGGACGCAGGGTCTGGGAGGCGATGGCCTGCACCATGGCAAGCGTGTTTTTCAGACGGTGCCCGAGCTCACGCTGCAAAACCATCTGTTCGGCCTCGGCATGCACGCGGGCAATCGCTGCCTGGATGCGATCGCCAAAGCTGCGCAAGAAAGCCAGTTCTTCGGTGCTCCACGCATAGGGATGTGTGTGATGGGCGAACACGACCAGATTGAAACGCCCCTGATCCATGATCGGCACATTGACGAGGACGCGGATATCGAGATCCAGCAGTGCCTGCGCATTGTCGCGGGTTCTCGGGTCCTGCGTGACATCGGGGATGACGACGGGGTTGCCAAGCCTCAGATCGTTGATGAACGAGCCGTAATCACGGAAGTGATGCCGGCCGGAAAGAGACACGACACCGGGCGCCGTCCATTCCGGCTGCATCAGCACCGTCTCGTCAGCAAGGTTGACGATGCCGAAACCGGCGCGGGTGGCATCCAGTGCCTTGGCCATCAGGTCGGCCGCCGCCATCGCCATGGACTCTGTGTCGGTCAGATGATTGAGACGGTCGCCGAAATCGAGCAGAGCCTGGACGCGGGCGGCCGCCCGCTTGATGACTGTGACGTCCTTCACCGCACCGATCATCTTGATCGGCCGTCCGCTCTCGTCGTGAACGAAACTGGCGGTGCGCGAAATCCAGCGGATTCCGACATCCGTGTTGATGCGATACTCGACGTCGAGCGAATCCGTGGCCTCCCGACGGCCGAGGTCGCTCGACTGCAAGCCCCGGTCGCTCTCCACGACCATTCCCTCAAACAGGGAGGACGGATAGATTGGTGCGACGGGCAGATGGAAGATGCGGCAAAAGGCCGGCGACGTCTTGGCCTGACCGGTCTCGATATCCACTTCGAACGTGCCGACGCCGCCAGCCTCCTGGGCAGCCAGCGTCTCGTTTGCAGCGGCCCGCATATGCGATGTCAGGCTCTTCTGCCGGCGAAACAGATCGTCCTTGCGCTGCGACAGCCGGCGCGCTTCAAACAGCGCAATCACCTGGCCTGCAAGCGCGCGCAGTCCTTCGCGCTGTTCGTTGTCGAGACCGTGCGGCCGCGGCACACTGTCGATGACGCAGAGGCTGCCGATGGTGATATTGTCGGGCGTGATCAGCGGTGCGCCCGCGTAAAAGCGGATGAATGGCTCGCCGGTCACCAGCGTGTTGTCGCGCGTGCGCGGATCGTCCTTGAGATCGGGAATGATCAGAAGATCGGAACTGGCGAGCGCATGGCGGCAGACCGACTGGGAGAGCGGCGTTTCAGACGGGCTGAACCCGACACGCGCCTTGAACCACTGGCGTTCCGCATCGACAAGACTGATAAGCGCCACCGGCGCCTTGCAAAGCGCGGTGGCGATCTGGACGATCCCGTCGAACTCCGGTTCAGACGGAGAATCCATGATGTCGTAGGCTTCGAGGGCCTCGAGACGATCGAGAAGGGCGGCGTGTTCGTCGAGATCGGCGATGAGCAAGGGAAACTCTGAAAATTGCAGTTGACGCTAAGATAGGGCGCAAAAATGATTTGTCACCACTGCACGGTCACTGCTGCTGCTCAACCGCGTATACCGCGGGTTGAAACAAATTGCCTAACCGATCATTCATAAGTAACAGCTAAGAAATACGCAGACAGAGACTCACATTCTGGGACATCATGGCCTTGAACGACGACGCGACGCTGCGGCAGATGGCCGGGCTGATGGAAGTTGCAGGCGTCCTGATCGCAGTGTTCGATCAGGACGACAGGCTACGTTTCGCCAATCGTGCGTTCCGGGACGCCTGGTGCCTCGACGAGACCGAAAATCCGCTCTGGTCGGAGATGATGCGCCGCAATTTCCTGTCAGCGCGCGGCACGGTCATCAAGGCGACGGATTTCGAGACATGGCTGCGCTCCACCCTTTCGCGGCGCGGCAAGACCGGCTTTCGCGCCTACGAAACCGACCTTCACGACGGCCGCTGGCTCTGGATGACGGAAACCATGCAGCCGAACGGCTGGATGCTGTGCGTTGCAAGTGACATCACCTCGATGCGCCCCGACGAAAGAACGCTCCGGCAGGACCGCGACGACGCGATCAGGGTCTCCCAGATCGACGAACTGACCGGCATTCCAAGCCGGCGGTTCGCGATGGCAAAGATCGACGATCTGTTGCGCTCGCAAGGTGGCGCGCCGTCGCAGCCGGCCGGATGCCTGGCCGTGCTCGACATCGACAATTTCAAATATATCAACGACCGTTTCGGCCATTCGGTCGGCGATGCGGTGCTGAAGGACTTTGCCAAGACACTGCACAGCCATGTGCGAAAGACCGACGTACTCGGCCGTGTCGGCGGCGAGGAATTCGTGCTGATCCTGCCCAATGCATCACCGGAAAACGCGCTGACGATCGTCGGCAAGATGCTGGAGGCGGTGCGTCACTCGCGGCCCGTCGCGGAACAGCAGAGCTTCCGCTACACGTTTTCTGCAGGCATCGCGTCCGGCGACAGCGGCGATAGCGCCGCCGACCTCTACCGGCGCGCCGACTTGGCGCTCTACGCCGCCAAGATGCGGGGCCGCAACCAGGTCTGCCTTGATCCGGAAACACGCCTGGGACGGGTTACTGCCGCTGTCTGACAGCCTCAGGATGTCGAGTATCTGAGGACACCTGCAATCCCCGAATTTGGATCGGCACCCGTATCGGCCGGATGACGGACGCCGTCCATGACCGTCACTTCGGGGAAATCGAACGGACTGACACCTTCGATGCAGGCGACATTGATGCCGAACTGCTCCGGATTTGAGCGCCGCTGGTGATGGGTATAGATGCCGCAGGTCTTGCAGAAATAGTGTTTCGCAGTCCCCGTATTGAACTGATAGAGCGTCAGGCTGTCCTCGCCTTCAAGGATGGTGAGATCGCTCAGCAGCGCAGAGGCAACGACGGCTCCCCGCATGCGGCAAAACGAGCAGTCACAGCGCCGGATCGTGTTGAACCCATCCGACAACCTGACCCGCAAGCGCACCGCGCCGCAGTGGCACGAGGCATGATGGGGTTCTGCGGTTTCGCTCATGGGTAGCTCCTCGATCCTGATACGCTCGAAAGCTAGTCCGGATGGACGGGCACGGCAACCTCGCCCGCTCCCCTCATTGCCATATGATCTGTATCGGAATGACGGCGGCGTCCGCCCCTCTTCCCTCTCGATCCTTTTTTGCCCAAAGTGCGCTGCAGGGGAACTGAATCGGGAACACACGGAATGTACGAATACGCGATCGCCTGGGAATGGCTGAGCTTTGCAGCGCGCTGGTTTCACGTCATCACTGCGATCGCCTGGATCGGCTCGTCCTTCTACTTCATTGCGCTTGATCTCGGGCTGGTGAAGCGGGCACATCTTCCCGTCGGCGCCTATGGCGAGGAATGGCAGGTGCATGGCGGCGGGTTCTATCACATCCAGAAATACCTGGTGGCGCCGGCGCAGATGCCGGAGCACCTGACCTGGTTCAAGTGGGAAAGCTACGCCACCTGGCTCTCCGGCTTCGTGATGCTGTGCATCGTCTATTATGGCGGCGCAGACCTGTTCCTGATCGACCGCACGGTGATGGACCTGTCATCCCTGCAGGCGATCGGCCTTTCGCTGGCGTCACTCGGTATCGGCTGGGTCATCTATGACCAGCTGTGCAAATCGCCTGTCGGCAAGAATACCTGGGCGCTGATGGGCATTCTCTATGTGGTTCTGGTCGCGATGGCCTGGGGCTACACGCAGATCTTTTCCGGCCGGGCGGCCTTCCTGCATCTCGGCGCCTTCACCGCCACGATCATGTCTGCCAACGTCTTCATGATCATCATGCCCAACCAGCGCATCGTCGTCGCCGACCTGATCGCCGGGCGCACGCCCGATCCGAAATACGGCGCGATTGCCAAGCAGCGTTCGCTGCACAACAACTACCTGACCCTGCCCGTCATCTTCTTCATGCTGTCGAACCATTATCCGCTGGCGTTTGCCACCCATTTCAACTGGGTGATCGCGGCGCTGATCTTCCTGATGGGCGTGACGATCCGGCACTGGTTCAACACAACACATGCGCGCAAGGGCAAGCCGACCTGGACCTGGCTGGTGACGGTGCTCCTGTTCATCACCATCATGTGGCTTTCGACGGTGCCGAAAGTGCTGACCGGCGAGACCGAGATATCGAGCGCATCGGCCATGACGCCGATCCAGCAGACATTCGCATCCGACACGCATTTCGTCGCGGCGCGCAACGTCGTTCAGGGGCGCTGTTCGATGTGCCATGCAGCAGAACCGGTCTGGGAGGGCATCACATTCACGCCGAAATCGGTGAAACTGGAAACCGATGCGGAGATTGCCGCCCACGCCCGCGAGATCTATATCCAGGCCGGCCGGAGCCACGCCATGCCGCCAGGCAACGTGTCCGCCATCAGCCCCGAGGAGCGCCGTCTTCTCGTTGCGTGGTATGAAAGTGCGATAGCGTCGAAATAGAGTTTTAGATGACCGATACCCTGATCCGCGGCCGCCTCCTGTCGTTCAAGCGCGCCCCCCTCGCGATGACCGACACCGACAGCTATCTGTACGAGCACGACGGCGCCCTGCTGGTCTCCGGCGGCCGGATCACCGCAACCGGCGACTACGCGCAGGTCAAGGCGCAGGCGACGGCCGACGTCGAAGAGATCGATCACCGGCCGCACCTCATTCTGCCGGGCCTGATCGATACCCATGTGCATTTTCCGCAGATGCAGGTGATCGCGTCCTATGCCGGAAATCTGCTGGAATGGCTCAATACCTATACATTCCCCGAGGAATGCCGCTTCGTCGAAAGCGATCACGCGACGCGCATCGCCACCCATTTCTACGACGAGTTTCTGCGCCACGGCACGACGACGGCGGTTGCCTATTGCTCCGTCCACAAGACTTCCGCCGACGCCTTTTTCGCCGAGGCGATGAAGCGCAACATGTGCATGGTCGGCGGCAAGGTGATGATGGATCGCAATGCGCCGCAGGGCCTGCTCGATACCGCCGAGATGGGCTATGACGAAACCAGAGCCGTGATTGCCGAATGGCACGGAAAGGGCCGCAACCACGTCGCCATCACGCCCCGCTTTGCCATCACCTCGACGCCGGGCCAGATGAAGGCGGCGGAAGCGTTGGCGCAGGAATTCCCCGACCTGTTCATCCAGACGCACCTCTCGGAAAACCACGACGAAATCAAGTATACTGCCGAGCTCTATCCGGAAGCGACGGACTATACCGACATCTATGCCCGTTACGGCCTGCTGGGGAAAAAGACGCTGCTCGGCCACGCCATCCATCTCTCCGAGCGTGAGGCAGATACGCTGTCGGAAGCCGGCAGCATTGCCGTGCATTGCCCGACCTCCAACCTGTTCCTCGGTTCCGGCCTGTTTCCGCTGAAAGCCTTGAGGAGGCGCGAAAAGCCCGTCCGTGTTTCCGTCGCGACCGATATCGGCGGCGGTTCCAGCTATTCGATGCTGAAGACCATGGACGAGGCCTACAAGATCCAGCAACTGCTGGGCGAACGTCTCAATCCGCTCGAAAGCTACTACCTGATTACCCGCGGCAATGCGGAGGCGCTGGGCATGGAGGCCGACATCGGCACGCTCGACATCGGATCGATGGCCGACCTCGTCATCCTCGACGCCGGATCGACACCCGCAATGCGGCTTCGGATGGAAACGGTGAAGACCCTGCCCGAAGAGCTGTTCCTGCTGCAGACCATGGGCGACGACCGCGCGGTGGTGGAAACCTATGTTGCGGGCAAGGCGATGAAGACGGGGCTCGACGCGTGAGCGGCAACGCCGCGAAATGACATACGAACATCACCGCCATGCGCAACCTGCGCAAGAAACATTAAGAAAAGATCCCGCAATCGCTGCATGTTTGCAGTAATATCTCTATTTAATTGTATTTAAACTATAACTTATTACCCCTGTTCCCTGACAGAACATCCACTGGCAGCCATGAAGGCAGAGCGCAGCTGTCATGCCACGTTAGTTCGCCGGACCAATCGGTCAGTTTATGCATTTGCCCCAGCCCTCCCGGCCGGCACCAGCAAAGCTGATGGAATGACGGCTTCTTTGGACCTCCACGAGGGATATATGTCGTTTCTGAAAAACGCGAGTATTCGCACCAAAATACTGTCTGTGCTCATCCCGCTCTGCGTCGTCGGACTGAGTGCCACAAGCTTCGTTGCAAGCCGCTACAAGGCCGCCGACACCAGCTATTCGGATTTCATCTCTTCGGACAACGTTGCGGCCGTGGAATTTGTGCGCGTCAACCGCAACCTGGCCGCCTCAGGCTACGCCGCCTATCAAATTCTTACATACTCACGCACCGACCCGGCCATGACGACTGCAATAGCTTTCTACAAGGAAAGCAAGACGGCTCTGCTGATGCGCCTCGACACCGTTCAGGCAGGACTGGCGTCGAAAATGCCTGAGGTCAACGGCATCGCCATCCGTGTCAAGGAAGCCCTTGCACTGATCGACAAGGCCGTCGAGGCCGGCTCCTCCGATCGTGACGAAGAGGCCCGCGCGCTGCTTGCGCAGGCGGACCTTCAAATCATGCCGCTCGGCAGGGACATGGTCACTTTGCTGGATCGCTTCAACAAGGGCATTGCCCAGACCAGCGACGAGATGACCGAGACCACCAATGCCCTCATTTTAAAGACGCTCGCAGCGCTGGTCGTCATCTTTGCCCTTGGCATCATCGCCTCACTCATCATCGCGACGAAGGGCATCACCAAGCCGATCGCCAGCCTTCGCGAACGCATGGCATCGCTGGCACGCGGTGAGACGGAGGCCCCTGTCGAAGGTCAGGATCGCCGCGACGAGCTTGGCGCCATGGCGGCAGCCGTTGCCGTGTTCCGCGACAACGCGCTGGAGCGCATCCGCCTCGAACGCGAAGCCGATGCCAACCGCAGCCTGTCCGATCGCGAACGCATCGAACGCGACGCGCAGAAGGCAAAGGACGCAGCTGACACCCAGTTCGCAGTGGACCAGCTTGCCGGCGGACTGGCGAAGCTTGCACAGGGTGATGTCGCCTACCGCCTCGACACGCCGTTCGTCGCGCATCTCGATGCACTGCGCAACAACTTCAACGATTCGGTTGCCAACCTTCAGGAAACCCTGCAGGCCGTCGGCAACAATGCCCGCGGCATCGACGGCGGCGCCAATGAGATCCGTGCGGCCGCCGACGATCTGTCCAAGCGCACCGAACAGCAGGCCGCTTCGGTCGAAGAAACCGCAGCCGCCCTGGAGCAGATCACCACCACGGTGAAGGATTCCAGCAAGCGCGCCGAAGAAGTCGGCAACCTCGTCACCAAGGCCCGTGCCGGTGCCGAGCGTTCCGGCGCAGTCGTCCGCGATGCGGTTACCGCCATGCAGGGGATCGAAAAGTCCTCGGGCGAGATCTCCAGCATCATCGGCGTCATCGACGAAATCGCCTTCCAGACCAACCTTTTGGCCCTGAACGCCGGTGTCGAAGCCGCGCGTGCCGGTGAAGCGGGCAAGGGTTTTGCCGTCGTCGCACAGGAAGTCCGCGAACTCGCACAGCGGTCTGCCAAGGCCGCCAAGGAGATCAAGGAACTGATCACCGCATCGAGCGAGCATGTCCGCTCCGGCGTCCACCTCGTCGGCGAGACCGGCAAGGCGCTGGAAGTCATCGTCGCCGAAGTTCAGGAGATCAACCGCCACGTCAACGCGATCGTCGACTCCGCGCGCGAACAGGCGGTCGGGCTGCAGGAGATCAACACGGCGGTCAACACGATGGACCAGGGCACCCAGCAGAACGCCGCCATGGTGGAAGAATCGACAGCGGCCAGCCACTCGCTTGCCAAGGAAGCAGCCTCGCTGAACGACCTCCTGTCGCGCTTCAACCTCGGCCAGGGCGAAAACCGCTCCACATCGAACGGCCGTCGCGGCCATGCTCCGTCGGCTCCGATGGCCGTATCGGAGGCCTCGCGCCAGACACCATCGCCGGCACGAGCACTCGGCAACCGCATCGCTTCAGCCTTCGGCGGCGGTTCGTCATCGGCCGCGGCACAGGCCCAGTCCTGGGAAGAATTCTGAGGCCCATCCACAAAACCCGACCACAGATTGAGTAAACTACGACGGGCGGCCTTGGCCGCCCGTTTTCCGTTGTGGCGCGACACCTGCGGTGCAGTTGAGAAAACTGCTCCCCCAAACCGACGTTTCCGCTGGCAAGGTCGCCCGGATATGGTAGTTGTCGGACAACCATCGAGGAGGAAGTTTTGCGCATGTCCAAGCCGCTGACCATTGCCGATCTGAAGACCATGGCTCGCCGTCGTGTGCCCAAGATGTTCTTCGATTATGCCGATAGCGGTGCCTGGACCGAAGGCACATACCGTGCCAACGAGGAAGACTTTTCCAGGATCAAGCTGCGCCAGCGGGTGCTTGTCGACATGACCAACCGGTCGCTGGCAACGACGATGGTGGGACAGGCAGCGGCGATGCCCGTGGCACTCGCGCCAACCGGAATGACCGGCATGCAGCATGCCGATGGCGAGATGCTGGCGGCGCAGGCGGCCGAAGAATTCGGCGTTCCCTTCACGCTGTCCACCATGAGCATCTGCTCGATCGAGGATGTGCGCTCGGTCACCACCAAGCCATTCTGGTTCCAGCTCTATGTGCTCAAAGACCGTGGCTTTATCGAACGGCTGATCGGCCGCGCCAAGCAGGCCGGCTGCTCGGCGCTGGTCGTCACCGCCGATCTGCAGATCCTCGGCCAGCGCCACAAGGACATCAGAAACGGCCTGTCGGCGCCGCCGAAGTGGACGCTCAACAGTGCCCTGCAGCTGGCGACCAGGCCGCAATGGTGCCTGGAAATGCTGCGCACCAAGCGTCGCGGTTTCGGCAATATCGTCGGACATGCGAGCAACGTTTCGGACCTGTCGTCGCTTGGTGCCTGGACCGCCGAACAGTTCGACCCGCGCCTCTCCTGGGACGATATCCGCTGGATCAAGGACCTGTGGGGCGGCAAGCTGATCATCAAGGGCATTCTCGACGAGGAAGACGCACGCGCCGCAGCCGATACCGGCGCCGATGCGATCATCGTCTCCAACCACGGCGGCCGCCAGCTGGACGGCGCCCCCTCCTCGATCAGCATGCTGCCGAAGATCGTCGACGCCGTCGGCGACCGCATCGAGGTGCATTTCGACGGCGGCATCCGCTCCGGTCAGGATGTGCTGAAAGCCGTGGCGCTGGGGGCCAAGGGCACCTATATCGGCCGCCCCTTCCTCTACGGCCTCGGCGCGATGGGCAAGCCGGGCGTCACCGCAGCACTCGAAATCATCCGCAAGGAGATGGACATCTCGATGGCCTTGTGCGGCAAGCGAGACATCCAGACCTGCGGCCGCGATATCATCGCCGACGTGAGGTTCTGATTTCTTCTTCTGAGCCTAGGCCCACAATCTGCCGCAGGGCCATGCCTGGGACGACCGCGTGGAGGCCTGGGCAATCCGTGCCGCGAGCATGTCGAGCATTTTCGGCAGGTCATAGGGTTTGGGAATGAACGCGCAGCCGGGTTGAAGCTCGGCTTCGCACAGGACATGACCGCCTGACGTGACGATGACGGCGGTATCCCGGTAGCAGCTGCAGATCAGCTTCATCAGGTCGAAACCGTCGAGGGCGCCGGGCATGTCGATATCGGTAATGACCGCGTCAACGGATCGGGACTGCCCAAGGACGGCCACCGCCTCGAGCACGTTCGATGCCTCGAGAACCGTATAGCCGGCATCCTCCAAAGTGTCTGCCAGATGCAGCCGGATTAGGGGCTCATCTTCTACGACAAGCACGGTACGCTGATACAAAGCCATGTTCGCCTCCGATGTAGTTCGCTCCCTCAACGCCTGCCATCTGATTTCGATGTGTCCCGTCCGTCAGTCTTTGCTAACAATATTAATAAAATGCGAACAATCGCATATTCGCCGCGTCTGCCGGTGGAACCGCGCCCCGTTCCTGCCCGTTCGAAGCCTTGGAGGATGGCCCTAACAGCATCGCTTACAAGGAGAATTTCATGCAGCGCTTCAGCGAAAAAGTCGTCATCGTCACGGGCGCGGGATCGGGCATCGGCAAGGCGACCGCAGAACGGTTTCTGGATGAGGGCGCCTTCGTCGTGATCGCCGGCCGCACCCCCAAAAAGCTCGAGGCGGTTGCAGCGCCCTACCCCACGGACCGCGTTCTCGTGCAGGCCTGCGACATGGCGGACGAGGACCAGGTGAACGATCTGGTCGAGGCCGCGGTCAAGACGTTCGGTCGCGTGGACACTCTCGTCAACAATGCAGGTGTAGCGGTGCAGGGCGATGTGTCATCGCTGTCGACCAGCGACTGGCGCAAGGTGATGGCGACCGATCTCGACGGCGTGTTCTTCGCAAGCCGCGCGGCAATCCCGCATTTGAAGACGACCAGAGGCTCGATCGTCAACGTCGCGTCTGTTTCCGGCACCGGTGGCGACTGGGGCATGGCGGCCTACAATGCCGCCAAGGGTGGTGTCGTCAATCTCACCCGGACGATGGCGCTGGATCACGGCAAGGACGGCATCCGCGTCAACGCGGTCTGCCCGAGCCTGACCCGCAGCGGCATGACGGACAGCATCATGGACAACCAGGAACGGCTGGCCCAGTTCAACGCGCGCTTTGCGCTGGAAGGCCCCTGCGAGCCGGCCGATGTCGCCGCCGTGATCGCGTTTCTGGCGAGCGACGATGCGCGCTTCGTGACGGGCGTCAACCTGCCGGTCGATGGTGGAATCTCTGCCTCCAACGGCCAGCCTCCGAAGTAAGGCGGAGGCCACGGCGAAAAGCGGCTGAGGCTCAGGAGCACCAGCCGGACTTGCCGGCGCCCGGGCGCTTCGCCAATCCCTCGTTGACGAGGATATCGGCAAGCGAGCGGCCGTTGCGGGTGACTTCGCGCAACTGGTGACCATCGACCGCGGCGTCGTTGCCGCGCCAGCTCGCCAGGTCGAACGGGCCGGAATCGAGAAATGCGCGGACTCGAAGCTTGGCATCGCTCGCCTTGATCCGCTCGGCCTCGCAGCGGGGCTTGGCGATGTTGGGGACTTCGACGCCGACCAGCCGGATCTTCTGGCCATGGAAGACGAACCGGTCGGCGGACACGACGCAGTCGTCCTGCTTGGCGGTGCCGCAGAGAAAGAATTTTGCCTCATAGGCGCCGGCGAGCTTTTCGCCCACTCTCGGCGCCCCCGGCTGAGCCGCCGACTGTGCGGCAACCGCGTCGAGCCCCGGCTTGCCGATCGGCGCCGGCGGAATGATCGCGGCCGTCTGGCTCTGGTCAAGCACAGCGGCCGGCCGCGGCGTGACCGGGCGCTGCAGAGGTGCTGCGGCGACGACCGGTTTGGGCGGTACCGGATTGTCATCGCGCGGCACCGGCTTCGAGGCTGTCTGAACGGGCTTTGAAGAGGTGAGACTGCTCACGAAGCGGTGCGCGGCAGTCGAATGATCGTAGAGCGCGATCGAGCCGCCGACCACGACAAGGGCTGCCCCCCAAAGCCAGAGCGAACCGCCCGAACGCGAGGAAGAGCGTTTGGTCCCGGCGCTGCGCTTGCGTTTCGCAGCCGGTTTTGCGCGTGATTGAGCCATCGAATCATCCCCTGTCTCGTCGCAGGGGAGTATCTGGAAGAAGCCTTGCGGAATGGTTTCCGTCGGAATTTTAGCGGTGGATAGAGAATTGAAGGGGATGGGCGCGGCCCGACTGACCCTCACACCCTGCCGGTCGCGAGTGCACTTGCCCAGTCGGGACGGTCGTTTTTCGCGGCGAGCCGGGACATTGCCATGTGGTCGTAGGCCACGGTGCGCAGTGTCGGCACGAAGCCTTTGTCGGTCTTTTCGATCACCGCGTAGGACGCCAGTGCATGGCCCGTTTCGACCTTGTGATAGACGGGGGCATCGTCGTCATAGGCGGGCTGGCCGACGCTGCCGGGATTGACGATCAGCCGGCCATCGGAGAGCCGGACGACACGGGCCACATGGCTGTGACCGCAAAGAATCAGCGACTGCGCGATGCCGTCGGCCAGCGCTTCGATCTCGGCTTGCGGCCGCAGCGTCACGTGGCCGTCCGCAGACACCGTTTCCAGCCAGTAGAGATTGTCGTTCTCAGGCGTCGCGTGGCAGAGGTAAACGTCGTCGCGCCAGACCATGCTGACCGGCAGTTTGCGCAGCCATTCGAAATGCCGCCGTGCCAGCTGCCCGTGCGCGTGCCGATCCGAGGCCGCCAAGGCGTCGGGTGGCGTTTCCAGGAGGTAGCGATCGTGGTTGCCGCGCACGGTCTGCGCTGCGGCCTCATCGAGAAGCAGCAGCAGGTCACCGGTCCGGTCCGCCTCCAGCGGGCCGCTGAAACAATCGCCGAGATTGACGATGTCGCGGATGCCGAGGCTGGCGATATCGTCAAGCACCGCCTGGAGTGCGGCGCAGTTTCCGTGAATATCGGCGATCGCTGCAAAGCGCATCAGCTTCCCCTGTAGGTGGAATAGCCATAGGGCGAGATCAGCAGCGGCACATGGTAATGGGCCGAGACATCGGACATGCCGAAGCGGATCGGGATGACGTCGAGAAATGCCGGCTCGGTCAGCGAGACACCGCGGGCACGCAGATAATCGCCGGCATGGAAGACGAGCTCGTAGGTTCCTACAATGAAGGTGTCGCCGGAAAGGATCGGTCCGTCATCGATGCGGCCATCGGCATTGGTCGTGACCGTCATGAGTTTTTCGCGAACGTCGCCGTCGATGCGGTAGAGGTCGATGACGAGCCCCGAGGCAGGCGCACCGCTCGCGGTATCGAGCACATGGGTGGTGAGGCCGGTCATAGGCTGGGCTCCGTGATGCGATAGGGTTTGTCGAAGAAGAATTCCTCGAGGTTTGCCGCCGTGTTGTCCCGGTCGACGACGAGGAAGTCGCTGACCTCGCTTAGGGCCATCAGCGGATGATGCCAGGTATTGGCGAAATAGTTCACGCCCTGATGCGGCTGCGCCAGAAAGACTTTCGGACGCCCCGGCCGGCCGTCCTCGTCGTCGGAAACGCCCACCAGAAACGGCCGCCCGGAGAGTGGCATGAAACTCTGGCTGCCGAACGGATGCCGCTCCATCATCCCGACCTCGTGCGGAAAACTCCGCGGCTGGCCGCGAAAAATGTTGAAGATCAGCCGCTCGGCCGGCCCGACCACAACTGGTGAGGCAAGCCCGTGATAGCGCTCCGTCGTGCCGTTGTTGATCAGCCGCATCGTCGCCGGATCGGCCTCGATCACATCGCCATAGGCTGCGAAGGCTGCTTTGGTGAGCGGGAGGATGTGGAGGGTTTCGGGGTCGGTCAAATCATTCGCCTTGGGCATGGAAGTTGCGCAGAGAGTGGAGTTGGTCGAGAAGGTCGGGAATGGATGTCTGAACCGTATCCCACAGAGTTTCCACATTGATGCTGCGATAGCCGTGCGCGATGCGGTTTCTCATTCCGCGGATCTTGATCCACGGGATATCCGGATGGTCGGCCACGAATTCGGGAAACTCCTTGGCAAGCTGCATGGAGGCTTCGCCGATCATCAGCAGGTTCATCCCGATGCCCCGCTGCGCGAGAATATTGCCGGCGAAGTCCTCATAGGTCATGCCTGCGACAAACGTCCGGATCTCCTGCCCGATCTCAAGCATTTCATCGATGTAGGTCTGGAGCCGCTCGATGCTCATACAGGCTTGGCTTCCCGCAGTATCCGCTCGCGCAGGCGCTCGGGAAGATCCCCGGGTGTGAGAAGGTCGACATCGGTGCCCGACATCATCTCTTTCAGCTCTTCCAGCAATCCGCCGAGATCAAACAGCGTTGTGCCGGGCAGTGCATCGACGAGGATGTCGATATCGCTATCCGGACGATCCTCACCCCGCGCCACCGAACCGAAGACGCGCGGGTTCGCCGCATTGAAGCGTTTCGTCGCTTCGCGGATAGCCACACGGTTTTTCTCCAGCACTTCCGACGGTCTCATGAGGGCGAGAACTCCTGTTGCGGTCACTATAGGCGAAGGACAGGCAAGGGAAAAGCAAACGCCTCACGTCTCCGGCAAAAGCGCAAGCAACCGCAGATGCGCGATCCTTTCCACCTGGGCGCAGGCGGTCGCAAATTCCTGGTCCGCATCGTTGCCGACGCGGGTCTCGAAGGCGGCGAGGATGTCGTCACGGGTCAGGCCTTTCACGGCGATGATGAAGGGGAAGCCGAATTTGGCGACATAGGCGGCGTTGAGTTCGGTGAAGCGTGCGTGCTCATCTGGGCTCAGACGATCGAGCCCGGCGCCGGCCTGTTCGCTTTTGCTCTCTTCGGTCAGTCCGCCGGCGATGGCGAGTTTTCCGGCGAGATCCGGATGGGCGTTGAGGATGCGGAGCTTCTCCTGCCGGTCCGCGGCGCGAAAGACCGCCACCATCGCTTCATGCACGCCCTTCGCCGTCAAAGGCACGAAGATCATGCCGCCGTCATAGGCGCGCTCGGCGATAAAGGGCGAATGTTCGAACACGCCGCCGAAGGTCGCGACGAAATCGTTGCGGGCGGTCATCGTGCAGCCACCGTGCTTGGGGCCGACACATCTGAGGGCTTGTGATGGGCATGCCAGTGGCGGGCGATCTCGATGCGTTGCGGCAGCCAGACCTTGTCGTGGGAGAGCACGTATTCCATGAACCGGCGCAGCGCCGCCACGCGGCCTGGGCGCCCGACGAGGCGGCAATGCAGGCCGACCGACAGCATCTTTGCCGCCCCCTCCTCGCCTTCCCGGTAAAGTGTGTCGAACGCATCCTTTAGATAGGTGAAGAACTGATCGCCGGTGTTGAAACCCTGCGGCGTGGCAAAGCGCATGTCGTTGGTTTCCAGCGTATAGGGGATGATCAGGAACGGCTTGCCATCCAACCCGGGAACCCAATAGGGCAGATCGTCGGCGTAGCTGTCGGACGAATAGAGGAAACCGCCCTCTTCCATGACGAGCTTCAGCGTGTTGTCGGATGGCTTGCCCTGATACATGCCGTAGGGACGTTCGCCGGTAAGCTCCGTATGCAGCCGCACCGCTTCGATTATGTGTTCGCGTTCCCGCGCTTCGTCGAAATCCTTGTATTCGAGCCAGCGGTAACCGTGGCTGGCGATTTCCCAGCCAGCTTCCTTCATCGCAGCGACAGCCTCAGGGTTGCGGGCCATGGCAAGCGTCACGCCGTAAACGGTGGTCTGCACGTTGAGTTCGGTAAACAGCCGGTGCAGCCGCCAGAAGCCGGCGCGCGAACCGTATTCGTAGATCGATTCCATGTTGAGGTTGCGCTGCCCCGGCCAGGCGGCGGCGCCGACGATCTCCGACAAGAGGTTTTCCGACGCCGGATCATCGTCGAGGATCGAGCTTTCGCCGCCCTCTTCGTAGTTGATCACGAACTGCACGGCGATATTGGCGCCGCCGGGCCATTTCGGATCAGGCGTGTGGCGGCCGTAGCCGACGAGATCGCGGGGGTAGTCTTTTATGGTTATGGGCATGGTCCACCTCGATTATCTCTTGTGGAAGGTAGCCCAGCCTTTCCGCCGATGTCGAGACGGAACGTGATCGCTCAGGCGATCTTGCGGGCGGAAACGCGCCCCATCGGATGCAGCGAATGCACATGGAACGGCGCACCGGGCTCATTCTCGACGAACAGCGCGATATTGGCGATTTCCAGGGGACGCAGCAGATACGGGTTGAAATGGGCGCGCAAGGCGGTTTCGAAACGCGGCATCTCGGCCGCTGTCATCGGGCCGGTCAATGTCATGTGGAAGCGGTATTCTTCCATCACGTATGGGTTGCCCCAGCGATAGAGATTGGAAAACTGCGGCGCCGAAAGATCGCCGGGATCGGCGCGTTCGAGTTCGCCTTCCGAGAGCGGCGCCCGAAACGCATCGAATTCCTGCACGACGGCGCAGGCGAGAAACCGCATCCGCTCGCAAGGCACAGCCGGAACGAGCCCGAAATAATTGCCGAGACGCGCCACTTCGAGAAGCGGCAGTTCGAAAGGATCATGCGATCCCGCAAAGTGCATCAGATCGCGCAGCAGCATCTGTTCGGTAATAGCAGGAGCGAGCCGGAACGGCGCCTTGAGCGTGGCGTGAAAACCGCAGCGGCGCGGCAGCGCGGTATGATAGGCGATCTCGTGCAAACCAAGGTTGCAGATCTCGGGCGGCTCCATCGCCTCGCCGGAATAGGCACTGCGGCCTAGCCATTGCGCCGCGGCAAGCGTCAGCGGATCATGCGCAGGTGGCGTAAAATAGAGTGCGTAGCGCATGCGTCACCTTTTCTGCCCCTGTTCGTTTATTCACGCATGCTCATCAACCCCACGAATTGGGTTACGCGATTTGCGTGACAGATTAACGACGAGAAAGGGCCGAAACGCGCGTTTAACGCGTAGCAACCGCAAGATGATCCGAAAGTATAAAACTCTCGGGTAGCGAGTGCTTCTGGCCGATGACGAAACCGAGCGCAGCATCTGCAAGCCTGTGGGCAAGCCCGAAGCTGACCTTGAAGCCGCCGGTGAGAGCAATGACGCGCGGATGGTCGGGATGCGGACCGACCATCGGCTCCCGACCGATCGCCTTCGGCCGTAGCCCGGCCCAGCGCTCCACCACTTCCGCACCGGAAAGTGCCGGCACGAGCGCGCGGGCGCGGACCAGGAGATCGTCGAGCTTGGCATCGGTGGCAAACGGCGCGTCGAATTCCTCCTCGCTGGTGCTGCCGACCGCCACGTGGCCATCGTCATGGGCGATCACATAGAGCCCGTTGAGAAACAGGATCGGAAGCGACGGATCGATATCGGCCTTCAGCAGCGCCGCCTGCCCCTTCACCGGCTGTCCCAGCGGAACCGAGATGGATGGAGACAGGGGCCCGAGCAGCGGAAACGACTGCGGACCGGCCGCAATCATGCAATGGCCAAAACCGATCGAGCGTCCATCGGAAAACTCGACGCGGTTTGCCACGGGGTCGATCCGCTCCGCCTGCAGTCCTTCGACCAGGCGCACGTGCCGGGCTTTGCCAAGGAAGGCCGCCAGCGCAGCCATCAGATGGCGCGGGGAAACGCGGGCGGCAAACGTGTCGTGCACGATGCCGGCTTCGGTAAAGGCCGGGTCCGGCCATCCGTCGAAAGGCGACGCATCGAGCACATGCCAGTGGAACGGATCGCCGTCGTGCCGCCAGTTGACCTCCGCCTCCTGCTGATGGCGTAGGGCGATGGGTCTGAGATGCGGCTTCGGCAGCGGGATCAGCCGACCGGAGCGGCGATAACCGCAGGACAGCCCGGTCTCGCCTTCAAGCCTAGAAACTTCGTCTTCGAGGGCGACCAGCGCATCGAACTGCGCCTGTTTTTTGTCGTTCCAGCGGTCGGGCACATGCGACATCAGCGCACCCAGAATGCCGCCGCTGGCACCCTGCCCCAACCGTCCGGCTTCGACCAAAAGGGTTCGGATGCCGAGCCGTTCCGCCTTGACCGCAGCCCAGATGCCCATGATGCCGCCGCCGATGATCAGGAGATCGACATGATCGCCGGGGAGATGCGGCATCGCTGGCGATTGACCCCGGGGACCTCGAGGATTATCCGCATCTTCCATGAGCAATCACGATCCCGAAATTGTAAAAGACGACGCCACGCCTGAAGCCCCGGCGCTTGATTGGCATGACGGCGATATGCCGTATTCGACGGAATTTGGCGACCACTTTTATTGCCGCACCGATGGCCGCCTGGAATGCGGCCATGTGTTTCTGGCCGGAAACGGCCTGCCGGAGCGCTGGAACGAGATGTCGCCAGCTGGAGACACGTTCCGGATCGGCGAACTCGGTTTCGGCACCGGCCTCAATGCCTGCGAGACCTGGCGCCAGTGGGAGCTTTTCCGCAAACCCGGCACACGGCTGCATTTCACATCGTTCGAGCTCTACCCGATGCAACGCGACGAGATCGGGCGGGCGCTGGCGCGGTGGCCGGAAATCGATGCTCAACGGCAGGCACTGACGGCTGCGTGGCCGGATGAGCCGAGCGGCCGGATCACCATCGACCTCGACGACCAGACGACGCTGACGGTTGTCTGCGGTCCAGCGCTCGACGGCGTCACGGCTGAAGAGGCAGACTTCGACGCTTGGTTCCTCGATGGCTTCGCGCCGTCGCGGAATCCCGACATGTGGTCGCCGGAGCTGATGCAGGCACTTTTCGACCGCACCCGCCCGGGCGGCACGTTCGGAACCTATGCGGCGGCAGGCTTCGTCCGCCGCAATCTGGCGGCCGCGGGTTTCACCGTGGAGCGCCAGCCCGGCTTTGCGGGCAAGCGCGAGATGCTGCGCGGACGCAAGGACTGAGGCTCTAAGACCTCAGTTGCCATCCAGCGCCGAAACGACGACGGCGCCGTCCAGCCAGTGGCGGATCTTGTTCTCAAGCGCTTCGGGACTGATCGGTTTCGACAAATAATCGTCCATGCCGACCTGGAAGCAGAGTTCGCGGTCGCTTTCGAGCGCATGGGCGGTGACGCCGATGATCGGGACATGCGTGCCGGTCGAGTTTTCGAGTTCGCGGATCTTGCGGGTCGCCTGATGCCCGTTCATCACCGGCATCGACACGTCCATGATGATCACCGCCGGATCGTACTTCTGCCAGGCCTCGACCGCTTCCGCGCCGTTCTTGACGATCTGGAACAGCCAGCCGGTCATCTGCAGGATCTGGGTAAAGACGATCTGGTTGACCTCGTTGTCCTCAGCCACGAGAACATCGAGCGTTGGTTTGACGATGGGAGCGACGGTGTTTTGTTGCGCCACCGGTTCTGCAGGCTTTGAGCCAGCTGTGTCGACGGCTGGAGTAAACGACGCAATGAGCGGCACCGCCTGCCCGGATGCGCGGCGCCGGGTGCGGATGACGCGGACGACGTCGATGATCGTGCTGCGCAAAAGGGCTGCGCGGGCGGGCTTCATCAGATGCGCCTGAACATTGAGCTCGGCAAACATCGTCTCGTCATTGGCCATGTCCATCGACGTCAGGAAGACGATGCCGGTGAAATCGAAGCGCCTGTCGCGCCGGATCGCCTTGGCGCAGTCGAACCCGTTCATCTCCGGCATGTGATAATCCAGCACGACCGTATCGATGACGATGCCGAGCCTAGCGGCTTCCTGCAGGAAGGCGAGGCCTTCAGCCCCGTCTTCAGCGGCCACGGTCTCGAAGCCCCACATGCTCAACTGTTCGGTGAGGATGCGGCGATTGACGGCATTGTCGTCGATCACGAGGACGCGGGCGCCGCTGGTGCTGACCGGCAGCGTCACTTCCATCTTGCGTTCGGCAACCACGGCAAACGGCAGGTTGACGGTAAAGACCGAACCACGGCCAAGCTCGCTCTCGACCTCGACGGAGCCGCCGAACAGCTCGACCAGACCGGAGGTGATCGCAAGGCCGAGCCCCGTGCCTTCATGACGGCGGGTGGACGACGTATCCACCTGGCTGAACTTTTCAAACACCGACCGAAGCTTTTCTTCGGGAATGCCAAGGCCGGTATCCTCGATGCGGATCGACAGCATCAGCTGGTCACCATCGATCGGCCGCGACTTCAAGTCGATGAAGACATGGCCCTTTTCGGTAAATTTGACGGCATTGCCGACCAGATTGGTAACGATCTGGCGGAAACGGCCGGCATCGCCGAGGACCGTTTCGCGCACCGAAACCTCGCCCCGGACGATCAGTTCGATATCCTTGTCGGCGGCGGCCGACGACAGAAGCGTCGCCACGTCCTCGATTGCCTCAACAGGATCGAACGGCGCCTTGCGCAGCTTCATCTGGCCGGCATCGATCTTGGAAAAATCGAGAATGTCGTTGATGATCGTCAAAAGCGCATTGCCGGATTTGACGATGATGTCGACGAAGGTCTTCTGGCGGGTATCGAGGCTCGATTTCGCAAGCAGTTCGGCCATGCCGAGCACGCCGTTCATCGGCGTGCGGATCTCGTGGCTCATGTTGGCGAGGAATTCCGACTTCGCCCGGTCGGCCGCTTCCGCCCGGTTGAGCAGGCGCGTCAGGTCCGCCTCGCGTTCCTTGCTCTCGGTGACATCCGTGAAGACGGCAAGCCAGTGGTCGTCCCCGGTCGGGCGGGCCTCGAGCTGGATCCAGCGGCGGTCCTCGACGCGGAACGAGGTAAATACCGGTTCTCCAGAGGCAACGCTTGCTTCCCATTCGCGCAGCGCCGCGGTCGAGGTACGCGCATCGCCAAGATCGCCGCGTTTTGCGCAGTAGCCAAAGACGTTGCGCCAGCTTTTGCCGATCGACAGCATGTCGGCCGGCATCTCCAGAATGGCGGCAAGCGCATCGTTTGAAAAGATAATCGCGCCGTCGTGCAGGATGAGCAGCCCTTGAGACATTGCGCTGGTTGCGTCGCGCATCAGCGCGCCGTGTTTCTGCAGCGCTTCCTGCGCTTGCCGGATGTCCGCATCGCGCTGGCGCATCGCGGTGATATCGGTATGGCTGATGAGGATCTTGCCATCGGTCAGCTGCGTGCCGGAGATCAGCAGGTAATGACCGCCATGGGTGCGGATCTCGATCGGCGGATGATCGTTGCTGGCTGTCAGTGCGGCGATGCGGGCATTGTAGATCGCATCGAAATCCAGGTCCGAGCCGGCATAGATACCGTTGTCGTAATTGACCTTCATGAAATCCCGGTAGGAACGGCCGGCGAGATCGAAGCGCTTGTCCGTATCCCAGGATGTATAGAAGGCGGGGTTGGCGTATTCGAACACCAGATCCGCATCGAGAATACCGATGCCGACGGGCTGGGCCGACAGGATCGTCTGCAGATCCTGGCTGACCTTTTCCGCCTTTTGCTGCGCTTCCTTGATCAGCGACACGTCCGTGCGCGAGCAGACCAGATAGCGGCTGCCGTCGTCGACCTCGATCGAGCGCAGGCGTGTAAGAACCGGAATGACCGAACCGTCCGGGAAGGTCATATCCTCCGACTTGTCGATCGCCTCGCCGTCCAGCACGCGGGCGTTTTCGTTCCAGAACCGCTCCGCCGCCCAGGGAAACATCTGGGCTTCCGTCTTGCCGAGATAGTTTTCCCGTTCGCTGCCCAGCATTTGCTCGTAGGCGTGGTTGGCATAGGTCAGCTCGTGCTTTTCGTTGCGAACGAACACGGGGGCCGGCAGGTCTTCCAGGATGGCGCGGAAAAGCCCGGTTTCCGCCACCTGGCTGCGCAGCAGCATCTCCTGGTCCTTGAAGTCGGTGACGTCGTGGCGGATGGCGATCAGCAGGCCGTTTTCCAGCCGCTTGTTGAGACTGCGCATCCAGCGACCATCCGGCAGCTTGTCGATCCGCTCGTGATAGGGAACGAGGAAGGCACGGAGACGCTGTTCCACCCACTTCTCGCGCGGCGCAAGCGTTACGGACGCATTGCCGCTTGCGGCACGTTCCCGCTGATCATAGGCGCGGTGGATGATGTCCTCCAGCGCTATGCCCGGCTTGATGACGATGCCGCAGGCATCGAAATGGTCGACAAGCTGCGAATTGCAGTAAACGAGCACATTGTCGCGGTCGTAGATGCCGATGCCCATTTCGAGCATGTCGATCGCGTCGTCGAGAAGACCGTTCTCAAACAGCGAAAACGGCTTCGCCGTCGTCTCGAGCGGCGCGGGGACGCCATTACCCGTTGGGCGCGATGCAGCGCCGACCGGCAGGAAATGGCCGAAGACGTAGGATTGATCGTCTTCCGTCAGAAACCGTTCAATATGGATCTCGTGGGAAAAGATCCCGTCGGCGTTGAACGCCAGCGCCTTTTCTTCGGCACCGAACACCAGGGCGCGGCATTCCTTTTCCTTGCGCTCGTCCTTTTCGCCATCGCTGCCGAGGCTGCGGCTTGTCTGGCCGACGAGCTCCTCCGGGCGAGCGCCGACCATGGCCGCATAGGCGGGGTTGACGGCGACGTATGCGAGCCGGCAGTTCTTGATATAGGCGGGTTCGGGGAGATCCACGATGCGGGCGCAGGCCCGCTCCAGAAACTTGCTTTCCAGGCGTTCGCTCTTCGTGTGCACCCTGCCCCGCTCACTCCCGCGCATGCGGGATCCCACCATTTTTCGGAAACCGACCCGATAACACCATAGCGAGTATTAACAACACGTTGCCCGGAACACAGGGTTGTTTAATATTTGCGTTTTCGCAAGTTCGAATGGAGTGCGGCCGGGGGCGTCTCACGCATCGAGGATCAACGCAATGACACTAAATCGGCAGCATCAGGCAACCTTGGACGCCGACGCCGGTTAACCCTGACGTGAAGCGAACAAAGGAAATTTTCGATGATGAAACTTGTGACGATTGCCACGCTGACGCTTGGCCTTGCAACATCGGCATTCGCTCAAGGTGCATCCGGTGGATCCGCAGGTTCCGGCGCGTCTGGCGCAGGCGCTGCATCCGGAACGAGCAGCGGCACAACCGGCCAGACGCCGTCCAACACACCGTCCAAAACGCCGTCCAATAGCGCCAACGATGGGACGACCACGGGCAGCACGGATTCCAAGAGCATGACGACCGGAAACGGCACGAGCAAAGGCGGCTGCGACACGACGGGTGTCGGTGGCGCACCTTCGGCAACCAGCGGTTCGACCGACGGTTCCGGCACCACGACGAACAACTGCTGATCATCTCCGGCGCCGGGTTCAGACCCGGCGCTTTTTCTTGCCCGCCAAAACCGCCAGACAGCTCGAGCCGCAATTCCTCCCGAAAATTGCCGGGTTTTCGCCGCAATCCAATCTCCGGGCAGACCCTGGGTTGCCGACACCTTTCGAAAAGCAATTTTTCCACGGTGGAGTCTGAATAGGCGTTCAGACTACGGCGATAAAACCTCCATCAATCCGCCGTGATTGAGAGCGACGCTCTGATCGTACCTCGAAACACCACGGGGAAAGGAACCAGGCATGTCGATCATGAAGAAGACCATTACTGCTGGCATTGCGGCTCTCTCGGTCGCCGGCGCACTTGCTGCGACGGCACCGGCAGCGCAGGCCCGCGATCACTACCGTCACCACGGCGACGATGTGCTGCTGGGTGCCGCGGCAGGGATTGCCGGCGGCCTGATCGGCGGCGCGATCGTGTCAGGATCGCAGCGTCCGGTCTATGTGGAGCCGCAATACGAATATGCTCCGCCACCACCGCCGCCGGTCGTCTACCGTCGCGCCTATTATGCCGCACCGCCACCACCACCGCGTTGCCACCATGAATGGGTGGAAAACGAGTATGGCGAAGCCTACCGCGCACGGGTCTGCTACTAGAGCGTCCAGGCGTCCATCAAGATTTGCGATACGGCGGTGCGATGCACCGCCGTATTTCGTTTTGGGCTGCCACTCGGCGCGACCATTGCCTTGGGGATCGCCGTCGGTGTGGCAGCCGCTCGGAGGGCTGACGACGCGAGAAAATCCCCTGTGACGTGAGTGCCTACGGGGTCGCAGCTAGCGGACAGCCTGCGTCGTTTTGCAGAAGAACCTTGACTTTCGGCGGCAAATCAACCAAATGCATGCCAGCTTTCACCTTCCGGCAGCCGCGTGAGCTGCCCCGCGTCCATATTGACAGCGCGAAGAAGGAACAAGGCGCACAGATAGATCGCCCTCGGGATGAGGGTTCAAGCGCTGGAAAGTAATTTCCAACACACAAGTTCCCAAATCACGCGGGGTTCTTGACGCCACAAGCAGCCCGGATGGCATGGTGCCATTTCGGAGCGTCCGCTTTTGGCGCCCCGAAAGGTATTCGACTTGACGAATTTTGAATCTCTTGGCGTGTCCAAGCAGATCGTCGCCACGCTCACCGAGCTTGGTTTTGAAACCCCGACGCCGATCCAGGCCCAGGCAATTCCGCTTCTCCTCGAAGGCCGCGACCTGATCGGCCTTGCGCAGACCGGCACCGGCAAGACCGCAGCTTTCGGCCTCCCGCTGATCGAGCGCCTGATGGCCGACGCGACCCGCCCCGACAACCGCACCACCCGCGCGCTGATCCTCGCGCCGACCCGCGAACTGGTCAACCAGATCGCCGCCAACCTGAAGACCTTCATCAAGGGCCGCCCGCTCAAGATCAATCTCGTCGTCGGCGGTGTCTCGATCAACAAGCAGCAGCTGCAGCTGGAAAAGGGCACCGACATCCTGGTCGCCACCCCTGGCCGCCTGCTCGACCTGATCTCGCGCCGTGCGATCGGTCTGACGACGGTTCGCTTCCTCGTGCTCGACGAAGCCGACCAGATGCTCGACCTCGGCTTTGTGCATGACCTGCGCAAGATCTCCAAAATGGTGCCGAAGAAGCGCCAGACCATGCTGTTTTCGGCCACCATGCCGAAGGCGATCGCCGATCTGGCCGCCGACTTCCTGACCGATCCGGTCAAGGTGGAAGTGACGCCTGCGGGCAAGGCAGCCGACAAGGTGGACCAGTTCGTCCACTTCGTTGCCGGCAAGGGCGACAAGACCGACCTTCTTCGCAAGTCGCTGATGGACAACCCGGATGGCCGCTCGATCGTCTTCATGCGCACCAAGCACACCGCTGAAAAGCTGATGAAGCACTTTGAAAACATCGGCTTCTCGGTTGCCTCGATCCACGGCAACAAGAGCCAGGGCCAGCGCGAACGGGCGCTTAAGGGTTTCCGCGATGGCGAGATCAAGACGCTGATCGCGACCGACGTTGCCGCCCGCGGCATCGATATCCCGGCCGTCAGCCACGTCTACAACTACGATCTGCCTGACGTTGCGGAAGCCTATATCCACCGCATCGGCCGCACGGCCCGCGCCGGCCGCGAAGGCATCGCGATCGCCTTCTGCGCGCCTGACGAAACGATGCTGCTGCGCGACATCGAAAAGCTGATGAACATCGAGATCAAGACGCTGACCGGCGAACGCCCTGAGACGATGAACCGTCCGGTTCGCGCCAACGGCGGCAACAAGGGTGGCGGCGCCAATGCCCGCGGCGGCAACAAGGGTGGCCGTGGCGGCCAGCCTCGTGGCAATGGCGGCGGCGGCGAAGGCCGCGGTGCTGGTGCTGCCGGCGAAGCCCGCGGCCCGCGCCGCGAGCGCCCGGCCCGCAAGCCGTTCTTCGCTGGCGACGGTGCAGAAGCACCAAGAAGCCAGGCTCCGCGTTCGCAGGCTCCACGGCCTGCAGCGGTAAGCGTAGCGCCCGACAACGATCTGTCCTCGACCTCGGATTTCCGTCCGGTCAAGAAGCAGTTCGGCAACCCGGGCGCAAAGCCTGGCGGTCGTCCCGACAACCGTGGCTCAGCCAAGCCAGCCGGTTCCGGCAACCGCGACCATGCGAGCCACGGCGCGCATGAAGCCGGCAGCCAGCGCAAGGCCCATCAGAGCAATGCGGCCGCCGCATCCGGCGAAGCCAAGCCAAACCGGCACACGCCGGCCGCAGCCCCCAAGGGCGACGGTCGCGGCCCGGTCCGCTTCGGCAACGACAACCGCGGCCAGGCCCCCATCGACCAGCGCACCGCCGGCCATCAGGGCCGCAAGCGCACCACGCGCGCTTAACGCGAGACGCGGTTAAGAGAGTTCAGACGGCCGGGAGAAATCCTGGCCGTTTTGTTTGTGGGGTATTGGTATTGGGGGTGGCGCGAGCCGTCTCTTCTCAGCTTCCTGCCACGAAGCGAAGGATGCATTTAGGTGCCGATCGACTTCAACCTCATCCAGCAGATATGACGCAACGGCGTCTTTCAAATGGATTTCATGTACAATAGTATCCCGCAAATGACTGCCGCCTAGACAATCGGGGTGAAATCTTGCTTGGCCCGCTTTTGATTTTCGCGCTGTTTTCAACGGACATGAGCTCGGACCGTTTTTCGATTTCGAGAGATTTGCTTCCGTTTGGCGTTCCCGCTGAGTTTGCCGACGGTCGGTCAGCGATTCTCGCCCCGGAAGAGCTGCGAGCCTGCATCATCAGATATGCTGCTGTCGAAAAGGAGCGGCTCCAGCTGAGCATCAAGCGCTTGGCGCTAGCTGTCGAAGAATCACACGGTGTCGTCAACAAGCAGCGTCAAACGAGTGCTCCGAAAGACAGTTTGGACATGCAACTTGACGAGATCGAGAAATCGGTTGCCGAACAGAACGATTTGACAAAAAACACGCGCGAATTCTTGCGGCTACGAGCCAACTTCTTTGCGGAATATCTTGCCTTTGCCGATGACTGCGGTTCCAAAACGTACCGCTCTTCCGACGTGCGGACGTTGTTTCCAAACGGCGTCCCGGATTGATGTGGTCGGCTGGTGCGGTGACGGCCACAAACAGTCATTGGGGTTGCTGGAATTTATGCATTCCTTACTTTCTCCATCGAGTATGGAGAAGACCCAAGCTGCAGGCAAGGCAAATGCCGCTACAAACAAGCACGATGGGTCGCAAACCGGAGACAAAGTTTCTGATCAGACCGCATCATCGCCGCGATCTACCACTGCTAATGGAACAAGAAACCATGCTTATACCTGGCGTTAAAGACACGATCACTTACACTATTGTTTTGGTAGAAGCGATAATGGTATTATCGTTTTTCAAGCAGTACACGAATATCATATACCTTAGTGGATTGGCGAGTATAGCAGCTGTTGTCACTCTTCGAATAAGGCACGCACGTTATACTTACACCCCGTTTTCAGATAAAAACGATCCTGTCATCAGGAATAAAGAAATAAGATGGGCAATTGTAATTTTCCCAATAATATTTATCGTAGGTCAAAGCTTTAAGGCGGCTGTCTCCCCTGGTGGTTTCGCGCAAGGCAATGTTGGAATCATCATGTTTTTAGCAGCGGCGTTTGCTTGGGCATTGCTTGAAGGATTTCTTCGCATACGAATAAAGTAAGCAATAATTTTAGACATGGGTGAGCATCAGTATTTAGCATTTTCGATGGCTTACTCCTCGAACTATTGCATCGACAGAGTCGCCGGTCGGAATTAAAATTGTTACGCACCCTCCTAGCTGCTGCAACAAAACGGTCTCATCACGGAGCAAAGCTGCCAAGGTCGCCTTTCGGCCCAAAGCGGTCATGATAGAAGTTGCAAAAACCAGAGCAGTGAATAATGATTTTGAGATGGCAATTTGGCAATTCGCGTTTGATCTAATGCCGTCGTCGGCTGTAATTATTAATGGGGCGGTTGCCGTACGAATGACGCAAGCGCAGCTTAATGCTATCGAGCCGCACTTTTCAGCCGCAACAATACAGCTTCTGTTCGAACGAATGGGTTCCATACTGCCTGAAAAGTCATCGTGGAGCCCGAGCTTGCGTATATGGGGTGATGAGAAGACAAACGATGTGCAAGTCTTCCTTGGTGAGCCCGGTATTGAAGGGGTGCAGTTTCGTTTGGACGTTGCCAACCTTTCTATGCCGCTTGTGGCGCAAATTTGCTCACTTGCGCAGGATACAGCATGCGTGTTGGTAACGCGAGACGGCGCAATTGTCCGACCTAATGGGACTTCACTCATTCGGGCAGTCATGCGTTCAAACGCGGCGCGATATGTCCGTGATCCGGAACGTTTCATACGGGAATTCGCCGCAGATCATCCAGAACAAATTTAAAGCGAGGCCGTTGCATCAACGCCTGCTTTCGGCCCTAAGCTGACCTAACAGCTACGCATCGCTCTCGCTTGACGAACTACTTCCTCGTCCTAGTTGCTGCAGCGTTGACAAGATTGGTGGCGCCCGAGTTCGGCAAAGTCGGCGTCCGTCCAAACATTTCTAAAGCTCTTTGTTCTCAACAGGTCCAGCGTTCGTCGGCTTCCTAAGCATAAGTAGAGTGACGATCAGCCGAATTTGTCGTTAGTCATGCCGACACCAGTATCGTCCTTTTCCCGGAACAAGCCGTAGTAGCAATCGGAGCCTACGATCCTATCGTCGTTCCACACCGTCGACAGGTTGACTTCGCAGATTAAGGAGCCGCGTTTGGCGCGGTAGAACCGCTGAATGTAATCTTTGGGGGTCTCGTAGAAATCGCTGGCTGGCTCGATATGGGAAACGCAGGCGCTGAATTCTGCTTGACCTTCTCGGGAATGTACCGCCAGATTTGCAGCGTTCGTCGAAGGAACACACCATCGAGCCGGACCCTTCGTCGTTCTGAGGATGGCAGCCATGTCATCGATACGTCGATGGGCGGAGGTTGGCCAGAACAGCAGGTCGGCGGTTTCCCAAGGCTGCCACAGAGCTAATGCTCCCGACAGTGCTATGGTAAAAACGCACAGCAGCAGATTAATTCTTGAAAGCATGATGATCATTCAAAATGCTGCGCGAGAGTTCTTTGCTCAAACACCCGACTAATCCCTGGTTGGCCAATAGGCTTCGTAGAACGCATGATCCGCAAAGACGCATCCATATTCGGGCGTTGTTGTCGGGCGCTCATATGCCGACGTTAGACTTTCGAAGCAATGACCGCAATTGGCGCAAAGCTGCCGAGGTCGGCTATCGCTGCTCCCAGAAGGTGGGCAACTCGCCCGTCTGCAAGTTGCAAAACATGCGTTTGCAAGTATGATATCGGGATGAAGATAAGGGCGATCAGTGCGGAATTGCTTGGCTTTGAGGAGGATTTGGATTGGACCCATCCTATCTCCGTTTGCATCAAGTTTTCAGACGATACTACAATTAGGTTTCGATGTGCGAGCGACGGCCAGAGCATTGCAACGGATGATCAGCCTCTCCGTGACCCCGTAGACATGGCGGAATGCGGAAGGATCGAGGTCCACGATCTATCTGACCGTCTCACCATTCCGTTCCTTACCTCGGACATCCAAGCAGTGGATCAGATCATCGATGAGAACAACGTCACGGTGGGTGTGGCTTTGATGAGTGACGATGGTCCCATTCTGTGCTTCTGGAACTACGGCGACGAGCTTGGTTATGGCAGTTTTGCTTCAATGGCTGATGAGCATGACTGGGGCGCTAGACCGAAGATTTCCGGCATGGCGCTTTCATTGAGATAACTGCAAGCGACTCACGCTATCTACAAAGTGGCCTGAAGGTCTGCCATTTTTCAACACTATCGGCCCAAAACTGCCCCAGGCTCATTGCCCACGTGCCAGCAATCAGGCCGCTTGCACGGAAGCCAGCTTCATCCCCCACCCCCGCATATCCCCCTACTTCTTCTTATCCTGATCCCGATGCCACTTGATGGCGAAGAACATGCCGGTGCCGAGCACGATGATCTTGAGCGGGAAGAAGACGATCGGGAACCAATCCCACATGTCGCTGATATCCAGGCTTTTGAGTGCATTAACGGGCGTGGCGGAGCAGTACATGAGAACGGCTGCGAACAACATCCGCCATGTTGACGCAGAGGAGGTCGGAGCGAGAGAGGTTCAGCCTCAAATGGCCCTCAGCCCGCCTTCGCCTTGCGGTTCACCAGATACACGCCGAGAACCACGATTGCGGTGCCGGTGACCATGGGGAGGGTCAGGGGTTCGCCAAAGAGGATTGCTGCTTCGACGGCAACGACGGGCGGCACAAGATAGATCAGCGAGGCTGCGCGTGAAACCTGTCCGCGGCGGATGAGGTAGAGGAGCAGTGCGACGGCACCGAGCGAGATGCCGATGACGGACCAGGCCATGGCGGCGAGTGCCTGGGTGGTCCAGTCGAAGCGCATGGGCTCGATCAGATAGGCGACCGGCAGCGTCACGATGAACGCTCCGACATATTGCAGCGTGCCGATGGCAACGAGGTTGCCCTGCTGCAGGTAGCGCTTCTGGTAGATCGTGCCGTAGGTGACCGACCCCATCGCCATGAGATTGAGGAGAAGCGGCAGGCCAAGCCCGGTCATGCCGGCCGACAGGCTTGCAAAAAGCTGCGGCGAGATGGCGATGAAGATACCGGCAAAGCCGAGCGCGAGGCCGAGCTTCTGCCGGCGGGAAAGCGTTTCGCTAAGCAGGAACGGCGCGACCGCCGCCGTCATCAGCGGCTGCAGTCCGGCAATGATGCCCGACAGCCCCGAGGGCACGCCCTGCCCGATCGCATACCAGACGCCGGCGAGATAAAGCCCGTGCAGAAAAATGCCTGAAAGCACCGCATGGCCGATCTCGCGTCCGGTCTTTGGCCACGTGACCCGCAGGGCAAGCCCGAGACAAAGGAAGACGACGGCCGCCAGTGCATGCCGGGCGGCCAGAAAGGTGACGGGGTCCGCATGGGCGGACGCATATTTGGCGACGATCCACCCGGTCGACCACAGGAAAACGAAAACGGCCGGAGCCAGGCGGTCGAGCATTAGAAGGTTCCGGAGAGTGGCTTTGACAAGGCCGGTGGGCGGGAAATGATCCGGCGTCTGATTAGGCTGTGGCGGCGACGCGGTCAAAGTAGAAATACTCACCGTTCCCATCAGCGCATCTGACGGTGTGCGACTAAAATCCGGTCTCCGGTGTGATCAGCGATGAGGCAGTTGCTGCTTTGACGAGCGGTCTTTCTACGACCGAAGATGAGCCGTCGCTAATTCCATCGGCAGTTGCCCTTTTTGATCGTCGTTCAGGCCCTATCTCACCGCATCAGGACGGGTCGTATATTTGTCATACGCAACTGAGCATGGTTCTTGCATTGCCAATGCCGTTGTATTCTTATGACCAAAAATGGGGAACATACCTTTGGCATTTGATGAAATGTTAACCGCGGACGACCAGCCGCGTCTGCCCTATAAGACCTACCACGATTGGTATGCCAGCCAGGATACGGCGCATCTGATCCGCAAGACGCAGGATGCCGAAAACATCTTCCGCAAGACCGGCATCACCTTCGCGGTCTATGGTCATGCCGACAGTTCCGAAAAACTCATCCCCTTCGACATCATTCCCCGCATCATTGCCGCCCGCGAATGGCGCAAGCTCGCGCAAGGCATCGAGCAGCGCGTCGTGGCGCTCAATGCCTTTCTCGACGACATCTACCACAAGCAGGAAATCATCAAGGCCGGCCGCATTCCGCGCGAGCTGATCGAGAAGAACGTGGCCTTCCTGCCCGAAATGATCGGCTTCAAGCCGCCGGGCGGCGTCTATACGCACATTGTCGGCACCGATATCGTGCGCACCGGCGAGGACCAGTTCTACGTGCTGGAGGATAATGCCCGAACCCCGTCCGGCGTCTCCTACATGCTGGAGAACCGCGAAACGATGATGCAGATGTTCCCCGAGCTGTTCACCCTGAACAAGGTGCAGCGCGTGGAGGATTATCCGCGCCAGCTGCGCCAGTCGCTGGCCTCGCTCGCCCCCCCCGGCTGCAAGGGACGGCCGCGTGTCGCGGTGCTGACCCCCGGCATCTACAATTCCGCCTATTACGAGCACTCGTTCCTGGCCGACCAGATGGGCGTCGAACTGGTCGAGGGATCGGACCTTCGCGTCATCGATGGCAAGGTGAAGATGCGCACGACGCGCGGCTATGAGGCGATCGACGTGCTCTACCGCCGCGTCGACGACGATTACCTCGATCCGCTGACATTCCGGCCGGATTCGGCGCTCGGCGTTCCCGGCATCATGGATGTCTACCGCTCCGGCAACATCACCATCGCCAATGCGCCGGGCACCGGCATCTGCGACGACAAGGCGATCTATTCCTACATGCCTGAGATCGTCGAGTTCTATACCGGCCGCAAGGCGCTTCTGGAAAACGTGCCGACCTGGCGCTGCTCGGAAGCCGACAGCCTCAAATACGTGCTCGAGCATCTCGAGGAACTGGTAGTCAAGGAAGTGCATGGATCGGGCGGCTACGGCATGCTGGTCGGCCCGACCGCGACGAAAGCCGAGCGCGCCGAGTTTGCCGCAAAGCTGAAGGCGCGACCAACCAACTACATCGCCCAGCCGACGCTGGCTCTGTCCACCGTGCCGATCTTCGTCAACAAGGGCGTTGCCCCCCGCCACGTCGATCTGCGCCCTTATGTCCTCGTGTCCGACAAGGTGAAGATCATTCCCGGCGGATTGACACGCGTGGCCCTGAAACAGGGTTCACTGGTGGTCAATTCCAGCCAGGGCGGCGGCACCAAGGACACATGGGTACTGGAAGATTGAGGGCGTAAAACATGCTGGGAAGAACTGCAAACGGCCTCTACTGGATGTTCCGCTACATCGAGCGTGCCGAAAACATCGCCCGACTCGTCGATGCCGGCCTGCGCGTCTCGCTGACGCGGGCCGGATCCTCCGACGAGGACTGGCACGGCGTTCTGGAAAGTGCGGGCGTGCGCGATGCCTATAAGCAGGTGCATGCCAAGCTGACGGCAGCCGACGCAGTGGATTATCTCCTGCGCGACACGGCCAATTCGTCGAGCGTCCTGTCCTGTATCGAATCGGGCCGCAACAATGCCCGCATGGTGAGAACCGCCCTGACGCGCGAGACCTGGGAGGCCACCAACGAGGCCTGGCTCGATCTCAAGGCACGGCTTGCGCGCAACCTCAAGGCCACCGAACTGCCGGAACTGATCGACGTCATCAAGCACCGCTGCGCCCTCATCCGCGGTGCCTTTCACGGCTCCATGCTGCGCAACGATCTCTACAATTTCTCGCGCATCGGCACCTTTATCGAACGCGCCGACAACACGAGCCGCATTCTCGACGTGAAATATTACGTGCTTCTGCCCTCCGTCAGCCAGGTCGGCGGCGCACTCGACAATTTCCAGTGGGAATCGATCCTTCGCTCGGTTTCCGCTCACCGCTCCTATGGCTGGGTCTATGACGGCGACTATCAGGCCGGCAATATCGCCGACTTCCTGATCCTGAAAGTTCAGATGCCGCGCTCGCTTGCCTATTGCTACGAAAAGATCGTCAGCAATCTCGGCTACCTGCAGCGGGAATACGCAGAGCGGCACACGGCCCACGACACGGCCGACGCGATCCGCGCGACGCTGACGCGGGGATCGATCACCGAGATCATGGATCACGGCCTGCATGAGTTTCTCGAGGAATTCGTATCGCGCAACAACCAGTTGAGCGCCGAGATTTCGCAAGGCTATCGCTTTTACCAGTAGGACGGGCCGAGTGGCGTCCCTTGAGGATTTGAAACAATGCGCCTGAAGATTTCCCATACGACGGAATATACCTATGATGAACCGCTGCCCTATTCGCTGCAGCGGCTTCGCCTGACGCCGACCGCAGGATCCACCCAGAAGATCATCAACTGGACGGTGAGCGTGGACGGCGCCACGGTTGAGGCAGGCTATGCCGACCAATACGGCAACCGCGTCGAACTGGTGTCGTCGGAAGGCGGCGAGAACACGATCCGCATCGTCGCATCCGGCGAGGTGGAAACCGTGGACAAGGCCGGCGTTTTCGGCACCCATCAGGGGTTCTGCCCGCTCTGGCTGTTTCTCCGCGAAACCCCGCGCACGGCAGCCGGCCCGCTGGTAAAGGCGCTGGCAGAAGGCCTGACCGGCGACAGCGAACTTGCCCGCATGCATGGGCTGATGGAAACGATCCACGAGACCGTAGCCTATACGCCGGGCACCACGACGACGGAGACCACCGCCGAAGAGGCGCTTGCCGCAAAGACCGGCGTCTGCCAGGACCACACCCATATCTTCCTGGCCGCCGCGCGGTTGCGCGATATCCCCGCCCGCTATGTTTCCGGCTATCTGCTTATGGAGGGCACGACCGAACAGGTGGCGACGCATGCCTGGGCGGAGGCGCATATTCCGGGCCTCGGCTGGGTCGGCTTCGATGCGGCCAACGACGTCTGCCCGGACGAGCGCTATGTGCGGCTCGCCACCGGCCTCGACTACCGCGACGCAGCCCCGATCTCAGGCATGCGCATCGGCCGGGTCTCCGAGACGTTCGGCGAAAACCTCAAGGTGTCGCTGACGGTGGAGGATGAGGGCCAGACTCAAGCTGAACGCTCACAGACCCAGGGTTCGCAAAGCCAGAGCGGTGGACAGAGCCAAAGCCAAGGTGGACAGAGCCAGGTCCAGGGCGGGCAAAGCCAGACCACGCAAGGACAAAGCCAGTCGTGACATCGGGATCGGCTGCCTAAGACAGCCGTCGTTGTTTACGTAAATTTAACCGACTCTCCCGCAAGCCCGGCACCATCCAGGCATGATTGTCTGCGCCGATAGCAAGGGAGCGGAAATGCTGCTGGGACAATCGATCTTCCAGTCGGTGCTGACACGGCTGAAGCGCGAGCGCGACGACGACCAACCTGTCGAGGCGGCAGCGGATTTCCGCGTCCGCGGCCTTGGAACGGGTTTCGTCGTCTCGACGACCGACGAGGAACCCGAGACAGGTGCGACTGGCGACACCAACGCCTATTTCGCAGACCTCGCCGACATCTCGGAACTGGAACCGGGAGCCGGCACGCAGCAAGAGATGGAGGCGCAAGCTCCGCCTTCGCCAGGTGATTTGACATCCGAAACCCCGCAGCCGCAGCCGGTCGATCCGGTAGAACCGTCTATACCTGTACACCTGACCCGGTTGACGACGGATGAGATTGCCGGCGAACTTGATATTGTCGACGTCGACACGGAAGCCACGCTCAACGACAAGCGAAGACGGTTTGCCAAGACCAACCATCCGGACGGCGTGGCCGAGCGGTTCCGTCCGGCGGCGACCACGCGGATGCAGATCGCCAACCTGCTGATCGACCAGGCGATCAGGGCGCGGGAAATCCACGCGCGGATGTTCGGCTGATTTTAAGGTTCAGGTCTTGTCGAACGTCCTGTCGGCAGGCCGCTCAGGCGCATTGCGCACCTGCGCATCGTCGGCCAGCGCATCCTGGTCCTGTACAGGGTCGGCCATCGTAACCGGTGCAGCCGGCCGCTTTTCGAGGAACAGCTTGTAGGCCGCATAAAGGCCGAGACCCCCGGAAATGACCGCCCAGGTGACCGAACCGGCATAAAGCTCGAACACAGCCCAGCCGAAGCAGATCGCCGGAATGAGGATCCGCCGCCAGAGCGGCCCATAAAACGGGTGGTTCGGATCGATCATGCGTGCCTGCTCCCTCGCGGCCAGATACGGCCCTGCCCCGACGATATCCCTGTCCCCAGCGAAAATTGCAAGGGATCACTCCCACTTTCCCTCTCCCCGACGCAGCCCCGCGGGACGCCCACGGCCGCTATCTTGCCCACAGGCTGCGATTTCCCGATTTTGCCAATTGATGCCGCAAGCATCCTGGGTTAAGAACCGTCTCATCGGACGAAGCGAGTCATCGCTTTTCGGCATGCACCCGTAGCTCAGCTGGATAGAGTGTTGGATTCCGATTCCAAAGGTCACAGGTTCGAATCCTGTCGGGTGCGCCATTTTCTCTTTAAGTTCCTCCACATGAGAAGCAATCGGTCACCACCAGCCTATGGTGAAAATCTCGTTTTGCTTTACAACCATTAACTTAACGTTAGTCAAGTTTGCGGCACATAGATACCTGAAGTGCTCGATCTAAGATTGTAATAACGACACTCGAGCAGCCCTAGCCTCTCCGGCATAGGGACGGTCTTGCCATGATGGCAGGCACCCTGAGGGGGTTAACCGTAAACGTGATCCGATCATTGCTAGTCTTTCATCGATCTGCGGCGCAGTTCGAAGCGCTAGCCCATGCTTGTGGGGCTCTACGTGACCAGTATTTTGACCAACATCGCTGCAACAAATGCGCTTCAGACCTTGCGCACACTGAATTCGAACATGGAGCGCACGCAACAGCAAGTCAGTTCGGGCCTAAGGGTTCAGACCGCCGCCGACAATGTCGCGTACTGGTCGATTTCGACGACGATGCGATCCGACACCGACGCCATAGCAGCCGCCAGCGATGCGCTCGGGCTCGGCACCGCCAAGGTGGACACTGCCTATCAGGGCATGGAGGCCGTGATCGATGTTCTGGATGAGTTCAAAGCCAAACTCGTCACCGCAAAAGAGACCAGCGTCGACAAGGGGCAGATCCAGCTCGAATTGGACAAGTTGAAAGAGCAGGTCGTCTCCATCGCCAACGGCGCGAGTTTCAGCGGAGAAAACTGGCTGAACACCGACATTGCCGACATCTATGACAACACGATCAACAAGTCGTCCGTGGTGTCAGGCTTCACCCGGACTGCATCCGGGGTATCAGTTCAGAAAATGGAATCTGATCTCTCATCGATTTCTCTGTTCAACACCACCGGTGGCGGCCTGCTTCAAGCCGATGCGCGCGATGCCTATACGGTCGGCGGAATCCGCTATCCGACCTCCTATTCCAGCTACTCCGACGCGACGGTATACTATACCGATGACGGGTCTATGGATTGGATGAACCCGAGACGATCCACTGGCAGTGCCGGCATCTTCGCTCTGAACGATTTCCCGGATGAAGCGCCTCTCGATTTCAAAACGGCCGGTTCGAACATCAGCTTCACACTCCTGCTTGACAAGGAAGTGGAGGACCCAAGCCAGCTTCCCGGGCCCTACTTTGGAGGAGTGAGCACTACGATCACAATCACCAAGGCTGACGTGGACGCCTATGATGCCAGTCTTGGTGGAGTCATATCGACCAACACGCAGTTCGCAGGCGTCCTCAACAGGCAGTTGAATCCACTCGGCGCCTTGGTTTCAGCCGACTCCTTCATGTACGATCCCCCGGATTCAAAAAATCGCGTCCACGATCCCAAGAAAATGAGCATCATGACGCTCCAGAAAAATGGTGACGGATCCTATGTCGGCATCTCGAACCTGAGTAGCACTGGCGTCAGCAACGGTGGTTTGAAAGAGAATTCTGCCTATGGCTTACGTGGGTCGAGCTTAAGCCTCGAGTTCCGAGACTTCACTCTATACAATGACGGCGAGAACGAAGACGGTATCGAGATCAACTTCAATTTCGCGGTCAATGGTGCGTCCCAGAAATCCTATTCCTTTGATCGCACCTATGTGAATACGCTGCTGAACAAGACCGACGGTACGGTCGCGACCGCAGAGGAGATGGAAACTCTGCTGCACTCGCTGCTCGACGCCGATTGGCCAAACCTAGTCATCGAGGCGACGGATGCCACCCACGTCACCATCAAGTCAGATCCCGCAGTCGATCGGAAATGGGGAAGCGGAACAAGCATAACGTTCAGCCAAATCCGCGTCAGCAACGAGCCTCGTCCGGCGCTCGACTTTATCGACATCGACATCGAAGAGAACCCCGACAATATCGACAATTATCTGAGCTACATCGAAACCGCGAAATCGAGGGTTGTCGACGGCGCCGCGTTCCTTGGTTCGCTCCAGCAGCGTCTCGACATGCAGACAAGCTTCAACTCAACCCTCATGGACAATATCGAAAGCGGTGTAAGCCGCCTTGTCGACACGGACATGGAGGAAGCCTCCGCCAGGCTGTCCGCAATCCAGACGCAGCAGCAACTTGCCGTTCAGGCATTGCAGATCGCCAACAGCAGCAGCGAGACGATTATGCAGCTCTTCAACTCCTGAACGCACCTGGAGCGCTGGCCGAAGTTCTTTCACGGATCCAGCCCTCCTTTCATTCTCTGGTCGACATCGTCATGACCAGGCGTTCGGTGGTTCACCGCGGTTCCGCTGTGGCGCGTATCGAGGCCACCCTGCCCTACACCATTGCCACCATCTGGCCGCTCACGGCACCGGACGCCCTCTCGCCGTACAAGGCGATGCCTCAGGCTCCACATCCACCAGCATGTCGTCACACTCGAGACAGGTCATGCAGATCCCGCAGCAATCCTGATCGAACTCCTCCACGGATCTTGGCTGTCGACAGCAGTCGCAGATGGGCGAGCCCGGGCCGGCGACCCGGGTGGGAGACAGAATTTCCATGACGTTGCCATCGCGTGCGTGCGCAGAGGTATCTGCCATCGCAACCTCCCTATTTCAGTTGATGATCATAAGATGGGAGCGACTAGCTCAAGAATCCAGAGAGGGCGTACAGACAGGAAGCACCTGAACCATCACGCGTTTGTTGCGTTCCTTCGGTAGATCTGGAGATGACCGCATGAAACGAACACTCATCGCCTTCGCCCTCTCGCTCGCAACCTCGCAGGTGTTTGCCATGGACAGCCTTTCACACCTCGAATGGAAAAAGCGTGTCCTCATCCTTTTCGGTGACAAGGGCGATGCATCGATTGCAAGACAGGTCGGCATCCTGACATCGCAAAAGGCGGAATTGGCGGAGCGCGGCATGGTTGTGCTGCAGGTTTCCGGAGATGTCGTGGAAACGATCTATGGTGACGCCGACCGGATCGACGCGCGCAGGCTGCGCGCGGAGGCAAATATTGCGGACGGTGCGTTTCATGTCGTCCTTGTCGGCAAAGATGGCGGCGTGAAGCTGAAAAGCGATACGGTCGTCAGCGACGTCGAGATGTTCGACCTGATCGATCGCATGCCGATGCGCCGCGGCGGAAAAGGCTGAATGACCTCAGACGACATTGGGGTATCCGTGGCACGCAACGGCTCCGATTCGTTCAACTTTTCGCGACCATTTCGGAAAACGCGGGCATATCCCCGATCGACATTTGCGTTGCGACGCGTTCACCCTACCTTAGGCGCCTAGGCCATGAATTGAAGGAGACGATGACAGATGAGCGCCGAATTCGGTCCGTACGTGCAGATGGGTAAGCTTGCTCAGGTGATGGCCCACCAGTACCAGAAGGACACCAACCTCGCTTTGGCGCCCCTGCTGTCGCATTACATGGACGAGGTCGAGGTCAACGTGGCCGCCGACAGTTTCAACCACTCCGGTTTCATGAACAATATCCGCGGGCCGCTCAAGGTCACGGCTGACGCAACGACGGACGAGCGGCGCAAGGCGTTCCTGCAGGCCGTCGTGGATGCGCTTCAGGAGCGCATGCAGCGCGTATAGGCCCTGCCGCAGCAGGATTATTCCAAGATTGAGCTCATAAAATCTGATGCAACGCGCCTTTTCGCGCACGTGCCGGCGTTGCGCTGTGCACGGCGCGGATGGTCGTGGAAGACGGAGGGGTTGCCATCAGAATACGGTCTCGGCACAGCTGTTAGGCGGACGATCGGCCTTAACAACCGCCCTGGTCACCGCGTCAGTTCACGAATCGACATACTTGGACACGCAAAATGAGTTCCCATTTCGCGTTTTTATGGTGCACTAGGTCTCAAAGATATTCGAGGGATCGATTCCGGTCCTTTTTGAGAGAGTTTGCGCCATGGAAAATCCGATCCCCCTGAAACGCATTTCCCAAAATGTCGTCTTTCGCAAAGGTGACGTGTTTGTTCTGTTCGGCGAGCTGTTCGGGCGCGGTTACGCGACCGGGCTGATCGAAGAGGCCAAGCGTGCGGGCATGAAGATCGTCGGCATCACCGTCGGGCGCCGCGACGAGAACAACGCGCTGCGTCCGCTGACCGATGACGAACTGCAGGCTGCGGAAACGCAGCTCGGCGGCAAGATCATCAACGTTCCGCTGATGGCGGGCTTTGATCTCGACTCACCGGCCGGCACGCCGACCCCGACCGATCTTCTGGCCGACATGACGCTCGAAAGCTGGCAGACCGACAAACTGGACTGGGATCACATCGAAGCATGCCGCACAGTCGGCGTGGAGCGCTTCCGGAATTCGCTGACGAAAGTCATGGCGATCCTCGAAGACATGATCCCGGCCGGCAAGAATGTCTTCTTTGCTCATACGATGGCGGGTGGCATCCCCAAGGCGAAGGCGTTTCTCGTCATCGCCAACCGCATCTACAAGGGCCGCGGCGCCCGCCACATGTCCTCGCAGACACTGCTCGACAGCGACATGGGCAAGCTGATCCTTGCAAACTTCGACGAGGTTTCCGCCAACACCTATCACCACCTGATCGATCTCAGCACCGCCATCCGCACGCGGATCGAAGCAGCGGGCAACCAGGTGCGCTACACGGCCTATGGATATCACGGCACCGGCATCCTGATCGGTGACGAATATCGCTGGCAGACCTACACCAACTACACGCAGGGCTATGCCAAGATGCGGCTTGAGGATGTAGCGCGCAAGGCCTGGGCCGATGGCGTCAAGGCGACCGTCTACAACTGCCCGGAAATCCGGACCAACTCGTCCGACGTGTTTGCCGGTATCGAACTGCCTCTCATCCCTCTCCTTCTCGCATTGAAGAAGGAAGGCGGCGGCGCTTGGGCTGAAGAACTGTGGCAGGCCTGCCAGGAGCGCCTGGCAGACGGCTACACGGTTGAAGACACGCTGCAGAAGATCATCGATCTTCAGGCAGACGAAGTCATGCAGCCCTTCTACGATTTCAAGCGTTGGCCGATGCCAAACAGCCAGGGCCAGTCCGATCTCACCATCGGCACCTCGGCCGAGATCACGCAGATGCACAAGGATAGCAAGGTTCTGATCAGCGATCTGTTGAGCACGCTGGTCGTCGAGGCAACCGGACAGCTGATCTTTGCGGAAACCTCGAACCCGACCGGTCCTGTCGTGTGGCTCAACCACGACATCGTCGCCCGCAAGCTCAATTCGACCCATGAGTCGAATGCGGATGCAGGCGTGACCGAAAAGGTCAGAATGCTCGCCTGAAAAAGGCCGCTGCACTCCATCGTGCCCGCCGACCCCGCGTCGGCGGCACCATCGATGCAGAGATACTCCCTGACAGTCGCCCGGCATCGCTTTGCCCCTCAGGCCCTAGTCCGGGTCTTGCCCTGACGGTTGCTCCGGCCTACCAAGCCTTGAACGATCAACCACCCTTGATCCGTCTAAGACGCCGGATGGGTGAGGCATGGAAACCGTGATGGCAGACGAGGACAGGCAGACCACATCCGGCGAAACGATTACTCTTTACGAGGCGATCGGGGGTGATGCGACGGTTCGGGCCCTTGCGGCGCGCTTCTACACCCTGATGGATACGCTGCCGGAAGCTGCCCGCTGCCGGGCCGTTCATCCGCAAAGTCTGACGGGAAGTGAAGCGAAGTTCTATGACTATCTGACCGGCTATCTCGGCGGCCCGCCCGTCTATGTGGAAAAACACGGGCACCCTCGCCTTCGCTCGCGCCATTTCGGCGCTGAGATCGGACCGGTGGAGCGCGACGAATGGTTGCTGTGCTTCCGCCGCGCCATGGACGAGACGATCGCAAGCCCGGCCCTGCGCGACATCATCTGGCCGCCGATCGAGCGGCTGGCTCATCACATGCAAAACAGGGAATAGAGCCTTGGCGAGACTCGATAAACTGCGGCCGTTCATTCTCTTTGCGAGCGGTCTGATGGGCGCCTGCGGCGTAGGCCTTGCGGCTGCCGCAAGTCATGGCGGCGATACGCTTTTGCTCGGGTCTGCCTCGATGATGTGCCTGGCGCACGCGCCGGTGCTGCTCGCTCTTTATCTCGGACATCAGCAGATCCGCACAGCGACGCTGGCCGGTCTCATTCTGGGCCTTGGGACGATCGTGTTTGCGGGTGATCTGGTGGCGCGTCATTATCTCGGAAGCCGACTGTTTCCGTTTGCCGCGCCACTCGGCGGCAATCTTATGATTCTCGGCTGGCTCGCAATCGCGATCGGAGCGTTTTTGCGCGCCGAGGACCGGCGCTAGAACGTCCGGGTTTGGCTCGAAGGTATCGATCTCGGCAAAGCCGTATCCTGCGAGCGGTCCATCGCGAGCCGGTAAAGCTCGGTCACCATGCCGTCGCCGCTCTGTTCGGCGAGCTTGTGCAGGACCGCCATCGCGTCGAGATCGCGCCACTCGCGATCGAGAATAGGCTGATCAGGATAACCTGTTTTCATCATTGCGATCCTTGATTGTCTGCAGCGCCCGCTCAAGGCTTGACTTCGACCCGTTGCGCAAGGGGATGAAGGTGACGCCGAACTTCTTGCATCCGGTCTTTACCCGCAGACACGCATCGTGGCTGATACAGTCGATCGGGCAGAACACGCAGTCAACCGAGGGAAGCACCGTATCGATGCGGGAAACCGCCTCGCGCAACCCACCGTCGTGATGGATCAGTTCCGCGCCGTGGCGGGTGGCGATGGCGCGCAGATGGGCCACCTGGCAGTCCCGGCCGCCGACATAGAGAAAGCTGCGGATGTCGACCACTTCCCCGCCGATCCCGGAGGCGCCATTGGCAGCGCTGCGGTTCGAGGATGCCGCAGCATCGGATGCGGCATTGCCGCCACTCGTGTTTTTCCGCTTCTGTTTCTTCGCCATGATGCTCTCCGTATTGGCCCGGAATAATTCGGGGCAAACCCCGTCGTTGGCGCACCATATGAAACTTGAATTTGAGAGTAAAGATTAAAGTCGACTCTTTCACTCATATTAATTGAGGGACACAGCCCGCGTCGTTTTCGACCCACACGCGCGCCGAATGGCAGTTTTTCTGCTCAGTAGCGTATGGCAGCAGACCGTGGTTTTTCGGGGCATCGATAGGCAAGGCCGACGTGGGCTTACAGCTCGATCAACGAAGCCTCGGGATTCACAGCAGTTTTAGCGTACCCTATACTGAGCATTTGCTCAAAACCGAGAATAAATTCAGACCTTGGCGTGTACTGTCAGTTTTCGCCCAAGTCCGGACAAATATTCGCCCGCTATTTTAACCAGCGATTAGCGCAATTACGGCAATAGGTTAGGTGGGCGTCCTCGCGCATGCCGAGAATTGGCGGGTTGGGATGTATTGTTGGGCAAGTTGAAGTGGTGTGCACTATGGCAATTCGGGATATGGCTATTTCGAAGAAACTCGGCCTCGTTACCGTCGTAATGGGCCTTTCTTCTCTTATTATTGCAGGCGTTGCGGGAAGCGGGCTCTATGGCCTGCAAAAGGCAATCATTTCAGTCGGCGCGCGTGAAGAAGTCGCTCGTGAAGCGATGGATCTTCGGGTCGACATTATCGCAATTAGCCGCATGACCTATCAGCTGGCCGCGGCGCCGGACAAAGCCAAGGATTTCCGCATCGACGCCGAAAAGCGCGCCGGCGAAATGCTGGCCCGCCTGCCGAAGATCGAAGCAACCGCAGACGCTGCCGAACAGGATCAGCTGAAGACCGTGAGAGCCGCCCTCGACAGCTATTTCGTCTCGATCCGCAGCATGGTGGACACCGCCGAAAAGAATGCAGCCGACACCGCCGCCATCTCGGCTGCGCTGAAAAAGGCGCTGGATGGCCAGAAGGTCGTCACCGACTCCGTCAAGGTCTACAGCACCTATTCCGGCAAGGAACTGGCTGTGGCCCGCGAAGAAGCCGTTGCGTCCTCGACCACCGCCATGCTGGTTTCGGCGCTGTCGGCCCTCGCCTTCATCATCATCGGCGCCACGATCAGCACGATCGTCGCACGCCGTGGCATCGTTCGCCCCATCCGCGAGCTGACCGAAGCCATGACCCGCCTTGCCAAGGGCGATATGAACATCGATGGCGTCGACGCAAGCCGCGGCGACGAAATCGGCGCAATGGCCCGCGCCGTCGAGGTATTCCATACCAACGCTGTCGCCATGACCGACCTCAAGGCACAGGAAGCAGCCCTTCACGAGCGTTCCAGCGACCTGCAGACGTCGATTTCGAAAGTTGTCGCATCCGCTGTCGCCGGCGATTTTTCCGGCCGCATCCGCAAGGACTACCAGAACGAAGACCTCAACCGCTTTGCATCGGGCGTCAACCAGCTGGTGGAAAGCGTCGACAATGCCGTCACGGAAGTTCGCCGCGTCATCGCAGCGCTTGCCGATGCCGACCTGACCCAGAGCATGAACGGCCAGTTCCAGGGTGCATTTGCCGAGCTTCAGACCAACGTCAACTCGACGATGGACCGTCTCAGCGCCACGATGAGCAACGTGCGCGGCGCAGCCGGCACGATCAATGACAACTCTGCCGAACTGTCTTCGGCGGCAAACGACCTTTCCAAGCGGACCGAACAGCAGGCTGCAGCGCTTGAAGAAACGGCAGCCGCCCTCGACGAGATCACCACGACGGTGCGTGCCGCCTCTGCCCGCGCCACCGAAGCCCGCGACATGGTCTATGAGACCAAGCAGAGTGCGGCAAAGTCGGGCGAAATCGTTCGCAGCGCGGTCACCGCCATGAGCCGCATTGAAGACAGCTCGACGAAGATCAGCCAGATCATCGGCGTCATCGACGAGATCGCCTTCCAGACCAACCTGTTGGCGCTGAACGCAGGCGTCGAAGCCGCCCGCGCTGGCGAAGCCGGTCGCGGCTTTGCCGTCGTCGCTCAGGAAGTGCGTGAGCTCGCCCAGCGCTCCGCCAATGCGGCAAAGGAAATCAAGACGCTGATCAGCGCCTCGGCTTCCGAAGTTGCAGGCGGCGTTTCGCTGGTGCGCTCGACCGGTACAGCACTTGTCGAGATCGAAAGCCTGGTCAACAAGGTCAACGAACATGTGGAATCGATCGCCACGGCTGCCCGCGAGCAGTCGACGGCGCTGGCCGAGATCAACTCCTCGGTCAACCACATGGACCAGATGACCCAGAAGAACGCCGCGATGGTGGAAGAAACGACCGCTGCAAGCGAGACGCTTGCAGCCGAAAGCCGCCAGCTTCAGGCGCTTCTCTCCAACTTCAAGCTGGAAGGTGGCAGCGATCTCGGCGGCATGGCACGCCGGATGCGCGCGGCCTGATAAAAGCCTGGACAATCAGACCGTAAAATCCCGGGGGCAGCGATGCTCTCGGGATTTTTCAATTCGAATCGGCCATCCGGCGATGGCCCGCAACGCTCAGCAGGGTTTCGGCCCCTGTTCCGGCTTGGTGTCGACCAGCGCACTGCTCACTGCTTCTTCATGATACCAGCAGTGGTCCTGCACCGCGACCGGGTAGGTCCCGACCGGCACCGTGGCGCCGTTCTCAAGACGGATCCGTGGCGTCAATGGAAATTGCAGGATCTGCGCTGTCTCACGATGGATGCCAATAACCATCCTATCGCCTCCTCCTCAATGCGCACTCAAACGCATACCAACCAGAGATATGCACATTTTTTGTGCTTTCTGCACTATTTTACATCATTTGCCTGTTCGGCGCTAGGCACGAATGAAATCAAACGAGCTCAGGGCGATATAGTTTCGTCGGCGGAACTCAGACGCGAAGCAGAATTCCTTGTTTCAAGACCCCCGGTGGGTGCGCGAAAAATCGATTGATTTTCAAACGGGCTGAGATGATGGCGTTACAGTCGTCACCCGCAGACATGTAAGCCCGGCCAATCATACGACTTTTTTATCGCGATTTTCGGGCAACGACAAAAACTGGCACGGTATGTGCGTTCTATGTCTCATGCCCGGGATGCAGCGCTTTCGCGTCGCAGTCTCTGGATGGCTCAACCATGAACACCACGGCCTGAGAGATAAAATATGACCAAGTTTAAGCTCGAGTACATCTGGCTCGACGGTTACACCCCCGTCCCGAACCTGCGTGGCAAGACGCAGATCAAGGAATTCGACACCTTCCCGACGCTGGAACAGCTGCCGCTGTGGGGCTTCGACGGTTCGTCGACCAATCAGGCCGAAGGCCGTTCGTCCGACTGCGTGCTGAAGCCGGTCGCCATCTATCCGGATCCGGCCCGCACCAACGGTGCGCTGGTCATGTGCGAAGTGATGATGCCCGATGGCGTTACCCCGCACGCGTCCAACAGCCGCGCAACCATCCTCGACGACGAAGATGCATGGTTCGGTTTCGAACAGGAATACTTCTTCTACGAAGACGGCCGTCCGCTCGGCTTCCCGGAAAGCGGCTACCCCGCTCCGCAGGGTCCGTACTACACGGGCGTCGGCTACAAGAACGTCGGTTCGGTTGCCCGCGAAATCGTTGAAGAGCATCTCGACCAGTGCCTCGCAGCCGGCATCAACCACGAAGGCATCAATGCCGAAGTGGCCAAGGGCCAGTGGGAATTCCAGATTTTCGGCAAGGGCTCCAAGCGCGCCGCCGACCAGATCTGGATGGCCCGCTACCTGCTTCTGCGTCTGACGGAACAGTACGGCATCGACATCGAGTTCCATTGCAAGCCGCTCGGAGATACCGACTGGAACGGCTCCGGCATGCACTGCAACTTCTCGACCAAGTACATGCGCGAAGTGGGCGGCAAGGAGTATTTCGAGGCGCTGATGGCGCAGTTCGACAAGAACCTGCAGGACCATATCGACGTCTACGGCCCGGACAACCACCTGCGTCTGACCGGCAAGCACGAAACGGCTCCGTGGAACAAGTTCTCCTACGGCGTTGCCGACCGTGGCGCCTCGATCCGCGTGCCGCATTCCTTCGTCAACAACGGCTACAAGGGCTACCTCGAAGACCGCCGTCCGAACAGCCAGGGCGACCCCTACGCGATCGCCTCGCAGGTTCTGAAGACGATCTCGGAAGTGCCGCTCGCGAAGTCGGCCGCCGCCTAAGACAAAGCGTCCTCCCAAGGACAACGAAGACGCCGGCCTCGCGCCGGCGTTTTTTTGTTTCGGGGGTTCTGAGAGTAAGGCTCTCCCCGCACGGCCAACCGAGTTCGGCCCTCTCCGCCCTCAGGGCTCACCCCTATCCGCCCTCATCCCCCTGGCCGCCCTCACACCCCTCTCCGCACCCTGACCCCTCTCCGCATCCTCATCCCTGTGCTCGTCACAGGGATCCAGCAGCGTCGCGTCCGCGGCGCGGAAGGGTCTTCTCAGCCCAAGGACTTGGGCTGACTGGATTCCTGTGACAAGCACAGGAATGAGGGAGAGAGGGAGGGCCGCTCGCAACGACGGTTAGCACGGCTGTAGCCGCTGCGGCTCTTTGTATCGTTCTTCTGTACGCCAGGCGCCAATCCCCACTGCCACCCGGGCTAGAGCTCTCCGGTCTCTGGGCTCATCCCTCTCCACCCTCATCCCTGTGCTCGTCACAGGGATCCAGCAGCGTCGCGTCTGCGGCGCGGGAAGGCTCTCCTTAGCCCAAGGACTTGGGATGCCTGGATTCCTGTGACAGGCACAGGAATGAGGGAGTGTATGAGGGACGCCTCGCGAAGACGGCTGCCGCCGGAGATGCAACATCGGCTGCCGCCTAAGACGCAAAGCCCTCCAGGAAGCCCTCAAACCTTCAGCCCCTCCAGAAACAGCCCCTCCAGAAACCGTGCCGCGTCCTCGAAACGGCCCTCGCCGTCCTGGTCGTGGCCGAGGACGGCGCGGACCTGGACGTCGAAATCGGCGTAATGCTGCGTGGTGGACCAGATCGAGAAGATCAGGTGATAGGGATCGCAGGTGCGGATCTTGCCGGCTTTCGACCAGGCGCGGATGACGTCGGCCTTTTCGTCGACCAGGTCTTTCAGCGGGCCTTTCAGTTCGTCCTCGATATGCGGCGCGCCCTGCAGGATCTCGTTGGCGAAAAGACGGCTTTCGCGTGGGAAATCCCGTGCCATTTCGAGCTTGCGGCGGATATAGGAGCGGATTTCCGATGCCGGATTTCCTGTGGCGTCGAAAGCGCGGAGCGGCTCCAGCCAGGTGGAGAGAACCCGGTCGATCAGCTGGCGATGGATCGCTTCCTTGGTGCGGAAATAATAGAGCAGGTTCGGCTTCGACATGCCGGCCGCTTCGGCGATCTGGTCGATCGTCGTGCCGCGGAAACCGCTGACCGAAAACACCTCAAGAGCGGCCTCGAGAATGACCTCTTCCTTCTCCTCCTGGATGCGGGTGCGCCGCTGCGTTTTAGCCGCTCGTGGAATGGCCATCCGTATCCTGCCTTGCAGTCCCAAACGCTGATCCAGATTCGTATCACGAGGCCCATTTTCAGGGCATGTGGCGCGAAAATAGGCGAGTATTTTTCGTGATTTACGGCTTGAGTGGCGGTCGGGACATTGTATGTTTTACCAGTCGGTCAAATTATCGATCACAGACAAAACAAACGCAATGCCGATATTTCAGATCGTGCAAACGTCGGTCTGGAACGCGGCTCAAGCAGGCATAACGGGTGAGGACAGGATGATGGCGGCAGCACCGGGCGAGAACATGCGTGTGAACGGCGACCGGCTGTGGGACATGCTCGAGGAGATGGCAAAGATCGGCCCCGGCATTGCCGGCGGCAACAACCGCCAGACCCTGACCGACGAGGACGGCGAAGGGCGCCACCTGTTCAAGCGCTGGTGCGAAGACGCCGGCATGACCGTCAGCACCGACAAGATGGGCACGATGTTTGCGACCCGCGCCGGAACCGATCCCGATGCGCTGCCGGTCTATATCGGCTCCCACCTCGATACCCAGCCCACCGGCGGCAAATATGACGGCGTGCTCGGCGTGCTGGCGGGGCTCGAGGTTATCCGCTCGATGAACGATCTCGGCGTGAAGACGAAGCATCCTGTCGTCGTGACCAACTGGGCCAACGAGGAAGGTGCGCGGTTTGCGCCGGCCATGCTGGCGTCAGGTGTGTTTGCCGGTGTTCATTCGCTCGACTACGCCTATAGCCGCAAGGATCCGGACGGCAAGACCTATGGCGAAGAGCTGAAGCGGATCGGCTGGCTGGGCGACGAAGAGGTCGGCGCCCGCAAGATGCATGCCTATTTCGAATATCATATCGAGCAGGGCCCGATCCTCGAAGCCGAGCAAAAGCAGATCGGCGTCGTTACCCACTGCCAGGGCCTGTGGTGGCTGGAATTCACGCTGACCGGCAAGGAAGCGCATACCGGCTCGACGCCGATGGACCGCCGCTGCAATGCGGGGCTCGCGTTCGGCCGCATTCTGGAACTGGTGCAGGACGTGGCGATGGCCGAGCAGCCGGGCGCCGTGGCTGGTGTCGGCCAGGCGTTCTTCTCGCCCAATTCCCGAAACGTGCTGCCCGGCAAGGTCGTCTTCACCGTCGACATGCGCACGCCGACGCAGGAAAAGCTCGACCGGATGCGGGCGAAGATCGAGGCTGGCGCAATCGAGATCTGCGAAGCGCTCGGCGTCGGCTGCGCGGTGGAAGCCGTCGGTCATTTCGATCCGGTGACCTTCGATCCGGTTCTGGTCGGCCGGGTGCGCGATGCCGCGGTCAAGCTCGGCTACAGCCATCTGGACATCATTTCCGGCGCCGGCCACGATGCCTGCTGGGCATCCAGACTGGCACCCTCGACGATGATCTTCTGCCCCTGCGTCGACGGCGTCTCGCACAACGAGGCCGAGGAGATCTCCAAGGACTGGGCCGCCGCCGGCTGCGACGTGCTGCTGCATGCGGTGCTGGAAACGGCGGAGATTGTGGCGTGAGGAGATCCGAGCTACACTCGACGCCGGCAACAAAAGCGGAGCCAGCCGCATGTCACCCGCACCGGAAAACCCTGATTTCGAGCCTCTGCGCACAGTCAGCGCGACGCGGAAGCGCCCGTCCGATGACACGCCGGCCGTCAGCTGTCGCCCGATCCGGAAAACTCGTCCATAGCGCGGCATCGCGCCATCAGTGACAGGAGGCAATGACATGGGCAGGCCACGCGAAGTCTCTGAAGAAGAACGCGCCGAGCTGATCCGCAAGGGCTACCGGCCGATCGAGGTTTGGGTGCCGGACTTTACCAGCGAGGCTTATCGATTGCGGGCGGCCCTGCAGGCGAAGGCATCGGCAGAGGCGGATCGCAACGCTGGCATCATAGAATTCACTGACGAAAGCCCTGCTGACGACTGGGAGAAACCGTGAACCTGAAAAGAGGCGACATGGTCACGGCGGCGTTTCAGGGTGACCTTGGCAAGCCAAGACCCGCGGTCATCGTCCACGCCGACGAGTTTATCGAAGGCCACGTCACGCTTCTCCTATGCCCGCTGACGACGTTTCTCTCTGACTCTCCGGATTTTCGACCGACCCTGACGCCCTCGGCGAGTAACGGGCTGCAGGCAATATCCCAGATCATGACCGACAAGCTGACCCACCTCAGAAAGGCGTCGATCCGTCAGATCATCGGGCATCTCGGTGACGACGAGATGCAGCGGCTTGAGAGTGCATTGATCAGTATTATCGGACTTCGGCAGTCGGTGCTGCCGATCGCCACAATCAAATAAGGGAGCGAGCCATGACCACCATCATCAAGAACGGCACTGTCGTGACAGCCGACCTCACCTACAAGGCGGATGTGAAGATCGAAGGTGGTCGTATCGTCGAGATCGGGCCGGATCTCCGGGGCGAGGAAGTCCTGGATGCGTCAGGCGCTTACGTCATGCCGGGCGGGATCGATCCGCATGTGCATCTGGAAATGCCGTTCATGGGCACCTATTCGGCCGACGATTTCGATAGCGGCACGCGGGCGGCGCTTTCGGGCGGCAGCACGATGGTGGTGGATTTCTGCCTGCCCGAGCCGGGTCAGTCGCTGCTTGATGCGCTCAAGCGCTGGGACAACAAGGCGACCCGCGCCCATTGCGACTATTCCTTCCACATGGCGATCACCTGGTGGAGCGAGCAGGTGTTTGACGAGATGAAGGCGTTGGTGCGCAACCACGGGATCAACACGTTCAAGCACTTCATGGCCTACAAGGGCGCGCTGATGGTCAATGACGACGAGATGTTCGCCTCGTTCTCGCGCTGCGCCGAGCTTGGAGCCTTGCCGCTCGTACATGCGGAAAACGGCGATATCGTCGCCGCCATGCAGCAGAAACTGATGGACGCGGGCAATGACGGACCCGAGGCGCATGCCTATTCCCGCCCCGCTTCCGTCGAGGGCGAAGCGACCAACCGCGCCATCATCATTGCCGATACCGCGGGCGTTCCGCTCTATGTGGTGCACACGTCCTGCGAACAGGCGCATGAGGCGATCAGGCGCGCCCGCCAGTCCGGCATGCGGGTCTATGGCGAGCCGCTGATCCAGCATCTGACGCTCGACGAAAGCGAATACGCCCATCCGGACTGGGATCATTCCGCCCGCCGCGTGATGTCGCCGCCGTTCCGCGACAAGCGCCATCAGGATTCGCTATGGGCGGGCCTGGCGGCCGGTTCGCTGCAGGTGGTAGCGACCGACCACTGCGCCTTCACCACCGACCAGAAACGCACCGGGCGCGGCGATTTCCGCAAGATCCCGAACGGCACCGGCGGCCTTGAAGACCGCCTGCCGATGCTGTGGACCCACGGCGTCGAGACCGGCCGCATCACCATGAACGAGTTCGTTGCGGTCACCTCCACCAACATCGCCAAGATCTTGAACATCTACCCGAAGAAGGGCGCGATCCTGGTTGGAGCCGACGCGGATATCGTGGTGCTCGACCCGAAGGCATCAAAGACGATTTCCGCCGCGACCCAGCAATCGGCGATCGATTACAACGTTTTCGAAGGCAAGCATGTGACCGGGCTGCCGCGCTTCACGCTGTCGCGCGGCAACGTCGCCTATGCCAATGGCGAGATCCGCACCAAGCCGGGCGACGGCAAGTTCGTGTCGCGGCCGCCCTTCCCGGCAGTCAGCAGGGCGCTGTCAGCCTGGAAGGAGATCACCGCGCCGCGCAAGGTGGAACGCGCTGGCATCCCGGCATCAGGCGTATGAGCGGCTTGATGACAGCGATACCCCATGGAGCGCAGGCGGGTGGCTCAGTCCACCAGCGCGTCCAGTTCCGGCAGCAGGACCACGCTTTCCTGCTCGTTGGGATCCGTGCGCGCGATGATCGCGGTGCAGGGCGTGCCCGACCGGTTGGCCGGCAGATGCGGAACGCCGGCCGGGATGTACATCAGCTCGCCCGCATGCAGCACGACGTGGTTCTCCAGCCGGTCGCCGTACCAGGTGTCGGCGGAGCCGGAGAGCATGTAGATCGCGGTCTCGTGGGTCTCGTGCAGATGGGCCTTGGCTTTTGCCCCCGGCGGAATGGTCAGGAGATGCATGCAGATGCCCTTGGAGCCGACCGTTTCGGCGGAAATGCCCTGAACATAGGTGAGGCCCTGCTTGCCGTCATAGGCGGCATCGGGCCTGACGATACGGCAGGTCGGTCTTGATGACGTGTCCATTGAAATTCCCCCTCTCCAGCGGAGCCGCGGCCGCCTTCATGGCGCCGACGGCCGGATGTGCAGCGTGATGATACCAGAAAACCCGGCCCTTCAAACGACCATCCACGCTCGCGACGGAGCGCGCCCATGACCTACTCCGTCGTTTCCGCGCGAAAGCTTGGCCTGACATTCGAGACCGGTGACGGGCCGGTTCATGCGCTGTCTGATGTCGATCTCGACGTGAAGAAGGGCGACTTCGTCTCCTTCATCGGCCCCTCCGGCTGCGGCAAGACAACGTTTCTGCGGGTGATCGCCGATCTGGAACGGGCAACCTCGGGCGAAATTCTCGTCAACGGCATGACGCCGGAGGAGGCGCGCAAGAGCCGCTCCTACGGTTACGTGTTTCAGGCGCCTGCCCTCTATCCCTGGCGGACGATCGAGAACAATATCGCCCTTCCGCTCGAAATCATGGGGTATTCGGCGGCAGAACGCGCAAGCCGCATCGAGCGGACGCTCGATCTCGTCAATCTCTCGGGCTTCGGCAAGAAATATCCGTGGCAGCTTTCCGGCGGCATGCAGCAGCGCGCCTCGATCGCCCGCGCGCTCGCCTTCGATGCCGATCTCCTTCTGATGGACGAGCCCTTCGGCGCACTGGACGAGATCGTCCGCGACCATCTGAACGAGCAACTCCTGAAACTCTGGGAGCGGACGCAAAAGACCATCTGCTTCGTCACCCACTCGATCCCCGAGGCGGTCTATCTCTCCACCAAGATCGTGGTGATGTCGCCGCGACCCGGGCGGGTGACCGACGTGATCACCTCGACCCTGCCGAAGGAACGCCCGCTCGATATCCGCGAGACGCCGGAATTCCTGGCGATCGCTCACCGGGTCCGCGAAGGTCTACGCGCAGGGCACAGCTATGAGGAATAGGGATTTGCACTCTTCTCTCACGCTGAAGGCTCGGTCTCTTCCGGCGGCAAAAGGCGTTCATTGGGAGATCTCCCCATGAACGCTGCCTTCCTGCTCTGGCTGTGCGGCGCCATGGCGACATTTCTTGCCGCAGCGACCGCCTCGCGCGCCTATATCGCCTCCAGCAACATCCTCCTGCTCCTGCTGTCGCTGCTGCTCTACTGCGTCGGCAACCTGATGATGGTGAAGCTGATGCGCGAGGGAGGGCTGGGGCTCGCCATCTCCGTTTCGGCGATCGCCCAGCTGCTTCTCATCAACGTCATCGCCTTTGCCGTTTTCGGCGAGAAACTGACGCCGCAGCAGCTGGCCGGCGTCGGGCTCGGGGTCGCTGCCATGGTGCTGATGCTGGTGCCGATGGGGGCGAAGGGCTGATGCACAAGGAAACCCTCTTCCGTCACCGCATCCTGCCCGTCGCAACAGTCGTCCTCGTCATCGTCGCGATCTGGTATGTCGGCGCGTATTTTATGAACGCGCCATTCCAGCGCGATCTCGACCGGCGCGCCGGTGTCACCTCCACGCCGATGGAATTCCTCGGCAAGACGATGTCGCAGCCGAAACCGATCCTGCCGGCGCCGCATCAGGTGGCGTCGAATGTTTTCGAGAACACGTTTCTGCGAAGCGTTTCCTCAAATCGCAGCCTCGTCTATCACGCCTGGGTGACGCTCTCCTCGACGCTTGCGGGCTTCGGTTTCGGAACGCTTCTCGGCATCCTGATCGCGGTCGGCATCGTCCACGTGCGCGCGCTCGACCGCAGCCTGATGCCGTGGATCATCGCGTCGCAGACCGTGCCGATCCTTGCCGTCGCGCCGATGGTGATCGTCACGCTCGGCGCGATCGGGATTTCCGGTCTGGTGCCCAAGGCAGTGATCTCCACCTACCTCTCGTTCTTCCCCGTCGCAGTCGGTATGGTGAAGGGCCTGCGCTCGCCGGAACTGATCCAGCTCGATCTGATGCGCACCTATCATGCCAGCGCCGCACAGACTTTCTGGAAGCTGCGTGTCCCCGCCTCGGTGCCGTTCCTGTTTACCTCGATGAAGGTGGCGATTGCCGCAAGTCTTGTCGGTGCCATCGTCGGCGAGCTGCCGACCGGTGCCGTCGCCGGCATCGGTTCCAAGCTTCTGGCCGGCGCCTATTACAGCCAGACGATCGACATCTGGGCGGCGCTGGTCGCAGGCTCGCTGCTGGCATCGCTTCTGGTCGCGGTGGTCGGGATAGCTGCCAGGATCGTCGACCGCAGCATGGGAGGGAAGCCGACGTGAGCGCGCTGATGCGAACCTCCCTCCTCAAGTCATGGCAGGCCTGGCTATCGCTAGCGCTGTCGCTCGCAGCGCTTGCGGCGCTTCCGCTTCTCGATCCCGATGCGGTGACGCATTTTGCACCGATCGCGCTATTTGCGATCTTCGCCCTGTCGATTGCAGGCGCGGTCGTGTCGTTTATGCCGCTGCCGCCCCTGTTTCTCGCACCCGCGATTTTCGTCTTCTGCCACCTGTCGACCGGCGTCCTGATTGCAGGCCTTGCCGGAAACGAGGGCAAGGCGGCAACGGCGTTCTTCCTGATGATCGCCGCCAACTGGCTGCTGGCATGGCGCTGCGTCAGTCTCCTGTCGGAAATCCGGACCCGTTCCAGGTTTGCGGATGGGCTTCTGGGTCTCGCGATTCCGGCGATCTTCGGCGCTTGGCTGCTGATCCTGTGGGAAGCCCTCACCCGCGGCTTCGGCGTGCCCTTCATCCTCCTGCCGCCACCCTCCTCGATCGGGCTGCGGATTGCAGCGTCGCTGTCGATCCTTTGGGCGGACGTGCAGCAGACCATCTTCAAGGCGGTGCTGGCGGGGTACATCCTCGGCTGCAGCGCGGGCTTCGTGGTGGCGATCCTGGCCGACCGCTTCGCCTTCCTGCGCGCAGGACTGATGCCGATCGGCAATCTGATGTCGGCGCTGCCGATCATCGGCGTCGCACCGGTCATGGTCATGTGGTTCGGTTTCGACTGGCAGTCGAAGGCCGCCGTCGTCACGATCATGACCTTCTTCCCGATGCTGGTGAACACGGTGGCCGGGCTTTCCGCCTCCGGAACGATGGAGCGTGACCTGATGCGCTCCTATGCGTCGGATTACCGGCAGACGCTGATGAAGCTCAGGCTTCCGGCCGCCATGCCCTTCATCTTCAACGCGCTGAAGATCAATTCCACCCTGGCGCTGATCGGCGCCATCGTCGCGGAATTCTTCGGCACGCCGATCGTCGGCATGGGCTTTCGCATCTCCACCGAGATCGGGCGCATGAATGTCGACATGGTCTGGGCCGAAATCGCGGTTGCGGCGCTCGCCGGATCGCTCTTTTATGGCGTCGTCGCCCTTGCCGAGAGAGCAACGACATTCTGGCATCCGTCTAACCGTGGGGGTTAGTCGCTGACGATCCGCATCCCGAAAACGGGGGCGGCAACAAAAGAGGGAAACGACAATGAAAAAGATGATCATGGCACTGATGGCGGGAGCGTTCTCGCTTGCCGCATCCAATGCATTCGCCGCCGACAAGCTGACGCTGCAGCTGAAATGGGTCGCCCAGGGCCAGTTCGGCGGTTATTTCGTGGCCAAGGACAAGGGCTTCTACGAGGAGGAAGGCCTCGACGTGACGATCAAGCCGGGTGGTCCCGATATCGCTCCGGAACAGGTGATCGCCGGCGGCGGCGCCGACGTGATCGTCGACTGGATGGGCGGCGCGCTGGTTGCCCGCGAAAAGGGCGTACCGCTGACCAACATCGCCCAGCCTTTCGCCAAGTCCGGTCTCGAGCTGATTTGCCCGAAGGACGGCCCGGTCAAGACGGAAGCCGATTTCAAGGGCAAGACGCTCGGCGTCTGGTTCTTCGGCAACGAGTATCCGTTCTTTGCCTGGATGAACAAGATCGGCTTGAAGACCGAGGGCGGTACGGATGGCGTGACGGTTCTGAAGCAGAGCTTCGACGTCCAGCCGCTGATCCAGAAGCAGGCGGACTGCATCTCCGTCATGACCTATAACGAATACTGGCAGGCGATCGACGCCGGCTTCAAGGCCGAAGATCTGGTCGTCTTCAACTATACCAAGCTCGGCAACGACCTTCTGGAAGACGGGCTCTACGCTCTCGATACCAAGCTGGCCGATCCGAAGTTCAAGGAGAACATGGTCAAGTTCGTGCGCGCTTCGATGAAGGGCTGGAAATACGCGATCGAGAACCCGGAAGAAGCCGCAGAGATCGTCATGGACAATGGCGGCCAGGACGAGAACCACCAGAAGCGCATGATGGGCGAAGTGGCAAAGCTGATCGGCGACGGCAAGCTGGACATGTCGACCTACGAGCGCACGGTAAAGGCGCTGCTCGACCAGAAGATCATCACCAAGCAGCCGGATGGTGGTTACACGACCGATGTAACGACCGCCGCTCTTAAATAAGCAGGGCCTGATCGAGCCGATCTAACCTGCCGAAAACAGTATATGCCCGGCGCGCTGCCGGGCATATTTTATGGGGCGGTAACCATCACTGATCTTGGTCTTGGCATTTCCGCGAGCAGATTGATTTGCGGCGACGGAAGCCGTAAAAACACGGGACATGAATTTGTCGGGTGACGGACTTGTGGCGGCTTTGGGTCGTCACCACCTCATCAGGAACTGCGCAGGGAGGGGCGCGGATCCCGGACAGCGAAATAAAGACCCTCTGGTGCATCGGAAGTCGTCGCATGTTTCGCATTTCGTCAAAGCTCGCGTTGTTGGCGGCGTCCCTCGCCCCTGCCCTGATCACGCTCCTCGCCTTTCCGGCATTGGCGCAGCAAGCACAGCCGACCGCACCGCAGAAGAACCTTCCGTCGATCATCGTGACCGAGGCCAAAACCCGCCCAATGACCGATAGGGTCATCGCGACCGGTACGATCCGCCCGATCGAGGAAATCTACATCCAGCCTCTGGTCGACGGTCTCTCTATCCGCAGCGTCGATGCAGATGTCGGCGACGAGGTGAAGCAGGACGCGGTTCTCGCAACCCTCAACGACGACTCGCTCATTCTGCAAAAAAGCCAGCTTGAGGCAAACAGGGCCAAGGCCGAGGCCGGCGTCGCGCAATACAAGGCGCAGGTGATCGAGGCCGAAGCCAATCTGGCCGACGCCATCCGCCAGCGCGACCGCACCAGAAAACTCGGACAAAACGGCACCAGCAGCCAGAGCCAGGTCGAACAGACGCAGGCTCAGGTTGAAGTCGCCGAAGCACGGCTGAACGCGGCGAAACAGGCCGTTTCCGTCGGTGAGGCCGACGTCAAGGTCGTCGATGCGCAGATCAAGGACGTCGACCTCAACCTTGCCCGCACCGGCGTCAAAAGCCCGGTTGATGGCGTCGTCACGGCCAAGAATGCGCGGATCGGCGCGATTGCCGCCGGCGCCGGCGAACCGCTCTTCACCATCATCAAGGACGGCGCGATCGAACTCGTGGCCGATCTTTCGGAAACAGACATCCAGAAGGTCAAGCTCGGCCAGAAGGCGATCATCACCATTGCCGGCGGCACACGCAAGATCGAAGGCAAGGTGCGGATCGTTTCGCCCTCCGTCGATGCGACCACCCGCCTCGGCGCCGTGCATATCGTCGTGGATGACGAAAGTGGTGCCCGATCGGGCATGTATGGCAGTGCGGAGATCGTCATCACCGAAACGACGGCGCTGGCCCTGCCGCTCTCGGCCGTGACCACGGCGCCGTCGGGCTCGGTCACCCGCAAGGTGGACGGCGACACGGTCAAGCAGGTCAAGATAGAGACCGGCATCCAGGATGGCGGCTTCATCCAGATCGTCAGTGGCATTGCCGAGGGCGACCGGGTCGTCGCCAAGGCCGGCGCCTTCGTGCGCGACGGCGACAAGATCAACCCGGTCCTGCCGGGCTCAAAGGCTGGCGCCGACAAGGCCGAAGCTGACCGGGCCCCGCCCGCCGCCGTTTCGAATTGAGGACGCGAAGATGAACTTCTCCGCCTGGTCCATCCGCAACCCGATCGCGCCGCTTCTCGGCTTTGCCCTGTTGCTGTACGTCGGCATCCAGTCCTTCTATGCGCTGCCGATCACCCGCTTCCCGAATATCGACGTGCCCGTCGTCTCCGTCACCGTCGTCCAGTCCGGCGCATCGCCTGCCGAACTGGAAGTACAGGTGACCAAGGAGATCGAGGATGCCGTCGCCTCGATCAGCGGCATCGACGAAGTCCAGTCCACCATCACCGATGGCCAGTCGCAGACGGTCGTCGTCTTCCGTATCGAAAAGCCAACGCCCGAAGCGGTGCAGGATACCAAGGACGCGATCGACAAGATCCGCGGCGACCTGCCAGCCGGCATCGAGGAACCGATCGTCACCAAGGTCGATGTCGAAGGACAGGCGATCCAGACATTCGCCGTCTCATCGCCGAACATGACGCTCGAAGAACTCTCCTGGTTCGTCGACGACACGGTGACGCGGGCGCTGGAAGGCCAGGCCGGGATCGGCCGGATCGACCGTTACGGCGGCTCCGATCGCGAAGTGCGCGTGTCGCTCAATCCCGCCAAGCTCGATGCCTATGGCATCACGGCAGCCGACGTGAACCAGCAGATCCGCGGCACCAACGTCAACCTCGGCTCCGGCCGCGGCCAGGTGGCCGGCAACGAACAGACAATCCGCACGCTCGGCGATGCCCGCGATGTGGCGCAGCTGGCCGAGACGTCGATCAGCCTTTCCAACAATCGTTTCGTGCGGCTGTCGGAACTCGGCACCGTCACCGATACCTATGAGGAGCAGAAATCCTTCTCGCGCTTCAACGGCACGCCGGCCGTCACCTTCGCCGTCTTCCGCGCGAAGGGTGCAAGCGAAGTCTCCGTCGCCGAAACCGTGGCGGAAAGCCTCGACGGCGTGCGCAAGGCGCATCCCGACGTTGCGATCGCCATGGTCGACGACTCGGTCTATTTCACCTACGGCAATTACGAAGCAGCCCTTCACACGCTGGTGGAAGGCTCGATCCTTGCCATCATCGTCGTCATGCTGTTCCTGCGCAACTGGCGCGCAACGCTGATCGCAGCCGTCGCCCTGCCGCTGTCGGCGATCCCCACCTTCTGGGTCATGGACTTGATGGGCTTCTCGCTCAACCTTGTCTCGTTCCTGGCGCTGACGCTTGCGACCGGTATTCTGGTGGATGACGCGATCGTCGAGATCGAAAACATCGCCCGCCATATCAAGATGGGCAAGACGCCGTACAAGGCCGCACTCGAAGCGGCCGACGAGATCGGCCTCGCGGTCATCGCGACGAGCTTCACCATCATCGCCGTCTTCGTGCCCGTCTCCTTCATGCCGGGCGTTCCGGGCCAGTATTTCATCCAGTTCGGTCTCACCGTCGCCTTCTCGGTCTTCTTCTCGCTGGCGGTCGCGCGCCTGATCACGCCGCTGATGGCGGCCTATCTGATGCGCGCCGAAGACGGGATGGAAGACCACCACGACAATGACGGCTGGATCATGCGCGCCTACACGCGCCTGGTCACCGGCACGACCCGCAAATGGTACTGGCGCTATGCGACGCTTCTCGGCGCCATCGCCTTCCTCGCCGGCTCGCTCATGCTGCTGAGCAAGGTGCCCGGCAGCTTCCTGCCGCCCGACGATTCCTCGCGCGTCGTTCTCTCCGTCGAGTTGCCGCCCAATGCGACACTGGAAGAGACCGCCGAGACGTCTGAAAAGATCGACCGCGCGGTTCGCGATATCGACGGCGTCGAAAGCGTCTTCGTGCTCGGTGGCGCATCGCCCAAGGGCGATCTTGAACTGCGCCGCTCGACCGTTCGTGTCATCCTCGAAAACATCGACCATTCGCTGATCAAGACGCTGGTCAACAAGGGGCTGGGTAGCCTGCCGCTGATCGGCTCTTCTTTGCCGAAAATGGAAGAACATGGCCGTACCCGTCCGCAATGGGACGTGGAAAAGGACATTTTTGCCGCAATCCGCGATATCCCGGACGTGCGTATCTCGAAGGTCAACGACCGCGCCGAGCGCGAACTGGCGTTCAACTTCCTCTCCGACAACGAGGCGGACCTGAACGATGCGATCGGGCTCCTGGAATCGCGCCTGCGCGCTTCGCCGATCCTTGCCAATGTTTCCTCCGACGGCGCCCTGCCCCGGCCGGAACTGCAGATCCGTCCGCGCATGGCGGAAGCCGCGCGCCTCGGCATTACGCCGCAGCAGATTTCCGAGACCGTGCGCGTCGCGACCATCGGCGATATCGACGCCAATCTCGCCAAGATCAACCTCGATGACCGGCAGATCCCGATCCGTGTCCAGACCTCACTCGATGTGCGGCGTGATCTAGCAGCGATCAAGGCGTTGAAGCTGAGGACCGCAAGCGGTGCCACGGTGCCGCTCACCAGTGTTGCCGACGTGGATTATTCGGAAGGCCCGAGTTCGATCACGCGCAACGACCGCAACCGCGTCGTGGCGATCGGCTCGGATGTGCCCTTCGGCACGGCACTCGACACGTCGTCGGCCGAGTTCAAACGCATCGTCGACGAAACCAACCTTCCGCCATCCGTTCGGCTGGCAGAAAGCGGCGACGCCAAGGTGCAGGCGGAAATGACCCAGAGCTTCGGCAACGCCATGCTGATGGGCCTGCTTCTGGTTCTGGTCGTGCTGATCCTGCTGTTCAAGGACGTCATCCAGCCGCTGACCATCCTGTTCTCGCTGCCGCTTGCGATCGGCGGCGTGGCGGTGGCGCTGATCGTCACCCAGAACGCGCTGTCGATGCCGGTTCTGATCGGTATTTTGATGCTGATGGGGATTGTCACGAAGAACGCCATCCTGCTCGTGGATTTCGCCATCGAGATGAAACGCCACGGACTGGAGCGTGTTCACGCGATGGTCGAAGCCGGCCGCAAGCGCGCCCGCCCGATCATCATGACGTCTATCGCCATGTCGGCCGGCATGTTGCCCTCGGCGATGGGTATCGGCGAAGGCGGATCGTTCCGCGCCCCGATGGCAATCGCCGTGATCGGCGGCATCATCGTTTCCACCGTCCTGTCGCTCCTCGTTGTCCCCGCCTTCTTCCTCATCATGGACGATCTTTCCGGCCTGCTCGGGCGGATCTTCGGTCGCCTGGTCGGCAAGAAAGAAGAGGAGGATTTCGGCCTTTCCAACGAGGAACTGACCCAGGAGAACCGTGACCTCGGCGAGCGGCTTCGCCGGCTGGAACGCGAAAACGGCATCGACCACGATATGCTCAGCGCCTCTGGCGGCGCCAAGGTCCTGCGGCTTCCGCCCATGGCTGCGGAGTAAAATCACCGGTCCGAGCAAGCGATTCCGGGTGGGGCAGGAGACGTCGAAGGGTGCGGAAATGCAAAAGCGCATCCCGATCGCAAAGAATCTTGGACGATTTGATCGACGTCAAAACGCGCTTCGGAGCACGTGTTAATTTAGAATAATTACATTCTAGGAAGCTCCCCGCCAGAAAAGAAGAACGGACATGGGCAACGGCGACATCAAACTCAACAATCGCGACCGCGCGGTTCTCATGAAAACGCCTTTCATGCACGGCCTGACCGGTAACTCGCTGGTCAAGATGCTGTCGGCGATGAGTGTCGAGACAGTGTCCGCCCGTGACCTCATCGTGCGAGAGGGCCAACGTGCCGAAGCGTTTTACTGTGTGCTGAGTGGCTATGTCCGCCTCTACCGGCTGAGCCGAGACGGGCGCGATGCGGATATCCGCATTTCCGCACCGGGAGATACGTTCGGCGAGTGCATGCTTTATGCGGACCGGAAGTATCCCTTTTTCGCCCAGGCCGCAGAGACCTGCACGCTGGTGCGTTTCGACCTGCAGACGGTCAAGGATCTGGCTGAAGAGGATCCCGGTATCTCCCGCGCCGTGATGACGACCCTGTCGCGTCATCTGATCAGCACGATGGACTGTGTTGCCAACGACCGGCTGTTCACGGCGCCGCAACGGGTGGCAAACTACATCCTCAGCCGCTGCCCGGTTGACGGTGGACCGGCAGCGATCCGCCTGCCGTTCCAGAAAAGCCTGCTCGCCGGCATGCTGGGACTGGCTCCCGAAGCCCTGTCGCGCGCCTTTTCGTCCCTGCGCAAGACAGGCGTCACGGTTCGCGGCCGCATCATCCAGGTGGTGGATGTACAGGCGCTGCGGGAGATCTGAACCGTCGAAGCAAGTAACCCGGGAGGCCGGCCCGAGCAGGCCGGCCACTCGCGTCAGCATGGCTTGCCTCAAAGGGTGAGGAAACCGCAGACCTCGTCATTGCGATCTCACAGCCCGCCCTGCGTCTCCAGAAACCGCACCACATGCTCGACGCCCTCGCCGCGCTTGAGGTCGGTAAAGACATGCGGCTTCATCTCGCGCATCCGCGAAGCATCCCTTTCCATCACGTCGATATCGACATCGACGTAAGGCGCCAGGTCCTTTTTGTTGATGATCAGGAGATCGGAGCGGGTGATACCCGGCCCGCCCTTGCGCGGAATTTCCTCGCCCTGGCAGGTGGAGATCACGTAGATGGTGATGTCGGCAAGATCAGGCGAAAACGTGGCCGCCAGATTGTCGCCGCCCGATTCGATGAACACGACATCGAGATCCGGAATGCGCTCGTTGAGACCGGCGATCGCCTGAAGATTGATCGTCGCGTCCTCGCGGATCGCCGTATGCGGACATCCGCCCGTCTCGACACCGACGATCCGGTCAGACGACAGCGCCTGCATCCGCACCAGCGCTTCGGCATCCTCTTTCGTGTAGATATCGTTGGTGACGACGGCGACCGAATATTTGTCGCGCATCGCCTTGCAGAGCTTTTCGGTGAGCGCCGTCTTGCCGGAGCCGACCGGCCCGCCGATCCCGACGCGAAGCGGTCCGTTTGCCGATTTCATGCGGATTATCCTTTCGATTGCTGAAGCAGCTTATCCCGGTCGCTAGGACCGGAACAGCCGCGAATGCTGTGTTTCGTGGCGAAGCGACGCGATCTCCGCCTGCACGGCGGCACCGCCGAGATCATCGAGCGTTGCGCCTTGCGCCTTCTCCGCGACATCGCCGACCAGAGATTCAAGACCGGCCAGAATGCCGACGCCGTGGGCCTGACCGCACACACCAAGGCGGATGCCGGCCGAGACCGATTGCGAGACAGCCGCATGCAGATAGGCGGCGATTGCGCTCGTCTTCGGCACGCCATGGGCCGCCGAGATGGCGCCGACCGCGACCGGAAACGGCACCTGTTTCGGCAAAAGCTGCAGCACAGCGTGCGGCCAGGCGATGGCCGCCGTGACGAAGGCCTGGCCGAGCGATAACGTTTCCGCATGACGCTCCGCCGAGCCTGCCAGCGCCAGACCGAGTTCGGACAGGTCCTTCAACGCATCCCGCTGGTCGACAGCCTCGAACGCGCTCGAAAACAGAACCGCATCGTTCCAGAGCGAACCGTGAAGCAGGATGGTTTCGAGCCAGGATGCGAGATCCGAGGCCGATGTCACCAGCCGATCCGCCACCGCGCGCTCCAGCCCGCCCGACCAGGCAAAGCCGCCGATCGGAAAAGCCGGAGACAGCCATGCCATCAGACGGAGCAAGGCGTGCGTATCTAGCCCCTGCCCAAGCTTACCCTGCAGACCCACGTCTTGCATCATACCGGTTCAGTCATGGGCATGATGACCGTGACTGCCGTGATCATGGCCGCCATGCGCGTGATAGGCGCCGCGGGCCGGCTGGAAGGGTTCGTCAATGTCGGTGACGGTTGCGCCGAGGCCCTGCAGCATGGAACGGATGACGTGATCGCGCAGGATGAGGATACGGCCCTCCTCGATCTGCGCCGACAGGTGCCGGTTGCCGAGATGCCAGGCAAGCTCGATCAGGTGCAGCGGATCGCGCGCCTTGACCTCGAACAGCTTTTCCGGCGCCGCCCGGACTTCCACCGTATCCCCGTTCTCAAGCACCAGCCGGTCACCATGGTGAAACAGCACCGCTTCCTTGAGATCGAGCATCACCATGTCGCCATTCGACAAATGCAGCAGCTTGCGGCGCAGGTGCCGCAGATCATGCGGCAAGGTGACGACATCCACCGGCGGATCGCTGATTTCACCGGCGGGACGATAGGAATGGATATGCTGCATGAAAGTCTCCTTGAAGGCGGCATAATCACCAAGCGCGATGCTCGGCACAAGGCCTAGTTACGCCCCGGCTGCAAAATCCGTGGCCGGGAAAAGCATGGGCCGTCAATTGAAAATCCGGAGCGACAGCGCCAGCAACTGCGGCAGTGGATTCCACAGCCCCGTGCGCAGTCCCGCTGCCCTCAGCGCCCCTGCTGTCCAGGTGTTGCAGCCGACAAGCGCGTTGAACGATCCATGCGCTTCGAAGAAGCGGTCATAGACGCCGTAGCCTGCGCCGGGGATGGGCACGACCTTGTTATCCACCTCCACAAAACTGGCACGAATGAAGTCGGACATGGCTTGGAATTGATCTGCATCGAGATCGAACGCCTGCACGGCCGGATGCGTGTCGTCGATGCCGCCGGCGACATCGACATGCATGACCGAGGAATCGATGGTCAGCGCGCGGAAGGCCGGCATGGGTTTGAGATCGGCCCAGGTCGGCGTTTCCAGATAGAAGGACCGCCCTCCCCAGCCGATCACCAGCCATTCTGCCGCGGGATCGGCGACGGGAATGCCTGATGCTTCCAGAAACGAATAGGACGCCCGCGTTTCCGCATCGAGCGGGATGACGAGATCCGTATGGATCGGGTTCGAAAGAACCAGAATCCGGCGCGTGTTTTCGGAAGCGTGCGGGGGATCCGGCGCAAACAGTGGCCGCGGCACGAATGTGCCAACGGCGACGGCGAGAACGATCAGGATAGCGATTGCCGGGATCGCCAGCAGCAACCGCCTTGCAAGCCTCTTCATGCGCCGTGTCCGGGAAGGTATTGCATCAGAAGAGGAAGTACCGCTGTGCCATCGGCAGAACCGTTGCCGGCTTGCAGGTCAGGAGCTCTCCATCGGCGCGCACTTCGTAGGTTTCCGGATCGACCTCCACATGCGGCGTCAGCGAATTGTGAATCATCGACGCCTTGGAGATGCCGCCACGGGTATTGCGCACAGCGAGAAGCTTTTTAGCGACCCCCAGCCTGCCGACGATGCCCGCGTCGAGCGACGCCTGGGAGACGAAGGTGACGGAGGAATTGGTGCGCAGCTTGCCATAGGCTGCAAACATCGGGCGATAGTGCATCGGCTGCGGCGTCGGGATCGATGCGTTTGGATCACCCATCGGTGCTGCCGCAATCGAGCCGCCGAGCAGCACCATTTCCGGCTTTACGCCGAAAAAGGCAGGGCTCCAGAGCACCAGATCGGCGCGCTTGCCGACTTCGACCGAGCCGATTTCATGGCTGATGCCGTGCGCGACCGCGGGGTTGATCGTGTATTTGGCGATATAGCGTTTGACGCGGAAATTGTCGTTATCACCGGTTTCGTCGGGCAGATGACCGCGCTGGCGTTTCATCTTGTCGGCCGTCTGCCAGGTGCGGATGGCAACTTCGCCGACGCGGCCCATCGCCTGGCTGTCCGACGAGATGATCGAGAAGGCGCCGATATCGTGCAGGATGTCTTCGGCTGCGATCGTCTCCTTGCGGATACGGCTTTCGGCAAAGGCGATGTCTTCCGGGATCGACGGCGACAGGTGGTGGCAGACCATCAGCATATCGAGATGTTCGGCCAGCGTGTTGATCGTGTAGGGCCGCGTCGGATTGGTCGAGGACGGAATGACGTTGGGATTGCCGCAGATCTTGATGATGTCAGGCGCGTGACCGCCGCCGGCCCCTTCCGTGTGGAAGGCATGAATGGTGCGGCCCTTGATGGCGCCGATAGTGTCTTCCACGAAGCCGCTTTCGTTGAGCGTATCGGTGTGGATCATCACCTGCACGTCGAAAGCGTCGGCGACTGTCAGGCAGTTGTCGATGGCGGCGGGCGTCGTGCCCCAGTCCTCGTGCAGCTTCAGCGATGACGCGCCGGCGAGGATCATCTCCTCGAGCGGCGCCGGCAGCGAGGCATTGCCCTTCCCGGCCAGCGCGAGGTTCATCGGAAACGCATCAAAGCTTTCGATCATCCGCTCGATATGCCAGGCGCCGGTGCAGGTGGTGGCAAGCGTACCGTGCGCCGGTCCCGACCCGCCGCCCAGCATCGTCGTGATGCCGGACATCAGCGCTTCCTCGATCTGCTGCGGGCAGATGAAGTGGATATGCGCATCCATGCCGCCGGCCGTCAGGATCTTGCCTTCGCCGGCGATCGCCTCGGTCGATGGCCCGACGATGATCGTCACGCCCGGTTGCGTATCCGGATTGCCGGCCTTGCCGATCGCATGGATACGGCCTTCCTTCAGACCCACATCGGCCTTGTAGATACCGGAGTGATCGACGATCAGCGCATTGGTGATGACAGTATCGACAGCACCCTCGGCCCGCGTTGCCTGGCTCTGCCCCATGCCGTCACGAATGACCTTGCCGCCACCGAACTTGACCTCCTCGCCATAGACGGTGAAATCCTTCTCGACTTCGATGATGAGTTCGGTATCGGCAAGCCGCACCTTGTCACCGGTGGTCGGACCGAACATGGAAGCATAGGACGCGCGGGACATTTTGTAGGGCATGGATGGTCTAGCTCCGAAGCTCGGTGAATTGGGGTGATTTGGCCGCAGCCTTGTCGAAGGTCATCGTCGTGCTGCAACCTTGACGGCGATTGATTTCGCCAATGAGATGGTCCGGAAAATCACCGGGCTGCTCGCGGTAATGATGAAGTGCTGAAACAACAGTCTCCCGATCATCAATGACCACATTTTCGGAATTTAGGAGAGCGACGATCACGTCGATCAACATCTGCTTGGAAAGACGAGCGTGCCGTCTCAGGACCCATACGGATTCTGCAAGCACCACGTGATTGACGAATATCGGCGCATGGTTCGCCGCGATTAGTTTCTCGATCAGTAGCGACTGGTTCCTAGCGTCTTCGGTGCCCACAAAGTCGCTGGCAATCCATCGCAGCAAGACATTGGTGTCGAAGCCGATCATTCTGCATCCCTGTATCCTGCGGCCCTGGCATCATCGATCCAGTGCTTAAGTTCTTCGTCCGTGACCGGCCTCTCCAGTTTGACGATCCCCCGCAAGTCGGCAAACGTGCGACGCTTGGGTCTGATTTCCAACGCACCGTCCTGCGTCGAAATGATATCGACCTGATCGCCTGCCTTTACTCCAAGCTTTGCGAGCGCGTCGTCTGACAGCGTGATCTGATTTCCAGAACTGATTTTGACTGTCTCCGTCATGATCCTCTCCTCATCGATCCGACCGCCATTGCCGCAACAAGGCACCCGCTTCAGTTCCCCTCTTCCGTCAGCTCCTTCAGCTCCTCCGTCCGCTTCGCAGTCAGCCCCGCCTGGCAGCCGTAGATCAGCATCGGTTCCATCGATCCGCCGCGGGCCTGGAAGCCGTAGGAGGCGCATTGGGCGTCTCGGTAGGCGACCCAGGCGCGTTGCGCTGCGACGAGGGCTTTCTCCGCACCTGCCGTGGAGGGATCGGCATCCGCATCACGGGCCCGCATCAGGTCGCGGGTCTTCTTGTATTGCGTGTTGAGAAGCTTGTCCGCGGCGATGAATTCCTGCTCGGCGCAGTAGGTCAGTTCCATCTGGACCTGGGCGTTGTCGCAGTCCACGTCCGGCCTGTCCTCGCCGGATGCCGGAGCATCGATCAGGAGCACGCAGCCACAGGCGGCCAGAAGCGCCAGCGATTTCATAGGGCACCCATGATCTTCTGCTGGAACCCGTAGACCTTGCGGGCGCCGGACAGCGGGATCAGCGTGATCGATCGGGTCTGCCCCGGTTCGAAGCGGACGGCAGTGCCGGCCGGGATATCGAGCCGCATGCCGCGCGCCTTGTCGCGATCGAACGCAAGTCCGTTATTGGTCTCGAAGAAATGGTAGTGGCTACCCACCTGCACCGGCCGGTCGCCGGTATTGGAAACCTCGATCGAGATCGTCGGGGCGCCGACATTGAGTTCGATCTCGCCTGCAACGGTAAAGACTTCACCGGGTATCATGGTCCACCTCCTCAGGCGCTCAATGCTATTTTCGGCTGGGCGAGTTTCGGCGTGCAGCCTTCGGCCTTCAGAACACGCACCGTCGAGGCCGGATTGTTGACGAGTGCGGCGGCCGGGCGGACCGGACGACGCACCAGTTCACCATTGCAATTCGGGCAGATACCGGCAAGCACGCCGCTAGCGCAATCGACGCAGTAGGTGCATTCGAACGTGCAGATCATCGCCTCGCAGCTGTCGGGCGCGAGATCCTTGTCGCAGCATTCGCAGTTGGGGCGCAGTTCGAGAGCCATCGCGAACTCCTCAGCGGATCGGTTCGTGCACGGTGACGAGCTTGGTTCCGTCCGGGAACGTCGCCTCCACCTGCACGTCGTGGATCATTTCGGGGATGCCGTCCATCACCTGGTCGCGGGTGATGACATGCGCGCCCTCTTCCATCAAAGCGGCCACGGAGCGGCCATCGCGCGCACCTTCCACCACATAGTCGGTGATCAGCGCGATCGCTTCCGGATAGTTGAGCTTGACGCCCCGCTCCAGGCGACGACGGGCAACGACCGCGGCCATGGAAATCAGAAGCTTGTCTTTTTCGCGTGGGGTGAGGTTCATGGGCTTCCCGCAATCGGCGTCATCAATGACAAATCAGATGTTCCAGACTTTCGGCACTGGCGCGCCGTTACGCAATACGGAAATTGCCGGTACCAGGATTTTTCTGAGCTCGAACCCGGTCGGTGCGGTGAGACGCGCAACGATCTTGTCGTTGAAGAAGCTGGCCCCGCCGGATGTGGGTCCGAGACAGTCCCGCAGCTTCGGAAACAGAGCTTCTGCCAACGGTCCGGAATAGAACAGCGTTGCGAACGCGACCTGGCCGGAAAGGACGGCGGCTGCTTCCGCCAGTCTCGCGATCTCGCCGTCGAAACGCATTTCTTCTGCATGAATGAGCGAGCCTGCGCGCCGGACACGCCAGCGATCGCGGAAGAAGCCGAGATTGACCGCCTCGCCCATCATCTTGCGACCGAGGATGACGGCTTCGACCGCGAGAAATTCGGAGGTTTCGGCGAGATCCACATCGAGCCTGCGCGTCAGCGACGAACGGTCGAACAGGATGGTTTCCTGCGGCAACCAGTGGACGGAAGCGTTTTCGCCGACGGTGATATGAGTGGAGACGGAGGCCGTGTCTGCGGCCGCCTTGTAGATCTTCTCGTTGGCCTGCGTGGTGACCGAGAGGCGGGTGGAAGCGGATGCGGCGACGGACCAATCGATCACGTCGCCGCCCGTCAGTCCCCCTGACGTGTTGATGAGGATCGCCTCCATTTCAGGCGAAAAGGTTTCCGGAAGGCGTATTTTTGCGCAGCCTTCCTGGAAGAACTGGTCAAGCCGTGTGCGCCCGGCAAACGCCTTGGTTACAAGGCGTCCCGAACCCCTTGCCCGCTGCGGCGGGGTGTCGCCGGCTGAATTCTGCTGCACGTCGTGTCCTGCATGTTGATCTGTGTCGAGCAGTCAGACGCAACAGTCGTGCCAGACTTCGAACCACCGGAGGATTTCGCAGGCGCGGCCGTGGCGACCATATCCGTCGTGTCGGCCTTCGAGAAGAAATCCCACATGCGGAAAGCCGGATCGACATTGGCGTCGAAGGCAGGCTTGGCCGGCACGACGCTCGAAACCTTGGTGACACCGGCAACGCCATCCTTGGCGGCAGCCATCACCGCTTCCCGGGCTTCGGAAGGCCTCGGCCAGTCATGCGTGCCCTTTTCGAACACGTAGGTGGCGATGCGGGCGCCGTTGGTGCAGGTGCCGTACATGGTGTAGGTGACGCCTTCGACAGTCTTTGCGTTGCCGTTGCCCTTGCAGCCGTCGAGATCGGTCCAGCGCTTGATCGCCGTCTTGAAACCATACTGCCAATAGGCGCTGCCGCCGCCGGCATAGGGGTTCTGCGCATCCTTTTCGCCGGCAAAGGCCACGATCGAGATCGGCTTGGCCGGATTGCAGTTGGCGGCATCGGGCCCCCACTTGCCATCGGTCTCGACGGGACGACCGGCGCGCAGCGAATTCACAAAACCTGCCGCGACGAAATCGTCCTGACCGGAGCAGACATAAGCCGACAGCATGCGGCCGCCACCGGAATAACCCGAGGCAAAGATCCGGTTCGGATCGACGCAGAGGTCATCCTTCACCTCTTCGACGGCATCCTCGATAAAGGCGATCTCGTCCTGGCCGCCCTGGGCGCCATTGGGAAGAATAGCCTGGCTCACCTGCACATGCGGAACGTTCCAGCCATAGGTGCCCGGCGCCTTGCCGGACAGGCTGCCTTGCAGCGCCACGGCGATAAACCCGTTCTTTTCGGCAACCTTGTCCCAGGAAGAGCGCTTCAACTGGCCGACCGGATTGGAGTTGCTGCCGTGAAAATCGAACACGACGGGCAGTTTGTCCTTGCCTGTATAGGACGACGGCACGAAGTAGACGGCCTGGCGTTCGATACCGTCGGTCTCGATGGTGACCGGGTGGAGACCCGGCGTCATAGGCTGGCCACAGCCGGCAAAAGCGGCACCTGCGGCCAAGAAAAACGCTCCGGTCGCGGTGGCGCGAAGGGCGGAGCGGGAACGAGAACCAACAATGCGTTCAAAGACCATCAGCGCCTCATCATGGGGTGCGGGGGTTATCTACGATGTTCGGAAGATGCGTTCATCTGCTGTTCATCTAGCACACAGGCCCAGGCTTTGAAACCGCGTTAACGAATAGAAGCCATGCAAACATTGACCCCTAAACAGTTAGGTGTCGCCTTGCTTCTGCCGTATCCAGCGTCTCAGCGGCGCCTTCGTGCACGATCTCGCCACGATCCATAATATAGACATGATCTGCCAGCTCCCGGCAGAAGTCGAGATACTGTTCGACCAGCAGGATCGCCATGCCGGTACTGTCGCGCAGGTAACGGATAGCCCGGCCGATATCCTTGATGATCGACGGCTGGATGCCTTCGGTCGGCTCGTCCAGCACCAGGATTTTCGGCCGCGTGACCATGGCGCGTCCGATCGCCAGCTGCTGCTGCTGGCCGCCGGACAGATCGCCGCCACGCCGTCCGAGCATGGATTTGAGCACCGGGAACAGCGCGAAAATGTCATCCGGGATAAACTTGTCCTTGCGCTCGAGCGGCGCGTAGCCGCTCTCAAGGTTTTCCTGAACGGTCAGCAGCGGAAAGATCTCGCGCCCCTGCGGCACATAGCCGATGCCGTGCTTGGCACGGTGATAGGGCGCCAATCCGTTCAACGTCTCGCCCTGGAAGCTGATCGTACCGGCTGACACCGGATGCTGCCCGGTGACGGCGCGCAACAGCGACGACTTGCCGACGCCGTTACGACCAAGCACGCAGGTGATCTTGCCCATATCCGCCTTGATCGACACGCCGCGCAGGGCCTGTGCCGCACCGTAATGGAGATTGACGTTTTCGACTGTCAGCATGGTCGGTCTCTTTTCTCGTTGTGTCGGCCGCTGGAGTATCGACAAGCTTGCGGCACCCTTTCACCTCCCCCTTGAGGGGGGAGGTCGCAGCGAAGCTGCGGGTGGGGGTGACCGCCGGGATCCCAAAGATCACCCCACCCCGGCGCTTTGCGCCGACCCTCCCCCTCAAGGGGAGGGTAATCCCTCACCGCCCCAGATAATTCTCGATCACCTTCGGATCGTTCGACACGAAATCGATCGAGCCTTCGGCCAGCACCGACCCTTCCGCGAGACACGTCACCTTGACGCCGAGATCACGGATGAAGCCCATGTCGTGTTCCACCACCACGACCGAGCGGGTCTTGGCGATTTCCTTCAGCAGCAATGCGGTCTCGGATGTCTCGGCATCCGTCATGCCGGCGACCGGCTCGTCGACCAGAAGCAGCTTCGGCTCCTGCGCCAGAAGCATGCCGATCTCGAGCCACTGTTTCTGGCCGTGCGAAAGATTGGCGGCATATTCGTTTTTGCGATGCGTCATGCGGATCGTCTCGAGGATCTCCTCGATGCGCGCCTCGTCGTTGGCCGACAGCGTATAGAACAGCGTGCCGAACACGGTGCGCGACCGGTTGAGCGCCAGTTCGAGATTGTCCCACACGGTGTGGCTTTCGAACACGGTCGGCTTCTGGAATTTGCGGCCGATGCCGAGCTGGGCGATATCGGCCTCGTCCTTCTTGGTGAGGTCGATCGTGTCTTCGAAGATCACCCGGCCGGTATCGGGACGCGTCTTGCCGGTGATGATATCCATCATCGTCGTCTTGCCGGCACCGTTCGGGCCGATGATGGCGCGAAGCTCTCCCGGTTCGACCACAAGCGACAGCGAGTTGATCGCCTTGAACCCGTCGAAGGAGACCGAGACGTCTTCGAGATAGAGCAGGCTTTTGGCGCGTGTTTCGGCAATCGTGTTCATCGTCTCACTCCGCTGCCTGAACCTGTCGCGCAACCGGGACCGCCCCGGCATCCCTGCCCTTTTCCGCCTCGACCGCTGCCTTCAGCGCCTTGCGGCCAGCAAAGCCGTGCTGGATGGTGCCGACGATGCCCCGCGGCAGGAACAGCGTGACGGCAATGAACAGGCCGCCCAGCGCAAACAGCCAGATTTCCGGGAAGGCGCCGGTGAAATAGCTTTTCCCGGCATTGACGAGGATGGCGCCGATGATCGGGCCGATCAGCGTGCCGCGCCCGCCGACCGCCGTCCAGACGACGACTTCGATCGAGTTGGCAGGCGCAAATTCGCCCGGATTGATGATGCCGACCTGCGGCACGAACAGCGCACCGGCAATGCCGGCAAACATGGCCGATACGACAAAGGTGAAGAGCTTGATGTTTTCCACCCGGAACCCGAGGAAGCGGACCCGGCTTTCCGCATCGCGCACGCCGACCAGCACCTTGCCGAATTTCGACCGGGTGATGGCCGAGGCGACCAGCAGGCAGAGAGCGAGCATGATGGCCGACATCGCAAACAGGGCTGCACGGGTGCCGCCGGCCTGCACGTTGAAGCCGAGGATTTCCTTGAAATCGGTCAGGCCGTTATTGCCGCCGAACCCCATGTCGTTGCGGAAGAAGGCGAGGAGAAGCGCGTAGGTCATCGCCTGGGTGATGATCGAGAGATAGACGCCGTTGACGCGGCTGCGGAAGGCGAACCAGCCGAAGACGAAGGCAAGCAGGCCGGGCACGACCAGAACCATCAGCATGGCGAAGGCGAAGTGATCGAACCCGTACCAGAACCACGGCAGTTCCTTCCAGTTGAGGAAGACCATGAAATCGGGCAGCAGCGGATTGCCGTAGGTGCCGCGCGAGCCGATCTGGCGCATCAGATACATGCCCATCGCATAGCCGCCGAGCGCAAAGAACGCGCCGTGGCCGAGCGAGAGGATGCCGCAATAGCCCCAGACCAGATCCAGCGCCAGCGCCAGAAGCGCGTAGCAGAGATACTTGCCCATCAGCGCCATCGCATAGGTCGGGATGTGGAGCGCGCTGTCGGGCGACGTCAGGAGATTGAGCGCCGGCACCAGAATGGCGACGCCGAGCAGGATGGCGATCGCGACGACGATCTTGCCTTCGAGTGCACGCAGAATGAAGCCGGTAATCATGCTTCGATCGCCCTTCCCTTGAGCGCGAACAGACCGCGCGGACGTTTCTGGATGAAGAGGATGATCAGAACCAGAACCAGGATCTTGCCGAGAACGGCGCCGACCGAGGGTTCGAGGAACTTGTTGAGCACCCCGAGCGAGAGAGCGCCGACCAGCGTGCCCCAGAGATTGCCGACGCCACCGAACACCACGACCATGAAACTGTCGATGATGTAGCTCTGGCCGAGATTGGGCGAGACGTTGTCGATTTGGCTGAGCGCGACGCCCGCGATACCGGCAATGCCGGAGCCGAGCGCGAAGGTCAGCGCATCGACCCATGGCGTGCGGATGCCCATGGAGGATGCCATGCGGCGGTTCTGGGTGACGGCGCGCATGTTGAGGCCGAAGGCGGATTTCTTCATTACCACCAGCAGCGCGAAGAAGATCGACAGCGAGAAGATCACGATCCACATGCGGTTCCAGGTGATCGTCATGCCGCCGAGCGGAAACGAACCGGACATCCAGGACGGATTGCCGACTTCCTTGTTGGTGGGGCCGAAGATGGAGCGGATCGTCTGCTGCAGGATCAGCGACACGCCCCAGGTGGCGAGCAGGGTTTCCAGCGGCCGGCCATAGAGAAAGCGGATGATGCCGCGCTCCACGACGAAGCCAACGGCACCGGTCACGAGAAAGGCGACCGGCAGCGCAATCGTCAGCGACCAGTCGAACAGGCCGGGCGCGTGACTGCGGATCACTTCCTGCACCATATAGGTGGAATAGGCGCCGAGCATGACCATTTCGCCATGCGCCATGTTGATGATGCCCATCACGCCGAAGGTGATGGCAAGACCGATCGCGGCCAAGAGCAGCACGGAACCGAGCGACACGCCGTACCAGACGTTCTGGGCCAGATCCCAAAGCTGCTGCTCGTTCTGGATGGCTTTGATCGCCGCATCGAGATCGGCTTTCAGGCTCGGATCGATCGTTGTCGAGACGGAACTCAGGATGCCGAGCGCACTGCGCCCGCCAAGATTGCCCATGGTCTGGATGGCGGCGCGCTTTTCGTCGAGCGAGCGGTCGGAGGAGAGCACGGAGACGGCGCGTGCCTCCTCCATGCGGAATTTGACGTCGCGGTCGGTTTCCTTGGCAATCGCAGCCTCGACCAGATCCAGCGCCTCCGCACTCGGCGACAAAAGGATTGCATCGGCTGCCGCAAGACGGACACTGCGATCCGGGCTCATCAGCGTCAGACCGCCAAGCGCTGCACGAATGGCGCGCCGCAGCGTGTTGTTGACGCGGATCTTGGTGACGGCACCCTTGGCCACCTGGCCAGCGCTTTCCGCCGTCACCGGATCGATCAGATCCAGCTGCGAACCGGCGGGTTTGGCCACGAAGACGGCCTTGTCGGCCTTGCGGAAATAGAGATCACCCTCGGCAAAAGCCTCAAGCGCCGGCACAACGCGGATATCGCCACTGGTGGCGATCTGTGCGACGATCGATTCAGCCTGACCGAAATCGGCATCGGCGAGCTGGTTAAACAGCGGCTTCGGATCAGCCCCTTGCGAAAAGGCTGGCGCTGCAAACGAAAAGATCAGAAAAATCAGCGTGAAAAAACGGATAGGCATATCTTTGTCCCCCGGATGGCCGCGTGGGGCGGAGGGCTCGATCGCCCCTCATCCGCCTGCCGGCACCTTCTCCCCGCCAGCGGGGAAAAGGATGATCGTCACGCCCTCACCGCCCCCCGGTCACGCTCTCGCGTGCCCAAGTCCCCTCGCCCCGCTTGCGGGGAGAGGGTTAGGGTGAGGGGCAACCTTAACTATGGCCGAGACTGGATCAGCTGCCGCCCTTGCCGCCGCACTTGCCGGTTGCAACGTTGAAGTTGCCGCAGGACATCGGCTTGCGCCAATCGGAGATCAGGTTCTTGGAGTCCGGCAGGTAATCCGACCATTCGTCACCGACGACGGCAGGGGTTTCCTGGACGATTTCGAACTGGCCATCGGCCTGGATTTCACCGATCAGCACTGGCTTGGTGATGTGGTGGTTCGGCATGACGGTGGAATAGCCGCCCGACAGGTTCGGCACCGAAACGCCGATGATCGAGTCCAGAACCGCGTTCGTGTCGGTCGTCCCGGCGGATTCGACGGCCTTAACCCAGGCCTGGAAACCGATATAGGCGGCTTCCATCGGATCGTTGGTCACGCGCTTTTCGTTCTTGGTAAAGGCGTGCCATTCCTTGATGAAGGACGCATTGACCTCGGCATCGACGGACTGGAAGTAGTTCCAGGCGGCGAGATGGCCGACCAGCGGCTTGGTGTCGAGACCGGCTAGCTCTTCTTCGCCGACCGAGAAGGCCACGACCGGAATGTCTTCGGCCTTGATGCCCTGGTTGCCCAGTTCCTTGTAGAACGGCACGTTGGCATCGCCGTTGATGGTGGAGACGACGGCGGTCTTCTTGCCGGCAGAGCCGAACTTCTTGATGTCGGAAACGATTGTCTGCCAGTCGGAATGACCGAACGGCGTATAGTTGACCATGATATCGGCCTCGGCGACACCCTTCGACATCAGGTAGGCCTTGAGGATCTTGTTGGTCGTCTGCGGATAGACATAGTCGGTGCCGGCGAGAACCCAGCGCTGCACGCCTTCTTCCTTGGCAAGATAATCGACCGCAGGAATGGCCTGCTGGTTCGGAGCGGCACCGGTGTAGAAGATGTTGCGCGAGGATTCTTCACCCTCGTACTGGACCGGGTAGAACAGGATCGAGTTCAGTTCTTCGAAGACAGGAAGAACCGACTTGCGCGACGACGAGGTCCAGCAACCGAACACGGCTGCAACCTTGTCCTGGCTGATCAGCTGACGGGCCTTTTCGGCAAACAGCGGCCAGTCGGAGGCCGGATCGACGACGACGGCTTCGAGCTTCTTGCCGAGAACGCCGCCCTTCTTGTTCTGCTCTGCCACCATCATCAGCATGGCGTCTTTCAGCGTCGTCTCGGAAATCGCCATCGTACCGGACAGCGAATGCAGAACGCCGATCTTGATCGTATCGTCGGCAGCGTATGCGCCCGAAAGCGCCGTGGCGGACATGGCAGCGGCAAGCAGCGCGCCGGTAAGTTTCACCCTGAATGTCATTGGTCGAACCCCTCTTCTTGTTCGTTCAAGCAACCGGAGATTTAACCGTTGCTTAACCGGACTATCGGCTGCTGCACCGCAAAAACGTATACGTCGAATGACGTATCGGGAGGGGTGAACCGGCCCGTTGGAGGGCAAGCCCTCGCCAGTCTGACAGTTTGCTGACAGCGGCACTCAGTAGCCTGTCAGGGCCCCGATGGCATTCTGCACTCGTCAACCAAATACGAGAGGAAACATGCCATGAAAACGAAACTTGCTCTGACGACCTTCGCCGCCGCACTCGCCCTCACCGCTTCGCTGCCACTGTTCCAGGCAGCCGTTCCCTTTGCCGGCACATCCGCAGCCTTTGCCCGCCAGGGTGCGGACGATGGTCCGAACCATGATGCCAATGACGACAAGGGTGGCAAGCGCGGCGGCAAGAGCCGCGACGACGCTGCAACCCATGACAAGAACGACGACAAGGGCGGAAAGCGCGGCGGCAAGAGCAGCGATGACGCCGCGACCCATGACAAGAACGACGACAAGGGCGGAAAGCGCGGCGGAAAGAGCAGCGATGACGCCGCGACCCATGACAAGAACGACGACAAGGGCGGAAAGCGCGGCGGAAAGAGCAGCGATGACTCTGCAAACCACAACAAGAACGACCACAAGGGCGGCACGCGCGGCGGCCACAAATAGGCTTTGTCCGACCACTGTCCGCACCCCCGCCGGATGCCGGCGGGGGTGCGGCCGTTTGCAGCAACATCGCCATCATGGCAGAGTAGTGTTTCGCGGCTCAAAAGCGCTGCCACACAGTCCTATCCGGAGTATCAATGGGCGTGACCCGTCGTATCTGTCTTGCTGCGCTGCTCGCGGCCACACTCGGGGCAGCGATCGTCGCACCCGTTGCGCCCGCATTCGCCAAGGACGGCGATGGCGGCAGCGATGGCGGCGGATCGTCCGGTTCGGGCGGTAGCGGCTCGGGCAATGACGGCGGTGGCGATGATGGCGATAACCACGGCGGCGATGACGATGGCGGTGATGACCACGGCAAGGACGGTGCGGGAAGCCATGACGCATCGGTGGGCGGCTATGGCCCAAACGATTCCGATCGGGCCCGCGATGCGGTTCGCAGCGGTCAGATCATGCCGCTAAAGACGATGCTGAGAAAGATCGACGCCACCAGGTATGGTCGCATCATCGACATCCGTCTCAGCCGCTCGCCGTCGCGCGACGTCTATCAACTGAAACTGCGCGACAACACCGGTGCCATCCGCACCCTGCGGGTCGATGCGAGAAGCGGCTCGCTTCTGGGAGGCGGTTGATATCATGAAGATCCTGCTTGCCGAGGACGACCCCCAGATCGCAGCGCTCGTCGTCGAGAAGCTCAGTCGCGAGGGCTATTTCGTCGAAACGCTGTCGAACGGACCAGACATTTGGGAACGGGGCGAGACAGGCGACCATGCAGCCATTATCCTCGATCTCGGCCTGCCGGGGATGGATGGGCTTTCAATTCTCAAGCGCTGGCGGGCAAGCGGCGTCGATACGCCCATCCTCGTACTGACGGCGCGCGGTTCCTGGATGGAACGCGTCGATGGCTTCGACGCGGGCGCCGACGACTACCTGCCGAAACCGTTTCGCAGCGAGGAGCTGCTCGCCCGGCTGAAGGCGCTGCTTCGCCGAACCGGCAAGGTTCAGGCACGCGTCAAATCGGCCGACCGGTTCACGCTGGACGAGCAGGCCCGCCGTGTGACGTTCGACGGACGCGAGCTGGATCTGAGCCCTCTGGAATACCGCATGATCTCGCTGTTCATCGACCGCCCCGGCGCCGTCCTGACGCCCGCAGAACTTGCAAGCCAGGTTCAGGGCCGCGACGACGACGCCGCCAAGAACGCCGTCGAGGCGATGGTTGCCCGCTTGCGCAAGAAAACTGACAGCGACGCGATCGAGACCCGCCGCGGCTTTGGCTATGTCTTGCCGGAGAAACGCCCGTGATCCGCTCCCTGCGTTTCCGGCTGGCAATCGGCGCCCTGATATCGATCGGTGTGGCCCTGTGGCTCGCCTGGTTCGTGCTTGGTCACCTGTTCGAGGACTATGTTGCCGACCAGTATTCCGCGGAGATGACGGCCGTCTCGGACGCGCTCGGCGCCCGGCTGACAATTCAGCAGAACGGTCTCTCCCTGGCCAGCGAGCCGTCCGACGCACGCTTCCAGATCCCAGCCGGTGGCCTCTACTGGCAAATATCGCCGGCCGACGGGAAACCGCCGCTGCGCTCGCGCTCGCTTTGGGACCAGGAACTTTCGCGGCAGTTGTTTTCTCCCGATCTCTATTGCGGCTTCTACCAGACCGAGGGACCCGATGGTGGCACGATCCTGATCACGGTCAGGGAGATGTCGATCGGCGAAGGCGACGCCCTGCAGCGCTTCACCCTCTACACCGCCTTCTCCAAGAACGACATGGAGGAAGCGCTCGCCACCTATCACCGGCCCCTGGTCATGATGCTGATCGCCATCGGTGCCCTGCTTTTCCTTGCCGCACTCCTGCAGAGCCTCGTCGGTCTGAGGCCGCTTTCCCGCCTGCGCCAGGATGTAGCCGATATCCGGGCGGGTCGCCTGCCGAGCATCGGTGCGCAGGGGCCAAGCGAAGTCACGCCGCTCGTCAACGAGATCAACCTTCTTCTGTCGGAGCGGGAAAATGCCGTCGAGAGGGCGCGCGCCCGGGCAAGCGATCTGGCACATGGCCTGAAGACGCCTCTGACCGTCCTGTCCCATCTCGTCGAGGATCTGCCGGGCGCCCGTCGCGAAACGGCCCTGCAGCAGATCGAGCTGGTGCGCCAGCGCGCCGACCGGCAGTTGCAGGCCGCTCGAATGGGCGTCGAACAGATGGCGACGACATCGCTTCTCGGCATTTCGGGAAAGCTTGTGAGCGTGCTGTCGCCCGTCACCGAAAACCGCGGGATCGACTGGGAGCTCGATATCGATCCGGCGCTCACGGTCCAGGCGGACCCGGCCGACGCAGCCGAAGCGATCGGCAACATTCTCGACAACGCTGTCCGTTTTGCAAGACGGCGCATCGCGCTGACGGCAACGAGGGGCGATGGCGGGATGGTGTTGCTGCGTATCGCGGACGATGGCCCGGGCGTCACGCCGGAGCGTTACGCTTCCATGCTGAAGCGCGGTGTCCGCGGCCAGCAAGAGGAAGACGGCGATGGCGCCGGAACAGGCCTTGGCCTGGCGATTTCCGGCGACATTGCAAATGCTTACGGCGGGAAGCTGAGCCTCTCCCGATCGCATATGGGAGGTCTTGAAGCCGTCCTGTGTCTGCCGGCGACCAAGGAGATCGCGGCATGACGACGGAGAAGACTACTTCTTTTTGGTGTTGCTTTCGGCCGACTTGACCTGCGAACCCAAAGTCGGCGCAGCCGCTGGAGCGGCCTTGTCCTTCTTGGGTTTGCGCGTTTCCTTGTTGCCGCGTACCTGACCCTTGGCCATGACCTATCTCCTCATGTTGATGGTGAAGCATAGCCTCTGATCCGGGTAAAATAGCAAGCGTTATTACACCGGTTTGATAGGGCATTTTCCGACGCCTGATCGCAAACTCACAATCGGACGGGAACAATTCCACGTCTGACGCAATTGCCCCGGATCGATCGAAGCCGTGGAGCATCCCGTGATCAACGACCTCTGGTACAAAAATGCCGTCTTCTATTGCCTCAATGTTGAAACCTTCATGGATTCCAACGGCGACGGCGTCGGCGATTTTCAAGGGGTGCAGCGGCGCCTGGACTACCTCGCCGGCCTCGGCGTAACCGCGATCTGGCTGATGCCGTTCCAGGCGTCTCCCGGCCGCGACGACGGATATGATGTCTCCGACTATTACAACGTCGATCCCCGCTACGGCACGCTCGGCGATTTCGTCGAGTTCACCCACAGTGCCAAGCAACGCGGCATCCGTGTCCTGATCGATCTCGTCGTCAACCACACATCGGACGAACATCCCTGGTTCAAGGAAGCCCGTGCCGACAAGAATTCGCGCTACCGCGACTGGTATGTCTGGTCGAAGACGAAACCGGCCAATGCCGATGAGGGCATGGTGTTTCCCGGTATCCAGAAGACCACCTGGACGCGCGACAAGGCCTCCGGCGAGTACTACTTCCACCGCTTCTACGAATTCCAGCCGGATCTCAACACCGCCAACCCGCATGTGCAGGCGGAAATTCTGAAGATCATGGGCTTCTGGCTGCAGCTCGGCGTCTCCGGCTTCCGCATGGACGCGGTGCCCTTCGTGATCGCCGAAAAGGGCGCCGACGTGAAAAAGCCGAAGGAGCAGTTCGACATGCTGCGGTCCTTCCGCGAGTTCCTGCAATGGCGCCAGGGTGACAGCATCATTCTGGCTGAAGCGAATGTCGTTCCGAAGGAGAACCTGCAATATTTCGGCGACGACGGCGACCGGATGCAGATGATGTTCAACTTCCACGTCAACCAGTCGCTGTTTTACGCGATGGCCAGCGCCGACGTCCGGCCACTGGCAAAGGCGATGAACGACACCAAGGAACGCCCGGCGACCGGCCAGTGGGGCATTTTCCTGCGCAACCACGACGAACTCGATCTCGGCCGCCTGACCGACAAGCAGCGCCAGACCGTGTTCGACAAGATGGGTCCGGACAAGGACATGCAGCTCTACGACCGCGGCATCCGCCGTCGTCTGGCGCCGATGCTCGGTGGCGATCCGCGCCGCCTGAAGCTTGCCTACAGCCTGATGTATTCCCTGCCCGGCACACCGGTTCTGCGCTACGGCGACGAAATCGGCATGGGCGACGACCTGTCGCTGCCCGAGCGCAACTGCGCCCGCACGCCGATGCAGTGGTCGAACGAGCCTCAGGGCGGCTTCACCAAGAGCGACAAACCGATCCTGCCTGTTATCCACGAGGGACCCTACGGCTTCGACCACGTCAACGTCGCCATCCAGCGTCGCGATCCCGATTCCATGCTCAACTGGACAGAGCGGATGATCCGAATGCGCAAGGAGGCCCCTGAGATCGGCTGGGGCACGTTCGAATGCCTCGACACCGGCGACGACGGGGTGCTTGCCATGCGCTACGACTGGCGCGACAACGCGCTGGTGATCCTCCACAATTTTCACAACAGGCCGGTAGAGATCACCTTCGACGTGGGCCTCAAAGATGCGGGCAAGAACCTGATCGATATCGCCGATGCCTCGGACAGCACAGCGGACGACAAAGGCAAGCATCACATCGTGATCGAGCCCTATGGCTACCGCTGGTATCGCGCCGGTGGGCTGGATTATTTGCTGAAGCGAAGCGAGGTGTGAGCGGCGGTAAAACCGCCCTTGCAAAACGCTGCACCAAAGTCGAAACTGCCTAAATATCAGTCTCCCCGATAAAGGCGATCGTTTTTAGGCATGGCAGCACGCCAACGCATCATACCGGTTCGCCGTGAGTACAATCGCTGGGTCGCAAACCAGACGCTGGAAGACTATGCGCTGCGGTTTACCGCAAAGAGCGCGCGCCGTTTCTCATCCAGCCGGATTTCGCAGACGGCGATCGGTGCGATCTCGTTTCTGGCGCTGGAGGCGATCGGCGGGGCGATTACGCTCTCCTACGGCACGACCAACGCGTTTTTCGCCATTCTGGTGGCCGCTCTCGTCATGCTGGTCGTGGGATTGCCGATCAGCCGCTATGCGATCCGCCACGGGGTCGATATCGATCTCCTCACCCGCGGCGCCTCGTTCGGTTATATCGGCTCCACCATCACCTCGCTGATCTATGCGAGCTTCACCTTCATGCTGTTTGCGATCGAAGCGTCCATCATGACCGGCGCGCTGGATCTCGCCTTCGGGATACCGCCCTGGATCGGCTATATCATTTCGGCGGCCGTGGTGATCCCGCTCGTCATCTACGGCGTGCAGCTGATCTCGCGGTTCCAGCTTCTGACCCAGCCGTTCTGGATCATCCTCAACATCCTGCCCTTCGTCTTTATCGCTTTCATGGACTGGCAGAAATTCGACCTCTGGCGCGCCTTTGCCGGCATCGGCCATTCGAACGGAGAAGTCGGCGGGGCGGCGCCGTTTGATCTGGTGGAATTTGGGGCAGCGTCTGCCGTCATTCTGGCGCTGATGCCGCAGATCGGTGAGCAGGTCGATTTCCTGCGCTTCCTGCCGCCGGAAGGGCAGCGCAAATGGCGCCACCGGTTCGCGGTGTTTCTGGCTGGACCCGGCTGGGTTCTGGTCGGCGTGCCAAAACTTCTCGCGGGCTCCTTCCTCGCAGTGCTGACGCTCTCGAGCGCCGTGCCGGTCGAGGACGCGGCCGATCCCGCCCATATGTATCTCGCCGCCTTCGGCTACATGATCCCCAACGAGACCGCGGCGCTGATGCTGATGGCGGCTTTCGTGGTCGTGTCGCAGCTGAAGATCAACGTGATGAACGCCTATGCGGGGTCGCTTGCCTGGTCGAACTTTTTCTCGCGCCTGACCCACAGCCATCCCGGCCGCGTCGTCTGGCTGGTGTTCAACGTCATCATCGCGCTGCTTCTGATGGAGCTTGGCATCTACCGGCTGCTCGAGGAAACGCTCGGCATCTTCTCGATCGTCGCGATGAGCTGGCTCTGCACGATTTCGGCGGATCTGTTCATCAACAAGCCGCTCGGTCTGTCGCCACCCGGCATCGAGTTCAAGCGCGCCCATCTCTATGACGTCAATCCGGTCGGGCTCGGCGCCATGTTTACAGCGACCGGCATTGCGCTGACCGCCCACCTTGGCCTGTTCGGCCCGCTGATGGCGTCGCTCGCCACCTATCTGACACTGACGGCCTTCCTGGTGTCGCCGGCGATCGCCTTTGCCACCAAGGGCAAATACTATCTCGCCCGAAAACCGCGCCAGAGCTGGAAGACATTGGGCTCGATCACCTGCTCGATCTGCGAACACCCGTTCGAGCATGAGGACATGGCCTGGTGCCCGGCCTATGCGGCGCCGATCTGTTCTCTGTGCTGTTCGCTCGACAGCCGCTGCCACGACATGTGCAAGCCGCATGCGCGGCTGAACACACAGATCGGCACCGTGGCGCGCACATTCCTCACCGAAAGCGTCATTGCAAAGCTCACGACCCGGCTAGGCCGCTACGGGATGACGGCGGTGATCTCCATCTCGGCAATCGGTGCCATCCTGTCGCTGATCGCCTATCAGGTAGGCCAGGCAGCGCCTGACAATGCCGATGTCATCTATGGCACGATCCTGATCGTCTTCTTCGTGTTTGCCATCATTACCGGCATCTTCTCCTGGTTCTACGTGCTGGCGCATGACAGCCGGATGGTGGCCGAGGAGGAATCCTCGCGGCAGAACACGCTTCTTCTCAAGGAAATCTCGGCGCACAAGAAGACCGACGCGGCGCTGCAGGATGCCAAGGAAACCGCAGAAGCCGCCAACCGCGCCAAGAGCCGGTATGTGGTTGGCCTGAGCCACGAGCTGCGCACGCCCCTCAACGCCGTACTGGGCTATGCCCAGATCCTGGAGCGCGACGACACCATCCCTGCCCCGCGGCAATCGGCAATCAAGGTCATCAAGCGGTCCGCGGACCATCTTTCCGGCCTGATCGACGGGCTGCTCGACATTTCAAAGATCGAGGCCGGACGGCTGCAGGTCTATTCGAACGAGATCAACATTCAGGATTTCCTCGACCAGATCGTCGAGATGTTCAGCCTGCAGGCGCAGGCGAAGGGCCTTGCCTTCGAACACGTGCGCGCCCGCACGTTGCCGCAATATGTCCGCACCGACGAAAAGCGGCTTCGCCAGATCCTTGTCAACATCCTCTCCAACGCGGTCAAATTCACAGACGAAGGCACTGTTCGTTTCGAGATCGCCTATCGCAGCCAGGTCGCGACCTTCACCGTGACCGATACGGGCCGCGGCATCGCGGAAAAGGATCTCGGCCGCATCTATGAGCCGTTCCAGCGCGGCGAGGCGGAAAGCATACGGCCGATGCCGGGACTTGGGCTCGGCCTGACGATCACGCAGCTTCTGACCAACACGCTCGGCGGCGAAATCTCGGTTGCCAGTACGAAGGGTGAAGGCTCCACCTTCAAGGTGCGCCTCATGCTCTCGGCCATCGAGCGGCCGAATACGACGCCGGAGGCCGAGCGCAAGATCGTCTCCTATACCGGGCCGCGCCGCACCATCGTCGTGGTGGACGACAACCAGGATCACCGCGACCTGATGCGCGAAGTGCTGGCGCCGATGGATTTCGTCATCCTGACCGCCGTCGACGGACCGGAATGCCTGACGCTGATCGAGGGTGTGCGGCCGGATCTTTTTCTGGTCGATATCTCCATGCCCGGCATGAGCGGCTGGCAGCTTGTTTCGCGGTTGCGCGAGGAGGGCCAGACGGCGCCCATGATCATGCTCTCGGCCAATATCGGCGATGGCACGACCGCGGATGCGGGTGGCGAAGGGCATGACGATACGCTGTCCAAGCCCGTCAACCTGCGCCGCCTTGCCGACAAGCTTGCCTCGCATCTCTCCCTCAAATGGGTTTACGAGGACGAAGCACCGGCACTGGCGCTTTCGGCCCTCGTCAAGCAGCCGGTCATCAGCCCCGGGACGGGCCATCTTCAGGATCTGCTGCGGCTCGGTGAAATCGGTTACGTGCGCGGCATCGAAGCCAAGCTCGCGGATCTCGCCACGGACCAATCGCACCGCCCGTTCGCGGAAGAGCTCGGAACCTATGTAAAGGCCTTCGACATGGCCGGTTACATGAAATACCTGGAACGCATGGAGACACAGGAACTGGAAGAACGGGAAAACAACGATGGCTGACGCGACGACACCGCGCGATATCGTCCTCCTGGTGGACGACAGTCCCGACACGCTCGGTTTTCTGACTGAAGCGCTGGAGCAATCCGGCTTTTCGGTGCTGATCGCCACGTCGGGACAGGCAGCCCTCTCGATCGTCGAGCGCATCACGCCCGATCTGATCCTGCTCGACGCCGTGATGCCCGGCATGGACGGGTTCGAGACCTGCCGCAGACTGAAGGCGCATGCTGCAGCTCAGGTGCCCGTGATCTTCATGACGGGCCTGACCGAGACCGAGCATGTCGTCAACGCGCTGGACAGCGGCGGCGTCGATTATCTGAGCAAGCCGATCAATATCGACGAATTGCGGGCGAGAATACGCGTGCATCTTTCCAACGCCCGCTCCGCCCAGAGCGCCCGCGTCGCGCTCGATGCCGCCGGCCGGCATCTGCTTGCGGTCAGAAACGACGGTTCGATCCGCTGGTCGACGCCGCAAGCAACGCGGCTGATGAACGCGGCGACGGAAAGCGACGACGGAATTGCGATCGTCGCAGGCCGCATCGGCGCCTGGATGGCGGAGCGCGATACGGCAGGCTTTGCCCGCAACGCAGCCTTCTCCCTGTCGGAAAACCTGCAGACCAGCCTGCAGTTTGCGTTTCTTGGTGCGATCGGCGCCGACGAATTCCTGTTCCGGCTGTCGGCCGCCGTCATCAAGCGGCCGGACGACGAAATCCTGCGCCAGCATTTCCCGCTGACGCAGCGGGAGTCGGAAGTGCTCTTATGGATCGCCAAGGGCAAGGCGAACAAAGATATCGGCGATATCCTGGGCCTGTCCGCCCGCACCGTGAACAAGCATCTCGAGCAGATCTACATCAAGCTCGGCGTCGAAAATCGCGCCTCGGCAGCGGTCATGGCGGCGAACGTCCTGCACGCAGGCGACCGGCCCGACTAGACGCAAACGGGCCGACCGGGGCCAGACACTTGCAGTCGGCGATGCCAAGGGATAGATCCGCGCGCACCCTCAACGGCTTAGACGAGCCGCATCCGGAACTCCGCAGTCATGACTACACAATCGCCTTCGACGGCACCGACGCCCCACGACGCAGATAACTCCCCGACGGCGGACCGGGTGAGGAAACGCGTCGTCCTGCATTTCCCGGGCTTCGAGCCGCTCGATGCCGGCATGCACCATGCCCGTTATGTGCGCGCAGCGGCCCAGAGCGCCAAGACATGGAACCTGGATCTCCAGACAGGTGAGCTGCAGCGGACCGCAAAGACGGCGTATTTCGACATCACCTGTCGCGCGCGGGGTGCGGGCGACGGCGTCACGCAAAGCCGGTTCTACATCTTCGACCACTGCGCGCTGGTCAACAGCCTGAACGGCAAGCCGCTGCCGCGCCGTATCCTCGACGGCTATCGAAGCGCGCTCCGCATCGTCACCCAGGGCGGCATGGCCGGCTATCTCAGGCATGCGTGGCGGTTCGGCCTGTTTTTCCTGTTTCCATTCCTGCTGGTGGCGGTAGCGCTTGGGCTCACCGCCGTGATCGCTGCCCTGCCCGCGCTGCTCGGGCTCAATATGTTGCATCTGTTGTGGAGCATACCGCTTGGTCTTGCGCTGTTCCGCTACGCCCTCCTCCCCTTCATGGCGCGGTTTCACACGCTGCACCTGTTTGCCGACTGGGAAATGGCCGACGCGATGGGCAATCTCGACAGGCCCGATGTCAACGCCTGGCTGGCGAGCTGCATGGAGGGTGTCCGCGAGGCACTGACTGAGGATGCGGACGAATATCTCATCACGTCGCACAGCATGGGATCGGCTGTCGCGACCCACGTGATCGGCATGCTGCTTGCGGAAAGTCCTGATGCGTTCAGGCGAGGCCCCGCTCGGAGCGAACGCAAGGTGAGCTTCGTGACGCTCGGTGGCGCGATCCTGCAATGCTCGCTGCTGCGACCTGCCGCAACATTGCGCGCCTGTGTCGGCCGCATTGCCCGAGCACCACAGATCTTCTGGCTGGAGGTTCAGTGCCTCACCGACAGCATTCATTTTTACAAGAGCCGCGTCGTGGCGCTGGCAGGACATGAAGATGCACCCCAGGCGACGCTTGCCTTCATCAGGGTCAAGCGGATGATGGCGCCCGAGCGCTACAACAGGATCAAGCGCGATTTCCTGCGCGTGCACCGTCAATACGTTCTGGGATCGGAAGCAAAGTCGAATTTCGATTTCACACTGATGACCGCCGGCCCTCTCCCCGCTGCGCGGTTTGCCAGTTTCACCCCCGAAAGTTTCTGATGGGATTTTCAGGGTTTGAGCTCGGGAAACTTAGAGCTCGATATCTAAACCCTGCAGGCATCAATGCAAAAAGCCCGGCCAATGGCCGGGCTTCCTGTCGAATGATGGTTCAAGCCTTGAAGGCTCAGCCCTGCGGGAAGTAGCTGTACTTGCCGTCCGGCCCCTTCTTCCACTCGTACATGACGTAGCCGGGGAGCTTCGGGTCGCCCTTGGCGTCGAAAGCCATGTCGCCGAGAACGGTCTTGAACGGACCCTTTTCCTTGAGAGCCTTGGCAACGACTTCTGCGTCATCAGGGCTGCCAGCTAGCTTGATGCCTTCGGCGATGACCTGAACGGCTGCGTAGGAATAGAGCGTGTAGGCTTCAGGGTTGAAGCCGGCAGCCTTGAACTTGGCAACCAGTTCCTTGTTCTCAGGACGCAGTGTCGGATCGGGGCCGAACGTGTTCAGCGTGCCTTCGACTGCATCGCCAGCGATCGAGGCCAGTTCGTTGGAGACGATACCGTCACCCGATACGAGCGTTGCCTTGAGGCCAGCATCCTTCGCCTGACGGATGATCAGGCCGGCTTCCGTGTGGAGACCACCCCAGTAGATGATCGAAACGCCGGCTTCCTTCATCTTGGAAATCAGCGCCGAGAAGTCCTTGTCGCCGACGTTGACGCCTTCGCGGATGACCTGCTTCTTGCCGGCCGCGTTGTAGGCTTTCATGGTTTCTTCAGCGAGACCCTGGCCGTAAGGTGTCTTGTCGTCGATGATCGCGATCTTTGCATCGGCGAACTTCTCGGCGAGATACTTGCCGGCGACGCCGCCCTGCTGGTCGTCACGGCCGCAGGTGCGGAACGTGTTCCACAGACCGCGCTCGGTGAAGACAGGGTTGGTTGCTGCAGGGGTGACTTCGAGCATGCCGTTTTCGGCATAGACTTCCTGCGAAGCCGGGATCGAAACGCCCGAGTTGAAGTGACCGACCACATACTTCACGCCATCGGACGCGAACTTGTTGGCAACGGAAATGCCCTGCTTCGGATCGGAAACGTCGTCGCCGAGCGCGATGACCAGCTTTTCGCCGTTGATGCCGCCGGCGGCATTGATATCGGCGATAGCCTGTTCAGCACCCTTCTGCAGCTGCGCGCCGAATGCAGCATTCGGGCCGGTCAGCGGGCCGCCAACGCCGATGATGATATCGGCCCAGGCGTTGCCGCTGAATGCGACCATCGCCGTCAGCGCGACGGCGGAAAGAAGAGACTTCTTCATTGATTTACTCCCAGTTTTTAGGTGAGCGGTTTTTTGGGACCCGGACGCAATACCCACCATCATTGCGCCGGAGAAATGTTCCACCCTCTGGTGTATTCTTATTTGACCCAACCCAATCTGAAGTCAGAAATGAGCGACTGTCAATCTTTCTTCTTCCATGAGAAAGCGGAGACAGGCTGATAGAGCCAGTAGTAGTTCTGAACCATCTGACGGGTGCGGCGAATGCGGAATCCGGAGATGGAAAACGCCATCAGCAGCACCACATCGATGATGTAATGGAACGGGCTGATGAACGGTCCCTGGAACAGCGCGTAATGCATGAACTGCATCGCGACGGCCAGCAGCAGCGTGTAGGCAATGACATGGCCATAGCCGTTCCAGCCTTCTGCGACCGCCTTGCCGGCGCGCCACGCCGTCCAGAAGCCGAGGACCATGACGAGTGCGCGCAGGAAATAACGCACGCCAGTATCGGTTTCGAAAAACAGGCCCTGCATTTCAGTGTCCCCCGGTCGCCGGAATGATGATCATGGTGCTCAATGCCGGCCCCCCTCGAGATAGGCGGCGCGGACTTCGGGATTTGCGAGCAGTTCCTTGCCGGAGCCGGACATCGTCACCTTGCCATTGACCATCACATAGGCGCGATCGGACAGTTTGAGTGCCGCAAACGCGTTCTGCTCGACGAGGAACACGGTGAGCCCCTCTTCCTTGTTCAGCTTCTTGATCGCCTCGAAAATGCCCTTGACGATCAGTGGTGCGAGGCCGAGCGACGGCTCGTCCAGAAGAAGGAGTTTCGGACGCGCCATCAGTGCACGGCCGATCGACAGCATCTGCTGCTCGCCGCCCGACAGCGTGCCGCCGCGTTGGGCCTGGCGTTCCTTGAGGCGCGGAAACAGGGTGAAGATCTTTTCGACGTCCTCTTTGAAATACTTGAGGTTGTCGAGACCGGCGCCCATCTGCAGGTTTTCGTGCACGGTCATGCGCGGAAAGATGCGGCGGCCTTCCGGCGACTGGGCAATACGGCGGCGCGCAATCAGATGCGTCGGCACCTGCGTGATGTCTTCGCCGTCGAAGATGACCTGACCCTTGCGGGCCTGCGGGCTGCCGCAGATCGTCATCATCAGCGTCGACTTGCCGGCACCGTTGGCGCCGATCAGACTGACGATCTCGCCCTTGTTGACTTCGACATTGACGCCGTCGAGGGCCCGGATGTTGCCGTAGTAGGTTTCGACGCCCTGGACTTTCAGAAGGGGTTCACCGGCCATCAGACGGACCCCTCTTCAATAATGCCCTTGTCGAGCTTTTCCTCGATTTCTTCAACTTCATCATCCTCGACGCCGAGATAGGCTGCGATCACCCTCGGGTCGTTCTTCACGTGATCAGGCGTTCCGTCGGAAATCTTCTGGCCGTATTCCAGAACCACGACGTGATCCGAAATCTCCATGACGACGGACATGTCGTGCTCGATCAGGAGCAGCGACGTGCCTTCGTCGCGGATGCCGCGCAACAGCGCGTTGAGCGTCAGCGATTCCTTCGGGTTGAGGCCGGCGGCGGGCTCGTCCAGGCACAGAAGTTCCGGCCCTGTGCACATGGCGCGGGCAATTTCCAGCCGGCGCTGGGCGCCATAGGAAAGATCGCCGGCCGGGTCGTCGGCGCGGTCTGTCAGATCCGCCTTGTCCAACCAGTATTCAGCCTTTTCGATCGCGGCCTTGGCAGCGTTCTTGTAGGTCGGCAGACCCAAGAGGCCGAGGATCGTGTAACCCGAAGCCTTCATCAGCACATTGTGCTGCGCGACCAGCAGGTTTTCGAGAACCGTCAGGCCGGAAAACAGCCGGATGTTCTGGAAGGTACGGGCAACACCCGCGACCTTGTTGATCTCGAAATCGCGAAGGCGTTCCAGAAGGAACTCGCGGCCGTTGCTGCGATGCAGGGTCAGCATGCCCATCGTCGGCTTGTAAAAGCCGGTGATGCAGTTGAACACCGTCGTCTTGCCGGCGCCGTTCGGGCCGATCAGCGCGGTGATTTCGCCGCGCTTGGCTTCGAACGAGAAGTCGTCGATCGCCATCAGGCCACCAAACCGCATCGACAGATGCTCGACCCTCAGGATCGTGTCTTTCGTCATAGTCGTCATATCCGTCGCCATCAGCCGTGGCCTTCCTTGGTGAAGCTGCCGGAGATGGCCTTGCGCTCCTTCAGGAAGGCTGTCGGCTCACGCGAGCCCACGAAGCCACGCGGCTTGAACAGCATGACGATGATCATCGCCAGCCCGAACAGCAGCATGCGGTAGAGTTCCGGGGTGAAGTCGGGGCCGAAGATGATCTTCAGGAACGACATCTCGCGCAGGATCTCGGTGCCGCCGACCATGATGACAGCGGCGATCGCGATACCGGTCAGCGAACCCATGCCGCCGAGAACCACGATGGCCAGGATGACCGCCGATTCCAGGAAGACGAAGCTTTCCGGAGAGACGAAGCCCTGGCGGGTCGCAAAGAACGAGCCTGCAAAACCGCCGAACATCGCGCCCGTGGCAAACGCCGTGAGCTTGGTGGTGACGGTGTTGATGCCGAGCGAACGGCAGGCGATTTCATCTTCGCGCAACGCTTCCCATGCACGACCGATCGGCATGCGACGCAGGCGAATGGTGACGTAGGCCGTCAGCATGCAGAGCGCGAGGATGATGTAGAACAGGAAGATCTTGTAATAGACCGACGAAGCCGACAGTCCCCAGGCCTTGACGAAATTGTTCGGGGAGCCCGTATCGAACGACCAGATGCCGAAGAACGACGCCTTGGCGATGCCCGAGATACCGAACGTGCCCTTGGTGACATCAGTCCAGTTGATCAGAACAAGCCGGATGATTTCCCCGAAGGCGAGCGTCACGATGGCAAGGTAGTCACCCCGCAATCTCAACACCGGGAAGCCGAGGATGACGCCCCAGAGCGCGGCGAGAATGCCGGACATCGGCAGCAGCAGCCAGAACGAGAAGCCGAAATACGATGACAGAAGCGCGTAGGAATAGGCGCCGACCGCATAGAAGGCGACATAGCCAAGATCGAGCAGACCGGCGAGACCGACGACGATGTTGAGGCCCCAGGCGAGCATCACATAGATGAGGATCTGGATGCCGAAGTTGTCGACATATTTCAGCGAGCCCTGCTTGCCGACGATCAGCAGCGACAGGAATGGATAGATGAGCAGGAAGACCAGCGCGAACTTGAGGAAGTGGCGATGGAAGAAGCTTTTCTCATCCGAAATCTCGAGAATGCCGGCTTTTGCCTTGGCAAGTTTACGACGGTCGAGATGGGGCTTGATAAAGGCGACGGTCATGAAGCGACCGACGGCAGCGACTGCCACGAACACTGCAAGCAGGCCCCAGCGGGTGCGCCAGACGAGCTGGTTGTTGATGTCCTGATAGGTCTCGATGCCGACGAACAGGAGGAACATCAGGAAGGCGATGACGCCTGCAAAGATGCCTTCCTTGATCGCCTTGGCCATGACGTTGTTGGGAACGGTTTCCGATACGGTCGCCATGTTACACCTTCTCCACTTCAGGACGACCGAGGATGCCGGTCGGCTTGAAGATCAGCACGAAGGCGAGGATCGCAAAGGTCGCGACATCCTTGTAGGCGATCGAGAAATACGCCGACCACAGGCTTTCGATGAGGCCGATCAGCAACCCGCCGAGAACAGCGCCCGGCAGCGAGCCGATGCCGCCGAGAACGGCTGCGGTGAATGCCTTCACACCCGGAATGAAGCCGTCGTTGAACGAGGCGACACCGTAATACATCAGGTACATGGCACCGGCGACGGCAGCGAGAGCCGCGCCCATGATGAAGGTGATCGAGATCGTCTTGTCGACGTCGACGCCGAGCAGAGCCGCCATCTTGCGATCCTGTTCGGTGGCGCGCTGGGCACGGCCGAGCGGCGTCTTGTTGACGATGTACCAGAACGCGAACAGCAGGATCGAGGTGATCACGACGATCAGGATCTGCTTCAGCGACACCGTGATCGCACCGAAATGATAGGTGTCGGTGACCAGCGGCGGGATCGGCTTGTTGCGCGGACCCTGCGTCACCTGGATGAAGTTCGACAGAAAGATCGACATGCCGATCGCGGTGATCAGCGGCGCCAGGCGGAACGAGCCGCGCAGCGGACGGTAAGCGATCCGCTCGATTGTCCAGTTCCAAAGGCCTGTCATCAGCATGCCGACGAGCAACATCAGCAAAAGCAGCAGCGCCACCGGAATGCCGGCGAAGAAGGATGTGGCAAGCAGGAACACGATCAGGGCGGCAAAGCCGCCGAGCATGAAGATGTCACCATGGGCAAAGTTGATCATGCCGATGATGCCGTAAACCATCGTATAGCCGATTGCCACGAGCCCATAGATGGATCCGAGAGTCAGCCCGTTTATGAGCTGCTGGATAAAATATTCCATATATTTTCCCCTGCGGATGCGATCCTTGGCGGCCGCATCTTTCGCTTGAATGTCCCTGATAGGATCTTCAATTTTTTTGATTCCTACCGGTTTCGATCGAAATGTGAAGTGCAAAAGAAAGAGGCAGACATAATTTCAGTGGCTTTTGCAGCACGTGACGCAAATCCGCTTGGCATTGTTGAAAAAACGGCACGATTTCCACACGAATGGCAAAAACTATAGAGAAATAACCTCTGGTCTGCTTCGGTCTTGGCTTATCCGCTTCTTCAGCTTTCGACGGTCAGGACCGCATGCGCGACCCGTTGGCGTCAAAGATCGGATGCGGCTGAAGCCGGGCGATGAGCATCTCGCCGAGCACCTCGATCTGCCACCCCTCCTCCGTTCGGGAGACCTCTTTCGGCACATAGCCCATGGCAACCGACACGCCGGCGGCATGGGCGTATCCACCCGAGGTCACCCAGCCGCAGACCTGGCCGTCAAGCGAGATCGGCTCGTCGCCGAGCACGTCCGCATCTTTTGCATCGACGACGAAGGTGACGAGACGCAGCGCGCCGCCCTCCGCCTTTTCCTCGATCGCCGCGGCCTTGCCGATGAAATCGGCCTCCTTGCCATAGGCGATGAAGCGACCGAGCCCCGCTTCCACGGGACCGTAAAGCGGCCGGTATTCGCGAGACCAGCTGCCGAAGGATTTTTCGACGCGTAGCGCATTCAAGGCGCGGAGGCCGAACAGGGTGATCCCGAACTCCGCACCGGCTTCCATGATGAGATCGAACAGATAGCGCTGATATTCCGGCTTCATCCACAGCTCGAAGCCGAGATCACCGGTATAGCTGACACGGCCGAGGATGACCGGGGCCATGCCGAGATCGATCTCGACGATGCCCATGAACGGCAGAGCCTGATCCGACAGGTCGAGATGGGTAAGCTTCTGCAGCACATCGCGTGACCGGGGACCCGCAATCGACAGGCCGACCAGACCGAGATTGAGGCAATCGAACGAAACCGAATCGTCATCCGGCAGATGCGTCTCGAACCATCGCATATGAAAGTCTTCGGCAATCCCGGAGCCGATCAGCAGGAACGCATCGTCGCCGAGATTGGCGAGCGTGAAATCGCCGATCAGTTTTCCGGCCTCGTTCAGCATCGGCGACAGCGCCATGCGGCCGACGGCTGGAACCTTGCCCGCGAGAATATGATCGAGCCAGGCATGCGCGCCCTCGCCCCCGATCGAATATTTGGCGAACCCGGATGTCTCCATCAGCCCGACACTATCGCGCACCGCCTTTGTCTCGCGGCCGACATGCTCGAAATCTGTGGAACGGCGCCAGGAAAACGCATCCTCGACGCCTTCAGGCGCAAACCACAGCGGCGTTTCCAGCCCGTAGGACGCGCCGAACACTGCACCCCTCGCCTTCAGCGCGTCGTAGATCGGCGTCGTCAACAGTGGCCGCGCAGCCGGCAGTTCCTCGTTCGGGTAGCGGATCGAGAAGCGGCGGGAATAGTTTTCGCGCACCTTCGCATTGGTATAGGCAAGCGACGCATAGTCGCCGTAACGGGTCACATCCATGGCGAACACGTCGAAGCCGGGATCGCCCTCGACGATCCAGTTGGCAAGCGCCAGCCCGACGCCGCCGCCCTGGCTGAACCCGGCCATGACAGCGCAGGCCGACCAGAAATTCGTCATGCCGCGCACGGGGCCGACAAGCGGGTTGCCGTCTGGCGAAAAGGTGAAGGGCCCGTTGATGATCGTCTTGATGCCGGCATTGTTGAAGGCCGGGAAATGCCGGAAGCCAACCTCCAGCTCGTTCGTGATGCGCTCCAGGTCCTCGGCCAAGAGTTCGTGGCCGAACGTCCAGGGCGTCTCGATCGGCGACCAGGGCCGGCAGTCCTTTTCATAGGTGCCCATCAGCATGCCGTTGCGTTCCTGGCGAATGTAGATCTCGCCGTCGAAATCGACGCAGTGCATCAGCTCGCGACCGGACGTCTTGTTGAAGTCGATGACCTCGGGCATGTCCTCGGTGATCAGATACATGTGCTCCATGGCCAGCACCGGCAGTTCCAGCCCGACCATGCGCCCCACTTCACGGGCCCAGAGACCGGCCGCATTGACCACATGTTCGCAGCGGATCTCGCCCTTGTCCGTGATCACGCGCCAGGTTCCGTCGGGACGCTGCACCAGATCCTCGACCTTGGTGTGCAGATAGATCTCGGCACCGTTCTTCTTGGCCGATTTCGCATAGGCATGGGTTGTGCGGTAGGGGTCGAGATGGCCCTCATGCGGATCGAACACGGCGCCCACGAACTGCGTCGGGTCGAGCAACGGCATCATCGCATGCGCTTCCTCGACCGAGACGAGTCGCGCTTCACCGTTTGCATACTTGCCCTTGGCAAGCAGCGACTTGAACCAGTCGAAGCGCTCCGGCGTCGCCGCCAGCATGAGGCCGGAGGTCATGTGCAGGCCGATGTCCTGACCGGAATAGGCCTCGATCTCCTTGTAGAGTTCGACCGTGTATTTCTGCAGCTTGGCGACGTTCGGATCGCCGTTGATCGTATGCATGCCCCCCGCCGCGTGCCAGGTGGAGCCGGAGGTAAGTTCCGAACGCTCGAGCAACACGACATCGCTCCAGCCGAGCTTGGTCAGATGGTAGAGGACCGAACAACCGACGACACCGCCACCGATGACGACAACTCGAGCATGGCTTTTCATGGATCCCGTTCCCCTAACTTGATGCCTGTTTGGGGTGAGCCTAGAACCTCCCGGGAAATGCCAATAGGCTGTTCTGCGAACCCGGATTTGTCGTTTCCGACATAGTCGCTGTTCGTTTCGCGCCATCTTGCGACCGGAGCCTGAAACTAATTTTTCAATCGCCGCGTATGCCTTGTCATGAACGCCACGCAACAGGGAATAGCGCCATGACAAACGTGCTGAGCTTCGATGAACTGGTAGGCAGCGTATTGACCACGATGCGCGACGCGACACCGCGCAAGACAATCGAGTTCGGCGTGATCCAGGGCTTCTGCCGCGATTTCGCCGAGGACCTCGCCCCCGAATTCGTCGACCTCCTGAACCGCGTCGAAGGCCTTTCCAGTCTCGTCCCGGCGCTCGAAAAGCGGCCGGACCTCGTCATGGCAGCATCCGAAGAAAAGGGTCTCTGGAGCTTCGTTCGCGAGAAGCACTGAGGCGCTTCGATGCTCAGACCGCTGACAACCCTGAAGAAGCTCATTTGACGATTGCGATACCCTATCCTCCCTCATCCTCGCCCTTGTGGCGAGGATGAGGGAGTTTGGGCAACCGCCCACCACCGTCACCCGCCCGAAAACGATGCCGTCAGGGCGAATTCGCGGCCCATTTCCATCAGCTCCTCGTAGACCGAGCCAGCGAACGACCGGGGCGTGATGATCTCGAAGGCATCGGGGCCGGTGCGCGCCAAATTCACTGCGACGTGGCCGAACAGCATGTTTGCGGAATGCCCCTGCGCAAACGCCTGCGGATGCAGATCGACGCCGACGCATTTTGCAAGGATCTGCCGCACGCTGGGTCCCGAAATCGCCATCAGCACCTTGCCGTCGCTCTGATCAACGACGGAGGCGCCGGATATTTCGGATAAGTGACCGGTAACGGTCTCTGAGCCTGCGGTGAGCGACACCGCCAGCCATTCCGCCGGGCCGCAGAAGCGCGGCGCGATATCCGGGGCAGCCTTGAGTGCTAGGCCCACGGCCTGCTCCTGGCCCGCATGGGCAAGCACCGAAAAGATCACCGGCCGCCGCGCGACGGACAGGTGGTTGGGGTTGGCGCTCGTCTCGAAGCCCAGGATGTGATCTTCGAGCGCATGGCGGTGGAGAAGTGTCAGAGCCATCGTCATGCCCTCAAAGATGCTGTTTTGTGTTTTGCGGATCGACAAAGACCGGCAGGCAGACTTCCGCCGCGACTTCGGTGCCGCGAAGTCCATCCCAGACAGTGATCTTCTCCCCGATCCGCTCGCGGCCGGATTTGAGAAGGCCGAGACCGATCGTGTGTCCGAGCGTCGGCGAATAGCAGGCTGATGATACGAAGCCCTGGTCGCCCGCAAGCGTCGCGGCGGCGCCGTCCTTGAGCAGATGGGCGCCGGCCATGAATTCCTTGTCCGTTTCCAGAGGCTTCAGGCCGACGAGTTGGAGGCGATCGGCGGCGGTGAGGCCGAAACGGGTCGAGAGACGCTTGCCGATGAAATCCGGCTTGGTCATCGCCATCATTTTCCCGTAACCGACATCGTCGGCCGTGGTCCGGCCTTCCAACTCGCTATGGGTGACGAAGCCTTTTTCGATGCGCAGGACATTGAGCGCCTCGACGCCGTAGGCACAGATACCGTCCTCGCGGCCTGCCTGCATGATCGCATCGGCCACGGCTTCGCCATAGCCTGCGGGTACCGCCAGTTCGTAGGCGAGTTCGCCCGAAAACGAGATGCGGAACAGGCGCGCCTTCAGCCCGCCCTTGAGCGTGACGACCTTCGCACCGAGAAACGGCATCGCCGCATCGGAAATGTCGTCTTCCACGATCCGGGCAAGGATGATCCGCGCCTTCGGTCCGGCAAGGGACATCTGCGCCCACTGGTCGGAAGAAGAGACGAAGCGCACGTCGAGATGAGGCCAGAAAGTCTGGCTCGCAAATTCCAGATGCGCCATCACTTCGGCCGCATAGGCTGTCGTGGTGGTCATCACGTAATGGTTTTCTGAAAGGCGGCTGGTCGTGCCGTCGTCGAACACCATCCCATCCTCGCGCAGCATCAGGCCGTAACGCGCCTTGCCGAGCGGCAGCTTCAGGAAGGCGTTGGAATAGACCCGGTTCAGGAATTCAGCAGCGCCTGTGCCGAAGATTTCGATCTTGCCGAGCGTCGAGACATCGCAGAGACCGGCATTTTCACGCACATTGCGCACTTCGCGGTCGACGCTGTCGCGCCAGGTCTTTTCTCCGTCGCGCGCGAACCAGGATGAGCGGTACCAGAGGCCACTTTCCACGAAGGTCGCGCCGTTCTTCTTCGCCCAGCCATGCAGCGGCGAGGTCCTGACCGGCGCTGCATGCTCGGCCCGCGACGTGCCGGCAAGCGCACCCATCGAGACCGGCGTGTAGAACGGCCGGAAGGTCGTGGTGCCGATTTCGGCCGGTGATACGCCCCGCATGGCAGCGACGATGCCGATCGTCGCGACATTGCCGAGCTTGCCCTGGTCGGTCGCCATGCCTGTCGTGGTATAGCGCTTGGTATGCTCGATATGCCGGAAACCCTCGCGCTGCGCGAGACCGAGATCGCTGACATGCACGTCGTTCTGGAAATCGACGAAGGCCTTATCCTTGGCCCCCGGCACATACCAGAGTGGCGCGAAATCAGGATCGTATTCGCCCTCAACCTCGGGAATATTGGCCGCGTAGGCGGCAAAGCCGAGTTCGGTTGCGAGTGCCGCTGCCTTGGACGCCCCGTCGCGAAGGCAGGCGGCGATGGTGTCGGCACCGCCTGCCGAGCCGGCAGCGACAAAGCTTGCGCCTACATCCGGTGCCAGAAACGCCTTCGCCGCGTCCGACCAGACGGGCTTGGCACCGCGCTGGCACATCAGATGCACGATCGGCGACCAGCCGCCGGCCATGGCCAGCGCATCGCAGGCGATCTCTTCCTCGAAACCGGCCCGCTCCGCCAGCAGCGCATCGATGCGGTTGCGGCCCCTTGTGGCGACGACGGCACCACCATGGATGACACGAATGCCGTAGGGTGCCGGATCGGTGGACGCGGCGCGCGCATCGATGATCGCGGCAACCTCGACGCCACGGGCGGAAAGATCGGCCGCCGTGCGATAACCCGAGCCACCGTTGGTGAAGACGGCGACCTTGGAGCCGACGGCGACGCCGTAGCGGTTGAGATAGGTGCGCGCCGCATTCGCGGTCATTACGCCCGGCCGGTCGTTGCCGCCGAACACGAGAGGCCGCTCTTCGGCACCGGAGGCGAGGATCGCCCGCTTGGCGACGATGCGCCAGACACACTCGACCGGCAGATCCGGCGACGGCGTTTCCACGTGCTTCTGCACCCGCTCGACGGCGCCGAACACCATGTCGTCATACCAGCCGAACACGGTCGTGCGCGGCATCATCGTGACATTTGGAAAGGACGCTAGCTCCTCGACCAGACCCGCGGCATAGTCGCTCGCCGCCTGCCCGCCGATCACGACGTTTTCGGATAGCAGCGAGCCCCCAAAGCGGGCACTTTCATCGGCAATCAGCACACGCGCACCGGCGCGGGCGGCAGAAAGTGCCGCCATCAGGCCGGCAGGCCCTGCGCCGACAACCAGCAGGTCGCAATGCGCCCAGGCTTTCTCGTAGCGATCCGGATCCGCCTCCATGGTCAGCTTGCCGAGCCCGGCAGCACGGCGGATCACAGGCTCGTAGAGCTTTTCCCAAAGCATCGCCGGCCACATGAATGTCTTGTAGTAGAAGCCGGCGCCCAGAAAAGGCGACAGCAGGCCGTTGACCGCTCCCATATCGAAGGCGAGCGAAGGCCAGCGGTTCTGGCTGACGGCGGTGAGGCCGTTGTAGAGCTCGGCGACCGTCGCGCGCACGTTCGGCTCGGAACGGGCGCCGCTACCGATCGTCATCAATGCATTCGGCTCGGCGGAACCTGATGTCACCGGGCCACGCGGGCGGTGATACTTGAAGCTGCGGCCCATCAGCATCTGGTCGTTGGCAATCAGCGCCGAGGCGAGCGTATCGCCGTCGAACCCGGTATAGCTCTTGCCGTCGAATGTGAATGTCAGGGGATTGGCCCGGTTGACGAGACCACCGGCATCGAGGCGATAGGCGCTCATCGGCTCCCCTCCCTCGACGCTTGCGCATCCGTCACCCCGAAAACCTCATGCGTGAGATTGTCGCGATCGACCACCAGCCAGCGGCGGCAGCCGGCCGCGTGATGCCAGTACTCCTGATATCTGCCTTTGGGATTGTCGCGGACATAGACATAGCGGTGCCAGGCCTCGTCCTTTTCGGACGCCGACGGGCGGGCAATCACGGCACCGCGAACCGAAAACTCTTCCTTCGGCCGCGTTCCGCAATGGGGGCAGGTAATCAGGCTTGCCATGTCTTGATCTCGGTCTTTGTTCTCGGTCTTCGTCTCGGTGCGGATACGGCTCAGTGCATGTTCGGTTGCGGGCCTTTGCCGCCCTCGTCGAGCACATAGCCCCGCTCGAACCGGTCGAGCCGCATGAAGCGCGAGACGTGATGGGTTTCGTTCTTGGCGATCAGATGCGCGAAGCAGAAGCCAGAAGCCGGCGTGGCCTTGAAGCCGCCGTAGCACCAGCCGGCGTTGAGATAGAGATTGTCGATCGGCGTGCGGTCGATGATCGGTGATCCGTCCATCGACATGTCCATCACGCCACCCCAGGCCCGCAGCGACTTGGCGCGCGAAAGTCCGGGGATCAGCGACACGCCCTCCTGCATCGTCTCCTCGACGGTCGCAAGATTGCCGCGCTGAGCATAGGAGGAATAGTAGTCGATATTGGCACCGAACACGAGACCGCCCTTGTCCGACTGCGAGATGTAGAAATGTCCCGCGCCATAGGTGATGACGTTGTCGATGACAGGCTTCAGCCCCTCCGACACGAAAGCCTGCAGCACATGCGTCTCGATGGGCAAAGCCAGATCCGCCATCCGCCCGACCGTCGTCGTGTTGCCGGCAGCGGCCAGCGCCAGCCGGTTGCAGCCGATAAAGCCCTTGGTCGTCTCGACGCCCTCGACTTCGCCGCCCGGTCCACGGCGAATGCCCGTCACCTCGCAATGCTGGATGATATCGACACCTCTCGCATCGGCACCCCGTGCGTAGCCCCAGGCGACCGCATCGTGACGCACCGTGCCGCCGCGCTTTTGCAGGAGACCGCCCATGACGGGAAAGCGGCCGTGGTCGAAATTAAGATAGGGCGCGAGCCTTCGCACCTGTTCGCGGTCGAGCAGATCCGCATCGACGCCGTGAAGCCGCATCGCATTGCCGCGACGCGCGTATTCATCGCGCTGGCCGTCGGAATGGAAAAGATTCAGCACGCCACGCTGCGACACCATGGCATTGTAGTTGAAGTCCCGCTCCAGCCCTTCCCACAACTTCAAGGACATCTCGTAGAACGGATTATTGCCTTCCAGCAGGTAGTTGGACCGGATGATCGTGGTGTTGCGGCCGACATTGCCCGACCCGATATAGCCCTTCTCGATCACAGCGACATTGGTGATGCCGAATTCCTTGGCAAGGTAGTAGGCCGTCGCCAGACCATGCCCGCCACCGCCGACGATGATCACATCGTAATGCGGTTTCGGCTCCGGCTCGCGCCATGCCGGCGTCCAGCGCCGGTTGCCCGAAAGCGCCTGCTTGATGATCGATAAGGCGGAATATCGCATGCCGTGTTCCCGTGCTCGTTGCGCCCACATTCGCACATGCGGACGAAGAAACAAGGGCAATCGGGACATCAGAACGCCTCTTTGAAGCCATGGCGAGACAAGCCCCCACACCGTTGCCGTCCCGCCACGCCGGACGTTGCGGGCGCCGATTTTGGCGCAGGCACGTATTATATTTCAGTCACTTAACACGAGTTACATCCTCACGCGCGGGCACGGCCGTAAAATCCACGCGACCAACACTGGCCAACCTTTGGGAGCGCGACATGCCCGATACGACCACCCAACTCGACATGCCCTTCATCCTGCCGTCCCAGGCGCAAAAACACATCACTCACAACGAGGCGCTGCTTGTTCTGGACACGCTGGTGCATCTGACAATCCTCTCCGAACTGTCGGCTCCGCCGACGACGCCGGCCGAGGGCAATCGCCATCTGGTCGGCGCTGGCGCAACCGGTGAATGGACGGGCAAGACCGGGTGCGTCGCCGCCTGGCAGGACGGCGCCTGGACCTTCCTGACCGTGAAGACGGGATGGCGGGCATGGTTTGCGGAAACTTCTCGCCTGCGGGTCTTCGACGGCGCTACCTGGCGGGATGTTCCGCTGCCGGATCAGGGCACCCTGAGCCTGCTCGGCATAAACGCTGTCGCCGATGCCACCAACCGATTGTCGCTGTCGTCTCCTGCAAGCCTCTTCAACCATGCCGGCAACGGTCACCAGATCAAGATCAACAAAGCGGCCGCAACCGACACCGCATCGCTGCTGTTCCAGTCCAACTGGACCGGGTTCGCAGAAATGGGGCTTGCCGGAAACACCGAATTCTCCATCAAGATCAGCGACGGCACCACCTGGCGCACGGGTCTCGCCATCACCCCGACAGGTCGTGTCAGCCGACCCAACCAGCCGGCAGCGCGCGCCTATCGCACCGGCACCACATTCACGCCGACATCAGGACAGCAGAGCGGCTTTACCACCTACGCCCTCAACCAGGGCAGTTTCGGACTTGGGGCTTCGGCCGCCGGCGGCGGCAACGGGATCACGGTTCCAGCAGCCGGCATCTACCTCGTCACCCTCAATCTTGTCGTCACCACATCGTCGGGACACGGAGCGGTGCTGCTGCGCAACGGTACGGAAACACTGATGACCCTCACCGGCATAACGGGTGGTGCGCAGTCGCAGAGTGCGAGCGGCGTGTTTTCGCTGAGCGCAGGCGATAGCCTGACGCTTCAGCACTCCGGCACCGCACAGGTGACACTGGGTGCCGGCAAGACGGAGCTCTCGCTGACCCTGCTCTGACCAAAATCGACGTGGCCGATTATCGCAATTTCAGTTGCAAAGATCGGCCATTTTACCCGCGCGGTGGCCACAATGTGTCCTCTTCCGGAGCAACCATGAAATAAAACAAGAAATTCATCACTTAAGACAACTCTAACAATGCCTTGTTTTAAAAGGTTTTTGTCGGCTCGAATCAAGTGAATTGCGACCAATGCGGGTTTGGCCACAAATGGCGCGTCTCGTTTAGTCAAATGTTAAAACTGCCCCGGTAGGCTCTCGTTTGTGGTCTTGCGTTGTGTAGAGAGTCCAATGACCGAAATGATACGTCCCCGAGTTAAATATGTCATCGGTCCCGATGGCAGCCCGCTTACGATTGCGGATCTTCCGCCGGCCAATACGCGCCGCTGGGTTATCCGTCGTAAGGCAGAGGTTGTCGCCGCGGTTCGCGGCGGCCTGTTGAGCTTGGAAGAAGCCTGCGAGCGTTATACGCTCACCGTCGAAGAATTCCTGTCCTGGCAAGCGTCTATCAACGACCACGGCCTGGCCGGTCTTCGGACCACCCGCATTCAGCAGTACCGCCATTAGGCGAAGTCAGCAGACCACTGTTCATCGGTAAAATCGAAGTGCCGTTGCCTCACCGCAGCGGCACTTTTTATTTGCCCTGGTTTGAAACTTACCGGGACAAGGACGGTTCTCGCCGCGCCAGTTGCGGCAATATGCCGGCGATGATCGCCGAAGCCGCATAGAACCACAGGCCGGGTTGCGTTACTGCCTGCGCGAGGCCGGATGTCTTGGCCGCAAACACCACGAGTGCCACCAGCATCACATCCATCATCGACCATTTTGCAAGATGCGGCATCACGCGCGCAAAAAATCCCGGCTGACGATTGCCGCGAAAGGCTTGCGCGCCGAGCGCCATAAGCTTTGCAACCGGGAAGACGATCGAGAACAGTCCGACGATCAGCGAAAGCGCAACATCGCCCTGCCCCCAAAGAGCCGAAACCAGTTCGACCAGCGACGGCGTCTCGCGGAAAAAATACAGGCGGTCGAAGCGAATGATCGGCAGGGTCAGACCCAGGGCCAGAAAAACACAAGCGACGGGATAAAGCGAAAACCAGATGAGCCTTCTCATCGGGCACCCATAGCAAAGCTTGGGCCACACGTCTGCCCTGCCGCTCCGTGGAAAAAGTCGAAAAAGCAAAAACGGGGGCACCGGTCCGCGGTCCCCTCGTCAAAGTCCTCTCGCTATCGTGTGATGCGCTCGGCTGGCAACCAGCCGTAAGGCATCAGGCGCGGGCGCGCATACCGGTGTCGCGCTCTTCGAGCGCCGACGCCTTTGCAAATTCGGCTTCCGCCTCTTCCAGCGCAAGCTCGGCGGCATCCTGCTGGATCCGAAGTTCCCGGATCGAGACTTGCAGATTGTCGGCCCGCTGGCGGGCAGCCTTGGCAAAAGTTGGATAGGCGAAGTGATTCGGGTCAGAAATTCCCGATTTCTTCTCCTCGACGGTGATCTGGTGCTCCAGTTCCTTCGCCATTCTTTCGAATTCGGCCATCATCGTCTGCAACTGCTGCAGTTGACGACGCTTTTCGTTAACCTGAAAGTTCTTCAGGCGAACAAGATTGTCACGCGATTTCATACGCAATACTCCGTGGATAGCGAGACCCAGGCCGGTAAACCCCTGTTCAATACAGTGCGAGGCTCAAAAAATTTCCGAGGCGTTAACAAATTTGGCGCCGCGTTAACCTTTCATTTACAGGCATCATTAACAATAAGCCTGATCATTTAAGGGTCGGTAAATGCCAAGGCCGGTTTTCGGTCACGACAATGTCGGAGTCGTTTGAATCACTTAGCGGGGTTTCCTCCTCCGCTGAATCAAGCTGGCGATGGCCAATCCTTAAAGTAAAACAGGCTGCTACTAATTTTGCTTAACAAAATGATGCACCTTGCCAGGACCGCTCATAATTTGTTAACCAGTTTCTGGCAGCTTCCAAATCAGGCTCAGTCTGGATCCGTATCGAGTAAGGGGGCATCGGTAACCTTACGCGGCGGTAAAGGGGAAAATTATGCGGGTTCTACTCATCGAAGATGACAGCGCGACGGCCCAGTCGATCGAGCTGATGCTGAAATCGGAAAGCTTCAACTGCTATACGACCGACCTTGGCGAAGAAGGCGTCGACCTTGGTAAGTTGTATGACTACGATATCATTCTTCTTGACCTCAATCTCCCCGACATGTCGGGTTATGAAGTGCTTCGCACTCTGAGATTGTCAAAGGTCAAGACGCCAATCCTGATCCTGTCGGGCATGGCGGGCATCGAAGACAAGGTACGAGGCCTTGGTTTCGGCGCTGACGACTACATGACCAAGCCGTTCCACAAGGACGAACTGGTTGCACGCATCCACGCCATCGTTCGCCGTTCGAAGGGCCATGCCCAGTCGATCATCATCACCGGCGAACTGATCGTAAACCTCGACGCCAAGACCGTCGAAGTCGGCGGCCAGCGTGTGCACCTGACGGGCAAGGAATACCAGATGCTGGAGCTTCTTTCGCTCCGCAAGGGGACCACGCTCACCAAGGAAATGTTCCTCAACCACCTTTATGGCGGTATGGACGAGCCGGAACTGAAGATCATCGACGTCTTCATCTGCAAGCTGCGCAAGAAGCTCGCAAATGCGGCCGGTGGCGCGAACTACATCGAGACTGTCTGGGGCCGCGGCTACGTGCTGCGCGAACCTGACAATGTCGAGCTCGCAGAAACCGCCTGAGCCTGAAAACTTTTCCCTATCCCGGATTGAAGAGCACCCGCGCAAGCGGGTGTTTTTGCGTTTGAGGATTGCCGAGGTGGAAGCGCTGAGGATCGACGCCTTAGCGCGGTGTCCGGATCAAGTTTCCATAAACACGGTTCGAGCTTGTTGCCACTCAACCCAGCAGTTCTCAGGATCGATGTCGAGATAGCCGCGCTGCTCGTCCATTTTCTGAGCAACATCACGGGAAACTGCGATGACCTCACACGTGTCGGTGATCTCGAGGACCTCGTTTTCCGTCAGAGGGCTCCCCTTCGCTCTCTCGCTTTGAAGTAGCGTCGCGATGAGACTGGGTACGGGGTAGAGAACGAGAAGTTCGTCTTCGCTCACAGGACACCTCCGAGACGCGGCTTCACTCAGCGCACGCTGCAAACGCTGAAACTATCAAGCCGCAACAGCGAAGCCGCCGAACACCGATGTCAGGATCTTGCGGTCGAAAGGTTTGAGGAGAAAATCGCTGGCGCCAGCGCGTTTGCCGGCCATCATCTTCTTCAGGTCCGTCTCGATGACGCAGTAGAAGATCTTGACGTCCTTGCCGCGATCCATTGCCCGGACGGAAGCGATCAGACCGAGCGCGTCGTCGAGGCCTGCATCGACGATCAGGAAGTTCGGCAAGGTTGCACGGCAGCCGGTCAGTGCTTCCTGCGCAGTGCCCGCTTCGGAAACCAGAAAGCCGATCTCCGAGAGAATGCGCTTGCCCACTTTGCGCACGATGTCCGAACTGTCTGCAATCATCATTCGCTGCATCGTGTTTCCCCTGATGCTGTGCCCGTCCCTAGGCAACATCCACCATGACCCGAATGAAGCTAAGAAAGAGTTACGCGTCAGGCGCAGCGCGAAAAGCGCGGGCCGCCTCAAGGCAACCCGCGCTTTTCACACGTCAGAGCGCTTGATCGGGTCTCAGACCTTTTCGGAAACGGCCGGCACTTCGGCAGGGACGGTTTCCGCGATGAAGGTGATCTTGTCTTCAGACACCACGTATTTCAAATCCATGCCGCATTCGTCGGCCAGCAGAACCGTGTAATAGGGCTGGATCGTGTGGGCATCGACCGCCTCTTCCATGGCACCCGACAGCACTTCGACGAATTTCGCCGGCACGCGCATCATCCGGCCTTTGATGGTGATGATGAACTTCGCGTCGAATTCCGGGTTTTCGAGTGTCACATCGAGAGAGCCGCCACGCGGAATGCCGCCGTAAGCGACAGTGAAGAGGTTGAGGAGCAGCTTGACCCGGTTCTTCGGGATGATGGCGCGCGGGCCGTTCCAGGAGACTTCCGTCTTCTTTTCGGCGACCGCGAACTCCTTGGCAGCCTTTTCGGCCTCTCCCGTATCGATCGAGGCACCAACAGAGCCGGAGGCGCCGAAAGCAAGCCGCGCGAATTTCAGACGCACCGAGGCGTTCATGGCCGATGTACGGATCAGGTCGAGCGCATCCGCGTCGGCGGCTCCCTCATCGAGAAGCTCCAGGCCATTGTTGATGGCTCCGACCGGCGAGATGATATCGTGGCAGACCCGGCTGCAGAGGAGAGCTGCCAGATCCGGACCGCCGAGGGTTAGATTGGGATTTTTAGGCATGCGTGTCTCCGGCTGGATGAAAATATTCCCTCGCGCATGTGCCACAGCAACATTGCGCGGGGATTGTCGACGGTCAATGTGTATAGGTGCCGCCATAATGACACCATTTGTGGTAAACCGATTGTTAACGTCATGCCGCCAAGATAGAGGCGGCTTAAGCATGACGCTTGATAACGGAAGATTTAACAAACGGACTTCAATATGCGCCGCCAGAACCTTTCCGCCTTCGCTCGCTTTGCCACCGCTTTCGTGGTCATGGCAACCGCTTTCTGTGTCACAATCGAAAGGGCATCCGCCCAGCAGAATGCTTCGCAGTATTCGATGCAGGAAATTGTCGATGCCGGCCACGGCTTTTTCGGCTCCACCAGCGGCGGTCTCGCCAAGGTGGTGGAAAACGCTTTCTCGAAATACGGCCTGCCCAACGGTTACATTCTCGGCCAGGAAGGCTCCGGCGCCTTCATCGCCGGCCTGACCTATGGCGAAGGCCAGCTATACACGAAAAACGCCGGACAGCATCCGACCTACTGGCAGGGCCCATCGCTCGGCATCGATTACGGCGGCCAGGGCACCCGCGCTATGATGCTGGTCTATGACCTGCCGACGGTCGATTCGCTCTATGCCCGCTTCGGTGGCGTTTCCGGCTCGGCCTTCGTGGTCGCCGGCGTCGGCATGACGGTCCTGCGCAACAACAACGTGATCCTGGTGCCGATCCGCACCGGCCTTGGCGCCCGTCTCGGCATCAATGTCGGCTATCTGAAGATGACCCGCGAAGCCACCTGGAACCCCTTCTGAGCGGCAGGCAGACGCCTCCACCGGGCGAGCCCACTTGCCGGGTGCAGGCGCCCGTGCTTAAAAGAGCCTGTCCGCTCCAGACACAAAGAACGGCTTTCCGTGATCCAATACGCACTCCTGTTTGGCCTGGGTTTCCTCAGCGCGGCGCTGCTTGCCATCCTGATTTCGCCGGCGATCCACAGGCGGATCGTGCGCTACACGGAAAACCGCATCCGCGCGACACTGCCGATCAGCCCTGAGGAAGTGCGTGCCCAGCGTGATATGGCACGTGCCGTCTATGCGGCGGAAAACGCCCGGACCTTTCAGGAACTGATCCAGGCGCGCGAGAAAAACACCCGCCTGATGCTCGATATCGAGGCGCTGAACGCGACCATCCGTACCCTTGAAGACGACCGGCAGGACCTGAAGATGCAGGCCGACACGCTGGATGTCGAGGCTGCCGCCACCCGCTCGCGTCTTCGCCAGGAAGACAGCTATATCCAGGAGCTGAAGGTGGCGCTGGAACAGTCCCACGACGACCTGCGGATGCGCGATGTCGAGATCGGCGAACGCCAGCAGCACGTTGCCCGGCTGATTGCCGATACTGACAATTTCCGCATCGACCTCTCGTCTCATGCCGCCGAGATGGAAGGCCTCAAGGCCCGGATCGGCAATCTTCGCGACGAACGCGAGACGCTGCGCACGGAAATCCGCGACATGACCACCCGCGCCAAGGAAGCCGAGGGCAAGGTCAAGTTGGAAGAGCAACGCCGGATAGCGCTGCAGGAAAGGCTGGACCGGGAGATCGCCGAGGGTGCCGACAGGGCAGAGGCGCTGGACCGCCGTCAGCAGGAAATCGAAAGACTACGCGAAAAACTGAAAACGGCCAATGCGGAAGCCCGCGACGCGAGCCGCGCCCTGCGCAAAACCGGGTCGCCAGCCGGATCAAAAGTGAAGTCGAATTCAGGCAAGATCAACACGCCCGGTCCCGAAGACATCCAGGCGGCGCATCTCCTCGAGGAGGGTGTGTTAGCCGTCGCCCGCCCGACGGGCATGGACCCAGAGCCCACCATGATGACAGCTGCGATGATGACGCCGGCCATGATCGATCTCGCAGACGATGCCCGCAACCGGGCGACCGCGGTGTCGGAACGGCTTTTAAAGAGCCGCGATGGCGCTAACGATGCAGCGCTTCGGCAGGAGCTTGCAACCATCGCTGCAAGCCTTGTGGCGCTCACGGCCGCGCGCGAAGGCAAGGCCTCGCCGATCAATACGATTTTGTCGGGCAAATCCGGCAACAGCGAGCGCGAAAGCCTCGCTGCCAGGGCCAAGAAGGCCATGGCGAAACTGAACGAGCAGTCGTCATCCTGAACGACACCTGAAATCCCTAGAGCCGGCCCTGCCGCATGGCGATCTCGTAGAGCGCGATACCGGTCGCGGTTGCGGCGTTGAGACTGTCCAGTCCCGGCATCTGGGCAATGCGCGCGGTCTTGACTGCGGAGAGGATATGCGCCGGCAGTCCGTCGCCCTCGGTTCCGGTGATCAGTGCCATCTTCGGATGCGCCGGTACGTCGCGGATTTCGGCGTGTCCGGCAGGCGATAAGCCCCAGATCGCGAAGTCGCGCGACATCAGGGCGTCCAGAAGCTCCGTCATCGTCCCGGTGCGTGCGTAGGGCACCGAGAGCACGGAGCCGACAGATACCCGCAGCGACTTTCGATAGAGCGGATCGCAGCAGGCGGCATCCAGCAGCACCGCATCGGCGCCGAACGCGGCCGCATTGCGGAAGATCGAGCCGATATTGTCGTGGTTGGAAATGCCGAAGGCCGCAACGACCAGCGCCTTTTCCGGCAGGTTCTGCAGGAGGTCCGCAATCGACGGCTCCTCAGCCCTGCGACCGATCGCCAGCACGCCGCGGTGGAGGTGGAAGCCGACAATCCGGTCGAGAACGGCAGAGGATGCGACATAGACCGGGACATCGTCAGGGAAACGGCCAAGGATGTCTTCCAGCCCGGACACCCGGTTTTCGAGAAGCAGCAGCTTTTCCGCGACGAACCCGGACTTGGCCCTGTGGGCCTGCGCCAGCATGCGCAGCACGACCGTACCCTCGGCGATAAACCGTCCGCCCCTGCCCGTCAGGTCGCGATCGCGGACCGCCTGAAATTCGGCGATCCGCGGGTCGTCCGCATCCTCGATGCGGATAGGCTCCATCACGGACCGGTGGCGATCGTCACGTCGGCGACGATCCGGCCGAGCACGATGTCGAACACGAACACCTTGCGGGCGCCGTTCAGCTGGCCGAGGAAGACGAGCTGGCTGCCGGACATCGACACATTGTCGATTTGGAAACCGGTCGGCAGTGCGGCGGTGGCCTTCAGCGGCTGGTCGGACGGGACGGTGAAACTTCCGGACGTCGCGACCGTTGCGGGGCCGTCTGCGGGACGCTGGGAGATCTTGTAGACAATCGCGGCGAGGACCGCCATAAAGCAGACAAACAGGATCCCGCCCGAAACGAGCTGCAGAAGCACCATCTTCCGGCGGATTCTCTCCATCGCCGGATCAAGCGGCTCTTCCTTTTCCTCGACTTCTGGTTGGGGCATGAATTGTCCTTATGCGTGCAAGATTGCGAATTGACGGAAACCGGAATGAACGACCCCTTTAAACAAGCCGAAGCCCCGAGGAAAGTCCTGACTGCCGATGAGGCAGCAGAAGGGCGGTTGGATGCGTGGCTGACACAGGTTCTGGACGGCGAATTCTCCAGAAACCGCATCAAGGCGCTGATCGAACAGGGTGTCGTCACTCTGAACGGCAAGGCCTGCACGGAGCCAAAGAAAAAGGTGTCCCCAGGCGATCAAATCGAGATCACATTGCCGGAACCGGAGGATCCCGAACCCAAGGGCGAGGATATTCCGCTCGATGTTCTCTATGAGGACGAGGACCTGATCGTCATCGCCAAACCGCCGGGTCTCGTCGTGCATCCGGGCGCCGGCAACTGGACGGGGACCCTCGTCAACGCTCTGATCCACCATTGCGGCGACACTCTTTCCGGCATCGGCGGCGTCAAGCGGCCGGGCATCGTCCACAGGCTCGACAAGGATACGTCGGGCGTGATGGTTGCCGCCAAGAACGATCTGGCGCATCGCCACCTCGCCGACCAGTTTGCCGACCATGGCCGTTCCGGTCCGCTGGAACGCGCCTATATGGCCGTCGTCTGGGGCCGCCCGAAAGGTTTGAAGGGCACGATCGACGCACCGCTCGGCCGTGCCGGTGGCGACCGCACGAAGCGCGCCGTCACCCGCGAGAATGCCGTGGACGCGCGCGAGGCGGTGACCCATTACGAGGTGATCGAGCGTTTTCACGAGACGCCCGAGGCAACCTCGCTGGCGGCCCTGATCGAATGCCGTCTGGAAACCGGCCGCACGCACCAGATCCGAGTCCACATGGCTCATATCGGCCATCCCCTCATCGGCGACCTCGATTACGCCGGTGGCTTCAAGACCAAGGTCAACAAGATCCCCGAGCCCGCCCGCACCGTCGTCAGCGCCTTCCCACGCCAGGCGCTGCACGCCTATCTGCTTGTGTTCGAACATCCCCGCACCGGCGAGGTGATGGAATTCGAGGCTCCGATCCCCGACGACCTGGAACAGTTGATCGAAGCCCTGCGGCAATGACGGCCTGACCGTCGCCGGAAGTCCGGCCGATCATTACGCAATTGTAATGTCATAACGTTGGTGTGAACGCTTGAATCGCTGTTCCGCCACACTTATCTGACACTTGCATTGGTGCGGGGTCGGGAACGATCCGCGCCATAATCGGTTCGCCGTAAGGGCAGATGAAATCTGCCGGGAACCGACAACGATCGGAAAGGGGTGCTTCATGGCCCGTAACAATCTGCCTTCGATTACCGCCGGCGAAGCCGGTCTCAATCGCTATCTCGATGAAATCCGCAAATTCCCGATGCTGGAGCCGCAGCAGGAATACATGCTCGCGAAGCGTTACGCTGAGCATGGCGACCGCGCTGCCGCACACAAAATGGTGACGAGCCACCTGCGTCTCGTCGCAAAGATCGCCATGGGCTATCGCGGCTACGGCCTGCCGATCGGCGAAGTCGTGTCGGAAGGCAATGTCGGTCTGATGCAGGCCGTCAAGAAATTCGACCCGGAACGCGGCTTCCGTCTGGCGACCTATGCAATGTGGTGGATCAAGGCCTCGATCCAGGAGTACATCCTGCGCTCCTGGTCGCTGGTCAAGATGGGCACGACCGCCAACCAGAAGCGGCTGTTCTTCAACCTGCGCCGCCTCAAGGGCAAGATCCAGGCGATCGAGGAAGGCGATCTGAAGCCGCACCAGGTGACCGAGATCGCCACCAAGCTGAACGTATCCGAGGAAGAAGTGATCTCGATGAACCGCCGCCTCTCCGGCGACGCTTCGCTCAACGCCCCGATCCGGGCTGCTGAAGGCGAAGCCGGCCAGTGGCAGGATTGGCTGGTTGACGATCACGAGAGCCAGGAAGCGGTTCTGATCCAGCAGGACGAACTCGACACGCGCCGCCGCATGCTCGGCAAGGCACTTGCCGTGCTGAACGAACGCGAACGCCGCATCTTCGAAGCCCGCCGTCTGTCGGAAGACCCGGTGACGCTCGAAGAACTGTCGACCGAGTTCGACATCAGCCGCGAACGCGTCCGCCAGATCGAGGTCCGCGCCTTCGAAAAGGTGCAGGATGCGGTACGCAAGGAAGCCCTCGCCCAGGCCCAGGCATTGCGCGTCGTCGACGCGTAACGAGAGACACCAGCACTCGCAGACCGAAGGCCGCATTTTGCGGCCTTTTTCTTTGACCGGAGCCATGGGAGTTCGCCACGGGAGGCTGGAAATGGAAAAGGGCCGCTTTCGCGACCCTTCTCGTATGACCTATGTCCTGCGGCCGGTCGATTACTGGCCCGTCTGGCCGCCGGCCTGGCCCCATTCGCGGATGGCCTCGTTGAACGCCTTCTCGCCCTCAGGCCCCTTCTGGAGCGTGAACAGCGCGCGGCGTCCGTTGCGATAGGCGACCGGGATGTCGATCCAGTTGCGGGTGCGCAGCAGCTCCATATTGGTGTTGCGAGCATCCGGGAAGTCGTTGAGCGCGATCATGTGGAAGTCGTCGGTGATCTTGGCCGGAACCGCGATCAGGGCGTTGCCGCGATCCTGCTCGGATGTCTTCATCGCAATGCGCTGGACGCTGTCGATGGCACCGCCCTCGAAGTCCGGCGGGACGGCAAAGACGATCTCGATCAGATGGCTCGCGGGCAGCGACGGATCCGAGTTGCGCTTGAACGTCACAAGCGCGGTCAGACCACGACCGGGTATGGTGATGCGGGCCTGGACTTCAGCCTGAGGCGGACCGCCGTTGGAACCCGGCTCGCGCTGCAGAGACCAGGAAACGCTCCCGTCGATCGCGGTCGGCGCGGTCTGGCCAAGACGTTCTTCATAGAGGAACATCTTTTCGCCGGAGACAGCAGGGGTCGCTGCCGGATTGGCGTCGGGGGCAGGCGCTGCAGGTGCGCCCGGCGCGGTTGCAGCCGTCGCGGCAGCACCAGGCGCCGCAGGCGGCGTGGTCGGCGGGGCGTTGAGCTGCGCCACCGACTGCCCTTCGGCGTTCTGGGCAAGGCTTCCGGCCGAACCCGGACCTTCATCCACCTCTGTGCCATCCGGCATCAGACGCTGGGTGAATTTCGGGCTAGCGGTCGAACCGTCCGCGGCTGGCGGCGGGCTCGTCTGACCGGCGGGCTGGCCATTTGCCTGCTGCGTCGAAGGCGTCGGGTTGGCCGGCGCTGTTGCCGGAGCCGTCGTTGCGTTCCCGGAGGCCGGTTGCGAGGTCGCGGGCGTTTCAGCGGTCGAGACCGCCGTGTCCGTCGAGGAAGACGGCATGAAGCCTTCGACCATCTCGCTCAGCGCGTCGCGGTTCATCCAGGCGGCATAACCAGCGCCACCCAGCAGCAGAAGGCCGACCAGTCCGAGTGCGAGGCCACCGTAATTGCGCTTGCGCGTCGTCGTCACCCGGTATGGCTTAGCCGGGGTCGGCATCAGGTCTTCGAGATTGTCATCCGACTGGGCCTGTCTCGGGCTCGAGGCGGCAGCGCCGGCGCCGGCAATTGCCGCGCCCTTGCTGTACCCGATCAGGTCATCCAGATCGCTCCAGGGATCCTTCTCGTGATCCTTGCCGGCAGGTTTTTGTGCCTGCTCATCCGCTTTTGCGTCAAGCTGGTAGCCCGCGAAGAAATCGTCGCTGTCGTCTTTGCGCCCGGTCTCCGTCCCGGTCTGGCCGAAACTTGGGAGCTCAGCGACCGATGGCATGCGAACTGCATCGGCAGAAACATGGGTTTCCTGGTCGAAATGCGCGTCGACGCGATCACCACTGTGAAGATCGGCCTGCGGCTGGTGCTGATGGACCGGCTCGACGGGACCGGCCGGCACCAGTTCCGGAACGTCGTCCCAGGCGGCTGCGGCGGTGTTTTCGGAATGCGCCGGCTCATGCCAGGTGGGCTCTTCGAAGAGCGGCGCATGTTCCGTGCGCGCTGGCTCCGCACTGGTCTGCGGTGGCCACTGGACGTGGGCGACGTCATCGTCCTGACGGGCAGCCGAGTAGGGAAGATCGTCATCCCGCTCGTTTGCAACAGGCTCGTCGACAGTCCCGGGATACTGCTCGATCGGCGCGTCGACGGAATGTGCCCGGCCGTCATCGGCCACAGGTTCGTTGTGGACCTGCTCATCGCGTTCACCGACGGCAGCGACATCGCCGACCGGCCATCCAACTTGATGAACAGTGTCCTGCTCCTCGGACGGCGCAGGCTCTTCGTAAAGCGGACGCTCTTCGTAGGCCGTGCGTGCCTCATACGTCTCCGGCTCTACAGCCGGTTCGTAATGGGCAACGTCAGGTTCGCGTTCTTCGGCTGCAACAGGAGCAACAGGCTCGTGCCGTTCCTCATAGAGCGGAGGCTCGTCATACGAATAGCCAGCCGGCTCGGTAGCGGCGAGCGGTGCTGCCTGTTCGGGCTCTTCGCCCGGAGCGGGTGCCGGTTCCTGCTCGGGCTCCGCTGGAGCCGGCAACACCGTCTCTTCAGCGGGCGCAGGCTGGCCGGCGGCAAATTCGTCGTCGGCAAAACCAGCCTCGTTCTCGAACGGCGCCAGCGCCTCCGCGTGCTCGCTCTCGACTTCGACGATCGCCGTTTCGAGCTTGTCCATCTGCCGCCGAAGCATTTCTTCCGGCGGCCGCGGCTTCATGTTCTCGAGCTGCCGTTGAACGGCACCACGCGCTTTTTCATATACTTTCGCGCGGGCTTCAGGCGAGTTTGTCGCCAGACCATCAACAGCGCGGCGGATCACCGCTACAAAATCTGCCATCAGCACTTCTCATTGTCGCCGGGCTCAAGCCGGCTGAATGGATAATCAATAGTTGACATTAATCTTCAAACGGGTCCGTCACAAGTATGGTGTCGTCGCGTTCCGGACTTGTGGAAAGTAGCGCAACTGGCGCGCCAATCAATTCCTCCACCTGACGAACGTATTTGATAGCCTGTGCCGGCAGGTCCGCCCAGGACCTTGCACCAACGGTCGATTCCTTCCAGCCTTCCAGCGTCACGTAGATCGGCTCGACCCGAGCCTGTGCCGCCTGGCTTGCGGGAAGATGGTCGATCCGCTGGCCGTCGAGCATGTAGCCGACGCAGATCTTCAGTTCTTCCAGACCGTCGAGAACGTCGAGTTTCGTCAGCGCGATCCCGGTGATGCCGTTGGTCGCGACCGACTGGCGAACCAGCGCCGCGTCGAACCAGCCACAGCGACGCTTGCGACCCGTGACGGTGCCGAACTCATGGCCCTTTTCACCGAGGAACTGGCCGATCTCGTCATGGAGTTCGGTCGGGAACGGGCCTTCACCGACGCGCGTCGTGTAGGCCTTGGTGATGCCGAGGATGTAGCCCAGCGAGCCCGGGCCCATGCCGGAACCGGCAGCAGCCTGGCCGGCAACAGTGTTCGACGACGTCACGAATGGATAGGTGCCGTGGTCGATGTCGAGCAGCGAGCCTTGCGCGCCTTCGAACAGGATGCGCGAGCCCTTGCGGCGCTCCTTGTCGAGCAGTTCCCAGACGGTTTCGCGGAACGGCAGAACCTGTTCGGCGACCGAGGTCAGTTCCTGCATGATCGTCTCATGGCTGACTTCCGGCTCGCCCAGACCGCGGCGCAGCGCGTTGTGATGGGTGAGGATGCGATCGACCTTGGCCGACAGCGTATCGAGGTCGGCGAGATCCATGACGCGGATCGCACGACGGCCGACCTTGTCTTCGTAAGCCGGGCCGATGCCGCGGCGGGTGGTGCCGATCTTGGTGCCGGTGTTGGATGCCGCATCTTCGCGCAGGCCGTCAAGCTCGCGGTGCAGCGACAGGATCAGCGTCGCGTTGTCGGCGATGCGCAGCACGTCCGGGGTGACCTTGACGCCCTGCCCGTCGAGCTTTGCGATTTCAGCGACCAGCGCGTGCGGATCGACGACGACGCCGTTGCCGATAACCGAAAGCTTGCCGCGGACGATACCGGAGGGCAGTAGCGACAGCTTGTAGCTGACACCGTCGATGACGAGCGTATGGCCGGCATTGTGGCCGCCCTGGAACCGAACGACGATATCCGCCCGTTCAGAGAGCCAGTCGACGATCTTGCCCTTGCCCTCGTCACCCCACTGCGAACCAACCACGACTACATTCGTCATCTTTGCTTTCCTGCGTTTCGGGCCTGCCCTTCAAGCACGCCACGGCGCCGCGACAGCACCGCTGCTCTGAGACAGCGGCGTTGCGAGCGCCAGATAGAGTTCTCTCCCACAAGGGCGCTCGTCCGAAACCGCGCCGGACCCGCCCCTGCAAACGCGCGCATCTATAATGCCTTGGCCCGAGGAAAGCGACCTGTTTGTGAATGCTGGACGGTTTTTGCGTGACAATTTGCAAATTCCCACGCTATGGCCCACGCCAAGCGTTCCGGCCAAGGTCGGCGCCGACGAAAGACGATAGGGCAAGGACGGGCCGTCGATACGGCACGCGGAGGAGATTATCGTGTACCGCAGAGCCTATATCTTCCTGATCGTCGCGACGCTGTGCTGGGGCGGCAATGCGGTCGCGGGCAAGCTTGCCATCGGTCATATCAGCCCGATGCTCCTGACCTTCTGGCGATGGGCGTTTGCGACCGTCATCATTTTCGCGATCTCCATACCCGATCTTCGCCGCGATTGGCCGGTGATCCGGTCGAACCTGCCGCTTCTCGCCTTTCTCGGCCTCGTCGGCTACGTCGTCTTCAATGCGGCGCTCTACACCGCGGTCAATTACACCACGGCGATCAACGTCACCGTCGAGCAGACGCTTATTCCGGTGCTGATCTTCCTGTTCAATTTCGTGCTGTTCCGGATGAAAGTATCCTGGCTGCAGATCGTCGGCTTCGCGCTGACCCTGATGGGCGGGCTTTTGACGGCAGCCCATGGCGACCTGTCGACCATCGTCACGCTCAGCGTCAATTTCGGCGATGCGGTCATGATGATCGCGATCGTCGCCTATGCGGTCTATACGGTGGCGCTGCGTTTTCGCCCGGCCATCAGCTGGCGCAGCCTGATGGCAATCCCGGCGCTGTTCGCCCTGCTCGGCAGCATTCCCGCCGCCGCGTGGGAATATTCGGCTGACCGAATGATCTGGCCGGACGCCAACGGCTGGATCATCGCAGTCTACACCGCCGTCTTCGCATCGCTGATCGCGCAGGTGCTCTATATCCGCGGCGTCGAGGAGATCGGTGCCAACCGGGCCGGCCTGTTCATCAATCTGGTGCCGGTTTTTGGCACCCTGCTTTCGGTGATCGTGCTTAACGAAAACCTGCAGGCATTCCACATCGTGGCGCTGGTTCTGGCGCTTGGCGGCATAGCCATCGCAGAATGGGGAAAGCCCGCACAGCGATAGACGCGGGCGGGCGACAACTTGGAAAAAAAGGGCCGGCAGCGTCAGGGCACGTCGACGCCACCGGCCAGCAGGGTCAGTGAGCTTTAGATATCGTAATGGTCGGCAGTTGCAGCTGGCTCAGGCAGAGCATCGCTAGCCTTCGTGGTCTCGGTCATCGTCTGGGCAGTCCTGTCGACCGTCAGGCCGCCATGCGAGAGCACGATGTTGCCGCGCGGCGTTGCAACAACCAGGACCCGTTCGATCCGGCCCTCGTCGTTGAGAGCGTAGCCGATCGTCAGGTTGCGGCTATCCCAGCCGATGGAAACGAGATGGTCGCGCTTGAGATCGGCGCAATCGAGGCAGAGATCCTGATCGACCGCGAGGTCGTCGGCGAACGTGTCGAGATAGCCGTCGACGACTGCAAGCGTGCCGTCGACCGCGTCGTTGACGCGCTTCAGCTCAACGGCCTGGTCGATGGTAAATTCGGAAATCGTGTTGGAGCCTTCAGCGCCATGGGTACGGTTCTGGGCGACCTGCATGTGGAGAGCGGAAACGCCTGAGAGCGAGCGGGCAAACGAGCCCGGACCTGCAGCATTGGCTTCCTTGCCTGCAACCAGCGCGGTCAGTACGATCGCGGAAATGATGAGCTTCTTGATCATGGCCCGTACCCTGTTTGGCGGATGGCTCTGTTGCCATCTCGTTTCGTTATGGGACGACCATACGCAGCCAGGTTTGCGGCGCGCTTAAACGAATAGATGCAATTTTATTGAAATCCATTTTTTTCCCGCGCTGGCACACAAAAGGAATTGCCGCGCAATAGCTGGAACCAACGGCACCTGGGGCGGTTTGGTAACTGTGAGGACAACAAGAAGGAAACATTCCCATGAGCATTAAACTATTCACCGTCGCAGCCCTTTCGCTCGGTCTCGCAACCTCGGCTTTTGCACAGACCAGCGGCTCCGGTTCGGGCGGCAATGACGGATCCGGAAGCACCGGCAAGTCGATGCCGATGTCCGGTGTCGAACAGACCGCGCCGACAACGTCGCTGCCGGGCGTGGATTCGTCCTCGACCAACAGCACATCCGGCACAACGCCATCGACCAACTGCCAGGCAGGCACGATGAAGGATCCGGGCGTGGCTTCCGGCAACAACTCGAATCCGGGCGCCAGCACCAACACTGGTACCGCCGGTGGAGCCATGATGACCATGGAAACCAATCCAACTTGCTGATCGCCCTCTGGCGTATCGCAGACATGATCAAGGCCGCTCCATTGAGCGGCCTTTTTCTGTCGTTATCGGGGCTTCCGCGAACGCCCCTGTTACTGCGCTATAAAACTTCTCTGCGCAGTTCGTGTATGTGAAAACATACTCATGAATTGGAGAGATCTTCGTGCTATGTGTGCAGGCCGAGGCAACCGATCGGGCAACCTGGATGAAGCCGATGATCAACCGCATTTTATGGGCGCTGGCAGCCCTCGCCTACGGTGTCGCCACCGTGGTCGCGTTTATCGTGCTTTTGCCCGCAGCGCTGATCCAGTCAGCCTTCTCGAAAAAAGCGACGGTCGAGGACCGCGAAAGATACCTCGACGATTAGTCCTCGTCTCCGCAACCCTTCAATGTCGACGATCGCAAACCATCGCACGGAAGCGAGTAGACGAAGCCTTTGGGCTGCTTTCCGGGCCGTTAAACTTTTCGTTAAGTTTTAGTGGCATTGTTCCAATCTGAAACCTCAGAGATAGAGCCTTAAGTCCAAGCCTGAAAGAACGCGCGATGCGTAATGCGTTTTACATCGCCCTTCTGATGATGTCCCTCACGGCTTGCGCCTCCGCGCCGAGCCGGATCGGAGATGCCTGCGCGATTTTCGAGCAGAGAGACGGGCTTTTCAACAACTGGGCCCGCCAGGCGCGCGCAGCAAGCCGCGAATACGGCGTGCCGGTCCCGATCCTCATGGCGACGATCTACGTCGAGTCGAGTTTCCGCGCCCGCGCCCGCCCGCCGCGCAAATATGTGCTCGGCATCATCCCGTGGGGCCGTATCTCTTCGGCCTATGGCTACGCACAGGCGCTGGACGGAACCTGGGACGGTTACCGCAAATCGACGGGTCGCTGGGCCGCCAGCCGCAGTGACTTCGGCGATGCCATCCGCTTTGTCGGCTGGTATCACCACCAGAGCCATATCCGGAACAACATCCCCCTCAGCGATACCTACAACCTCTACCTCGCCTACTATACCGGCCACGGCGGCTATGAGCGCGGCCAGTTCGGCGGCGGGGTTCGCCAGACCGCAAAGAAATCTGCCGCCATGGCAGCCAGATACGAGGCGCAACTGCGCCGTTGCGGATACTGAACCTTGGTTCCCGTGCAGGCTAAGCTGCACACGGCCTAATAGCCGACAACGATGCGGGTGTTAGCGGTTCCATACCGGCTCGTCAGCGCGAAAAAGGTTGCGGCATTTTCCGGATGCAGCCTGATACAGCCATGGGAGGCTGGTCGACCGAGGCGCTTGGTATCGAACGTCGCATGCACGGCATAGCCGCCATTGTAGAACACGGCGAACGGCATTGGCGCGTTGTCGTACTTGCGCGACCTGTGGCTCCTTGAGAGCCATTTTGCGCTCCAGCTGCCGAGCGGCGTGCTGTAGCCTTTCCGAGCGGTCGATACCGGCCACCGGTAGACATCAACACCGTCTTCGCTCACCGTCATCGTCTGGGACGACAGGCTGACGCTGGCGACCAGGCCGGCGGACAGTGCGGACGACGCAAAGACAAGCGCACACGAAAACAGTGCAGCTCCAACCATGTAGTGGCGCATGAAATGTCCCCCGGAAAGCCCCTTACCCTGAAAGGACATCATCACTTTGCGAGAAACGTTTCAATATAGTCTAGCGTGCCCGTCGTTGATTATTTCGAATTTTGTTTAATCGGCACAGTAAATTTCGAAAACAAGGCATCACTGACAAGATTATTACCATTTGATCCTGATAGTATCGTGGCAAAGCGAGATCCGCCCTAAAATACCTTTGCAGCCGTCACCTCGACCTCGACCAGAAATTCCGCGCGGGTGAATCCGCCGACGATGATCAGCGTCGAGACTGGCTTTGGGTCGAGCGTGAAACGATCGCGCACCGCCATGTAGGCCTGGAAGTCCTCGCGCCTCGTCACGAAGCCGGAAATGCGGATGACGTCGGCATAGGTCATCTTGGCCTCGTCAAGGATCGCCCCAATCGCCTTAAAGCAGAGTTCTGCCTGGGCGGTAACATCGGCCGGGATCGCATCGTCAAGGCCAATGCCGAGCTGGCCCGAGGTGACCAGCAGACTGGCGCCTGGCGGCACGAGCAGACCGTGATTGTAGGCGCCGAACGGCTGACGGACGGATGGCGGATTGAATGTCGTCTTCATCGAGGAGTGCTACTCTCTTCAAAGCATGGCAATGGCGCACTAGACCTCTCAACGGCCGACGCTGCAAGCCAACCCTCCCCTGAAAACGAGCCTGGGACGGGGCAAAGAGCAGGCGACCTGATCCCTTGCGGCCTCAATGCCTGATGGTATGATCGCAGCGACGAAGATACGGGGTTGGGGATGGCGCAGCAAACAATTCAATGGTGGCGCTATCCGCGGCTGGCGCTTGGCATTCTTGGCAGCGACAAGTCGTTTCGCAAAAACCCGCTGATCGGCCATCCGCACCTGAACGAGCTCGGCCTGCATCGGGAGCGGGTGCGGATAGCCGCTCGGATGGCAGACTACCGTCGCCGCATCCTGGGGTCACAGGTCAGACCGGAGGAACGCAGCGCGTTTGATCGCGACGGGTTCGTGATCCGGCAAAACGCATTGCCGCAGGACGTCTTCCTGCGCATCCGCGATTTCCTCAAGAGCGAGCCTCTGCCGGCACGCGAGATGCGGCAGGGACAGGCGGTGACGCGGATGATTCCGATCGGCCCGACAGCGCTGAAGCGCCTGCCGGATCTGGCTCGCTTCAGCCACAACGAGTCGATCGCCGGCCTCCTGCGCTATGTCGGCGGTGCCGGCGGCGATCCGATCCACTTCATCCAGACGGTGATTGCCGAACCGGCGCTGGCCAAGGCCGATCCGCAGACCGCACTGCACGCGGACACGTTTCACTCGACCTCCAAGGCCTGGCTGTTTCTCGATGATGTGGAGGCGGACAACGGTCCGTTCGTATTCGTGCCGGGCAGCCACAAGCTGACGGAAAAGCGGATCGAATGGGAATATCGGCAAAGCCTGATCGCCAGTACGGACAACCGCGCCCATCACGCGGACGGATCATTCCGCATCACGCCGGAAGAGCTGACCACGCTTGGTGATTTCGAGCCGAAGAAGGTGACGGTGCCGGCCAATACGCTTGTCGTTGCCGATACCTATGCGTTCCATTCGCGCGCGGTCAGCTTCAAGCACACGATGCGGGTGGAACTGCATGCCTATCACCGCACCAATCCGTTCTCACCGCTGCCCTTCTCACCGCTGAGCCTGGTTCCCGGCCTGCACGACCGGCGCCTCGATCTCTATCTGGGCCATTCCGACCGCAAGGCAAAGCGCGCCGGCAGAAGGCCGACATGGCAGGATGTCGGAGAGTGCACGGCCTATTCCGAGCCGCATATCTGACAGATCGCCGAGCCGGCGGATATGCGGGCTCGGCTGATCTGTTTACTCGCTACGGGCGCCGTAGGGCGCCAGGAACGTCTTGATCGCTTCGATCTCGTTCGGGCGAATCTCGTGGCCGCTGGCATGCCATTTTAGCGTCACCTCGTCACCGGCCGCGCGGAGATAGTCGGCAAGTGCCTGCGTCTGCGGAACCGGGCAGATCGGATCCCGCTCGCCGGCGGTGATCAGCGCATGCGCCTTTTCGCCCGTCGTCCGCTTAGGCGGGGTGAACGGGATGAGCGGATGCATCAGCACGCCCGCCTCGAACAGGCCGGGCCTTTCGATCATCACATTGGCGAGAATGTTGGCGCCGTTCGAAAACCCGAGGCCAAGCACGGTCGAGGATTCGTAGCGGTCGCGATTGGCCTCCACGAACTCCGACATCCGCTTGGTTGCACGGGCGAGGTCATCGAGATCGTAGACCCCTTCTGCCTTGCGTCGGAAAAAGCGCGCAGCCCCATGCTCGGCGACGTCGCCGCGCGGAGAGACGATCGTAGCACCCGGCACGAGCCGGCTCGCGAAATCGAAGAACTGGTTCTCGTCGCCGCCGGTGCCATGAAAGGTGAACAGGATCGGCGCACCGGGAGCACCGGGCCGCGCCCGGTGCTCATAACTGTCGAAACTCATCGTATCTCTCCTTAAGCCAGCGGCTCCAGATGCCCTTCGAGCACTGAGCGCATATGCTCGTGCTGGGTCGGCAGCTTCAGGGCCTCGCCCAGATGCGCGGTATCTTCGTCGCGATCGAAACCGGGTTCATTGGTCGCGATCTCAAACAGCACGCCACCGGGGGTGCGGAAGTAGATGGCCCAGAAGTAATCGCGGTCGATCACCGGCGTGACCTGGTAACCCGTATCCATCAGCGCCTTGCGGACTTCGAGCTGCTTTTCACGGTTTTCGACCGCAAAGGCCAGATGGTGCACGGAGCCAGCCCCGAGACGGGCGCCTGCAATGTTCGGCATTGTCTCGACGTCGATGAAGTCGGCGCCGTTGCCGCCGGGCATGCCGAAGCGGGTGACACCGTCTCTCGCATCAACCTGTTCATAGCCCATGAACTTCAAAAGCTCGGCATTGGCACCGTCGTCGCGCAGTCGGAGCGAAGCAGAGTGAAAGCCGCGGATCGCCTCGTCGGCACCGACGCCGTTGCCCGTCCACTGGGCGCGGTCGTCATCCTTGACTTCGACCAGTGCGAAACCGTCGCCGTCTGGACCTGCAAACTGCAGGCGCTTTTCGCCAAAGGCTTCGTCGGCCTTCAAACCATCGGCACCGGCTTTGGTCAGACGATCCGTCCAGTAGCCGAGCGAGCCCTGCGGTACAGAGAATACGGTCGTGCCCACTTCGCCTGAGCCGGGGCGGCCCCTGGCGATATGCGGGAACGGGAAATAGGTCATGACCGAGCCGGGCGTGCCGATTTCGTCGCCGTAATAGAGATGATAGACGTCAGGCGCATCGAAGTTGACGGTCTTCTTGACCCGGCGCAGGCCGAGCGTATCGGTGAAGAACCGGTTGTTGGTGGACGCGCTGGCCGCCATCGACGTGACGTGGTGGAGGCCCTTGATCTGGGTAATCATGTCAAACCCCTTTTCAATTTGTCGGCTCGGGAGCGAGCCGTTGTCTGGGGTGATAATTGGTGATCGGATGCGAATTGGATAGAGGATCACATCCGAACGGATTGTTCATTTTTCGTTGACGAGGTTGCCTAAGCGTTCACCACTCAGACGGTTTCCGGCAGCTGCCAGTCGACAGGATCCTTGCCGATGGAATGCAGATACTCATTCGCCTTGGAAAACGGCTTGGAGCCCAGAAACCCGTTATGGGCCGAGAGCGGCGACGGGTGGGCGGACTTGATGACGAGATGCCGTTCCTCATCGACAAAGGCCGCCTTCTTCTGGGCATAGGCTCCCCAGAGAATGAAGACGACGCCGTCGCATTCCTCGTTGACGGTGCGGATGACCGCATCGGTAAAGCGCTCCCAGCCCTTGCCCTGATGCGCGGCGGCCTTGCCCTCTTCCACGGTCAGCACGCTGTTCAAAAGCAGCACGCCCTGTTCGGCCCAGTGTTCGAGAAAACCGTGCTTTGCCGGCGCGATGCCGAGATCCGCTTCCATTTCCTTGTAGATGTTGACGAGTGACGGCGGGATACGAACACCGGGCCGGACGGAGAAGCACAGGCCATGTGCCTGTCCTTCGCCGTGATACGGGTCCTGTCCGAGGATCACCACCTTCACCTCATCGAGCGGCGTCAGGTCAAGTGCGCGAAAATACTCCGAACCCTTTGGAAAGATGAGCTTTCCCGCCTTCTTCTCGGACACAAGGAAGCTCTTGAGATCGGCCATATAAGGATCCTCGAACTCTGTTTCGAGCGCGAATTTCCAGGTTTCCTCGAGCTTGATATCGCCGTCCGCCATACAGGTGTCCTTTAGGTGAAACGTCCGCCGCGCTGGATGACTTCGGTCCTGTAGCCATCCGGATCGGTGACGAAGAAGAATTTTGCAAACGGCCGGCCTTCATGCGGCATGTCCGCAAGCTTGCCCACCGTCAGGCCCAGTTCGGAGAAGCGCTTGTGTTCCGCCTCGACTTCCTCGACCGTCACCGCCAGATGGCCGTAACCGTCTCCAAGGTTGTAGGGTTCAGAACGATTGCCGTTGACCGTCAGTTCCAGTTCGAAACCGGTTTCGAGATTGGAGAGGTAGATCAGCGTGAACCCGTCGAACGGCCTGCGATCGGCGACCTTCAGGCCGAACGCCTTGTCGTAGAACTCGACGGACCGCGCTTCGTCGAGCACGCGGATCATCGAATGCACCATCTTTGCCATCGGAGCGCTCCTTAACGAAGGATGTGGTTGGACTTGGAATGCCAGTCCCAGGCTGAGCGGATGATGTCTTGCAGGGAATATTGGGGCTCCCAGCCGAGCACGGCCTTGGCCTTGTCGTTGTTGGCGACGAGCGAGGTGGAATCGCCTTCGCGGCGCCCGACATATTCGACCGGGAACGGCTTGCCCGACACGTCGGAAATGGCGTCCAGCAGTTCCTTCACAGTGGTGCCGGTGCCGGTGCCAAGATTGAGCTCGACCGTATCGCCGCCCGCGAGCAGGTAATCGACGGCGCGGACATGCGCGTCGGCCAGATCGAGAACATGGATATAGTCGCGGACGCAGGTACCATCACGCGTGTCGTAATCGTCGCCGAACACCTTGAAGCCTTGGCGGCGGCCAAGCGCTGCCTCGATGGCAAGCGGGATCGCATGGGTCTCGGGCGTATGCCATTCGCCGATCCGGCCTTCGAAATCGGCACCGGCGGCGTTGAAATAGCGCAGCATGACCGATCTCAGGTCCTTGTAGGTGCCGTAGTCCTTCAGCGCCTGCTCGATGATGAATTTGGTGCGGCCGTAAGGGTTGATCGGCGCCTGCTTGTGCGTCTCGTCCATCGGCACCCGGTCTGGAAGACCGTAAGTTGCGCAGGTCGAGGAGAACACGAAGGCCTTCACGCCGGCGTCGATCGCGGCCGACAGAAGCGTCAGCGCACCGATGACATTGTTGTCGTAGAAGCCGACCGGGTTCTTGACGGATTCGCCGACTTCGATCAGCGCGGCGAAATGCAGGATGGCGTCCGGCTTGTGCTTGGCCAGCACTTCGTCGAGCCGTGCACGGTCGCGGATATCGCCCTGTTCGAGCTCGCCCCAACGCACGAATTCCGCATGACCGTTGGAAAGATTGTCGAAAACGACGGGCTCGTAACCCCGGTCCGCCAGCACGAGGCACGTATGGGACCCGATATACCCTGCCCCACCAACGACAAGCACCTTTTTTTTAGACATCATCGCTCCTGCTTCTTCGAAATCGGCGGCACTATACCGACAGGGTTTCAAATGGGAAGGGTAGAGGCCATATCAGGGGTCCCGCTCCCCATGGCAGAACACCAGACAGCATCCCCGTGCAGTTGATTCTTTACATGAAGACGGGCGCCGCGAACTTGTCTATCCTTGTCAGCAGATTCCCGTAGGTCCTTTGATGCGTTACATCTTTCTCAGTCTCGGCTGGCTGTTCGTGGGGCTTGGCGTGATCGGCGCCTTCCTGCCGATCCTGCCGACGACGCCATTCCTGCTGCTGGCCGTCGCCTGCTTTGCGCGCTCGTCGCCAAAGCTGGAAGCCTGGCTGATGGACCATGAGACGCTGGGCCCGCCGCTCAGGAACTGGCGCGAGCGCGGCGCTATTTCGCGAAGGGCAAAGGTCACGGCGATCTCGCTGATGGCCGTCAGCTATACCGGCTTCTGGTTCGGCTCGCACCCGGCAGCCTGGCTCGCCATTCTGGTTGCCGCGCTGATGATCGGCCCGGCCATCTTCATGCTGACGCGACCGGACGCCTGAGCTAGCGATGCCGCGACTGCGGCAGAACGTAAGGCACATGCGCTGCCGGCACGCGACCGACGGCACCGGCGATGCCATAGACGGAAGCAATCATCTCGTCGCTCACGGTGTCATGGCACGGACCTTCCGCCACCACGCAGCCGTGGTTCAAAACCACCAGATGGTCGGCAAATTCCGCAGCGAGGTTGAGGTCGTGCAGGATGGCGAGAACCATGCCGCCGGCAGCCGCGAAATCGCGGGCCGTTTCCAGCACCGAGATCTGGTGGCCGAGATCGAGGCTGGCGGTGGGCTCGTCGAGAAACAGCGCGCAAGGCACGCCGTCGACCACCGGCCTTGGCACCTGCGCCAGCGCGCGGGCAAACTGGACGCGCTGCTGCTCGCCGCCCGACATCGACGGATAGGGCCGGCTTTCGAAACCGCGCAGGCCCACCCGTGCCAGAGCCTTGCGCGCTTCTTCGTCCGGATTGAGCGACCCATGAGCGACCGCTCCCATGCGAGCGATCTCCAGCGCCGAGAAGGGAAAGGCCAGCTGCGTCGCCTGCGGTAGCACCGCTCGGCGCCTCGCCAGATCGGCCGGCTTGCAGGCCGCCACATCGGCACCGTAGTAGGAAACATGACCGCTATCCGGGACCATCTCACCGGACAGGACCTTCATCAGCGTCGATTTTCCGGCACCGTTCGGGCCAATCACCACGCTGAAACGGCCGGGCTCCAGCGTTAGGCTGACTTGATCGATCAGCTTGCGACCGGCGCGGCTGACGGTGACGTTTTCTGCCCTGATCATGTTCATCCTCATGGCAAATCTCGCATGCCGATGCCGTTGCGTCCGATCAGCAGGAACAGAAAGACCGGTGCACCGAACAGCGCGGTGATCACCCCGATCGGCAGTTCCGCAGGTGCTGCAACGGTGCGCGCCACCGCATCGGCGATCAGCAGAAGCGCGCCGCCGCCGAGCGCCGAGCCCGGCAGCAGAAACCGATGCGACGGCCCCATCGCAAGGCGCAGCAGATGCGGCACCACGATGCCGACGAAGCCGATCGAGCCGGCAACGGCAACCGTGGAGCCGCAGGCGGCAGCAACCGCGACGATGACGATCCGCTTCAGCCGCTGCACCGGCACGCCCATGTGGAAGGCCGCCGCATCGCCAAGGACCAGCGCATCGAGACCGCGTGCCACGAAGGGAATGATGGCCATGACGAAGACGATAAACGGAAGGATCGACAGCACCCGCCCGTAGGTGGCACCGCCGAGCGAACCGAGGCTCCAGAACGTGATGTCGCGCAACTGCCGGTCATCGGCCATGACGATCAGAAGGCCCATGAAGGCGCCCGACAGGGCACCGATCGCGATGCCGCAAAGGATCAGCGCCGTGGTCGAGGTTCGTCCGTCGCGGGTGGCGATGACATAGAGCATCCAGGTGTTGATCAGGCCGCCGAAGAAGGCCATCAGCGGCAGGAACTGGTTTCCGAGCAGCATCGAGACCGGGGCAAGCACCGTGCCGCCGAGTACGATCGCCAAGACCGCCGCAAGGCCTGCACCGGATGTGACGCCAACGATGCCGGGATCGGCAAGCGGATTGCGAAACAGGCCCTGCATCATCGCGCCCGATACGGCGAGCCCCGCGCCGACCAGAAGGCCGAGCGCCGTGCGCGGCAGGCGGACGGCTTCGAGGATGACCCGTTCCTGGGTGGTGAGGCTGTCGCCGTTGCCGGTCAGGTAGGTGAAGAGATCGCGAAGGCCGACGCCGGTCGGGCCAACGCCGAGCGACAGAAGGCAGGCGGCGATCAGGAGCACTACGAGAAGGACGATGACCAGCACGCCCTGCGACGTGCGATCGCCCTCGCCCGTGTTGCGAAACGGCATGGCCAGCGTCTTCATCATCAGTGCATCGCATCCGGATAGAGTTTTTCGGCAAGCGCCCGGCCGGCGTCAGGCGTGCGCGGACCAAAGCCCAAGAGCAGCAACCCGTCCATCGAGATCAGCGCCTTCGACGCAGCGGCCGGCGTCGTCTGCATCGACGGCAGCGCGAACATCTCATCCGGCGTGGTCGAATGGTCGCCCCGCGACATGGAGAGGATCACATCAGGAGCCGCGGCAATCACCGCCTCGTCGGACAGTGGCTTATAGCCCTTGATCGAGGGCGCGGCATTGACGCCACCTGCCATCTCGATGATCGCGCCGGCTTCCGTATCGGCACCCCCCGCCATCAGCCGCCCGTTGGCGACGGAGAGAACGAACAGCACCTTCTTCTTTTCGCCGGCAATCTTCACCACATCGGCAGCAAGCGCCTTCAGTCCGTCCTCGGTGTTTGCGGCAAGTACCCCCGCCTTGTCGGCAAGGCCGACGGCCGCACCGACGTCGCGGATCTTCTGGCCGATCTTTGCCGCATCCGGCGGTGTCGGGATCACCACGACAGGGATCTCGCTGGCCTTGAGGATTTCCAGCACCGGTGGCGGACCGGACCCCTCTTCCATCAGGATCAGATCAGGTTTCTGGCCGAGAATGCCTTCGGCAGAGAGTGCCCTGATATAGCCGACGTCAGGCTTGGAATTTGCGGCGGCAGGATAGGAACTGGTGGAATCTCGCGCTACAATACGGTCCTCGGCGCCCAGATCGTAGAGGATTTCGGTGATCGTGCCGCCGATCGAAACGATGCGTCGAGCATCCGGATTGCCCATGTCCGATGCCGTAGCACTGCCGAAAGCGACCGCAGAAGAGACGACGGCAAGCGCAATCAGATGTGCAAACCTTGGTGAGGAAGACCGGAGAGAGAAAACCATGAGACCCGCCCTTTTGATAACAGAGGGCAATCTCGGTTGCGATGCGATCCGCTCCAGCCGCCCTATAACTTGAGTTGACTAGACAAGTTTTTTCCGGTTTTCAAGACAGGCAACAAGAGATAACTTGAGTGCGAAGTGAAACTTATGTGAGGATTGATTCCATGTACATCGCCATGAACCGTTTCCGCGTCGTGCCGGGCTTCGAGCAAGCGTTTGAAGACATGTGGAAAAGCCGCCAGGGCCGGCTCGCAGAAGTGCCAGGCTATGTCGAGTTTCACATGCTGAAGGGACCGAAGGCCGACGATCATACGCTCTACGCCTCCCATACCATCTGGGAAACCGTCGAGCATTTCCAGGCCTGGACCAAGTCCGAACAGTTCCGCGCGGCCCATGCCAATGCCGGCCAGAACCGCGGCAAGGTGGAATACCTCTCCGGCCCTCAGTTCGAAGGTTTCGAAGTCATCATCAGTGAAGACAAGAACGGCGTCCGCGCCGCCGACGCAGCCTGAGGTCCGCAATGGACACCCACTCGGAGATCGCACCCGACCGCCGCGAACGCGCGCTCAAAGCCCTCTCAGAAAAGCCCGACGGCGTCGTTGAATCGATTGCAGCAGGCGCCGATGTGACGGCGGCAGAAATCCTGGCAGTCCTGCCGGAGGGGTCGGCCGTCATTGCCGGCAAGGAACGCTTCGACGAAATCTGGTCGGAGCTGACCACCTGGGGCGTCGTGCTGTTTCTCGTTCACACGGAGGACGTGGTGGCCGAGATCGACGGCATCCTTCCGGCCGGATCGGAAAGCCACGGCTGGTTCAACATCCACGGCGACAGCCCGATCGGTGGCCACATCCGCAAGGACAACTGCGCCTCTATCACCTTCGTCGACCGTGCGTTCCATGGTCGCCGTTCCTGCTCGGTCTGGTTCATGAACCAGAAGGGCGCCGCCATGTTCAAGGTTTTCGTCAAGCGCGACGCTGGCCGCGAACTGATGGCGGATCAGCTGGTGAAATTCGAGGCTTTGCGCGATCGTTACGCGAGCCTGTAAGTGATGTAGGTTCGGATTGGATAATTTCCGAACCTACACGATTTGCGCAGCAGCGCGGATCAGCGGACAACAGGCTCCTTAAAGAGCCGGCACCCATTTCCAGAACACGCCTTCCAATCTTTCCGGGTAATATTTGAACTCGCACTCAAGTTTTCGGCCGTAGGTTTCGGCCTGCGACAACGCCTCGGCACTGACAGGGCTCATGCCCGTGCCTGGCGCAAACCAGTCTTCCAGAAGATCTTCCGGCACATAGATGCCGGTCCTCAGAGGCAACGCCGTTAAGGCAGCATCGAGTTCTGCGGGTATCGTCCGTGGCGCCATTGTTTCATCCCTTCGATCGTTGATTGGAATCGAGCTCGATCTGTGAGCTTTCAGGAGGTTGTCCGTTTACAAGAATGCCCCACTGACACCGTTGCGTCGAGAAGAAATGGCGCCCGCGGTTCCCGCTCGCCCGCTGCCGACGGCATGAGCGCACAGGCAGAATGGTTCAATCTAGCCAAAAGCGCTCTGGACCCTAAGTTGGATAGAGGTGGGTGCAGCGTGTGCTAACCAATGAGGATAATGTCATGAAAATCGTCGCCTTCTCTGCCGGCCTTCTGGGACTTGCCCTGGCGCTCAGCAGTTGCACGACCGCCGGCGCCAGTGGTGGCGGATCTGACATTGCCCCGATCAAGGGGAGCATCACCTATGGCGGCCAGCCGCGTTCGAAGCTGACCAAATCCCCCATCGGCAGCACGTTTCCGCATGAGTTCATCGACCAGTTCGGCGACCGGGTGAGCGAGACCTATGTGATCGAGCCGGACCGCAGCCTGCGCATCATCGATCGGCACGTGATTTCAGAGTCTTTCTCCGACTAGAGGGCGCCCCGCGATCGACTTTCGTCGGGCGAGGCAGATTGACGCGCCTCACGCGCGCCTCTTGTGGGTTGCAGCCGTTGCACTTATTCCGTGTCGGGTAGATCGACATGGCATGATTGGGAGGCAACATGGCAGACGACGGGAACTGGGCGCCGCTTTCGCCTTACGCAACGGGCGTGCGAGGGCGCTGCCCGCGCTGCGGCCAGGGCCATCTCTTCAAGGGCTTTCTGACGATCAGGCCGCGATGCGAAGCGTGCGGGCTTGATTACGCCTTTGCGGATCCCGCAGACGGTCCGGCCTTCTTCGTGATCTGCTTTGCCTGCGTGCCCTCGGTGGCACTCGCAGTGTGGATCGAGACGGTGTTTTCGCCGCCGTTCTGGGTGCATCTTCTCATCTCTCTCCCCTTCCTGCTTCTGACCTGCATCCTGCCGTTGCGACCGCTGAAAGGCTGGCTTGTCGCCAGCCAATATATCTACCGGGCGCGGGAGGGCAGATTGCAAGGAAGCCCGAACGACGTCTGATTCTGGTGCGACCGGGTGGTCTCCGACTGCCGCTCGTCGCGCGAGTACCGGAACAATTTCCCGCGCCAACCATTCGACATGACAAGCAAGGAGCCTGTCATGCCGGAAATGCAAGAGACTGAGACGGAAGCACAGCGGCGGTCGCTGGCGCTTGAGGGCGCAATGCTGCTGATGATCGACGGCCTTGCCGCAAGAGGCACCATTTCGGTGGATGAGGCAGAAGACATGCTTCGCATCCTGTCCACAAGCTCCGACGGATCGGCCCTCCGAGCCAACAATTCCCTGCGCGTCGTCAACCAGCTGAAGCGGTTGCGCCGGGGCGATGGCAGTGCAGCACCCGGCGCCTGAGGCGGACTCACATCTGTCGACGCAGAGATCACGTTTTCAGGAACCTTTTTTACGCCTCACCGTTCACCTCCCAACAGCAAAAGGAGACACTATCATGAATAGCATCGTATGGTTGGTAGGCGCAGTCGTCATCGTAATCGCGGTTCTGAACCTCGTTGGATTTGCTTGATTTGATTGCCCTTTTCCACTGAACTTCACGTTCAGGTGGAGAAACAAAAAGGCGCCGGTTCTGATCGAACCCGCGCCTTTTTCGTATTGGTGACGTCCCGCCTGGGTGGGTTACTGCCCGCCGTCACTTCGGCGAGCAGTGTGATTAGATGAGGGCTCGCCTATTCGGCAGTCAGCAGTGCAAACGGATGATCGGCAAAGGCGAGGTTGACGGCGATGCTGTCCTTGGCCTCGACGTCCTTGCCGGTGGAGAGATCGCGGTAGCGACGGTTGGCGAGCTGTGTAGGCAGCTCCACTTCCGTCTCCGCCCAGCGCTCGCCCCGTGACGGATAGACGTCGCCGTTGAGCGCGCCGAAGACCAGCCGCGGTACGATCACGATCACGGCTTGATCGCCATCGGTGCGGGCGAAGGCCAGGATGTTTTCGGCCCGGTTTCCGGTCGCCTTGAGCGGCATGTAGTCGCCCTTGCGGAACAGGTCCGGCGCGTCGCGACGCTGGTGCAGCAGACGCTGGATCAGGTGCTGTTTCAGCCGTCCGCTCAACCATCCGTCCTCTGTCGAGGAGTCCGGATTGTCGTTCTCCGCAGGGAGGTCCTGCAGCATGGCGAAATCCGGTTCGCGACGGTTGTCGGGGTCGACAAGGCTGAAATCGAGGGCTTCACTGCCCTGATAGATGTCAGGCACGCCCGGTGCCGTCAGCTTGACGATCGTCTGGGTCAGGCTGTTGACCAGACCGGCCCGGATGAAGGGCTGGAGCGCCGAGGAGAAGTCCGCCAGGAATTCCTGGTTTTTCGGCGACAGCATGTAACGGGCGTAGTCGAGCACAGCTTTTTCGTACGCCTCGTTGCTGTCACCCCAGTTGGTGCGCAGCTTGGCTTCCTTGATCGACTTCTCGACATAGGCAAGGAAACGCTCCTCGAGTGCCTTGAGGCCGCTCTCGTCCTTCGGCTGCAGCATCGTCGGCCAGACGCCTGCGAGCGCCTGATAGAGCATCCATTCGACCGCAGGCTCCGGTGCCGGGCCATCATCCAGCGAGACGACCTTCGTCGCGTTCATCTTGCGCCAGCGGGCAACGCACTCCGCCCAGAGTTCGGGCGCCTCGGTCAGCACGTAGAGACGGGCACGGGCATCTTCGCCGCGCTTGGTGTCGTGCGTGGATGTCCCAGACAGCGCATCCGGCTGGCGCTCTAGCCGGGTCTCCATGTCATGATGGAATCGCTCGATCGAGAAATCGCGCGGCAGCGGTTCGGCACCGACTTCGTTGAGTGCAAGCGCCATATGCTGACGGAAGAACAGCGTGTCCTCGACGGACTTTGCCATCAGCGGGCCGGTCAGCTGCTGGAAGCGGGTGCGGAAATTCGCCGCATCATGAGAGGCCTTCTCGGAGACGTCGTTGCCGAGGATGCGGGTGATCAGATCGAGGCCTGCTTGATCCGGCGCATTCGGTCCCTGTTTGACCTTGTCGACGACGCTCTTCAGCATCTCGTGGCCCTCCGGCGGCAGACCTGCTTCCGTCCCATAGGTCCGGTAGACCGGGAATGCGACCAGCAGTTCTCGCAGTGCCGACCTCGTGGTTTTCTCGTCCACGCTGATGCCATCCGTGTTGGCGATCGCGACAGCAAGTTTCAGCAGCGTCGTGAACTCGCCCTCGAAGTTCTTGTCGGCCATCAGAAGCTTGGCAGCGCGCAGTTCGGCCGGCATGTCGACCGGCTTGCCGACGACGTCGTCATAGGCTTTGCGCAGACCGGCGATCTTTGCGCCGTCCACAAGAGCGTCGGACAGCGAGGCGATGAACTCGTAACCCGTCGTGCCTGAGATCGGCCAGTCACTCGGGATGTGCTCACCTTCGCCGAGGATCTTTTCAACGGTGATGTAGCAATCGGGACCAGCTTCCTGGCGCAGAAGCTCGATATAGGCCTTCGGATCGGCGAGACCGTCCACGTGGTCCACGCGCAGACCGTCGACGGCGCCGGAGTGAACCAGTTCGAGGATCAGGCGGTGGGTGTCGTCGAATACCTGTTTGTCTTCGACGCGGACGCCGGCAAGGCCGGTGATCTCGAAGAAGCGGCGGTAGGAGAGATCGCGCGGCGCTTCCCGCCACGACATCAGCCGGTACGGCTGGCGCTCGTGCAGTTCGACAAGTGATGCCTTGTCGGTGAGCTTGGTCACCTCGGTCTCGCGGCCCTGATAAGTTTCCGGCGCGAGCGGATAGTAGCTGTCGTAATAGGCAAAAGCCGGCTTGCCGGTCTTCGGGTCGGGCTTCACCGAGATATCGCCATTGGAAAGTGCGGTCTCGAACGAGTCGCCGAGGAAAGGCAGCGTCAGCGGGCGCGACCAGTTGATGTCGAAATGCTTTGCGAACCGACTGTTCTGGCCATTTTCAATAACATCGCGCCACCACGTGTTTTCAAGCGATGCGGCCATGTGGTTGGGCACGATATCGAGGATCAGGCCAAGACCTGCGTCCTTCAACGTTTTCACCATGCGATCGAAGCCTTCGCGACCACCGATCGAGGGTTCGATCTCGTTGGCGTCGGTCACGTCATAGCCATGGGTTGACTCCGACGTGGCCGTGAAGATCGGCGACGCGTAGAGGTGGCTGATGCCGAGCCGCTTCATGTAAGGCACGAGCTCGCTCGCGCTATCGAAAGTCATGCCGTTGCGGAACTGGATACGGTAGGTAGCTGTCGGGATGGTCACTTGATGTCTCCGGCGGGCGCGAGGCGGACTATGATAGAGTTCTGGGGCAGATCCGGCGTTTCGGACGGCCAGGCAAAGAGCGTCTCACCCGGCAGATCGGGAAGCGGCTGCGCCTTTTCGCCGATGTTGAGCGCGATCGACAACGTTCCTTTCGGGAAAGTCCAGCTAACGGCCAGGAAGCCCTCGCCGGTCTTCAGAACCTTGCCCGAGTTGCCGGTGGCCGTTGCAAGCATCGGCACGATGTGCTGCTGGCGAAGGGAAAGCAGTTCCTTCGTCAGCGCAAGCCACTCCTTGCCATCGCGGCTATCGTGCTTCTTCCAGTCGAGCTTGGAGGCGTCGAAGGTCGTCTTGGCATTCGGATCGGGGACGACATCGCCCTCGTGGCCGGCATGGCCCTGGAATTCCTTCGCGCGGCCCTCGCGCACGGCCTTGGCAAGGTCGCCGTGGAAATCGGTGAAGAAGAGGAACGGATTCGTCTCACCATATTCCTCGCCCATGAATAGAAGCGGAATATGCGGCGAGAACAGAAGCGAGGCGTAAAGGACCTTGGTGCGATCGGCACCGGCAAGCTCGATCAGACGTTCGCCCTCGGCGCGGTTGCCGACCTGGTCGTGGTTCTGGATGAAATCCACAAAAGCGACGGGCGGCTGGCCTGCGCTTTTCACGCCGCGCTTTTCGCCGGCATGCGGCGAGACTTCGCCCTGATAGGCAAACCCTTCGGCCAGAACCCGGGCGACGAGCTTTTCCGGCTGCTTGGCGAAATCCTCGTAATAGGCGTGCGTTTCGCCGGTCGCGAAAACATGGACGGCATTGTGAAAGTCGTCGTTCCACTCCGCGGTAAACAGAGGTGCGTTGCCGTCTTCGTCGCGCGGATGCAGGTCGATGATGTTGCGGGCGTCCTCGGTCGTCAGGTGGATCGGCCGGTCGGTAATCTCGGCGCGGATGCGCTCGGCGATCTCGTTCAACACGTGGCTGTCGGAAATATCCTCGATCTGGTCGATCGCATCGAAGCGAAGGCCGTCGAAATTGTATTCATGCAGCCAGTAGAGCGCGGCCTCAACGATGTAGCGGCGGGTCGCATCGACGTCATAGGCGATGGCCGCACCCCACGGTGTCTGACGCTCCTTGTGGAAGAAGTCGGGCGCCAGAAGCGGCAGATAATTGCCCTCGGGGCCGAAATGATTGAGCACGAGGTCAAGCACGATGGAGATGCCATGCGCGTGAGCGGCATCGACGAAGGCTTTGACATCATCTGGTGAGCCATAAGCGGCATGCGGCGCATAAAGAAGAACGCCGTCGTAACCCCAGCCACGGTTGCCGCCGAACTGCGCAATCGGCAGGATCTCGACCATGGTGATGCCGAGTTCGGCGAGATAGGGCAGCTTCTCAATCGCGGCGCGGAACGTGCCGTCAGGGGTGAAGGTGCCGACATGCATCTCGTAAACGACGGTTTCTTCCCAGGGGCGCCCAGTCCACTCCGGTGTCTGCCAGTCGTAGCTGGTCGGATCGATGACAAGCGAAGCGCCATTGACCTCGGACTTCTGGGCACGGGATGCAGGATCGGCGACAACGGTACCATTGGCCAGCACGTAGTTGTATTCCGCGCCTGGTTCGACGCCGGTTGCCAGGACCTCGAACCATCCGTCGTCGCTGCGGCTCATCTCGGCATCCTTGCCGTTGAGACGGAGCACGACCGTTTCCTGGCCCGGAGCCCAGAGACGGAACCTTACCTCGCCAGCAGCGACATATTCCGCTCCCCAGGTTTTCGGAAAGCTTCGGAGTTCGGCGACGGCATTGACGTCCGACATGGGGTCCCTTTCATCAGGTTGAGAGCGACCGGCAAACGAGTGAAAGGCGTGACAGTTCCATCATGGAACAGGCAAACCTTTCACGATCAGTGATTTTCGCAGGCTGATGTTTTTCAGCCTGGAAAGCGCTCAGAGATCGAGCAGCGCATAAGGCCGACCTGTCGGCTTTTCGATATGCGAAGCAACGTTATAGACCGGCGCGCCGCCCGGCGTCCTGCCTTCGTAGCGGCCGCGGTGGGCATGGCCGTGGACAACGGCCTTGACCGGGAAGCGGTCGATCGTTTCGGCCAGACGCGACGAGCCCAGGAAGGGGAAGATTTCCTCCGGTTCGCCTTCCACCGTCTCGCGGATCGGAGCGTAGTGGAGCACGACCATGGCGCGTTCGGAGCGAACCTGACGCAGCGCGTTTTCGAGCCGCATCGTTTCCTCGACGCTTTCGGCCACCATCGCCTTGATCGCCGGCTCGCCGAAGGAACCCAGCATGTGACGCCCGAAGCCACCGGCAAAACCCTTGGCTCCGGCGAAACCGACGCCGTTGATTTCGACTGCCTGACCTTCGAGAAGGTGAACGCCGGCGTCCTTCAGGATGTGGGTGACTTCCTCGACGCAGCCACATTCATAATCGTGGTTGCCGAGTACGGCGACCATCGGGATCGAGCATGAGCGCAGATCGGCGGCAAGCAGTTCGGCTTCCTTGACCTTGCCGAGGTCTGTCAGGTCCCCGGTCAGGACCAGAATGTCCGCCTCCTGCGAGATCTCGGCAAACAGGTCCTTGTAGGATTCCGAGCCGTGTTCCTTGACGTGGAGATCGCCCATGGCGGCAATGCGCTGCAGGCCCTCAGGCTTCTTGCGATCGCTTTTCTGTTTTTCGGCAGCCTTGTCAGACTTGCTCATACCGGGCCTCCTTCCAAAGTTTTTTCATCGACGCCCGCGCGCAGTTCTCCTTCGCCACCGACGTCGGCAAAACCCCATTCCTTGACGTCGATCTCGAAATCGATGCGGCTGAACATGCGGCCACGGCAGACCTTCATCTGCGGCAGGGGCAGTTCGCGCTGCGCCTTTAGGCGGTCGAGAAGCTCGTCGAGCAGCCAATCAGGAACCTTGTCGCGCTCGGTCGGGTAGATCCAGCGGAAGTTGAGAAGGTGGATCAGCAGCACTTCCCAATGCACTTCCATATGGTTGAGCAGCCGCTCCCAGTCGATCTGGTCATGGGCGCGCAGGATCGTGTGGACGATGTCGCCGCCGTCGTAGCGGTGACGAAGCTGGACGAAGCATTTCGACCAGATCAGCTCCGTCGGGGCGATAATACGGACCTTGTGGCCGTTCATCTCGATCTGTCTGGCATTCTCGAACCAGCTGTCGCTGATCGGCATCGTGCCGTTGGAGGCTGCAAAGATCACATCGAAGAAGTGCTTGCCCTTCTTGACCTTGCCCAGCCAGCGGTCGTCCTCGACTTCGATCTCGTATCCCTTCTGCTTGAAATGCGAGAGGATCCGGGCGTAGTCGCCGGCCTTGCAGAAGATATCGAGATCCTTGGTCTGACGGGTAATGCCGGTATAGGCGCTGAGCGCGAACGTGCCGGCCAGAAGGAACGGGATGTGGCAATCGACCAGATCCTCCAGCGCCACGGCAACGAAGGCCTCCGCATCGGCATCGGCCAGAAACGGTGCCGCCTTGACCTCGAGATCGGGCATTGCCTGGAGCGGATGGGGCGGCGTTTCCCGCGCCGCCGTCGGTGCGGGGGCGAGCCCATGGCGCTTTTCTACATCGGCATTCATCGGTTTTCTCCGAATGTCAGTGGGTAGCGGGAACAGCGCGTTTTCCCGCTGTTTCCCGCCTGAGCGTCAGGCTCAGCCTCACGGCTTTTCCTGGTTGTCCGCATTGGCCATCGGGCTTGGGCGTCCGTCCGGCTGGTCACCGTCTTCGCGCTGGTCGATGTCTTCAAGATCGGTCTTGACCATGAAACGGTCGATTTCGCCGCGACGCGCGGCTTCGCGCACGGCTGCCGGGTTGGTCGTTTCCATCTGCTCGCTCAATTCGTCACGAACCGGTTCGCGCGCCTTGTCGTCTTCGTGCTTTTCGTTTTCCATCATGGTCTCCTTTGACGTCGTCAGGCCAGCAATGTGGCGAGCCGGTGGGGAAACCGCCGAGACGCTGCAGAGGTTCCGTGCTGTCGGGAACCGGGACACGGTTTGCCAAGTTTTAAGCGGAAACGAAGGAGGACGACATGCCGGCAAAATCAAGTGCGCAGCAAAAGGCAGCAGGCGCCGCGCTTTCCGCAAAGCGCGGCGAGACCAAGAAATCGGAACTGAAGGGCGCGTCGAAAAGCATGGAGAAGTCGATGAGCGAAAAGCAGCTCGACGAACTGGCCTCCACGAAACGCAAGGGAAAGCCGGAACACGCTTCCTGAAGCTGGAGCGGCAATGTCTTCTCCTTTTGCACGAATCCGTTACACCTCTGATCCCAGGTGAACGGATAAAGGATGAGCACTGTGACCAAGTCTTTCGGATCAATGTCGATTGCCGAGCTTTCGACGCTTTTGCAGCTTGGCAAGGTCGATGCGGTTGAAGTGACCGAATCGGTCCTGTCGGCGATTGAATCCTATTCCGACAAGGCCGTGTTCGTGACGCTTCTGCGGGACCGTGCGCTTTCCGAAGCCCAAGCTGCGTCAAAGCGCCTGCGCGAAAATCGCTCGCTCGGCATTCTCGATGGTATCCCGATCGCCTGGAAGGACTTATTCGACATCGAAGGCCTTTCGACCACGGCAGGCTCGAGCGTGATGGCCAAAGATCCGGCGGCGACCAAGGATGCAGCGGTCGTCGATCTCCTGAAACAGGCCGGCATGGTCGCGATCGGCCGCACCAACATGAGCGAATTCGCATTTTCGGGCATCGGCATCAATCCGACCTACGGCACGCCGGAAAATCCGCGCTCGACAGACATGCCCCGCGTGCCGGGCGGATCGTCGTCAGGTGCTGGCGTGGCCGTGGCCGCTGGCCTCGTGCCGGTTGCCATGGGGACCGACACGGGCGGCTCGGTCCGCATCCCGGCTGCCTTCAACGGCGTCGTCGGCTACAAGGCGACCCGTGGCCGATATGCCATGGACGGCGTCTTCCCGCTGGCGAGAAGCCTCGATTCGCTGGGACCGCTTTGCAATACCGTACAGGACGCCGTGTGGATCGACGCGGCAATGCGGGGTCTCGGAACGCCGCTGACGCCGCGAAAGCCCACGCAGACGCTCGATATCGTCATCCCCACCAATGGCGTATTCGACGGCGCCGAGCCGGGTGTGGTCGAGGCGTTCGAGGCAGCGATCGAGAGGCTGGCAGCAGGCGGTGCCCGCATCACCCGCCTCGCCTTCCCGTCCTTCGACGAGCTGCCGCAACTGATGGCGAAATACGGACCGATGGTGACGGCGGAAGCCTTTGCGCTCCATCGAGAACGACTGGCGGGTGCGGATGCTGGCGGAATGGACCCGCGCGTCGTTGCCCGCACCAGGCTTGGCGAAAAGACCACGACCGCCGACTATCTCGCAATCATCGATGCTCGCGCCCGGATGACGGCAGAGACCGAGGCACTGATCGCCGGTCGCCTCGTCGCCTTCCCCTCCGTCGCCCATGTGGCACCAGCCATTGCGCCATTGAAGACCGACGACGAGGCGTTTTTCGCGGTCAACGGCAGGACGCTGCGCAATACCGGCTACGGCAATTTCCTCGACTGGTGCGGCGTGTCGATCCCCTGCGGAACCGGCGAAGCCGGCATGCCGGTCGGATTCCTCCTGTCGACGGTTGCTCACGACGACGAGATGCTTCTCACTGCTGCCATGGGCCTGGAAGAGGTGATCCGGGGCTGACCCCGGATCATTGTTTCGCAGGCCTCAGAACCCTTCGAGCACGATCTTGCCGCGGGCTTTGCCGCTTTCCAGCGTGGCATGCGCCTTCTTCAGGTTTTCCGCATTGATCGGGCTCATCACATCGGTGACGGTGGTGCGGATCCGGCCGGCATCGATCAGTGCGGCGACTTCGTTCAGAAGCTCTCCCTGCTCGTCCATGTCGGCCGTTTCATAGATCGACCGGGTGAACATCAGCTCCCAATGCACAGAAAGAGCCTTGCGCTTGAAACCGGTGATGTCGAAGGTTTCCGGATCGTCGATCAGCCCGAACCGACCCTGCGGCGCGATCAGTTCGATGATCTCCTTCGTATGACGTGGCGTTTCGGTCGTCGAGAAGACGAAACCGGGCGCGCCGATCCCGAGCGCCTTCACCTGTTCGGCGATCGGCCTGGAATGATCGATGACGTGATGGGCGCCCAGTTCCTTGACCCAGGCCTGGGTCTCCGGCCGTGACGCCGTGGCAATCACGGTGAGGTCGGTCAGAGCCCGGACAAGCTGGATGGCGATCGATCCGACACCGCCGGCACCACCGATGATGACGATCGCATTGGCTGCACCCGGAACCGGCTTTTCGATATCGAGCCGGTCGAACAGCATTTCCCAGGCGGTAATCGCCGTCAGCGGCAGGGCGGCCGCCTGCGCATTCGAGATCGACTTCGGCTTGTGGCCGACGATCCGCTCATCGACCAGATGAAACTCGCTGTTGGCGCCCTGCCGGATCAGCGAACCCGAGTAGAACACTTCGTCGCCCGGCTTGAAGGCGGACACGTCATCGCCGACTTCGACCACCTCGCCCGCCACATCCCAGCCCAGCACCTTCCACTGGCCGTCTTCAGCCGAGACGTTCTTGCGGATCTTGTAATCGACCGGATTGACCGAAATCGCTTTCACCGCAACGAGAATATCCCGCCCCGTCGCCTTTGGCCGGTCCAGTTCGACATTTTCAAGCGCGTCGTCCCGATCAAGCGATCCGGCAGTTCTGTAGGCTATGGCTTTCATGGCGTTCTCCTTTGCTTGCAGAATTGATGTAGGCTTCATATGGCGCTATGATCATCCAAAGCCAATACGCACAAAAACAGCCTATAGTGTCAAAAAGGATACCGTGATGGCCAAGGCCCACCATACCAGGTTCGACTGCAGCCCCGGCTGCTCGGTGGAAGCGGCGATCGGCCTGATCGACGGCAAGTGGAAGTCCGTCATCCTGTTTCATCTGTTGGACGGCACGCTGCGCTTCAACGAAATCCGCCGCCAGATTCCCGCCGTGACCCAGCGCATGCTGACCAACCAGCTACGCGAGCTGGAGGCGGACGGGTTGATCACTCGCAAGGTCTATGCGCAGGTGCCGCCCAAGGTGGAATACAGCCTCTCGCCGCTCGGCCTCACCATCAAACCGATCCTGACCGCGTTAAAGGCCTGGGGCGACGAGAATATCGGGCTCTACGGCAAGCCGAAACAGACCGCGACCGATGTGCAGGCGGCGTCGATTCCGGCCTGAAAGAGGGCCTGACCTGCTCCGCACCAGCTACGGGGACTATCGCAGAGAGACAGGATCGGCGGGGGCAAGACGTTGATCAGCGACTGCGATAATCGTTTCCATAGGGGGCAACGTTGAGACTTTCCGTACTGATCCGGGGCAACAATTACATCGAGAAGGACCGTTTCGGCCTGCCGATGGATGCGCGCAAGAACATCGACTCGATCATCGAGAACATTGTCGCGCCGGTGCGTGAAAGCAATCCCGATGCGAAAATTTACCTCGCCACCTATGACAGCCCGGCCCTGGCCGAGCTTCAGGATAAGCTTGGACCGTGCGAGCTGATCAAGCTGGATGCGCAGGGCAGCTCGCAGATCGAGACCTACAAGGAAGGCCTCAAGCACGTGTTCGCCCAAGACGAATACGATGCGCTCGCCGTGATCCGCTTCGACCTGCAGTTCAGGAAGAAGATCACGGACTGGAATGTCGATATCAGCCGCGACAGCATCTACTTTCCTTTCAAGGAATACAAATCCTACTGGCGTGACCACTGGCGCGTCGGCGACGCCGTGCATGTGATCGGCAAGAGCGCGATTTCACATTTCTACAATGCCATGATCATGAACCAGCTTTCGGGTCGCGCTCACCTGCATCTGATGTACTATTTCCTGCGCACCATGCACGCAAATCTGCGCTTCATCGAAGACGGCTACTTCGATTCCAACACGCTGTTTGCCAATCCGGAATGCGACAACCCGCTCTACAAGATCTTCAACCGGCCGCGACTGACCACGCCGTCGCCGTCGATGGGCATGCAGCTCGGCGAAATCCAGGCCGAATAGGCGTTTCGACCTTGCCCGCGGTCGGGCGCGGACGCTGGAAATTGACCTGTTTGACAGCTTGGCACCAGCTTCAAGCCTTAAGGTTTCAGGCACTAGATCAACTGCAAACTTTTATTTTGGATACCGCCGCAGATGCTCAATATCGTCGTGCCGATGGCAGGTCATGGAAGCCGCTTTGCAAAAGCCGGCTACACGCTTCCAAAACCACTTCTGCCCGTGCATGACGTCGCGATGATCCGCCTCGTGATCGAGAACCTAAAGCCTTATGTCGAGCATCACTTCATCTTCATCTGCCAGGCATCGCATGTGAGGGACTACGGTCTCGACGCGCATCTGCGCCAGTGGGCGCCGGGTTGCGATATCTATCTGGTCGAAACCGTCACCGAGGGCGCCGCCTGCACCGTACTTCTGGCGCGCGACGCCATCGACAACGGCAACCCGATGATGATCGCCAACTGCGATCAGTATGTCGATGTCGACATCAACGCCTACCTTGCCGCCGCAGACGGTCTCGATGGCCTGATCATGACCATGTCGGACGACGATCCGAAGTGGAGCTTTGTCTCCTTCGGCGACAACGGCTTTATCGACAACGTCGTCGAAAAACAGGTGATCTCCAACCATGCCACAGTCGGCATCTACAATTTCGGCAAGGGATCGGATTTCGTCGCCCATGCCGACCGGATGATCGAGCGCGACTTCCGCGTCAACGGTGAGTTCTACGTGGCTCCCGTCTACAATTTCATGATCGAGGACGGCATGAAGATCGGCGCCTACTCGATCGGCTCCGTCGACAAGGGCATGCACGGCCTCGGCGTTCCCGAAGATCTTGAGAGCTTCCGCAATCTGCCGCTGTCTCTGAGAGTGACTCAGTCCATCAAGGAACCGGCATGATCCAGATCCTCAGTCATCGGGGATACTGGAAATTCCCCGAAGAAAAGAACACGGTCGAGGCCTTCGTCCGGTCGTTCTCGCTCGGCTACGGCACCGAGACCGATGTGCGCGACTGCCTCGTTGGCGGCAAGCCGCGGCTGGTCATCTCGCACGACATTCCGAACGGTACCGAAATCTCCTTCGCTTATCTTCTGAGCCTCGCCAGACAGCACGGGTCTCCGACGCTTGCACTTAATATCAAGGCCGACGGGCTGCATGATATGCTGGCCGAAGTGCTGACCGCCGAAGGCTACGACAACTATTTCTTGTTCGACAGCTCGGTTCCGGACCTGATCCAGGGCGTGAAGCGCGGCATGACCTCGTTTACCCGACTGAGCGAATACGAGCGCGTCCCTTCGCTTTACAGCGAACCCGGCATCACCGGCGTCTGGCTGGACAACTTTCTGCCCGGCCGCTGGTACGAAGCGCCGCTGGTCGAAAAACTGCTGGATGACGGCAAGCTGGTCGCGCTGGTCGCGCCCGACCTGCATCGCCGGCAAGACGAATACGAACCTTTCCTGCACTGGCTGGTCTCGTCCGGCCTGCGCGATCGCGAAGGGCTGATGATCTGCACCGATTTTCCCGAGAAAGCCAAGGAACTGCTGCGCGTATAGCGCAAGGTCTGGCGCACGAGGTTTGATGACGATGATTAAGGCTGTAATTTTCGACATGGATGGCGTGCTGATCGATGCCCGCGAGTGGCATTACGAAGCGCTGAACCGAGCGCTGGAACTGTTCGGCTTCACCATTCCGCTGCACGAGCACCTGACCACGTTCGATGGCCTGCCGACCCGCACCAAGCTGCAGATGCTGACTGCCACCCGCGGCCTTCCGGAATCCCTGCACGGCTTTGTCAACGAGATGAAGCAGCGCTATACGACCGAGCTGATCCACACCAAGTGCAAGCCGGTGTTTCGCCAGCAATACGCGCTCGCGCGGCTGCGCGGCGAAGGCTACCGTCTCGGCGTGGCCTCGAACTCCATCCGCAGCACCGTCAACCTGATGATGGCGAAGGCCGGCCTCGAGGACTACCTGGAGTTCCAGCTCAGCAACGAAGACGTGAGCGTCGGCAAACCCAGCCCGGAAATCTACCTGAAGGCCATCGGCATCCTCGGCCTTTCGCCCGAGGAATGCCTGATCGTCGAGGACAACGACCACGGGATCCGGGCAGCACGTGCCTCCGGTGCCCATGTCATGGTCGTCAACGACGTCTCCGAGGTGAACTACCAGTCGATCTGCAAGTCGATCGACAAGCTGCAGGCATCGTTCGAGCTTCCGGCATTGCAGGTGGTCGCATGAACATCCTGATCCTGATGGCGGGCGAGCCCCGCATCCTTTCCGCAGACAGCTTCCCGACCCCGCTGGTCGAGGTGGACGGCATGCCGCTGGTGCAGCGCCTGCTCGAACAATGCGCGCGCATCACCGGCCACCGGGTGATCATCGCGATGCAGGAAAAGGAACTGCGCCGCTACCATCTCGACGACGTCGTCCGCCTGATCGATCCGACCGCCGAGATCGTTGCCGTCAAGGACAAGACCCAGGGTGCGGCCTGCACCGCACTGCTTGCCGCCGGCAGCATCGACAATGACACCCCGCTTCTGATCCTCAACGGCGACGAATTCCTGACCGTTCCGATGGAAACCATCATCGCCGATTTCAGCCGGCGCCAGCTCGATGGCGGCACCGTCACCTTCCGGTCGGTCCACCCGCGCTATTCGTTCGTCCGGCTCGACGAGCGCCAGATGGTGGTCGAGGCGGCCGAAAAGCACCCGATCAGCGACAATGCGACGGCGGGCTTTTACTACTTCCGCAAAGGGTCCGATTTCGTCAAGGCAGCCAAGGCCGCGATCCGCAAGGATGCCCGGCACAACGACATGTTCTATGTCTGTCCGGTCTATAACGAGCTCGTTCTCAAGGACAAGAAGATCGGCGTCTACCCGATCGACGCGAAGGACTATCATCCGATCAAATCGGACCGCCAGCTGAGCGAACTGTCGATCTGAGAGGGCAAGATGAGCGAAACCTCCTATAATCTCGACGACATGATCGGCGGCTGGTTCGTCGGCGATTTCGATCCGAGCGTTGTCAAGACCGACGCGTTCGAAGTGGGCGTCAAGAGCTACAAGGCGGGCGATCGCGATGCCCGGCACTACCACAAGATCGCCCGGGAAATCACGCTCGTCGTCTCCGGCCGTGTCCGCATGCTGGACAGGGAATGGGGCGAAGGCAGCCTGATCGTCATCGAGCCCGGCACGGTCAACGCGTTCGAAGCGCTGACGGACGCGACGCTGACGGTGGTGAAGATACCGAGCGCGAAGAACGACAAGTATCTCGTCGACTGACGTAGAACCCCCACCTCTCAGCAAACGAAATCAGTGGGTTAAGGCAACCTATTGAACGGATCCTTGCGCGCCGGGCCGGGATACTGCTTGCAAAGCCTTGACGGACGGCTCTGCGTTCGCGACGATCTCCATCCCGCTAAACCACAGCGAAACGCTGGCACGAGCCCTCAAAGCTCAGCCGCAAATCATTCGATCGGAGACATTCATGGCCGAACTCTCAACCCAGGCGTTCAATCCCGAGACGCTGGCCGAGAGCCTGATCACGCTGCGCAAGGAAGGCCGCAAGGCGCCGTCCGCAAGCTTTGCCCTGCCTCAGGATCTGAGCGCCGGCATGGCGGCACAGAACGCCGTGGCACAGAGGATCGGCGCCAGCGCGAAGATGATCAAGGTCGCGATGTCGACGGACAAGCAGCCGGTGATCGCGCCGCTGTTCCCTTACGTGGAGACGACCAGCGAAGCGAAGCTTCCCTATTCCCCCGGCACACGGTTTGAAGTCGAGATCGCCGTCAAGCTCGGCGCGGATCTGCCGGTAAGATCCGAAGCCTATACAAGGGCGGAAGTGCTGGACGCGGTGGCGGATGCCTATCTCGGTTCGGAACTGCTTGTCACCGCAGTCGAGGAAGGCGGCAGCGTTTCCTTCCCGCTCTACCTCGCCGACCGCATCGGCAATGGCGGCTTTGCGCTCGGCCCGAAGGTCCCGAAGACGCTGATCGACACGGTTGGCGGGCTTGTCCTCAAGGTCACCCACGACAGCAGCCCGGTCTATGACGGACCAGTGGCCCATCCGGTCGGAGACGTGCTCGCCTGGCTGGTTGCCTATGCCAATGACGCCGCACGCCCGGCCACATCCCTCACTTCGGGCATGGCGGTGACGACAGGTGCGCTTTCGGGCGCAATGCCGCTGCCCGGCGCCGGACGCGTCGTGGTGGAACTCGAAGGCGGTTATCAAATGAGCGTCCTGCTCTCGGCCTAACCGGAAATCTGCAGCACGCGACCCCAAAGCTCGCGTGCTGCCTTCATGACTTGAGGATCACGGGCAGGTGTTGACCGGTGCTGCCTTGACGATCGGGAAGCAGCCTTTCCACTGTTCGGTGCGCGCCGGCCATGGCGTCAGCGTCTTCGGGCTTTCCTTGAGCTGAAGTACGCCGAGGGCCTGCAGATCCTTCACCCGGCCGTCGAGATATTCCTTGATCACCGAAATCTTGCCGTCCTTGACATGCGCGATCCAGACATCATTGACGACCTGACGGCTGCCGCGCTGGAACGTGCGGAACTGCAGCTCGACCGCGATGCGGCCGGTCGTCGTATCGATGAAGAACGCGTCCTCCGGAAGGTAGATGCTCGTATCCTTGGCCGCCTTGCAGAACGTGTCGAGGTCGGCGAGCATCTTGTCACGGCCGGTGATGCTGCTGGTCGGATAGGAGAAGGCCACGTCCTCGGTGACCGCGTTCGTCATAAGGTCGCGGTTGCAGGATGCCCAGGCGGATGCGAGGTCGAAGACCAGGTTCTCCATGGCGGCACGCGCGGGATCGGTGGACGGCGTTCCCGCAAAAGTGACGCCGGGACGGATATCCGCAGCCTGTGCTGTCCCAACGGAGGCGACGACGAGAGCGGCGGAAAGCGTTTTGAGCACGAAGCTGCGCAGATGGAAGGTCATTGTGAGTTCCCCGTTGTTGTTCGTTTATCGAACTTGTGTTCGGATATAAGTAGAAAAGCGCAAATTCTGGTGCAGCGCAATATACTCGTGACGACATCAGCCTGATTTCCGTCAGGACACTCCGAGTGCCGCATCCGCGACATTCCGTATCAGGCAGGCCGTGGTGACCGGTCCGATACCATCGGGCACATGCGTCACCGTTACGTTGCGACCGGCAACCGAGTCGAGATCGACATCGCCGATGAGCCCGACCGGGCCGCGATTGATCGAGACATCAAGCACGATCGCGCCATCTTGCAAATGCTCGGAACCGATCAACCCGGCAACACCCGCCGCGGTGACGACGATATCGGCGCGGCGCGTATGAGCCGCCAGATCCCGTGTCGCCGCATGCGCAATCGTGACGGTCGCCTCCGCGTCGAGCAGCAGGTTGCCGAGCGGTCGACCGACGATCCGCGATGCCGTAACCAGCACGATCTCGCGTCCCCTGAGCGAACCGGCCAGCGCCTGCGCCATCAGAAGACACGCCTTCGCCGTCGCCGGCGGGCGGGTCATGGCACCGAGCGCCAGATCACCGGCGTTGAGGGGGTGCAACCCGTCCACGTCCTTGTCCGGCCCAATCAGAAGCGCAGCCGTGCGCGCATCCATGCCCGCCGGCAACGGATAGAGCGTCGCGACTGCGTCGATCTCGGCCAGCGCTGCCAGTTCTTCCAGTCGCGCCGTGAGGCTCTCGACGTCCGACGGATAGGCTTCGAGCTGCAGATCTATGCCGACCTCCTGCGCGCTGACCTGCTGACGACGGGCATAAGCGGCCATGCCGGGATTGCTGTCATCGAGCAGCACGACGCAGCGAACCGTCCGACCACTTGCCGAAATGCGCCGCCGTGTTTCGGCATTGATCCCGGCTGCAATTTCGAACCCGGTGACGATCTCAAGCATGTGACTTCCCTAGAGTGTGGAGCCGATCTGCCCGGCGCAGACCTTGAGCCGTGAAGCCATTTCGGAAAGCGCCGCCTCGTCATACTGTCCATGCTCGAAGATGATCGACACGGCACCGACGACCTCGCCGATGCCGGGGTGAAACACGGGGGCCGCCAGCGATGCGACGCCGCTCACATATTCGCTATCGGTCAGCGCATAGCCGCGCTCGCGGATCTGTTTCAGCGCGTCCTCCAGGCGATCCCGGTGGGTCTCGGTCTGGTCGGTATGGGCAGAGTAGGCGGCACTGTCGAGGATCGCATCCAGCCGGACGGTATCGAGGAATGCGAGGATCGCCCGCCCCGAAGCTGTCGGCAGCAACGGCACCCGCGTGCCTGTCGTGACCCGGTTGAGCGTGAATTTCGACGGTAGGAAAGCATGGGCGACATAAACGGCATCCGTCTCGTCCAGCATCGCATAAGACACGGACTCGCCGACCTCCTGCGCCGCATTGCGCAGCACCGGCTGGATGATCTGCGGAATGCCCCGGCCCTCGATAAAACCCTGGCTCAGCCGCAGCACATGGGGGGTCAGCTCATAGCGGCCGCGATCGCAGGCGAGATAGCCAAGCTGCTCCAGCGTCCGCACCAGCCGCCGTGCAACGGCGCGGTTGAGCTGGACCTTGTCGGCAATCTCGCTGATCGTGATGGCGCGATCCTTCGCATCGAAGGCAAGCAGGACGGCCAGCCCCTTGGCGAAGGTCAGCGAGACTTCCTTGTCGTTTTCATCCAGCACCGGCGCTCCTTCCAGACCCGAGGTTGAACTCGTTTGCCTATCTTTTCCGCACCGCAACATTTTTCACCTTGACGAACCGGCGACATAAGTTACGATTTAGCGAACAATTGCTCGATAAGCGAACAAACCATGCCGTTTCAGTTTTGGCAAGACCTCAAGACCACCGATTTCGCAGCCATCGACAAAGGTCGCGCTGTCGCGGTCCTGCCTGTCGGCGCGACGGAGCAACACGGCCCGCACCTGCCGCTGGCCACTGACAGCATCCTTGCCGAACGCATGGCGATCGAGGCAGCGCGGCTCGTCGAGGATGCAGCCGTCTACATCCTTCCGACCATCGCTTACGCCAAATCCGACGAGCACCTGTCCTTTCCCGGCACGCTGACACTCGATGCCACGACGCTTCTGGCAACCCTCACCCAGATCGGTCACGGCGTTGCCCGCGCCGGCTTTCGCAAGCTGGTGTTTCTGAATGCCCATGGCGGCAACGTTCCGGTTCTGCAGATCGCGGCGCGAAGCCTGCGGCTGGAAACGGAGCTGTTCGTGGTATCGGCAGGATGGATCTCGATGGGCTTTCCGCCGGGCCTCGTCTCGCCGCTCGAACAGCGCGACGGCATCCATGGCGGACTGGTCGAAACCGCGGCCATGCTGCATTTCCGGCCCGATCTGGTCGACCTGAACGAAGCCCGCAGTTTCGTGCCGGCCTCGGCAGCCGTCGCCGAGAACAACGACGTCCTTCGCCTGCTCGGCCCGATCAGCGTCGGCTGGGTCGCGGAGGATCTGCACCCGGCAGGAGTCGCCGGCGATGCCGCATCCGCAACGCCTGAGATCGGCGCCGCCATCGTTGCCCATGCGGCAACCCGTTACGCCAAGCTTCTGGACGAGGTCGCGGCGCATCCGGGCATGGCAGCCATCGGGACACAACCACTATGAGCGCCGTTATGCTGCCCTTCGGCGAAGCCCTACTTACCATCCGCAATCTTCGCGCACCCGCGCCGCTGGTCGATGGCCTTCCCCACCACGCAGCAGACAGCAGAAGCGGCCTCGTCACCTTCGACGTCACGATCCGCGACGGTCGTTTTCATGCGCCAAGCTCAAGCGAGCGCGAGTGGGATGCGCAGGGACGCCTCGCTTTGCCCGGCTTCATCGACATGCACGTCCATCTCGACAAGGCTTTCACTTCAGAGCGAACCGGGTTTTCCGACAACGGCCTTGCCGGAGCTGTCGAACTGGCGATGGCCGACGCGCCCAACCGGACCGTCGAGGATATCGCGGAGCGCATGGACCGCGCGCTCAACAAGGCCGAACAGCATGGCACGGTCGCGCTGCGCACCCATCTCGATACGTTCGAGGAACCCGAAAACAGCCCTGCCTGGATCGCCTTCAGTGAAATCCAGTCCGCCTGGAAGCACCGGCTGACCCTGCAGGCCGTCGCCCTGATGGCATTGTTTCGGGTGGAGCAGGACGATTTCGATCGACGCTGCGCGCAAATCGCGAAGCGCGACGGCGTGCTCGGCGCCTTTATCGGACCGGGCAGCGCCACGCCGGAGCGGATCGACAGGCTGTTTCTGGCAGCCGCAAGACACGGGCTCGACCTCGATCTTCACGTGGACGAAACGACGGACGCATCCGCTGACGGCCTTTCGCTCGTCGTCGAAACGGCCCTGCGGCACAAGTTTGCCGGACGCATCGTCGCCGGACATTGTTGCGCGCTTGCCCAAAAGCACGAACCCGAAGCGCAGGCCCTGATCGCCGGCATTGCCGAAGCCGGCATCCATGTCGTGGCGCTGCCGCTCACCAACGGCTTCCTGCAGGACCGCAAAACCGGCCGCACGCCGCGTCTGCGCGGCCTTGCGCCGGTCACCGAACTGCGCGCCGCCGGCGTCAACGTCGCCTTCGCGTCGGACAACGTGCAGGACGCATTCTACCCCTACGGCGATTTCGACATGCTGGATGTGATGCGCCAGGCGCAGTTCCTGGGCCAGCTCGAAGGCGATCCCGCCGGCTGGGCCCCCGCCTGCAATGCAGGACCGGCGGCCGCCATGGGTCTCGACGGCGCCGGCATGATCCGCGCCGGCGGACCGGCGGATGCTATCCTCTTCGAGGCAACCAGCTGGACCGACCTTTTCTCCCGAACGAACACCGCCCGCACGGTTTTGCGCAACGGCAAAGCCTTGGGTGCTGCCACTGCCGAGGCAGTCGGGATCGAACGGAGGCGCGCGTGAGTGCAGATCTCGAAGCCTGCCGGACAGCGCTCGCCCGGTTCGATATCGACGACAATCCGCGCACGGTTCAGCAGAAAAGCCGGGACTTCTACTGGTATAGCCCAATCCTGAAGGATCTCCTGAAAGACGTCTGCGGCGATCTGGTTGTTGCGCCCCGCAGCGAGGCCGAGGTGATCGAGATCCTTTCGATCTGCCACCGCTGCAACGTGCCCGTCACCGTCAGGGGTGCCGGAACCGGCAATTACGGCCAGTCCATGCCGCTGCAGGGCGGCGTCGTTCTGCATATGAAACACATGAACGAGGTCGTTCGCATCGGTGAAGATCATCTCGTTGCCCAAGCCGGCGCCGTCATGGCGGATCTCGAACAGGCGGCGCGCGAAAATGGCCATGAAATCCGCCTGTTTCCCTCCACCACGGCAACCGCGACGCTCGGCGGTTTCATCGCCGGCGGATCGAGCGGCGTCGGCGCCATCCGCTGGGGCGGCCTGCGCAACCCCGCCAATATCCGCCGCCTGCGTCTCGTGACGATGGAGGCAGAGCCTCGTGTCCTCGACCTTGTCGGCGACGACATTGCCAAGGCGGCACACGCCTACGGCGTCAACGGCGTCATCATCGAGATCGAGATCCCGGTCGACCCGGCCGGAGACTGGGTCGACGTGCTGATCGGCGCACCCGATTTTGCCTCCGCGAACCGTCTTGCCTTTCGTCTCGGTGAAGATGACGCGATCACGCTGCGCATGCTTTCGACCTTCGAAAGCGCCATCCCCGATCGCTATTTTACCCGGCATGCACCGTTCCTGAAATCCGGCGAAGCCCTGGTTGCGGTCATGGTTGCAAGACAGGATCTCGATAGGCTGGTGACCGCAGTCGAGGAAGACGCCGGCGCCGCCATCCGCTTCCGCGCCGACCGCGATGGTGCCGGCATGCGCCTGCCTCCGGCCTATGAGCTGGCCTGGAACCACACGACGCTTCGGGCAATCAAGATCGATCCGTCGATCACCTACCTGCAGATGATGCTGCCGCAGGACGATCTCTACGGCGCGATCGACCGCATCGCTGAAACCTTCGGCGATGAGCTGATCCTGCATTTCGAATTCACACGGTTTTCCGGCAAGGTCGCCGCCGTCGCCATGCCGCTGCTGCGCTATGAAGGCACTGAGCGGCTCGAAGAGGTGGTCGAGATCCTCGAAACACGGCTGGGCGTCACGGTGTTCAACCCGCATCGGGTGACACTCGAGGAAGGCGGCATGAAACGCACCGATCCGGCCCAGCTCGAATTCAAGCGCCAGACGGATCCCAAGGGCCTGCTCAACCCCGGCAAGATGATCGCCTGGACGCATCCTGACTGGGTCCCCGCTCCCGGCCGCATCTTCCTTTTCAACCGATAACGAGAATTATGGACCGATGAAGGTACATGTCATTTACGCCCACCCGCTGAAGGAAAGCCTCGCCTCGCGCCTGCACGCTACGGTCGTTGCGAGCCTCCTTGAGGCCGGGCATACGGTGGACGACCTGGATCTTTACGCGGAAGGGTTCGATCCGGTTTTGTCGGCGGAGGATCGGCGCGACTATCATGACCTTTCCATCAATCGCAGCCGCGTCGCGCCCTATGTCGACCGGCTGATGTCCTGCGATGCACTGGTTCTTTGCCATCCAGTGTGGAATTTCGGCTGGCCGGCGATCCTCAAGGGCTATTTCGACCGGGTGTTTCTGCCCGACGTGTCGTTCAAGCTGCAGGACGGACAGCTTTCGCCGGGCCTTACCAATATCCGCAAGCTCGCGACCGTCACCACCTACGGCTCGAAACGCTGGCGTGCGATGGTTCTCGGCGATCCGCCACGCCGCAACGCCACCCGCTTCCTGCGCGTCGTCTGCAATCCGCGGGTCAAGGTGAAATATCACGCGCTCTACGATATCAACAACGTCACCAATGAGCGCACGGAGGCCTTCATCGAGCAGGTCCGCATGTCCATGCTGCGGTTTTGAGAGACGGGTCTGAGATGAGAAAAGGGGATTTGTCATGACGGGATCGCCGACAGTCGCCGCCACCGATATTGGTGCACGTCTCCATCCGCCCCTGCCCGGCGGCAATGCCGTCGTGTTCGAAAAGGTCTCGATGACGTTCCCGGATGGAACGAAAGCGCTCTCCGATGTCGACCTTGCCATCGGACATGGCGAGTTCGTGTCGATCGTCGGCCCGTCCGGCTGCGGAAAATCGACGCTGCTGCGGATCGCGAGCGGCCTGTCGAGCCACAGTTCCGGCGATGTCTGGGTCGATCGGCAGCAGCTCGGCTATACGTTCCAGGATGCGACCCTGCTGCCATGGCGGCGAGTGCAGGGTAATGTCGAACTGCTGATGGAGCTGCGCGGTTACCCGGCCGCGAAGCGCCGCGAAATCGCCAAGGAAAAGATCGAGCTCGTCGGCCTTTCCGGCTTCGAGGCCCATTTTCCGCGAAGGCTTTCCGGCGGCATGCGGATGCGCGCCTCGCTGGCGCGGTCCTTGGCGCTCAATCCCAATGTCTTCATGTTCGACGAACCGTTCGGCGCGCTCGACGAGATCACCCGCGAACGGCTGAACGACGAGGTGATCGACCTTCATTGCCGCGAAGGTTTCACCGGCATCTTCGTCACCCACTCCATTCCCGAGGCCGTCTACATGTCGAGCAAGGTCGTGGTGATGTCGCGCCGGCCCGGCCGCATCATCGATACGCTCGACATCGGCTTTCCCTTCCCGCGCCAGCCCGAGCTGCGTTACGAGCCGGAATTCTCGAAACTGTGCGGAGCGGTATCGCGTGCCCTTCGCCATGCCATAGAGGCCTGAGCGCCATGTCGGATCCCATTGTCGCCTCTTACAAATCCCCGCCGCTGAAGGCACAGGTCGAACGCTACAGCCCCGTCCCGCTTGCACCGGCGCCAAGCGTCGGTCGCCGCCTCGTCTTGAGCTTCGCACCACCTCTCCTCCTCGGCATCCTGATCGTTGCCGCCTACGCGCTGATCCGGGCGGACCTTCCGGCCCATCGCCAGTTTCTGATGCCGAGTGCGGAAGGCCTGTGGAACCAGGCATTCGGCATTGCGAGCTTCCGCACCGAGCTGCTCGTGCGGGCGCTGACCACGATCTCGATCGCCCTTGCGGGACTTGCCGTCTCGATCCCCGTCGGCATCATGCTCGGCATCGTCATGTTCCGCGTCTATGCGCTGGAAAAGGCAGTTTTCCCCTACCTCGTGGCGCTGCAGTCGATCCCGATCATGGCGATCATTCCGCTGATCCAGAGCGCGCTCGGCTTCGGCTTTCTGCCCAAGGTGCTGATCGTCGCGCTGTTCACCTTCTTCGCTATCCCGACAACGCTGCTGCTCGGCCTCAAAAGCGTCGACCGCAATATTCTCGAATTGTTCAAGCTGCAGAATGCCTCCTGGTGGGTGATGCTGCGCAAGGCCGCGCTGCCGTCTGCGGCACCGACGCTGTTTGCGGGCCTGCGGATTTCCGGAAGCCTCGCCGTCATCGCCGCGATCGTTTCGGAACTGTTCTTCCTGTCCGGCAAGGGAGGTCTCGGTCAGCTGCTGATGAACGCCAAGATCGATTTCAAATACGAGCAGATGTATGCCGCGCTGATCGTCGCCTCTGCCCTGTCGATCACCGTCTACCTGACCTTCAACTGGCTCGGGAACCGGCTGTTTGCGCATTGGCACGAATCGAGCGACAGGCAACGCTGACACCGCCGCTGAACTGACCTAGAAAAAAAGCAATCAGGGGAAAAAAAATGACAAATAAACTGACTGCCACACTGACCACCGCAGTGGCGATCACCACGTTCGCAACGGCTTTGTCTACAGCAAACAGTGCGACTGCCGGCGAGTTCGCCAAGGGCCGCTACACGACGCCGCTTGCCGATGTCTGCCCCAGCCCGTTCATCATCCAGAAAGACTGGCTGGCCCAGGCCGAGCAAGGTCCGCTCTATCAGCTGATCGGCTCGGGCGGAGAGATGACGTCGGGCCAGTATACCGGGCCCCTCGGCGCGACCGGCATCGAGCTGACCATCCTCGAAGGGGGCGGCGGGCTTGGCATGGGCGACGGCGAGACCGCCTACTCAGCGCTCTACATGGGCAATTCCAAGGCAGGCGTCACGCCGCATCTCGGCTATCAGGAACTGGACAACGCCTTCATCTTCTCTAAGCGCTTCCCCGTGGTCGGCGTCATGGCACCGCTCGACATCGCCCCGACGGTTCTCCTGTGGGACAAGGCCACCTACCCTGACGGCTTCAAGTCGATCGCCGATCTCAAGACCTTTGCGGAAAGCGGCAAGGGCAAGATCTACGTCTCGACCATCAAGCGCACCTTCGGCCTCTACCTCGTCGAGCAGGGCGTCCCCGCGGATGTGTTCGTCGAGGGCTATCGCGGCGACGGCGAGAATTTCGTCACCAACAACGGCACATGGCTGAACCAGGGTTTTGTCACCAGCGAAGTCTACAAGTTCGAGCACGGCAACAACTGGGGCAAGCCGATCGGCTACCTCAACATGAACGACCTCGGCTATCGCAACTACACCGGCATGCTCTCCGTCGCGACGGCTAGAATGGAAGAGCTTGCACCGTGCCTCGCAAAGCTCGTCCCGCTTCTGCAGCAAGCAACTGCCGACTATGCCAGGGATCCGGCCGAGGCAAACAAGGTGATCGTCGACTTCAACGCTGCCGGTCACGCTGCCAGCTGGTGGAAGACCGCGCCGGAGCTGATGGCCTATGCCGCAAAGACGATGGTCGACACCGGCATTATCGGCAACGGCCCCAACGCGACGATCGGCGATTTCGACATGGACCGTGTCGCCGAGATGCTCAAACTGGTGAAGCCCCGTTTCGACGAGCGCGCCGATCCGGATGTGAAGCCGGATCAGGTCGTCACCAACCGCTTCATCGATCCCTCGATCGGTCTGAAATGAGCGTGACCCTGCCGAGAATGACCGCAACACTGCTGGATGGCGAAGCCCTTGCCGCCCGGCTGCGGCGCGAGATGGCAGCAGAGGTTGCCGGTCTTCGCGCGCGCGGCATTGCGCCGAAGATGGTGACGGTGCTGGTGGGAGACGATCCGGCCAGCGCCACCTATATCGGTCGCAAGCACGCAGACTGCGCCGAAGTCGGTATCGAAGCGATCGACCTGCGCCTTCCCTCGGATACGACCACCGAAGCCCTGCTCGAACGGATTGCCGCCGTCAATGCCGACCCCGCCATTTACGGGCAGATGGTGCAACTGCCGCTGCCGCCTGACATCGACGAGACGAAGGTGATGACCGCCGTGTCGCCGGCCAAGGATATCGACGGCCTGCATCCGCAAAACCTCGGCCTCCTTCTGGCGGGAAAGCCGGGCCTCCTGCCCTGTACCCCGGCCGCCATCCTCGCGCTTTTGCAGGGCAATGCCGTTCCGCTTGCCGGCCGCCGGGTGGCCATCATCGGCCGCGGCCAGCTCGTCGGGCGCCCGCTCGCCATGCTCCTCTCGGCCAAGGGAATCGATGCGACGGTGACCCTGCTGCATAGCGGCTCGCGGGATATCGCCGAGGACGTCAGGCGCGCCGATATCGTCATCGCCGCCCTTGGCCAACCCGGTTTCGTCACCGCAGACATGGTCAAGCCCGGTGCCGCCGTCGTCGGCGTCGGCATCAGCTACGGCACCGATGGATCGATGATCTCGGATGTGGCAGCCGATGTCGCTGAGGTCGCAGGCTGGGTGACACCGCCGCACGGTTCGGTTGGCGCGCTCACGCGTGCGATGCTCTTGCGCAACCTCCTGCAGATCGCCGCCGCCTAGACTGGCTCACATCAGGAACTGGATATGCAGCCGGCCGTGATGCGGTGATGTCGAAACATGGGCTTCAACGCCGAACACGTCGGCGATCATCTGCTCGGTCAGAATATCGGTAGGCGAACCGCAGGCGACCAGCCGTCCCTCCGAAAGCACGGCGATCACATCGCAGAACCGGGCGGCGAGGTTGAGATCGTGGATCGCGACGACCGTCGTCAGCGGCAGCTCCGAGACGAGCCGCAGGATGTCGATCTGGTGCTGGATGTCGAGATGGTTGGTGGGTTCGTCGAGGATCAGCACCGACGGCGACTGTGCGAGCGCCCGGGCCAACTGCACGCGCTGACGCTCTCCCCCCGACAGCGTATGCCAGAACTGCTCGCAGCGATCATCCAGCCCGACGCGCACCAAGGCTTCGGTCACGATCCGGTCGTCCTCTTGCGTCCACGGCGACAGCGCCGACCGGTATGGCGTGCGTCCAAGCCGGACCACGTCGATGACGGTGACATTTGCTTCGGTTGCCGAATGCTGTTCGACAACGGAAACGCGCCGGGCGAGCTCGCGTCGTGCGAAACCGCTCATCGGCTTTCCGTCGAGCGTGACCTTGCCGGCGGCGGGCGCCCTCAGACCCGCCAGCAGTCGGATCAGTGACGACTTGCCGGAACCATTAGGCCCGATCAACCCGAGCGTCCGGCCCTCATCGACCGAAACCGTCACTTCATCGACGATCACCTTGCGCCCGGCAAGCCACCGGACGGCGGTTGCGGCCAAGACCGGGGCGGAGACGGGATCGGTTGTCATGCGACCCTCCTTGCCCGGTAGAGAATGACGCAGAAGAAGGGAACGCCGACCAGCGCCGTCACCACCCCGATCGGCAGGATCTGCGGTGCGATAACGATGCGCGACACGATATCGGCGAGCACCATGAACAACGCTCCGATCAGCGCACAGGCTGGCAGAAGCCGGATATGGCCGGGACCGACGATAAACCGGGCCGCATGCGGGATGACCAGCCCGACAAAGCCGATCGCACCCACCATGCTGACGATCGTCGCCGTCATCAGCGCCGTGACGAGCAGCAGCACCACGCGGACCCGCCGGACGGCGATGCCGAGCGAACGGGCCGCATCCTCGCCGAAGGTAAACGCATCGAGCGCTCGCGCATGCCAGATGCAGACGATGAGCCCGATGGTGACGACCGATGCAGCCAGCGTCACCTCCGGCCAGCGGACGCCGGCAAGGCTGCCGAGCAGCCAGAACATCACGCTGCGCGCCTGTTCGGCATTGGCAGAGGTCGAGACAATGTAGGAGGTGAGCGCATTGAACAATTGCGAGGCGGCAACCCCGGCAAGAATGGTCCGGTCCGCCGTCTGGCGTCCGCTCGACAGCATCACCACGAAGACAAAGGCGATCAGCGCGCCGACAAAGGCTCCGGCGGAAAGCGAGATCGCGCCCGCGCCAAACCCGAGCAGCATGACGCTGACCGCACCGGTCGATGCTCCAGCCGAAATGCCGAGAACATAGGGTTCGGCCAGCGAGTTCCGCAGCAGCGACTGCAGGATCGCCCCCGACAGCGCCAGTCCGGCGCCGCAAAACGCCGCGACCAGCGACCGTGACAGGCGATAATCCCAGATCACCGCTTCCTGGATGCGCGGCAGTGCCATGGCGGTCAGACCGAGCCGGTTCGTCACCGCCGCAATCGTCGTCTCCATGGGAATGGTCATCTCACCGATCGCCACACCGGCGACGATGGCGACGAGAAGCGCTGAGAGCACCAGGAACACGCCTGCGGCACCTAGCGCCCAACGTCCGATACGGGATCGCGTCACTTGGGGCGCCTGGGCAGGTCGGGCAAATTCGCCTCATCGACGATGGCGGAAAAAGGGAAAGATATCATCTCCCGCCGCACCCTAGTTCGCAAGGCCGAAGGACTGGATGTCCCGGGCGAGTGTCTCGATGCCCTCGATCGTGCGGATCGTCGGGTTCATCGACTGGGCGTCCATCATCACGAAACGTCTGTTTTTCACAGCGTCCAGCTGGCTGACGACGGGATCGGTTTCGAGGAACTTGATCTTCACGGCCGGATCATCCGCGGCATAGCGGCGACGGTCCATGGTGGCGACGACGATGACGGAGGGGTTGGCCTCAGCAATCGTTTCCCAGCCCACCAGCGGCCATTCTTCTTCCGTCGTCACCACATTGCGGGCGCCGATCGTTTGAAGGATGTAGGCCGGTGCGCTGTTCTTGCCGGCGATAAAGGCATCGCCCTTGGTTTCCTTGCTGGAATACCAGAAGACGATCGGCAGGTTCTTCGTCTCCGCGCCCTTGATCGATGCGACGGCTGCGGCTTCGCGCCGTTTCAGGTCTGCGATCAGGGCGGTACCCTTATCCTCGACATCGAAGATCTTCGAAAGCTCTGAAATTTCGCGGTAGATCAGGTCCATCTTGAACAGTTCGTTGCGAACGCCATCCCCGCCATCGACATTGGTCTTCGCGACGCAATCGGCGGGCGAGACATAGGTGTTGATGCCGAGATCGGAAAACTGCTCGCGCTTGCCGACGGATCCCATCGGCCCGACATGCCACTCGAACTCCGCAGCGACCAGATCCGGTTCGAGACTGACGACCGATTCAAAGCTCGGGTCGTTGTCGGCAAGCCGTTTGATCTTCGCATCAACTCCGGCATAGGGCAAAAGCACCGGCCCGACCCAGACGGCAGTGCCCGCCACCTTCTCGGCCAACCCGAGCGAATAAAGCACTTCGGTCATGCCCTGACCGATCGAAACGATCTTCTCGGGCGCTTTTTCGAACGTGACGGGGCGGCCGCAATTCTCGATCGTCAGCGGGTAGCTGGTCGGCGCGGCAAAGGCGAATGTGGGAAGTGCCGCAACTAAGGCGGCGATAAGCCCTGACTTCATGTCCTGTCCTTTGGTGATCGGAAAAAAGGGCAGGACGAGGCCGCAGAACGGCTCGACGTCGACATGGCGCACGAGCGCATTGCTTGCGTCATAATCATCTCCCTGCCGGAACCCCTCGTCCGGTGTTGGTTGTCCATGCCACGGCAGGTCTCCTGACTTGCGGCTCGAACGCCTTCCATCGCCTTCCCGATCGGATGATCAGTGGTATCGATGGCTGGCTCGCCGCTTACAGTTGCGAGGGCAGTCGCGGACTTGGCCCGAAAGCCTCACCGCATTCCCTTTTCATCTGCGATTGCAGAACCGTAGCGCCCCAACTGATAGGGAACACGCCGATGCTTGTCCAGAGCGATCCCCGCGCGATCTCTGCCGTTGCCGAATGTAATAATATAACATACCAATTTACGCAACGGTCTATTTTGGATTGGTCGCGACCGTCGTGAGGCGCTCAATTCAGGGATGCTGTACATTAAATTGCGATGACATCGCCCTCACCCTACTCCTGCCTCTTTGGCCTGACAGCGCTCTGGTCTATGACCTTGCGGACAGATAGCCTGCGGGGCGATTCGCCGTCCTTCTGGTATGGGACGACCGGAAGGAGCTGAAGGAGACGAAGATGACGGATATTAAGAGCGGCTTGACCGAATTGAAACCGCAGATAACCGTGATCGGTGTCGGAGGCGGTGGCGGTAACGCGATCAACAACATGATCACGGAAAATCTCCACGGCGTGGAATTCATCGCCGCCAATACGGATGCCCAGGTTCTGGCAACATCCAAGGCGTCGCGCCGAATCCAGCTGGGTGCGCAGGTGACCGAAGGTCTCGGTGCTGGCTCGCTGCCGGATATCGGCCGCGCGGCCGCCGAAGAGTCGATCGACGAGATCATGGATCATCTCGCCGGCTCGCACATGTGCTTCGTCACCGCCGGCATGGGCGGTGGAACTGGAACCGGCGCTGCGCCAGCGATTGCACGCGCAGCACGCTCTGCCGGCATCCTGACGGTCGCGGTTGTCACAAAACCCTTCTCGTTCGAAGGGCATCGCCGCATGAAGACGGCCAACGAGGGTATCGAAGCCCTGCGTGAAGCCGCCGATACGGTCATCGTCATTCCGAACCAGAACCTGTTTCGCATTGCCGACGCCAAGACCAGCTTCGCCGACGCCTTCATGATCGCGGACCGCGTGCTTTTTTCGGGCGTCAGCTGCATCACCGACCTGATCGTCAAGGAAGGCCTGATCAACCTCGACTTCGCCGACGTGAAATCGGTGATGAAGGGCATGGGTCGTGCGATGATGGGAACCGGCGAGGCATCCGGCGATGGCCGCGCGCTGATCGCCGCCGAAGCCGCAATCGCCAATCCGCTGCTCGACGACATCTCGATGAAGGGCGCCAAGGGCGTGCTCATCTCGATCTCAGGCGGTACCGACATGACACTGTTCGAAGTCGATGAAGCTGCGAGCCGCATCCGTGACGAAGTCGAAGCCGAGGCCGACATCGTCGTCGGCGCGATCTTCGACAAGAACCTCGACGGCAAGTTCCGCGTGTCGGTCGTCGCAACCGGCCTCAACGGCAACCAGCAGGGCTCTTCGTCCTCTACTGCGCAGTACTAAGACCAGACTCAGCCAATAAAAAAACGCTCCGTGGATATCCGCGGAGCGTTTTTTGTTTGTCGGACCCGAAGCCGGTCAGCTTCTCGGCTTGAGGTTCTCAGGATCATAGAGCGGCTTGTAACCGACCGCTGCGACTTCCACCGGGAAGGCCTCGTTGAAATAATCCACCGTCAGTTTCCGGCCGACCTGGCAATGCGACCAGGGCAGATAGGCGAGCGCGATGTTCCGGCCGATGGTCGGGCCGTAGGCGATCGAGGTCGTATAGGAACGCCGTCCAAGGTCGTCGATTAGAACCTCGCCCGTGTCCGGATCCATCACCGGCAGCGAGCCGACCGGATAGCGGGCGACACCGGACGCATCGACATTGTCGGTCATCACGAGCGTGCAGAGCATCGCCGGCTGATGGTCGCGGGCCTTGTATTCGAGATGTTTCGCCTTGCCGCAGAAATCCGCTTCCTTGACCTTCGGACGGGCAAGATCGGCCTCGATCAGGTTGTACTGGGTCAGGAGATCGCCGTTCTGCAGGCGCAGGCTCTTTTCCAGGCGGCGTGAGTTGGCATAGGTCTCGACGCCGAAGGCCATCACGCCGGTGGCACGCAGCGCATCCCAGACGGCAACGCCGTCCTCGTATTTCATATGCAGTTCCCAGCCCTGCTCGCCCACATAGGAGATGCGGAACGCCGTGACATGCTTGCCGGCGATCTCGATCGGCTTGATCGCGGCGAAGGCGAAGTTCTCGACATCGAGACCTTCAGGGTCGGCCACGACCTTCTTGAGGTTTTCGCGAGCGTTCGGGCCCCAGATGCCGATGGTGATGAACTTTTCCGAGACATCGGTAATGGTGACGTCGAGGCCACGATCCTGCGCGACACGCTTCATGTAGAGCAGGTCCCGCGGCCCGGCATCGGCGCCGTTGACGAGACGGCCGCGATCAGCCAGGCGGAAGACGGTGAAATCGGCCCGCACCATGCCCTCGTCGTCGAGGAAGTGGGTGTAGATGCCCTTACCGATATTGCCGTCGCCGCCGATCTTGGCCGCACACAGCCATTCGAGCAGCTCGACATGATCGGGCCCCTCTATATCGACCATGTGGAAATGCGAGAGGTTGACGATGCCGCAATCCTCGCTCATCGCCAGATGCTCGGCATTCGACACGCGCCAGAAGTGGCGGCTGTCCCACTCGTTTTCGCGCGTCGGAACCCGGTCGCCGTATTTCTCCAGCAGATGCTCGTTGGCGGCGTAACCGTGGGCACGCTCCCAGCCGCCGAGCTCCATGAAGTAACCGCCCAGTTCCTTTTCGCGATCGTGGAACGGCGAGCGCTTGGCGCCGCGGCCCGTCGCATAGGGTTCGCGCGGATGAACGGCCGGGAAATAGATCTTCTGGGCAGCCTCGAAGGTGCGGCCCTCGATGAACTCTTCCGTCAGCTGATGCGGATAGAAGCGCGCGTAATCGATCGAGTTGTGGTCGATCTCGGTGCGGCCATCGGTCATCCAGTCGGCGATCAGCTTGCCATAGGCTGGGCCGTCCTTGACCCAGATGGCAACGCAGTACCAGAGCCCGCGCACCTTCTGGCTTTCGCCGCAGGAGGCACCGCCGCCGGCCGACACCTGCAAGAGACCGTTGAACGAATGCCCTTCGTTATAGCCGAGCTCGCCGAGGATCGGCGTCAGCTCGATCGCCTTTTCCAGCGGCTCGATGATCTGTTCCATGTCGAGATCGCGCTGCGACGGCGACAGCCGCGCTTCGTGCTTCTCAAGAATGTCGCGGGGATGACAGAGGCGCGGATGGGTGGTCTCGTAATAACCCCACTCGATCTGCCCGCCTTCGGTCGTCTTCGGATCGCCGGTGTCGCGCATATAGGCCGAATTGCCCTGGTCGCGCAAAAGCGGATAGCCGATTTCCTTGCCGGTGCCTTCGAACTCGTTATAGGGCCCGAAAAAGGTCAGCGGATGATCGACCGGCATGACCGGCAGATCCTCGCCCGCCATCTCGGCAATCAGCCGGCCCCAGATGCCGGCGCAGACGACGACATGGTCGGCCATGATCGTGCCGCGGTGGGTGACGACGCCCTTGATGCGGCCGCCCTCGATAATCAGAGACTGCGCCGCCGTATTGCCGAATACCTTGAGCTTTCCGGCCTTCTCGGCGGCGTCCACCAGCTTGCCGGCGACTGTCTGCGAGCGCGGAATGACGAGACCGGCATCCGGATCAAACAGACCGCCCTGCACCTGATCTTCCTCGATCAGCGGGAACATCGCCTTGATCTCGGACGGCGAGACGTAATGCGCCCGGGTGCCGAAGGCCTTGGCAGAGGTCAGCTTGCGCTTGATCTCTTCCATCCAGGCATCGTCGCCGGTGCGCGCGACTTCGAGACCGCCGATGCGGGCGTAGTGCCCCATCTTCTCGTAGAAATCGATCGAATACTGGGTGGTCCAGACCGACAGGTAGTCATGGCTGGTCGTGTAGCAGAAGTCCGAGGCATGCGCGGTCGACCCGATATCGGTCGGGACCCCAGACTTGTCGATGCCGACGATATCGTCCCAGCCGCGCTCGACAAGGTGATGCGCGATCGACGCACCGACGATGCCACCGAGCCCGATGATGACGACCTTAGCCTTTTGCGGAAATTCTGCCATTGCATGCCCCAACCGAGTGAAGCCGCGATACTAGAGGGACAGACGCGACAGGTCACCTCAGATTACGACATCAAAAACTGTTGCAGCGCCACGCACGCCCGAAGAGGTATATGAGGAACTTCTTGGCCCCTTCTCCTGTTTAGCACTCGATAAAATGGTAACAGGGGCAATCACATGAAATTCAGAGCATTGAAGGCGGTGACCGCTGTCGGTCTTGCCTGCCTGATGCTGGCGGGCTGCGTCAGCGAAGGCGGCACCTACACCGAGTACCGTTCGTCCGATCGCTACGACCGGTTCAACCGTTACGACGGTCCGAACTACCGTTACCGTCATCACCGCGACCGCGATCGCCACCACGGCCGTCACGACGGCCGCCGGCCCGACCGTGACAACGATCGCCCGCACCGGGACTGGAACCGCGGCGACCGCCCGGAGCGCCCCGGCTACATCCGCAACGACCGAGACGGCCGCAATGATCGGGGTGGTCGCGATGGCCGTGACCGTTCCAGCGGTCGTGGCGGACCGGACCGTTCAGACCGCGGCTCAGGCGGCGATCGCGTCGTCGTCCCGCAGAACTAAAGTGATCCGTCATCGACGCGATCTCGTACCATGTATGGCATAAACCAACGGAGGAACTATCCATGAGCATATTCAGCAAGATCAAGGACGCCATCTTCGGTCATCCTGCAGCAGCAGCACCGGCTTCGCCAACAGGCGCCGAGCCGACACCGACGTCCATGGCAACGCCAGAACCTGCTGCGACGACGGCCCCGCCGGTCGGCGGAACAGCCCAGGCTGCTCCGAAGACCGCAGGCGCACCGCCGGTCGCAACTCCAGGCTCGACCTCTGCCACGATGCAGACCGTCGATATCGCACCGGTCCTCGACGCAGCCGTCAAGAAGAGCGGCCAGAAGCTCGACTGGAAGCATTCGATCGTCGACCTGATGAAGGCCCTCGGCATGGACGCAAGCCTTTCGGAGCGCAAGGAACTGGCCGACGAACTCGGCTACACCGGCGACCAGAGCGATTCCGCCACGATGAACATGTGGCTGCACAAGGCGCTGCTGAAGAAGCTGTCCGAAAACGGCGGCAAGGTGCCTGCCGAACTTCTCGACTAATGGTTTCGGGCGCTCCACTGCGGGCGCCCGAACTTCTATCTCATGAAAACTGCTTGCGATTCCCGTCATCCGGACGGTTGAGACATGACGAAGGCCCGGCTGAGACCGGCTTCCGCGTCATGTCTCAGTAGGCGAGAGACGTACTCCAGAGAAAAATGTCCTGCTGGTCGGTATCCGTCAGTCGATCGGCATCAGTCTCCTCGACCTTCTGCGTCTCGAGCCGTGGCAATGCCTCAGCTTCTTCTTTTCGGTCACCGGCCAACTGCCCTGTCGATCCGAACAGATCGATCCCAAATATCGAAAAGCCGCCACCAATCATCACGCTCTCCATTCCTTCCCGATCTTTGATGTGTAATGTCGCGTCAGAGGGAGTCGTGAACAATATTGCCTGCGAGAACACTGGACTAAATTTAGCCGCGCCAAGGGATAAACGTGCTCCGTTTCCGATGCCTAGGAAAAAGCCCGTTTTTGCAAGCGCAGCGCCTATCGATTTTTGATTCAACGACGTACCGTGCGAGTTTAAAAGAGCGGCCGCGTCTAACCGAAGTGACTGACAGTGACAGCATCGACGACGTCTGAACGGCCTGAACCAACACGATCTTCAATCGCCATTATCGGCGGCGGCGTGACCGGGGCAGCGGTCGCTTACCATCTGGCGACCGGCCACAAGGCGGACGCCGTCGACATCACCATTTTCGAGCCGCGTGCCGAAATCGGCAGGGGCCTCGCGTACGATACGCGGGACCCGGTGCACCGGATCAACGTCCCGGCAACGCGAATGAGCATACTTCCTGGCGATCCCGAGCATTTTTCGAGATGGATGGAAACGACCGGCTCCGTTGCGGAGGATGAGGCGGCATTTCGCGCTGATGGCAACGTGTTTCCGCGCCGGGGCATCTTCGGAAACTATGTCCTGTCCAACCTTCAACCTCTTTTGGCATCCGGAGCCGTCCGCCATATCTGCGCCGCGGTGACCGGCGTCGAAAAGCGGCACGACCAATGGCATGTCACCGATACCACCGGGCAGACGCTGGTTGCCGATATCCTGGTGATCGCTGCCACCCACCCTGCTCCGGTTGCCCCACGCTCCTTGAGACGACTGGCCGAGCATCCGCGCTATGTCGCGGACCCGACAGCGCCGAACGCATTGGCGCCGATCCGGGCCGACGATCGGGTCCTCGTCGTCGGCAACGGGCTGACCTCCGCGGATGTCATCGCCTCGTTGAAGCGTTGCGGGCATAGCGGCAGCATTACTGCCCTTTCGCGCCGTGGCCTGCGCTCACGCGGACACGCCACCTTTGCGCAGGAACCGTTCGGCGACTTTCTCGACCATCCCGCCACAAGCGCATCCGAGATCCTGTACCGCGTGCGGGCCGCGATCAGGGAAGCGCAGGCAGAGGGTCAGACCTGGCATGCGGTTCTCGACCAGTTGCGCTCGCAAGGCGGCGGCATCTGGAAGCATCTGCCGCTCGAGGCACGCCGCCGGATCGTGCGACACCTGCGTCCCTATTGGGACGTCCACCGCTTCCGGATTGCGCCGCAGGTGGAAGACGTGCTCGACGCGGAGGCGGCAGCCGGCAGGCTCGACATCCTCGCCGCAGGCATCGTCGACGTCAGCACCGACGGAGACATCATCGATGTCACCATCAAGCGGCGCGGGAAGAATGGTGTCGAAGTCCGCCAGTTCGATGCCGTCGCGGTCACGACCGGCCCGGCCCACGGCAACGTGCTGCAGAGCCAGCAATGGCTGCGGCAACTCGGCGATCACGGCTTTCTGCACCTCGATCCGACGGGGCTTGGTCTTTCCTGCAACGAGCAGTCCAACGCGATAGACGCGGATGGCAAGTCCGAACCAAGGCTTTTCATCGCCGGACCGCTGGCACGCGGTCATTTTGGCGAGCTGATGGGCTTTCCGCAGGTTGCGGAACATGCGCTGCTCGTCGCCGATTCGATTGCAGCAAACCTCTGAGCTCACCGCCATACGGAGCCGGCTGAGAGCCGGCCCCTCGGTTCACTGAAATCAGCGGCCGGTGACCCGTATCGCGCCTGCTTCGCCAAAACTCTTCTGCACCGCCGCCATCTTGCTCTCGGTGATATCCGCCGAAACCTCGATCTCGCCCTCCAGCGGGCCATCGGTGCGCTCTCCGCCATCATGCGACGCATCGCCACCCGACGGAGCGGATCCGACCGTGTTGTCGGCACCGACGGACTGGATGAAGATATCCGGACGCGAGATACCGTGCTGCTGAACCAGATGTTCGACCGCAAGGTCTGCGGCCGCACGGGTGTCGAAAGTCGCTCGAATGGTTGTCGTGCTGTCGTCAGCCATGAAACTGTCTCCTGTTGATAGATCACCAGAAGCAAACGCCTTCAAAGCCCGCTTGTTTCCCTCATGCACAGGAAGCTGGGCAGAGAGCTTGGATATTTGTCGCAAGACTGCTATGTTCTCTTTTTGTTTCTATCTCATCCAGCAAACTCGCATGAATGTCACGGTTCCCATATCCACCCGCAAGATCATCCATGTCGACATGGATGCGTTCTATGCATCCGTCGAGCAGCGCGACAATCCTGACCTGCGCGGCAAGCCGCTGGCGGTCGGCGGTTCCGCGGCACGCGGCGTGGTGGCCGCCGCAAGCTACGAGGCACGCGTGTTCGGCGTCCACTCCGCCATGCCCTCCGTCACTGCCAAGCGCAAATGCCCGGATCTGATCTTCGTGCCGCCGCGCTTCGAGGTCTACAAGTCGGTGTCCCGGCAAATCCGCGAGATCTTTGCGGAATACACGCCGCTGATCGAACCCCTGTCGCTCGACGAAGCCTATCTCGACGTTACCGAGAACCTGAAGGGCATGGAGATCGCCACCGAGATCGCGCTGGAGATCCGTGCCAAGATCAAGCAGGTCACCGGCCTCAATGCATCGGCCGGCATCTCCTACAACAAGTTCCTCGCCAAGATGGCAAGCGACCTCAACAAGCCGAACGGCCAGGCCGTGATCACGCCAAAGAACGGTCCGGGCTTCGTGGAATCGCTGCCTGTCAAGAAATTCCACGGCGTCGGGCCGGCGACTGCCGAGCGGATGAAGAAATACGGCATCGAGACCGGTGCCGACCTCAAGTCGAAGTCGCTGCAGTTTCTCGCCGAAAGTTTTGGCAAATCCGGACCCTATTTCTACGGCATCGCACGCGGCATCGACGAGCGCCAGGTGCGTCCCGACCGCATCCGCAAATCCGTCGGCGCCGAGGATACGTTCGTTGAGGATATCGACGCCCTCGACCTCGCCACGGCCGAACTGAAGCCGCTCGCCGAAAAGGTCTGGCGCCACTGCGAAGCGCATCGCATTTCGGGCAAGACCGTCACCGTGAAGATCAAATATTCCGACTTCACCCAGGCGACACGCAGCCGCACGGCGTCCCTCCCCTATGCAAGCGTCGCGGAAGTGCTGGCGGCGGCATCCGGGCTCCTGGCTACCGTCTACCCTTTCCGGCGTTCGGTAAGGCTGCTGGGCGTATCCCTCTCTTCGTTGGTCGGCGCCGGGCCGGATGACGTGGAACAACCGCAGCTCGGTCTCGATTTATAATCGACAAGCACACAAAGAGCGCGGCCAATAAGCGTCGACAAGGACTTCGACATGAGCAATCCCACCATCCGCGTCATCGACCTTGAGACCGGCGGCAACGGACCGAACGACGTCTGCGAGATCGGCTGGCAGGATGTCACCCTAGGGGCAGACGGAAGATGGCAGATTAACGAGGACCGCGGTGCGCTTCTGGTCAATCCCGGCCGTCCGATGTCGCCCGACACGATCGCGATCCATCATATCCTCGACAGCCATGTCGCCGACGCGCCGTTCTGGAAGGATATCGCACCGACTGTCCTGCGTCCCCCGCACCGGATCGAAGCGCTTGCCGCCCATCGCGCCGCCTTCGAACAGCGATACTGTACACCGCGGCTAACGGGCGGCCTGCCCTGGATCTGCACCTGGAAATGCAGCCTGCGGGTCTGGCCCGAACTGCCGCGGTTCTCCAACCAGATGCTGCGCTACCTGCGCATGCCCGAAGGTCTGGTCCACGAGATCGGCCTGCCGGCGCATCGCGCCATGCCTGATGCCTATGTCACGGCGCACCACCTGCGCGACCTCCTCAACGAGGCATCACTCGAAGAACTCCTGGCCTGGAGCAGCGAGCCGGGTCTGCTGCCGCGCGTGCCGTCAGGCGCGGATCGCGGCAAGACCTGGGACCGAATCAGCGAAGATGCGCTTCGGGACCTCGCGGAAGACCGGGATATCGATATCCGCTTCAGCGCCCGCACCGAACTGACGCGCCGCGGTGAACAACCACAGCCCGCCGCCGTTGACCCGCCACAGGGGACGCTCCTGTAATCGGTATGGCGAAAACCGGGGTTGGACGATGAGCGAGACGTATCCTGACACACCCGACGGCAAATACTTCGTCGTCCGCGGCAGGCTCTGGCGTCGAAGCAACCCGGCGCTGGACGCGGAGACGCGTCAACGCCTGGTCTCGGACCTGATGTCGGCACGCCGGGCCGTCCGCGATGCGAAAGGCAAACCCGACGCGATGGCCGAAGCGCGCCGGCGGGTCGACGATGCCAAGGTTCAGCTTGGCGAACGCGGCCCTGTCTGGTGGGATGACGGCGAGCCCGATCTCAACCGGCAGATGGCCAAGAACACGCCCTATGCGGACTGGTTCGCGAAACTGAAGGATTGATATCGCGGGCCCGGATCCCAGATCTCGGCTTCAAAGACCCGTTCGAAACCTGGCCCGGAAGGTTCAATCCCAGTGAAGACGCTTCAGCCGCTGATCCTGACAGCCCGTATTGCGGAAGGCGACAAAGCGCCTTTCGATCTGTTGCGGAAAACCCATTTCCCGCCGGACCGGAATTTCCTCGATGCGCATCTGACGATGTTTCATCGGCTACCCGGCGAATATACGGAGCGGATCGTCGAGCACCTCAAACGGGTCGCCGAGGCTGGGTCATCGATCAAAGCCGAGGTCAGCGGCGTCCGCCATCTCGGTGCGGGCGTCGCCTTCACGATCGACAGTGCCGCGCTTCAGGATGTGCGAGCCCGGTTGAAGGAGGCCTTCCTACCATGGCTCGGTCCGCAGGATATGCAGAAATGGCAGCCGCATATCACGATCCAGAACAAGGTATCGAAGGACCGGGCCGACCGGCTGTATCAGCAGCTCCGCGCGACGTTTCAGCCTCACACCATCGAGATTACAGGTGTTGATCTGTGGAAATACCTCAATGGACCCTGGCAGCATGAATCCTCCGCGATATTTGCGGAAGATCGAGACGCCGTTGTTTTCGGTCGCGATCAGAGCGAGTGTGCCGGCGTCCAAAGCCATATCAAGGAATGAAAACTGATGCCCGGAGCGTTCAAATCTATCTTCGTCCTCGCCTTCGATCTCGATGAGAGAGGGCAGACCGTTCCGGCGTTCGCGGTAAGGGAAGCACAAGACGAGACGGCTGCGATCGATGAGGCCCGCGAACTCGGCGATCGACATGCCGGAGCGGTTGTCTGGAAGCGCGAGGCATCGCCAGCTGTCGGGGAGGAAGGCGAACCGGTGATTATCTTTGAAACCGGAACGATCGGCGATTTCAACTGAGACGCCAGCCCGTCTATTCGGGCCGCAGAAGAATGGCGGACGGTTGCCCGTCCGCCATGAAGATTACATCTGAACCTTGGCATTGTCGCCCATGTCGGGCTTCGAACTGGAAACGGCGGCTGCCGCCATCTTGATGTAGCTGATGACTGTGCCAGGGCTATCCCAGTATTCCGCTGCTGACGGCGTGATCTTCAGGACGCGGATCGAAGGATCCTCGGGGCTGTCCCACCAGGCCTTTGCCGGTGTCGCCCAGAGGTCGCGGATCTTCTCGCGATCGTTCTGCACTTCTGCCGTCGCCGAAATGGACACGTATTTCTGGCCCTTGGAATCGGCAAACGCCAGGCAAACGTTCGGGTAGCGCGCGATTTCCTCGTCCTTGTGGCTTGCCACATCCGTCAGGAAGTAGAACGCATTCTCAAGACGCTCCGCATAGGCCGCCATCGGACGTGCCCGCAGATCCGTACCCGACTGGGTCGTGAGCATGCAAAATCCGATCTTTTCCGCAAGGTCCCAGACCTTCTCGTGTTCGTCTTCGATGTGAGCCATGCGATTTCTCCTTTTGATGACGCGGGTCAACTGGCGAGCTTGGCTTCTGTTCCAGACCCGCCGATATCTTGCACCGGAAACGTGCAGCGGCAGGAACAGGATGACCGGGGCGCCGTTAATCTAACTCAAGGTCCGATCTCGTGAGCGCCTGCAACGGCGCTTGAACGAGGTTGAGGCGACTTGGCAGACACTGACGAAACGGGAAGGAACCGGTTCATGACCGATCAGGAAACCTCGACCAAGAAACTCGCGATGAAATATCTCGAACTCGGCGGCACGCGCCGTGCAAAGCTCGACGACAATATCGCCGACGTCCGCAAGTGGGATGACGAACCGGCCGAGGCAGACGAGTTCTGGAAGACGCAGATCGAACCGCTCGAAGCCGCGCGCCTGCGCGAAGTCGAAACCCATCTTCCGACCATCAACTCAGACTAACGACGCCTACCCATTACCGTGGAGTTCGGGCATAGTGCGATGAAGAAGCGACCTACACGCGCGTATCTCGGATATGTCAGACATGGCCGGCACTGAAACCAGTCTTCTCGCATCGCTGCCGAACGGGTTCCGGGCGGCAGTGATCGGGGCAAGCGGCGGTATCGGTTCCGCGATCTGCGAGTGTCTGCAGAACGAGCCGCATCTCGGCGAACTGATCGCCTTTTCCCGCAGCCGCGACGGTCTGGACTTCGCCGACGAGACGAGCGTGGCGGACGCCGCAGGCTCGATCTCGGCAAAGCCGATCCACCTCCTCGTCTGCGCGACCGGCATCCTGACAACCGATGGCCGTGGGCCGGAAAAGTCCCTGCGGCAACTCGATCCCGAAACGATGATGGCGCAGTTCCGCACCAACGCCGTCGGCCCGGCGCTCGTCGCGAAACATTTCCTCCCGCTGCTTGATCGCGAAACCCGCTCGATCGCCGCATTCCTGTCGGCCCGCGTCGGATCGATCGGCGACAACAGGCTCGGCGGCTGGGTGTCCTACAGATCGGCCAAGGCGGCGCTCAACCAGATCGTCCGCACCGTCGCGATCGAGTACAGCCGCACCCACCCGGCAGCGGTCATCACCGCGATCCATCCGGGCACGGTCCGCACGGGTCTCTCAGACCCCTATTCACGCGGTCACAACACGGTCAACCCGGAACAGGCGGCAGCGTCGATCCTCTCAACGCTCAACAGTCTCGCCCCGGAAAATTCCGGCTCCTTCGTCGCCTATGATGGAAGCAGTATTCCCTGGTAAGATAGAGCGGTCAGGGTTTAGCTGATGCCGCGCGCTCCGCGACGCGCTGCCGGATTCTCGCGGCCATCGCCGGATCGACCGGGTTGTAGACCATCATGCCGAGATCCGGCCGACCGTCGACGGAGAATGCGGAATATTCCAGCTCGACCGTGCCGAGATCCGGATGTTCGATCCGCTTCAGGCCATCGCTTTGAAGCCTCACGTCGTTTTCACCCCAGAATGCCGCAAATTCCGGACTGGACTTCGAGAGCTCGTCGACGAGATCCGAAACCTCCGACATTGCGCCGGCCCGCGCGGCATCGGCGCGAAAGGCGCCGACGACAAACCGGGCGAGCCCTTCCCAGTCATGTTGCTTGGCGCGGAGCGACGGGCTCGAGAAAATCTGTCGCAGGAGGTTTCGCTGGCCTTCGGGCAGTTTCCCGTAGTCGGTCAGAACCACGGCCGCCGCCGCATTCCACGCCACCACGTCCCATGTCGCGGTCTTGACGAAAGCGGGGCTCGCATCGAGCGTATCGAGCAAACGCTGGAGCCGTGGCGTAATCCCGTCCGTAGACTTGTAGCGAACCTCCGGCGGCCGTCCGAGACCGAGCATGAAAAGGTGTTCGCGTTCCGGCTCCGTCAGCATCAACCCGGAAGCGATCCGGTTCAGGACGTCAGCCGAGGGCGCGCCGCCGCGGCCCTGCTCGAGCCACGTGTACCAAGTCGGGCTGATATTGGCGCGTTGAGCAACCTCCTCCCGGCGAAGCCCCGGCGTCCGCCGTCTTCCCGAAAACCCGAAGGCACCAGGGTCGAGCCTCGTGCGGCGGTCTTTCAGAAACGCTGCCAATGAATTCGGCGTGATGTCCGGCATCGATACCCTGTTAGCAATTATACCCTGATACGGTCACTACTTTAACGGAATAACAAGAGCGCAGATAGTCCCGGTGTCAAAGCAACTGGAGAATGACAATGCGTGTATTTCTCACCGGTGCCACGGGCTTCATCGGCTCGGCGCTGGTTCCTGAACTTCTCGACGCGGGCCACGAAGTCATCGGCATGACCCGCTCGCAGGCAGGCGCCGAAAAGCTGATCGCATCAGGGGTCGAGCCACATCTGGCGACGCTCGAAGACCTCGAAAGCATAGAACGCGGCGCCCGGAATGCAGACGCTGTCATCCATACGGCGTTCGACCACAACTTCGAACGGTTCACCGAGAATTGCGAACAGGACCGGCGGGTCATCGAAGCGCTGGGATCAGCCCTTGCCGGTTCCGAACGCCCGCTGCTGATCACCTCTAGCATCGCGATGGGCGCGCGCGGCAAAGGCGAGCTCGCTGTCGAAGACGTCTTCGATACGGATCACCCAAACCCGCGCATTGCTTCTGAGCGCGCTGGAAACCGGCTTCTGGACGGAGGGATCAACGTCTCCGTGCTCCGTCTGCCGCAGGTCCACAACACGTTCAAGCAGGGCCTCATCTCGCCGCTCCTCGACATTGCCAGAGCAAAAGGCGTTTCAGCTTACGTGGGGGACGGAACGAACCGCTGGTCGGCCGGTCACCTTGGCGATGTTGCGCGCCTCTACCGCCTTGCCATAGAGAAAGCGGAACCCGGTGCGCGCTATCACGCGGTCGGCGAAGAAGGCGTGGAGATGCGCCTTATCGCGGTAGCGCTGGGTCGCGGCTTGAATGTCCCTGTTGTTTCCATCTCAGCCGACGAGGCTTCGGAGCATTTTGGCGCGATCGCACGGTTCGTCGGTCTCGACATGAGGGCATCGAGCGCAAAGACACAAGCAAAGCTCGACTGGCACCCGACCGGCCCGACGCTGATCTCCGACCTCGATGCGATGGTCTATTGATGGACTAGCCCGCAAAGCGCGCTAGCGCCTCATTGGATGAGGAGGACTGCAAGCGACAGGGCGAGCGCCGGAAGCATGACGACGGCGCCCAGCTTGAGAAAGCTCAGGGCGCCGATGTGCAACCCTTCGCGCTTCAGCGCCGTCAGCCACAGAATGGTCGCGAGCGACCCGGTAACCGAGAGGTTGGGGCCGAGATCGACGCCGATCAGCACCGCGCCGGCAATCTTGTCGGACACATGCGCCAGCTCCACGGCGCTTCCGGCAACGAGGCCGGCCGGCAGATTGTTGACGAGATTGGAGCCGAGCGCCACGACCGTGCCGGCGAACGCTGCCGTCTGGGCGGGATAAAGCGAGGCATTCTGGGTCAGCTGATGCGCCAATGCATCGATCAGGCCCGTCCGGTTCAGGGCTTCGACCACGACGAACAGGCCGGCGACGAGCGGCAGCACGCTCCAGGACACGCCCTTCAGCGTTTCGACAGGGCTCTGCCGGGTGATCGCGAGAACAGCCGCCGTCGCGATGCAGCCGGCCACAAAGGTGGGCAACCCGAGATCGAAATGCAGCGCCGATGCGCCGAGCAGCAGGACCGCCGTCGCGCACAAGGCAATCCCCGTCAGCCTTGCGCTATGCGACAGCGGCACGCTTTCAACCACGGGGGACACGCTGTCGGCCGCGATGGTCGAGCGCTGCGTCCAGTAAAGCGCGATAAACGTCACGACGATTGAGACGATCGAGGGAAGACCGAACGTGGCGAGCCAGCGCGACAGAGGCGGCATCGTTCCGCCGCCGAAGATCACCAGATTGGCCGGGTTGGAGATGGGCAGCACGAAGCTTGCGGCATTGGCGATGAAGGCGCAGATGAGAAGATAGGGCATCGGATCCTTCACCTTTGCCGTGCGGCACGCCGCATAAACGGCAGGCGTCAGCACGACCGCGGTCGCATCGTTCGAAAGGAACGCGGTGACGACGATGCCGACCCCATAGATCAGGACGAACAATCGCTTCGGCGAGCCTTTTGCATAGGCGGTCGCAATCGATGCCAGCCAGTCGAACAGCCCTTCTCGTCTCGCAAGTTCCGATAAGAGCATCATGCCGATCAGGAACAAGTAGACGTCGAGACCCTTGGCGACGCCGGCCCAGGCATCCCAGGGGGCGATCAGGCCGAACGCCAGAAGCAGCGATGCGCCAAGCACGGCCCATATCGCTTCCGGCCAGGCAAACGGCCGGGTAATGACGCCGAGCGCTGTCAGGCCGGCGATGCTCCAGGTCATGGTCAATGCGTTCATGGATGGTCCAACCGAAACGATTATGGTGCGACAGGGATCTCGCGATCGTCTCCTGCCTTGTTCGCACCTTTTTGGGAAGGGGCAATGCTCTTGCGCCCGGCGAGAAAGGCGGCAACGGCAAGCGCTGCAACGCCGCCATGCACCCAGTAGGCGAGCGCATAGCCGCCGACATCAGTCAGCCAGCCGGCCACCACATTGCTCAGCGATGCGCCGATGCCCTGAACGGTCATGACCGCAGCCAGTCCGACATTGAAACGACCGGTCCCCGCAAGGATCCGTTCCGCCGCAATCGGGGTCGCGATACCGATCAGGCCTGCGCCAACTCCATCGAGGATCTGCACCGGATAGATCACAGCGAAATTGCTAAAGGAGCCCGCAATCGCACCGCGGATCGGCAATGCAAGCAGCGCGATGAGGAAGACCGTCGCCAGCCCGAACCGCCGGATCAGGAAAGGCGCCGCTAAAGCCATGACGATCATCGACAGCTGCGACACGCCGGTCGTCACCGCCGTCGTCTGAAACGGCGTCCCGAGATGGATCGAGAAGTCCTGGGCAATGAGGCGGCTGATCGGCGCGTTGCCGAAGTGGAAGATCATCAGCGTCACGGCAAGCAGGATCAGCCCCTTGCTGCCCACTAGGACGGAATAGCCGGAGGGACCCGGCGCTCCATCGTCATGCGCCAGACCGCGCGCCGCGTTGTGATTGATCCGCTCCGGGTCGATCGCAAGCGCTGCCAGAATGGCGGCGACCGCCGTGACGATCATCAATCCGATGACACCGCTGACGCCGAAGTAGACCGTCGCTAAATAGATGCCGGCGAGCGAGACAACGTTGCCGAGATGGTTCCAGAATTCGTTTCGCGACACCTGACGGGAAAACGCCTTTTCGCCGACAAGGCCAAGCGTCAGCCCCATCAGCGCCGGACCGACGACGGCGCCAACGATGGCGGTTGCCGACTGGCCGCCGAACACCGATGCGTTTCCGGGGCTGGCAAGCGTCCACAAGGCTGCCGCCGTCACCAGGATCACCGGGATGATGATGAGCGTGCGTTTACGCTTGGAGGCATCCACCCACGCCCCAAACAGCGGCGTGGCGATCATTCCGAGTACACCGCCAAGCGTGGCGATGAAGCCGAGCGTCATCGGCGACCACCCGTGGGTGGCGAGAAACCCGTCGAGAAACGGTCCAAGCCCGTCGCGGGCGTCGGCGAGAAAGAAGTTGAGGACGGCAAGTGCCACCAGGGATCGATCAGTCAGGCCTGTCTGTAGGGTGGATCGCATGCCAGCCTCGCTTCATCATGCTACATGCTTGAAAATTGTGGCGTCCAACGCCGGTGGCGGACGCGGGGTTCCAGCGTGCCCGAAAGAAGATCGGGCAACGCTTTCCCGTTACAACCCTGCCGTCAGGGCTCCGCCACCAGGTTTTGCAACCAGGGCTTTACCCTTTTGGCGCAGGGGGTGTCGGCATATCACCGCGCGGACCGTCATGCGGAGGGTCGCCGGCCGGGCCATGAGGCGGAGGGCCGCCCGCCGGTCCGTGACGCGGAGGGCCGCCGGCCGGGCCGAGCGCTTCCATGCTGCCGTCCTGGCGAACGATATAGGTCGCGTGCAGGAAGCCGTTGTCGAAGCGACCCTGGACACTGACGGCTTCGTTGAGATCGACAAGCTTGCCGTCGTCACCCGATGGCCCGGTTTCAACCAGTGCCCGTCCGCTGTCGTCCTGAACGACGAACTTGTTGCCGAATACCTCGGCTACCGTCCCCTTAACCGTCACCAGGCTGTCCTCCTTGACGGCGGAGATGGCGACCGGGTTCATGGGCGCAAGCTCGACGCTGGGCCCGGTCAGCTTCATTGCGCCGGCTCCGGCTGCGGCCCCGATGGCAAGGATCGCCAAGGCAGTGACGCCGAAGGTTGCCATACGCCGGTTGCCGGTCTTGTGCGGGGGCTTGGGTGCATGCGGCTTGTCGGCCGGACCATCCTTCTGATCGACGGTCGTGTTGTTGTCCGAAATTGACATGGTCTTCTCCTGTTTCTGTATGCCAGGAGAGATTTATCAGTCGACGACCGATAACAGCCTGAACCTTGTGGTTCAGTTTGAGTTAAGCCTTGCCGCCATAGGACAGCGTCTCTCCACCACGGCAAACGGGTTGCACATGCGCGTACTTCTGGTCGAAGACGACACCGATCTTTCCAAACGCATCGCAGCCAGCCTGCGGGCCGAAAGTTTTGTCGTGGACATTGCAAAGAACGGCGAGGATGCCGAGCACGCAGGCCTGACCGAACTCTACGACGTTGCCGTTCTCGATCTGGGCCTACCGAAGATCGATGGCGTTTCGGTTCTGAAATCGTGGCGGGCCGCGGGCCGCACCCTCCCCGTCCTGATCCTGACCGCCCGCGACGGATGGCCGGACAAGGTCGAGAGCTTCAAGGCGGGCGCCGACGATTTCCTCACCAAGCCGTTCAAGATCGAGGAACTGGTGCTGCGCATGCGCGCCCTCGTCCGGCGCGCGACCGGCCATGCGTCCTCCAAGATTCTTTGCGGTCCGTTGGAGTTCGACGCCCAGCTCGGCACGTTCGAGTTCAACGGCCTGTCGCTGAAGCTGACCGCGCTGGAATGGCGCGTGCTCTCCTGCCTCATCCTGCGCAAGGACGTCATCGTCGATCGGCGCGAGCTGATCGAGCGCGTCTACGAAGGCGATGCCGAGGTCGATTCCAATTCGATCGAGGTGATCGTCGCGCGACTGCGCCGTAAGATCGGCGCGGAACTGATCGAAACGGTTCGCGGCCGCGGCTACATGCTGACGGCAGCGCCATGACCGGGCTCAACCTATCCGGCCAGGCGTCGATCGCCCGGCGGCTCGCCGGTTTTTCCATCATCTTCGTGACGGCGACGGTGATTGTCGCATCCGTCATTCTCTACCTGATCGTGGCGGGCGTGGTGAGGGAGCAGATCGATCAACGGCTTGACACCCAGATCGAGGGATTGCGAAATGCACTGACCACCGACAGCGCCGGCGACGTCGTCCTCTCTGCAGACCTCGACGGCCCGCCATTCGATCGTCCGCGCTCCGGATGGTACTGGCAGGTGTCCGACGATCAGACCCGCATAACCTCCCGCTCGCTGGCCGAGGAAACCCTGGAAAGCCCGCCTCGCCCTTTCGACTGGCGCCACGCGGCGAAGCCCAAGCCACTTCCGGCCGATCGTGTCGCCTTCCGCGACGAGACACTGTATCTGCGAACGCTGGAAACGATGGTCGGAGATCGGACGGTCGAGATCATTGCATCGGCGCCGCAATCCGCCCTGAGCGCACCCGCCGGGCGGGCATTGTTGTGGCTGGTTCCCGCCATGCTTCTTTTGGGTGGCGTGCTCGTCGGCGGCATCCTGCTGCAGGTCCGCTACGGGCTTCGACCGCTCAGACAACTGACCTTAGATATTGCATCCATTTCCGCAGGCGTTTTGCCGCGTTTGCCGGATCAGGACGTCGAGGAGTTGCAGCCCGCATCCCGCGAGATCAACCGCCTCGTGGACAAGAATGCCGAGAGGCTCGCCGAAACACGCCTGCATTTCGCAAACCTCGCGCACGGCCTGAAGACCCCCGTTGCAAGCCTGCAATTAGCCTTGAACGGCGCCAACGATCCCACCAACGAGATGCGCGATCTGGTCGACAGGATCGACCAGCGCATCCGCCATCATCTCGCCCGTGCCCGCAAGACTGCCTCCAGCGGCACCGTTTCGGCAACGCAGGTGAACCCCCGCATAGACGATCTCGTGCTTGTCATGTCGCGCATCCACGCCGACCGGGCCATCTCGGTGCAATGCACGATCGAGCCAGCGTTATCAGTTGCCTGTGCGGCCGAGGATTTCGACGAGATCGTCGGCAATCTCCTCGACAACGCGTTCAAATGGGCTGGCAGCCTTGTCGCGATCGATGCCCGCATGGACGGACGCTCGATCGTCATCACGCTCGAAGACGATGGCCCCGGCATCTCCAACGATACGATCGAGAAGGCATTTCTGCCGGGTGTGCGGATGGATGAGACGGTCGCTGGAGATGGGTTCGGCCTGACGATCGCCAATGAACTCGCACAGCTCTATGGCGGAAAGATTGCGCTTCGCAATCAAGACGATAAGGGACTGCGCCAAACCATCACATTGCCGAAAACGGCTACAGGATCGTCACCCGTTGCAGCTTGAACCGTCTTCTCCCCCGACCCTGGAACAACAATGACCGCCCCGTTTCCGGAGCGGCCATAGTTTCAAACGTCTCGACATTCGCCCGGCCTGCTGAGACGCAGGCTCCAGATGCTGCCCGCCTCAGTGAGCCGCGACGAGCTTCGTCACGTGCATCTTGTGCATTTCAAGCTCCGGCAGAGTTTTGGCCGCGAACTCCTTGACCGCCGCATCGTCACCGCCCTTGGCATAGGTCGCAAACAAGCTGACCGCTTCCATATGCGCTGTTGCCTGCATGTCGATATAGAGCGGCTCGAAGTCCTGGTCAGAAGCACCCTTCAGCATTTCAAGCATGGCCGCGTGCTTTGGCGACATAACCGGTGCCTCGTCTCCAAGCTTGGCCGCCTTTTTGAGGTCTTCGCCCGCCATCGTATGATCCTTGATCATCTCTGACGCGAACTTCTTCACGTCGGCATCCTTGGCCTTTTGTTCGGCGAGCTTGCTCGACTCGATCTCGAAGGCGTTGGAGCTGGTGACGGCTTTGACGAAGGAAGCCTTGTCGACGTTGAACGCGGCCGCGGCCTTGTCGGCGCTGGCAGGCTCTGCCGCAAAGCTTGCCGAGGACATCAGAAGCGAGAGCGATACGAGCGAGGCTGAAATCATCTTGTTCATAGGGGCTCTCCTTACTTGGCTTTGTCGAAGGCTGCGGTGAGATCGGCGACCGCGAGATCCAGTGCCTGCTTGGCTTCCGGAACGACCTTGCCCATGCCGAAGAACTCGTGTGTCACGCCGTTATAGGTCTTGGTATTCACCGGAACGCCGGCGTCCTTGAGCTTGGACGCATAGGTTTCACCGTCGGACCGCAGCGGATCGATCTGGGCGAGGATCACGGTTGCCGGAGCAACGCCTGCAAGGTCCGAGCGACCGTTGAGGTTAATGCGCGGGTCCTTGGTCTCATCCATGGACGTGACCGTGTTCTTGACGAACCATTCCATATCGGCCTTGCCGAGCGGCTTGGCATTGGCATTTTCCTTGTAGGACGACGTTTCCATGTCGTTGCCGGCGACCGGATAGACGAGAAGCTGGTGAACCGGCTGCTTCGCCTTCATCTCCTTGGCCATCAGGGCGACGTTGGCCGCGAGGTTGCCGCCGGCGCTTTCGCCTGCAACCGCGATCTTGTCGGAGTTGCCGTTCATGTCGTGAATGTTCTCGACAACCCACTTATACGCCGTCCAGGCATCGTTATGAGCAGCCGGGAACTTGTGCTCGGGCGCATGACGATACTCAACCGATACGACGATGGCTTTAGCGCCGAGCGAAAGGGCGCGCGGTGCGCCGTCATAGACGTTGATGTCGGCAACCACCCAGCCACCGCCGTGATAGTAGACGACGACGGGGAACGGACCCTTGCCGGCCGGCATGTAGACGCGCGCGGCGATACCGCCTTCAGCCGTCGGAATGGTGATGTCCTTGGTGGTCACCTGCGCTTCGGGATTGGACGACAGGCGCTTTTCCCACTGGACAGCCTTCGCAGCATCGGCAGGGCTTGCCTGTGTGCGAGCTTCCGGAACGCTCAAGCTCGAAAACGGCTTGGCGTCTAGCGCACCAAGCTTGTCGAGCACGGCCTGCATATCTGTGGTGGGTTTTGCCATCTCCTGCGCAAACGACGGGGCGGCAAGCGGGGCGGCCATTACCAGTGCGAGAGGAAGTGCTTTCGCAAACATTGAGGACTTCATGTTGGGTCTCCGGTTTAGATGGCTAGCTAACCGGGACGATGGCCTTATGTTCCAGATAATGTTGTTTTTTCAGATACTAATCTACAGATGCTGATTTTCGGCGGACACCGCTTGCGGGATGCGGCGACGGCGAGTTGCGGCCAAAACCGACAGGCGACCGTTGCCGGCCGCCTGCGATAGTTGTCAGATAGATTTACTGGTGGGCGGCGTTATTCCAGAGCCGTCCATCACATTTTCCCAATCGAACGACTTCCGTTTTCGATCAGGTGCGGATCGTAAAATCGACGTCGACGCTTGCCTTGATCGCGTTGGAATACGGGCAGATGTCGTGGGTTACCTCGACGAGCTTCTGTGCGTCGGCTTCCGACATACCCGGCAGATAAACATCCAGGGCAGCGGTGATGCCAAAGCCACCTTCCGAGCGCGGGCCAATGCCGACGGTTGCATCAACGGTCGAACCATCCGGAACCTTGGTCTTCAGCTGCGTAGCGCCGACGCGCAGGGCGCCGAGGAAGCAGGCCGAATATCCAAGTGCAAACAGCTTCTCCGGATTGGCGCCATCACCACCGGGGCCACCGAGTTCCTTCGGCACGACCAGCTGCAGTTCTAGCGTCCCGTCGGAAAGCGCCGTCTTGCCGTCACGGCCACCGCCGGATGCAGTTGCGCTGGTCTTGTACTTCGCGTCGACAGACATAGTCTTCTCCTGGGTTGGGGCGGATCAATTTTCTTAATTCGCAACTCAATTGCACGCCATTGATATCGCGCTCGGCAGTGCATGTCAATTGCTTGCAATTACCTTGCGCACAATATAGATTGCGCTAATGACAGATATTCCTGAAAAACCGGCATCGGTCGAACTCGACCAAATGCTGTGCTTCGCCGTCTATAGAGCCGAACAGGCCTTCAACCGGGTCTACCGGACTGCGCTGGCGCCGACGGGGCTGACCTATCCGCAGTTTCTCACGATGAAGCTTCTGTGGAGCGAGGGCAGCCTTTCCGTGGGCGAGATCTCGCTAAGGCTCGGCGTCGATTCCGGCACGACCACGCCATTGATCAAGCGGCTTTCGCTGATGGGTCTCGTGACAAAGATGCGCAGGGACGACGACGAGCGCCGCGTCGATATCTACCTGACGGAAAAAGGCCGCGCCCTGCAGGAGAAGTCGGACGCCGTGACGAAGTGCATCGTTGATGCCGTCGGCATGGATCAGCCTCAAGTCAACGCGACCTTGGCGACCATAAACGCTCTCAGCGCGAAACTGAGTGGAACCACGTCCGACCTCTAAGGACGCAGGCGCACGACACCCTCCTCAAAACAGGCTCACGGGATCGTGCCCTTCCCGGATCCGTCAACTGTCTCATCTACGTCCTCGCCGGACACGATCGACAGGAGGATGTCATGTCGGACACCAATTCACTGCCGCCACCGCCCGACCTTTGCGAGACGGTCTTTTCTGCCTGCGAGGACAAAGCCGGCCTTCCCCTCAGTAAGATGATCATTCTCGGCATGCTTGCCGGCATTTACATCGGCTTCGGTGGACTGTTTGCGACGGTGGCACTGGCTGGCGCCGACAGCCTTCCCTTCGGCGTCGCGCAGATCCTCGCCGGCACGGTGTTTTCGCTTGGCCTCGCACTGGTGATGATCGCCGGCGCGGAATTGTTTACCGGCAACACACTGATGATCGGTCCGGTGGTTGCCGGACGGATCCCCGCTGGACGGGCGGCGGGGGCGTTGACGACTGTCTATCTGGCCAACTTCGCCGGTTCGATTGCGCTTGCTGTCGTCGCGGTTTTCGCCGGCTTGCATGAGGCCGGCGACGGAGCGGTCGGTCGCGCGGCATTCAAGCTTGCTGAAACGAAGACTGCCAAGGGGTTCGCAACAACGCTTGCAAGCGGCATCCTTGCCAACACGCTTGTCTGTCTCGGTGTCTGGCTGGCCTATGCGGGCCATACGGTCACGCAGAAGATTTTCGGTCTGCTTCTGCCGGTCGCAGCGTTCGTCGCGGCAGGCTTCGAGCACTCCATCGCCAACATGTATCTGCTGACCTATGCCACTCTCGTCCAGGGCATGCTTGAACCCTCGACGGCGCTGTTGGGCATCAGCGACATCTTCGGCAACTTGCTGCCGGCAACGATCGGGAATGTGATCGGCGGAGCCTTCGTGGCCCTCGCCTATTCTGCGGCTTACGGAAAGCCGGCTAAGAAGTGACCTCGGCTCAGAGGGTCTTGAGCAGTCTCAAAAGAGCAAGCATTTCCAGAGGGCTGCGACGCTTGAAGGCGATGTAGGTCGGCTCTTCGGCGCCATGGAACCGGCGCTTGAATGCCGCCTGTCCCTGCAGGTTGAAGATCCTCTTGTTGATGGCCGGCGACTTGTAGGCATATTCGAACCTGCCGCGCCAGAACGCGCTTTCCGCAAACCCGCTTGTCGTGATCGCCGCAAGGGGCGAAAGCCCAAGCGTCACCAGCGACCTGCCCTCTTCCCTGAAGCGGTCCGTCGCAAACTTCGTCAGACCGATCTCGGCATGCGGGGTCGTCCCCGTCTTCTTCCGCTTGAACGTGGACGTGTATCCCGTCACCTGCCCCGCATCGAAAATCGGATCGAAATCGAGCACGGCGATCGTTTCGCCTTGCGGATCGAGGATCAGGAACCGGCGCATATGCGCCGACAGCTCGGCTTTGAACGGCCTGTTCAGGAAACACATTTCCCGCCGACGGACGATGCGGCCAGCGCGCCATTCTTCGGAAACGGCCTTGATCTGGTCGGGCCTAGCCAGACTGCCGTCACACTCGACAATCCGGTAACCGTTCTTCACCAGCCACCGCTCGGAATAGCGGACCGTCTCGTTCTTCTTTCCGGCAAACGAATGCTCATTAAGCACGAGACGAGTATCGACGCCCATCTGATTGATCCGGTAGCCGAGCCGAGACAGTGTCTCTGCCGTCTGCCGGCCGATCTGCACGAAACAGGGACGTTCGGCCGCTGCGACGAAATCGGACACGTACCGGGCACGATCGGCCTTGTCGGCGACAGGATCGCCCAGGGCAAACATGTGCCCCATCTTCGTCGCGTAGGCGATATATCCCTTGTCGTCGCCGAAGTGGCTGAGGTTCTTCTGAACCGCCGTCGAATACGCCAGCGAGAAGTCGCCGTGTTGCCGGCAAAGCTCCATCCTGCGTTCATCTGACAACTGAGCGGACGCGAGATGCGGAAGGCCACGGTCAAGAACCGAGTCGATGTACCCGCGGAGGCCTGCCATACGATTTTCCTCAAAGTCGATGTCCGCACTTTTGGCACGCGCGTCTTACGGTACATAGAGATATTCTAAACTGGGAGGGCATCTCCCCGCTGTTTCAGGATTGGGTGTTGCAGCAGCGCATGTTTTTCAGCATTGTCTGGCCATGAATCTGCCCGCTGAGCCTCTCCAAATCGAAGATGTCGTGGTCATTGGTGCCGGGCTTTCTGGAATGACCGCCGCCTATGAGCTGGGAAGGCGCGGCATCCGCGCCCGAATCATTGCCCGTGAAGAGCAGGTCGGATCGACCTGGCGCAAGCGCCATCCGCAGCTCTCTCTCAACACGCATCGCGACATTTCCCACATGCCGGGGCTGCAATACCCGAGCGGAACCTCGGCTTTTCCAAAACGCGACGTGGTGGCCGAGCATCTGGCACAGTTTGCCCGTGACAACGCCCTTGATATTGAACACGGCGTTTCGGTTGAGGCGTTGAGCAGACGCGACGGCGTCTTCCATCTTGCAACATCCGCTGGTCCGGTTTTGTGCCGCAACGTCGTGGTCGCCACAGGACGCGATGGCGATCCGTGGCAACCTCTGTTCAAGGGTGCGGAAAACTTCGGCGGACAAAGCATACACGCTTGCGACTTCGGGGATGCGAAGCAGTACCGGGGAAAGCGGGTGCTGATCGTCGGCGCCGGCAATTCGGGGTTCGACATTGCCAATCACCTGGCGAAGGTCGATCTGGCCGACTGCTGGTTTTCCGTTCGCACCGGTTCATCGGTTCTTCCCAAGCGTTTGTTCGGCGTGGCCGTCCATAAATTCTCGCCATGGCTGGCACGTCTTCCCACGCCTTTGGTCGATATCGCGATCTCGCTGACGGAACGCATGGCCTTCGGGGATCTGACCAAGCTCGGGTTTCCCAGATCATCGCACAAGGCCGCAACGCGGCTTGCCCGCGATCATGTGGCGATCCCGGTGGATGACGGCGCTATCAAGGCCGTACGTGAAGGCCGCATCAAGGTTGTCGGCGAAGTTGTCGAATTCACGCAAGCCGGCACCGTTCTGCACAAGAACGGCGTGGTGACAGCCCCGGATGTGATCATCTACGCGACCGGTTACGGCGCGCACCATCAATCGCTTCTTGGCGAGCTGGCCATCGAGAACGGTCACGTCCCATCCCCGAGCGGCCCTGATATTCCGGGCCTCTGGTTCATCGGTATGACGCCGGGCCTTATCAGCTATTTTCACAATGCCAGAGAAGAAGCAGTCGAGATGGCCGCCGCGATGCGATCGCGCTTGGACACGGACGCGCGCTCAGGCCGTTGACACAGAGTTTTGCCAACCGGTGATGCGGCGGACAACGGCCCCATGGAACATTTTGCCGTGCCCACCCATTCCTGACTGAGCCTCTACAGTCTTGTAGCAGCCGAATGGGAGATATCATGGACGATAACAAGAACGCTCAGGAAGCCGTCGAAGAAACTGGCAAGAAAGCGCCGGCGACATCGGATAGCCCCGCCGCCGGTCCGCACGCCAAGCCTGAACTGATGGATGAGAGCAAGACGCCTGGCACAGGCTCGTTGCCGGATACGGATGACGAGAGCGTTTCGCCGGGCGGCGGCTGAGGACCGCGAAAATAATGACAAAAAGCCCAGCGCAGGCATTGCAGGATGAAAGCGCCGAGTGGTTCGCGTCCCTTGAGCCGGTCAGGCCTCAAGACATGGTCGGCCTGTGGAGAGGCCGAGGCCACCCGTCCGGCCATCCGCTCGATGGCGTCCTTGAAAACCTGCGCTGGTTCGGAAAGCGCTTCCATCCGGACGGGCGGGCTGATGCGCTGCTGTTTGAAGGCGCACCGGGCAGGTTGGTTGCAGTCGACCCGAAAGTGTTTCCCATCCGGTGGGCGATCCGGCTTGCAAGGTTCGGCCGCACCTCGAGCGCCGTGAACCTGTTTTCCCACATACGCCCGCGCGTGCGCGCAAAATCCACCACCGCATCCCTGGAAAACAGGATGGATCGCGACGTGTTGACTGCTGCGATGGTCTACGACCAGCAACCGATTACCGACATGTTCCGGCGGATCTCCGATACAGAGATCGCAGGCAAGATGATCGTCGAAGGCGACCCACGCCGGTATTATTTCCGTCTCGAGAAAGTCGTCGATTGACCGCTGCGCAAACGGTCCTCGCCGCTTGCGATCACAACCACATTGGTCGGGCGGAACAAGGTGAACAACACAGGGTTATCTCTGCACTTCAACCCTGATGTGGAACGCCTCATGAAATCTCTCGCCATTGCCTATGTGGCTACTCTCGTTTCCTTTCTCGCAATCGACGCTGTGTGGCTCGGCCTTGTTGCCGGCAAGATGTACCGGGAAAAACTCGGCGACCTCATGCTTCCCTCTCCCAATCTCGGGATCGCTGCGATCTTCTACCTCTTCTTCGCGGTTGCGATCGTCATCCTGGCGGTAAAACCAGGTCTCGATGGAGGGTCCTTGTGGGTTGCGATCGGATGTGGCGCATTGCTCGGTCTGGCCGCCTACGGCACCTATGACATCACCAATCTCTCGACGCTGAAAAACTGGCCGGCCTCGCTTGTCGTCATCGACATGATCTGGGGAACAGTCCTGACGGGCATCGCCAGCGCCTGCGGTTACATCGCCGCCCGCTCCATGAGCTGAGCTTGATCCGCTCAGTCCGCCCCCGTACGAAGCAGCTCCGTCGTTGCTCCCTGCTTCCCAGCCATTGGAAGCAGGGGAAAGTTATGATTTATGAGCGGCCGTAGAAGACTCTTCTAGCACTTGGAACAAACGACCGGTAACCGCGTTGCTGTGCGCGCGCTGATGAAGGACGGTAAGGAATTGACGCTGGAAACCAATCCAGAGTGTCGAAATCTATTCGACGTATATGACTGGGAATCCTCAGATATCGGCCCGAAGGATCGCTGGGCCGTGGAGTTGCGGACTCTGGTGAACGTCATGCTCGGGTCGCTGCAACCGATGCTGATCGTGTGGGGCCCTTCACAGACCACGCTCTACAACGACGGCTACGCCGAAATGTGCGGCAAGCGGCACCCGGCCGCATTCGGAAAACCCTTCGGCGAACTGTGGCACGACATCTGGGATCAGGTGGAGCCGATCATTTCTACAGCCTATGCCGGACAAGGTACGTCGATGGACGATATCGAGTTCGTCATGCATCGCAACGGCGTTCCCGAAGAAACACATTTCGCCTTTTCCTACACGCCGGTCCGAGACCCCTGGGGAACGGTGCTGGGAATGTTCTGCGCCTGCACCGAGCAGACATCGACCGTGGCGGCACGAAACGCCGAACGGACTCTGCGGGAGCGCTTCGAGCAGGTCTTCGAGCTCAGCCCCGGCGGTATCGCCATGCTGACCGGACCCAATCACGTCTTTGAATACGCCAACGAAGTGTACTACTCGATGATCGGCAGCGGCCGCGACATCATCGGCAAGACCGTCGCCGAGGCCGTGTCGGAAGTGGTCCGCCAGGGTTACATCGACATCCTCGACAGAGTTTACCAGACGGGCGAACCCTTCGTTGCGAAAAACCTTCGGATCGAATTGAACAGAGGAACCGCCGGCGAAAAGCAGGACCGGGTCATCGATCTCGCCTATCAGCCCATGGTGGAGGACGACGGCAAGGTCATCGGCATTCTCGTTCAGGCAATCGATGTCACGGAGCTTCGAGCGGAGGAGGAAAAACAGGCACAGCTGTCGCATGAACTGGGGCACCGCCTGAAAAACCAGCTTGCAATGGTGCAGGCGATCGCATCGCAAACGCTTAGAAATTCGACAGACCTCGCCAGCGCCAGAGTCCGCCTTTCGGACCGGATCGCCGTCCTCAGCGCCGCCCACGATACCATTCTGCTAGGCGGTATGGGCGCCTCGACTGTCACGCAGCTCGTCGACAAGATGACGTCCCTTCATGACGACCCTGCAAATCCCCGCATCACCGTTACAGGCACGAATATCAAGGTCGGCTCGCGCCCTTCCCTCTCTCTCTCGTTGATCCTGCACGAGCTGGCGACGAATGCGGTCAAATACGGAGCCCTTTCGCTTCCGGACGGGCGGGTCAATATCCAGTGGAAGATCGCCGGCCCGAAATCGGATCGTTTTGAACTCATCTGGACCGAGACAGGCGGGCCGCCGGTGCAACAACCCGAAGGCCCCGGTTCCGGTTTGCGTCTGATCAATGCCGGGCTTAACGGGACCGCAGACAGTACCGTCGCCTTCACATTCCAGCCTTCAGGTCTCACCTTCCGAATTGACGCAGACCTCCAGGGTTTCCAGCAGGAACATTGATGAAACATCATCCCATCCTCGTGGTCGAAGACGACGGCCTGATCCGCATGGATCTGGCGGACGTCCTCAGCGACAGCGGCTTCGATGTGGTCGAAGCCGCCAATGCCGATCAGGCGCTTGCGCTTCTGGAGGCCGGCATTCCGGTCAAGGCGATGCTGACGGATATCGACATGCCGGGATCGATGAACGGCATCAAACTCGCAAACCTGACGGCTTCGCGGTGGCCGGAATGCAGAATCATCGTCATCTCTGGACGTTTCTCGCCCGATCAGGGTAGTTTGCCGCAGGGAGCACGCTTCCTGTCGAAACCGATCTCGGAACGCCAGCTCAGCGTCGCGCTCTTCGAATTGGGATTATCTTCAACGATCTGAATGAGGTACATCGAGATCGCCCACCGCGAAAGAACCACGAGATGACAAGACCTCTGTCCAATATTGGCAACGGCCGGATGGCGAGGCTGACGGCTGAATACGACTGGTCGCCAACATCGCTGGGACCGATTTCGTCATGGTCCGAAGCGCTGACCTCTGTCATCGAAATGATGCTGGGCCAAAAGCATGCGATCTGCGTGTTCTGGGGGGAGCAACTCAACATCCTCTATAACGATGCCTACGCACCGCTTCTGGGCGCAAAGGAAGCCGGCGCCCTCGGTCAGCCTGCCAAACAGGTCTGGTCGGAAATCTGGCCGGATATCGAGCCTTTCGTCAACCAGGCGCTGTCGGGAGATGGAACCTGGGCCGAGGAACTTCCTCTGACGATGCGGCGCAACGGATACGACGAAGAGACCTTCTGGACCTTTTCCTACAGCCCGCTCTACGAGAAGGGCGAGATCAAGGGCATGATCAACATCGCCCTCGACGCAACGCCGGGAGTGCTCGCCCGCAGGAACCAGCGCGCATTGCAGCGCGAGCTGGTACACCGCGTCAAGAATACGCTTGCGGTAACAGCCGCGGTCGTTTCCTCGACGCTGCGTCAGGCAAGCAGCCTCGACCAGGCAAGGGCCACCGTCTCGGACCGGATCGCCGCGCTTGGGAGCGCGCAGGAACTTCTGCACGATTCTGCCGACAACACCCCCGTCCGGGGGATCGTCGAGGCAGCCCTTGCAGCGCATCTCGATCGGTCCGATCGTGCGGTGATCTCCGGGCCGGACCTCTACGTGGCATCGCAGCAGGCGATCGGACTCTCGCTCGCGGTCTACGAACTTGCGACAAACGCCGTGAAATACGGCGCCTTATCCACAGAGACCGGGCGGATCGGAATTTCGTGGGAAGTCACAGCGGACGGGACGTTCCATCTGGTCTGGCAGGAAACCGGAGGCCCACCCGTAATGGCTCCGGCCAGGACGGGATTTGGATCACGGCTGACCAACAAGATCGTGCCCGCGTATTTTGAAGGCGAAGGCAAGACCCTCTACAATTTCGACGGCGTGCGGTTCGAGCTTCATGGCAAGATCCAGACCGGGCGCCTGAACAGCGCCCGGGAGAACGCTGCCGCCCTGGTCTGACGGGGCTTCGGCAAACGGGATTTGGCCGCGATGACGATCTCGACATAAAGTCAGGCGGGCTCAACGTCGCTCGGCGTTGCATCCACCGCACGGGTATCGACTTTGGCGACAAGCTCGCGAGGATCGAAATAGGCCCGGAACGACTTGATCTTTTCGCCATCGCTTTCGAGAACGCTGACGCCTGAATAGGCCACGGACTGCCCCTCGACAACCGCGTCACTGCGCCATTCGAGTATGGCGACGCCATCGGTTTCGACGACGTTGATGAATTCGGACTCGATCGTCGAAAACGCGGCGCGATAGGCAGTCCAGAATGTCTGTGCGGCTCCCGACTCGGCTGAATCATGGATCGACAACGGGTTGGACAGGACAGCATCGTCGCGGAACAGGCGGGCGATAGTATCGACGTCGCTGGACTTTTCCAGACGATGAAGGGCAGCGATGAAATTGTCGGCCAGTTGGGTCATATCGGTTCCTTCTTGGATCTTGCAATTTGAACCAGCACCGGACGATGATGTTCCAGACAAAGACGAAGCGCATTCCGGAGGAGGTCGTCATGACGGTCGTGCGAAAGGGTGGATGCCTCTGCGGCAAGGTGACATTCAGTGTGTCGGGCGAACCCACGCGGGTTGGGCTCTGTCACTGTACCGACTGCCGTCAGGAGAGCGGATCGGCTTTCACCTATTTCGGCATCTGGCCTGCTCATGCTTTCTTGAGTGAAGGAACGACGGCCGAACATGGGGGACGGCGCTTCTGTCCGTCTTGCGGTTCACGGCTTTTCGTCTGCGACGAGCACGAAGCCGAGGTCAAGCTCGGAAGCCTGCGCGACGCGCCTTCGGGTATCGTGCCGACCTACGAACTCTGGATCAAACGACGGGAGCGATGGCTTGTCGCGCTGCCGGACGCGGAGCAGTTTGACGAGGACCGACCTTAGCGGGCAGTGCCCCGCGCCTGTTGCTAGCGATCAAACCGGTCGCGCAGAAAAAGCACGGCTTGCCTCGCCTCTTCGGACGAGATCGTGTGCCCGACCTGGGGATAGAGTTTCAAAGTAACGTCGTAACCCGCGCCCCGCAGCTGGCCGGCGGCGGCAACGGATGCCACGGACGGGATCGTCTGATCCGCCTCGCCATGCATCAGAAGAACCGGTATCTTCGAGGCCGAGGCCTTGGGCGGCAGCGGCAACAGGCCGGCGATACTGATGACTGCGCCGACCTTCCAGCGCCCGGAGGACACGGCGTCCAGCGCCATGATTGCACCCTGAGACACGCCGACAAAGGCGACACTTTCCAGATCACCTTTGAAACCTTCGCGTTCGACGATGCCGGCCATCAGCTTGTCGAAAGCCTTTCTCGCGCCCTCAATACGGTCCGGCCGCAGCACCTGATCGTCGACCGCAAACCACTGACGACCGCCGGACCGATGCGCAAACGGCGCATCCGGCGCGACGAACCGCGTGTCCGTCAGGCTTGACTGCCAGGAACTGCCGATGGCCGCCATGACCGAACCGGAGCCTCTGATGCCGTGCAGGAAAATCACCAGACGACGCGGTTTCGTTTGAGAGGTTTTGATGGCAACGGCTCCTTTCGCCTGATCGACAAGAGGGACGCCCGCCTCGATCGGCCCTGCAACCGGTTTTGGCGCGCGCAGGTCAGCGCGCGTTCCTGAGGCATCCAGGGCATGAGCCGGGCTGGACAGAAGCATCATCAAGAAGATGGATGCAGATGTGAACGGGACGGCGAAGTTCAGGCGCGGCATGGGTATTCCTGATTGATCTCCCCCGAAACCACAGCCATCCCAAATCGTTCCGGAAACCCGCGGCAACGATTGCCCCTCGGCGATTACACTTTCGTGTAGTGACCCGATCGACTTTGGGACAGTTGGCACCATCGGCGGCGCCGAAACAACGCCATGCGATCAGACCGCGGCAACGGTTCCGGCGCGGACATGACAGGCGGCCTCCCTGCCCGGCCCGGTCGAGACCAGCGGCGGGTGCGTCACATGGCAGATATCGACGGCCAGAGGACAGCGGGTCACGAACTTGCAGCCTTTGGGCGGGTTGGCAGGGCTCGGAAGATCCCCCTTCAGCACGATCCTCTGCCGCTTTCGCTGCGCTACAGGATCTGGAAGCGGCACCGCCGACAAAAGGGCTTCCGTATAGGGATGCACCGGGCGCGCAAACACATCGTCCGTCCGGCCCGTTTCGATCAGATGCCCGAGATACATGACCGCAACCCTGTCGGCAAAATGCCGGACGACGGAGAGGTCGTGGCTGATGAACAGGTAGGACAGACCGAACCGCCTCTGCAGATCGAGAAGCAGGTTGAGGATCTGCGAGCGGATCGAAACATCGAGGGCGGACACAGGCTCGTCGAGGATGAGCAGTTTGGGGTTGAGCGCCAAGGCCCTCGCGATCACGATCCGCTGTCGCTGCCCGCCCGAAAACGCGTTCGGCTTGCGCTCCGCATGCTGCGGATGCAGTCCAACGAGAGCGAGAAGCTCGGCAACGCGCTCGGCCCTCTCTGCAGCATTGCCGACACCGTGGATCGCCAGCGGCTCGCCGATGCTCTCGCCGATCGACATTTTCGGATTGAGAGCGGAAACCGGATCCTGGAAAACGATCTGCACCTCGCGGGACAGAGCGCGCCTCGAGGCGGTCTCGCCATGAACGATAGGCTTGCCCTCGAACAGGATGCTGCCTGCCGACGGTTTGGTCATGCCCAGAATGGCCGCGCCAAGCGTGGACTTCCCGCAGCCGGACTCGCCCACCAGAGCGACGCTTTCGCCGTGGGCGATGTCGAGATCGATACCGTCGACCGCTTTGACGAACCCGGTCGGACGTCCGAGCAGGCCGCCGCGGATGGGAAAATGCACCTTGAGGCCGGACAGCGACAGAAGCGGTTCAGTCATAGCATTTCTCCGACCCGTTCCGAATGCCAGCAGGCGGCACTGCCCTCGTCCCGGCGAGGCGCAAGCGGCGGGATTTCGTCGAGACAGTGCTGGTCCGCCAGCGGACAGCGCGGGCTGAAGCGGCAGCCGACCGGCCACTGGCCGATATCGGGCACAAGCCCCTCGATCGTCGGCAGCAACGCCTTCGGCTTTCCGTCCAGCCGCGGGATGGTCGATAGCAGCAGCCGCGTATAGGGATGTTCCTCACGCGCGAAAATCGTATCGACCGGCGCCTCCTCGATGACCCGCCCCGCATACATAACCGCGACCCGGTCGGCCATGTCGGCAACGACGCCCATGTCATGGGTGATCAAAAGTATGGCAGTTCCGGTCTCGTCGCGCAGCCTCTTCATCAGGTCGAGGATCTGCGCCTGAATGGTGACATCAAGCGCCGTGGTCGGTTCGTCGGCGATCAGCAGTTTGGGTTTGCAGATCAGCGCCATGGCAATCATCGCCCGCTGGCACATGCCGCCCGAAAGCTCGAACGGGTATTGGCCGGAGCGGATTTCCGGCTCGGGGATACCCACCTCTTCCAGCATGGCGATCGCCGCACGGTGGGCGGCTTTGCCGTCGAGCCCGCGATGCACGACGAGGCTTTCCTCGATCTGCCGGCCGATCTTCATCAGCGGGTTGAGCGAGGCGACCGGCTCCTGGAAGATCATCGCAAGATCATTGCCGCGAAGCTGCCGGCGTTTGGCTTCCGGCACCGTCAGCAGGTTTTCTCCGCTGAACAGGACGCGGCCGCCATCGACCCGGGCGACTTTTGGCAGCAGGCCCATCACGGAAAACGCCGTCATCGACTTTCCGCAACCGGACTCGCCGACGACGGACAGGATCTCGCCCTGATCGACGTGGAAACTGACGCCATCGACCACCGGCTGCGCGCCGATCGAAACCCTGAGGTCGTCAACCACAAGCACAGGTCCGGTCATGTGCGCTCCGCTCCGACGGCCGCAAGCGGATGGTTGGGGTGCGCCATCCCGATATTCTCTGCGCCGTCGCGAAGAACCGCTGACGGAATGGAGAAATTCACCGGATAGAGCGTATCGGCAATGATCTCGACCGGAAACTCCTCGCCGAGTCGTGATGCTACATCGGGTTTCGCCTTGTCGTTGACCCGCAGTGTGACGCCGCTCGCATCGATCCGCGGCGCATGCATCGCCTCTTCCAGCGACATGCCGAAGGCCGCCACATAGGAGAGGATCTGCGCCACCGCCGGCATGATCTGGCGTCCGCCGGCAGCCCCGAGAGCAAGCTTCGGCCGCCCGCCCTTTGTTGCGATGATCGGGCACATGTTGGCCAGCGGCCTGGCATTGGCGGCGATCGAATTGGGCTGGCCCGGGCGCGGATCGAACCACATCATGCCGTTGTTCATGAGGAGGTCGCTGGACGGCAGAACCACTTTCGAGCCGAAGCGCGACAGAAGCGTATTGGTAAGCGAGACCATTGTGCCATCGCGATCGACAACGCTGATATGCGTGGTGCAGCTTTCTCCGCTGCTGCCGTGGCCGAGCGTGCGCAAGCGATGTTCCGAGGCGCGGCGAATGGCGCGGCCAAACGCAAGCGCTGTCTGGCCGGAAAGCGGGCCGTCCTGCGGCAACGTTCCGTCAAGCTCGGATAGAGCCTCGACGAGCGTCGGACCGCCGGAAAGACCCGGCATCGCATTGATCGTCATGCCGCGGTAATCGACCTGGAGCGGATCGGACCAACGCGGCTGGTAGTCGCGCATTTCGGCAAGGTCGATCGGCGATCCACCGGCGTTGAGATCGCTGACGATCGATGCCGCGGTTTCGCCCTCGTAGAAATCGCGCGCACCGGCCTTTGCCAGTCGTTCCAGCATGGCGGCCTTGCGCGGCATCGGGACCGTGCTGCCCGGTCCGATTTCCTGTACGCGCGGCGCACGGCCATCCTTCAGAAACAGCTGCGACGATGCCGGGAAGCGTGCGAGGCCTTCCGTATCGATGGCGAGACAGAGCACCGTGAACCAGTCGAGCGCGAGGCCACGGCGGGCATGGTCGATCGCCGGCTGCAGCGCCTCGGCAAAGCTGATCGTGCCGAACCGTTCCAGTGCCTCCGACAGGCCGGCAATGGCACCCGGAAGGCAGATGGAGCTGTAGCCGATCAGGTTGCGATCATCGCGCACCTGCGGCCAGTCGAACCAGTCTCCGTCCCGGCCCGCCACGACAGGATAATCGGCAGGATCGATGTTGCGCGACGAGCGGACGTTGAAATCGAGCGTATCGACCCGACCGTCTTGCCCGTCGGCCCGCAGCAGGAACCCGCCACCGCCGACGCCCGAAAGCCAGGGCTCGACGACGCTGAGCGTCAGTGCAGTCGTGACGGCCGCGTCCATGGCATTGCCGCCCCGCGACAGCACATCGGCGCCGCTTTCCGCTGCCATCCAGTTCTGGCAGGCGACGAGCCCGCCTGCACTGCGCCGCTCGCCCTTCTGGACGTTCCAGTGTTCACCCATGGCTATGTCCAATATCCTGTCCGAACCTGCGGGTTCCGATCGCCTCGGGAGCCTTGCCATCAACGGCAAAGCGGCCGGCATTGCCGGATGTGGCGTGGTGGTGAGCAATCTCGGCGGCCGTTGCGATCCAGGTGGCCATTTCGGCCGTGATCGTATCGAGCAGCTCTTCGAGAAGCGCGATGCGCTGGGCGCGGCCGGAAATCCAGTCATGCACCGTCAGCGTGAACAACCCGCCGAAGCGGTGCAGCGCCTGCCATTCCGCGATCCAGTCCTGCAGCACGGCGCGGCCGGATTGATAGGGCCACTTGTCGCGGCCTCCCCCTTCGAACTTGAAGAAGATCGCATCGTCGAGCGCCCATTGCACGGGGATCTCGACCACGCCGTCGATCTCGTAGGGGTGATCGAAGCCCGAGAGCGAGGAATCGTAGGCCAAGCCCACACGACGCAGCTCACGCAGCATATGCGGCGTCATCTCCCAGGCCGGTGAGCGGAAACCGACAGGTTTCACGCCGGTCTCCCGCGTCAACAGTTCCAGGCTGGCTTCGAGCGCGCCGGTGAATTCGTCGTCGGAGACTTCCGAGACGATCTCGTGGAAATAGCCGTGCAGACCGATCTCGTGGCCGCCTTCGAGAATGGCGGCAAGCATCTCGGGGTTGGTCTCGGCCGTCAGCGCCGGGACGTAGAAACTTGCCTTGGCCTCATAGCGGGCGAACAGGTCGAGCAGTCGGTAGATCCCCGTGCGCGGACCGAAGCGGCGAATTTCGAGCGTGCCCATCCGGTCCGGCACATGGTCCTTGTGCGCCCACATGAACGGCACATGTGCATCGACATCGACCGACAGCAGCACTGCCGACTGCTTGTCTTGCGGCCACTCATAGGCTGGCCAGGGGGACTTTATCTGCAGGGGATTTGACATCCGACCTCGCTTGGAACGCGCTTGTTACAGCGCCTTTTTCTTTGCCTGGAAAACGACCTGGGAGCCGATCGAATTGCCGCCGTCGACGGTCAAGGTCGCGCCGGTCATGTAGGCGCCGCCCGCTGACGTGACGTAGAGAACCGCCGACGCGACATCCTGCGCGGACGACGTTCTGCCAAGCGGTATGGAGGCCGTGACCGTGTCGATATGATCCTGCGCCAGCGCGCTGACATCGCTGCCGGAAATGAACCCCGGCTCCACCGCATTGACGCGGATCCCGTATTCAGCGAGTTCCAGCGCAAAACCCTTGGTCAGGCGATCAAGTGCGGTCTTGGAAGTGCAGTAGGGAACCACCGTCGTGCGCATTTTCCGCGCGGCACCAGACGAGATGTTGACGATCGAGCCCGGCTTGCCTGCGCTGATCATCTGCTTGGCAAACAGCTGCGACAACAGGAACGGCGCGCGCAGATTGACGCCCATGATGTCGTCCCAGTCATCGATCGAGATGTCGAGCAGGAACCCCGACGGATAGATGCCGGCATTGTTGACGAGGATATCCGGCGCGCCCCAGCGTCCCGAAACCTGTTCAGCAAATGCGGTCATCGAGCCGGTATCGGTGAGGTCGGCGGCGATCGCCACATGGCCGGTTCCCGGCAGCGTCGCCAGTTTCGCCTTAAGCTTTTCGGCATCGCGGTCGGTCAGGCAGACCTCGGCTCCTTCGCGCGCAAACGCATCGACGATCCATCCACCGATAATGCCGCAGGCACCTGTGACGATGACCTTCTTGGCCTTGAATTCATTTTCGAAACTCATGAAGTACTCCTATCGCCCACGCGGATCGAGGCGGTCGCGGGCATGATCGCCAATCAGGTTGATCGAGAGAACCAGCAGAAACAGCGCCAGTCCCGGAAATGTCGCGATCCACCAGGCGGACCCGACATAGTTGCGGCCGGTGGAAAGCATTGCGCCCCAGCTCGCCGTTGGCGGCTGCACGCCGAGGCCGAGGAACGAAAGTCCGGCCTCGAACAGCACCATCAGGCCGAACTCGAGCGTCGCAACGACGATCAGGCCGCCGGCGATATTGGGAAGGATGTGGCGCCACAGCAGCCGGAACCACCCGGCGCCCATGAACCGCGAGAGCCTGACATAGGGCATGTTAGCGACCGACAGCGTCTGGCCGTAGGCGACGCGCGCATAGCGAGGCCACCGCGTCAGGGCGAGCACGATGACTACGTTGGAAAGGCTCGGGCCAAGGACCGCAACCGTGATGATTGCCAGAAGAATGGCAGGCACCGACAACACGATATCGACCAGCCGCATGATGATGGTTTCGACCCAGCCGCGGTAGAAGGCGGCGATCATGCCGAGCGCGCTTCCGAAAATGCCCGACAGGATGACCGAGGCGAAGGCAACCAGCAGCGACACCCGTGCGCCATAGATCGTCCGGCTGAGAACGTCACGGCCGAGTTCATCCGAGCCGAGATAATAGACCAGGCCCCGGCTTTGGAAGCCAGGCGCCTTCAAGCGCGCCAGAAGGTTCTGGGCATTGGGATCGAGAGGCGCCACGAGAGGCGCAAAGATCGCCATCAGCACCAGAGCGACCAGAATGGCGGCAAAGGGCACCACGGTCCACGGCATGCGCCGTGACCGGGACGCCGCGCGCGGTGCGGGAGTGGATACTGCCATCAGGCGCTCCCTTCGATGCGGATGCGCGGATCGATGATGCTGTAGAGCAGATCGGCGACAAGGTTGAGAACGATGGCCGTGATGGCGCCAAGCAGAACGACGCCCTGAACCAGCATGAAGTCGCGCGCGTTGATGGCCTGCACGGTCAACTGGCCGAGCCCCGGCCACGCAAACACCGTCTCGACGATCACGGCACCCGCGAGCAGATTGGCGATTTCGAGAGCTGCAACGGTTACCACCGGGATCGCGGCGTTTCGCAGCAGATGGCGCATCACGATGCGGATCATCGGCAGTCCCTTGGCGTGGCCGGTGCGGACATAATCCTTTTCCAGTTCATCCAGCACCGCGGTGCGCGAAACACGGGCGAAGGTCGCCATGGAGAGAAGACCGAGTGCGATCGACGGCATGATGATGCTTGGCCAGTCGCGAGCGCCGGATGGCGGCAACCAGCCCAGCCACACTGCAAACACCATGATCATCAGGATGGCGCTCCAGAATGTCGGCATCGACTGTCCCGCCAGAACCACGCCCATCATCGCCTTGGCATCCGCCGAGCCGCGGCGGACGGCCATCGCGACACCCAGGGGGATGCCGACGCCGAAGGCGACAACGAGCGCGCCGCCGGCCAGCATCAGCGTATAGGGAAGACGGCTGGCGATCAGCGTCCAGACCGGCACGTTCTGGACATAGGAGCGGCCGAAATCGAAGGTCAGAAGCGCGCCCATATATTCGAGATACTGGACCGAAAGAGGCCGATCGAAACCGAGCGACGCCCTCAGAGCTTCGATATCCGCCTTGGTGGCGTTTTCAGGCACCAGCAGCAGAACGGGATCCCCCGCAAGCCGCTGCAGAAAGAAGATCAGCGTCATCACGCCGATAATGGCGATCAGGGCCTGGAACGCGCGCTTGAGGAAGAATGCCGGCAATATTGCAGTCCACTTCGTGACTTGCGGGCAAAACGGCCCCGAAACCGGGGCCGGCCCTGAACCGAAATCAATCGGTCCACTTCATCCGGTTGAGAAACAGGCTTTCGTTTGCCGTCGGCTGCCATTCGAGGTTTTTCGCTGCGCCGTAGATGATCGCCGCCTGATAGATCGGCACCATCGGCACCTCCTCAACGACGTAGGTGCTGACCGTCTTGTAGGCTTCGAGACGCTTCTTCTCATCCAGCGTGTTGCGGGCGTCTTCCAGCAGCTTGTCGATCTTCGGGTCGGCGATCGAAGCCCACGCGCTGGATGAATGCAGCAGCGAGAACAGTACGCCATCAACATCCTGGCAGGCGCAGGACCAGCGCCCGAAGGAGATAGGCGGCTGGCTTGCCGGCGCACTCTGGGCCTTCTTGAGGTAGGTCGCCATATCCGTCATCTCGATGTTGACGGTCAGACCGGTATCGCTGATCATCTGCGCCACCGCCTGGACGATGCGCTGGTCGAATGTCGGAGATGTCGCGAAGGCGACCGACTTGCCGGCCGCACCCGCTTCCTTGATCAGGCGCTTGGCCTCGTCCAGATCGTAAGGGTAGCCTTTGAGGCCTTCCACGTAACCGAAATGCGCTGATGTCGCCATCTGGTCGAGCGGCTTGTCGACGCCACCCAGAAGACCATCGACGATCCCCTGCTTGTCGATGGAGCGGGCGACCGCTTCGCGCACGCGCTTGTCGTTGAATGGCGGCAGATTGGGGTTGAGCTTCACATAGCCGATCCGCTCGGTCAGAACCGATAGCGGCTTGGCGGCACCTGAGCTCTTGAGCTGCTCGGAGAGATCCGCATCGAGGCCGACGACGAGGTCGCTGGCGCCCGCTTCGAGGTTTGCAATGCGCGTGGCGGCATCCGGCACGGCGCGGAATTCGGCGGTCGGGAACACGCCCTTCTCACCCCAATAGTCGTCGTTGCGGGCAAGTGAAACCGAAACGCCGCGCTGCCATGCGGTGAACTTGTAGGGACCGGAACCAACAGGCGCGGCATTGAAGCCGTCATTGCCCTTTTCCTCGACGACGTGCTGCGGCACGATCGACAGCTTGACGAGCTGGGCGAGCAGCACCGGATAGGCGCCATCCGTCTTCAACGTTACTTCGTGTTCGCCGGTCGCTTCCGCCGACAGGATCTTGTTGAACTGGCCGAGCTGCGGGCTGGCGAATTTCTTGTCGATGATGCGGTTAACGCTGAACGCCACGTCTTTGGCGGTCAGCGGCGTGCCGTCGTGGAACTTGACGTCGCTGCGGATCGTGAAGACGATTTCGCTGTCGGACGAATATTTCCACTCGGTGGCGATCTGCGGCGCGATGGCACCGGCATCGTCACGGGTGACGAGATTGTCGAAGATATTGCGGTAGACGTAATAGCTGTCCGGGTTCCACTGCTTGTGCGGATCGAGCGACGAAGGCTCGTTGACGAGATCAACGACCAGCTGATCCTTGGCCATTGCCTGGGACAGGACCATTGGCGAACAGGCCAGAAGCAGGCCTGCCAGAGAGGCGCGCATCGAACGACTGACTATCATCATCTACAATGTCCTTGTTTTTCCAGTGGGCGGTTGAGGTCGCTGATTGCGACCCGGTTTATCTTTGTTCGCGGCGCGACGGCCGGACTTGCGGCCAACCATCGCGTCGGTTTCGAGAAAGCGATCGAGCAGATAGGCTTCCAGCGCCGCGTTGGCGGACGCGAGATGTGCGATTGCATCGGCGGTGCGGCCCTCGACGAGAGCCTCCGCGAAAGACGAAAACCTCGTCGGCAGAAATTTTGCGCGCCCGCTCCGCTCGAAGAAGTTCACGAGCCTGTTGGAGCGATCCCAGAGGTCCGCAAGAAAACCCGCGACGACAGGCATGCCGAGGGCGTTGACGAGGAGATCCAGCATGTCCCGCTCGCAGCGACGAATGGTGGGCAGCACATCGCCAACCAGATCCGGCCGCTGCAGCAGCGCCATATGCATCTGGGACAAGGTGGTCAGCCGCCGTTTGGCGGCGTCGTCGAGAGCAGCCGAGCACAATATCGGATCAAGGTGGCGGCGGGCGGCAATCAGCTCGCGGATCTCGGCTGCCGAAACCGGCGCGACTTGCCAACCGCTGCGGGCAGTCGAGGATACAAGCCCACTCGCCTTCAGCCGCGCCAGTGCGGCGCGTACGGCACCGCGACCGAGCGCGAATTCGGTGGTCAGCGAAGTCTCCGACAGACGCTCTCCCGGCATCAGAACGCAACCGACGATCGCGCTCCTCAACGCCCGTTCCGCCACTCCCGCCTTGCCTTCCGGCGGCGCGGGAGATGCATATGCATCTGTATCCAACATTGCGATCTGCCCTCTCAGATGCAAAGTCTGACATCCCAGTTTGCGTTGGGAAAGCGATAATTTTCCAATCTGGTACGCAAACCGAAGTAATTGTGCCAAAATGCTGAAACCAGCGCTTAAAAGCGCGGTCGCCGAATACCCAAGCCCTAAAACGACAAAACCCGCCGTGGTGAACGACGGGTCTGATCAATGGTCTGGTAGCTCGTTTACTTCTTGGCAGAGCCGCCACGGGGCGACGCCTTGCGGCCCTGGCTGTGCGCGCCGGTCGTCTTGGCATCATAGCCTTGGCCGTGATTTGTGCCACCGAGATGACCACCGCCGCTGGTATTCGCAATCTGTCGCTCAGCCTTCTTGAGAAGCAGCGCCGCATCGGTCTTTTTCATGATTGTCTTTCGGTATGTTTAGAATGAAAAAAGGCCGGGCAAAATTGCACCGACCTTCCTCATCGTCGCTTCATTCACCGGTGCCAGTACATCCGTGGTCAAAGGTAGGAAGCGAAAGCGGCAGTTGCGAACATCGAATAGCCCGACGCTCATCAGCAATGCCGATGCGCAGACCATGTCATGAGAATGTGTTCCTAACAAGTTGGAGGCACAGTCTTTGCCGACACAGCCAAATGAGAGCGTTTCGTCTGTGTTTCGTACAACGCACAGCATCGGCCAAGTCTCAGCCAACAACGGCATTGACGCTAGAGACCCGGCGGACCATTTATCCCTGATGCCAAAACAAAAGACGAATGAGGCGCCGGAACTGTTTAAACAGTGGCCCCTGCCTCCCAAGGCGACGCTCGGCTCGGCGGTCCGCGCCAAGGGGATCCTGCTGGAGATCCGCGCGCGGCTGCCTGCCGCTTCGCGCAAGTTGCTGGATCTCGATGGAGGCAGCCTTGTGCTTGCGATGCCCGAGACGTCGAAGACCGAATTTCGTTTTGTGTCGGGCGTTGTCAGCCAAGCGCTCGTCGGCATCGAAAGCCTCGCCGTGATACCGCGCGAAATCCAGGATATCCTGACGATCTCCCCGACCGAGCGACTTCGTTGGCTCACCGATGGCCGCTTGCCCAGCGCCGGAACTCGCACCGTGCGGCTGGCGGGACGCGCGAAGAAGATCACCTTCCATGTCTTCGATCCCCGCCTCGTCGAAGAGCTGCTCGACGGTGGCACGGTCGACGAGTGGCGTGAGGACGACAAGGCGATGGCGGCGGAAAACAGACGGCGGGCCGCGCTCAAGACGAAGCTGACCCGATCGCTGAAGACCGCCGCCAAACGCCAATCGACGGCTGGAAAAACGGCTGATGACAACGAGGGCGCGGGCCTGTCGGGCTGGGAAGAATTCGGGCGCGACGGGTTGCTCGGATAGTCCCACAGCCTTCGATCTCCCCGCGCACGGACGGCCGCTACGAGGTCCTCACAGATTCGTGTCCTGGAAAGACGGGTACACGGCTCCATTTACGCACGCTTGCACCACATCCGTCATGCATTGGGCCGGTATTGATCATCGCATTCCTGAAATTCGTTCACATCACCACGATTGCCATCTGGGCAGCCGGGTTGATCAGCCTGCCGGGCCTTTACGTGCAACGTGCCCATGTGAAGGATAAGGATGCGCTTTACCGTCTTCAGATGATCGTACGCTACGCCTATGTGGCGATCATTTCGCCCGCGGCTTTCGTGGCGGTGGCCAGCGGCACGGCTCTGATTTTTGGACAGCAGACGTTTGCTGGCTGGTTTTCGATCAAGCTGCTGTTCGTTGGCCTGCTTGCCATCTTGCATGTCCTGACCGGCCTGATCATCATCCGGCTTTTCAAGGAGGGGGAGACGTATCCCGTCTGGCGCTTTGTTGCAACAACCATCGTCACCACCGCGGTCGTCGGAGCAATCGTTTTCGTCGCACTCGCCAAACCGTGTATCGGACTGGAATTGCCCGGCGAATTCATGCGCCCGGGCGGCCTGCGCACGCTGGCCGAACGCATCAGTCCTTGGCCGATACCATGAGGCCGACACCATGATCGAAAATCAGCTTGCCGCCATGCCATCCAGCCATGCCCGTCATGATGCAGGTGAGCAGAGACACAAGAATTCCATGCGGCAACACGTCGCCGGCGCCAGTGACCCGCAGACCCCAGTTGAGGCCGGCGCAGGCGATCAGCGTCACCGCGGCGATCGCATGTGCCCAGCTGGCGACGCGGCCGCGAATGCCCGGCACCGACAAAAGTTCGATCGTGCCGACGGCACCGGCTGCGAGACCGAAGAAGAAGACGCCACCGGAACTCCAGAGACCGGCCCGCAGCCAGAACGGATCGGCGGACCACCAGAACAGCGCATCGACCGCAAGCGTTATGAAGGCAAGGGCGATCGGGAAGTGCACGCTCATCGCATGCAGCGGGTGCCCGGCGACGGCAATTGCCGAGCTGGCATCCTTGTCCCTGACATCGGCCACGACCGGGTTCGTCGTTTCTGTATCGTCTTTCATTACGTCCCTCCGTTCGCAGGGCAAATCCATCAGGTCCGCACTTGGTTCCGCGTCCTCGCGCTGGTCTCTGTTTCTGCAGCGCTCAGCAGTTGCACCGGCGACCTCTCGGCGCTCGACCCCGCCGGACCATCCGCGGGTTCGATTGCGCAGCTGTGGTGGGTCATGCTGTGGGGGTCTGTCGTCCTCTTTACCCTCGTCGTCGGGCTCTTTGCCGCCACCCTGTTTCGGCCGCATTTTGGACGCGGCCTCTCCCAGAGCGGCTGGATTGTATGGGGCGGCCTCGTTCTTCCCCTGCCCGTCCTCACCGCACTGACCTTATATGCGTTTTCCCAAGGCGAATTTCTGTTGAGCGGCGGCAGCGCGAAGACAGAGGACGTGCTGGAGGTCAGGGCTGTCGGCAGCATGTGGCAATGGCAGTTCTCCTACCCGTCCCTGCCGGGCAGCCGGACCGCAACAGGCCTCCTGCATATTCCGGCGGGCCGAACTATCGAAATCATCGCCGAAAGCGAGGACGTCATTCACAGTTTATGGGTTCCCCGCCTCGGCGGCAAGATCGATGCCGTTCCCGGCCATGCCAACCGGCTGCGCATCCGCGCCGACCAACCCGGACGATATGGCGGCGTCTGCTCGGAATATTGCGGCACCGGACATGCCGGCATGCGTTTCGAGGTGCGGGCGCACACGGCTGACGATTTCGAAAAGGCAATCATCGGGGAACTCGCCCGATGACCGACCCCACGTCGCCCGGGCACGACCCGATTGCGCTGCATCGCGCGCTGGACCGCTTATGGGCTGGAAAGCCCGGCTGGGGTCGTCTCGCCGCCGTCAACCACAATGTGGTTGGCGTCCGTTTCATGCTGACCGCTCTCGTGTTCTTTGCGATCGGCGGCATCCTGGCAATGTTGATCCGCACCCAGCTTGCCTCCGCCAACAGCGTGTTCATGGACGCCGAGACCTACGGGCAGGTGTTCACGATGCATGGCACCATCATGATGTTCCTGTTCGCGATCCCCTTCTTCGAGGGCATGGCGATCTACCTCTTGCCGAAACTGCTCGGCACCCGCGACCTCGCCTTTCCCCGTCTCGGGGCCTACGGCTACTGGTGCTACCTGTTCGGCGGCATGATCCTGATCGGCGCGCTGATCGGCGGCGTTGCGCCCTCCGGCGGCTGGTTCATGTACACGCCGCTATCTTCATCGGTCTATTCTCCCGGAATCAATTCCGACGTCTGGCTGCTCGGCATCACCTTCGTGGAGATCTCTGCCCTCTCCGCTGCCGTCGAGATCATCGTGACGATCGTGAAGATCCGCGCCGCCGGCATGTCGCTTGACCGGATGCCGATCTTCGCCTGGTACATGCTCGTGGTCGCAACCATGATGCTGGTCGGATTTCCGCCGCTCATCCTCGGATCGATCCTGCTCGAGGTGGAACGCGCCTTTGACCTGCCGTTCTTCGACCCCACGCGAGGCGGCGATCCGCTTTTGTGGCAGCATCTGTTCTGGCTGTTCGGTCACCCGGAAGTCTACATCATCTTTCTGCCCGCAGCCGGCGCGATCTCGACCATTCTCCCCGTGCTCTCAGGCACGCCGCTCGCGGGTTACCGGGTGATTGTCGCGGCCATCGTATCGATGGCGTTTCTGTCCTTCGGCCTCTGGGTGCATCACATGTATACGGTCGGCATACCGCATGTGGCGCTCTCCTTCTTCTCGGCGGCGAGTGCGCTGGTCGCCGTGCCGACGGCGGTCCAGATCTTCGCCTGGCTCGCCACCATGGCGCATGGACGCCCGCGCTTTTCCATTCCGATGCTGCATATTTTCGGGTTCTTCTTCGTCTTTGTCATCGGGGGCCTGACGGGGGTTATGCTGGCCATGGTGCCGTTCGACTGGCAGGCCCACGATACCCATTTCGTCGTTGCCCACCTGCATTACGTTCTCGTCGGCGGCTTTATCTTCCCGATGCTGGCGATGGCCTATTACTGGCTGCCGCATCTGACCGGAAAACAGCCCGTTCAACACCTGTCGAATGCGGCGTTCTGGATGATCTTCATCGGGTTCAACGTCACCTTCTTCTTCATGCACCTGACCGGTCTTCTCGGCATGCCGCGGCGTGTCTTTGAATATCCAACCGAGTTCGGATGGGAGACCCTGAATTTCATCTCGTCGATGGGAAGCTTCATCATGGCGATGGGGTTTGCGCTGGTGGCGCTCGATTTCATCCTTCTGTTCAAGTTCGGTCGGCCGTTCAGACGAAATCCCTGGAAGGCCGGCACGCTGGAATGGGCGATGCCGACACCCCCTCCGTCCTACAGTTTCGCTTCCATTCCGCGGATCGACAAACGCGCAGATCTGCTCGATCCCAATACGCTCGGCCCCTACCTTGCGGCTGGACGCGGTTATCTCGGCATGCCCCGCAATGATCGCATGGAAGTGCTGGGCGTGGATCCGATAACGGGAGAGCCTGACCAGGTGGTGATGCTGCCGCGCCAGACATACCTGCCGCTCTGGACCGCGATCGCCACAGGCGCATTTTTCCTGATGATGCTGTTCAAGCTCTATTGGGCAACGCCCCTGGCGCTGATCTCCATCATCGCCTGCTTCTGGCTTTGGACACGCCGCGACCCCCTCCCCGTCGAAAACGATCTCGTTCCGATCGGGCATGGGTTAAGCGTGCCGGTTCACCTCCATGCGAGCACGCCGCCATCCTATCTGGCGATGGTTCTCACGCTTGTCGCTGATGCGACGCTCTACATATCCCTGTTGTTCGGCTGCCTTTTCCTGTGGGTTTCCGCCCCCAACTGGCCGCCGGCCGGCTTTGTCGTCGACGTGAAGCTGTTGGCGCTCGCCGTCGGCGGAATGATCATGAGCTGTGTTGGAGGTCGTCTCGCCGCACGTCGCAACGGGGCAGTGACGGTGGGCAGCGCGCTGGCGCTGCTCGGACACCTGATCTCGACCGGGCTGTTCCTCGCCATCGCGTTGCTGGTCCTCCCCGCGCCGTCAGGCCATGCCGCGATCGCCTCCATGTTCGTGATCTTCATCTATGCAGCCCTGCACGGGACCATCGGCGCGGTGTTTGCGGCCCACGCTCTCTGGACGAGCATCGGAAACAGGAAGGCTATTCTCTCCCTTGATCTCCGGATTGGCAGGCTCTGGCATGACTATACGGCAGCAGCTGGCATCAGTGCCGCGGCATTCTATCTGGCTCTGCAAAGCCTGATCGGCGAAGGGGGCCTATAGATGCGCCATCCGCTTCTGCTTGCTATCTCGGCGTTCGTGGTCTGGAGTGGTGCATTCCTGACGATCTACGCGGTTCAGGCGACCGGCTGCAGCCTGGACTGGCAGAGTGGCAACCTTGGAGCCTGGACATCGCCGCTCCGGCTGCTGTTGATAACGATGATGATCGCCAGCGTTGCGGCGGTTGTCGTCATCCTGCTGCGCCAGTTACGACCGCGCCTGAAGGCACCGGTTTCCGAGACCTCCAGCTTTATCAACGGGGTTGCGATCTACGTATCGATCGCCGCCCTGTTCTCGACCGCCTTCTGCTTCACCGGCGTCGTCTGGCTGACACTGTGTTCAGCCTGACGCGATCCGGTCATCTGGCATTCAGATCGATGCCACGGTGGAAACAGTCTCGCCCATCTGGGCGGCGAGGAAATGCCTTGCGCGGCTGATCCGGCTCTTCACCGTACCGACGGCGACATTGCATTTATCGGCTGCAACGTCATAGGACTGGCCGTCCTCAATCACCAGCTTGTAGGCATCCCGGTACGTCTCCGGCATCGCCATCAATGCCCGGTCGAACTCGCTCTTGCGGATGGCCCACTCCTGGGGCGAAGACGCTGCAGGCATGAGGTGCTCGAGATTTTCGGTTCCGATGCTCATGCGCTTTGCCCGCTGAAAGGCGGTATGATGGGTGTTGCGCATGATGGTGAACAACCATGATTTGAGGTTGGTCCCGGTGGCGAACGAAGGCAGCGCCGCGAGGCCCCGGAGCAAGGTTTCCTGGACAAGGTCGTCAGCATCGGTCGCGTTTCGATGAAAGCGCATCGCAAAGCGCCTCAGCGCTGGAATAAGTGCTACGACTTCGTGGTGCAATCTGAGATCGGCATCCATTCTCGTCTCCTCCTACTAGAGGTAACTCAAGTCGCAGTTGCGCTCATCGTTCCGTTCGATGACGCCCAATCCGGGAAGGGTACGTTAACGTACGTAGGTAGGTGACCGGATGCCGGTCTATGGCGCCCGAGACTGGCGCACCGGAACCAACGAGAGAACCGCCAGTTGCTACTCCATTCGAGCAACACCTGGAGCAACCATGTCCGAACTTACGCTGCACGACCTGTCGAAGAAGATGGCAAAGCTGGACTTTGCCATGCTGACCACCACGACATCATCAGGCAATCTCACTTCGCGGCCGATGAGCAACAACGGCGACGTCGAGTACGACGGCGACAGCTATTTCTTCGCCTACGAGCAGTCGAGAAAGATTGCGGAAATCCGCGCCGACAGCGCAGTCGGCCTTACCTATACGGGCGCAGTCGGCATGCTGGGTGGTTCGCCGCTTTTTGTCGGCGTTGAAGGCTCGGCAACGCTCATCACCGACAAAGCGACATTCAAGGATCACTGGACCAAGGACCTCGACCGGTATTTCCCGGAGGGGATCGACACCCCTGGTGTCGTGATGATCCGCGTGACGGCTAAGACGATCCGCTATTGGGACGGCAGCGACGAAGGCCAGATCTCGCTGTAAGCTGATCTGTCCCCAAGTGGGATGGCATTACGACTTGGGCCCGGTGTTTCCACCGGGCCCAAGTGCGTTTCGGGATAATGTTATCGGGCGACCCGTTACGCTGCACGCTTCGGCAGCCGCCAGTTGGGCCGCGGGAAGTGGCAGGTATAGCCATTGGGGATTCGCACCAGATAATCCTGATGCTCAGGCTCCGCCTCCCAGAATTCTGCCTCAGGCACGACTTCCGTCACGACCTTGCCCGGCCAGATACCGGACGCATCCACATCGGCGATCGTGTCAGCGGCAACATTCTTCTGTTCGTCACTGGTGAAGAAGATCGCGGAGCGATAGCTCGAGCCGACGTCGTTACCCTGCCGATTGCGGGTGCTTGGATCGTGGATCTGGAAGAAGAACTCCAGCAGGTCGCGGTAGGTCGTCTTGGTCGGATCGAAATTGATCTCGATCGCCTCCGCGTGACCCTCGTGATTGCGATAGGTCGCGTTTGCAACACTTCCGCCCGTATAGCCCACGCGTGTGGATTGGACACCGGGAAGCTTGCGGATCAGATCCTGCATTCCCCAAAAGCAGCCGCCTGCTAAAACTGCGCGTTCGGTTGTCATGATGTATCTCCTGTTCGTCCGTCTCGCCAATATATGGTGTCGCCTTCCGCATTTAACCAGACGGCTCGAACGACCGATCGCAACACTTGTCGGTAAACGAGCAGAGCAGTGGAACTGTGCAACCCGCCGTCAATTCGGGAACCTTGCAGGAGAAAACGCAATGTCTGATATCGACGACATCCACGGTGACAAATTCTCGGACACCTCGATCAGCGAGACAAGGGTTGGGCAATCGGTCGAAAGCGAGGCCCAGATCAAAGACGCGTCGGTGACGACCACGCCAGGCGAAACGCTCAACATCTACAGGCTCGAACCGACCGCCCGTAGCGACGATCCGCGGTGGCAGAATGCTCCCATGCAGGGCGCAGTCACGGTTGCCGCAAGGACTGCCGGAGATGCACGGATTGTCGCGACCAGCCAGGAAGTTGACTTCCAGCAAGTTGACGCAGCGCCTGCCGAAGGCGTCAGCACCGACTTCGCCAGCGCGTTCCGGGACGAAAAGCTCTACACCGTCATTGAAATTGCGCGTGGCCGAACCGATCTCTCTCGCGGCGTCATCGACGCCGGTGGTGTGATCGAGACGATCAAGCCGCTTCAGGACTAAAAACCAAAAACCTTTGCCGGGAGATTGCAATCATGGGCCTTTTTGACGCATTTCTGGGCCATGGATCGACGGTCGACCCGGCGGACCTGAACAAGCGCCTCGATGGCGTGCTGATCGATGGAGAACAGCCGCAACTCGCCTTCAAACTCATCCGCGATTTCTTCGTCTTCACCCAGTATCGCATCATTATGGTCGACATCCAGGGGATGACGGGAAGTAAGGTCGACTACATGTCGATTCCCTACCGGTCGATCACCCGGTTTTCGGTCGAGACTGCGGGAACGTTCGATCTGGATTCGGAGCTGAAAATCTGGGTATCGGGTAGCGACAGCCCGATTGCCAAAACGCTGAAAAAGGGCACCGATGTGCGCGGCATACAGCGCGCGCTCGCGACCGGTATCTTCCGTTAAACTCAAGGTATCAAACTGACAATGCGGCTGAATGCACGGTACGCGCCCGGTGCTTCGCCGCATCCTCTTTATGCTTACAAGGGAATGGCCTGCGGCAGATGCCGCAGGCCATTCGATTGATTAGCCGTTCGGGCGAATCACGACCTTGACGCAGCCGTCCTGCTTGTCGCGGAACGTCTTGTAGGCCTCCGGACCTTCCTCAAGTCCGATGCGGTGCGTGATCAGGAATGACGGATCGATCTTGCCATCCTGGATCAGCTTCATCAGCGGCTCAAGATAACGCTGAACGTGGGTCTGACCGGTCTTGAGGGTCAGGCCCTTGCCCATGAAGGCGCCCAGCGACGTCGGAACGGCCGGACCGACAAACACGCCGGGAAGAGAGACCGTACCACCGGGCCGGCAGGCGAGGATTGCCTGGTTGAGCGCGTAAGGACGCTCGGTTGCCGACAGCTTGGTCTGAAGCGTTTCCATCACGCCACCGGCGCCATGGCTCTCAAGACCCACCGCCTCGATGACCGCATCCGGCCCAAGACCGTTCGTCATGTCGAGAATGCGCTGCTGCAGATCCTCATCCGCATAGTCAAGCGTCTCGGCACCGGACTGTTGCGCAAGCGCTAAGCGCTCCGGCACGGTGTCGATCGCAATCACGCGCTCTGCACCGAGCAAGAACGCCGACTTGATCGCAAACAGGCCGACCGGACCACATCCGAACACGGCAACCGTCTGGCCCTGCTTGATGTCGCAGTTTTCGGCCGCCATGTAGCCTGTCGGGAAGATGTCGGAGAGGAACAGGACCTGTTCATCGGTCAATCCATCCGGCACCACGATCGGCCCGACATCGGCGTAGGGAATGCGCAGGTACTGGGCCTGGCCGCCCGGGATCTGGCCGTACATTTCCGAGAAGCCGAACAGGCCGGCCGTCGGATAGCCGATCTGCTTGGCCTGCATCGCGCCGTTGGGGTTGGATCGTTCGCAAAGCGAGAACTGACCCCATTTGCACTGACGGCACTCGCCGCAGGAAATCGTGAACGGCACGACCACGCGGTCGCCGACCTTGAGCTTCGAGTTTCCGCGGCCGACTTCGACCACCTCACCCATCGTTTCATGGCCCATCACGTCGCCTGCGTGCATGCCGGGAACGAAACCACCATAAAGGTGAAGATCCGAGCCGCAGATGGCGCAGCTCGTGACCTTGATGATCGCATCGCGGTCATGCTGAATGATTGGATCGTCTACTTCTTCGCAGCGGATATCACCGCTGCCGTGCCATGTAAGAGCTTTCACGTTCTAACCTCCGGTCGTGTTGCATTCGCGTTGGTGTTCATGCGCATGTTCATGTTCAAGGTTGCCCGCTGCCACCGGCAGCACCGTAGATCTGTCCCGTCGAGAAGCTTGCGCCGTTGTCGGCAAGCTGGACGTAGATCGACGCAAGCTCGGCAGGCTGACCCGGTCGGCCGAGCGGCGTATCGCCACCGAACTCGACCAGCTTTTCCATCGTCGCACCGCCCGACACCTGCAGCGGCGTCCAGACCGGGCCCGGCGCAACGCCGTTGACGCGGATGCCTTTCGGGCCGAGCTGCTTGGCCATCGACTTCGTGAAGCTCATGCCGGCCGCCTTGGTGATGGCATAGTCGACCAGGTTCTCGGACGGATCGTAGGCCTGTTCGGACGTCGTCTGGATGATCGACGATCCCGGCTGCAGATGCTTGAGCGCCGCCTTGGTCAGCCAGAACATCGCGTAGATGTTCGTCTTCATCGTCGCGTCGAAGGCTTCGGTGGTGATATCCGACAGCGACTGGGACTGCTGCTGACGGCCCGCATTGTTGACCAAAATGTCGAGACCACCCAGAGCCTTTGCGGCATCTTCGACAAGCTTCACGCAGAATGCCTCGTCGCGCAGATCGCCGGGAAGTGCGATGCCCTTGCGACCTTCCTTTTCGATCAGGGCGATGACTTCTTTGGCATCCGGCTCTTCATCGGGAAGATAGTTGATCGCGACATCGGCACCCTCGCGGGCATAGGCGATGGCAGCCGCACGGCCCATCCCGGAATCGCCGCCGGTGATCAGAGCCTTGCGACCGGCCAGCCGGCCCGAGCCCTTATACGAGGTCTCGCCGTGATCCGGCTTCGGCGTCATCTTACCGGCCAAACCTGGGAATGGCTGGGTCTGCTTCTGAAACGGAGGCTGCGGGTACTTGGTCGTCGGGTCTTCCATAATGGATGCCTTTACAGTCGTATCTTGAGAAAATGCCGGCAACGCCGAAGCGGCGAGCGCCGCTGTGGTGGACGCAAGCATGTGTCGGCGCGAAAGAATGAGCGGTGGGAATGTCGGCACGATAATGTTCCTGGATTATAACCCAAGAACTAAGGTGGACGGGGAGTGTTCCCACATTCGCCTGTCTATCTTCACGGGAGGCTTCGTTCAGCCACCAGACCAGGCGTAATCCATGCAAAGAATGCACCGGCCGCAGCTCTGCCGCCGGTGCAATATGTCAGTGGTTCAGCGGATACGGCTGAGAAGCTGTCCGGCGATCAGCGGAACGGCAGCCGTCCCCACAGGTCCAAGCCGCAACCGTTGTGCAAGCCGACCAAGAACGAAGGTTGCCGTGGCGGTTCCGATCAGCTTCACCCACGAATTTTCTGGGGTCTGGGAGGACGGCGATGCACGCCGGGTCTGGCCCTCGCCTTCGATCTCGGCAATCCGGTTGCGCAGATAGACGACTTCCCGACGCAGCCGTTCCATTTCGGCTTCGCTGCCGGACATGGCCCCGGCCGATGCGCCGCGCTCGCCATAGGCGACGTCGTCCAACTCGTCGAGATGTTCATTGAGAAGAGCGGTGCTTTCGAACCCGCGTGCTTTGATATTGGTCATGGTTGTCCCTCAGATCGCGCTTGGAGCATAGATACGGTTGTCGACGTCGAACCGGTTCTGCTGAAGCCAGCCGTCGATATAGGCGGCGACCTCTTCCCAGCCGGGTTCACCGCAGATGTAGTGGCCACGGTTGGGGAACTCGCGGAAGTCGGTCACGCTGCCGGTATTCTCGTAGGCCTTGAAATTCTTCTCGTTGAGATCGGCGGGAATGATCTCATCCTTCTCGCCGGCAACCAGAAGCAAAGGTTCATGCGGACGGCTGAGATCGATCTTGCCGGACGAACCCATGCAGTCGCGCAGAACGTTGCGGCTGTCGTGGGTCGCCGTCTTCTGGAACTCGACAGCCGCCTGCTCTTCCGATAGCGTGTTGGCGAAGGAGCCATGGAACGTCTTTGCGTCCATGTAGACCGGCTCATCACCCTTCAGCGGATTGGTGATGATGGCGCTGTTCTTGATGAAGCCCCAGTCGAAATCGAGCATGGCATTCGGCGCAACCGACGAGATCGCCACTGCACCCGAGACGTGGCCATCCGCGAGCAGCTTCTGCGCGATGAGACCTCCGACAGAGTGACCGATGACGACAGGCTTATCGAGGCCTGCGACCGCCGATTTGATGGATGCATAGATGGCATCGAGGCTCAGCTCACCGAGCCCGGCTGGCGGGTTGTCGCGCAATGCCTTCGGATCGCCATCGTGGAGAGGCCATGCCGGGGCGCTGCAGTCGTAGCCTTTGTCGCTGAAGTAGCGAACCCAGTTGTCCCAGCTTTTGGGATTTTGAAACATGCCATGCACGAAAACGATCTGCGTCATCGATAATCCTCTCTTTTCTGAGAGAGAGGAACCGAAAACCCGCGCCGTTGTTCCCACGCGCTGAAAGACTTGGGCAAGCAGATCGCAGATTGCTGAGTCCAGAGCTGTAAGGCCAGTCGTGCGACTGGCCTTATGCGATGTCGCCCCGGATGGGGTATGCCGGGATTACGCTCCGAACGCACCGTCGATCGTGTGCATTGCCCCGGTCACGAACCCCGCCTCCGGGCCGGCGAGCCAGGCGACCATTCCAGCAACCTCTTCCGGACGACCGTGGCGCTTGATCGCCATGAAGCTGTGCATCAGGTCTTTCATCGGTCCGTTTTCCGGATTGGCATCCGTATCGATCGGCCCCGGCTGAACGACGTTGATGGTGATGCCGCGTGGCCCGAAATCGCGCGCCAGCCCGCGGGCCAGTCCCTGCAGGGCAGACTTGCTCACCGCATAGGAGGCCATGCCCGGAATGGGCATCCGGTCACCATTGACGGAACCGATGACGATGATCCGCCCGCCGTCCGGCATCTGACGCGCCGCTTCGACCGAGGCGTGATAGGGCGCATGGATATTGATCCGGAAAAGCCGGTCGATCGCGTCCGGATCCTGTTCAAGCGCATCGCCGAAGACAGCAATTCCGGCATTGACCACCAGCACGTCCAGCGGGCCGCTTTCTCGCACCCGGGCAATCACGGCATCGCGGCTGGAGCTGTCGGTCTGAACAGCCGTAGTCTTGGTCTCTGCCGCCAGCTCATCCGCCGCCGCGCGAGAGCCGGCATAGGTGAAGGTCACGTTGGCACCGTCGTTTGCAAACCGCCGCACGATGGCGGCGCCGATACCCCGGCTACCGCCGAGAACCAGAACGGATTTTCCCTGAAAAGTCGTCATCTGAGATCCTTGAGAAATACAGTAATGACTGCTACATAAATCATCAGGGTTCATCGTCAAGGTATTTTGTAATAATGACTACAGATATTCCGCGTACCCGCGGTCGCCCACGTCGTTTTGATGCTGACCAAGGTGTGGAGATCGCCCAAAAGCTGTTCCATGCGCGCGGCTATGATGCCGTGGGGGTTGCCGATGTCACGCAGGCACTCGGCATCAATCCGCCGAGCTTCTATGCCGCCTTCGGCAACAAGGCCGGCTTGTACGCGCGCGTTCTTGAACGCTACTCGCTAACGGCGGCGATTCCGCTTGCTGATATCCTGAGGCCCGACCGCCCGGTTGCCGAATGCCTTGCGGCCGTGCTGGAAGACGCCTGCCGGCGCTATGCGGCCGACCCGGCTACCGCCGGCTGTCTCGTTCTGGAGGGAACCCATTGCGATGATCCGGAGGCACGCGCGGCGACCCGTGCATTGCAGGCAGCAGCGGAGGATGTGATCCGCGGCTTTATCGCAGCGCGGCATCCGGAAAAGGCGGAAAGCGTGACCGATTTCGTCTCGACCACAATGACCGGCCTCTCCGCCAAGGCCCGCAGCGGATTGGAACTGGACCGTCTCCTGGCCATTGCTCGCCTGGCCGGACGGGTCCTGGCGCAAGAGCTTGCGGATTGATCATCGCCGCTGCGGTCGGGCCTGCAGCGACGGAACGCGATTGCTGCGCACCCATCGGGTGGCACGCAGCAATCAACTCAAATGATCTACGTCGCGCTATCAGGCGCCGGTGACGCGCCAGATGACGTCGCCGACATCGTCCGCCATCAGCACGGCACCGTCGGCTGCCAGCGCCACCCCGACCGGGCGGCCGAAGGAGTGCTTTTCGTCCTTCGACAGGAAGTCGGTGAGGATTTCGCGCGGCATTCCCACGGGCTTGCCGTTCTCGAACGCGACGAAGGCGAGCTTGTAGCCGGAAAGCTTGGAGCGGTTCCACGACCCGTGCTGGCCGATCGCCATCCCCGCCGGAAAGCCGGGAAGCGTGCCCGCGGGCAGCCAGCAAAGCCCGAGCGACGCCGTATGACCGCCCAGCGCATAGTCTGGCTGCTGCGCGGATGCCACCTTTGCGGCATCCTGCGGCACCCGGTCGTCCACCACCCGGTTCCAGTAGCAATAGGGCCAGCCGTAGAACCCGCCGTCGCGGACCGATGTCAGATAATCCGGCGGCGTCTCGTCACCCAGGCCGTCGCGTTCGTTGACAACCGTCCACAGCATGCCGCCTTCAGGCTCGAACGCCATGCCGACGGGATTGCGAAGACCACCGGCAAAGATGCGCGACTGGCCCGTCTGAAGGTCGTATTCGTGAATGCAGGCGCGGTTTTCTTCCACGCCCATGCCTTCGTCGGCAATATTACTGAGCGATCCGACGGCGACAAAAAGCTTGGTGCCGTCCTTGCTGACGATCAGGTTGCGCGTCCAGTGTCCGCCGGGCACCAGATCCATCAGCTTTTTCGGCTGCGCAGTAATCTTCGTCGCGCCGGCCTCGTAGGGATAGGCCAGAAGCGCGTCACTTGCTCCCACATAGAGCGTGTCACCGACAAGCGCGATACCATAGGGCTGGCGAACGTTTTCGATATAGGCGAAACTTTGCTCGGCCACGCCGTCGCCATCGGCGTCGCGCAGCAGCGTCACGCGGTTGGGGCTGTCGCCGGAAGCGCGCGCCCGCTGCATCGTCGCCGACATCGCATGGTCGAACAGGCTGCGCGGATTGCCCCGCTCGCCCATCGATTCTGCCACAAGCACATCGCCATTCGGCAGAACATGCATGTTGCGCGGATGCACAAGCCCGCGCGCAAAGGCGTTGACCTTGAGGCCCGCCGCAGCCGTCGGCTTGTGATCGCCCTCCCAGCCCTTGGCTGTCGGCATCTTCAAGGTCGGGATCTTGCCCTGCGGCTTTGCGGCCGGAATGGCAGGCGTCGTGCCGAACACCGGCTGCCGCGGGCCATCCCCCGAATGACGAATGAGAACAGCGCCCTGGCCGATAAAGGCGACGACGCGGGCAAACAGAGAAGGCTCAGTCATGGGGGAACTCTGACATTGAGGAATCCGAAGAGCAGAACGCTAAAGCCTTTATGCAACAGACACTAGAGGGCAAAGGCACAATTTATCAGAGCATCCACCACCACTCGGGTTGCCGCCCGGGTGACCCTTCGGCCACCGGATGCGGCCGCCTTCAGCCTATGGCTGAAGGCCTGCACAGCGCGCGGTGTTGCGAATATGCGTTTCCATTTCGCTCTTCGCCAACGCCGCATCATTCGATCTCAGGGCCGCAATGATGCGCCGGTGCTCGGCGATCGACTGTCGCATGCGCTCGGGATCCGTCATCGGGATCGGTTGCCGCTGGGTTTCGGTGACCTGATCGCGCACCGTCTGGTAGAGCGCCTTCAGCATGGTATTGGCGCAGGCCGAAACGATCGTGCCGTGGAAATCGAGATCCGCCTCGACGTTGGCAAGCAGGTCCTGGCGGGCCCAGCAATCCTCCATCGTCTGCGTCGCCAGTTCCATCTTCTCGAGTTGCGCCTGCGACAGGCGCCCCGCGGAGAGACGCGCGATCTCGCCTTCCAAAAGGATGCGTGTCTGGAACACGTCGAACACAGAATAGCTGTCGGAGTAACGCCATGGCGCCATGTGACCCGACTGGCTCATGCCTCCGTCCGAGGCCGAGCTCGAACCCGCCGTCACGAACGTGCCGCGACCGGCTTCGGTCTTCAAAAGGCCCAGCGTTTCCAGGGTCAGAAGCGCCTCGCGCAACGATGCCCGGCTGATCCCGAACTTTTGCGAAAACTCACGCTGCGACGGGATTTTTTCGCCGGCCTTCAACTGGCCGGCCTGGATCATGGTCTGGATTTCGCGGGCCACCGACTGCGGAACGAGCGTTTTGTTGAGCATGCGAACCTATTACAGCTGGGCCCCTGCGGCCTGTCAGATATATTTTCCCCGAGCTATCTTGCAAAGCCCAAAGTGCCGTGCTTGTTTGGTCGGACTGGTCTGACCAGTTAGACCAACATAGATTGCGTCTCATCATAAAAACAAGGGGTTCTTCAATGCTACATGCGTCACGCATCAAAACCACCGTTCTCGCCGGCCTGTTTACAGCGCTTGGCGCAATCGGCGTTCACGCTGCCGATCTTACCGTCGGCGCCAATATCGGCAATGTGCCCTGGGAATTCGAAGACGCCAGCGGCAAGGTGACGGGTTTCGAGATCGATCTGGTCAACGAAATCGCCAAGCGCCTCGGCAAGACCGTCGAATTCGTCAACACGCCGTTCAACGGCCTGTTCCCGGCGGTACAGTCGGGCCGCATCAACATGGCGGTGTCGTCGATCACCATCACCGAAAAGCGCCTGCAGTCTGTGTCCTTCGCCCAACCCTATTACGACAGCGACCAGTCGCTGACCGTAACGGCCGCTTCCGGCATCACCGGCCTCAAGGGCATGAGCGGCAAGGTCGTCGGCGTCGATACGGGCTCGACCGGCGACATGTGGGCAGACAGCCACAAGGGCGAATACAAGCTCGGCGAAATCCGCCGCTTCGAAGGCCTGCAGCCGGCCATGCTCGATCTCGTTGCCGGCCGCGTCGATGGCTACATCTCCGACATCCCGGCCCTGCTCTACTACGCCAAGGACAAGCCGGAACTGAAGGTCGTCGAGCGCATCCCGACCGGCGAGAAATACTCGATCATGTTCAACAAGGGCGATCCGCTGGCAACCGAAGTCAACGCGGTCATCACCACGCTCAAGGGCGAAGGCTTCATCGCCAAGCTGCACCAGACATGGTTCGGTGCCAAGGCCGAAGACACGACCTCGACCGTCGCCGTCCTCGACATGCCGAAGGCCAAGTAAGGCTCACCCGAACAAGCTTGAATTGCATCCGGCGGAGCGCCAAACGCTCCGTCGGCTTGCCAAGGGAGCCGATCCGGCATGAACCTTCTCAATACATTCTTCAACATACCGGTCTTCCTGAACAGTCTGCCGCAGCTGCTCTGGGGTCTGGTCGTCACGCTGCAGATCGGCATTACCAGCATCCTGGTCGGCCTCGCCGGCGGACTGTTTCTGGCGGTGGCAAGGCTTTATGCGCCGGCATTCGTTCAGGTCCTGATCCGCATCTATATCGACATCTTTCGCTCGATACCGCTGCTGGTTCTGCTGATCGTCGTCTACTACGCCCTCCCCTTCGTCGGCATCCGCCTGTCGCCGTTTCTGTCGGCCGTGACCGCGCTGTCGCTCGTCTCTGCCGCCTATACCGCCGAGATCTTTCGCGCCGGCATCGAGGCCATTCCGCACGGGCAGTTCGAGGCGTCGGCAGCGCTGGGCCTGTCGGGTCGGAGCACGATGATGGATATCATCCTGCCGCAGGCGATCCGCATCGTCATTCCGCCGCTCACCAACAATTGCATCAACGTCATGAAGGATACGGCCCTTGCCTCCGTCGTCGCCATGCCGGATCTTCTCAAGCAGGCGACCCAGGCACAGGCGCTCAACGCCAACCCGACGCCGCTGATCGGGGCCGCGCTCATCTATATCGCGCTGCTCTGGCCGATGGTGGCCGTCGTCGGACGTCTTGAAAAGCATTACAGCCGGGGGAAACGCTGATGGCGAAGACAACCGGCCCCCTGATCTCGATCCGCCGCCTGAACAAGGCCTATGGCACATTCACCGTTCTGCACGATATCGATCTCGATGTGGCCGAAGGCGAAGTGGTCTGCATCATCGGCCCCTCCGGCTCCGGCAAATCGACGCTGATCCGCTGCATCAACCACCTAGAAGCCTTCTCGCCCGAAAGTACCATCACCGTCGACGGCACCCGCGTCGCGCCCGGCCCGGCGCTTGCGAAAGTCCGCGCCGAAGTCGGCATGGTGTTTCAGTCGTTCAATCTCTTCCCGCATATGACGGTGCTGAAAAATGTCATGCTGGCACCGATGCGCGTCAGGAAGGCATCGCCAGAAGACGCCGAGCGCAAAGCCCGCGAACTGCTGGCACGCGTCGGTATTTCCGAACAGGCGGAAAAGTTTCCGGGCCAGCTTTCCGGCGGCCAGCAGCAGCGCGTGGCAATTGCCCGCGCGCTTGCCATGGAACCCGACGTACTGCTGTTCGACGAGCCGACCTCTTCGCTCGATCCGGAAATGGTCGGCGAAGTGCTGGACGTGATGCGCAAGCTCGCCGGCACCGGCGTCACCATGATCATCGTCACCCATGAGATGGGCTTTGCCCGCCAGGTCGCAGACCGGGTGATCTTCATGGATGCGGGACGCCTTGTCGAAGCGGGCACGCCTGCCGAGATCTTCGACAATCCTAGGGAAGAACGGACACGCAGCTTCTTGCGCGCCGTGCTCAATCATTGACAAGAACAACAAACGCAGGACTACAGGGATGAACACCAAATCTCCACTCGATCTCGATTACGTGCGCAGCCAGTTCCCCGGCCTCGCCCGCGGCTGGACGCTGTTCGACAACGCCGGAGGGTCGCAGATCCTTAAAGGTGCCGTTGAGCGCATCAACACATTCCTGATCGAGAAGAACGTCCAGATCGGCGGCTCCTACGCCGTCTCGCAGGCGGCAGCCGCCGCACTCTACGAATCGCGCACCGCGGCCATGCATCTGGTCAACGCCTCGCGTCCGGAAGAAATCGTCTTTGGCGCTTCCACCACTCAGCTGCTGCAGAACCTTGCCCGCGCCATGCAGAGCCAGCTCTCGCCGGGCGACGAGATCATCGTCACCGTCAGCGATCACGAATCCAATATCGGCCCCTGGGACCGGCTGCAGGAGCGCGGCATCACGCTGAAGTTCTGGCCACTCAACAAGGACACGCTGACGCTTGATCTCGCCGACCTTGCGCCGCTGATGAGCGATCGCACCAAGCTCGTCTGCGTCACGCACGTGTCGAACATCCTCGGATCGATCAACCCGATCAGAGAGATCGCCGACTTCGTCCATGCCCGTGGCGCGAAAATCTGCGTCGATGCCGTGGCCTATGCCCCGCACCGCGCCGTCGACGTGCAGGCGCTGGATGTCGATTACTACGTCTTCAGCCTCTACAAGACCTATGGTCCTCACTACGCGCTGATGTATGGCAAATACGATCTGCTGGCCGAGCTCGACACGCTCTACCATTACTTTTATGGCAAGGACAAAGTGCCGGGCAAGCTGGAACCGGGCAACCCGAACTACGAGCTCGCCTATTCGACCTGCGGCATCGTCGATTACCTGACGGCGCTCGGCGAACAGGCCGGCGAGACCGGCACCGTGCGCCAGAAGATCGAAGCGGCCTTCGCAGCGATCACCGCCCAGGAAAACCTGCTGGTGGAACGCCTTCTCGCTTACCTTCGCACACGCAACGACTGCCGCATCGTCGGCCAGACGACGAACAGCGGTAGCACGAGGGTCCCGACGATCGCGTTCCGCTTCGATGGCCGCGACGCTGGCGAAGTCTGCAAGGCGATGGACGGCGAAAAGATCGCCATCCGTTTCGGCGATTTCCACTCGCGCCGGCTTGCCGAATATCTCGACCTGACCGACCACAGCGGCATGGTTCGCGTCTCGATGGTGCACTACAACACGCTGGAAGAGCTCGATCGCTTCACCGCAGCGCTCGATCGGATCCTCGCGACCGACGCCGGCCGCGCGGCCGCCGCCGCTTGAAGAAGGGAACGGATCATGCGCTTCGATACGGTCATCAGACACGGCACGGTGGTTACCGCCAGCGACACATTCGTGAGCGATGTGGGCATCAAGGATGGCCGCATCGCTGCCCTTGCGGCGGAACTCACTGACGCCGACGAGGTGATCGACGCGACCGGCCTGTTCGTCCTGCCGGGTGGTATCGACAGCCATGTCCATCTGGACCAGCCGTCCGGAGACGGCATCGTCATGGCAGACGACTTCGACTCGGGCACCCGGTCGGCGGCGATCGGCGGCAACAGCACGGTTCTGGCCTTCTGCATGCAGGAGAAGGGCCAGAGCCTGCGCGAGGCGCTGAAGATCTATCACGCCAAGGCAGACGGCAAATGCCATGTCGACGTCGCCTTCCATCTGGTCATCACCGATCCGACCCCTGAGGTGCTTGGACAGGAACTGCCGGCGCTTGTCGAGGACGGCTACACCTCGCTCAAGGTGTTCATGACCTATGAGGGTCTGCGGCTGCGCGACGACGAGATCCTGGCCACGCTCGACACCGCACGGCGCACCGGCGCGCTGGTCATGGTCCATTGCGAAAACGAGGATGCGATCCGCTACCTGATCGGCCGGCATGAGGAAGAAGGCAAGGTCGCGCCAAAATTCCATGCCACGACCAGGCCGATCGCGGCTGAACGCGAAGCCACCCACCGGGCGCTATCACTGGCCGAAATCGTCGATGTGCCGATCGTCATCGTCCACGTTTCAAACCGCGAGGCGATGGAAGAGATCCGCCGCGCCCGTCAGCGCGGCCAGAAGATCGCCGGCGAAACCTGCCCGCAATATCTGATGCTGACGGCCGATGATCTCGACCAGACGGAGATGGAGGGCGCCAAATTCGTCTGCTCGCCGCCGCCGCGCGACAGGGCCAGCCAGGATGCCTGCTGGGAGGGACTGGAACAGGGCGTCTTCGACCTGTTCTCCTCCGACCACTGCCCTTTCCGCTTCGACGATCCGGAAGGCAAGCTCAACGACAAGGGCAAGCGGAATTTCCGCTGGATCCCGAACGGCATACCGGGCGTCGCCACCCGTCTGCCGATCCTGTTTTCCGAAGGCGTCATGAAGGGCCGCATCGACATCAACACGTTCGTTGCCGTGACCTCGACCAATCATGCCAAACTCTACGGTCTCTATCCCCGCAAAGGCACGATCGCGATCGGCGCCGATGCAGACATCGCGCTTTGGGATCCGGACAAGCGCGTCACCGTCACGAACGACCTCCTGAAACACGGCGCGGACTATACGCCCTATGAAGGGCTCGATATCCGCGGCTGGCCGGTGCAGATGCTGCTGGGCGGCAGGACCATCGTCAAGGACGGAGAGCTGACCGGGCCCGAAAGCCGCGGCCGCTATCTCCCGCGAAACCGCTCGTCCCTGACATCGAGCCGCGGTTCAACTTGAGGCGTTGCACAACCTGCAACGCCTTTCGCTGGCCACCACGTCTGCCTGACGATCCGAGCGTGACTTGGCCGCCGCTACGAGGCGGCGGAGCCCGCAAGCAAGCGGTGATTACTTCGTCACCGTGAGGGTCGCATGCATGCCGGCTTCGTAATGGCCCTTGATGTTGCAAAAGAGCATATACGTTCCGGGGACAAGCTTGGCCTTCAACTGGCCATCGGCACCGGGCTTCAGATCGGCGACTTCGCCAAGGCTTTTCAGCGTCTTCTCATCGACGCGATGTTTGGCCTTGACCACGGTGAGTGTCTGATCTGGCGACTTCAACTTGACGAGCACCATTTCGTGCTCCTCGGTCGTCGCGTCGTTGTGGACCATAAACGTTGTGTCGCCTGCCGGAACGGTCGTCTGATCCATCGTCAACGTCATCGGCTCACCCGCTTCGCCGGACTCGACAACCTTGACCATAGAGGCGGCCAGTGCAGGCGTTGCAGCAACGAAAAGGACAAGTGCAATAGCGGTGTTTCGGATTGTGAGCATGGGTTTACCTCCGGTTGTCATCACCGGATGGGTATGACGGCAAGCTGACAGCGGCCTGAACGAATTGGAGCTTGTTCTCGCCGCCTACCGGAGCAGGCCGTTACATCGTGGCCACCTTATGCGCGTCGAGAATGACCGCGATGTCTTTGCTGTGAACGACACAATTGCGCCCGGACGCCTTGGCAACGAACAGCGCCTTGTCGGAGGCCTTGTAGAGATCCTCGAACGTAGGGTAGTCCTCCTGGTCCGCAACGCCACCGGACACCGTGATATCGACCTGCCTTTTGCCCGCTTGTATGGGCCGCGCAGCAATCAGGGCCCTGCAGCGGTGCGCGAGCGAGAGACGCTCCGTCGGCGAAAGCGCTGACACGAGGACTGCGAACTCCTCACCACCGATCCGGGCAACGGCACGACTTTGCGAAAAGATCTCGGCGAGCTGATGCGCAACTGCGATGATGGCCTGGTCCCCGATATCGTGGCCAAAGCGGTCGTTGATCGCCTTGAACTTATCGATATCGAACAGGATGAGAGAAGATGCGGCGGGAGCGCGCGTCACCTCATCCAGGAACGCTCGCCGATTCATCAGCCCCGACAACATGTCCGTCCGGCTCAAATGCTCGAAAGCCGCCCGGGAGATCGTGAGGTGATGAATTGCTAGACCAACGATATAGACGATCGAAAATGTCAGCGCCGATGCAACGACAGTCGAGATGATAACCCCAACTGTTGCCGCGGGCACGACGTCATACGGCAGCCATCCCAAGGCATGAAGCGTGTAGTGGGCCGCAACGTTGAGAATGTCGGCAACAACGGTGACGCAAACGGTCATGAGCAATGCGAATGCGAGGACTTTGCGTCGCGTCTCGAACCGGTCCGACGCACAGGCCTGCTTGATGTAGCGGTCGATCAAAGCAAGCATGCGGTAATTCCAATACGGTTCGAAACGACCACGCGGACGCGCCTGGCGGCTTTCAGCTCGCCACACTGAACTACAAACGCGTTGAGACTTCGTGAATCCGAACACAAGTTAATTCGCGATTAAGTGTCGCAAATAATTCTCGCATTTCCTCATCAAACTGATGCAGCCATGGAACATTGGCGTGGTCGTGGGAGCCCCTGCCGGTAATCAAACGTCAGAAGACCGGGGATCCGGCTGGGGCCATCTGTGCAGTGCTTCACGGCCAGCGTCGGTGAGGCCGTAGACGCCTCTGTCGAGCCGCTCGAACCATCCATACACGTTGGAAAGCAGGATCTTGCCGGCATCCGGGGCAACCGCCCTGATATCGCGCACGCGGGACGGACCGTTGGAGACCATGGCGGCGCAGCTAAGCGCCTGCTGGCGATAGGCGGTCATGACGGGAACCCGCGTACTGCCGCCCAGCACGGGATCGCCGCGTCTCTTCTGGTGTTCGCGCATCAGCCTGGAACGTCGTTTCGGATTGGTCCGCGGCATCGGCGACACGGAGCCGACGATGACGCTCACATCTCCTGCGGCCGAAACGCCGAGAATACCGATGCCAAGCCGGCGGCAGAGGTCGCGGTAGCGCTTGTCCGTTTCGCGGCCCTTGCCCTTGAGCGAAAGCTTTGCCGCAATCCAGACCTCGTCCGCAACAGCCGCCCTGTCGACCGCTTGGAGAATAAGCTCCAGATTGAAGCTCAGCTTGAGCTCGCAGATGACGACGACGGTGGGATCGCCCTCGCTCAGGCCGACGAGATCACAGCCGCCGACTTCGCCCTTCACCACATAGCCTGCAGTCTCGAGGAAGGATTTGACCGGTAGATAGAGGGAGGTTTCCATGGATGCGCATCACAGTCGGGAATCAGGCTGCAGACATACACCGATCAACCGGCCAGATCACCCCGCGGCCGGATTTCAGCTTTCGGCCAGCCGGTAGCCGACGCCCGTTTCGGTCAGGATGTATCGCGGCTGGTCGGGCATTTCCTCGATCTTCTGGCGGATCTGGCGCACGTAGATGCGCAGATACTGGATGTCGGTGACCTCCCCCCAGACCTGATCGATCAGGTACCGGTGGGTCAGCACGCGCCCCGCATGCTGCACGAGGATTCGCAGGATGTCGTATTCCTTGCGGGAGAACTTCACCTCCTCGCCCTTCACCTTGACCACGCGCCGGACGAGATCGACACTGAGATCACCCGTCTGGAAGATCGGCTTTTCGCCCTGGGTCTGCAGCCGGTGGCGCAACGCAACCCGGATCCGCGCAATCAGCTCGTTCATGTTGAACGGCTTGGTGAGATAGTCGTCGGCACCCATTTCCAGCGCCTTGACGATCCCCTCCTCATCCGTCCGGCTCGACAGGATCACGATCGGCAGCGTCAGCCCCTCGGCCCGCCATTTCGCCAGAAGATCGTGCCCGGCCATATCGGGCAGGCCGAGATCCAGCAGAACGAGGTCGGGCTGATCGGCAGCCACGAGCTCCATCGCGGTCCTCGCGTTCGGTGCTTCGATGATGACGAAATCCTGCGTCGAAAGCCCGACCCGCAACAGCTTGCGGATCGGCGGCTCGTCATCGACGACCAGAATTCTCGTGGCGGCCTGGTTCATCGCATGTCTCCGTCAATCTGCAGCTGGGCCGGAATTGGCATACGGATCGTAAAGATCGCTCCCTCACCTGCTGGTCTGTTTCCGGCCGTCAGACGCCCGCCCATCGCTTCGATGAAACCACGGCTGATGGACAGTCCAAGGCCGGTGCCGGCCTTGACATGATCGATCTTGCGCACCCGGTAGAAGGTGTCGAACACCCGTTCCAGGTCGGCATCGGGGATCCCCGGCCCCTCGTCCAGAACGGCGAGGGTGACGTATTTCGCATCTGACCAGCCCAGAACTTCGATCGTTGTGCCCTCTGGCGCATATTTGGCCGCATTGTCGATGAGATTGAAGAGTGCCTGCTCCAGAAGGACCGGATCGCTTCTGATCATCGGCATTTCGGATGGAATAGCCACCTTCAGCCTGTGATCGGCGGTGATTTTCTGTGCCCGCTTCAAGGCCGTCCCGACGATATCGCCGACATAATGAAGCGCAAAGTTTGGCTCCATGGCGCCCGAACCGATGCGCGTCATGTCGAGCAGGTTGACGATGAACCGGTTGAGCCGCTCCGACTCTTCGATCACGGTGGTCAGAAGTTCATCTCGCGAGTGATCGGTCAGGTTCGCCCCGAAATCCTTGAGCGTGCTCGCCGACCCGAGCACGGCCGAAAGCGGCGTCTTCAGATCATGCGAAAGCGAGGTCAGCAGTGCGGTGCGCAGTTTGTCCGTTTCGGCGGCAAGCTTTGCCTTGTCGACGTCAGCGACGAGCTGGATCCGCTCGATCGCGAGTGCGGCCTGATCGGCCAGCGCATCGAACAGACGCTGCTGGTCCGGGGTGAGCAACGGTCCCTGCCTGTCGTTGTCGAGGCCGACAACGCCGATCGCCCCGCGTCCCGTGCGCAACGGCAGGTACAATCGCTTGGCGCCGGGTAACGTATCGGCCGCGCGGCCGGCCGGACGATTGTGTTCCCATGTCCACTTCGCCGCCGCGATGTCGGCATCGACAAGCGTGTCATCAGGCGGATAGCCGGCCCGGACGGCAAGGGTGTCGTTCTCGGGCAACAGAATGACAACCCGAACCTTCAGCATGGAGGCAATCTGGAACGCGGTGGCCCAGAGCACGTCGTCAAGCGTCCCGGTTCCGGCAAGCTTCTTCGAGAACAGGTAGAGATCCTCGGTCGTGCGGGCTCTCTGCCGGGCGGCTATCGCCTGCCTTTGAACCGACGCGGCCAGATTGCTCGCCACAACGGCGGTTCCGAGAAACGAGAGAAGGGCAACGACGCTTTCCGGATCTCGGATCGTGAACGTGAAGCGCGGCTCGAGAAAGAAGAAATTGAAGGCGAGAGCGCCGATGAAGGACGCATAGAGACCCGGCCCGAGCCCTCCCCGGATTGCCGAGGCGAGCACGCCCATCAGAAAGACAAGCGCCAGGTTCTGCACGTCGAGCGCCTGGTCGAGCAGCGAGCCGATCGCAACCGCCGCCGTCATGAACAGCGATGCGCGGATGTAATGTTTCGGATTGAGCTTCTTGGCCGGCAGCGCTGTCCGCACACCTGGAGATACGGCCTCCTCGCTGCCGCCGGACATCACATGAACGCTGATCGCACCGGAATAGCGGATCAGATCGTGTGTGATCGACCCATCCAATAGCTCCCGCCAGCGCGGCTTGGTGGACTTGCCGATGATCAGGTGATTGAAGTTGTTGGCATTCGCGTAGGCGATGATCTCCCGCGACACCCGCGAGGCGGGCAGCGTCACGGTTTCGGCGCCGAGCTGTTCGGCAAGCCGCATCGCAGCCGATAACCGGTCCTTGTCGGCCTCGCCCAGATTGGCAGATCCGGGCGTCTCCAGATGCAGCGCCGTCAAGGGTGCCCGCAGCCTGTCTGCCTGCCGTCTTGCGTAGCGCACCAGTGCCGCACCGTTTCGGCCATGATCGAGGCAAACGAGAATGCGTTCGCCCGCAGCCCAGGGACCCGCGATGGCATGCGCCTGCATGTGATTGAGAAGCTGATCATCGACCCGCTGCGCCGTGCGACGCAGCGCCAGTTCGCGCAGCGCCGTGAGGTTGCCCGGAGAGAAATAGTTCTCGACCGCACGCCGCGCGGTCGTCGGCAGATAGACCTTGCCGTCATGCAGACGCTTGATCAGATCCTGCGGCGTAATATCGATGATCTCGATATCGTCGGCGCGGTCGATCACCGAGTCCGGCACCGTTTCCCGGACGCGGATACGCGTGATCTGCGCGACGATGTCGTTCAGGCTCTCCACATGCTGGATATTCAGCGTCGAAAAGACGTCGATGCCGCTGGCGAGAATTTCGAGGACGTCGAGATAGCGCTTCGGATGGCGGCTGCCGGGGGCGTTGGTGTGAGCCAGTTCATCGACCAGAACCAGACGGGGCTTCCTGGCAAGGATCGCATCGAGATCCATTTCGTCGAGCTGCTGGCCGCGATAGTCGAACACGCGGCGCGGGATCATTTCGAAGCCCTCGACCAGCGCTTCGGTTTCCTTGCGTCCATGGGTTTCGACCACGCCGATCGCCACATCGATCCCGTCGGCCTTTCGGCTGCGGCCGGACATCAGCATTTCGTAGGTCTTGCCGACGCCGGGTGCGGCCCCGAGAAAGATCTTCAGCCTGCCACGCCCCTCCTGCCGGGCGTACTCGAGAAGTGCGTCCGGTGATGGTCTGCTAGCGCCTTCGTGTTTTGCTTCCGGCATGGAGGTCTTTCGTTCCGCAAACGAGCGGCGGTCAAACTGACCGCCGCTCGTTCAACTACGACTTCTCGGCGTCGAGCGCCATATTGAGCGCCAACACATTCACCACAGGCTCACCCAGAAAGCCCAGTTCTCGCTGTTCGGTATGCCGCTCGACTAGGGCGCGAACGGCCCCTTCATCCATGCTGCGCGCCCTTGCAACACGCTGTACCTGAAACAGCGCCGCTTCCGGCGAGATATGCGGATCGAGACCACTGCCCGATGCGGTGACGAGGTCGATCGGCACATCCGCGCCCGGGTTGGTCGCTTTCGCAGCCTCCGTGTCGGCCTTCACGCGGTCGATCAGCTTCTGGCTGGTCGGGCCGAGGTTGGAACCGGACGACGAGGCTGCGTTATAGCCATCGCCTGCAGCGGACGGGCGACCATGGAAAAACTGCTCGCCGGTGAAAGCCTGGCCGATCAGCGCGGAGCCGACGACCTTTCCATTCTGTTCGATCAGGCTGCCATTCGCCTGGACGGGGAAGATCGCCTGGGCGATGCCGGTCATGGCAAACGGATAGACAAGACCGGTGATGACGGTGACGGCAACGATCATGACGATTGCCGGACGGATCTGTTTCAACATGACGAAAGCTCCTTAGGCAAGACCGATGGTTGTGATGACCATGTCGATCGCCTTGATGGCAAAGAAGGGAAGGATGATACCGCCGAGGCCGTAGATCAGAAGGTTTCGCGACAGCAGAGCGCCTGCACCGACGGCGCGGTATTTGACGCCGCGCAGCGACAGCGGGATCAGGGCAACGATGATCAGCGCGTTGAAGATGATCGCCGACAGGATGGCGCTTTGCGGTGTCGCCAGTCCCATCACGTTGAGAACGCCGAGCTGCGGATAGAAGGCCAGGAACATGGCCGGGATGATCGCGAAATACTTGGCGATGTCGTTGGCGATGGAAAACGTCGTCAGCGCGCCGCGGGTCATCAGCAACTGCTTGCCGATCTCGACGATTTCAATGAGCTTGGTCGGATCGCTGTCGAGATCGACCATGTTGCCGGCTTCGCGGGCCGCCACCGTGCCGGTGTTCATGGCGACGCCGACATCGGCCTGGGCGAGCGCCGGCGCATCGTTGGTGCCGTCGCCGCACATGGCGACCAGCTTGCCCTTGGCCTGCTCCTCGCGGATCAGCGACAGCTTGTTTTCGGGCGTTGCCTGGGCGAGGAAGTCGTCGACCCCTGCCTCGGCCGCAATCGCTGCCGCCGTCATCGGATTGTCGCCGGTGATCATCACGGTGCGGATGCCCATGCGGCGCAATTCGGCAAACCGCTCGCGGATGCCGCCCTTGACGATATCCTTGAGCTGGATGACGCCGAGCAGTCTTCCGCCGCGGGCAACGGCCAGCGGCGTACCGCCGGCCTTGGCGATCTCGTCGGCGATCGCCTGGCATTCCACCAGAACGGCGTCCTGCGTGACGGGCCCACCGGCCACGGCATTCTGGCGTATATAGGAAAGGATGGAATCGACGGCACCCTTGCGGATCTGCTCTCCGTCCAGATCGACACCGCTCATGCGGGTCTGTGCCGTGAACGGAACGAAGGTTGCCTTCAGGCTCGCCATGTCGCGACTGCGGATCGCGTATTTTTCCTTGGCAAGCACCACGACGGAACGTCCTTCCGGCGTTTCGTCGGCCAGCGAGGCGAGTTGCGCCGCATCGGCAAGATCCTGTTCCGATACGCCTTTGACCGGACGGAAAGACGTCGCCTGGCGATTGCCGAGCGTGATCGTGCCAGTCTTGTCGAGCAGAAGCGTATCCACATCGCCGGCAGCCTCAACCGCGCGGCCGGACATGGCGAGCACGTTGAAGCGCACCAGGCGGTCCATGCCGGCAATGCCGATTGCCGACAAAAGCGCGCCGATCGTCGTCGGGATCAGCGTCACGAACAGCGCGACCAGCACGATGACGGGGATGGAGCCGCCGGCATAGGAGGCGAACGCCGGAATGGTCGCAGTTGCCAGAACGAAGATCAGCGTCATCCCCGCGAGAAGGATGTTGAGCGCGATTTCGTTCGGGGTCTTCTGACGTTCCGCGCCTTCGACGAGCGAAATCATCCGGTCGATAAAGGTCGAACCGGCGGCTGCCGTGATGCGCACGCGGATCCAGTCGGACAGGACCTGCGTGCCGCCTGTCACAGCCGAGCGGTCACCACCGGATTCGCGGATGACCGGAGCAGATTCACCCGTGATCGCGGCTTCGTTGACGGAGGCGACGCCCTCGATCACTTCCCCATCCGAGGGAATGATGTCCCCGGCTTCGACGAGAACGATGTCGTTCAGCTTGAGAGTGGTGCCGGCGACCATCTGGAAATCGGTCCGCTCTTTGCCGGTGAGAAGTTTTGCCTGGACCTCGGTGCGGGCCTTGCGCAGCGATTCCGCCTGCGCCTTGCCACGTCCTTCGGCAACGGCTTCCGCGAAATTGGCGAACAGGACGGTGAACCAGAGCCAGATGTTGAGCTGCAGGGAGAAGCCCAGGTCGTCACTGCCGGCGGCAAGATCGCGCAGGAACAGAACGGTGGTCAGCACCGACACGGTGGCCACGACGAACATGACCGGGTTTTTGACGAGGGTTTTCGGGTTCAGCTTGGTAAAAGCACCGCCGATTGCCGGAACGAGGATGCGCTTGTCCAGGATACTTGCGGATCTTGGTGCGCTATCGGATTTTGCCTGGCTCATATGAGGCTCCAGCCTTGGAAAGGGAGGCGACCGGGGAAAGGTCAGCCACGAAGGATTTCTAGTGTTGCGACGATGGCGAGCACTGCCGTCATCATCACGAGAATGGCGTTCGATCCGCACCACCAGCGGGGGACCATCCCGCCACGCTTTGGCGTGACGGGAGGTGACTGTGCGGGGTGCGTCTGACGGTTACGCATGGTGCGACCTCAGAACGTTTGGCCGGCGATCATCATCAGGTGCTCGACGACGGGACCGAGCGCCAGTGACGGCAGGAAGGTAAGGCCACCGACGATCATGATCGTGCCGACCAGCAGACCGACAAACAGGGGGCCGTCGGTCGGGAACGTGCCGGCAGACGCCGGAACCGTCTTCTTGGCGACCAGCGAACCGGCAATTGCCAGCGCCGGAATGATGACCAGGAAGCGGCCCATCAGCATGCCGATGCCGAGCGTGATGTTGAACCAGGGCGTGTTGGCGGACAGTCCCCCGAAGGCGGAGCCGTTATTGGCGGCGGCCGAGGTATAGGCATAGAGAATCTCGGAGAACCCGTGCGGACCGGCCGTCCCGATCGAGGCGACCGCCGACGGCAACACGCTGGCGACAGCCGTGAAGATCAGCATGGCGAGCGGCAGGCAGAGAATGGCGAGAAGCGCCATCTTCATGTCCTTGCCCTCGATCTTCTTGCCCAGATATTCCGGCGTACGGCCAACCATCAGACCCGCCACGAACACGGCGACGATGATGAACAGCACGATGCCGTAGAAGCCCGCGCCGACACCGCCGACGATGACTTCGCCAAGCTGCATGTTGATCAGAGGAATAAGCCCGCCGAGTGCCGTGAACGAGCCGTGCATGGCATTGACCGCACCGCACGAGGCCGCAGTGGTAATCACGGCAAACAGCGACGACATGACAACGCCGAAGCGGACTTCCTTGCCCTCCATGTTGCCGCCCGAAAGGCCAAGCGTATGCATGATCGGGTTTCCGGAGGCTTCTGCCCAGTAGACGACGGTGACGCCGGCCAGAAACAGGATGCCCATCGAGGCGAGGATCGCCCAGCCCTGGCGCTGGTTGCCGACCATCCGGCCGAACACGTTGGTAAAGGCGGCACCGATCGCAAAGATCGACAGCATCTGGATCATGTTGGAAATGCTGTCGGGGTTTTCGAAGGGATGCGCCGAATTGGCGTTGAAGAAACCGCCGCCATTGGTGCCGAGCATCTTGATGGCAAGCTGCGACGCGACAGGGCCGACCGCAATCGTCTGCTGGACGCCTTCAAGCGTCGTGGCATTGACATAGGCCGAAAACGTCTGGGGAACGCCGAGCGAGACATAGATGAGCGTCAGCACGACGCAGAGCGGCAGGAGGATGTAGAGCGTGGCGCGGGTCGTATCGACCCAGAAATTGCCGATCGCCTTGCCCGATGCCCGCGAAAACGCGCGAATGAGACCGATGGCGATCGCCATGCCTGTCGCAGCCGAGGCAAAGTTCTGCACCGCGAGACCAGTCATCTGGCTGAAATAGGACATGGTGCTTTCGCCGCCGTAACTCTGCCAGTTGGTATTGGCGACAAAGCTGACGGCGGTGTTGAACGACAATTCCGGTCCGGGCGATGCGAGACCTGCCGGGTTCATCGGCAGAACGTCCTGCAGCCGCAGGATACCGTAGAGCAGCAGGAAACCGGCCAGATTGAACACCAGCACGGAAAACGCATAGGCGGTCCAGTGCTGCTCTTCACGCTCGCTGGTGCCGGCCAGCGCGTAAAGCCCGCGTTCGATCGGACCGAACACGGGGGAGAGAAAGGTACGCCCGCCGGAAAACACAAGGGTCATATAGGCCCCGAGCGGTTTGACGAGCAGAAGGAGGATCCCGCAATAGACGAGGATCTGTAGCCATCCGTTGAAGGTCATGGGAAGAGACTTTCGGGCAAGCTGAAGCTTTGGTCAGAAGCGTTCGGGGCGAATGAGAGCATAGGTGAGGTAGAGGGCGAGGAAGACGGTCACACCGCCGCCGAGGATATAATCGAGGGTCATGGCATCCCTCCTCAAAGCCTGTCGCAGGCGCGGGTGTAGACCAGGCAGAGACCGAAGAAGCCAACGGTCGCCGCGACGAGAATAAGATCCATCATTGTTCTGGAATCCTGGTTGTTCGTGGATGAAGCCAGGAAAGGCGCCATTTTGCTGACGCCTCATTCTCCGTGGCTGGAGACGATCACGATCCGTCTCCAACACTATATGCGGCCGATCCCCATAGGGATTCGAGATGGCTCGGAAGGCTAAGAAATATAAACCGCATAGGAATTTGCGGTCGGGACCCCGTGCCGGGAGCGTGCCGGCCGCCGCTCGGAACAGCCCGGTTGCGGCGTTCACGTTGCGGTTTCACCTCCAAATCCTTACATCTACGGAGGATTGAATTTCTCTTGCGGAAAAGACAGGTGCGCGATGATTTGGGTAATAGGCGCAGCAGCCGTCGTGGTTCTCTACCTGTACTCGCGACGGGCGGGGATAGTGGCGGTGGCCGTTCTGGCTGTGCTTTATGTCGGCCTCTGGCTGATGTCGGGACAGATCAACTCGAAAGTGCCGACCAACCAATCCGTCGCCGTGGTCGCAAGCTCCGGAGGCGAGACATGCAAGGCACCCGGCGCGCCCGTCTCCGTCACCTTCACCAACAACGCGGACAGACAGCTGCTCGCGACATCCTTCACGCTGAGTGCACGCCAGGCGGGTCACAGCTCGCTGATCTACAGGGCAACGCTTCGAAGCGACAAGATCATCGAGCCGGGCGGCAGCTGGACCGAGTGCTACGGCCTCAATCCGCTGTCGTTTTCCGAACGGGACGTCCACTACAACCCCAGCGACCTCGAATGGTCGGCCGAGGTCTCGCTCTCGCGATTTGCGTCCAGCTAATCGTTTCTGGGACAAACCGTGCCGCAACGACTTGCGGTTTTGCTTGGCTTGAACGCTTCCACTTTCCCCGTCAGCGTGACCCGCAAACGGCTGTCGCGAATTATTTTTGCGTCACCGCTCGATAAGTTTTGTTCCAAGCGCATTTACACTGTCATGCCTGGCTTCTGGCAGCAGCGCATTCAATCGGGGACGGCTATGAGCGACATGAGTAAAGGGGCTATCGCAGCGGCGGGGATCGCGAACAAGCCTGTCGGGCTGAGCGCGCCGACCCTTTCGGGCCGAACGATCCTTATTCTCATCGGCGTGGCGGTGATCCTCTATGTCGGCCAGGAAGTGTTTGTGCCGCTTGCGCTCGCACTCCTTCTTACCTTCACGCTCGCACCCATCGTCAGTTTCCTGCGCAAGCGCTACGTCCCGAGGATCGCCGCCGTCCTCCTCGCCGTCGCCACCGCGTTTTTTGTCATTGCAGCCTTCGGTTTCATCGTGGCCGGACAGGTCGCCAATCTCGCGGACAATATTCCGACCTATCAGCGCAACATCGTCGCGAAGGTGCACTCTCTCAGCCAGGCGGGCTCCGGCAACGGCGTTTTCGAACATCTCAGTAAGGTCGTCGAGCGCATAGGCTCGGAACTGCAGGACAACGCCGAAGAAAGCAAGGAAGACGCGCCGCCACAGATCAAGCGTCGCGATCCGATGCCTGTCGAGATCGTAACCCGCGCCAACCCGATCGAAACGCTCGGCAATTTCATTCTGCCACTCATCAGTCCCTTTGCAACCGCGGGTCTGGTTATCGTCCTCGTGATTTTCATGCTGCTTGAGCGGGAGGAACTGCGCGACCGGTTCATACGCCTTGTCGGCCTCGGCGATCTCCACAGGACAACGGCGGCTCTTCAGGACGCGGGAAAACGCGTCGGCAAATATCTGCTGATGCAGTTGGTCGTCAACGCGCTGTATGCCTTGCCGATCTCGATCGGCCTCTGGCTGCTCGGCATCCCGAACGCCATCCTGTGGGGACTGTTGACGCTCGTCCTGCGCTTTGTCCCCTACATCGGTCCGGTCATCGGCATGATCCTGCCGCTGTTTCTGGCACTGGCGATTGCCCCCGGATGGTCGCTGGTTGCCTGGGTCGCCGCACTGTTTATCGTCACCGAACTCGTCAGCAACAACGTCGTCGAACCGTGGCTCTATGGAAGCCATACGGGCCTTTCGCCGCTCGCCATCATCGTCTCGGCCATCTTCTGGTCGTGGCTCTGGGGGCCTGTCGGACTGATGCTGTCGACCCCCCTCACAGTCTGTCTCGTCGTTCTCGGTCGCTACGTCCCGCAGTTCAGCTTTCTCGACGTGCTGCTCGGCAACGAGCCGGTTCTGCAGCCGCAGGAAAAACTCTACCAGAGGCTGCTTGCCGGCGATCCCAACGAGGCGACCGACAACGCGGAGGATTTTCTCGAGGAGGAGTATCTCGTCGACTATTATGAAAAAGTCGGACTGCCTGCACTCAGGCTGGGTGAACTGGACCGGCAGCGCGGCGTGATGAGCGAGGCCCAGATCGCCCTGTTTGCCTCAACCACCCAGACGCTGATCGGCAATCTGGCGGAGATCGCGATCGAGGAAGAAGCGGAAGACGATCCGGCCGAAGGGGAAGCCGCTGTCACAGAGCAGATCACCGGTGAAATCGACCTGCCCAGCGGCGAAGGGAAATCCGTTCTCTGCCTCGGCGGCAGAGGCGCGATCGACGATGCCGCGGCCGCCATGTTGTCGCAGGTTCTCGCCATTCAGGGCGCCACCGTGTCTCAGGCCGACCACACGGCCGTGAGCGGCAAGACGGTAAGCCTGATGAACCTGACCGATGTCGACACGGTTCTCATCGCTTTCCTCAATGGCGGCTCCAAAGCCCACGCCCGCCAGGCCGTCCGCCGGTTCAAGCGACAGAAGCCGTCGGTTCGGGTGGGGATCATGATCACCGGCGTTGACGGTCAGCGGGAAAGCCCGCTTGCGACAGAGGACATCGATGCAGACTTTGTCGTCACCACCATTTCCGATGCGGTTCGTGGCGCGCTGACCACAGCCCAGGCGGTCGAGATCAAGGCGCCGAAGCGGATCGGCCGGCCTCGCGAGCGCAAGACCACGCCGCTCGTCGCGTGATCGGAGCACCCCGCAGGCATGCCTGACCTGTGGGGTCCTCGATGCCGACGCGCCTGAGTGCATCGAGATCTGGATAGACAAGGATCAACTCGTCAAGACCTGAAGAGCCCGGGAGGCATGGACATGACCGAGACATTTACCGCCATGGTGATCGATACCGTCGACGGCAAGCCGAAAGGCGCCTTCCGGGAAATCTCCCTCGCCGATCTGCCTGACAATGACGTTCTGGTCGAGATTGCCTATTCGACGGTCAACTACAAGGACGGTCTGGCCATCACCGGCAAGGGCCGGATCACTCGCCGGATGCCGATGGTCGGCGGCATCGATCTTGCCGGAACCGTGGTCGAATCACGCTCCCCGGATTGGAAGCCGGGCGACAAGGTGGTCGTGAACGGCTGGGGCCTGTCAGAAACGGAATGGGGCGCCTATACCCGCTACCAGCGGGTCAAACCGGAATGGCTGATCCCGCTGCCCGACGCCTTCACGATGAAACAGGCGATGGCAATCGGCACGGCCGGCTATACCGCGGCGCTCTGCGTCGACGCGCTTGAAAAATGGGGCTCGATTAAACCCGGCGCAGGCGAGGTCCTCGTGACCGGCGCCGCCGGTGGCGTCGGCTCGGTGGCGATCGCGCTTCTGGCGGCGCGCGGCTACGTCGTCACAGCCTCGACCGGGCGTCCGGAAACCCACGACTATCTGGCCTCGCTCGGTGCCACCAGCTTCATCGATCGCGCGACGCTTGCCGAAAAGGGCGGCCCGCTGCAGACGGAGCGCTGGACCGGGGGCATCGACAGCGTCGGCTCGACGACGCTTGCCAACGCCCTGTCGCAGACCATGCGCGGCTGCGCAATCGCAGCCTGCGGCCTTGCCGGCGGACCCGACCTGCCAGCGACGGTCCTGCCGCATATCCTGCGCGCCGTCACCCTGATCGGGGTCGACTCGGTCATGGCCTCGCGCCAACAGCGCCTCACCGCCTGGTCGCGCCTTGCCCGCGATCTCGACAGCCGAAAGCTTGCCGCCATGACCAGAACGGAACCGATGTCCAACCTGCCGCAACTGGCAGAAGAGATCATCGCCGGCAAGGTGCGCGGCCGGATCGTGATCGACGTCACGAGGTAACCCCGCGCGCCGTGCGCAATGGCCAGCCTCCCTCTTCAGCCGCGTTCGCGCTAGAACGGATAGTGCTGGTGCGGATCCTCGATGGTGATCCAGCGCAGATCGGTGAATTCGTTGATCGCAGCCCTGCCGCCGAAGCGGCCATAGCCGGAGCCCTTGACGCCGCCGAACGGCATCTGTGCCTCATCCGCGACAGAGGGGCCGTTGATGTGGCAGATCCCCGATTGCACCCGGCCGGCGACGGCGAGCGCGCGCTGGATATCGCGACTGTAGACCGAACCCGAGAGACCATATTGCGTATCATTGGCGATCCGGATCGCCTCCTCCTCGTCCTTGACCCGGATGATCGGCTTGACCGGACCGAAGCACTCCTCGTCATAGATGCGCATGCCGGGCTTGACGTGATCGAGCACCGTAGCCTCCACGACGCTGCCGGTGCGCTTGCCGCCCGCGGTGAGACTGGCCCCCTTGGCGATCGCGTCGGCAATGATCTCTTCCATCTTTTCCGCGGCACCGATCGTCACCAGCGAACCGAGCACGACGTGACCGCGGGGATCGCCCGCCGGAAGCTTGGCTGCGCGCTCGGACAGTTTAGCCACGAATTCGTCGGCGATCTTGTCGTGGACGATCAGCTTTTCGGTCGCCATGCAGACCTGGCCCATGTTGATGAACGAGCCGAAGATCGCGCCGTTGACGGCCGCATCGATATCGGCGTCCTCGAGCACGAGCATCGGTGCCTTGCCGCCCAGTTCGAGAAGCGCCGGCTTCAGATGGCGGCCGCAGAGTTCGCCGATGATGCGGCCGACCTTGGTGGAACCGGTAAAGTTGACGCGGCGGACTTCGGGTGCCGAAACCAGCGCCTCGACAACGAAGGCGGCATCCTCGGGTGCATTGGTGATGACGTTGACGACTCCATCCGGGAAACCGGCCTCGATAAACACCTTGCCGATCGCGACATGCAGTCCGGGGCATGCTTCGGAGGCCTTGAGGATGACCGTGTTACCGCAGGCAAGCGCCATGGCGATGGCCCGCACGCCGAGAATGATCGGTGCATTCCACGGCGCGATGCCAAGGCAGACGCCGACCGGTTGGCGCATCGCCATCGACAGGTTTCCGGGCTTGTCCGACGGGATGATCTCACCCTGGATCTGGGTCGTCATGGCCGCCGCCTCGCGCAGCATGTTTGCCGCAAGATGCGCGTTGAAGCCGGCCCATCCGCCGGTCGCGCCGGTCTCGGCGGTCATCAGCTCGGTGAGCTCGCCACCCTTGGACGCAAGCACATCGGCCGCCTTGTTGAGAAGCGCGCGACGTGCACCGGGACCGGTTGTAGACCATGCCGGAAAGGCGGCCTGGGCTGCCGCGACCGCGGCCTTGGCGTCCTCGACGCCGGACGCCGGTGATTGGCTCGCGACATTGCCCGTATAGGGATTGATCCGTTCGAACGTCTTGCCCGAAATGGCGTCGGCCAACTGGCCGCCGATGATCTGTTTGATGTCCAAGGTCGCATCCTTTCTTCGAGAAACCAGATAGCCAGCTTCGAGGGATGCGCCACAGCCGTAAACGACGGCATCACACGTCCGCTTTCTCGACCGATCGCGCGAACAAACAGTCAGCCTGCGCATGACTTCGCACAGTCTGACCGTCAGTCTCCGCGGTTTCCATCGAGAAGCGAAGCCCCTCCTCCAACAGGCATGTTAACGAACTCCAGCCGCGACTCAAGGGGAGGATCAAACAGCCGCAGCCACGAACATGGCACTTGCCTCAAGCCATCAAACGGAAAGATACGGGACTGATCTGCGCTACTTCGAGCAGACACGGCCCGCTCGGCTCTTTCGCACCCTATCGACGAGGGATAGGTAGGATTGCGGAACCGGCGCCGCGGTCGACATGCGCAACTGAAAGTACCCAATGTTTCATCTCATCTTTGGACTGCCCTGGCTGATTGTCGTCCTCCGCTTCATTCAGCCGCTGCCCTGGCACTGGTCGGCGAAGGTGGCAGTGGCGGTGCTTTTGCTGATCGCCTCGCAATACCATTTCTTCAGCCGGCTCTCCTCCGGCTCGGTCTTTTCGCCGGAGTTTCCGCGACCGCTGATCATTGCGTTCAACCTCCTGTTTGGCGCGATCGTTTTTCTGGCCGTCTTCCAGATCGCGCTTGATGTCACCTCGCTCCTGGTCATGCCCTTCAACGGGCACTTCCCCGCCGCACCCGCCGGGCTCCGTTATGCCATGGGTGGCGTCGCGCTCTGCCTTTCCGCCTATGGTGTCAGCCAGGCAATCCGTGTACCGCCACTCAACGACATCGAGATTGCAATCGCAAACCTGCCGCCGGAATTCGAGGGCTATCGCCTCGTCCAGCTCTCCGATCTCCACATCAGCCGGCTGTTCCCGGCGAAATGGGCCGAGGCGGTCGTATCGAAAACCAACGCGCTCGATGCGGACCTCATCGTCATCACGGGAGACTTTATAGACGGAAGCGTCGCAGACCGCCGCGGCGACGTCGCATCGCTGGCAAGCCTGCGGGCGCGCGATGGGGTCTATGCCATCCCTGGCAACCACGAATACTTCTTCGATTACCGGGACTGGATGCGCCACCTCGCAACCTTGAACATGACGATGCTTCAGAATGCCCACGTTGTGCTGACGCGAGGGAGCGGCAGGCTCGTGCTGGCCGGTGTCACGGACCTTTCGGCACGCGGACACGGAGCGCCGGCCCCGGACCTCGATACGGCTATTGCGGGCGCTCCCGCCGACGCGCCGATCATTCTTCTCGACCATCAGCCCAGGTTGGCACAGAAAGCCGCCGCATCGGGGATCGCCCTCCAGCTGTCGGGACATACCCATGGCGGTATGGTTTTCGGTCTTGATCGCGTGGTCGCACGCGCCAACAACGGCTTTGTTTCGGGCCGCTATCAGATCGGCGGGATGACCCTCTACGTCAACAACGGCACGGGGATTTGGCCCGGTTTCGCGCTGCGGATCGGTGTTCCCTCCGAACTGACCCGGATCACGCTTCGGGCCGGTCAGCCGCTTTGAAGGCTGAAGTGACACCGCTTCATCTGCTTTCTCTATCCACAACCATCGGCCCGCCGCGAACGACAGGTGTTGACGCGGGCGCTCTCGCCAACACATAGTCGCCGCCAATGCGCCGTCATCGACACGGTGCGTCGATCGGGATTGGAGGATCTCGACCGGTATTCATGCCAAGGGAGGAATTTTCATGAAAGTCATTACAGGCTCGGCAATTCTGGCGACCGCATCGTTTCTGATGGGATCAACCGCCATGGCCGCGACGGAAATCTCGTGGTGGCACGCCATGACCGGCGCCAACAACGAGGTTGTCGACCAGCTCGCCAAGGAATTCAACGAAAGCCAGTCGGACTTCAAGGTCATGCCTGTCTTCAAGGGCACCTACCCGGAAACGCTGAACGCCGGCATCGCCGCCTTCCGCGCCAAGCAGCCACCGGCCATCATGCAGGTGTTTGACGCCGGCAGCGGCGTCATGATGGGCGCCCAGGGCGCCATCGTGCCGGTTGCGGACGTTCTGGAAAAGGGCGGCTTCAAATTCGACAAGAGCCAGTACCTGCCGGGGATCGTTGCCTACTATTCGAAGCCTGACGGCACGATGCTGTCCTTCCCCTACAATTCGTCCTCGCCAATCCTCTATTATAACAAGGATATCTTCGAGAAGGCCGGGCTCAACCCCGACACGCCGCCGAAGACCTGGGGCGAGGTGTTTGACGCCGCCAAGAAGATCAAGACCAGCGGTGCCGCTCCCTGCGGCTTTACCTCGACATGGCTCACATGGATCCAGACGGAAAACTTTGCGGCCTGGAACAACCTTTCCTATGGCAGCAATGAAAACGGCCTCGGCGGCACCGACGTCAAGCTTGCCTTCAACGCCGAACCCTTCGTCAAGCATTTCCAGGCAATCGCCGATCTCGCCAAGGACGGCACGTTCCGTTACGGCGGCCGCACGTCTGAAGCCAAGCAGTTGTTCACATCAGGCGAATGCGCCATCCTGACCGAATCCTCCGGCGGTCTGGGCGACATCGTCAAGTCCGGCCTGAAATACGGCATCGGCCAGCTGCCCTATGCAGAAGGTCCGGGACGCCCGCAGAACACCATCCCCGGCGGCGCCAGCCTCTGGGTCTTCGGTGGCAAGAGCGATGCCGAATACAAGGGGGTCGCGACCTTCTTCAACTTCCTGTCGCAGACCAAGATCCAGTCGCGGCTGCACCAGGTCTCCGGCTACATGCCGGTCACGATGGCAGCCTACGAGGATACCAAGAAATCCGGCTTCTACGAGAAGAACCCGGCGCGCGAAACGCCGTTGCTGCAGATGATGGGCAAGGCTCCGACCGAGAACTCCAAGGGCGTTCGCCTCGTCAACCTGCCGCAGGTCCGCGACATCATGAACGAAGAGTTCGAATCGATGCTCGCCGGTAAGCAGGATGCCAAGGCCGCCCTCGACAAGGCTGTCCAGCGGGGCAATGCCGCCATTCAGCAAGCCATCGGCAAGTAAGCGGTAAGCATAAGGGCCGCCCCGGCGACTGTCGCGGGCGGCCTGCAGCATTTCAACGGAGCCTGCCCGTGCAAAGCGTCGTATTTCCCAACAAGGTGCTGCCCTATTTTCTGGTGGCGCCGCAGATTGTCCTGACCGTTGTGTTCTTCTTCTGGCCGGCCAGCCAGGCGCTCTACCAGTCGGCCATGCGCGAAGATCCGTTCGGGCTGCAGAGCAGCTTTGTCGGCTTCGCCAACTTTTCCGCCATCCTGGCAGACGAGAGCTATCTTCACGCGCTCCGCGTCACCGTCGTCTTCAGCGTGGCAACCGCGCTGCTTTCCATGGGTGTCGCACTTCTGCTGGCGACCGCCGCCGATACCGTCGTGCGCGGTAAGGGTTTCTACCGCACGATGATGATCATCCCTTACGCGGTGGCGCCGGCGGTTGCCGGCATGCTGTGGCTGTTCATGTTCAACCCGGCCATGGGCACGTTTGCCTATATTCTGCGGCGCAACGGCATTGCATGGGACCCGCTGCTGAACGGCGATCAAGCCATGTCCCTCGTCGTGGTGGCAGCCGCCTGGAAACAGATCAGCTACAATTTCCTGTTCTTCGTCGCCGGCCTGCAGGCAATCCCGAAATCCCTGCTCGAAGCCGCCGCGATCGACGGTGCCCGGGGCAGCCGAAGGTTCTGGACGATCGTCTTCCCGCTGCTTGCACCGACCACCTTCTTCCTTCTGGTCGTCAACACCGTCTACGCCTTCTTCGACACGTTCGGCATCATCCATTCGGTGACCGGCGGCGGACCGGCAAAGGCCACCGAAACGCTGGTCTACAAGGTCTACAACGACGGCTTCGTGAACCTCAACCTCGGTTCGTCTGCGGCCCAGTCGGTGATCTTGATGGTCATCGTCATCGCGCTGACCGCCTTCCAGTTCCGCTTCGTCGAGCGACGCGTCCATTACGGGTAAAATTATCAGATGATCGAGAACCGTCCTGTCGCACGCCTGATGGCGCATCTGATGCTGATCCTTGGGATCATCATCGTCGCCTTCCCCATCTACTACACATTCATTGCCTCGACGGCGACGTCGAGCGCGATCATCCGACCACCGCTGTCGCTCTTGCCGGGCGGCCATATGGTCGAAAACTATAGCGAGTCCATTTCCGGCGGTGTCGAGCGCGTCGTCGGCGTCAGTCTGGAGCGGCTGTTGTTCAACAGCTTCGTGGTGGCGGTGGCAATTGCCGTCGGCAAGATCATCATCTCCTTCCTGTCAGCATTCGCGATCGTCTTCTTCCGCTTCCCGTTCCGCATGGGTTTCTTCTGGATGATCTTCATCACCCTGATGCTGCCGGTCGAAGTGCGCATCCTGCCGACCTACAAGGTGATCGTCGATCTTGGCCTGCTCAACACCTATGCAGGCCTCACGCTGCCGCTGATGGCGTCGGCGACGGCGACCTTCCTTTTCCGCCAGTTTTTCCTCACCATCCCCGGCGAAATGGTCGAGGCGGCGCGGATCGACAATGCCGGACCGTTCCGCTTCATGCGCGATATCCTGCTGCCGCTGTCGACGACCAATATCGCGGCCCTGTTCGTCATCCTGTTTATCTACGGCTGGACCCAGTATCTCTGGCCGCTGCTCGTCACCGACCGTGCGGAGATGAACACGATCATCATCGGCCTGCGCCGCATGGTCGATTTCACTGATGCATCAACTCCTTGGAACTACGTCATGGTCACGGCGATCCTGGCAATCATCCCTCCCGTCATCGTCGTGGTGCTCATGCAGCGCTGGTTCGTCAAAGGTTTGGTGGAGACCGAAAAGTAATGGCAACAATTGAACTGAAAGACGTCCGCAAGGTCTATGGCGGCAATATCGACGCCATCAAGGGCGTGTCACTGGACATCGCAGACGGCGAGATGATCGTTCTGGTCGGCCCATCCGGCTGCGGCAAGTCCACGCTGCTGCGCATGGTTGCCGGGCTCGAAAGCATCACCGGTGGTGACGTCATCATCAACGGCAAGCGCGTCAACGACATGGAACCGGCCGAGCGCGATATCGCGATGGTGTTCCAGAACTACGCGCTCTATCCGCACATGACGGTCAAGCAGAACCTTGCCTACGGTCTGAAGAATCGCGGAACCTCGAAGGACGAGATCGAACGGCGCATCACCGAGGCAGCGCGCGCACTCGAAATCGAGCCGTTCCTCGCCCGCAAGCCACGGCAGCTTTCCGGCGGCCAGCGGCAGCGTGTGGCGATGGGCCGCGCGATCGTGCGCAAGCCCGCAGCCTTCCTGTTCGACGAGCCGCTGTCGAACCTCGACGCGAAACTGCGCGTGCAGATGCGGGTCGAGATCCGCCGGCTGCAGCGATCGCTCGCGACGACGTCGATCTACGTGACACACGACCAGATGGAAGCGATGACGCTCGCCGACCGCCTCGTCGTCCTCAACGCCGGCCGGATCGAGCAGGTCGGCACTCCGATCGAGCTCTATGAAAAACCCGCTACCACCTTCGTCGCAACCTTCATCGGATCGCCCTCGATGAACCTGATGACGCTCGGCAAGGCCGGCGGCTGGAGCGTGGCCGAAGGCCTTCCCTCCACTGTCGCCACCGTCGGAATTCGTCCGGAAGACATCGTGATTGCCGAGGGAGAGGTTTCCTCGCCTTTCAGAGCCGAGGTCGAGGTCATCGCCGTCGAACTCGTCGGAGCAGAAAGCTACGTCCATGGTGCGACGTCGGACGGAAGCCCTCTTGTCTTCCGGGTCCCCGGCCGCTCGCGCATCGCGATCGGCGAGAAACTGCCCGTGACGACAGCGCCCCACCATCTTCATCTTTTCGACAGCGCCGGAAAGCGCATCGAACGTACCGGTTGATCCGGGACGCGCAAAGATGCGCAGGAGTGCGCTCTCGACGGACGCCTGCGCACTCCTGCAACTTCGCGACATTGACCCTATCGGAAAGTGAGCTATTACTCATGCGAGCAAAAAGGTTCGCATCGCAATAATGGTCACCATTCTCGTAACACTGCTGGGTTTCCTGGTCCTTCTGATTGCAGCCGTGTTCTTCGCAGTTCGCGCGCGCGCGCTTGCGTACGACAAGCACTTCCGCGATCAGGTCCGCCTGCAGCGAAGACTGGAGAACCGGGAGGCCAAGCTCAAGATCAGAGCTCGCAAGCACCGCCGCAACCTCGCAAAGAAACGCCTCGCCAGGATGAAGCGCGCAAAGGCGCTGGCCGCGCGGGCGAAGTGATTTTCCGCAACAGCTGCTGCCTGTGAAAATGTGCGGGCTGCAGCACTTCGCACCGAGAAGCTGCGGGCGCAGAAGCATCCGGGCCAAGCCTCGGATATCACCCGCAGGATACAGCTGAGATCAGATAGAAATTTAGGGAAATTTGGTAGCGGAGGGCAGAATTGAACTGCCGACCTCAGGGTTATGAATCCTGCGCTCTCACCAACTGAGCTACCCCGCCACAGGGTGGATCGAGTGTCTCGATCCGTTTGGATGTGCGGCTTATAGAACCCGCGTCACTGAAGTGTCAAGCGCAGGATGGGAGAAAAACGGCGAGATTTGAGCCGCTATTTTCCCGATCCCTCGTTCATTCTCCAGGCCGAATAAAACCGGTCTTTCAAGCGGCTACAGGGGTCGCCAGAAGCGCCCGCAGCGATGCCTCGGCATCGGCCGCCCGTTCGGACCGTTCGACGAAGCCGCCGCCGTGGACGCGCGCATCGGCACCTTCCGCGGAATAGAGAACGCAGGCCTGACCGGGTGCCACGCCCTGCTCGCCGATCGCCAGATCGACATAGACCCCGCGCTCATCCGTATGCAGCGTGGCAGGTGACGGCGGGCGCGTCGAGCGTACCTTGGCAAAGCACGCAAAGCCGTTGCCCGCATCATCCTGCAGCGTCCCGTCGCCGATCCAGTTGACGTCGCGCAGATAGACGCGGTGCGTATCGAGCGCTTCCTTGGGACCTACGATGACGCGGCGCGAGCGGGCGTCCAGATAAACCACGTAGAGCGGCTCGCCTGTCGCAACGCCCAGACCCTTGCGCTGACCGATCGTGTAATGGACGATCCCCTCGTGGCGGCCCAGCACGCGGCCGTCCATGTGGACGATATCGCCCACCAAAGCCGAGTTCGGCTTCACCTTGGCGATGATATCGGCATATTTGCCGGCGGGGACGAAACAGATATCCTGGCTGTCGGCCTTCTTGGCAACCACCAGCCCCATGTCTTCGGCCAGCTCGCGCACCTGCGCCTTGCCCATGCCGCCCAAAGGAAAGCGCAGGTAGTCGATCTGCTCCTGCGTGGTCGCAAACAGGAACCAGCTCTGGTCGCGGTCCGCATCGATCGGCCTGAACAGCGCACGGCGGCCCGGATTGTCCGCCGTAGGGTTCGGCGCCGAACGGATGTAATGGCCGGTCGCCAGTGCATCGGCGCCGAGCTCCCGCGCGGTCGCCAAAAGATCGGCAAACTTGACCGTCTGGTTGCAGGCAACGCAGGGAACCGGCGTTTCGCCCATCGCATAGGCTTCGGCAAATGGATTGATCACCGTCTCGCGGAAACGCTTCTCATAGTCGAGCACGTAATGCGGAATACCAAGCGTCTCGCAGACCCGGCGCGCGTCGTCGATATCCTGGCCGGCGCAGCAGGAACCCGCCCGGTGCACGGCCGCGCCGTGATCGTAGAGCTGAAGCGTGATCCCGATCACGTCATAGCCATCGCGTTTCAAAAGGCCGGCCACGACGGAGGAATCCACGCCGCCCGACATGGCGACCACGACGCGCGTATCTTCCGGCTTCTTGTCAAAATCCAGCGTATTCACGGGGTACTCTCTTAAAGTCTCTCAGGCCGCGGCAGCAAGCACGCCGGCAGACTGGCACCAGATGTGCGGGATCGTCCGCGCAAAGGCTTTCAGAAAGAGGATATAGAAAGGAATGAGCTGGCGCGCAAGAGAAGCCCGTTCACCCCATCTGCGCCCTCAGTGTCAGAGAGCAGCAACATCAGGACTGGAAGTTCGCGTGACGCAGGGCCGTCTCCGCGACGGCGCCGTTTGCGTGCCCGTTGCTGTTGCTCGCACCTTCGGCCCTTAGACGAGGCAGCGCTGCCGGATATTCCCGCTGAACGAAGTCGATGATCTTCTCGCGCATCTCGCAACGCATGTCGAACGTCTTCGGCGCGTTGTTGGCGGAGATCAGGATACGGATCTCCATCACGCTTTCCTTGAAATCCGTCACCTGAACATTGACCACGCGCCTGTCCCAGATCTTCGACTCGTTCGCGATTTCCTCGACCCTGCGCCTGATGGCGCTGACGGGAACGGAATAGTCGAGATAGATCATCACGGTGCCAATCAGGGCCGAGCCTTCGCGGGTCCAGTTCTGGAAAGGGTTCTCGATGAAGTAGGAGAGCGGCAGGATCATGCGCCGCCAGTCCCACAGCTTCACCACCACATAAGTCGAGGTGATTTCCTCGACATTGCCCCACTCCCCTTCGACGATCAGCGCATCGTCGATGCGGATCGGCTGCGTGATGGCAAGCTGGATGCCGGCAAAGATGTTTTTAAGCATGGGCTGCAGGGCAAGACCCAGCACGATACCGGCGACACCGGCGGAGGCGAGCACGCTGACGCCGTATTGCTGGACGGCCGGGAAGGTCATCAGCATCGCGGCAACCGTGACGATGACGATCATCGCGCCGGCAATGCGCTCGGCAATCCGCGACTGGGTCACGTGGGTGCGGGCAAGAAGGTTGTCTTCCGCATCCAGCTTGAAGCGGCGCAGATAGACCGTCATCCAAATATGCAAAGCCGTCTTTGCGACCCAGCCGAGCACGAGGATGAAACCCAGCAGCAGCACATGCCGGATAATTTCGGCGGGTCGAGCCGCAAGCGGTGCGATAGATGATGCAAACGATACAGTGAATGTCAGAACCGTCAAACGCATCGGCCGGCGCCCGCGCGACACCAGCGATCGCCAGAACAGGTCCTTGTCTTCCACCAGCCGCTTGAAGATACCGAACGCGAAACGGTGGATCGCCAGACCAATCAGGACCGCGCCCACGAGAAGGCCGACGCTCACCATCCAGTTCGGCAGCCAGTCGGTATATTGACGAAACTCTGTAATCAAAAAATCCATCCAACCGATTTAGGGTGCAGTGCAGCATGAAACACCCCTGCCGCAAAAATTTCACAGTTGCGGTGTCTTCATGGCGGCCGTTGGGAGATGATGCGAGGAGCGCGGCATGACTGTCGATAACGGAAAATCCGACCTGACCCGGTTCGTGGATGCACAAGACCCGGTCTACGCGCAGGTCATGAGCGAACTGCGAAACGGCCGCAAAGAGTCGCACTGGATGTGGTACATTTTCCCGCAGATCGCCGGTCTTGGTCCCTCGATCATGTCACAACGCTTCGCACTTACCTCTCTGGAAGAAGCCCAGACCTATCTCGACCATCCGGTGCTTGGACCACGTCTCCTCGAATGCACGCACGCCATGCTTCCGCATGAAGGACTTACGGCGCGCACCATCCTCGGGTCCCCCGACGACATGAAGTTTCGCAGTTCGATGACGCTGTTCGATAAAGCCGCAACAGAAAAGGGCTCGCCTTTCGAGCGAGCCCTTGAGAAGTTCTTCGGCGGTCAGCGCGACGACAAGACGATCGCGCTGCTGGGAATTGGCTGATCAGGCAGCCGACTGGATGGCCGAGACCTTCCAGTCATTGGCCGGCTTGCGCACGAAGGTCCAGATCTCGACCGTTTCCGTGACGGCATTCGGATCCCCTTCGGCGACAGCGCCGGTGTTGCGATCGCTGAGGAAGTCGACGCTCGAGTAGCGCATCGCAACCGTTGCGTATTCCTGGCCGTTTTCGCGCCAAGCTTCCGAAAGGTCGCCCTGCAACAGGGTCACGTCGCGGACTTCGTTCTTCACGCCGTTGGTGGCGTTTTCACCAAGCTCTTCAGCCAGATAGGACATGGCTTCCGGCGTGGTGAGATTGCGAAGCTTTGCGTAGTCTTCCGCGCCATAGGCAGCCTGGACATCCGTCAGCATCTTTTCAAAGAGGCCGAGATCGCGACCGGTGATACCGACTTCATCCGTGTCGGGACCCGCCTGACGCGGAGCAGACGCCGCCTGCGTGGCACCGAAGCCACCTATCGCACCGCCGCCAGAACCGATCTTAGGGATCTGGAAGCCGCCACCGTTGTTCTGCGGTGCCTGATAGGCATGGTTGTTGTTGTCACGGCTGTTACCGCCGAAACCGTTATCGCGCGCGTTGCCGGCAGGACCCGCCGGGTGCTGCTGCTGGCGACGACGGGCGAAGAAGCGGAAGGCCAGCATGGCAAGACCCGCGATCAGCGCGATCTGCAACAGCATGCCGAACATGCCGGCCATACCGCCAAAACCGTTGCCCATCATCATGCCGAACAGGCCACCGAGAGCCAGACCGCCAAGAAGACCACCCGCCATGCCGCCGAACAGGCCACGACGCGGCTGAGCCGCCTGGGCGCCTGCGCCGTTAGCAGGAGACGCTGCGTTCTGCTGCGTGTTGGGCGTCATCGAACGATTGATGCCGGTCGCCGTGCCTGGTGCCGTGTTCGTGGTCGGCGGCGGTGCGAATGTGCGTGTACCGCGGCTGCCGAAGCTGGAACCGCCGCCGGCGCGGCGCGCCTCCGCCATATCGACGGCTGTTAGCGAAACTGCCATTCCGACCGCGAAGATCGCGAAGAGTTTCTGGAAACGCCGAAGCTTGGATAACATTGGTTTCTCCTCTGGCCGCCCGATGCGGTCGTGATCCTAGATATAGAGAGTGGCAGGCGAGAATTTTAGAGCCACCACCATCTTTTCCCGCCGAAGTAGATATCGGACGATGAAACGGGAGCCAAGCGATGCAAATACAACCATCGGGAGATTTAGCGTATGGACCGATCACATCGGCTTGATCACAACGAAAAAGCCCGGCGCGCTGGCACCGGGCTTTGTCTTGGTCATCCGGGAGGATGGTTTATTCGACGTTGAAGACCAGCTGGCGGGCCTGACGGATCGCCGGGTTGGCGGTCAGGCGGGCGAGCACGTCGTTCGAAACAGGACCATCGACATAAAGCAGCGCGATCGCATCGCCGCCATCCTTCTCGCGGCCGAGATGGAAGTTGGCGATGTTGACGCCGGCATCACCGAGCGTCGTGCCCATGAAGCCGATCATGCCAGGTACGTCGGTATTGGAGATGTAGACCATGTTGGCGCCGACATCGGCGTCCATGTTGATGCCCTTGATCTGGATGAACCGCGGCTTGCCGTCGGAAAACACGGTGCCGGCGACGGAACGGCTCTGCTTGTCGGTGGTGACCGTCAGCTTGATGTAGCCGTCATAGACACCGGTCTTGTCGCGCTTGACCTCGGACAGGACGATGCCTTTTTCCTTGATCATGATCGGCGCGGAAACCATGTTCACGTCTGCCACCTGGTTACGGATCAAACCAGCCAGAAGCGCGGAGGTGAGCGCCTTGGTGTTCATTCCGGCCGTTGCGCCATCAAACAGGATCTCGATTTCCTTGATCGGATCTTCCGTGACCTGACCAACGAAGGCACCGAGAACATCGGCAAGACGGATGAACGGCTTCAGGATCGGTGCTTCTTCAGCGGTGATCGAGGGCATGTTGATGGCGTTGGAAACGGCACCCTTGACCAGATAGTCCGACATCTGTTCAGCCACCTGCAGCGCAACGTTCTCCTGGGCTTCCGTGGTGGAGGCGCCCAGATGCGGCGTGCACACGACGTTGTCGAGGCCAAACAGCGGGCTTTCCGTCGCAGGCTCGACTTCGAACACGTCGAAACCGGCACCGGCGACATGGCCGGACTTGATGGCTTCTGCAAGCGCTGCCTCATCGACGAGACCGCCGCGGGCGCAGTTGATGATCCGCACGCCCTTCTTGGTCTTGGCAAGGTTTTCCTTGCCGAGAATGCCGCGGGTCTTGTCGGTCATCGGAACATGCAGGGTGATGAAGTCGGCGCGCGCCAGTAGATCGTCCAGCTCGACCTTCTCGACGCCCATGTCCAGCGCGCGTTCAGCCGAGAGGAAGGGGTCGTATGCGATGACATGCATGCCGATGCCGATCGCCTTCTTGCAGACGATGCCGCCGATATTGCCGGCGCCGATGACGCCAAGCGTCTTGCCGGTGATTTCGACACCCATGAACTTCGACTTTTCCCACTTGCCGGCCTGCGTCGAGGCATCGGCCTGCGGCAACTGCCGGGCAACGGCAAACATCAGCGCGATCGCGTGTTCAGCCGTCGTGATCGAGTTGCCGAACGGCGTGTTCATGACGATGATGCCGCGCTTCGAGGCAGCCGGGATGTCGACATTGTCGACGCCGATACCGGCGCGGCCGATGACCTTGAGGTTGGTCGCAGCAGCGATCAGCTTCTCGGTCGCCTTTGTGGCGGAACGGATGGCGAGGCCATCGTAATTGCCGATGATTTCGGCGAGCTTGTCCTTGTCCTTGCCGAGCTTCGGCTGGAAATCGACTTCGACGCCGCGATCGCGAAAGATCTGGACAGCGGTTTCGGAGAGTTCGTCGGATACGAGAACGCGAGGTGCCATGGGTTGGGCTCCTGATAAGGGGTGTAATCTCTAAATGCGGATGAAACGGTGCCGCGTCCCTAGACGGGTGAGCGGCGGCACCGGAATTCGATCAGGCAGCGGCCTTGGACAGCGCGGCCTTCTGCGTTTCGAACGCATAGGTGAGCCACGGCATCAGCGCCTTCATGTCCGCCTCTTCGACGGTGGCGCCAGCCCAGATGCGCAAGCCCGACGGTGCGTCGCGGTAAGCGCCGACGTCGAGTGCGACGCCTTCCTTTTCGAGGATTGAGGTCACGCCCTTGGCAAAGGCTGCCTGTGCGTCAGCGTCGAGAGCGGCGACATCGGCATCGGCGATCTTCAGGCAGACCGAGGTGTTGGAGCGGGTCTCATCGACCTGCGCCAGATTGGCGATCCAGTCGTTGGCCGCCACGAAATCGAAGATCACCTTCGCATTGGCGTCGGCACGGGCGATCAGCGCCTTGAGGCCGCCGAGCGACTTTGCCCACTGCAGTGCATCGATATAGTCCTCGACGCAGAGCATCGACGGCGTGTTGATCGTCTCGCCCTTGAAGATGCCTTCGGAAATCTTGCCGCCCGAGGTCATGCGGAAGATTTTTGGAAGCGGCCACGCCGGGACGTAGCTTTCAAGACGGGCGACAGCGCGCGGCGACAGGATGATCATGCCGTGGCCACCCTCGCCGCCCAGCACCTTCTGCCAGGAAAAGGTGGTGACATCGAGCTTGGCGAAATCGAGGTCCTGCGCAAATGCGGCCGACGTTGCGTCGCAGATGGTGAGGCCCTTGCGGTCATCAGGGATGAAGTCGGCATTCGGAACGCGAACGCCAGATGTCGTGCCGTTCCAGGTAAAGACCACATCACGGTCGAAATCGATAGTGGAGAGGTCGGGAAGCACGCCGTAATCGGCTTCGATCTTGCGGACATCCTTCAGCTTCAGCTGCTTCACCACGTCGGTGACCCAGCCGGCGCCAAAGCTTTCCCAGGCGACCATGTCGACGCCGCGCTCGCCGAGCAGCGACCACATCGCCATTTCGACGGCGCCGGTGTCGGATGCGGGAACGATGCCGATACGGTAATCGGCCGGAACGTTCAGAACTTCACGGGTGAGATCAATGGCCTGCTTGAGCTTGTCCTTGCCAACCTTGGCGCGGTGCGAACGACCGAGCGGGGCATCGGAGAGAGCGTCGAGCGACCAACCGGGGCGCTTCGAGCAAGGGCCAGAAGAAAAATGGGCGTTATTCGGACGCAGGTCCGGCTTTGCGGCATTGGCCATATGTATACCCTTCCAGGTAATTGGCTCCTCGTTGGGGAGGAGTGTCCCGCCGCTGTGGATAGTGGAAAGCCGAGAAAAGCGCAAGTCTGCAGGTGATATTTTGGCACCGACCATGCAAATTCGTGCTGCATCATGCAGAACGGTTCGGGAACGAGTTGCCCCAGTTGACACAGGGCTGACACACCTACGTTCGCTTGACGTTCACGGTGACCGGGCCTTGAGTGCGCTCTTGGCTAGCCGTTACCTGAGACCGACGCGGAAAATTAGATATTCGTTTGTTCTTGCCTTGTTCTTTTTCGACGACCAATTTAGGTTTGCCGTCATGAGCGAGATCGGGACCATAGGCGACGCATTTAATCAGGGTTGGCAGCTCTCGGCCGCCTGCCGCCATGGCCTTGTCGACACGGGCGGCAGCAGCCGCAAATGCGACTGGAAGTACAATCTCGACATGACGACATTGGTCGCTACCCGCGGGCGCGACTTTCCAATCGATCGCGTATCTGAGCGCCTGCGTTGCCCCAGATGCGGCAGTCGCAAGATCTCAGTTTTTTTCGTCACGCCGTCGATGCCGACTCGCAGAACGGCGAATCGCTGACCTGCCGCAAGGACGAGATATCGGGAAGAGAATGAGACTCAAGACAGTAACAACAATCGCGATCCTGAGCTGGGCAACGCCAGCAGGCGCGATCGATATTTGCAAGGGCGGAAATCGCGCCGAGCGGCGAGTGACCTGCGTCGTCGACGGTGACACCATATGGCAGAACGGCGTGAAAATGCGCCTGCTTGAGATCGACACGCCAGAGACGTTCGAAGCGCAGTGCGATCATGAGAAGCATTTAGGAGAGAAAGCGAAGCTGCGGCTGCAGGCGCTTATGTCAAAAGGGTATCAACTAGACGACAGCGGAGCAAAGGATCGCACTTCGGATCGCCGCAACCTGGTGCATGTCATTCTGCCCGACGGCAGAGATGCCGGGAAGGTATTGATCAGCGAAGGACTCGCGCAGCAATGGCCGAACAAGGGTAACCGGTGGTGCGAAGGCCTGCAAGGCAACGGGAAGTGATGTGCCGACTAGGGCTGGCTGACGTGCTGTCGCTGGAATCGGCCGCGGCGTTCCCGTGGTTCCTTGAAACGTTCTGGTCAGATGAACCGGAACCGCGCAAGGCCACCGGCCCACCAGCAGTTCTACTAGTCGAATCCATTGCCATTACCCGCTATTGTTCACCGCGAAAGGCGGAGTGCGATGCGCAAAATGAATCCTGAGGAGATCCCCGCGTTCGTCAACGATGTGGTCGCGACTGGCTGCAACATCACAGGGATTGCGGGCGTAGGTTATATCATCGGCGATGCGGACCTTCCTGATGACCGGCTTGAAGAGGTCATGCCGAAGCTTTCTGCGATCACCGAAGGTTACGGCAAGCGCGACCACCTGCTGGAAGAAATCACCAAGTATCTCGTCTCGATCGGTCGGAGCTATCCTCCGCCGGAGATGCAATAGCGCAAGGCGACTGCACGCACTGCCGAGTCGCGCGACATTCTGGCCACTGTGCGGAAACATGTTGGAAAATAATATGCGTATTGCGCAAATTGCATCGAAAACGCAAAAACATTACCGACTTGTTAATTGACGCTTAACTCCTACATAGGTATCACCATGATACACAGCGCGGGAACGTAACAACGTCTTCGCGCGAAGGAGCAGCCGTGACCGACGACCCTTGGACGCCACCCCAAGCTACCATTAAACTCCGCGAAATTGCCCGACACCGGTCACTGGAGATGACGTACAAACGTCACGCGACTGAGCGACTAGGCGAGCGCAACCTTGTTGTGTCGGATGTGTTGTACGCACTGAAGAACGGGTTCGTTTACATCGATGCCGAGGCGGCGACACGCCCTGGGTATTTCAAATACCGCATGGAGTGTAGGACGCCCAATAGCGGAAGCCGGTCTATAGGAGTGATCGTAATCCCCGAGCACTCCGGTTATTGCCTCAAGGTCATAACTGTAATGTGGATTGATTAATTCGGGCGCAGGACTGCCTCGATAATTGGAGAGAACAATGAGTAAAGTCGATCACCACTACACCGAATGCGGCCTGACGAATGTCTTCATCGCCGGCATCGAGGTGCAGGTTGACGACGACGGTGATGAAGTCATCACCATCCCGGCCGTCAATGAACTGCATATGGTTATCGCTGACGGGATCGTACGCCACGAAAAAGGCATCACGGGTGAGGAGCTGAGATTCCTGCGGACGGAAATGGGCCTTACCCAAGCTGAACTCGCAGGCTTCGTAAACCGTGACAAACAATCAGTCGGCCGCTGGGAACGAGGCGAGGTCGAGATCGACAGCCTCGCGGAAACAATGATCCGCCGGCTGGCAATCGAGAAACTCGGACTTACAAACGCTGGAATTGAAGAACTGTCACGCCGAAGCGTGCCAACTGCCGAACCACAACCGATCCAGATAAGCAAGGTCAACGATAACGATCGCACGTACGAACTGATCGCTGCTTAAAACAGAGTCCCGCCGAGGCGGGACTTTTGCATTGTAGTCCCTCATTCAGCTTACGGCCACGAAAGGTATCAATATGCCTACTGAGAGCCCCAAAATTGAGATCGTAAACGGATATCAAGTGATCGAAGCATCGACGAACTGCTTCAAGGTTTTCACGGACGACCACCAGATGGGGGGCGATTTTTCTACGTTGTCCGACGCCGCTGCCTATGCTCGCAGTTTGGAAAGTCGAAACGTGCCGAGAAGCGGCATTTGACTACTCGTTGGCTGTTTACCCGAAATGGTGATACCGCATTCTATCAAGTCGGGCAGTACCTCTACACCCAAAATGGGAACTGCGTTTTTTTTGAAAAAGACGGCTGGTTCTTCAAAACGAACGGCGGCGATCCGGCGTATTACGTCAGTGACAACTGGCTGTTTACTCCCAAGGGAGATCCCGCGTACTACTACGGTGATGTCGCCTAACTTCCAGGGGAGGATGCGATCCGCTCACGCTCGACGCGATCAAGTCGCTGCCTGAGATCCATGATGACGTCTCTCGCCCCGTAGACGCTGCCTTGAGCTTGCTTCAGCTCATCGACCTGGCGCTGTTGATCTTGGAAGCGCTGGTCATAATTCGCCCATATCCTAGTGAGCTCTTCGCGTGGCACCTGAGCATCACGGACCTCTTTCAGAGAACCCTCCATTCGGGCCCTATCCTCCGCACTGCGAGCTGTTCGCCATTCCATTTCTTTCTGGGTCACCATCTTGTCGACGATGGTCGAAAGTGCTGATGAGGTGCCGGAGGCCTGCCCTTTCGCGTCTTCGCGAATCTGCGTGATATTGTCCTTAATGGGCTGCAGCGCGAGATAGCCTAGCCCCCCGAGGATCGAGACGGACACAGCGCACAAGCTGATCAAGACCGGCCACTGCGTTTTGGACCCACCACGGATGTCGTCGACTAAACCGCGGATCTGAGACGCAATTTCGGAGAAACCCTGCGTCATCCGGGAATCGACTTGTGCAATCTGGCGGGACTGGTTGTCTACCCGCTCGCCCAACTGTGCATACTTCGCTTCCGGATCAAAGCCGCCGTTTGGCATGTCGTTTCTCCCAGTCATTCGTATTTAACCCTCTGGCATTTTCGCGCGATGGCGGGTGTTGACTCGTCGTAAAGATTGAGAACATAGTAAGAACGAAAACGCCGCATGAAGTCGGCAATCACATCCTTTTTGAAGGCGAACACGTGCACCGTCCGCGAGCGAGAACCCGTGTCCGAACGACAGACGAAACCTGCTATGCCGCTTCCAACACTCCGAGACTATCGCGCCGACACCATCGAAATGGTGTGCAGCCCATGCGCACGTGAGGGCGTCTTCACCCACAAAAGCCTGGTCAAGAAATTCGGAGCGGACGCCGAGTTCGTGCAGATCCGACGCATTCTGGCGATGGGATGCGAGCACGCTGGGACCGATAAATGCAGGGCGAGATTTCCCTGCCTCCTGCAGGCACACATCCTTTGGGAGCCACGCCGATGAGCGACGAAACCAGGACAGCCCAGAGCCGGCCAGCATCCCTCTACGTCCATTGGTGCCGCATCCCCTCATGCAAACAATGGGGCGGCTTCGGCTTCTCAAACAATCGGGGCGAGCCGCAATGGTGGTGCTGGGAGCACTACCCACACAAACCGAACAACGCACGCATTGAAGCTGCCGAGATTGCTGAGATGCTGCGGTGAGCATACGTTCAAACTCGCGGCAGCTAGAAAGACATGCTGATCACCGGAGTTTCAATTCATGGCGGTAGAGCATTTAGAATGGCAAGGTTTCAAACTAACGATGCAAGATCGCTCAGTGTTGCTAAGGGCACTATCGATCTCGAAAGAGAACTCTTCTTTGAGCGATCACCAACTTATTGAATTCAGCAAGGCGTTAGGGAAATTCAGTGATGATTTGGAACTCCGTTCGCCTCTTGCGTTCAGCCGCACGGCCATCACCCCCCTGCATGTTCCTACGCTCAGCCACGACGCTGCGGCCTATAAATTTACGAAGGATGAAGCGGTCCCTTTTTGGCTGGCTGGATCTATCCGCCTTCACCCGCTGACATACTATCATGTGATTGAGAACGACAACGCTAGAGACGTGCGCGAGGGCTTCGGTCTGGTCAGTCTCCGGTCTGAAAAACGTGAAATGAGCGTTGAGCTGTTGTCAGGCTTCAACTCCTATGTGATCTGCACATCGTCGGATGCGAGAAAGAGTGAAAGGGTTGAAAGGCACGCTAAATTCGGACCGCGGCTACTGCGGATAAACAGGGCGAATGAGTTCGCAGAGAAAGTCGGACACCTCCTGGGCGCTTCCCGGGTCGTTGTACGTGATGTTGCCTATTCGGACTCGAAAATAGTACGCGGCGAGAGTGACCTTGCCGACGCACTCGCAGAGTTCGACGTCGGTGACGAATTCCAGATGGCCATGTTCGAGTACCTCGCCGATCACCGTGTCGATCAGTTGGTAGAAGCAGCTGAAGCAGCATCCGCCTTCACAAAGCCAAATCATTACAGGGTAGAACGAGAACGCCGCTTCCTATTCGCGATGGATCGGGACGTTGACGGTTCGATTGATGTTCAGAGCGACGAACTCGCCGAGCACATTGAGCTGATCACATGAGATCACCGCCAGCTGGCGAACACGTCCGGTCTAGACCTCCCGGGCCCTACGGTAAGTATCAGATAAATAGACCAACGAAGTACGCGAGAGCATCATGGCGAAATCAGAGACAAGCGCAGGCTTCAATGCTTGGTGGAACTTGCTTCGAGAAGAAACCAAGAATGGGATTGATCGCCGGGTCGCATAAATGGTCTTCGTGGCGGGCTGCCGTCATCGAACGAATCCTCCAAGGAATACATATCGATTTCGAGCCGGTCGCTGGATTGTCACGGTGACCGCAGACACTGTCGAAGATGCCCGCGTGAAGGCCGCAGAAAAGCTGGACCAGCGTGCGGAAAAGCTGGACCAGCGTGCGGAAAAGCTGGGGGCCACCCCTCCGCCGAGCGGTTGGCTGCTAACGAAGCTTGCAGGCTCAGCCTGAAAGGCAGATGTGCCGTAAGTTCGAATAGACCGGACGCGACAGCGTTCGGACCAATGGCCCGCTGGATAACTTCGAATCACAACGATGCTCGATTAAGAAAGCAAAATACAGACGCCCGAAATTTACCAAATCATTCCATTCTACTTTACTTATCCACACAAATTTGTAACTTTCTTAACAGAAGATAAATCCGACGTTAGGAATGTGCGCATGTACATCGTCTCCCGCATGTTGAAGCCGATCGTAGTTGCAGTGATAATGTTTATATCGCTGCATTATCTGGGGCTCTCCGTTGTCCAAGCTCTATTGGTATGCTTGATCCCGCTGGCTCTTGGCTGGCTGAACATATTAACCGAAGTTGGTTACTTGCTGACTGCTGTCTTCATGATGGCCGCAATTGGCTGGGCCGTCGTGCCGACGGACGTAAAAGCCGCAGTTGTTCAGAATGTTAAGCTTGTTCTCGACGATTTCGCAAATCGCGATGCCGTCACCACACCAACAGGCACCTGATATATTAGGTTGCTCATCGCTATAGCTGCAGCGCATCCACCGGTGTAGGGGATGGGGTCGCAGCTCCGAAGGCGATGCCAAATGATCAAGCGACAATAGACGCTGAGCGCTACACGAGAGAGCTGAGAGGCTTGCACATAACGTACCTTCTCACGCCAGTATGCAAAGGCTCGAGGCGCATCTCTAACTACCCGTCTCAGCGATATCCAGCCTCGTCCTACTGCCCTGTCTGTTTCTGGAGCTCTTCCTGAGCTTCGACTAGGGCCATCGACATCAGATACGAAAGCATGTCCCAGCGACGGTTACGACTGGACATTTCGATCATCATTTTTAGGTATTCAATTATCCTCTGAAGCTCATCCATGTAGATCCCCATCCCACATAATTGCGGATGGTAGCACTGGTGTAGTTTTACGCAAATCAACTTGAATAAAAAATCTCGTCCTAGACTAGGACTGGAAATCTGTGCGCGTCAGAGCGATCGATTTATCCTTATGACGCATTCAATAGCCCGCCGGACGCGCAAGTCCGGCGAGTTGCAGGATTAGCTTGTTGGCGGGAGCGCCAAGTCATGCTGGCTTGTTGGCTGGAGAGAGATAGACAAAGGCGGCGTTAATCGCCGTCATCAGGCCCGCCGTGATCTGCGCCTGGCTGAAGCCGAAGGCGGTGCAGGTCTGCACCTGGTCGACGAGCGCGCACTCGGCAACGCCGGTCCACCTGGTTGCGACGTAGGCGAGCAGGATGGCAACGAGATTGCCGACCAGCGCACCGATGAGCTTGCTGTACTGAGACATGCGAATACCTTTCTGGGGTTAAAGCTTGGACTGCACCATGGCGCGCATCTGGTCGCCGATCGCGGCCGCGCCTTGGATGGAGGTGTCGAACGGCAGGCGGGCGATGTCCCACTTGCCCTTCTGCTTGATGCCGAGGTTCGTCTGCACTTCGGCATGGCTGAGAACTGTCTTGCGGCTGACCTTGATGCCGTAGCGCTTGCACAGCTGCGCCAGGACGTTTGCCAGCTCGTCCCACTGGACGCGCGTGATCGGCTGCTTACCGGCCCTGAAGGGGCTCTCGACGGCGCCCGCCATGCCGCAGAGCGATACGCCGATGAAACCGGTGTTGCAGTTCAGCGTGTGAGCCGCATAGCCGGCCTTGGCCTTCGGCAGGCTATTCAGATCAATCGACGGGACGCCGCGGACGTGCTTGCCGTCGCTCTCGATCAGGAGATGATAGTGAGAGCGGTCGAGGTCGCTCGCCTTGTTCTGGCCGGCCGTCCAATGGAAGACGATGCCGATGAACTTGGCATCGGGCATCCAGGTGGCAGGGATTACCCTGTCCTTTATGTCGACCGTGGTCGTGGGCACCGGAGGCGGCATCGAGGTGGTCGGCGCGTCGGCAGGGCTTCGAAGCTTCTCCAGCTGGTCGAGCGCCGCGTTGAAGGCGTCATCGGCCTCGTCGCCGTAGTCGCCATCAGCGCCGTATTTCGGTAGCCAGAAGCCAAGCATCAGCAAGCGCTTCTGCGTTTTCTGCAGAGACGGGTTCATGTCAAATTTTCCTTTGAGATTGCCCCGTTTCAGAACGGCGGCTGTTGGATCTATAGAAGGCGGTAACGCTGCGCGCCATCAGGCAGGAACCGGAAGCACCGTCGTGCTTTCGGAGATGAGCGGAGGTTTCGATGGACAAATTTTCAACGGTATTCGCAGTGTTGGCCGCGTTCCTTGCGATGGGCTTAGTCGCAATGGACTTCCTTGCGTACTGGTGACCAACGAGGAGGGGCGGTTAGATCTGGCCGTTGTGCTCGTCTGATGATCAGCTACAAACTAATGCGTCGCGGTTGCCTTCCCCTAAAGGACCCCCTCCCGCGGCGGAGGCCCGGCGCGGTGGACCTCGCGTACAGCGGGCGCCGGGTCTCCTAAGTAGAAACCGCATCTGGCCAAACAATTTTCACGCGCTAGCTTCTGTGATGCCGTGGCCGTCTTCCTTGATGCCCACCACGGCAGAGGCTCGGCGTTGGGTCTCCGGTTCCCTACAGTAAGCGCCGAGCCTCAACTTCTCGCTATTGGTGGTCACAAATTATGCGCTAGACCCTATCGTAGAGGCGTTGTGGTAGCCAAATGTTTCGGATCATCCGTATAACCCTAAATCTCGCTGTGATCTTCGCGGCCTGCTTCTGGTCAATATGTGCAATGTCGCTAACCATATGGTTGGTGCTATGGTCGCTGAATCTCAAAGGTTGTGAGCTTGGCGAAGAATTTCCGATCTTTAGTTGCTCTTTCAGCTGGTATGGATCTCTCATCGTCGAGCTAAATGGCATCTGGGTACTGCAGACGTTTATCGCTCTCGCGCCAATGCATTCGTTTCTCGTAGACCCGCTTGGGTTATGGTTCCTGTTTCCAATAACTTACTTTTGGATCGCGACAGTCGTACTGCTCTTTCAGGTCGTGAAGCGTATAGCCTTCCGTAGGGCGCGATCTAGCGAATCAGGCTAGCGCTCGTTACGTTTCCGACGCCGTGGCAATCTCGACAGTTGCTGCGGTAGAGGCTCGGCGATGGGGCTCCAATCCCGAGGCGACCGCCGAGCCTCGCCCTTGCGCAGCGCTGGAGCCATGGCCTAATCCGGCCAGGCGATCTCAGGCATCCCGCCGACGAACTCGGCGATAGTGGGTGCGGCGCTCTCACCGGCCTCTACGGAAGACAGCAGCGAGAACATGTACAGCAGACAGGCATCACGCCACGCAATGAACGTATTGGCCTCTGCCGCCCACGCCGGGTTAGTGCTGATCGCGTAGGCGGTGATCGTATAACGGCTGTCGTACTGACGCTGGCCGGCAACCTCGTCGAGGTGAGCATCGAACGCACCCTTGTAGGCGGCCAGACCCGCATTTTTCGCCTCGGCGGCTTTCTGCGCAGCGGTCACGAACATGCTCGGATCAGGTGTCCACATTGTCTATCTCCACGACCGGGTCGCTCGGTATCAAGAGATCACCGTCTTTAGGGTCAGTAAGGGGTTCTGGGAAGGCAACAGCTTGAGATGGGTTGCTGCCATGGGGAAGGATCAGCGTGAGGTGGATCTGGCCATCAATCCTCTCGACCGGGCCGGCGATCCATTCGCATGGTACGTTCCCGTACGGGATGGTAGCGCCGTCAGGGAGGGAGATGAAGCTAAACAGCGCTCCGTTGATCCGGAGCTTGTCGCCGTCCTTGACGACCTTGAGCGATCCTTCACGGCGCTGAGGTGTGAACGCGATTTTCATCAGAACCACCTTCCGATTGCTTGGAAGTAAATGCGAATATTGCTGCCAGACAATGCGATCGGCGCGAAAACAGGGCAGCCGTTTAGCTGCGAAGCCGATGCAGCACCAACGCCCGTCCAAGCGGAGTTGCTCGCCGCCGAGGTCGAGACGGCGGGCGCAGCTGCAAAAGCGGCAGGATAAGACCATGCACCCACGCTCGTGGAGTCGCGATGGATCGAACCAACCGCGCCTGTCGTGATCGAGTAGACTGCATTGTAGGTGCAGATCTGGGTACCATCTGCAAACCGGACATACTCACCATTCGCCGTGCTGCCACGCTCGACGATCGCGCCAGTTGGAATACCGCCACTCTGGGAAACCGTTCCAACCATGTCCTGCATGACGGCGGTGTTGGCCCCTGTCGACCGGATGAACTTTCCATTGCCGCCGGTCAGGCCGATGATTGCACGACCATGGGCGACCAAGTCCGTCAGCGACGCCACTCCGGCACCTGTGTAGTAGGCAAGCTTGTTCGCGGCAGTCGTCAGGGCACCGATCGAGAACAGGTTGCCGTTCGTCAAGGCATCGAGGACTTGCCGGGCTGCCGTCAGCGCTCGCGTGGCATCCGAAGCGAAGCGCACCTCATAGACATCGGCCGAGCGGGCCGTTCCCGGCCAAGCGTACGCCAGCGTCAAAGACGTGTTGCTGTTGACAGCGGCAATACGAACAGAAAGCCCGGCCGCCCAGAATATGTCACCCGCCTGCAAGCCAGAAGTCAGCCAGCTCGTTCCCTGCCCGGTCACCGCCGTGCCGTTGGCATTCACCGTCGCAGTGCCGGTGTTATAGGATGTCGGTAGAGCCATCACGCTTCTCCTTCAAGGAGTGGCGCAGCGGCCAGTTCCAGCTTCAGGCTTTCGAGCTCTTCCTGGCTGCGGGCCAGAGCATCGCGGAGTTCCGCAACACCTTGCGCCAAGATCAGAACGCGGTTTTTGAGCGTAGCCGAAATGGCTCGCTCTTCCTGAAGGGCGACTTCAGGCGAGATATTGACGGTTGTCATGGGGTTTTCCCTGGTTACTGGGGGATGCCGAGGATGTAGTAGCGAATGCCGATGATCGGATCGACGGGATAGTCGTATTGCCAGCCTCTGGAGTCGGTGTACTGCTCTGCCTGCGGGTTGCCCCGGAAAGTCCAGAAACGCGCGACGTTGCCTTCGATTTCGCAGTAGCTGGAATTGCCCTGGTGGTACGTCGGCGAACCACGGTAGTTTTGGGTTATGAGCGTCTGCGCAAACTTGACGAGCTTGCCCAAAGTCGGATGCTGGTGAACCGTCATGTATTTGACGACAGGGAAGAACCCATCGGCGTTGATGTTGACCTCGAACGACTGGCCTGTGTTCTGGTTTGACGGCTCCACATTGGAGCGCGAAGCTATCGTCCTGTAGCCCTCTGCGAGGATCTGGATGCACGGCCAGCGGCTATCAAGCATGATATCGCGGAAGGCCGGGTTTGCCCCTGCGCCCGGACGCAGAAGCTGCATGACGTTCTGGCCGCCGGCGGTGAACTGGCGGAACACCTTGTTCGTGCCCGTCGTCAGCGGCGACCTGTCATTTGCAAAGACGATAAACCTGCAGCGGACAGCGGACGACTGCGTGTTGTTGAAGAAAATGCTCGACCCGCTGAACCAGTATTCGCATTCAAGCGAAGTCCCGCGGCGGCTCATGGGGAACGTGAGCGCTTCGCCCGAATAGAGGAACACGTCGGCGAGCATGTTGGCAGTCACCGGGAAACCGAGGTTATAGCTCGATACGCCTGCAGGTAGATTGATGTCGTCTGCACCGATCGCTGAAAGCGGACGGCCTGCGCTGTCGAAAGCCAGCTGTGTCGGGGTTGCCGTCCTGACGTCGTAGCCGGGCTTAGCCACGCGGCAGAAGTCCTTCGTGATCTCGACCGAGCGCTGCCCAGCAACAGGAGCCTTCGGCGTCCCATCCAAGATAGGCGTGTCATCGCCGGGGAGCCGCCAGACGATCAGCTCTTTCTCGAACTGGTTGGCGTCAGTGGAAGCATACCGGTCGCCATAGTACAGGATGCCGTTGCCAACGGCGCCGACCCATTGCTCCGCCGCTGCATTGGTCTGTGGACGGTTTTCGAACCACATGCTTGTGCCGCGGTCGAAGGTTTCGAAATAGCTAGTTCTCTGCCCTAGATTGTCGTCAGAGCCATCGCGTCTTACCCGCGAAATCTCGATATAGCGGCCACCCGAAAGCCGCCTGGTTTTCAGGTCGAACAATGGCAACGAATACGGAAGATCGGGGAAGTTCGTGTTTCTCATGGCGATCAGGAACGCGCCGTTTAGAGAGTTCTTGTCGTAGGCCTTCCTGTACGAATTGATGTTGGTGCCCGACGGCAGGTAAGCCCGTCCGTTCACAAAAGGCTGGCTGTCGGTGGCGGCCAACTTTACGTCAGCCGCCAGCTTTGAGTTGTAATAGAAAGACGACCGGTTCGCGTCGGGTTCGGTCACGGGGTTTATGCTCCCCTTCGTGATCTTCACACATGCCGCGCCGACGCTGTCCGTCCCGATGAGCATTTTCGTCATGAACTCACTACGATCCCGTTCGTGTCGATCTTGGTCTTGCCGATCTCGATCGTTCCGGCGTTCACGAGCCCTATGTTTGCGATGGCCAGAACCAACTCGCCCCCCTCGAAAACGAAGGGCTGTTTCTTCGATGTCCCGTTCAGAATTGCGAAACGGTCGGCATTGACAAGGAACTGCGTCGGCTCTGACACGTCGGTTGGGACGTCCATGTACCAGCCGGCGGTTCGCCATCCCGCGCCGCTAGAGACTCGAGCCTGTGCAGCGATACGGGCAAAGCCGCTAGGCCCGGACGTTGCCGTCATCCGGAACCTGGCATCAGCCGAGACGTCGTCCACGCGCGACGTCACTGTCGACAGGCTGTCCGATACCGCCGAGATCTGGCCTTCTGCTGTGCTCACGCGGGTCGTGAGCGCAGTAAGTGCTGACGCGCTCGCCTTCGTCCCAACAACGCCTTGTAGGTCGCCGAGATCGCTCTGAAGCGAGGTGATCGCGCTAGAGGCGCTACTGATGTTGGCTTCCGCGGACGTTACGCGCGTAGTGAGCGCGGTGAGAGCCGATGCGCTTGCTTTGGTGCCCACCACTGTAGTGAGACTGCCTAGATCACTCTGAAGCGATGTAATGGCACTCGACGCACTGCTAATGTTTCCTTCGGCTGCCGTGACGCGCGTGCTGAGAGCGCTCAACGCAGTCGAAGTCGCAAGGCCTGGCAACACCGACTGCACCTGAGTTACGGCTCGGGCTACGATATCGATGCTGTTGTTGGTCAGGGTTATCTTGGTGTCGAGGACGTCACTTGCGTCCGCGGTGACCTTCAGCGCACCCATTGTGCCAAGGAAATTGGCGAAGTCCTGCTCGATCGTTTCGCTGGCAAGCGGCCATATCTCGTTTCGGACGGCTCGAATATCGCCACCCTGCGAAACTAACCCACCACCGCCCAGAGCCTCGACCTCAGCCGACAACTCATTGACGACATCGATACCCGCTTTACCATCAAGTGAGACTGCTAGCGCATCAAGCGAAGTCGCCTGTGCGTTGATCAGCCCCTCGTTATCGGTTACGCGGGCTTCGAGGACCGAAACGCCTGTAGCGACTGCACCAAGACCGGTCTCCGGATCGTTGAACTCCGCTTCAAGAGCAACGAGACTGCTTGCGATTGCTTCGTCCTGATCGATCCTGGCAAGGCGCTCGGCTGCCAGCTCAGCACGGGAGGCGCCGGGGGACGGAGCGCCGACCGAGATCCAGTCGATAATGAAATAGTCCGTAGCAGTCTGGGCCGCTGAGAGGTCGATCCTGATCTGCGCAATCAAGCCGGACCATTCCGGGTTGAACGTGATCAGCCCGATACCGTTGGCATCATAGGCAGGTTCACCGACGACCGCGCGGCGCGCCGTGTCCCATGTCGTATCGGTGGATGCCTTCCAGTAGCAATACCCCTCCCATACGGGTGAGCCGAACTTGCGGATGCGCAACCTGACTTGCCGATACTTCGCGGCCATGACCTCTATAGCAGGCGAAGCTACATAGGGGTCCGTCGCAGCATTCGCCGGTCGTAGAAAGCCCGAGGCGACCGTTGGCGTGCCGTTACCGGTCCAACCGGAAGCGTCAACCTCGAAGTCCCATAGGTTGACAGGGTCAAACTGGTTGTCCGTGCCGGCCGATAGAAGCGAGATCTGTTGGGCAAGCGCAAGATCTCCATCGACGCGGGCTTCGTCAATATCGGTGATCTGCGCCGCAATACTGCTTGTCGAAGCTTCCAGCGTCGTCACGCGCTGCGATACCGCCGATGTATTCGAGGCTGCTACCGTGATCCTTTCTTCGAAAGATGCAAACCCACCTTCGACGCGGGCGGTTATGGCCTGACGAAGCTGCTCCTTGTCCCGGTAGTTTGCGAAATCCTGGTCGGCTGCATAGTCGCGTATCGCCGACATCTCATCGAGGATCGAACGATACCGGGAAGCGTTCTCGATAGCCCCGGATACCCTGTCACCGATCTCACTCGACAGGTCTATCACGACCTGATCGAAGTCGGCCTTGAAGCCCTCGTCGATCCAGCCCTGCAGCGTCTCTAGATCTTCTTTGATCTCTGCTGCGAGTTGGTCAACGGTGATCTGGATCGAGCCCGTCGCGACAGTCGTGGTCGCGTAGGGCGTCCATGTCTTGAAGCGGTCTGGAACCGTCGAGATCGTCGCGTGTGCTTGATAGATCAGCGTCGGCAACACGTTCGTCGTGATGATGAACTCACCGGCGTCAGGGTTCGGGCAAGACGTGGTGGACACATCCGAGCCGTCTGTCTGGGCCTGGTACTCGATGCGGACCGCAACAATCGTCGGGTCGTCCGGCGGCGTCCAGCGAAACCGCAGTGCTGGCTCCTGATACCCGCCATCGTTCTTTATCAGCCAGGCTTCAACCGTAAAGTTCTGGACCGTCGACAGGACCGATGGGTTCACTGGCGGGGTTGGCGGGATGACGACCGGGCCCGGCTCAATGTCCTCGTCGTCGTAGATATCAGCGCCGGTCTCAGTGAGCTTCAGTGTGACGCAGAACTGCTCGTCAAGACCCCACTCGGAGATCATCCACTCCCGGCCGCGCCAGGAAACCCACTCGCCCTCCTGGACACGGAAGCCGACCGATCGGCTTACTGGTAGCGTGGCGGTGGCACCCTTGCGGTTCTGCCGATACCGAATGTTGAGAAGATACTGGGCCAGATCGGGGTCGCTGACCTGCAGGAAGTCGTTCGACGTCTGGCGATTGCGTCCATCTTCTGCGATGTCGGCGTTCACGTAGACAGGCTTCAGGCTTTCCGGGTTCCACATCGACTCGATCGAGGTGAACTGTCCGGAGAGGTGGTTGAACCGCTCGAACGCTGATTTGCGGAACTGGATATCTTTCGCGCGGTCAACCGGAATATCGTTCGCCGTGATCTCCAGAACGGGGATCTGCGGTGCGCCCGGGATGACACCGGAAAGACCTCTACGATTGAGGCCGTAGCCTGCCATCGCATCTTCGAACTCGCGAAGAACTTCCGTGTGGTCATCGTCGCCGGTCACGAAGAGTGAGCACTGGTAGCGCTTCTTGCCGTCCGTGCGCAGCGCATCGCAGACGTTCATGGCGAGGAAATATGTCCCAAGATCCAACTGGCCGAGGGACTTGCCCTCACCGATCAGTGTGCGGCCAGAGACAAGCGCTCTGAGGCCAAGCTGATAGTTCAGTCGGTGAACAGCGGGATTGAGCGTGTGACGCCACGTAGACGGATCAGCGACCCTTTGCGTGCCCGATCCGCCGGCAACTGTCGAATCCTTGCGAGGGTCATACTCGCGCAGACCACGCAGCACGAACTCGATCCCCGGCTTGCCCTTCGTGCCGAAGAACTCTTCTGACCAGCGACGCTCGACAACCACATAGCAGATGCCAGCGTTGACGCTTGTCGTCTTCCACTTCTGGCCAAGATCCGCCGAGACGTCGACCAGCCGCTGATCGACGGGTTGACCAGGGCGCCCGTCGTAGAACCGGAGGACGAGCATGCCGTTCGGGCCGTCCAAGAAATCTTCAACGAAGTAGCGGGCGGTCTCGCCACCAACTGTAGGCTGCGAGATGAGAGACTTCTTCTCACCGAAGACATAGATGTAGGGTTCAAGCCCGTCGCACCATCCGTTTGCCAGCAGGAAGACGTCGGCGTTCAGGCGGTTACCCTTATCCCACTTGGCGTAAAAGACGCGCTGGCCCTTGGTCTTGCCGGTGCCATACAACGTTTGAGCGGAGATATCGCCGCCGTACTGGGTCTCACCCTGAACAGCCGAGTACTTCCGGGCCTTCGGCCGATTCAGGTACTGCATGCCGATCCGGGCAGCGAACGCCAGACCTGTGCTGATCACCGTCGCTGCGAGAGCGGATCCAGCAAAGAGCGCACCAGCTATGGCCGTGCCGATCGCAGTGAAAATTGCCATTCAGATTTTATCCGATGTGAAAAGCTGCGACGACGTCAGCGAGCGCGTGATCGGTTGAACCGTCAGGGGTTTTGGTTCGGAACCGGGTGCCGATGCAGATGGCGACATGCTCGGCGCCATCATCCAGCGTGAGAATTACGAGATCGCCGAACTGCGCTTCCGCTGGCGCCACAGGTGGGCGGCCGAGTTCTGTAGTCCAAAAGTCTGTGAGGCTCGAGAAGCCCCGCTTGCGAAGCGCCTTCTGCGCGCCCGTGAGCGTCTTGTAGGTTCCGGCATAGGCCCTTACCGTCGAACGACCCTCAAGCGCGTCCACGAGCGCGCATCCCATCATGAAGCAGTCGGAACGGGCGGGGTCGCCATAGGCGTACGGCTTCGCAAGCTCACGCTCGAGCGTGGCCTGTACAACACGGAATCGGTTCATGATTACTGAGCTGTCCTTTGGCCCCATTCCTCGGGAATGGTGGCATTGGTGGCGACGTATTCGAGGCCCGTATCGGTCGGGTCGTTGTCAAATTTCTGCTCGGCCATCGACCGTTTCACACCGGTGGAGCCTCGCGCCGATCGGCCAGGCGGCTGCAGGTCAATCGAGAGGGTCAGACTTCGTTCCGATCCCGACAGCGCACCCTCGTTGAACCGTACTTGGTCAATTTCATAGATGGACGAGGCAAGGATGCCGACGACCTGGTCCGTATCGGGGTTGCCGGCAAGGTGGGCGATGATCACCGGCGAGTTCTGATAGTTGAACTCCTCGATCGTCGCGACTGCGTCGTCTGGGTTCGATACCGGGATATTCGAGAACACGATCGTTCTCGTCGTGACCGCCGTTCCCAGAGCGCTTGTCATGCTTCCCATCTGAAGGAAACGGTTCGGCAAGTAGACAAGCCCGTTATAGGTATAGGGGCGACCGCCGCGGTGATAGCCGACAGACTTCCCGGGAAGATCGAACCGGATCAGGTCCAGGCGCGCGATGCGTCCGGCGATGACCAGCGCCTCGACGCTTGGGTCTAGAGCGCTCATGAGAAGAACACCTCGGTAGCCGTGAACGATGGAGACCGACTTGCCCACGATTTGGTGCCGTCGTAACTGCCTGGGTCGATCTGCATAGTGCAGGACGCCTTCTCGAAGTTCACGACGTTGTTGACGGCAAACACACCAGTATCGAGCCCGTATTTGATCGAGAGGGTGACGACGCCGCCGGTGCTTGCTGTCGATGCGGCCATTATACGGTGGAGCGATCGGACGAGGGGTGTTTTCCGGATCTCGACATAATCGCCTGAGGTAAGCTTGAACGAGGCAGGCAGACCAGAAACGACGATGGTTCTGCTGTTTGTGATCGACTGAAGAACGCCAGTCCCGACGAAGGCCCCGCCCCCAGCCTTGGTACCGGAAAGCGGGACACCGGTGTCGTGAGCGATCGGACGCGGTCGGAATGCGTCATGAGCAAGGAAGGTCTCGCCGTCGTCCCCTGCCTGCATCATGAAGGCGTCCATAACGCCATACTCCGCCCTCAGAAGCGGTCGCGGGACGTACCGGGCTGTCCAGTAGGGCGTGCCGAAAGATTGCGCCTCAGTGCGCCTCCCTTCCATCTGGTTCGTACTGCGGGGCCGGATCGGATCGAACTTGCATTCGACCCAGTCGCGCCGGCCACCGCCGAAGGTTGGGAGTGCGATAGGATCAGCCATTAAGCAGCCTGCCCATTCTGGTAAAGCGTGGCCTTATCCTTGTCGTACTGGTTGACCGCAGACTTCGAGACAGTGGCGGAGATGTTCTCAACCTTTGCCTGCCAGTTCCCGTTCTCGTCGACATACGTCCTGAAGTCACCAGTGACGCGGATTTCGCTTGGGGATGATGCCTGAGCCATGACAGACCCGCCCGAGTTCTGGTTCGCCGCCGATACAGTCTGATGGTTCGAAACGACCTGCTCACCACCGCGGAAGCGCACAAGCTCCGGTCCCTTCTCGCCGACCAAGGCAACGCCCGATCGAGCCGACATGGTCCCGTTCGCATACTTGGAGATGCCAGTATCAAAGCCGCTGTTGAGCCATGAAGGGGCCGAAGCACCGCTTCCCGAGCCACCGCCAGTGAACAACGAGCCGAGGAAGCCGAAGATACCACCGCCGCCGGCGCCACTCCCTGCGCCCGATACCTTGAACACGGCATCGAGAACGTCGTCGAGCAGCTTGTCGGTGATTTTGTCAAGGACGCCCATCGCCGCGTTGCCGAAGCTCTTCCAAAGTCCTTCACCGTTCTCAAGCCCTGAACGGAAGTCGTCGATGAAACCGCGGGTGGCATCCTTCGCGAAGTCCATCCGCTCTTTGATCATCTTCGTGCCATACTCAAGCGATGCCATCTGCTCGGCGAGGCCAGAGAGTTGCGACTTCTGGGCGTCGGTCAGCGTGATCCCCCGCTGTTGCGCCTGGTTGAGGAGATCGGTCTCGTACCGCAGCTTAAGAGCGGCCTCTTCAGTCAATCCAAGAGCGTCACGCTCAGACTGGAGAGACGCGATACGCCTGTTCGCGCTGTCAACAATGCTGTCGTAGCGCTCTGCCTCAGACTTACCGCCGCCGGCAGCCTTTTTCGACTTCTTCTCGTCGACCTTCGTCATCCATCCCGCAAGATCTTTGAGCGCCCCAGCCGCTTTAGAAGCGCCTTGCTGTATTCCGGTACTTAGCTGTCCGATCCAGTCCGTGCTCAGATCCTGTTGAATCTGCTTGTTCCGGTCGCCGACAGCCGATGACAGCGCGTCAGCGTATGGGTTTGCAATCTTACCGAAATCTACGTTGCCAATTTGACCGATCTGGATGCCACCAGGAAGCGATCCGAGCGTCGAATTTATGCTCTGGATCATGCCGTTAAGCATGCCGGTAGCTCCGTTGATCATTTGCTCGATCGCGCTGATCGTAGCGTTTGCAGCACCGATAGCGGCCGAGCCAATTATGTTCGGAAACTGATTCCACACGAACTGGAGGTCATGGAATGCGGCGACGAACGACCCAATAACGAGATTGGCTCCTTTCTTCGCGGCATCAACGATGTCAAAGCCCAGTATGCGCGTCAGCTCGTCGCGGAAGATGTTTGCCGCCGTCACCGCGGCAACGATTCCGGCAACGAAGGCAATTGCTGGGTTCGCGGCAAGGAAGGCGATCGCGACAACGCCCAACTGTGTGACAAGTCGGCCCAGCAGCGCGATGACCTGCACAACCCCGCCGATGATTGCAGGTGCGTACAGTAGAGCGAGAGCCGCCGCGGCAGCCACAGCATAAGGGGCTATCTCATCTAGAACGTCTGCCAAGGCTAGCAGCGCGCTTGCCGCGAGCTTTGCCCAGTTGACTGTCTGGATGCCAAGCGCAAACAACGTTGTCAGTGCGACAGCGACCAGGGTAACCGGTGACAACATCGCAAGAAACGCAGCCCCGAGGGCTTTCGCAAAACCTCCGGTCGTCGTCATCGCGACTTGCGCGATTTGGAGACCTTGCTGCATGCCGATAAGGCCGGCGCTCATCCCACCGGCGGCAGTCGTAACTATGTCGAAGCCCTGGGCGGCAAGGTTGGCCGTGTTGTGGTTTTTCGCTAGACCGGAAACGTTCTGGTTTGCAGCCCGTCCCATCATCTCGATCTGACGCGATGCCGACTGCGCTGCGGCCCCTTCGCTGACGTAGGCTTTAGCTGCAGCTTCAGCCGCACCAGATGCACCCCGGTTGGCAACAGCAAGCCCTTCGGTTGCTGCTTCCGCGCGAGCGGCGGCACCAGAGACCTTCGTGAGGTCGGCGGCGGCTTTGTCAGCACCCTGCGTCGTGACCTGGATACCAAGAGTTGCGACGTCAGCCATGATGTCTTTACCTTTTTGGCGATTGGTAGCATCGTCCCGGCGTTGAACCAGGAGGACGATGTATGAGAATTTCAGTGCTGGCGTTGCTTAGCTTGGCGTTCGCTTATCCAGCGAGTGCCGCGTGCAACAAAGACATTTTGTCGATCACCGCGTGGTCGATAAAGCCAGTCAACACCCAGACAAACGAGTTGACGGTCACGATGACTTACAACGGCGCTAAGCCATCCAAGATGATCGACGCCACTTTCGGCTTCACGGACGCGTTGGGTGGAAGAATAGCAGCAGCGGCAGTCAACCGCGATTTGAAGGTGGAACCTGGCGAGAGCTTCACGCAGGTGGGGAAATGGGGGACCAACACGTTCGAGCGGCTTCTGACGCTAGATCGCGATGACGTACAGGCTGAGACATGCGTCCGGTCGATACTACTCAGAGACGGGTCTAAGGAGACGTTCAACTAGATAAGTTGAGGCCGTCAAAAACGACGGTTGACGCCTATCGTTACGTTATTCAGCCGATAGCCGGTGTCGACGATAATGTCGTTGTTCGCCCTTTGGTACGGGCGGTCCGTGAAATCATAGTGCAGGAACTCACCCTTCACGGACCACTGCTCCGTAATCGAATACTCGACGCCGCCGCCGATGACCCAACCTGCATGGGTTCGATCAATCTCGCCCCTATCGGATCCCCTTTGGGAGACCGCTTCGAGCTTGGAAAAGCCGACGCCGCCAGTTGTGTAAAGCAAGACGTCGGAGAAACTATACCCGAACCGCGCTTTGGCTGATCCAACCCACTGAGCATCGCTTTCGCACGACCAACTTCTACCTGGGCATCGAGCAGACCCCTGTACATGAGCTTTAGCCGCTTCTGCGTTAATACCCACAACCCAGCTACCGATTTGCCAGTCGTACCCTATTTGGGCGCCGGCAAGTAGACCGCTCCCATCGTGGTTTACCTGGTTATTCGGCGAGCCGCCGGGCAGTGGGCGGAACCACCAATCGAAATCGGCGAGGCTGCCACCTAGATGTGCCCCGAGGTATGCTCCGTCCCAATCCGTGGCAGAGCTTGGGCTGTGAAGCCCACAAACCATGGCTACAACGAATAATGACGCGATCGATCTCTTCAACTGACAGCCTCCCAAGCTTGGGGCCATCCTTAAGCAGGAGCGTCAGCTACGCAATCTGTGATTTTGTACCCGCAAATGAAAGGCCCGCTTAACCTGAGCCTACGAGGATTCTCGCTCGCGGATCGACTCGGCCTCTCGATCGATCTCTGAGCAATACCGAACATCCATCGTCCTGAGGATGGCGGCTTCCTCACGGCGCACAATGTTGCCAGTGATCTGAAGCCAGTATGCGACCTCGATGTTCGAAACCCGCATCACTCCGTTGAAGCCTGAGTTCTGGGACGAGCGGATGTCCCAGAACCATTCCCAGAGTACGCTCCCCTCATCGGGGAACTCGACTTCCGGACTATCGATTTCGAACGCTTCATTGCGTTCCCGCCGCGTCAACCCGTCCTTATCGCGGACGCTGTCGTAGCGAGCCGTTATTTCGACGGCTTGGCAGAGGGCTTCGCCAAGCTCTTGGTAAAATTTGCACGCTCCTCCGAGGCCGCGGACACCTGGTCATAGATCCAGCCGGCTTCCTCGACCACTTCACGGGCCATCTCCATCGAATGTTCCGGCTTCTCGCCCTTCCAGTCGTGGTCGCCCCAGTCCCAGGAAGCAATGGCAGCTGCTGCCTTGTCGAGCAGTTCGTCCTCGACCTTCGACGAGGTGAGCTTCTTCTTCCGGCTGGCGAGCAGCTTGTCACTGTGCTGACGGGAGATGCGCTTTACCGCGTCACTTTCCGCCGACCGGATCATGAAGCGGATGCCAATCAGTTCGTCCGAGTCCGGCGCCGTGAGCTTCAGTTCGAAGAGGTCTTCGGAGTTTACGAGCTGTGAAATGTCCATATTCTAAGCCTCTTACGTAGCGTTGACGCGGATTGGGAGCTGGTTCAGGCCGACAGTGAACCGTTCGAGTTCGAAGTCGTCGGAACCGCCGCCCGGGTAGAGAGGGCCGGACACGACGCCGCGGCTGTAGAAGATCGTGTTCAGGCCACCCGTGGTGAGCTTGTCGTTGCGCTCGATCTTGATCGCCATGTTGTCCTGGTTCAGCGGGTCGCCAAATGTGCGAAGGATCACCTGACCGGCGTCCGAAGCTACGGACGCGACTTCGATCTGCGGGCTGCCGGCGCTTGCCGTACCCTTCTGCTGCTGCCCAACAGCTTCATCCAGCGTGTTGTAGCTGTTCATGTTGGACGTGGCGCCGAAGTCACCGATGTTGCCGACCTTGCCAACCTGGACCCATGTCAGAGCGGCAAAGGTAGTGGAGGTGAGATCGGTGTTCTGGGCAAGAGCGCAGACGTAGACTTTGCTCCCGAATTTCGTAGCTTTATTGGGCATTGCTTAGGTCTCCGGTTCGAAGGCGATGTATGGGATGGTGACGGGGACGTTCATGCGGTCCTCGTCTTTGATGGGGCGCGATGCCCATGGTTCGCTGTTGATCGTGATCTTCACACCAGAAGCGAATATCGTTTGAGCCTTGAAGTGGCTGATGATCTGATCGGAGACGTCGATCGCGTCGATGATCGCCGAGCCAATCGGCCACATGACGCTCACCTGGACCATGCCAATCTTCTGCTGCGGGTCATCGCCGAGTGTGATCTGCCGCGTCCTGTTGGGCATGAAGTCGTATTTCAGGAACTTCGGTGGCTTGGTCTGGCCGGACGGCGGGAACGTGATGCCTGGCGTAGCGATCGGCAGAACGTCCGGTAAGCCCTTGAGATGCTGCAAAAGCGCAGCGAAGATCATTGCGTCAGTGCCAGTGGCCATGTACCGGTTGCCTATGTCAGAAAAGCCGCCCCTATCGGACAGCGAGGTTCATGAAGCGCTGCACAACGCATGGATGGCGCTTGCCCGCGAGGAAGGCTCGACGGAGTTTGGCAACAACATGCTGAAAGCCGCCAGGCTGTCGCTGTTCTCGTTCATGATGGCGATGATGATGAAGTCGGAAGGCCTTACAGACCGAATGCCTTCTTCACCTTCTCTGCATTCCGGTTCACATGGACGTCCCAGTTCTGAACCGCCGAGCGAACAAAGCCCGCCGGCGCCCGGCCATTAGCGCCGTATTCCTGGTGGCCCGCGTATGCTGCGGTATAGCCGAAATATAGATCATCCTCGAGCGAGGCCCCGGCAATCACCGCTTCGATCGTGCTGAAGTCGAAACTGTAGGTCTTGCCATCGACCGGGTTCAATGCCCCATTGATCCTTGGCATTGCTGCCGTAGAGGCGAGAAGCGATTGCTGCAGGAAGCCGGTATCGAAGGGCATCTTGCCGCCTTCGCTGTCGAGCGTCTGCATCTCCTTCACGACATCAGCCGCGCTCTGGTTGCGAACTGCCTCGACGGCTTCCGGGATATCCTTTGCCCAACCAGCGACCTGCGCGGCGAACGATAGCGTAGCCATCAGACTGCCCGAGCACGGTAGCGGCGCAACCCGGCCGCGATATAGTCTATCTCGTATTCCATGCGGCACTTGCAGCCGATGCGGTGGCGGGCCGGCGCGCGCGGGTCATGCGGGTACATCAGCATCGTGCCATCTGCTGCCACAAATGGCTGGTCGACCGGAATGCCTTTCTTCTTCGACTGAGCGGCAAGCTGGATATGCTGCAGCCTGGGCTTCTCCGATCCAGAATGCTTCCAGATCTTCGTGACTTCGTTGGCGGCGATCTTGCCGGACCCGATCTGCTGGCGGATGGCGTTATCGCGGACCGAGAACAGCGCCGTCCGCGTTTCTTCCAGCCCGATCGTCTCGCCGCGGAGGAGAAGGTTCCTGTCAGCCAGGCGACGGATGATCTTGCCGACCATCTCGGCATCCACTGCCCTGCCCTCGCGAATGGCCTTCAGAACCGATCGGTCGAAGCGACGATCCCTCGTGGCGAGTTCAAGGTACTGCCTCATTAATGCCGGGTCGCCGGAAAGCAACTTCGCGCGTGCTCCATTCTCGCCGTAGATGAACTCTACCTGCCGAGAGGTAAGCCCGATCGTTCCGCCCTCACGCCGGCCGGTGATCCTGCTCATGCGCCCGACGACGTCGAGAGCCGTTGCTGTTGGGTTCCGACCTGCGGCCAGCCCTGCTTCAAACGCAGTTCGCAGCGCGAGCCTCTGGTCTTCGGTGATATTCGTGACCAAGGTCGACGACTGCTCTCGGATCAGCCTTTCGGCCTCCATATTGCGAACGCCGAACTGAAAAAGAACGCGCGTCCCATCCGGTGCAATCAGCGATGGAAGGCTCTGAACCATGCCAAGCCCGCCGGCGTTGAACGCTTCACGCAGGGACATTTCCAGCGCCGCGAATGCTTCTGGCTCAAACTGTACCGCCGCCACTGCGCCCGCGATGTCGCCGCGCTCTAACCGTTCCACGATCGTTTTGAGCACGACAGCCGATTTGATTGCCTCAACGGCCTCGCGGAAAGCCGCGGCAATCCTAGGCGGGTACTGCGCGAGGAGTTCGTCGATCGTCATTGCATGCGACCCTGCACGATGAAGACGACGTTCGTCAGTCCGTCGTAGTTGTTCGGATCACTGGCGATGACATGATAGGTCTTGCCACCGGCTGTCACGATGTCGCCGACGCTGGGCTCGATCGCGAGGCCCACGCTGCTGATGTAGATCTGCCTGTCTGCGGTCGTGATGGTCGTCCCGTTCACGTAGCGCTGATCATAGGTCATCGGCACCAGAACGGCCGGGTGCGGGTCTGGCGTCGGGTCTCCACCAACCATTGGGTCGGGTTGGATCTCGCGCGTCACGGAGCCAGTCTGGCCGAACTCGGAGATCAGATCGTCGGCAACAGCCTGCATCTCTGCATAGTCAAACGTTGCCATTTCAGACCACCAGTACGGCTGGAAGGACCGGGGTCATAAACTGCCAGAGAAGGCACTCGATGACCGTTACCACTGGCGTCGCCAGCTTTACGAGATCGTCGACATCAGTCGCGCTGGAAGAGGCATACTCGATTTCCAGCTGGCCTACTTTCTTCCGCTTCGCCATCGACGAGCCGGTAACCACCGGGCTCAATATCCCGGGCTTGCCGTATTCAAGCCAAGCAGCCTCGAATGATGCGTTGGCGATCGCCACCGGCACAACGCCATTCGGAATTGCTTGTCCATAGTAAGTGGAGGCGCCATAGCGGCCCCATGCGTGCGCCTGCTCATAACCGCCAGAGCGAACGCCCGAGAAGTGAAGCTCATAGCGATCGATCGCCGATGCGCCGCGGTTCCATGCCGCCGCAACCTTTATAGGGTCAGCGTCGGAAGGAAGGACATAGCCAGCTTCAGCCCAGTAGGCTTTCATCGCGTCTACGGTCAGATACCCGGCCATGTTCATTCTCCTGGGAGGAAGTCGCCCCGGCAGTTGCCCGCCGGGGTCAGTGGTTACGACTGCTTGTTCAGTTCAACGAACGCCGCCTTGTCGTCGGCGCTCATCGTCGGGAACTCAGCCACATCGTCCTTGCGAAGCGACTTAGTGACCTCGGCATCGCCCTTGACGATGACGAACCAGCCGGGGCTCTTTTCCTTGATGGCGAACTCGGGCGTGGTGCCGTTGTCCTTCGGCTGGCTGGCAGCTTCGAGAGATGCCTTCAAGCCGACGATCTCGCCATTCAGGGTCTCAATGGTCGCATCGCGCTCGCCAACCGTCGTCGTGAGGTCGGTGTTCTCGGAGGTCAGACGGCCGATCTCGGCGACCTGCTCCTCGAACTTCTTGCGCAGATCGTCCATCTGCTCTGCCGTCACTCGGACGGCTCCGCTGGCATCAGCAGAACCGAGCTCGTCCTCTTCAGCCTCGCCGTCGAGCTCGAAGAAATCGAGGCCCTTGGCATGGCTTTCGAGCGTCTTGTTCAGCCGGACGGTCTTTGTCTGACCCGGCAGAACGAAGACGACGCCGGTCAGGGTGTGAATACCCTGAGGCGCCTTGCTGCTGTTGGTGACTTCCATCGTTCCGTTCTCCTTACGGTGCCGGGGTGATTTCGTCGCCATAGGCGGCTGCGCCAGGCAGGCGCCATTCCGTGCCACCGGTGCGGGCGATGAGGCCGGTTTCGAAGCCCATGATGGACTTCTGACGCGGCTGCAGCGCGCGGCGCGGCATAGGCAGGTGGAAGCGAAGGACTTCTTCATCCTTGCGATAAACCACCATGCGACCGCCACCGTTCTGCGATGCCTTGGCAAGCTCGCGGAGCGGCTGGATGTCCAGCGGCTGGTTGGTCTCAGCCGTGTAGACGTTGTTCTTGCGCAGGTATTCGAGCGCGGTGATGTAACCATCGCCGGCGCCGAGGCGCTTGGTGGCGATGTACCGGAAAGCCGCTGGCGGAAGGCGGAGCGTGTCGACCCATTCGACTTCGCTGGTGTTGGTGCGAACGCTGGAAATCAGGTCGTTCACATCGCGCAGCATCTGGTCGACGGTCTTGTTCGCCCAGAAGGTGGTGGCGCCGGTGCCATCGGCAGCGACCGTGACGCGGGCAACGCCCGGGTTGTTGGCGAAGCCGGTCCAGTTCTTCTCGGTATTGCCGATGATGGCGATCGAGTTGAGCAGGCGCTCGACCTTGTCGGCGGCCGACAGGGCCTTGGTCGAGTTCAGGTCGATGCCATAGAGCGCCGCCTGATTGACCTCCTCCAGATTCCATTCCCAGCCGGAGCCGATCATGGCGAAGTCGGTGCTCGACTGGTCGCGAATAGCCTGGTTGAACGGCATGTCGGTGCCAGCGCCAGAGAGGAACTTGGCCTCGCCGGCAGTGTCGACGGTGAAGAACGTCGTGCCGATCGCCCATGCGTTGCCTTCCGTCACCACGGGCACGGTGGCGCCGTAGTTGAACGTCGGATAACGGCGCTGGTAGATCTTGGTCTCGATGTTCCGCCCCTGCGCCAGGACAAACGGATAAGCCGCCTGGGCATCAGCAAAGGGCTGACGAATGATCTGGTTCATGGCTTATGCGCTCCTGTGCTTGAGCGACACTTCGACGATCGCTTCCGCGGCGCCTGTGGTGTCGAAGAATGCGTCGGGGATCGGACCGACGATGTTCGTGCCGGCTGCGGCGACGAAACGGTCGGTGACGGTGTTGTAGTAGACGGGGTCGCCGTCAACGACACCGCCGACACCTGCTCGAACGTACATCTGACCATCGGTCATGAACGCGCCGGTGAAATACTGCGGGTAGCCATCGACGAGCGTTGCGCCCGGTGCGACCGGCGGGACGGCAGGGGTCAGGACAGCGAGGCCCATGAACTTGCCACCAGCCGCGAGAGGAATGACGCCATGATCGCCAGCGCCGCGCTGGACAGGCTGACCGAACTTGACGCCAGCTGCGTTCTCGACGGTCCGGCTGACCTTGTTGCACTTCTCCTCGCTGGCGATCTGGCCAGGCAGGCCCTTCGGAGGCGTTTCGGTATACGTGGTCTGGTAGGTAGCCATTGAAGCGCCTCCTTAGTTGACCGTTGGGGAAGTCTTGCCCGCCTTCATGTCGGCAACCATCTGCGCATAGGCATCGGTCACGACCTTGTCGGCATCAGCGGTGGGAGTGACGCCGTCCTTGACGACAGCGGCAAAAGGATCAGCGCCGGCGATCTTCTTGGCGTCTTCAGCCAGGATGTCGAAGCGAGCGTCGACGTAGGCGTCGGCCTTGCCAGCCACTGCAGCATCGCCGAGCTTGGCGGTGACGACAGCCTTGCGGATTGCCGCATCGGACAGGCCAACAGTCTTGACGTCCTTGACGATCGATGCTGCCAGCGTGATCAGGTCGGCGCGATCCTGCACGCGCTTGTCGAGATCGGCGTCGGACAGCACCTTGGCCTTCTCGGCGTCGAGTGCAGCGTCCTTCTTGGCAAGTTCAGCGTCCTTGGCAGCCAGCGCGGCGAGGTGCGCAGCGTCAGCCGTGCTCATCTTGCTGTTGGCATCTTCCAGCCGCTTGAGCAGCGTGTTGATGACCGTGGCGCCCTGGTCGGTCACCTCGACCGGGATACCATCGACGGTTACCGTCTTCAGGGTCATGATCTTTTCCTTCTGAGGTTGATGATCATTGATCGGGGCAATGCCCCACACATCGGAGGCACCATCGCCTATCCGAGCCATAGAACCGGCCCGGCCGCGATCTACGATTGCCAGGTGGTTGATCTTGATGTTGGTCTGGGTGGCGTTGAACGGCTCGCCTTCAGGCGTCATGCCGTCGCCCCACACCAGTTCGCAGGTATAGCCGGCAGACAGCTCACGCTTGCCGCTCTCGACCGCTGCGATGGCCGTGCGATCCTTGAGGATCAACGGCAGGTGCACCCATTCGCCGTCCTTCTTGGCGGCTGTGCTCACCTCGCCGACTGCCAGATCCTTCCAGTTGCCGTCGTTCACGGCTTCCGCTGGATGGTTCATGGTCACTGGCGCGTGGGTGAAGCTCTGAAGGCTGTCCTGGGCGAAGACCTGCTCTGCTGGGCGGTAGACGCGAACCACCTGCATGTCAGGCTTCCCGACTTCATCGCCGGAGTAAAGCTGGATGCCGGTGCGAACCGACCGAGCCTCGGCAACAAGGTATCCGTCGCCAGTCCGGCGGGTGCCCGACAGCGTGACTGAATCAGTGAATTGCATTGCTTCGCCTCAAGGAAGGAGCAAGTGTAGGAATGCAACCTGTGGAGGCTACATGACTGGATTCTCTAAGCCGTACGTCGTCTTCTTCGAGGACCTCGGGAGGGGGCCTGAGTATATCCGAGAAGGATACCTGCCCGAAGAACTCGGTGGCACGATCCCTAATGTAGGAGATTTTGTGCTTTATCCGGGCGTTCCGCAGCATGCGGATCGCGGAGACGCCGCTGCTTATACTGTTTACGAAGTGCTAAAACGCTACTTTCAGCCGCAGTCTTCCGAGAAGTATGGGGCTAGGATTCATCTGGTCGTTCAGAGCCGGCCGGGTCGACAAGACGAGATAGAGATACTGGTCAGGTCGTAATGTGCTTCACCGCCCACATGACAGCTTCATCTACCTTGGTCTCTACGAGCAATATCCCTACGGTTGTCGAAGGGGTTTGCTTGATATTTTGCGGCACTTGAAATATATTCTCGCTAAGGTCGCGTTCGCTTTGGGCGTTAGCTGATAGGGACCGCGAAAGCGGGGCATGAGAGCAGCGATCTACCACCCCCCCTTTTTCTTCCTCAACGAGATCATGTCCAACCGACGTTTGCCGGCTTTCACGTCGCCAACGTAGTGGTAGCCAATCCCGTCAATCTCCGCCTTTATGACGAACCGGGGTAACGTACTTTTGTGCGTTTCGGGCGGGTGTATTATTCCCGACCTGACGATCTGAGGTAGCTTCTCAAAGTCCGCAGCTGTGACAGCTATTTGCCCTCTTGGAGTCTCTACCTTTGGGTTCCCATGGTTCTTCAGTGTGTGGGAGATCGACTGATTGCTCACAGAATGTCGGAAACCACGAACATCGACGCCGGTCACCTTTTTGATGGCCCCGGGTCTGACAACTGCGGCGAACTCTACATGAACTGTCGCATTCTGCCCTGCCAGACGCCCTGCCTGCCCAATACTCTCCGAGGTCGGTACAAACCTGCCGTCTCCACCCCTCGGGTGCTTGGCCGGGTCAAACGCTTTTTGGCTTCCGCGATTTCTTCGCTTTCGCGCGTCCTCGAAAGGGCGCGCCACCGAATGGCGCACCTCCGTCTTCAGTCACACCTTCTTTCCAGTCTTCCTTGACCTCTGCGAACAGTTCCGGTCCGAGGATGATCTCACCCTGATATGGCGCCACGTCGGCAAGATCTGGTGCATCCGGATCGTAGCTGATCGTGATGTGAGGCTGGTACTCGGGATGATCCCAAGACGCGCCAGCTTCCTTGATGCTCTCGTGCCGCCACTGCAGCTCGCTCGCCTTGAACAGCAGTACGCGGGCTTCCCCGAACTGCTCCATCAAGCGCGGGCCACCGGCGGCGACCTTTAGCTCGTTCTGCCAGCTCTCACCGATCGACATCCAGTCCACCGGCGTGCGGCTGAAGGCGATCGTGACATGCAGGTCATCGGCCGGGAGCGTGGTCTTGAACCCCTGCCCCTTTGCCCATGCGATCAAATCCGCAGCGTTCAGCACCTTGCGGGACACGTAGAGCGTCCGCGGAGCGGCGTCGTTCGCTGCCTGCTGCATCCGCACCACGTTGTTGGCGTTCGCCTGCTGCGCGGCTGCTGACGCGGCAAGCTCGGCCTCGGATGGCTCTTGCTCGCCAATCTCTCCGAACTCGTCGACTGCATCCTCAAGGCCTGGCAGAACACCATCCTCGACGAGGCGATTGACCAAGGCACGCGATACCGCATCACGAGCAATGATTTCCTGACCTGTCCCGCTACCGACGAGCTGCCTTGCGGCGTCTGCAGTGGTCTTGAATATCTCCGCCCGTTCCTTCTCGCTCATCTGCTCGAGAGGCGCCCAGACCGAGTGAACCTCCGCCGGCCGCGATCCGAGGGCCGATCTGATCAGGCACTCATCAGCGATCTGCAACGCCGGCGAGATCTCCAGCTCCTGGATGGACTGGATCCGATCGTGGTAGTTCTTCATGTCCGAGGTGCCGGTCGCGCTCATGCCTGCAGGCGACTGGCCAAGCAGGCGTGTGACCGGGATATCAGCGGCGCCAGACACGATCTGCATGAAAGCCATGAGGATGTCGGTCAGGCCCGCGAGCTGCGCGCCCTTGGTCTCGTATTCCTCTTCCTTGTCGAGGAGCAGCGTGCCGTTGATGCCCTTCGACATGTTGGCCAGCGTATAGCGCTCGATGATCTTCGCCTTGTACCGCTCGTCGCCGAGCGAGGCCATGAAGTTTGGAATGCGGATCACATCGACCTTCGCCTCGAACACCAGCGAGGCAATGTTGCCGGCCGTGCTGTCAGCGTTTTTGATGGCATCGAGCGTTGCTGTCAGGACGCTGTCGCCCCATCCGTCCAGCGCGTTGAACGTCATCAGGCTGTCGGGCTGGCGAGCGCCGACGAACAGGATCAGACGCGATGGGTGAATTCGCACCATCACGTTGGCGCCGGTCACCTCGTGATAGGAAGGCTTGCCATGATACGGGCTTGTCACGTCCTGCTCGATCGGGCCTGCCGTCATGTCACGGCGGGAAAGGACCGTGAGGTACTTCAGTCCACCTTGGTTGACCGTTGCCGGATCGAGCGGCTTCTCCGGGTTCTGGTCGCCAGTCCCGATGAAGATCGCAGAGCCGCCGAACAAACGCGCCTTCGTCAGCGCATCGAGCACCTTGCCCTTGTAGTTCAGCCGGATCTCTTCCGCCTCGATCAGCTCGATGTCGGTCGCCTTGGCCTGCCAGTCACGCCACTTACGGCAGCTGTCCAGCGCCGGGATGTCGACGATCTTGCGCGGGAGCCAGGAGCCACGATAGGCAGCAAGGGCCTGCTCATCGGTCATCACCGGGTGGGTGTAGAAGACCGTGGCGGCCTTGTCCCTGTCTGTGCCCATGCGGGACACAAGACTGGTCAGGCTGTCATTGAGCATCGCGATCCTCAGATGTTCTGGAGGGTGAAGGTGCTGGCGCTGAGCAGCGCGTTGAAGGCGCGGCTCGTGCTGTCAGCATCATCATCGTGTTTCGCTTCAGGGAAGCTTTCGAGCGAGTTGAACCATGCATCGTTCCAAGGCGCGCGAAGCACAGCGACATTGCCGGCTTCGGCCTGGGCAGAGAACGGACTAAAGCGCGTGATCTTGTCGCCCGATTCCGGCGATGACCGGACATCGAAGCCCGACAGCATCTTCGTTAGGTTGATGATCTGCGACTTGCCCGCCTGCCCCGGATCCTGCGGCAGTGAAATTTGCGTCTCGATACCATCAGCATCAGCCGTGTTCTTGATCAGCCGCTCTACACCGGACGGTGACAGGTGATCGGTGACATGATGCCCGACGATGTAGCTCCCATCTGGCAGCTTGCCGATTTTCGTTCCGGCCGTCGCATCCGGATCCTTGCCTTCGACCTTTGGCGTTGAAGCCAAGTCCCAACCTCGCATCCAGCGGACGCCGGCAGGAACAGCATCGACGACGCGGCACCATCCGCGCTGGAACAGAAGTCCGGCAGCTGGCCTGATCTTCCAGTTGCCGCCGAGGAGGCGTTCCCGTTCGACCGTAGGCTGGGCCATGAGGTTGGCGAGATAGCCAGGATCGGCCGCCATCAGCATGGCGTTGTCGCTGAGCTTAGCCGGGATAAACGTCACCGACTTCGCCGGGATAGGATCGCCGGTCAGCGGGTTTGTGTGGTGTGCAAGCTCCCCGGGGCTGTCCGCCCATATGATCGTGTCGCCGATGCGGATGAACCAGCGAAGGACGCCGGCCCGCTCTGCAATGGCAAAGCCTGTCGCCTGGTCGATCCACCAGGATATGAACTCGGCAACCCAGCTGTCAGCATCGGGGTTGCATGTCGCTCTCACGTAAGGCCGAACGCCACACATCGAGCGGTTACGGCTGAGCATGTACCAGAACTGCTTGGCGCTGAAATGGGTCAGCTCGTCGAAGCAGATGAGCGGGATCTGCGACCCCTGCCAGTTATAGATCGTCTTCTCGTGTTCGAGGTGGGCGAAGGAGACGCCGGCACCCGATGGGAACGACCAGCTCAAGTCCGGCGCCGATCGCGGGTTCGCGCTCAGGTGCGGATAGAGCTTCTCGCTCTCGTCCCAGAGACCACCTTCGTTCCTGACCTGCGTCAGGTTCCTTCGGAAGAATACAGCGCCGAATGCCGGGTTGCCGATATGGCGCAGCGGTTCCATCAGCAGCGCCCAGGTCTTGCCACCTCCTGCCGCGCCACCGTAGATGGCGATGTCTGCCGGCGACGATAGGAACGTTGTCTGTGGGCCCGCTTGCGGACGGATGATTGTCTGGGCTGCCTCGCCCTGGTCAACTCCTGCCATTATCGGGCAACTGGAAGATCGTCACCGGTGACACTGGCACCGGCAAGTCCTTTCCATCCTTCCCTGTCAGCTCGCGCCGATTGGTGTAGCTTCCGCCGACTTCCTCTGCCGCCTGCTTGAGGAGCGAGGATGCGAGAACCATGTTGCCGCTCGTTTCGGCCTTGTCTGCCATGCGCTGAAGAGCGCGAAGACGAACGGCGCGGTGGCTGATGGCGATCGATGCGGTATCTTCGAGGAACGTCTTGCGTGTCTCTTCAAACAGCGCTCGCCACTTCGGTGCAAGACCGGACGCTGCCTTCTTGTTCGGGTCATGACTCTCGACAAGTTGCCGGCTTACGCCGATTCCGAACTCAGTCTTGACTGATCCTGCCACAATGGACGGGCTGTCAAAGCAAGCTAGCGCCTGAACAATGTAGGTTTTTACGTCGTCTGAGAGCTTGGCTTTAGCCATCGTTGTGTCAAAGTCCGGTCAAATGCGGAGGAGCGAAGATGGTCAAGAAGTTAGGCCGCAAAGAGCAGCAAATAATGGACTTCCTTCATGAGCGGGTATTCGACCCGATCTTGGCGTCAGGTGAAGCTTCAGAGAGCTTGAAGCGCGGCATCCGGTACACGAAGATGCGGATGGAAGAGCGAGACGCTCCTGGCATGGTGAAGTACTATTGGTCCGCTATTGTCGGTACCGAACCTAGCATCAACTTCGCGGCGCTCATGCGCAACGAAGGCTTCGCTCGCTTCGAAGAGGCGATAGATGAATTCCGTATGCGCTTCGATGATACATTTCTTCGCGCAAAACCCTAGGACGCGCGCAGCTGGCACGTCCCACATGCATGTTCGATACGAGCGCGAGCTATCTCGGGTGGACGGTTGGCTGCATCAACCATCTCCCGAACGCCTGATGCATCTGTACCATAGCGACGGACTACACCGACGAACTGCTCGACGTCATGCCCGCGGATAGTGAACACCGGTTCGCCTGTGCTCTTACTGAACTTAGGCTGACCGAATGCATCCACTTCTTGGGCAGCGTGGTACAGCTCGTGCTCGACCAAGGCCATGAACTCGGCATCTCCACACTGTGCGCAGTAGGCGGCATCGAGGGTGATGATGAAGTCCGGCACAGAGCCGAACCATTCTTCCACCTGCATGACTGCACGAGCGCGGGACCACTTGCCCATTGCGCCCTGCGGTGATCCTGTCTCGCACTGACCGATTACGCGACGGCCCTTGCTGTTGTTCTCGATGGCTGTCCAGAGGAAGCCGATGCTAGCATTTGCGAGGTGGGCGTGATCGGGGTTGGCGACAGTGGAAGCCTCATCGAAGAACGTTGCCTCTACCCATGCCGTGACTTCAGGTGCAGGCTCGAATGGCTTGCCGTCGATCTCGCTCATGGATTCGGGTGGGTAAGGTCTCATGCTTATGCCGCCTTAGGCGAATGGTCCTGGAACGCGGGCTCACTCATCTCAACTTGCCTAATCCAGTTCTGCGGAGGAAGAGGCTCGGGAGATGAGATCACGACAACCATTCGGCCTCACTCTCCCTATGAGAAGAAAGGAGGTGCTAGATGGACCAAGCTCTAACTCTACTGACTATCGTCGTCATGCTGATACAGATCGTCGACGCAATCGAAGCGAAGCTGTAATGCCGCCATCTCTACCCTATCAGGGTACAGATTGAGGCACCGGAATGGAGGCGGGCCGATGTGGCCTCGCCTCCTTGTTTGAAGAACGGAAATCAGAAGCGCATTCGACCGGCGTCGAGACTGAGCCCGTGGGTGTCGTAGCTCTCGCGGTAGACCGGTTTGAGTTCGCCGATCTTGCGGAATGCTGTGACGCCGGCCTCTCGCATGAAGCGCCAGGCATGGCCGTAGTCGATGCGCAACGCGAGCCGAGCAAAGTCGGCAACGATCAGGGCGACGGATGCGAGGATGTCATACAGGCGGTAGAAGCCGAACATGAAGCTATGGCTGCGCATGCTGTTTCCTTTCTGCAGGTTGAAACGCGAAAAGCCCGCTGGCCGGGTCACAACACCGGGGCGGGCTTCAACTGGTACGGAAATCTCTCTAGCCGTTTTCTCTGCGCTAGGCGCAAATCACGACCATATTCACTACATAGCGCACTCAGAACCTGAAGAAAATACCAGTCAAGCACGCATTCGCAGTTTTCCTGCGTTTTCATAGCCGAAATGCACCGCCAATGCGGTCAGGCCTTGCTTCAGCATCTCGATGTAGGCGCGCTGCAGGTTCTTGCTCTGGGTCAGCTCTGTGACTGCCCTGCCCTCGCCGGCGACTTTGACCATGACGTCGTAGCCGATGCCCAGCACCCGCCGGCAGTCTGCAAGATCGATCCCCGCCTGGATCTGGCGATCTGAAAGCGCCGAACGTGGACCGCCACCGTCGACGAGTTCGCGGCTGTAATCGAACGATCCTGCACCCGCACCGCCCAGGGATTCCCAGATTGTCCGGAATCGCTCACCTGCCTTCACCTGCGCCTGGTCTATCGAACCGCGCTGCTCAAGCGTTACGAGCGCGCTTTCCTTCAGGTTCTTGATGCCGGTGACCTTCTTCGGGTTCCAATGCTCGCCGTCGTGCGCCGGGTTGTGGAGAGGATTATCGATTTCGTCGAGAACCGGCATGGTCTGCCGGTTGCCGATCGCCGCAAGGCTGACATTGCCGAGCTTTGTCTTCCGTGTTTTCTTTACCGCCATCTTCGTTCCCTCGCCTTACGCCCGTTCGACCTGGATAGTTCTGCCCCCGCCGAGGAACAGCATTTCAGCTTTCATGCGGGCCGAGCTGGTCGGCTTCGCATCGAATGTCTCGCCGCGGATCGGCCGGCCGTTCATGAAGGCGACCAGATGTTTCAGCGCTTCTTCGGCAGCCTCGCCCTTCGTGGCGAACACCTTCGGCCTGTCGGCTTCGGCCATGATCGGAGCCGGGTGAGCATCACGGCATAGGCGAAGCATTGCCCAGTATCCAAAACCGCCCGGGATACGATGGGCATAGGCGCTATATTTATTCATTCGATCCATCCCTTCCGGAAAGCTGTCGCGACTAGGCCGGCGGCGTTGCCGGCGTCGAGCGTCTGAATTGCCCGCTGAATGTCGTTGTTGACCATGTGGACGCTGAGCTTGAGATCGGCGGCGATGCGCTTGGCTGGTCTCCCGGTGGAGATCGCATCGATGACCTGCAGCTGTCGGCGCGAAATGCCAATCACCTGCATGTCTTCCTGCAACGTGACCATCATGCCGCCTCCTGAGACTGCGAGACCTGACCAGCTTGTGGCGCCCAGACTTCATCGATTGCCCAAAGGTGGACAGCGCCGGTCGGCAGCTCACGCTTCTTGGTAAGATTGTTGAACGTCTCGTGGCTCTTGCACTCGCGGAGGAACACGAACCCTGCTCGCTGCAGCTCCTCAGCGCGCAGCCGGTGTGTGATGCGCAGATCGTTGAAGCCTTGTGCATGGGTATGCCTCGGCGTGGCTTCGGACTTGGCGTTGAATATGGCCCGGGCGCGCGCCAAGTCCTCGACCATCGGTGCATCCTCTGCCCGGGCGAGGATGGCGAACTCCGGCGCGTTCGGGATGAACGCCCGGTGGATCTCGTATTCGCCGCGGATGATCTTCGCCACGACGCGCTTCAGCGCCGATCCGGATATGCCCTTAAGGGCGAAAGCGTAGACAGCCGGCGCCATGTCAGGCGAAAGCGCGGAAGGCAGGGATAGGCCGGATGACAGCAGAGACTTGATCGCCTCGGCCACATGCGCCTCATTGCTCGGCGCCAGCTTGTCAGTGAGAACGGATATCTCGGCTTTCAAGGTCGAGAGTGTTGCCGGCAAATTCGTCATCGTTGATAATTCCTAGTTTCCGGTCGAATGCTTTGATGGCTGCTTGGTGGCGCTGCTGATGCGGCGTCAGGCTTGGACGCTGTCCGGGAGGCGGCTGCGCTCGCTCCCATGTCCCGGCAGACCTTCGACGGTCGAAGGCGTCTTGAATGGCCGGCACGAAATAGGCCCAGGATCGCGCAGGACGCGTGAGTTTGCTCGCGGTGGAGCGGATGGCCGGCAGAACGTCGAGATCGACGTCAGCCCCCGCTAGGATCAGTTCCATGACGGGTCCGACGACAAACCCACCACTTGGCTGGATCTTATCGCCGGCAGCCTCTCGCATTTTGCTTTCGAGGATCGTCGGATCGAGCGCGGCGCCTGCTGATGCTTCGTTAGAAGCAGAAGCAGTAAGGTTGTCGGTTAAAGGTGGCACGCGCGTGTATGTGCTTTTGCTTTGCACATGCATTGCATTTGCATCTGACGGCTGCTTTTTCGGCTTCGAATAACGGGACTCTGCGGCGGCGCGGCGTTTCTCGATGATGTCATCGGCCTTCGAAAGCTCGGCGTCGATGCGCTTGTGCGTCCAGTTGGGGCCAAACAGCATGGCGATCACGTCGCGGCTCTCCTCCCACTGCTCGACCGTCATGCGGGCGACACGGGCGATGAGCTTTTCGTTTTGTGGAAGATGGCCGTTCTGCCAATAGTGCATGATCAGCAGCAGGTAGGCGCCGTGCTCTGCAGCGTTCAGGTGCCCGGTGTCTGACAGGTAGTCCGCGATGTGAAGCGGCATCCACGCCCGGTTACTCATTTCCACACCTCGACATCGATGTTGTAGGCGGCTTTGATGAGCTTCTGGACGCGCTTGAAATCCTTGGTGACGACGCCCTTTACGTCGATCGTCCGAAACCTGCCGTCCCGGTCATGGTCGATGAAACAGAAGTCGGCGCGGTAGGTGCCGATGATCTGACCATTGACGATCAGTTCGAATTTTCGCTGAAGCACGAGGCCGGAGATGCGGCCTGCGCGCTCGAGGTTCTTGAGGTCGCTGTAGACCTCGCTCTCGCGTTTGCTGTCGAACGTGATGCCGTCGACGACCGTGCGCCTGGCGCCGAACTTGTTGCCCTTCTTCGCACGCCTCTTGCCGTGTTCGATCATGGCGAGCTCGGCGCGGTACTGGCGGCGGGACAGGACCTCGGTCATGCGGAGCCCCTCTCGTCATATCCGGCGTAGCGGACGAGCTTCTTCGTCACTAACGGGGCTGGGCCGACGACTGCCGGCGCCGGAGCGCGTTCGAGGTATGCGGCGTTCATCGCAGCGTTGATACGGCGATCGACGTCAGGCGGGGCTATGCCAGTCTCCGCGGCGATGCGCTCAACGTCTGGGCCGTAGGTGGGGAAGGCTTGCTCGAAGGTCATGCGGCTACCTCATCCTGCTCGATCGAGATCGGCGCGCCTGTGATCCTGCGTTGCGCGATATCGGCATATTCGGGATTGAGTTCGACCATGACGCTGCGAAGTCCAAGCTGCTCGGCAACGAGTGAGACTGTGCCGGCACCACCGAACGGGTCGAAGACGACGCCGGGTTCGGTACCGAAGACCTCGCATATTGGGCCACATCCAGACGGCGCTCCACAGCAGGCGCATATGAGCTTCGGCGTGCCAGCCTTCATGCACCGTTCGGCAAGCGCAGGCGGGAACGTAGCGAAATGAGCGCCGCTGAACGCCTTTGGCGTTATAGTCCAGACGTTGCGGGCATTTCGCGTTTCGACCAGGTCGCCAGTCGCGGCAGCGAAACTCGGCTTCGACTTGCGAAACGGATCCGTTTCTTCAGCAACCTTTGAAACAACTCGGTCCCGACCTCGATCGTTTTCGCCAGCGTTGATCCGATCGAGATGACCCCAGCCGACACCTGTGTCTGACTTCTTGCGAGACACCGGAATTCGATCGACATTCTGCCGACTGTTCTTGCCGGGCTTGCGAGCATGCGCCGTGCCAGTCGTCGGCTCCCTGATCGCCTCGTGATCGTAGAAATAGTCCTCACCCTTCGAGAGAAGCCAGACTTTCTCGTGTGATGTCGTCGGACGGTCGTAGACGGATTCCGGCATTGGGTTTGGCTTGTGCCAGATGATCTCCGAACGCACCCACCAGCCATCATCCTGCAGGGCGATAGCCAGACGGTTCGGGATCATGCAAAGATCCTTCGGTTTCAGGTACCCACCTGGTCGAATCGTCCTGCCGCTATCAGCTCTGTATGCTTCCTTTGCGCCTGCGCGCTGTGGCCCCCTAGTGTCAGGCTGAAGGATCGGCCCGACCGTCGAGAACGGCTTGTCGCGAAAGGTGCGGTCGTCGCTGCCGTCTGCCTTATAAGCCGCGGCCGACTTGCCGTTTGGCTGTGCAGCGTAGCAGTCACCATAGTTCAGCCAGAGCGTGCCGCGAGGCTTCAGGACGCGCCAGACTTCACGGAAGACGGCAACCATTACCTCGAGGTGTTGACCCAGCGTCGGCTCAAGACCGATCTGTCCGGCAACACCGTAGTCACGAAGGCCCCAGTAAGGCGGAGACGTCACCACGCAATCGACCGAGTTCGCTGGCATTGCGCGCATGGCTTCGATGCAGTCACCGACATGCATGGTGCAACGCCCGTCGAGTAGTGTTCGGGTAGCTATCACGATGCGCTCTCCCTACGCTGGAGAGCCGACCGGAGGCGTTCAAGCGTCCGCGTCACGCAAGCAAGCTTGATGTGCTGGTAGCCGTTGTCCTGCTTCGCCATGCGGGCCTTAAGTCCTTCGGCGATGTCGGACTGGACGGTGATCTCTTGGGTAAGGAGTTCGATGTCGGTCATGCCGCCCTCGACTGCTCGATCGCATACCCCGCCCACTGATCAGCCATCGCCGCAGCAATGCCGGTAAAAAAGCGGGAGCGTTCCTTCCAGCGATCTGGGCCGGGGGGCATGCGATGCACGCGCGCTTCGCGACCATCTACCACGTTCGTTGGGACGAGCGGGGGCCGGCCCTTGAGCCAAAAACAGGTGCGCTTGACTTCGGGATGACCGAACTGCCACGGCTGAACGCTCTGGGCAAACTCCCCGTAGTTTTCAATCCGCTCTTTGGCGTGCCGATGCATGACGGGGTTCTCGATCGCGATACGATCAATCGGCGCGTTCCAGAACGATGAGAACAAGGCGGCACCCTCGTCCAGTTCCGCCCACATCTGCTCAGCAGTCTTGCCCGGAGGTGGCGACGACAACCACCGAACACCTGAATTGCAAAGGCGGGTGCATGGTGGGTGCGCCACCATGAGCATGTCCCAGCCGTCGTTGAGCAGATCGCGCGCATCGCCAGTGATGTGGCGATTGCTTCCGTCTTCGGCCGGCAGAAGATCGCAAGACCATGCGTCGTGTCCGCGATCGAGAAACGCGTTTCGAACTGTCCCGGAGAACTCGCAGGCAACGAGAATTTTCATGCTCCTCATTGTTCATTCTCCTCTGTCAGCTCTGGGCAAATCCATTCCGCGAGGCCCGCGGCGCTATCTCTCAGCCACAGTGCGAGCGACTGTCTCCGCTCGAAGCTGAGCCATCTGACGAAGAGCGGCGGTCTTGGCTTTGTAGTCAGCATGGGCGTCCCTCGCCTCCCTCAGGGCTTCGGCTGTTTCGAAAAGCTCGACCATCTGGAAGTGCTTGACGACACGGCTCTCGTTGTTCCACCACCCGCGAAGGCGGCGTTCTGTCCATTGATTTTCAGGGTCGTCGCGGTGAGGAAAGCGTGCACGCAGTTCGCGGCAGGCGGCACGGAACATGTCGCCTACATGGCGCCTCGCTCCGATCTCCTCGACCAAGAAGTTTGCTGTTGCTACGTCACTCATTTTCCTGCGGGCGCCCTGTTTTAAGTTTCCCGAATGTCCGGGTGAGATTTCCGATTTCATGCTCGGCTCCTGTGCGATCTTTGGCTCGTTCGAAGGAGCTACAGATGCGCAGGACCGATGATAGAAAAGACGGCGGTGATCGCCTTGCAGGGCTTTCGCCCGCCGTCTCCGGTCCGCCTGGGCCAACCGTTCTAAAGTTTCCAAACCGCAGAGCCGAACCGCCATCCGGCTTTGCCGCCGAATCTTCTCCGCCGGAGGCTTCGGCACCTTTCGTAGCGCTGGGTCCGATCGTCCAAGCCGTTGTTCTCAGGCTCAAAGACGATCGGGTCAGGCTGCGAGTTGAACGGGTCCATACCGATCGGGAGGATTCATTCGGACTGGACCCGGATTGACGGGCTGGGAGGAGGTCAGCCCGTCAATTGATCAGCCGAGCCAAGCGAATGGCCTCTGGCTGGGTGTTGTCGTCTTGGCTCTTGTGCTCGTGGGCCGCGGCTTTCGAGCCGATCAGCAGAGCAGCGATGAAGAAACCGGCAGGCGCTCCGAAGACGGATCGGACGAGAGCGCCGAGTAGGAACTGGCTCATGCTGACCTCACAGGGCGCTGGACGGGTTTGCGAACGAGGCCGACGCCGCGCTCAATTGCGCGCTGTGCCATTGCATCGATCGAGGATGGGGAGAGGATCGGTGTCATGCCGTCTCGAGCTCCCGCATCGCGGCCAGGCAATTCTGGCAGTGGTTCTTTCCCGATCCGCCGCAGACTTCTTCGCCGGGGTGCCGGCAATGAGGTCGCAGGAGGAGGATGGGATGGTCGGCCGGGCGGCTGGTACTGAACGGCGACCCGGCCTGCTGTGTTGCGGCGTACTGGGGTTGAGCTACTTGATCATCTGGGCACTCTCCTGTGTTGGCGTCGGCGCGGTGAAGTGCCGGCTCAGTTGCCGGTGGCTCGCTCTCGACGCTGGGGGCTTCGGCTTCACCATGAGAGGCCGGAGCGATTTCGGAATTGGCGACGGTTCCGCTCTCGGTACCGACAACTGTCAAGCTCATGTCGTCGGCTTTAACGGTGTCGTTCTGGTTTTCCGCCACACCTGCGTCAGTCCCGTTGGTAGACATTTTGAGGCCGTCTTGAACGGAGCCGAAGCCATCCAGCCTTCTTGTCGCCGTTTCCGGCTGATTGATTGCGACCCGTGCCGAAACCGTCGTCACTGTGCGCGAAGCCTGAAGGGGCTTTGCTGGCGATCTGACCGGAGCGGCCGCTGCCGGCTCGTCGTCCCGCTCGAATGGTTCGGGAATCATGCCGAGGGCTGCAAGGTAGGTATCGAGGATGAGTTCCTGCTCGGTGCGCTCGTGCTCGTCCTTCTTGCGGAGGGCGATGACCATCTTCATGATCTTGGTGTCGTAGCCCATGCCCTTGGCCTCGCCGTAGACATCCTTGATGTCGTCAGCGATGGTCTTCTTCTCTTCTTCGAGACGTTCGATCCGCTCAATGAAGGCGCGGAGCTGGTCGCGGGCTACGCCGTGTGCGTCGGTCATGCTGATATCGCCTTCCTGGAAGATGTGTGCCGGGTAGCAAGCCACTGCCAATCGACGCCCGCGATGCTCTTCCGAGCTGCGGCCGCAATCACACCATTCCAGTGCCGAGGCGAAATGCTGTCTCGCAGTCTCATTTGGCGGGCGGCTTCGTATCCGCAGCCGACGTCAGCGGCGAAATCACCGATGGTGTCCCAGAGGTCGATGAGGCTCGAAATGGAAGTGGGTGTCTCGCTCATGGTCTGCATCGTACAAAAGGTACTGCGTCAACGCAAGCCAAAATCGTACACATTGCACGATAAATTTGAGCGATAATGTACGAATGGAATTGCCAAAGGACAGATTGAAGCAAGTGCGCGCCGCGGCAGGGTATGAGAGCCCGACCGATGCGGCGAACGCGTTCCCGCGTGAGATCAACAAGAATACCCTCATCAGCCACGAGAACGGCAATCGTCCGATCTCACGCAAGGCCGCCGAGAGATATGGCGAACTATTTGGCGCTAAGGCGGGGTGGATTCTGTTCGGTGATGGACCGGGAGAGGATACTGGAGCAGCGTTGAGCGACGTGACACTCAGCCGGGTGGGTATGACGGTCGGGCGCGTTGCCGGCGTGGTCGAGGCTGGCGCTTTCCGCGAGGTCGATGAGTTCGATCAGTCGGAGCCCATCGAGATCATGCTACCGCGGGACGAGAAGTTTCCGAACGCTCGGCAGCTGGTGTTCGATTGCGCTGGCGACAGCATGAATGATTTGCGCCCTCGCCCGATCTTTCCAGGCGATCGCCTCGTGTGCCTGGCTTATGAAGACATCGGGCATATTGAGTTGCGGTCGGGAATGGTTGTCATCGTTCAGCGATCACGGGACGGCGGTCACTTCCGAGAATGGTCGGTTAAGCAGATCGAGGTGTTCCCCGATCGAGCAGAGTTTCACCCTCGCTCCACTAACCCGAAACATAAGCCGATCATAGTCGAGCGTGACGACGAGGCGGACGAAGGCGTTACGGTTGAAGTGATCGCATTAGTTCGTCGCGTTATGAACGATCTGCCGGGGTTCTAACAGTTTAGTTTTCTTCAATATCAATAACGTCATGGACGTGGGTAACTGCGTAGGCCACAGGCTTGCCGCGGACCACTTTCGTATGCACGTCAACTATGAAACCTTTTTTATAGACGTTCTCGTCGGCTTCTCGAATTTCGTGTTTTAGCTTCCGCTCTGCTAGATCCGAACCATACGTGAGGCTGATCGACTTATCTGAAATTTCCTCGATCATGACTTTCTCGCCGGAAGGTTTCCCCAAGGATGCGGAATGAACGTCGCTCCGAGTAAATACCATAAGCACGCGTTCGTGCAGATCTTGCGCCGGCTTTTCCAATTCATGCTGGCGGTGTTCTATAACTTTCTCTGCCGCTCTTGCTTCGGATGTAGTGAATTCAAAACTGTAGCGAACTTTTCTTTTCCCATCCTCAAACACAGCAGCCTCTAGGCGCGATGTAGCTTTAGGATCGCGAGCAATCGCGGTGACGGCCTTTGAAAAGTCCTTGAACTCTTGCGGTGTGGTTGGAGCATCTTTGATTTGATCGTTGATAAGGGCTGAGAGCCTCCTGCCCCATCTTCTAACAAAATCCTCGACGATCATCACTTGGTCGGCGTTCGCAATGAATGGCGCGACGACCGCCATCGCGGGGATCATATCGACGATCGTCGATCCTTTGCGTACCTCCTTCACGAAGAAAGAGGCATCCCCCGCTAGGTCTTTGTGTTGCTCTTTCACGAAGCGCTCGAACTCGTTTCCGATCGCAACGAATTGCGCAACGAAGTCGCCGAGTTCGACTGGTTCTTTTGTTTCGAGTATATAGGTAAGATGGACGGGGCTTTCTCTCATAAGCCCAAGATAGCTGCTGATCATTGATACTCACCTAACAACTTTAGGCTGCGAAGTGTCGCAATCCTTTGAGATCGAACTGCCTACAAGCGTCCGCAATATCTTGGACGAACCACCTCTTGGGCGGATCGCACATGTAGCTTTCGCCATTTGGGCCGGGATAGTTCATGACTGGCAGCACACAGAACTCATCTTCATCACCGACCGGGGCGAATGGGCCCACAGTGAAGTCGTAGCCAGGGAAGCGGCGCGACAGGTAATCCTCGAATCGCTCCTTCGCCGCCGTGACTGCAGCCCGTTGCGCGTAAGGTGGCACGATGATGAAACTCAAGACTTCCCGCTCAATAGCCATTTGACATACCTCCATCGATCCCGAAGAGCCGGCCGATTACGCTTCCGCACGGCTGGCACCTGAACTGGATAGTTTCCAGATAAACGCTTTCGGTCAGTTCATCCGCATCACTCGGAATCCCCTCGCCTACCGGCATGACGATAAACTTCTGACTGTGTCGTAAGCAGTTCTCGCACCGGATATGGAGCGTGAACTCTGCTGATGCCTGAACTGCTGCCAACATTCCGTTCTCCTTCTGTTCTCATGAAAGCAGAACGAACCGGGGGAGTCGAATCGATTCTTCGCCAAACGCTAATTTTGCAAAATCGACGTTTATCGTACAAAATGTACTTGCGCTGAAATCGTACATAAAGTACGTTATCTCCATAGAAGCCGCCCACCAAACCGGGTCGGCGCCAGTGAGGAGAGACAGCATGGGCAAGGTGGTCGAGTTCAAGATCGACATTTCGACTTTCGATCCGGAAGCGTGGAAGCGTCTTGTTGAAGCTCGCAAGGCCGTTGCGGATATCGAGGCCGATATCGTCAAGGCCTATTCCAAAAGCGAACGCGCCAAGGCCGCTTACGATCTCGCAGGGTTTGGCGATTACGGCACGAAATACAACCCGATCACTCGTATCGACGCGAGCCGGATCAGCACATCTGTGAACGTGGACATCGACGACGGCAAGGCTACTGCATCGCCGCGCCCGACGCTCTACCTCGCAGAGAAGACCGTCAACATGCTCCTGAGCGGCAAGCTGCTCAATGACGATCAGAAGAAGGCCTTGCTCAAGCAAGTCGGCTTCGACGTAGACGCTCTCGAAACACCCACAGCCTGATCCGCTTCTTCCTCTCGCATCCGTGCGGGAGTGAGAAACCGATCCCAACGTGAGGGAAACGACATGGCATCCGCAGCAGAAACCACCACCCGCAAGCATCCGATCGAAGCGAATGAAACGCTCGTCGCTGTCGTCTGCAGCCAGCGCATCAAGCGCCAGTACCTGCAGGAAAGCTCCTTCTTCGGAAAGACGATGACGGCGGCAGAACTCCTTGGCGAGCTGGCCGACGACGAGATTGTCACCGTGCTTCGCGTCGATACCACGACATGGAAGTCGGAAGACATCACCGAGTATTGCGCCCGCCAGTTCCTCTACGCGATGGACGAGGAAGAAGGCATTGAGCTCGACGACGAGGATCGTTTCCCCGCCTACGTCAAGACCAGCAAGGCATGGGCGCTCTGGAAGGATGACCTCGAAGCATCCGCTCCTGTCCTCCCCGATCCCGATCGTCTTCACGACGAGCGCCGCGACCATCAGGCAATGGGGTGGGTGGCATGAACAAGGAACGCATCCTCGCGCTAGCCGACCTCATCGAGCAGCAGCTCCATACAACACCTAGCGCGCCGATCGGCTTCACGATGTCCGACTATGTGCACAGCTGCGGGACACCAGCCTGCATAGCCGGGTGGGCGGCTTGGGAGTCAGAGAACCAGCCTGACTTCCTCGATTGGCGGCAGGTCGACTTCAAGGCCACCAAATACCTTGGTCTCGATCAGGAAACCTCTGAAAAGCTGTTCGAACCTGAAGGCGTCAGTTCGTGGTTCGAGATCACGCCGGCACATGCCGCTTTCACACTCCGCCATCTGGCACGAGCCGGCGTCGTCGACTGGGCCGCATATGGCCGCGCCGCTCTCATGGAGAAGGCCGATGCATAGCGGAACCGACTTCGACGAAGAACTGATCCTCATCGAGGCGGGGAGCTTTGCCAAGCGCGCCGAAGAGATCAACCGCAAGATCATGGCACGGCAGAAGGCAGACGCCTTCCTCGTACCGCTCGCCTTTGCCGTGGCATTCGCCCTCATCGCGTCATCTTTCATCTTCTCCGCCATCCCGAACAGCAACCGGACGGCCAAGGTCGAACAGGAGTACTTTTCCTATGCCCAACGATAACCTTTGGAAGTGGTGGCAGGACGCCCTCGCCGGCAACCGTGGACCGATCCATGACAGCGACCCCCAGCAGGGCTTCTACCGCACTCGCTACAGGGACAAGCCTTGGGAGCCCGTGGCCATCTGGTTTGAGGATGGCAAGTGGCACGCCATACGCGGTGATCGCACTATCGACGCCTCCGAAATCTGGACGTTCTGCTGCCGGAACCCAATCACGCACGAAGCCTACACCAAGGCGATCGAAGGCGGCGGCTGGGACGACGAGCCGGAGCAGGTTCGCGGCATGGGCGACAATCTGCCCAGCGATCCGTTCGAAGCTTTGAAGTTGGAATTTGCCGGCGAGCAGGAGCTTGCCGACGCATTGCTCAAGTCCAAGGTCGAGACCCAGGATCAGGCGAACAAGATCGGCGTGCTGTCGAAGCGTATCGCAGGCATCTCCAAGCGCGCCACCGACCTGCACAAGGTCGAAAAGCAGCCGCACCTCGACGCCGGCCGGAACGTCGACAACAAATGGCGCGACCTGAAGGAGGAACCTGACACCCTCTCCAAGCGCCTCAAACGCCACCTCGATGCTTTCCTGCAGGAGGAAGCGCGCAAGGAACGCGATCGCCAGGCAGCAGCTCGCGCGGAAGCCGATCGCATTCAGCGGGAAGCTGATGCCGCCCGCATCGCCGCAGAACAAGCGTCCGCGAAGAACGACAACAGCGCGGCAGCAGAAGCAGAGGCCGAACGCCTCGCCCAGCAAGCTGCCGACGCCGCGAAGGAAACGCAGGCTCGAAACGCCAGCGCCGGCCGCACCGGTGCCAAGGTTTCGCTCCGCACCTTCGTCTTCGCCGAGATCACCGACTTCGATGCTCTCCTACTTTCGCTGAAGGACCGGGCGGAGATCCGCGAAGTCGTCGAGACGCTGGCGAACCGCGCGGCGCGCTCCGGCGTCGAGCTGGCCGGCATGGCGATCAAATCTGAACAGAGGGCTGCCTGATGAATGCTCACGTACCTGCATTATCCGCCGGCGGTCAGGTCATGGCCATTGTGCCGCAGACCTTCGAAGAAACGATGCGTGTCTCTCGCGCCGTCGTCGCTTCGGGCCTCGCGCCCTCTGCTCTTGTCGGCAAGCTCGAGGGTGACGCGGCGGCTGCTGCCGTCGCCGTTGCCATCATGTCCGGCGCCGAGCTCGGCCTTAAGCCTATGGTTAGCCTCCGAAGCTTCACCGTCATCAATGGCAAGCCGGCGCTGTATGGCGATGGCCTGATCAACGTCGTCCGGATGTCCGGCAAGGTCACCTACCTGCGGACCGGCTGCGACGAGGTCAACGGCAAGCTCATCGGCTTCTGTGAAGCGAAGCGGAGCGACACCGGTGAAGACAAGCGCGTCGAATTCAGCCAGGACGACGCCGTTCGGGCAGGCCTGTGGCAGACAGAAGCCGTCGTCACGAAGTGGAACAAGTGGGACAAGAAGAACGAACAGAAGCCGAATGACAGCCCTTGGTATCGCTTTCCGAAGCGGATGCTTGCATGGCGCGCGGCCGGCTACTGCCTTCGTGAACTTTTCGGCGACGTGCTCGGCGGCATTCGCGACGAGTTCGAAGCGCGCGAGATCGCCGACGCCGACGAGATGCGGGACGTAACCCCGACATCTGAAAGCCGTCCTACGCCTCCTAAGCCACCGAAGCCGCCAACGCCGCCGTCCGCGAAGACGATCGAAGCCGAGCCGGCCAAGGAAGATGCCGGTGAAGATCAGTTCGATCTTGGCGGCTATCTCGAGGAAATCGAAACGGCGCTTGGAAGCGCGGCGGATGAAGCCAGCGTCGAGGAGATCTGGAACGACTTCGATGCGCCGGCCACGCTGGAAAGCGAGGGCCATGCCGACATGATCGATGCGGCGTTCTCGATCAAGACGCGGCGTCTTGCGCAGCTTCACCCGATGAATGGCGGCTGATCCATGACCCAGCGCCAACGGTTCATCCTCATCAACGACAAGGTGCGCGCGAACGCCCTCGCCGCTGTTGCTGCTGCCGACGAAGGCAGCGCGATCAGCATCGGGCCGAAGACGCGCAGCGGAGACCAGAACGCAAAGTTTCATGCGATCTGCACCGACATAGCCAGCTCGCAGATGACGTGGGCTGGAAAGCGCCGGGATGCCGAAGCTTGGAAGGTCTTGCTCGTCTCCGGGCATACCGTTGCGACAGCCGGCGAGGTCGAGATCATTCCCGGCCTCGAAAACGAGTTCGTCAACATTCGCGAGAGCACCGCCCGCATGTCGGTCGGTCGCGCCGCGAGCCTCATCACCTACGCGATCGCCTTCTGCGACACGAACGGAATCCATCTCACCGAGACGATCCGTGGCGGCTTCCATGAGGGCGCAAACGATTGGAGAGCAGCATGAGCACCAGTGTCAAAGCGCACACGCGCGGCGCTCCCGATCCATTCGCACCGGTCATGGAAGCGAAACGGAAGCGCTTCGCGTCGAAATGGGGTGTCGAGCTCGTCTCCGCGAATGACGATCGCCTGGCAGCACCTATCCCCGATCCAGTACCGGGGCCGGCGCCTATGAGCCTAGCCGAGATCGCAGATCAGCTTGAGGAGCTATCGAAGCGGGCTGCCATGATCGGGAGGCAGCTATGAGCCGATCGACACCAGAGTGGATTGCCAAGAACGACGATGCCAAGATCCCCGATCGGGTGAAGGTGCGGATCCTCGAGCGCGAAAACTTCATCTGCCATCTCACCGGCTTGCGGATCGATCCGCTCAGGGACGAATACGATTTTGACCATAAGGTCTCGTTGATACTGGGCGGATCGCATCGCGAGTCCAACCTTTTCCCGGCTTTCAGGGAAGAGCACCGGAAGAAGACTGCGGTCGAGGTCGGCATCAAGTCGAAGATCGCCAAGGTTAAGAAGAAGCACCTCGGCATCACCAAGCCGAAATCTTCGCTCTCAGCCGGCCCGTACAAGCGCAAGATGAACGGCGATGTCGTCGACACCCGAACAGGAGAGGTAGTGAGCAGATGAGCAGTGAAACAAAGAACGTCGCCGCAGGCGAACCTGCCGGCTGGCTGTATCAGTTCAAGACCAGCCAGCCGATCTTCATGCTCGAAAAGCGCGACTGGGCAACTCCTACCTCAGGTTGGACCGAAACAGTGCTCTTCGCCGCTCCAGCCATGACCGAACAGAAGCGCCAGCCCATCACGGCTCTAACGCTCACCGAAGACCAGCAGAACGCGATCAGGTCCGTCGCAGCTCGCATGGAGGCTTCACCTGAAGCAGTCCTTAAGCGGGCGATCGGAAGCTACTGCGCGAAGTTCGGCAGCGAACGTGTGGCAAGCGAGGATAACACAACTAACGTGACGATATTAGGAGGCCAGCCATGACCGACATCAACATCTCCAAACAGGCATTCGACGACCTGACGAACATCGGGATCAAGATGTCGAACATCTGCTTCAATATGTCGTTTTCGGGGAGCATCGGCAAAGCCCAGAAGGCAATCCTGAAAGGTGCCAACCAGCGATGGGATGCAGCACTACGTGGCGCCAGATCGTCTGTGGCGGCTCTCGCAGTCGCGCCAGCCATGACCGAACAGAACAAGCAGTCAAGCCGGCCCTTCGCCTGGTACTGGTACGATCAGCACGGCTGCCTCTACATCACTGGGGACGATCGGAAGCCGGACCTGCCGGGCGACGCCCAGCCGCTCTACGCGACCGAACAGAACAAGCAGCCTGATACCCCAGCGCCCGTGCAGTTGACCGTCTGCCGAGAGTGCGCAGGTAGAGGAAAGGTCATCTATGACGGCGACTGCTACGAGGACTGCGAAACCTGCAAAGGTGATCGTTTCCTTGAAGCATTGTCACCCCAGACGCAGGCGGCGTCCCCTATGTCAGAAACCACCCCTGTTTCTGAAACAGACGGAGCGGCTATTTCAGAAAGGGTGGGGGGATGAGCGCTGATCGAGATGGGAAGCAAGCCGGCCCGCTGATGAAGCGGGTCACGATAGAGGGTAGAGACCACTTCCTGCCTGTCGATGCCAAGCTTGCTGAGCCGTTCCCAGCCGGGGGGACGGAAGAGGAGCAGATGACGTGGATGGATAAGCACATGGCAGAAGAGCTTGGAGGGACATGGTGATGACGGGTTTGCCAACGGTATTCACCCCCGAGCAGGTGGCGGAACACATAGGCTGGAGCGAACGCAAACTGCGCGAGTTCGCTAGAGAGCTTGGCGCCTGTCGAGTTTTAGGCAATCGTATGGTGCTCACTCAGCAAGACTTCGATGCGATCATGGAGGCCAGCAGGCCATGCCCATCACCCTCTACAAACGCCCCGGCGGCAAGGTCTTCCACTACCGTGGCACTATCAACGGGCAAAGGTTACGCGGGTCTACTGGAACTGCGAAGAAAGCAATTGCAGAGCGATTCATCAGCCAGCTCGAAGAAAAGCACTGGAAAGGTGATTTCGATGGCCCAGAAGCCATCCTAAGATTTTCAGATGCGGCCGCTCATTACCGGATGGCCGAGCGGTCGCATCGATTCCTTCAGATGGTCGAGGACTATTGGAAGGATACCCTCGTCAAATCGATCGCCTCTGGTGCTGTGCGCAAGGCCGCTATGGCGCTCTATCCGAAAGCGACAGGCGCAACGCGGAACCGTCACGTGATCGTGCCGACGCAGGCAGTGATCAACCACGCTGCATCACTCGATCTATGCAGCCCGCTCAAGGTCGAGCGATTCCCGGAGAACTACAAGATCAAGACGCCGGTGACATGGGAATGGGTGCAGGCATTCATGGCCGCATCGAACCCGCACCTGGCGGCGCTCTGCTGTTTCATGTTCTTGACCGGCGCCAGAGTGAGCGAAGCGATCAATCTTCGTTGGGAGGATGTGGATCTCGTCAAGCGCCGCGCAAAAATCCGGCAGACAAAGATCGGGGACGAGCGAAACGCTCATCTGCCGGCCGCGCTCATCGCAGCAATTGCGAATATCGATAGCGATCGGGAACGTGGGTCAAAGGTCTTCAAATATTCGACGCGCAACACAGCCAACCCGCAATGGGTGAAGGCTTGCAAGCGCGCGGGCATTCCGTTTTACAGCTTCCATTGCTGCCGGCATGGGTTCGCAACCTCGCTCTTGCACAAAGGCGTAGATCCGATCACAGTTTCGAAGCTTGGCGGGTGGAAGTCTGCTCAGCACGTCTTCGAGACATACGGGCACGCGATGAGCGACGATACCCTCGCGGATCGGCTGACTGACACACCAGTGACACCGGCGGCAGCTGTGTCAATGCAAACAATTGGGAAAACAAAGGGTTAGCGTGGAAGACTTGTACCCTCGTTGGGGAGGAGTGTCCCGCCGCCGTGGATAGTGGAAAGATGAGAAAAGCGCAAGTGAAAATGGATTTCTGGAGAGTGCGGCTAGCAAGATCGCGCTGATGGACGCGGAGTAGCACAAGACCAAGATCGGTCCGCTAGCATATGTATGATATGCCGATTCCCCGACTGATCACCCTTGCAAAGTCCAAAAGACTATCGCGCCGATAGTGTCGATATGGCTTGCAGCCCTGCAACGTCAGTGCGTCTCCAGCAATATGAGTCTGAAGCCCGCAGCCTATCGGGAAACTTTTCTCCTCCCAGGCTGTTTGACAGCTTACCTACAGATCCAGGAGCAGACCATGAAACGCTTTTTTGTACTGGCTGCAGCAGGCCTCCTCACGGCCTGCTCGACATCACAGGTCGACCTTTCCCCCATCCCCGGGAGCATCACATACAAAGGGCAGCCTCACACGCGGCTGAAAAACGCACCGGTGGGAAGCAGGATACCCCATGAATTTCGCAACCAGTTCGGTGAACGGATCAGCGAAACTTACGTCATCGAACCTGATCGTAGCCTGCGCATAATCGACAGACACAGGATCGACGGTCCGTTCGATGACTGACCGTCGATCAGACTTCCCTGAAAGCCCTGGATTGGTCGCCTAGACAGTTGACGCCGCGATCTGGCTCTAGCGCGCCTCCTCGTGACGCTCTTAGTGTACCAGTGAGATGAAAGGGCAGAGGCAACCGGTCATCGTCCGAGGCAGGCAAACGACAAAAGGCCGCCCGGAAGGCGACCCTTTTTTCTCGAGGTCGAGATAAAGCTTACTTATAGACCAGCGGAGCCGGTTCCGGCTCGTAGGCGACGGGTGTCGCGCAGCCGCCGAAGACGTAGCGAGCGCCAAGGCGTGCTTCGTGGCTGTAGAAGCCCTTGTCGCGGCCCGGACCACCATTCGAGGCGTAACCGAACATGTCGCCGCCGTCGACATAGCGGAAGCGGTAGCCGACATCGGCCTTGACGTTGCAGGTCACGTCGATGGTCGCGCCAGCCATCAGGGCACCGGTCGCGCGCCACGAGCCCTTGCCGCCGTGTTCAACCGAATCATCGCACAGCGCCGGGTTTCCGGTGGCGCAGGACGTGTTGCGCAGCTTGTCCCATTTCACGTAGGTCGCACCGATACCGGCGCCGACATAGGGCGTGAAATAGGCGTATGTGCCGAGATCGACATAAACGTTGGCGAGAAGGCTATAGGCCCTCATCGATGCACGATCCTTGGAGATGCAGTCCGCCGCCACGCCGCAGCTGCCGCTCGTCGACCCTTCAAAGTCGCTCTTCGTCAGGTAGTCGAAAGTCACGTCCGAGCGAAGGTAGTTGTTGATCTGGTAACCGACACCACCGCCGAACGTGAAGCTGTCGTCGATATCCGTCGACCGGAAATCCGTTTCGCTTGCCGAGCTGCCGCCCTGAAAGAACTTCGCGCCGCGCAGCTTGTTGAAGGAATAACCGACGTCGCCGCGCAGGTACCACCCGGTCGACTCCTGAACGGTCACTTCCGGTGCATCCTGAAAGGCTTCCGGCTGCGGCTGATAGACATCCGCGGAATAGGCAACGGTGGTCGTCAGCAAGAACGCCATCGTGGCTGCTAGGCACTTCTTCATGGCTCATCTCCAAGCTTGTCGCGTCAATGGCAGGCACGACGCCCGGCCACCTCTTTGACAATGAAGAATGAAGAAAAAAGGTTAAATGCTGATTAACTATAACCCCAGCAAGGTTATATTCGTGAAGATTTGCGGTTAACAGCACACTGCTCTTAACGACATGTTCACATTATATAAGTGAATTCTAAAAAATTATCGGCGAATTTTTCGTGAATGACGCCCTCGCTTGCCGCCCACTCGCGTCGGTCAGCCTTCCCGGTCCGCTTTGGCTTTGCGTTTCAGCTCGGCCACGGATCGAAGATGGTCGGCGAGCGCAGTCCTCAGTTTTTCCTGCTCATGCCTTGCGACAAGTTTGACCGCTGCCCTGCGGACAGCTTCGATTTTCACGTGCTGCATCTCTTCCATCCCGTCCTTGCGGGAAAGAGAACGCACCATCTCGAAGTTCGATCCCTAAAAAATCAGGGGTAACTTCTTGGCGAGCCAAGACGTTATCGGCGAACCGATCTGCTGCTTCGGAGTTGTCCGTTCTGCATAGGAAAGGGTCAGGTTTTGACACAACTGAATACCGATACTGGGAAATCATTGGCGGTCCACGCCGACGTGCCGCGACCGATCGCCGAACATGGTGCGGTCGGCAATCTGAGAACCCTGGCGCTGGTTGCGCGCGATGGTGCGATCGATTTTCTCTGCTGGCCGGATCTGGACAGTCCCAGCATCTTCGCCGCACTCCTCGATCCGGAAAAGGGCGGCGCGTTCGAGCTTTCGCCTGACATCGACGATGCCCGTCGTCTGCAGATGTATATCCCCGAGACCAACGTCCTCCTCACCCGCTGGCTCGGACAGCACCAGAGCGCCGAAGTGGTCGATCTGATGCCGGTGCCAAAAACCGAGGACGGGGTGGAGAACCTGATCCGCCGGGTTGAAGTCACCCGCGGCGAGATGACGTTTTCGCTGCGTTGCTGGCCGCGCTTCGACTATGCGCGCAAGGTGCCCGAGGTCACGGTCGACGGCGGCGTGTCAACGTTCCGCTGCGGTGATTTCACCCTTCGCCTCTCGGGCCCGGTGACCTTCGAAAAGGAAGACGGCGGTGTCAGCGCCACGTTTTCATTGAAAGCCGGAGAGACGGCCGACTTTGTTCTGGACGGAAACGACGGCGACGTCTGGGACAAGGACGCTGTCAGCGCTGCAATCGCGGACGCCATAGAATACTGGCAGGGCTGGGCAAAACGCTCGACCTATACCGGTCGCTGGCGCTCCTCCGTCACGCGCTCGGCACTGGCGCTCAAGCTTTTGACCTCGCAAAAGAACGGTTCCATTGCCGCAGCGGGAACATTCGGTTTGCCCGAAGCTCCGGGCGGCCCGCGAAACTGGGATTACCGTGCGACCTGGATCCGGGATGCCTCCTTCACGATCTACGCGCTGATGCGCCTTGGCTATCAGGACGAAGCGAACGCATTTTCCCATTGGCTCGTCGACAGGACGGACCGGTCGCCAGGTGGGGAAATACAGATCATGTACAATCTCGATGGCAGTCGCGTTGACACCGAACAGGAACTCGACCACCTCTCGGGCTATGGTGGCGCCAAACCCATCCGCGTCGGCAACAACGCAGCTGAACAGATCCAGCTGGACATCTACGGCGAGCTTCTCGATTCGGTCTATATCAGCAACAAATACGGCGAGGCGATCTCCCACGACAACTGGAATGCAGTCCGGCGCATCGTCGACCACGTCTGCGACATCTGGCAAGACGCCGATGCCGGCATATGGGAAATCCGCAGCGAGCCGCAGGAACATCTGCATTCCCGGCTTATGTGCTGGGTCGCGGTGGATCGTGCCATCCGGCTCGCGCAGAAGCGGTCGCTAACAGCTCCGTTCGGACGCTGGGTCGAGGCACGCAATGCCATCAGCGACGATATCTGGGCAAACTTCTGGAATGCCGATCTCGGGCACTTCGTTCATGCCAAGGGCGGCAGTGATCTCGACGCGTCCATGCTGATGATGCCGCTCGTGCGCTTCATCAGTGCCACCGACCCGGCCTGGCTGGCGACGCTCGATGCAATCGGCAACGAACTTGCCGATGATGCGCTCGTCATGCGCTACAAGCGCAAGGACGGCCTGGACGGCGATGAAGGCTTCTTCGCCGCCTGTTCATTCTGGTATGTGGAATGCCTCGCTCGCGCCGGTCGTCTGGCCGAAGCCGAGATCAACATGGAAAAGCTGCTTCTGTTCGGCAATCACCTGCAGCTCTATGCGGAAGAATTCGATCCGCGCGGTGAGTTCCTCGGCAATTTCCCGCAGGCCTTTACCCACCTCGCCCTGATCAGCGCCGCCTTCTACCTCGACGGCGCACTGGACGGCAAGTTCAGGCAGTGGCGGCCGTAACCAGCGAACGGCCACAAGGTCGTGGCCCATCCCTCTCCCGTCATAGCCGGGAGAGGCTAGATCCGAACGATCCGTCAGGCCGCTTCCGGTCTGGCGTTGGCAATCACCGTGACGAGATCGCCGACGATGCGCTCCACCTGGGCCCGGTCGTCGCCTTCAGCCATGACACGGATCAGCGGCTCGGTGCCCGATGGGCGGATGACGAGTCGGCCCTTGGTGGCAAGCTCGGCTTCCGCATCCGCGATCGCCTGCCGCACAACGGCGTTTTCCAGCGGCTTGCCACCGGCGAAGCGTACGTTTTTCAACAGCTGCGGCACCGGCTCAAACCGGCGGCAGACTTCGCTCACCGGGCGATCGAGCCGCTTGACGCGGGCAAGGATCTGCAAGGCTGCGACAAGACCGTCACCGGTGGTGCCGAAATCCGACAGCACGATATGACCGGACTGTTCGCCACCCACGTTGAAATCGTGATTGCGCATGTGCTCGACCACATACCGGTCGCCGACCTTGGTGCGAGCAAGCGTCAGGCCCTTGGTCTCCATGAAGCGCTCGAGCCCGAGATTGGACATGACGGTCGCGACAATGCCGCCACCGGTCAGCTTGTCGTCTTCCGCCCAGCTTTCGCCGATGACCGCCATCAGCTGGTCGCCGTCGATGATATCGCCATTCTCGTCGACGATGATGACACGGTCCGCGTCGCCATCCAGCGCAATGCCGATATCGGACCGCGTCTCGTGGACCTTGCGCTGCAGCGCCGCCGGGCTGGTTGAGCCGCAATCGAGATTGATGTTGGTGCCGTTCGGCTCGTTGCCGATGGTGACCACTTCGGCGCCGAGTTCCCACAGAGCCAGCGGCGCGACCTTGTAGGCGGCACCATTAGCGCAATCGATCGCGACCCGAAGACCGTGCAGCGTCACGTCACGCGGGAGCGTGCGCTTGGCCTGTTCGATATAACGGTAGATGTCGCCCTCGACGCGCTTGGCGCGACCGATATCGGCCGATTTTGCCAGCTGCGAATGGAGGTCGCTGTCGAGCAGATCCTCGATCCGCATTTCCAGCTCATCGGAAAGCTTGTAGCCGTCGGGGCCGAACAGCTTGATGCCGTTATCCTCGAACGGGTTGTGTGAAGCGGAAATCATCACGCCGACATCCGCACGCAGCGAGCGCGTCAGCATGGCGACGGCGGGCGTCGGGATCGGGCCAAGCAAAAACACGTCGAGGCCGGCTGCGGTAAAGCCCGCGACCATGGCATTTTCCAGCATGTAGCCGGAAAGACGGGTATCCTTGCCGATCACCACGCGGTGGCGGTGCGTTCCGTTGCGAAAAATTGTTCCGACGGCAATACCGACGCGCATCGCGAGATCTGGCGTCATCGGATAGACGTTGGAATGCCCGCGGATGCCATCAGTCCCAAAATAGCGGCGTGTCATGTAAGCTCCCTGGTACACGCGCTCTCAAAAGCGCGGTCTTCGCCCGGTTATGGCTATATGTGCAACATGCCCGAGCGGATCGGCGGCATTGCCGTCCAAGATCGGCTCATGCCACAGTTCATCTGCGTTGGCACCTAAATTACCGTCAAAATCGCTTATATCCCGTTACCGAACCAGTCCCGCTAAGGTCGATAAGCAAAAGCCGCCGCGGAAGTTTCCGCAGCGGCTTCAATAGGTTTGATGCAGAAGAGATCAGTGCGGCTGCGGTTCAAGACCGCCTTCGGGCGCATCGCCCTTCGGCTCGTCCTTCTTTGCACCGGCGCTCGGCACAGCCGAACCACGGCTTGGCGTCGAATCGTCGCCAAGGTCACGCGACGGCTTCTGGCCGAGAATCAGCGCTCTGATTTCGTCACCCGAAAGGGTTTCGTACTCGAGAAGGCCCTCAGCGATGGCCACGAACTGATCGTGGTATTCGGTCAGGATATGGCGCGCTTCCGTATAGGCTTCGTCGATCAGACGGCGCACTTCGCTGTCGATCTTCTGGGCCGTCGATTCGGACACGTTCTTCGACTGCGAAACCGAATGTCCGAGGAAGACTTCCTGCTGGTTTTCACCATAGGCGACCTGACCGAGGATGTCGGAGAAGCCCCACTGGGTGACCATGGCGCGGGCAAGCTTTGTCGCCTGCTCGATGTCAGAGGAAGCACCGGACGTGATGTTTTCCTTGCCGAACGTCAGTTCTTCGGCAACGCGGCCACCCATCATGATGGTCAGGCGCGACACCATCCACTTGTAGCTCATCGAATAGCGGTCGCCTTCCGGCAACTGCATGACCATGCCGAGCGCACGACCGCGTGGAATGATCGTCGCCTTGTGCAGCGGATCGGCAACGGCCACCTTGAGGGCGGTGATCGCATGACCGGCTTCGTGATAGGCGGTGAGCTTCTTCTCGGCTTCGGTCATCGCGGACGAGCGACGCTCGGCGCCCATCATGATCTTGTCCTTGGCGTCTTCGAATTCCTGCATGGTGACGAGACGCTTGTTGCGGCGCGCTGCCATCAGGGCAGATTCGTTGACGAGGTTCATGAGGTCGGCACCGGAGAAACCAGGCGTACCACGGGCAAGAACCTTGAGATCCACGTTGGGAGCAAGCGGCACGTTGCGCGCGTGAACCTTGAGGATGCGTTCGCGACCGACGATGTCAGGGTTCGGCACGACGACCTGACGGTCGAAACGGCCTGGACGCAGAAGTGCGGGATCGAGAACATCAGGACGGTTGGTTGCGGCGATGAGGATGATACCCTCGTTCGCCTCAAAGCCGTCCATCTCGACCAGAAGCTGGTTCAGCGTCTGCTCGCGTTCGTCGTTACCACCGCCGAGGCCTGCGCCACGGTGACGGCCGACGGCGTCGATTTCGTCGATGAAGATGATGCAGGGCGCATTTTTCTTGGCCTGCTCGAACATGTCGCGCACACGGGATGCACCGACGCCGACGAACATTTCCACGAAGTCCGAACCGGAGATCGTGAAGAACGGCACGTTGGCTTCACCTGCCACCGAACGGGCGAGCAGCGTCTTACCGGTGCCCGGAGGGCCGACAAGCAGCACGCCGCGCGGGATACGACCGCCGAGACGCTGGAACTTCTGCGGATCGCGCAGGAATTCGACGATTTCCTCGAGGTCAGCCTTGGCTTCGTCGACGCCGGCAACGTCCTCAAACGTGACGCGGCCATGCGCTTCGGTCAAAAGCTTCGCCTTCGACTTGCCGAAGCCCATCGCACCGCGTGAGCCACCCTGCATCTGGCGCATGAAGAACAGCCAGACACCGAGGATCAGCAGCATCGGCAACAGCGTGCCGATATAGCTCAGGAAGCCAGACGATCCGTCTGTCTCGGGGCGAGCCATGATCGAGACGTTCTTCGACTGAAGACGCTCCATCAGGCTGTCATCGATGACCGGGGAGTATGTCTGGAAATTGGTGCCGTTCTCGGTATAGGTGCCGAGGACACGATTGCCGGTCACGACGACGTCGCGAACGCGGCCGGAATCCACGTCACGCAGGAACTGCGAATACGGAATTTCGCGCGAGGACGTCTGCGACGGCGCCGTCTGGAACATGCTGAACAAAGCGATCAGCAGCAGGGCTATAATGGCCCAGAGGGCAAAATTGCGAAAATTTGGGTTCATCGAACTCCCCAGTATGCCAACGGTCACATCATGGCGACCGCCCTTCTTGGAACCTAACATAGGGTTGAGCTTTGGCATTGCCAAGGCGAACCGGCACGGACGCCTAGCTTTTCCGCTGCGAAAGCTTAACCGGAAGCGGGGGTATATCGTCGCATCCGACCAAATCGGCGAACTGGGCTGCAATCTCGAGCTCGAACTGCGACAGGAAGCGTTCGAACGTCCCCAGGACCGGGTGCATGTCAATCGCGTGCAGCAGGCCAGTTTCGAGTGTTCGCACCTGTGGCATTGCCGCCATGGCCCGCATCGCGACCGACCCGGGCGCATTCGGGAAAAGCGAGCCCGCCAGCGTGCGATCGGGAATGGTCGGCCCGATCACGATTTCGCTATTGGTTGGGTTGTGGACGCGGTATCGGCCATCCCAGACCTTCCCCGCCCCCGCCGCGATGCGAACAGGGTTCAGATTGCGGCTTTCCCGGTAAAGATACAGCCCATCCCGACGCAGATCGAAGATGACCCGCCCTGCAGACATTCGGCCGAGGTGCCGGCCATCCAGAAATGCCGCGACCCGTGTCATCGTCTCGGTCGAAGGAACGTGTTCCCGTCCGCCCAGGAGCGCGATGAGATGTCCGAGCAGATGGTCCCGAGCCAGTGGATCGCCGCCCAATGCTTCGACCGGAAGATAAGCCAGAACCCCATGGCTGATGGTCAGCTGCTCGCGGGCCAGTTCCGCCGCATGGCGGGACAGACGCGTTCGCGAAGCGCCGGCCGCAGCGATCTCGTCCATCGTCACCGTCTCGATGCCCGTGAGGGCATTTCGAGTTCTGACCCTCTCGTAATGGCTGTCGAGATTGCTAGGGTCGTCGATCCAGCCCTCGCCTCCCGCTGCAAGAAAATCCCGGATCGCTGAGCGACGCACAGACAGAAACGGTCGCAGCAGCCAGCGCCGTCTGTCGAGCAGGACTGCACCTGCCATGCCCGCCAGACCCAGCTTGCCCTTCGTGCCGTTGCGCACTGCGCGCATCGCCACCGTTTCGATCTGGTCGTCCAGCGTATGGCCCGTGAGGATGGCGGTGGCTGCGATCTCGTCAGCGATCTCCATCAGCAGCCGGTAGCGAGCTTCTCGTGCGGCAGCCGGAATGCCGGTCGTTGGTTTGTCGCCGTCCCAGCGGCGGATCGTGTGGGGAATGCCCTTGCGTGCGCAAAGAGATGCCACCGAGCCGGCCTCCGCGCCTGATTCGGCTCGCAGCGCATGATCGATCGTGGCGGCGGCAAGTTCGATCCCGCCTTCCGGGTCAGTAGCCAGCGCCTCTTGAAGCGCGAGCAGAAGCCCGGTCGAATCACTGCCGCCGGAGATCCCCACAAGCAGTTTCGCCGGCCTTGAAAGACCGGCGAGAAATTCACGAACCGCTGACTGCGGGGATGGATCCGGGGTGGTCACCGCCGCAGGATCAGCAGGACAGCCGCTTCTGCTCGGTCGTCACCTTGCCGAGCACGGCGCGCTGCGCATTTGGATAGCGCTTGGGTACCTCGCGAAGCGTCGCGCAGGCCGTATCCTTGTTGTCGAGAGCCGCAAGCGACATGCCGAGCTTCAGCAGCATTTCCGGCGCCTTGGCGGACTTGCCGTAGGTCTGGTGCGCGTTGAGAAAGGTCTTTGCCGCATCGGCATATTTCGCCTGCGAGAACTGCGCTTCGCCGAGCCAGAAATTGGCGTCTGCGGCCCGTGAGCTCTTCGGGTAGCTGGCAAGGTAGCTGGAGAATTCTTTCTCGGCGAGCGGGTAGTCGCCGGAAAGAACATGGTCATAGGCGATCTTGTAGCTGTCGCCCTCACTGCCGAGCGAGGCCGTCTGCTGCGGATCCTGCGACCCACCGCTGCGCGACGAGCCGGAAGCAACACCGGGAAGACCGGCCGAATTGCGGGCATTGTCGTTGCGGGACGCACCGACAGTATTTCCGCTCGTGTCGAGATTCATCGAGCCAAGCGTTGTTGGCGCTGGTGCGGCGCGGTTGCCTGTGGTCGCGGATGGGCTGGAAGGCTCACCAATGATGCGAGCCACGTCGTCGGCGCCTTGCGCGGCAGGTGGGGAGGGTTCGCCGGAGGAAGCCGAAGATGAAGGGCGGTTGGACGCCACGGCCGGTTGCCCGCCCGTGTCGCCCAAGTCGCTTCTCTTCTTCTTTTCCAGGTCCTGGAAACGGAATTCGTTATCTTCCTGCGTTTTGCGCAGTTGTTCCTGCATCTGCAGGAGCTGATAACTCATTTCCTCGATACGGCCGTTAAGCTGCCGTACCTCTTCCTGAAGCTGCTGCGTCCGGACGGCATCGCCGCCCTGCGCGAGGATCACAGGCCGTTGTTCGGCCTGCGGCTGTTGCGGAACGCTTTGCTCGCCCTGGAAGAGTTTCGGAAATGAGAAGGCCCCAGCAGGGCCCGCCATCGCCGCCAGCCCCAGCATCGCTGCCAAGACAATTTTCTTCATGTCGTCCGTCCTGCTTCCCGCGCTTCGGCCCTCAAGCCGGAATGGCTTTCGGAAAGAACGAAGCGCAACCTATGTTCTACAACGCGCTGTGCGCATCGGAAACCCGGTGCGCGGCGCTGTAGCGTGCGCCGGATTGGCGCAATACGGATTTTTCTGAACTGCCGTCAAAAAGCAACCAAGTCGACGTTCAAAATCAAGGGAAACGGGGCCAAACTAAGGAAAAACAAAAAAGGTGGCGCGAAGGCCACCTTTTCTCACCAAAATGTCATGTGTGGAACGGGGACTGGCCCGGCCCCTCACCGGCATTACATGCCAGCGCCACCGAGAACGGTAACCGCGCGGCGGTTCTGCGACCAGCAGGAGATGTCGTCGCAAACTGCGACCGGACGTTCCTTGCCGAAGGAAATGGTCTTGATGCGGTTGGCAGGAATGCCGCGCGAAGCAAGATATTCCTTGGTGGACGAAGCGCGACGGGCGCCGAGTGCCAGGTTGTATTCGCGTGTACCGCGTTCGTCGGCATGGCCTTCGACGGTGATCGCGTAGTTCGGGTAACGCTGCAGCCACTGAGCCTGACGATCGAGCGTCTGCTGGGCATCTGCACGGATCGAGGTCGAGTCCGTATCGAAGAAGATCCGGTCGCCGACATTGACCGTGAAGTCCTGGCTCGAACCAGGTGTCGCCGAGCCGCCGGCGCCACCGCCGTTGAGGCCAAGGTCACCCGCGTTGTTCGGAAGGTTCTTCTTGTTCGCGCAGCCTGCGAGAGCGAGGGCCAGCGTCAGAGCGATGACGGCCGGGTTGCGAGCGAGGGTCTGCATACGGCTCATCGCCGGGGTATGAATGCGGCTCATGGCCGTTCTCTCCTTGATCATTTAATTTAAGAGTTGCCGAACTCTAACGGATTTAGGTTAACCATGATCAAACGCTTATGGTTAACGAATTCCTTCCGGTGCCCTATTTTTCACTCGTTCGCTGCCGGTTGGAACGCAAGCGCGGCAGATCTGCCGCGCCTCAAACGTGCCTCCTATTCAAGAAGCGGCGACCAGGCCGGGTCGGACCCGAATGCCGGTGTCTTGACCATCTGCTCGTTATAGCCGCTGAGATCGATCGAATACAACTGCGGACCACCGGCACCGGCATTCTGACGGAAGAACATCAGAACGCGACCGTTCGGTGCCCAGGTCGGACCCTCGTTATGGAAGCCCGATGTCAGAATGCGCTCGCCGGAACCGTCCGGACGCATGACGCCGATCGAGAACTTGCCGCCCGACTGCTTGGTGAACGCGATCAGATCGCCACGCGGCGACCAGACCGGCGTCGAATAGGAACCATCGCCGAACGAGACGCGGCTCTGGCCCGAACCGTCTGCACCCATCACATAGATTTGCTGGCGGCCGCCTCGGTCGCTTTCGAACGTGATGCGCGCACCATCGGGCGAATAGGATGGCGCGGTATCGATCGCAGCCGTCGACGTCAGGCGCGTCGTCGTGCGCGAACGCAGGTCCATCGTGTAGATATTGGCGTTGCCTTCCTGCTGAAGGCTCATGATCACCTTCTGACCGTCAGGCGAGAAGCGCGGCGAGAACGTCATGCCGGGGAAATTGCCCACCACTTCGCGCTGTCCGGTTTCCAGCTGCAGCAGGTAGACCCGCGGCTGGTTGCCCTCGAACGACATGTAGGTGACTTCCTGGCGGCTTGGCGAAAAGCGCGGCGTCAGCACGAGATCCTTGGTGCCGGTCAGCATGCGGACGTTGAAACCGTCCTGGTCCATGATTGCCAACTGACGCTGACGGGCAGTCTTCGGACCGCTTTCGGATACGAACACGACGCGGGTGTCAAAGTAGCCCTGCTCGCCGGTGATCTGCTTATAGATCGCGTCGGCGATGATGTGCGCCAGACGACGCCAGTTTTCCGGCTGGGTGAAGAACTGCTGGCCGGTCATCTGCTGGCCGGCAAACGTATCCCAGAGACGGAATTCGGCGCGCAGACGACCGTCGCCTTCACGGCTGACACGGCCGACGACCAGCGCCTGGGCGTTGATCGCCTTCCAGTCTTCGAAACGCGGCGCGCGGCCCGGATCGGTGATCTTTTCGATGAACGCCTGCTTGTTCACAGGCGCAAAGAGGCCCGAGCGCTGAAGATCGGCGGCGATAACCTGCGAAATCTGCGGTCCAAGCTCGTTGTTGGACAGGAAATCGGTAATCGCGATCGGCAGCGGCTCAACATTGCCCTTGTTGATGTTGATCTCGACCACCGCGTTTGCGGGGTTGGAGATCGCGGCAGCACCGGCGGACGCCATCATGAGCCCGAGGAAGGAACGTCTGATCATGGTTTGGCCTTTCAAAGCATATCAAGATCGCTGGGGCTGAAGTTCACGATGACTTCGCTCCACGCATCGTATTTGTCTGCCGGCAGGTTCTTGAACGGCGACGAACGCAAGACAGCGCGGCGCGCGCTGGATTCGAGCGTCCGGCGGGCCGTATCTGAACCGCCGCTTGAGGAAACTTCGGGTTCGCCGACGATCATGCCCGACTGGTCGAGCCGCATATGGACGCGGATGACCACGCCTTCTGCACCTTCGATGCCTGCGATATAGGACCAGTTCTTGCCGATCTGCCCGCGCAACGCGTCCATTTCGCTGACGCTGAGCTTTGAACCGGTCGATGGCTTCGTGCTGCCCGTGGAGGCAGGCGACGTCGAACGCTTGGCACCGCCGCCCGACGCGTCCTGCTTGTTGAGAAGCGCTGCAATCTGGTCGGCATTGAAGTCGCTGGCCTTGGAAGACGAGGACTTAGCAGTCTCCTGCTTCTTGCCTTCCTTCTTGTCGGTCGGCTTGGAAGCTTCGGTGGCCTTGGTGTCAGCCTTGGCGGTCTCGGTCGGCTTCGGCGGGTCAGGCTTTTTCTCGACCGGCTTTTCGACGGGCTTTGCCTGCTCCTTCGGCGGTTCCTGCTTCGGCTTGGCGGCCGGCAGCGGAACGCTGTCTGGAAGCGGCGCTTCCTCGGTCTTGGCTTCGGTCGGAGTTGGGGTCGGTGGCGGTGTCTCGGCCTTGGGCGGCGTCGGCTCGGGCTTTGGCGGGGTCGGCTCCGGCTTCGGCTGCGGCAGCGCTGCCACTTCCTGAGGCTTCGGTGCCGTCTCTTCCTTGACGATATCCTTGACCTGGTTGTCCTCGTCCGTCGGGGTCGGCGTCGGGCGCTCCACCGGCTTTGGCGCGGCGGCGGCTTCGGTCTTCAGGGGCTTCTTGGCGGGTGTCGGCGGGGACTTCAGGTCGATGTCGCTCTCGCCGGCATTCTCGGCGTTTTCGACGACCTTCTGGTTCTTGGTTTCCTTCACCGAAGGCTTTTCGGTGAGAGGCGCCTTCTTGTCACCCTGCTGCATCTGGGTGATCGATTCCACCGGGACGATGTCGACCGGAAGCGCCTCGACGTCGGCGACGTTGAGCTGCATCGGTGAACTCAGCGAGACAAGCGCCCAGCCGAGAAGCACCGAATGGAGAACCAGCGATGTGCCGATACTACCCTTCATGGCGTGGGATCACTGCTCCTGTTCCTGAAGGGTAACGAGGCCGAGGTTCTTGTAACCGGCAGACGAAATGCGGGCCATGACCTTCATCACCACGCCATAGGCAGCGGCAGTGTCGCCACGCACATAGATGCGCTCGTTATAGCCGGTCGTGGCGATCGCCTGCAGCTTCGGCAGGATCTCGTCGATCGTGATCGGGGTTTCCTGCAGGAAGATCTGCCCTTCCGGATTGACCGAAACGGTGATCGGCTGCGTATCGGAATTCATCGCCTTGGCCTGGGTTTCAGGCAGGTCGATCGGCACGCCGACAGTCATCATCGGTGCGGCGACCATGAAGATGATGAGAAGCACGAGCATGACGTCGACAAGCGGCGTGACGTTGATTTCGCTGATCGCGCCGCTACGGCTTCGCCCACCGCGACGTCCGCGACGACCGCCTCCCGACTTTGCTCCTCCGGCCGACATGCCCATGGTGCTTACTCCTGGCGTTGTGCCTGATTACTGAGCGGCCTGGCGTGGCTGCAGCTTCTCGTCGATCTGGCGCGAAAGGATGGCCGAGAATTCGTCGGCAAAACCTTCCATCCGCGATGAAAGCTTGCCAGCCTCGCCCATGAAACGGTTGTAGGCGATAACTGCCGGGATAGCGGCAACAAGGCCGATGGCGGTTGCCAAGAGCGCTTCGGCGATACCCGGTGCAACGACCGCAAGGTTGGTGGACTTCGATCCGGCGATCGCCTGGAAGGAGGTCATGATACCGATGACGGTACCGAACAGACCGATGAACGGACCGGCCGAACCGATGGTCGCCAGCGAACCGAGACGTGCCTCGTAGGCCTCGCCTTCACGCGACATCGTCACATCCATGGCGCGGTCGATACGCATCTGCAGACCGATCGGCGAACGGGCGCCGCGCTCAAAGCTTTTCTTCCATTCGCGCATGGCAGCGACGAAGATGGCGGCAAGGCCCGTGTTCTGGCGCTCGCCGAGCGTGCGGTAGAGTTCTTCGAGCGACTGACCCGACCAGAACACCTGTTCGAACTGATCGAACTGGCGCCGCGCCTTTGCAAAGCTCATATATTTGTCGATGACGATCGCCCAGGTCCAGACCGAGGCACCCATCAGCCCGATCATCACCATCTTGACGATCAGTCCGGCCTGCATGAACAGCGCCCAAAGGCTCACGTCATGCGTCGCAGCTTCCAGAGCTACCTGTTCCATCTGTCTTCAATCCCCGAATCCAAACGCCCGGCATTTCACAACCGGGCGGGTTCCAAAGCGCGCTCTCGCGAGAATGTTTCTGTCCGCCGAGATCGCCGCCTAACGCCCAAGATGTCCTGAGTTTTCAGCTTGGCTTCTCGCCTTCAAATTTGGTCAAAGGAAGGCGTGCGTTGCACAAATTCCTCACGGGTTAGTAAGACTACATTATCGTTAATAATGTGTTACGGCCGCAAGCTTGATCAGCGCTTTGGCTCTATTGTCCGAAGCTCAGATCGGCACTGTTAGAAACTTCTCCGCGATCGCCTCCGGCAGTCGTCGTGGACGGCCGTGTCTGTTGATGACGGCGATGACCACCTTCGCCACAATCAGCAGCGTTTCGCCGCGGCGGATTTCCTGGGTGAGAACCATCTTGGCGCCACCCGCCTTTTCGGTGATCGTCTGGATCGTCAGTATATCGTCCATCCGGGCCGGTTGCTTGAAATCGATCTCCATGCGGTGCACGACGAAGACCAGCCCCTCCTCATCCGCCGACAGAAGCGCACCCTGCTCGCAGCCGAGGCAACGCAGATAATCGGTTCGGCCGCGCTCGAGAAAGTGCAGGTAGCGGGCGTGATAGACGAGGCCGGAGAAGTCCGTGTCCTCGTAATAGACCCGCTGGACGAGGCTGTGACCGCCCTCGATCAGTTCTCCGGATAACAAAAAATTCTGCTCTGTCATAAGCTTGCCTTGAAATTCCATCTTCATCCCCTGGATAAAGGCGGAATACCGATCCACTTTCGGTGTCCTGTCATACTTCCCGCCCGCATAAAATAGGGCACCCGCGAACGGAGAGAACATTCATGAAGATTGCAGTCCTTGGCGGCGATGGTTTCGTCGGCTGGCCGACATCGCTTCACCTGTCCGATGCCGGCCACGAGGTGCATATTCTCGATAACCTGTCGCGCCGCTGGATCGATACGGAACTCGGTGTTCAGTCGCTGACGCCGATGGACAGCATTCAGGAACGGACCCGCATCTGGCACGCCGAGACCGGCCGCCGCATCCACTTTCACCTGATCGACCTTGCCAAGGATTACGAGCTTCTGAAGGGTTGGCTGGCGGCGAACCGTCCAGACGCCATCATCCACTTCGCCGAACAGCGGGCAGCCCCCTATTCGATGAAGAGCGACCGCCACAAGAACTACACTGTCAACAACAACGTCAACGCCACGCACAATCTGTTGAACGCCATGGTCGAGCTCGACCTCGACGCGCATCTCATCCACCTGGGCACAATGGGTGTCTATGGCTACTCGACCGTCGGTGCGGCGATCCCGGAAGGCTACCTTCCTGTTGGCATCGAGACGATGGATGGGCGCACGGTTAGCCAGGAGATCCTCTATCCAAGCAATCCCGGCTCGATCTACCACATGACGAAATGCCTCGATCAGCAGCTCTTTGCGTTCTACGCGAAGAACGACGGCCTGCGGATCACCGATCTCCACCAGGGCATCGTCTGGGGAACCCACACGGAGCAGACCCGCCGCCACGAGCAGCTGATCAACCGGTTCGATTACGACGGCGATTACGGCACGGTTCTCAACCGCTTCCTGATCCAGTCGGCGATCGGCTATCCGCTGACCGTCCACGGAACCGGCGGGCAGACCCGGGCCTTCATCCACATCCAGGATTCGGTACGCTGCATCGAAATCGCGCTCAACACACCGCCCGCCCGCAACAACCGCGTCGAGATCTTTAACCAGATGACGGAAACCCACCGGGTGCGCGATCTGGCCGAAATGATCTCCAAGATGAGTGGCGCCCAGATTGCCTGGCTGCCCAACCCGCGCAAGGAAGCCCCCGAAAACGATCTCGTCGTGAAGAACGACAAGTTCCTGAGCCTTGGCCTGCAGCCGACCACGCTCGGCGAAGGACTGCTCGCCGAGATCGTTGATGTCGCGAAGAAATATGCCTACCGCGTCGATCGCAGCCGTGTCCCCGCCGTTTCCGCTTGGACGCGCGATATCGCCGCCAAGGTCGAGCACGATCCGGAAGGCATGCGGCTGAAATCCGTCTCGTGATGGCGCGATGAAAAACGCCTTCGTCACCCTCGTCACCAATGCCGATTACGCGATGGGCGCGACGGCGCTGGCCCGATCGATCAGGTTGACCGGGACCACGGCCGAGATCGTCGTGCTGTATACGGCTGCGGTCTCAGCTTCCGACCTTGGCCCGCTCGAGGCCCTAGGCTGCAGGCTGGTGGAAGTCGCGCACCTTCCGCTGTCCGACGCGTTCAACGACCGTCACGCCCGAAAGAACCTGCATGGGGCGACGCCCTTTACCAAAGGCAACAAGCCGGAGTTCCACACGCCGCTCGACAACTTCTGCAAGCTGCGCCTGTGGCAACTGACCGAGTACGACACAACAGTTTTCATCGATGCCGACGCGCTGATGCTGAAGAACATCGACAAGCTGTTCGCCTATCCGGAGTTTTCCGCGGCACCGAACGTCTACGAGAGCATGGCCGACTTCCACCGGATGAACTCCGGCGTGTTCGTGGCCAAGCCATCGCTGCAGACCTTCGACGGTATGATGGCGGCGCTGGACGTTCCCGACGCCTTCTGGCGGCGCACCGACCAGACGTTTCTGGAACACTTCTTTCCGGACTGGCACGGCCTGCCGGTGACCATGAACATGCTGCAATATGTGTGGTTCGCAATGCCCGATCTCTGGAACTGGGAAAGCATCGGCATCCTCCACTACCAGTATGAAAAGCCCTGGGAGAAGGATCACCCGAAGGCGCAGCAGTTGAAACCTCTGATCGATCTCTGGTGGAACTTTTACGAAGGGCGCTCGCCCGACATCACCGCGCTGCCCAATCCGGCGCCGTTACCATGAAAGTCCTCGTCTCGGGCGGGACCGGACTCGTTGGCCGCTATATCGTCGAAGCGTTGCTGGACGCCAGCTACACGGTCACCGTCGGCGGCCGGACACGGCCGCAACCCGACCTGTTCTCGAAACCAGTCGAATTCGTCCCCCTCTCGCTCGATCCCGATCTCGACCAGAGTGATGTCTTCACCGGTGCCGATTTCTTCGTCCACGCCGCCTTCGACCACGTCGCGGGAAAATACCGGGGCGGCGAAGGCGACGATCTCACGCGGTTTGCCCGCATGAACCTCAATGGCACGATGAAACTGTTCGAGACTGCCAAACGAGCCGGTCTCCGCCGCGCCGTCCTCATCTCCAGCCGCGCTGTCTATGACGGCCTGCCTGACGGGTTGCCGCTGATCGAAGACACGGATCTGTCACCGACAAGTCTCTACGGCGAAATCAAGCATAAAGGCGAATTGGCAGTCGCCGGGCTTTGCGACGCGCACTTTTCGACCGCAAGCCTGCGGTTGACTGGTGTCTACGGACATCTGAGACCCAACAAATGGGATCAGATGTTTGAAACCTACCGTTCCGGCGGCGTCATTGAACCGCGTGCGGGAACGGAAGTAAACGGCAGCGATGTCAGCTCCGCCGTTCGTCTGATGCTGGAAGCCGAAGCCTCCAGGATCGCCGGCGAAAGTTTCAACGTGTCAGACATACTCACCGATCGAAGCGAAATCCTCAGTCACGTCGACAATGGCCGCCGCTTGCCCGAGAAGGCTGATCTGTCGCGAGTGCGCGTCATGCCGACGGCAAAGATCGAGGCGCTTGGCTGGAGGGGCGGTGGCAAACCGTTGCTTGCACAAACAATCCGCCGCCTCGCCTCCTCCTGATCTTATCCCCGCTACGATCCTAGTGGGACGAGGTGCGTTGCGTCTTGGCCTCTTGCTTCGTCTTGTCGATCTGCTTCATGTGCTCTTCGGCCCATTTCTGGCCGGCGTCGCCGCCCCACAAAAGCCAGGCAATGTAACCAGCAGATGGGTTGCCGTCGTCGCCGAAATTGTCGGAGCGCTTGTCGACATTGTGACGCTTGAAGTAGCTTACCATCCGCTTCACCGTCTGTTCCGACAGGTGCTTGCGGTGCTGAAGATCGCGAGCGCGGGCGATCCCGACCGTCGTGCCGCCACGCCGGTATTCGGCGCGCAGCTTCAGGCCCTTCTCGGCCGCAGCCGCAACGTCGGCTGGCGGCTTGTGGTCAAGCTGCGATGGTTTGGACGGGCTGCGCGGGCGAGTCTTAGACTGCTCGTGCTGATGTTCGTGCGAAGATCTTTCAGCCATCGGTCTTCTTCAGCTCCGATTGGCTTTTCAAAACCTTGTCGCCGTCTTCCTGCTTGACGAGGAAGGCGGGCTTGTCGGCATCTGCCTTGCGCTTGATCGTCTTGCCCTTGATCTTACGCTCGACATCCTTGGTGAACTTCTCGGCGACCTTGCCTTCGGCCTTCGACTTTCCCCATTTCCATTCGACTTCGTTTCCGACGCTGATCTTCTGCATGGATCATCTCCTTCTACTCCTGAAAAAACTCAAGGGAGCAAAGGATGTTCCAATATCAGTCTTTCAGATCGAGATCGCCATCGCGCCAGACCACGTGTTTCGGGCTGATGGGCAGATCTTCGATCTCGTCCGCGATGAAATAGGGCGGGATATCCAGCGCCTTCAACGAGACCCTCGTCGCCTTCACCCACTTGAACTCGAGTTCGTGCGTGTCGACGATCCGATGGACGATATCGGTCGGATGAAACGGAAAGCTCTCCGGCAGCTCCATCAGGTAGTAGAAGCCGAGTTCGTGCCAGTCGCGGTCTTCGTAGTGGAAGAAGTTCTCGACCGCCCAGAGCAGCCGTCCGACCTTCACCTCGACCCCGAGTTCCTCGACCATCTCGCGTTTCAGGGTCTCCTCGGAGGTTTCGCCCACTTCCGCGCGTCCGCCGGGAAAGGTCCAGAACGTCTCATGCACGGCGCGGTGCACCAGCACATGGCCGTCGCGAAAACCAAGCCCCGCGATGCGCATCTGAAAAATGCGCTTCGGCTTGAACTTTATCCGGATGCGCAGATCCCGAGGTTCGTCGCTTTTACTCATCGTCGAAACTGATCCTGAACTGGGCCGCTTCCATATCCTTGGGCGGCTGCAGGCCGAGATGCTTCCAGGCGACTGCCGTCAGCACCCGTCCCCGCGGCGTGCGCTGGATAAAGCCCTGCTGGATCATGTAGGGCTCGATAATGTCCTCGATCGCGTCGCGCGGCTCGGAGAGCCCCGCCGCAATCGTCTCGATGCCCACGGGCCCGCCGCCGAAGTTGACGGCGATCATGTTGAGATACCGCTTGTCGAGCTGGTCGAAACCGGCGTGGTCGACATTGAGGCGGATCAGCGCCTCGTCGGCGATCTCCTTGGTCACGGCTTCCGCACGCGCCACTTCGGCGAAATCACGCACACGGCGCAACAGCCGTCCGGCGATACGCGGCGTGCCACGGGCGCGCCGTGCGATCTCGCGCGCGCCGCCATCGGTCATCGGCAGGTTCATCAGGCGCGCACCACGCCGGACGATGCCTTCCAGTTCCTCGACCGTGTAGAACGACAAGCGCACGGGAATGCCGAACCGGTCGCGCAGCGGCGTCGTCAAAAGCCCGATACGGGTCGTGGCAGCAACCAGCGTGAATTTCGACAGGTCGATCTTGACCGACCGGGCCGACGGCCCTTCGCCGATGATCAGATCGAGCTGGAAATCCTCCATCGCCGGATAGAGGATTTCCTCGACCGCCGGGTTGAGACGGTGGATTTCATCGATGAACAGCACGTCGCGGTCTTCGAGATTGGTCAGAAGCGCCGCAAGATCACCGGCCTTGGCAATGACAGGACCGGAGGTCGAGCGGAAATTCACGCCCAGTTCCTTGGCCATGATCTGCGCAAGCGTGGTCTTGCCGAGACCCGGCGGGCCGACGAACAGCACGTGATCCAGGGCCTCGCCCCGGTTCTTGGCGGCCTCGATGAAGATCTTGAGGTTGGCGCGAGCCTCTGCCTGCCCGGTAAACTCGTCGAGCGACTGCGGGCGCAGCGCCGTATCGAAATCTTCGCCCCGTTTTTCCGGCGAGATGAGGCGGTTTTCGTCGGTCATGCAAGAATTTCCATCTCGGGCGCGCAGGATGCGGCCTTTGTGTCTGATGTCATGGAGCAGTGGCACCGGCCATGTGGAGCAGCAACTCTCGGCACGCCGCGATCCTTGATCGCTATCCTGATCTGACCTTCAAGAGCCATGGTCGTGAACGCACCCAATCTGTTACTTCCCGCAATTGTCCGGCCCTACCGATATCCCAGTACCCCGGATATCACGACCTCGCCAGTTCCTTCAGACCCAGCCGGATCAGCTTGGCGCTGTCGGCATCCTCACCGGCTGCCTTCAAAGCAGCGGCGACGGCATTGGCCGCCTGATCGCGAGAATAGCCAAGATTGGTGAGCGCCGAGACCGCATCGCTGACGGGCGCAGACGCCACGCCCTCGCCCAGTTCCTGCTTGAAGCCGATATTTGCGGATGCCTCGCCGGCAAAGGCGGGCGCCTTGTTCTTGAGTTCTGTGACAATGCGGACGGCGACCTTGGGGCCGACACCGGGCGCCCGCGACACTGCGGTCTTGTCCTGCAGCGCAATCGCATTGGCCAGTTCGCCCGGTGTCAGCGTTGAGAGCAAGGCCAGCGCCACCTTGGCGCCGACGCCCTGCACGCTCTGCAGGAGGTTGAACCACTCGCGCTCCAGTGCCGACAGGAAGCCGAACAGTTTCAGCTGGTCCTCGCGCACATAGGTCTCGATAAACAGCACCGCCGCCTCCCCCACGTTGAGGCGGGCCAGCGTGCGGGCCGAACAGAAGGCTTCGTAGCAGACGCCGTGCACGTCAACGAGCGCGTAGTCCTCGCCGATCTCGTCGATAGTGCCTTTGAGCTTGCCGATCATGTTTTAGGTCCGCCGCTGAGGATGAAGGAGAATGGGTTCCGGAAATCATGATGCCGAGCATCGGGAAACAGGCACGATAGAGCGCTGCATCGCGCGTCAGAAGCCGATGCGAGCGTACGGCCTCTGCCGAAATACCTACTGAGGGCGGAAGAACAAGTCAAGAACAGAGGAGGATGATGCGTCAGCCGGCCAAAGCTTGGCGCATGCGGTTTGCAACGCGGTTATGGGCGTGGCAGATGGCGATCGCCAGCGCGTCGGCGGCATCGTTACCCTTGAACTCCGCCTTCGGCATCAGGATCTTCACCATCATGTGGATCTGCTGCTTCTCGCCATGGCCAACGCCGATGACCGCTTTCTTGACCGCGTTTGGCGCATATTCGGAAACAGGCAACCCGGCACGCGCCGGCACCAGCATCACGACGCCACGCGCCTGACCAAGCTTCAGCGTCGCCACCGCATCCTTGTTGACGAACGTCTGCTCGACCGCCGCCTCGTCTGGCGTGTAGGTATGCACAACTTCGGCCAGACCATCGTGCAGCTGGCAGAGGCGCGAGGCGAGGTCGATGTCACCGTCGGACACGACCGTCCCCGATGCCACAAAGCGCAACGAGTTTCCCAGTGTCTCGATGACACCCCACCCTGTGCGGCGAAGCCCCGGATCGATGCCGATGATGCGAATCGGTTTTGTCATGGCAACTGTTGTGTCACGCCGGGAATCCTGCGCCAAGGCCGAAACGCGGAGTGACTCTGCAGGCCAACATGCGGACCGAAGCCGTCGGAAGCGTTCATATTTTGTTAACCATAACCGCATCGTTTTGGGCAGAAGTGGTGATCCAACCGCAACAACCTTTTCCTAATGGCGTTGGTTCGTCACAAAGGGTTTCTTAAGAATCACGAGGAGGCGCCCGAATGATACGGGACTATGATCGGAATGAGACCGAGCTGCGCGATCTTCGCAGAACCGCCGACATCCTGGACGGCGGTCTGCGCCGCTTTGCAAGCGGTGATATCCGCACCACACTTGATGAACCCATGCCCCTGCGTTTTGAGGGCATGCGTCGCGATTTCAATCGTGGCCTCGCAACAATCGCCCGGACCATCGGCACCGTCGTTTCGAGTGTCGAGACGATGCGGGCCGACACCGAAGCCATGGCCGCCATCCTGCGCAGCCAGGCTCAGGCCCGCCAGGATCAGGCAGACAGAATTACCCGCGCGAAGTCAAAGACCAGCGCGCATGAGAGAAGCGCCAAGCAGCGTCAGGCAATCACCCGTCATGTCGGCACGATCGCCCACAACACCAAGCTTGACATGCGCCGACCGCGCGAAGCGGTCGCTGCCGCGTTGAAGCTCATTGAGACGATGGAACTGTCGGCCGGTACGCCCAGTGATACAGGCATGAGCGCAATCCGCGCCAAGACCGAAGAGATCGAGCGCGAACTGCGTGCGATCGGCCTTTACGTCGATGCATTGGCCCAGAATGTCGAGGAACTGACCGAATCCGCCGATGCTCAGGCGGCCGAGGCCGAGGCTATCCGTGGCGAGCTCGACGAAATGGCCAAGGCAAAGGATGCCCGGGCCCCCGAAATCCTGACCACGCCGCTTGTTCTCGACAGTCTGAACCGCAGCATCGGCGAGATTGATCGCGCTGCCGCACGCTACTCCGACGTGACCATTTTGCCGGCGCCGCCAGTCTTTCCGCCTGAAGGATCGCCCCCGTCGTCGGGAGGTCGCAAGCCCTTCCTGCGCCTGATCAAGACCTGAGGCAGCGACCTCACTGTCGGACCTCCACCGACCCCGCCGAGCGACTTTCATCGCCGGCGGGGTCGTATTTGCAAGACCGGCTGCCTAGATAGGGAGAACACGTTTTCCTATCCATTTCAGGATATGCCGATGATCCCGTTTTCCATTCTCGACCTTTCGCTGATCGGCGAAGGGTATTCCGTCAGCCAGGCTCTCGACCAGTCCCGCAGGCTTGCGATCAAGGCCGAACAGCATGGCTATAACCGCCTCTGGCTTGCCGAACACCATGGCATGCCGGGCATTGCCAGCGCGGCCACCGCGCTCGTCATCGCCCATGTCGGCGCCGCGACCAAAACCATCCGGGTTGGCTCCGGCGGCATCATGCTGCCAAACCATTCTCCTCTTGTGATTGCCGAACAGTTCGGCACGCTGGAAGCGCTGCTCCCCGGCCGTGTCGATCTCGGCCTCGGCCGAGCGCCCGGAACCGACATGCGCACGGCAAATGCGCTGAGACGCAATCTCGATGCGGGCGCAGAAAACTTCCCGCAGGATATCGTCGAGCTCAAGCATCTGCTTGGAACGCCCGTCCCGAACCAGGCAATCCTTGCCGTGCCGGGAACCGAGGCGAATGTGCCGATCTGGCTGCTCGGCTCCTCGACCTACAGCGCCCACGTGGCGGCCGCTTTGGGTCTCCCCTACGCGTTTGCCTCGCATTTTGCGCCAGATATGCTGCTCGACGCGATCGCCATCTACCGCGATCGCTTCCAGCCCTCGGCGGATCTCGACAAACCGTATGTGATGGCCGGTGTCATGGGTGTGGCAGCAGATACGGATGAGGAAGCAAACAGGCTCTTCACCTCGTCGCAGCAGCAGTTTGTCAACCTGCGCAAGAACGTCCGCGGCCTTTTCCCGAAACCGCTCGATACGATGGACGGTTTCTGGACGCCGATGGAGAAGATGAATGTGGAGCACACGTTGCGCTACGCAGCGGTCGGCTCGCCACGAACCATCGAACGCAAGCTCGGTGAGTTCCTGGCCGAAACCCAGGCCGACGAGCTCATCATCTCGATGCCGATCCACGATATCGACAAGCGTCTCCGCTCGGTGGAATTGTTTTCGCAGCTGTCGCTGATGGATAGCCAGCTGCAGCGAGCCGCGTAAACGAATACGGGCCGGTCTCAACGACCGGCCCGCTTCATTTCATGACTAGAGAGGCGATCAGGCCGACAACTTGGCCATGACCTCATCAGAGACTTCGAAGTTCGAATAGACGTTCTGCACGTCGTCGTCGTCTTCGAGATTGCCGATCAGCTTCATCAGCGACAGCGCACGTTCCTCGTCGACTTCGATCGTGTTCTGCGGCTTCCAGATCGACTTGACGGTCTCGGCACCGCCGAGCGTGGCGTCGAGTGCCTTGGAGACTTCACCGAGCGCCTCGAACCCGCAGATGATCGTGTGGCCTTCCTCGTCGGAAATCACATCGTCCGCACCGGCCTCGATCGCAGCTTCCATGACCGTATCCGCATCGCCGACTGACGCCTTGTAGGTGATCTCGCCGACATGGTCGAAGGAGAAGGACACCGAACCGGTTTCGCCAAGAGCGCCGCCGGCCTTGGTAAAGATCGAGCGAACGTTGGAGGCGGTACGATTGCGGTTATCGGTCAGCGCTTCGACGATCACGGCTGTGCCGCCGGGACCGTAGCCCTCGTAACGCACCGCGTCGTAGTTCTCGGCGTCGGCGCCCGAAGCCTTCTTGATGGCCCGGTCGATATTGTCCTTCGGCATCGACTGAGCCTTGGCGTTTTGAACGGCAAGGCGCAGCGCCGCGTTCATATCCGGGTCGGGTAGACCGGATTTTGCCGCAACGGTGATTTCGCGTGCAAGCTTGGAGAACATCTTGGAACGGATACCGTCCTGCTTGCCCTTGCGGTGCATGATGTTCTTGAACTGTGAATGGCCAGCCATGGCACCCCTGTCTGCATCATTATCTGGAATTGTGCCGCCTTATAGTTTCGAACCGGAGGCCGTTCAAGAGCCTTTCGGATGAGGAACAAACCCCGCCCCGCCTCCGTTCTTCAACCGCACGACAAAGAAGGAGAATTATAGATGGCGAGCCTTACCGAAGCACGCGAAGCCCCCGAACGTCAGATGTGGGACGAAATCAACGGAATCCATGCGGGCATGCTCGGCATCGAAGGTGCGCACATGCACTTCCAGCCGATGGCGCCGAATGTCGATTCCGAGACCAACACGATCTGGTTCTATACCAGGACCGATACGGATCTGGTGAAGGCGCTCGGCACAGCCTCCCGCGCCCACTTCAACGTGGTCGGCAAGGATCACGATTACCACGCCTGCCTCTCGGGCACCCTGGAAGTCCGCAAGGACGAGGCCAAGATCGATGAATACTGGAGCGCCGTGACGGCTGCCTGGTACGAACACGGCAAGTCCGATCCCCATCTCACCATGCTGGCCTTCCGTGTCGACGACGCCGAAATCTGGGCATCGACCGACAGCACGCTCAAGTTCGGCTGGGAAATCGCCAAGGCGAACCTCAACGACGAGAAGATGCCGGAAGTCGGCGTCAACAAGCGCCTGACCTTCCCGCGTCACGCCTGATCAAACGAAAGACAGGGGCTTAAACAGCCCCTGTCACAGCCCTCGCGGCACCATGATCGTCGGCTTCTTCGGCAGGCTGCGCATCGACACGGTGATCGTCTCGCTTGGCGCGTAGGCGATCTCGAACTTGCCGTCGAACATCGACAGGAACCGCTCGAGCGGCGGTCCGAAACGGTGCATCGGCAGGATCAGCGACGACCGCAGCCGTTGAACGACGCGGCTCATGCTGTCCGCCCCCATCGTCAAACCACCATCGACCGGCACCATCAGAATATCGAGTCGACCGATCTGCGTGTACTGCTGTTCGTTGAGTTCGAAATGCAGGTGGCCGAGATGCCCGATGCAGAGACCGGCGACTTCGAAGATGAAGATCGAGTTGCCGTCCGGCTCGATCCCGCCGCCCCAGTTGCGGATATCCGAGACGACATTGCGGATATAGACATCCCCGACCATTTCCCGATGCTCGGCCTTTTCACCCGGCACATCGCTCCATCCGCGCATCACGTGGGCGATCGCAGGATCCGGCATCATCGTGTAGTGGGTGGAATGCGCCTTGTTCATCGTCACCACGTCAGGCATCCGCGACGGCTGGTGAACGCCGCTGTAATCGGTGGCGATGCCGATACCGTTGGGGCTCTCGATAAAATAGGTCGAGTGGCCGACGAAGGTTATCTTCACCTCTTCCCGCGCCGACAGGTTTACCGGTTTGATGACTGGCGCAAGCGTGGGACCCGAGGGATTGAAGCTGGCATAGCGGACATGGGGGAAATTCTCGCCCGGCAGGTTCTGCGCAATCGCCTGGCATTGGCTGACCGGCAACCCGCCCTCCTGCGCCAGCGCCGATATGGCGGATAGAAGGAGAGCCGAAAAACCGAATGCCAGCGTTCGCAGCTTCATGCCACACCCCGAACCGCGTTGCGAAAAATCGAGCCGATGCGTTCATGCCATTCCGGGGCTCAGGATGCGGCAAGCATGGCGAAGCGTCCAGCGACGAAGCGCCGTGGTCGTCTCACAATCATGTCATTGAGTGGTTAGCGCCTCAACGCGTCCGGCAGACGAAGGGCAGAAATGAGCTCGCTGTCCCGAAGTTCATCGCGGCCATGGTGAGGCGATTGGCAAGATCGATATCACCCTTGGACGACGGGCACACATCCGCACCGTTGGAGCAGCCGGCTGCAATGAAAGCATTGTTCCCCTCAATGAAAGCACGGGTAACGTCGCCGCCAGCGGACATCGAAAGCAGGTCGTGCCAAGCCTTGGCGTAGAAACTGCACTTCTTCTGAGCCCACGTTCCGGCTGAAGGCTGGACGCTTTGCTGTGCCGATGCTCCGAAAACCGGAAGCATCAGAACCGCAAACAGAAGCAGCGCCCGAACCATTCTACCGCCAGAAGCTCGGAATGGTCTCCGCGAGCCGCGGCCCGATCCGGAGCGGCTCGATCTTCTCGGCCAGTCCCGTCGTGTCGGAAATCTCGATGCCGAGACCGCAGATCGTCGCGGGACCGTTTGCCGCCTCGAAACGGCCCTTCGGCATTTTCGAGATGAACCGGTTGAGCGGCTCTTCCTTGTCCATGCCGAGCGACGAATCGTAGTCGCCGCACATGCCGGCATCCGACATGTAGCCGGTGCCGCCGTTCAGGATCTGGCAGTCGGCGGTCGGCACATGCGTGTGCGTGCCGACGACGAGCGACGCACGACCATCGACGAAATGGCCGAAACACTGCTTTTCGCTGGTGGCTTCCGCATGGAAGTCGAAGATGATGGCATCCGCCTGTTCCTTCAGCGGGGCCGCGGCAAGGATCGCCTCGGCGGACTTGAAGGGATCGTCGAGCTCCGGATGCATGAAGACCCGGCCCATGATGTTGGCGACGAGGATGCGCGCGCCATTGCGACCGTAGAAGATGCCGGATCCCTTGCCGGGCGTGCCGGCCGGATAGTTGGCCGGGCGCAGGAACTGGTCGTGGCGACCGGCAAACCCGACGGCTTCCTTCTGGTCCCAGACATGGTTGCCGGTGGTGACAACGTCGGCACCGGCATTGATCGTCTCGAGAAAGATCTCCTCGGTAATGCCGAAGCCGCCGGCGGCATTCTCGCCGTTGACGATCACGAAGTCGAGTTTCAGGTCGGACACCAGCCCCGGCAACTTGTCCCAAACCGCCGTACGGCCGGTTTTGCCGACCATGTCACCCAGAAACAAAAGACGCATGCTTGTCCAATCTACGCGGGCATATCCGCGAACGGCCGATAGCCGCTTTCGGTCAAGACGGCATCGAGCTTCATATCATGAGGTTCTTCAGGCACTGATGCCACTTCCTGGCAGTCGAATGCAATGCCGATCAACCGCGGGTTCAAGCCTTTTTCGCGCAAACGGTGAATGGCCCGGTCATAATATCCGCCGCCATAGCCGATCCGGTGGCCGCGCGCATCGAATGCGGCCAGTGGCACGAGCATGATCTCGGGCTCGAGTTCTTCCGCCTCGGGCCCGGGACCCGATGTCCCGAACGTACCGGGTACAAGCACCGTCTCAGGCGTCAGTTCGCGAAACACGATCGTTTCCTTGTCGAGGACGACCGGCACGCAGATGCGCCCGCCGCGATCCCGCAGCAATGCCATGAGAGGATGGAGATCCACCTCGGATCGGATCGGCAGAAAGCCCGACACGATCGCTCCGGCATGCAACTCGATTGCCCCGGCGCCATGAACGGCAAGCGCCTGGCTCTTTCCGACCCTATCCGAAACAGACAGAGCGTCTCTCGCGGCGAGGCTCTGGCGCCGCAGTTCCGTCTTGCGCATGCGATTGTCGGAAAAAGCCTCGCTCATCGGTCCCGTACCGTCAGTCTGGTGCTCGGCTGAGCAGCAGCTTGTCGATACGACGTCCGTCGAGATCGATCACCTCGAAGGTCCAGCCTCGCGTGGTGAACTTCTCGCCCAGTTCCGGCAGATGCTTCAGCTCGTCGAGAACGAAGCCTGCAACGGTCTCGTAACCCGGGTCATCCTCGATCGGCACGCCCATCTGCGCGGAGAACTCGTCGACTGCCATCCAGCCGGCGACGAGGTAGGATCCATCTTCCCGTGCAACGATGGCGGGTTCTTCAACCTCGTCCTCCTGGAACACGCCGGTGATGGCTTCGAGCACGTCGCCGGAGGTGATGATACCTTCGAAATGGCCGTATTCGTCATAGACGAGAACCATATGTGCCGGTGACTTGCGCAGGGCCTGGATGACGTCGAGCGCGCCGGTCAGGTCGGACACGACAGGCGCTTCGCGCATCAGCGAGGCGGGATCGCCGCCCCTGCCGCCGGCCATGAATTCATAGGCGTCCTTGACGAAGAGCACGCCCTGGATCTCGTCCGACGAGCCCTTGCGTACAGGCAGACGCGAGCGTGTCGTCGCCCGCAGCTGCGCACGAAGCTCTTCCGGCTCATCTTCGGTATCGAGCACCTCCACATCGCGGCGTGGCGTCATGAGGCCGCGCGCGGTACGGTCGGCCAGTCGCATGACGCCGGAGATCATCGCCGATTCCTCGGTCTCGATCACGCCCGCGCTATGCGCTTCGGCAAGCACGGTGCGGATTTCCTCGTCGGTGACTTTCTCGTTCGATTCCCCGCTCTGGCCGAGAAGGGCCAGAAGAAACCGACCCGAGATGTCGAGAAACCACACGACCGGGGCACCGATTGTCGCGACCATCTTCATCGCCGGCGCCACTTTGGCGGCCACGAGCTCAGGCGCCCGCAATGCGATCTGCTTCGGCACGAGTTCGCCGACAATCAGCGACATATAGGTGATGACCACGACGACACCGCCGACGCCGAGCCAGTCGGCGAAGTTTTGCGGCATACCCTGCTCGGACAGCCAGTTGGTCAGACGGGTGCCGAGCGTTGCACCTGAAAACGCGCCGGAGAGAACGCCGACAAGGGTGATGCCGATCTGAACGGAGGAAAGGAAGCGGCCTGGATCTTCAGCCAGCTTGATGGCGGCAGCTGCGCCACGATTTCCCTGCTCTGCCATGACCCGGAGGCGCACGGGACGCGAGGACACGACGGCAAGTTCCGACATTGCGAGGACACCATTGAGAATGGTGAGTGCAACGACGATGAATATTTCGGTTAACAAAAGGGGCTCTTAATCTGGAACAATATCCTGCCTGCAAAACTGACGCCACGGCCCACTTCAACGAGAACCGTTATCGAACGCACCCTATGGGCGCGTCGGCGCTGCTTCGCGCACAGTTCGGAAAACCGCCCGCGATCCTTGGGGGTTCTCGGAGCTATGCACCTTCGCTCGCGGTGGAAATCATAGGGTCAGCATGCGTCCAATGCAATGGCCGTCACTGTGGAACTTGCGAGCGTCCGGTCGGAAAGGGAGAAATCACGCCGTCAGGTCGATCAGCAGTTCGGCGCGGGTGCCGCTTTCGCGCGGCACATACTGGATGGAAGCACCAAGCGTTGCCGCCATCGACTTGACGATCCGACTGCCAAGACCCGTGCCCTTCGGCATGTCGCCTTCCTTCCAGCCGACGCCGTCGTCCTCCACCGCAAGCAGCGCCTTGTCATCATCCTGCCGCTTGAGAAGCACACGCACCTCGCCCTCAGCGCCCGGCGGATAGGCATATTTCAGCGCATTGGTGAGAAGTTCGGTCACGATCATCCCGACGGAGACGGCCCGGTCGGACTTCAGCGAGAGTTCGTCGGCCTGCAAAAGGATCGTCGCGCTCTGGTGATCGTTGACCGTACCCTGCACTTCCTTGACCAGAGTGCCGAGATACTTGTCCATCTCCACCTGGCGCACGTCGTCGGACGTATAAAGGCTGCGGTGCATGCCGGCGATCGCGGAGATGCGCGCCTGCGTCTCCGACAGGGCCGCCTTGACGTCGTCGTTCTTGCTGCTCGACACCTGAAGGCGGATCAGCGCGGCAACCAGCGCCAGGCTGTTGGCGACGCGATGGTTGACTTCCGTCAACAGCACCTCGGCGCGTTCCTTGCCAAGCCGGATCTCCTGATCGGCGCGCTCCTTGGCGCGGCGAAGCTCGGCGGTCGCAATCCCCTGGCCGATCGCGCTCTGCATCAGCGGCCAGAACTCGTCGCCCACCGTCTTGATGACATAGTCGGACGCGCCGTTCTTCAGCGCGTCGATCGCGATCGTCGCATCGCTCGAACCGGTGACGTAGATGACCGGGAGCCCCGCCCCCATCTCGTTCAGCCTGTGAAGGATTTCGAGGCCGGTACCGGTGCTGAGATAGTGGTCGAGAACCACTGCGTGCACGCCACCCTTCTCAACGGTCTCCATTGCCGCGGACAGATCCACGGCATGGACGACCTGATAGCCGAAGCGACCCAGATTGCGCACGGCAAGCCGCGCAAGGGCAAGGTCGTCATCGACGTAGAGAATGGTGTGCTGCATCACGTCTCGTCATTGTCCGGGAATTTGCATCACGGCAAAGAACAGACCGAGCTGTCTGATGGCGTGCGCGAAACTCTCATAATCCACTGGCTTCGTTATATAAACGTTGGCACCGAGATCGTAGCACCGCTGGATCTCTCGCTCGTCGTCGGTCGTGGTCAGGATGACCACAGGCAGTCGCTTCGAGTGAGGGTTGGACTTCACCTTCTCAAGTATGTCAATACCCGACATATCGGGGAGGTTGAGGTCGAGAAGGATCAGCAAATACCGATCCGCATTGGCCGCTCCCAGGCGGTCAGCGCCGAGAATATAATCGAGCGCTGCGTTTCCGTTCGTGAACGGTACGATCTCGTTGTTTACGCCTGCTCGACGGACATTCTTTTCGATGAGGCGCGCATGCCCCTCGTCGTCCTCGACCATAACGATGGTAACTTCTTTGCCGGCAGCATTCATGACCCATGACTCCTGACATATTGGGACAGATCGGTGGGCAGGCGGATGATGAAAGTCGCACCGCCGCCCAAGGTTGACGTGATCGTAATCTCGCCACCTAAATTTCTGACTAATGATCGCACATGCGCAAGGCCGATGCCCTCGCCGGGCTGGTTCTGCACGCCGGAACGGCGGAACAGCTCGAACACCCGTTCGTGGTCTTCCGGCGCAATGCCGCGCCCGTTATCGGCAACCTCGATCCGGACAAAGCTTCGCCCGAGCGGCGTTGACGTGATTGACAGCGCCAGCGGCCGGTCGGGATGCTGGTATTTGACCGCATTGTCGAACAGGTTACCGAAAACCTGCTCCAGCGAGAACCGGTCGGTGACGAGGGTCTTTGCGGCCGACGTGGAAATCGCCACTTCGCCGCCGCCCTCGTTGACCTGATGGTAGACACTCGCGGCAGTTGCCTCCAGGAGTTCGCTCAGGTCGATCCGCTCCGGCTTCAGCTCACGCCGACCGTCGCGGGAGATCTTCAGGATGGCGTTGATTAGGCCATCCATCTTCTTGGTCGACGAACGGATAAAACCGATTGCCTCTGGAAGATCTTCCTCGACTGCAAGCCGGGCGTCCCTCACCTGAAGTTCGCTCGGCTTGACGTCATCGGCCAGCACGTAGGCGGAGATCGATTTGAGCGAACTATCCAGCTCGCTGGTAAAGCCCATGATGTTGACAAGCGGCGCTCTCAGATCGTGCGAGACGATATAGGCGTAGCGCTGGATCTCGCGGTTTGCCTGGATGAGGTCTTCGGTACGCTCGTTGACCCGCTCCTCCAAGCCGGCATTCAAGGTTTCCACCTCGGCACGGGCCTTCTGAAGCTGGCGGACATGCTGGAAGACGATGGCAATCGCGCCGCCGAGAACGAGAATGATCAGGATACCGCCGCCGACGGTAAACCACTGCAGCTTTTCGGAACTTCCGCGAATCTCGCCAATGCCGGAAATCAGGTGTCCATCCAGTTCGCCGATCACGCCGCCAAGCAGGGCGCGCAATTTCTGCATGGCCTCAAGGCCCGACTGGTTGCGAACGATGGCGACTGCCTGCTCGACCTGACCCGAACTTGCGAGCGACAGCGTCGCCTGCATCTCATTGGTCTTTAGCGCGATCAGGCTGCGGATCTCGTCCAGCGGAACGCTGACGATGTCCTGATTGGCCGCCGTCCGCTCCACCTTCTGCAGCTGGAGCGGCAGCGCACCGATGGATGTCCGGTAGGGTTCGAGAAACAGCGGATCCTGCACCAAAAGGTAGCCGCGCTGTCCGGTCTCGGCGGTTTGCACAAGCAAAAGCAGATCGGCAGTGGTCGCGCGCAATGCTCTCAGCTTCGTGACGTCATCAAAATACGTCCTGGTCATCTGCGCCAGGAAGAAAGAAGACATCACGATGCCGAGCAGGATAGCCGCGCCGATGACGAGCATCAGGAGCGACGAGCGGGCGAACGTGGCTTTTGCGTTGGGCATGAAGAAGTCCGCCGATTGAAAACACGCAGACTTACTCGGAAACGGCGCGGCCATTGTCAAGCGTCAGACAGGGGCGCCTGATGCCACATCAGGGGAAAACCGGACTGGCGATCTGACGAACTCGTGTACTGGAAAAAGAAATTAGAAAAAGCGCGGACACATTCGGAACATAAACGTAAGACAACAGTTCATTCATCAGACGTTCATGTTGGGAGTTTCGACAATGTTCTTGAGCAGCCTTCAGCCTACCGCTTCATTCGCCTTTGCCCATGACCACGGCATGATGATGGAAAAGACCGCTATCGAAACGGAACTGAGTTACCTCCCCAACTTCGACAGCAGCAACCTCACTGTCGACGTGACCGGCGACTTCATTGTTCTTGAAGGCGTTGTCAGCTCCAGTGGCGACCATGCCCGCGTTATGCGGATCGCTCGCGAAATCGTCGGCTATGAGCGCGTTCTTTCCCGCGTCCTGGTCTGCTCGATCGCCAAGCGTTCGTAAACAATACCGGACTTTAGACGTGCAAAACCCCGCCTTGAGCGGGGTTTTTCGTTTTTGGGCCCGACCATTATGAATGATCGAGCCCGAATTCTGTAAGGTGCGATCCGCGGCGACCGATGGATTTTTACGATCCTGGGTGCCTACAAACGTAGGTGGGCGCCATATGTCCAAGCCCACGGGCCTGGCCAGGGACAGCTCCCTTTGGATCGAGTATGGCCCCAGGGATTGTGGTTCCTGTCGAGAAGCGCAGAACGCATAACCAATATAAGGGTGAAGTCGGTGGCGCGCCAGTGGCATAGCCAGGCATTTTTTCAACAGATCTTTTGACCTGCGAAAGCCGGTCTTAGTTCGCCGGCGCCCGGCCGTTCAGCTTTGCGGTCAGGCCCTCCAGTCTGGATGACAGCTCGCTCAGAGCAGAAACGATGAGCTCGTCGCTGCGGCTCTGGTTCTCGACGGCACCGGCGCGGTTGGATTTCAGCGACTGCACCTCGCCTTCGAGCGCACCGACCTTGCGGGTCAGCTCGGACAGTTCATCCATGATCATGATCCCTGCCATGACCGTGATGCGGAGATCGCCAATTTCGCCGAACTGGCCCTTCAGATGTCCGACATAGCGGTCGAATTGGTCGGCAAGGTCCGTCAGGTGCTGTTCCTGGCCTTCCTCGCAAGCCATCCGATAGGCTTTGCCGTCGATCGTCACCGTTACCTGGGCCATCTCTTTTTCCTTACCGGTCCAGAACCGCGCGGATGGTCTCCATCGCCGTCACCAGACGGCGGGAAACCTCGCGGTTGACCTCTTCGAGACGATTGGCCCGAAACTGCGACTGATCCAGCTCCTGCGCCAGGCGCGATCGATCGGCATGCACGCGCTTGACCTCGCCTTCCATCTCGCCCTGGTCTCTTTGCTGCTCGATGCGCACATCGACGGCATTCTCCAGCCCGCTTATCGCAGCCCGAAGTTCCGAAAGCGCCAGATCCACCGTCTTTTCTGCCGGCATGCGTATATCCCGTGAGGTCGCGATCGGCGCCGAATCGTACGGCAGCGCCTCGCCAACAAGCGCCGTAGACTATTCACCGCTTGAAAGCCGGTCAATAAAACACGCAGACGATACCGCATCGAACTGTGGATCGTCGCTGATCAAGGGCACTCGGCGGCGGTGCCGAAATAGCAGGCAGACTGTGCTAAACCCGATCATTATGTGCCGCCGGTGGCCCGCCTTTTGTTGACTTGCGCGCCCCACCTGATATGGATCGGACGCTTCCTGACGAGGCCCGATCATAGGGCCTGACCGACACTCGGACGATAGTGGATTAGCCATGATTTCTCGCGAACAACACGACCGGATGGCCAATGCGATCCGTTTCCTTGCCATGGATGCCGTCGAAAAGGCGAATTCCGGACACCCGGGCATGCCCATGGGCATGGCTGACGTCGCAACGGTCCTGTTTACCAAATACCTGAAATTTGACCCGACCAAGCCGCATTGGCCCGACCGCGACCGCTTTGTGCTGTCGGCCGGCCACGGCTCGATGCTGCTGTACTCGGTCCTGTATCTGACCGGCTACCCTGACATGTCCATCGACGACCTGAAGGGCTTCCGTCAGCTTGGTTCCAAGACTGCCGGACACCCGGAATATGGCCATGCGACCGGCATCGAGACCACCACTGGTCCGCTTGGCCAGGGCATCGGCAACGCCGTCGGCATGGCAATCGCCGAACGCAAGCTGCGCGAAGAATTCGGCGCCGACCTGCAGGATCACTACACTTACGTGATCAACGGCGACGGCTGCCTGATGGAAGGCATCTCCCACGAGTCGATCGCACTTGCCGGCCACCTGAAGCTGAACAAGCTGATCCTGTTCTGGGACAACAACTCGATCACCATCGACGGTGCCGTGTCGCTGTCGGACTCGACCGACCAGATCGCCCGCTTCAAGGCCGTGCACTGGAACACGATAGAGATCGACGGCCACGATCAGGCCGCCATCGCCGACGCGATCGAGCAGGCCCACAAGTCCGACCGCCCGACCTTCATCGCCTGCAAGACCACGATAGGCTTCGGTTCGCCGAACAAGGCCGGCAGCCACAAGGTTCACGGTTCGCCGCTCGGCGCCGAGGAAATTGCAGCGACCCGCAAGGCACTGAACTGGGAATACGAACCCTTCGTCATCCCGAACGACGTTCTGTCCGACTGGCGCGAAGCCGGCGTCCGCTCATTGGAAGCCGTCAAGGCCTGGGAAGGCCGCCTCGCAGCATCTGCCCACAAGGCCGAGTTCGACCGCCGCTTTGCCGGTGACCTGCCGGAAGGCTTCGACACTGCCATCAACGACTTCAAGAAGAAGCTTGCTGAAACCAAGCCGACCGTTGCGACCCGCAAGGCGTCGGAAGACGTTCTGGAAGTCATCAACGGTTTCGTGCCGGAAACGCTCGGCGGCTCCGCCGACCTGACACCGTCGAACAACACCAAGACCAGCCAGATGGTCTCGGTCACGCCGACCGACTTCTCCGGCCGCTACATGCACTGGGGTATCCGCGAACACGGCATGGCATCCGCCATGAACGGCGTGACCCTGCATGGCGGTCTGATCCCCTACGGCGGCGGCTTCATGATCTTCTCGGACTATTGCCGTCCGCCGATCCGTCTCGCCTCCCTTATGGGTATCCGAGTCATCCACGTCCTGACGCATGACTCGATCGGCGTGGGCGAAGATGGCCCGACCCACCAGCCGGTCGAACAGGTGGCAAGCCTTCGGGCCATCCCGAACCTGATGGTGTTCCGCCCGGCCGATGCGACTGAGACGGCCGAATGCTGGCAGATCGCGCTCGAAACCAAGGACCGTCCGTCAGCGCTTGCGCTGACGCGTCAGAACCTTGCACCGGCCCGCACCGAATATTCGGAAAAGAACCTCTGCACGCTCGGCGCCTACACGCTCTCGGGCAACGCGGATGCCAAGGTCACCATCTTCGCATCCGGTTCGGAAGTCGAACTGGCGATTGCGGCGGCAAAGACGCTCGAGGAAAAGGGCGTCAGCGCACGCGTTGTTTCCGTGCCCTGCACCGAACTGTTCTTCGAACAGCCGGACGACTATCGCCGCGAGATCCTCGGCAACTCGCCGGTCAAGATTGCGGTTGAAGCAGCCGTCCGTGAAGGCTGGGATGCCTTTATCGGTCCGGAAGGCACGTTCGTCGGCATGAAGGGCTTCGGCGCTTCGGGTCCTGCCAAGGATGTCTTCAAGCACTTCGGCATCACGGCTGACGCCATCGTCGCCGCAGCCGATGCAAAGCTCGCCTGATCATTCAAACGACGGGGCGACTGTAAAACCGCCCGCCCCGTCCAGCTGCCAAACTATTTTCTCGGGAGAACTCTATGACTGTAAAGGTTGCCATCAACGGCTTTGGCCGTATCGGCCGTAACGTCCTGCGCGCGATCGTCGAATCCGGCCGCACCGACATCGAAGTGGTCGCGATCAACGATCTCGGCCCGGTCGAGACCAATGCCCATCTGCTGCGCTACGACTCGATCCACGGCAAGTTCCCGGCGGACGTTAAGGTCGAAGGCGACACGATCATCGTTGCCGGCGGCAAGCCGATCAAGGTCACCGCAGTGCGTGACCCGGCCCAGCTGCCGCACGCCGAAATGGGCGTCGATATCGCGCTCGAGTGCACCGGCATCTTCACCGCCCGTGACAAGGCCGCAGCCCACCTGACGGCCGGCGCCAAGCGCGTCATCATCTCGGCTCCCGGCGACAATGCCGACCTCACGGTCGTGTTCGGCGTCAACGACGACCAGCTTACCAAGGACCACCTGGTCATCTCCAACGCATCCTGCACCACGAACTGCCTGGTTCCGGTCGTCAAGGTGCTGAACGACGCCGTCGGCATCGACCACGGTTTCATGACCACGATCCATTCCTACACCGGCGACCAGCCGACCCTCGACACGATGCACAAGGACCTTTACCGCGCCCGTGCAGCGGCTCTGTCGATGATCCCGACCTCGACCGGTGCAGCCAAGGCCGTCGGCCTCGTTCTGCCGGAACTGAAGGGCAAGCTCGACGGCACGTCGATCCGCGTTCCGACCCCGAACGTGTCGGTCGTCGACTTCAACTTCGTGGCCAAGCGCGCCACGACGGTTGCCGAAATCAACGACGCCATCAAGTCTGCCGCAGACGGCAAGCTGAAGGGCATCCTCGGCTACACCGACGAGCCGCTGGTTTCACGCGACTTCAACCACGACAGCCACTCCTCGATCTTCGCCTTCGACCAGACGAAGGTTCTCGAAGGCACGTTCGTGCGCATCCTGACCTGGTACGACAACGAGTGGGGCTTCTCCAACCGCATGTCGGACACCGCTGTTGCCATGGGCAAGCTGATCTGAAGATAGCGCGCAGGCCGGTCCTTGAGGACCGGTCCTGACGCTCAGGCTTTTAACCCCCTCCCCTTAAAAGGAGGGGGTTTTGCGTTATAGGACATGCTCGGGAGAGGTCGCCCGCGCAAAAATCGTTTAGGACGCCGTAAACTTCACCGTCACGCCGCGCTGGCGAAAGTAGGCCTGCATCAGCTTGCGGCCCTGGCGGTTGTTCTGCACGATCCGCGCCGGGTCGAACTCAGCTTCCTTCTGGCCAGCCTGAGTCAGCGCTGCCTTGAGGGTGGCGATATGCGCGTCGAGATCGGCATTGTTGGCCTGAAGCGATTCATAAATGCGGTTTGTCGCTTCGGCTACGGTCGGTTCGCTCATGGTATGCTCCAGTCATTGTTTCGCCGGCGCTTAGCACACTTTCTGGCACGACCCAATTGCGATCATGACTGCCGGCGTCAGCAGATACCCCATCCGAGGGATGTTATTTTTCGTGAGGGTGGAAACCACGCAGTATCATTGCACGTATTGGCTTTGGACAGACAAACGCCAGCACCACCTGGAGATACGCCATGTTTCTGCGACGCCAGTTGCTGATCGCCTCCGCTCTTGCCCTGACCAGCAATGCAAGGGCGCAATCCGATCCTTGGGCAGAGCTTCGCACTGGCGCGGCTCTGGTGCTGCTTCGTCACGCGATTGCACCCGGAACCGGCGATCCAGCGAATTTTGCGATCGGGGACTGCAGCACGCAGCGCAATCTCTCCGCGCAGGGCATCGCTCAGGCGGGCCGTATCGGCACGCTCTTCCGGGAGAACGGCGTGGCGCAGGCGCGGGTCTTTTCCAGCCAGTGGTGCCGCTGCCTCGATACCGCTAAAGGTCTTGGTCTTGGACCGGTCGAGCCGCAGCCGCTGCTCAACTCGTTTTTCGGCAGTCCCGAAGATGGCAGGCCGCAGACGCAGGCCTTGCGCGCCTGGATGACGGGCTTGCCGCCCGGCCGGCCGGTTGTGCTGGTCACCCACCAGGTCAACATAACCGGGCTTACCAACATCGTTCCTGCCAGCGGCGAACTCCTATTCGTCACGGCACGTGCGGCCGATCCACTGACGGTGATCGGCAGGGTCGCCGCTGAGTAATAGCAGCGAAGGGAAATGCTTTTCGCTCCTTAGACCTGCGCTGCGAGCAGCTCTTCGGCGTGTCCGCGACCAAACCAACCTTCACGACGTGCTGACCGACAATGACGCCATCGTGGCCGAGGTCGCTGCCGGACCGGCCTGCGCCAACCATTCACTTCGCACCGGCGTGATTTTTCTTAGCCCCGGCCCTTCTCTTGCCGGATTTGTTCCCGTCTATTTGAATATGCACATCGAATCGCCCGGCCACTGACCGGGATCTGCTCCATGGCTATCTTGCCGCATCGCGGCAGCGGCACAGGATTCGGCAATCGCCGGGCCTGATGGATGGATTTCCGTAAACGGCGGCGAGAGGAAGGACGGGGACTTTGGAGGCTTTCTACATCATCCTGCTGGTCGGCACGGTTCTGGTGTTGGCTGCGGCCTTTTCCAGCCTGCTTGCCTTCCGGTTCGGCGCTCCCCTGCTTCTCGTCTTCCTATCGATCGGCCTGCTCGCCGGTGTCGATGGTCTTGGCATCCGCTTCGAGAACTACTCCTTCACCTTCATGCTGGGGTCGTTGGCGCTCGCCATCATCCTGTTCGACAGCGGCTTCGGCACCTCGCTCCACTCCTTCCGAATAGCCGCGGTTCCGGCGCTGACGCTCGCGTCCGTCGGCGTGCTGTTGACCGCCGGCGTCTTCGGCGTCGCGGCGAAGTATTTCCTAGGCTTCAGCTGGCTCGAAGGCTTTCTGCTCGGGTCGATCGTCGCTTCGACTGATGCCGCCGCGGTGTTCTTCCTGCTGCGCATCGGCGGCATCAACATACGTGACAAGGTGCGCTCGACGCTCGAAGTCGAATCCGGCACCAACGACCCGATGGCGATCTTCCTGACGATCGCGCTGTCCGAGCTTTTGGCCACCGGCCAGGGCTTCGGCGGCCTCGACCTGCATTTCGCCGTCATGTTCCTCGAGGAAATGGGGCTCGGCGTAATCTTCGGCCTGCTCGGCGGCTTGATGATCGTCTGGGTCCTGAACCGCTTCACCTCCGATCGGGGTCTCGCTCCGATCCTGGTCTTGACGCTTGCGTTGCTCGTGTTCGCCTTCACCGGCGCCATGGGCGGCAGCGGCTTCCTTGCGGTCTATGTGGCCGGCATCTACTCGGGCAATCGCAAGATGTTTGCCAAGCATCAGATCACGCGCTTCAACGAAGGGCTGACGTGGCTGGCGCAGATCATCATGTTCCTGGTGCTCGGCCTGCTCGCGACACCATCCCAGTTCCCGATCCTGCTCGTGCCGGCGATCGGTCTGGCGCTGTTCCTGATTTTCGTCGCCCGCCCGATTGCCGTGTGGATCAGCCTGATGGCCTATGACTTCACGCAGCAGGAAATCGGTTTTCTCTCCTGGGTCGGCCTGCGCGGTGCGGTTTCCATCCTGCTCGCCATCACGCCGATCCTGTCCGGCGCCGAAAACGGGTCCGTCTTTTTCAACGTCACCTTCATCATCGTGCTCGTCTCGCTTCTTCTCCAGGGTTGGACGATCAAGCCGGTGGCGCGGTATCTCGGGTTGATCATCCCGCCGCGGATCGGCGCCGTCGACAAGCTGGAACTCGACCTTCCCGGCAAGGCGACCCATGAACTGATCTCTTACCGCGTCCTGAAAGACAGCCCGATCCTGTCCGGCGAACGCATTCCCCGCTGGGCCATGCCGTCGCTGGTCATCCGCGACGGCCGCAGCCTGCGCTACCAGTATGCCGGACGCCTGCGGGAGAACGATCAGGTCTATCTGTTCGTGACGCCGAACTACACGAAACTGCTCGATCGGCTGTTTGCGAGCCGCGTGCCTGTCGATGATGACGATGCCGAGTTCTTCGGCGCCTTCGCCATCTCGCCGACACGGCCCGCAACCGAACTGGACCTCGCCTATGGTCCGGGCCTGCTCTCGGCAACCGAGCAGGCAATGACGATCGGCGAACTGATGCATTCCCGGCTGGGCGGCAAGACGGAATATGCCGACCGCATGCGTTTCGGCTCGATCGTGCTGATCGTCCGGGAAACCGACGAGCTTGATCATGTCACCAAGATCGGCGTCTCGCTGGAACCGGTGGAGCCTGCCACCAAGCTGCCGATTTTCATCAACATGCGCGAAATTGCCCACCGCATCCGCGACCAGATCCGCAAGTATCGCGGCAAGCCGGTGCCCGGCCGCCCCTCCGCCTGAACCCTGGCCGCCATCCGGCAACCGGCGCAAAGGCTATTTCGTTGACCCGACAGCCTTGCGCCGTCGGACAAGAATAGTATGGTCCCGCCACCCTTTATCAAGCAACGGGATCAGTACCATGCCGGCCTTCAAGACCCTCGACGACCTCACCGATATCGCAGGTAAGCGCATTCTCGTCCGCGTCGACCTCAACGTTCCCGTGAGCGACGGCAAGGTGACGGACGCAACCCGTATCGAGCGCGTTGCCCCAACGATCACGGAACTGTCGAAGAAGGGCGCCAAGGTCATCCTGCTCGCCCATTTCGGCCGCCCCAAGGGTGAACCGGTCGCCGACATGTCGCTGTCCCAGATCGTCATGGCCGTCAATGAAGTGCTGGGTCAGAAGATCCTCTTCGCATCCGACTGCATCGGCCCGGAAGCCGATCAGGCGGTCGCTTCGATGAAGGATGGCGATATTCTGCTTCTCGAAAACACCCGCTTCCACAAGGGCGAGGAAAAGAACGACACCGGCTTTACCGAGGAACTGGCAAAGAACGGCGACATCTATGTCAACGACGCCTTCTCGGCCGCCCACCGCGCCCATGCCTCCACGGAAGGCCTCGCCCACCGCCTGCCCGCCTATGCCGGCCGCACCATGCAGGCTGAACTCGAAGCGCTGGAAAAGGGTCTTGGCGAGCCTGCCCGGCCGGTCGTTGCCATCGTCGGCGGCGCCAAGGTCTCCAGCAAGATCGATCTGCTGCAGAACCTGGTGAAAAAGGTGGATGCGCTGGTGATCGGCGGCGGCATGGCGAACACGTTCATCGCCGCACAGGGCATCGATGTCGGCAAGTCGCTTTGCGAGCATGACCTTGCAGACACCGCCCGCGCCATCATGGCCGAAGCAGAAGCGTCCGGCTGCACCATCGTACTGCCAAGTGACGGCGTCGTTGCCCGCGAGTTCAAGGCGAATGCCGACAACGAAACCGTCGCGATCGATGCGATCCCGTCCGATGCGATGATGCTCGACGTCGGCCCGAAATCCGTCGAAGCCGTCAACGAATGGATCGGCAAGGCCTCGACGCTGGTCTGGAACGGCCCACTCGGCGCCTTCGAGATCACCCCGTTCGACACAGCGACCGTCTCCGCTGCAAAATTCGCAGCCGCTGAGACGAAGGCCGGCAGGCTGGTTTCAGTCGCCGGTGGCGGCGATACGGTGGCAGCACTCAACCATGCAGGCGTGGCCGACGATTTCTCCTACGTCTCGACCGCTGGCGGCGCCTTCCTGGAATGGATGGAAGGCAAGGAACTGCCCGGCGTTTCGGTTCTGACAAAGGCCTGATCGGCCAGCGTTCGGAGAATGCCTCCTGGTGGGTCAGAGGCGCGGGACATAGGCTTCCGCGCCCGATCGGCAAGGCGAATTTAAAGAAATTCAATATTTTAAACGATTGAAACGATTTCAATCGTTTCAATGGCTTAGAGCATCATTTCCCTTTAAAAGAACTTCTGTTATCGGCGGGAGAGAACTTCGGATATGCTCTTCAATATCGGGCTCTCCGAAGATTGAATGGGCATAAGCGCGCAACGCGCCATTGTGAGGGATAGGAGCGATTATGGTAGACGCGAAGATGTTGGACAAAGTCAGGTCGGCGCCCGGTTTCATTGCGGCGCTTGATCAGAGCGGTGGTTCGACACCCAAAGCGCTGCTGCTCTACGGCATTGCCGAAACCGACTACCAGGGCGACGAAGACATGTTCCGCCTGATGCACGCCATGCGCGCCCGCATCATGAAGGCACCGGCCTTTACAGGCGACAAGGTTGTCGGCGCCATCCTGTTCGAACGCACTATGGATGGTGATGTCGACGGCGAGCCGGTTCCTTCCTACCTCTGGAACAAGCGCGGCGTCGTGCCTTTCCTGAAGATCGACAAGGGCCTGGATGCCGAAGAAAACGGCGTTCAGCTGATGAAGCCGATGCCTGATCTTGACGCGCTCCTCATTCGCGGCCGCGAAAAGGGAATTTTCGGCACCAAGATGCGTTCCGTGATCGCCTCTGCCGACAAGGCCGGTATCGCTGACGTGGTGCAGCAGCAGTTCGATGTCGCCCGTCAGATCATCGCCCAGGGCCTCGTTCCGATCATCGAGCCGGAGATCCTCATCAACAGCCCAACCAAGGCTGAAGCCGAGACCATCCTGCGCGACGAGATCGCCCAGCATCTCGATACGCTCGGTCCGGGCGAAGACGTGATGCTGAAGGTGACGATCCCGACGGTTGCCGATTTCTATGCGGATCTCGCTGCCCACAAGTCCGTCGTTCGCCTCGTCGCACTGTCCGGCGGCTACAGCCGCGTCGACGCCTGCGAGAAGCTCAGCCACAACCGCGATATGATCGCGAGCTTCTCGCGCGCGCTCACCGAAAACCTGCGCGTATCGATGAGCGACGCAGATTTCGACGCGAGCCTGGCTGAAACCATCGACGGGATCTATTCCGCAAGCGTCAACAAGGCCTGATGCTCTAACCCTGATGCTGCGGCATCGGGAACACGAACCTGGAAAAGGCCGCCTCAGCTTTAATAGCTCTGGCCCTTTTCATGGGAGGAAGAGGCCGCACCGGGGGGTGCGGCCTTTCTCGTTTCCAGACCCTGCCCAGACAATCAGGATTGATGTCTTCCATCAAAACCATTGTCTGGTGATGGGAGATCGCAGGCTCTAGAAGTGGGGCCTCAACTGAGGAGCCTGTCCATGCCTGTTGCCGATTTCGTCACCGTCGATGTCTTTACCGACCAGCGCTTCTTCGGCAATCCGCTTGCGGTCATCACAGACGCCCGCGGCCTTTCGGGCGATGAGATGCAGGCGATCGCAACGGAGTTCGGCTATTCCGAAACCACGTTCGTGCTTCCACCGGACAATCCAGCCAACACGGCGCGCGTGCGCATCTTCACGCCGACGACAGAGGTTCCCTTTGCCGGCCATCCGAATGTCGGAACTGCCTTCGTCCTTGGAAACCTGCCCGACCTGTTCGGCAGCGCTTTAGGCAACACGCTCCGCTTCGAGGAAATCGCCGGACTGGTCGAGATCGACCTGATCCGGGAGGGCGATGTGGTTGTCGGCGCAACCATCCGGGCACCGCGGCCACTCGAACTGGGCGCCGAGATCGAACCTCAACGTATCGCCGACTGCGCATCCATCGGCGTCGGGCATGTCGTCACGCACAATCACGCACCCGTCTTCGCATCGGTCGGCTTGCCATTCGCAATTGCTGAGTTGGACGGCCTGCAGGCGCTCGCCGCGGCCAGGCCGGATCTCACGTCATTCCATCGCGCGGCCGAGATCAGCCCGGGCGATCAGATGGAGTTTTCGCTGTTTCTCTATGTCCGTGATGCCAAGGATCGCCTGCATATCCGTGCCCGCATGTTCGCACCGCTCGACAATGTGCCGGAAGACCCGGCAACGGGTAGCGCGTCTGCAGCGCTCGGCGCGTTCCTTGCGATGCTTGACCCTGAAACCGACGCCGATATCCGCATGACCGCCGAACAGGGTGTGGAGATGGGCCGCCGCAGCGTGATCGAGCTCGCCATGGTCAAAAGACAGGGTCGCGTCACCGATGTGCGGATCAGCGGAAGCTGCGTGAAGGTGATGAGCGGCCGGATCGAGCTGTAATCAGCCGACGAACTCGCGCAGCAGCAGTGCCACGGACCAGAGCGCGAAGGCGACCAGCGCCAGCTTCCAGAAATCCATTCGGCGCCTGAGGCCCGGGAGGTTCAATGGCTTGATGATCTGCACGACCATGGCCAGCATCAACAGGACGGAGATTGTTTTTGTCATCTGTCTTTCGTCACTGTTTCAAAGGCTCGCCACAGGCTGGACATTTTTGCTCTCCACCACAGTTAGACCGGGAGGAGAATCGGGGTCTGTTGCGTCATGATCTCTGATCTGCCTTACCTTCGTTAACGTCCTGTGCCGGTCTGCGCAACATCGCTCCGGCACGGCAGGGCGGATCACCGACCACGAAGAGAGCTGACAGTATAGACGATGAGCCGTAATCTCCTTCCCGTTCTCGCCCTCCTCACTGGTACGCTCTTTCTGTTCCTCGGCAATGGCCTGCAGGGTCTTTTGTTGCCGGTGCGCGGTTCGATCGAAGGTTACTCGAACGAGGTTCTCGGCCTGCTCGGCACAACCTGGGCCTCAGGCTTCGTCATCGGTTGCTTCGTGGCACCGAATGTCGTGCGCCGCATCGGGCACGTTCGCGCTTTCTCCGGCTTCCTGGCCCTGATCTGCCTCAACGTGCTTATGACCGGCCTGCTGGTCGATGACGTCGCGTGGCTCATCCTGCGGGCAATCACCGGCTTTTGCACTGCCGGTACGTCGATGATCATCGAAAGCTGGCTCAACGAACGTGCCACACCGGAAAACCGGGGCACGATCTTTTCCTTCTATATCTCCATCACCCTGTTCGGCGTTGTCGGTGGCCAGTTGATGGTGCCGTTTGCCGATGTGACGCTGCCGACGCTGTTCATGGTCTGCGGCATCCTCTACTCGATCGCCGCCCTGCCGACGACGCTGTCCAAGGCTGCGTCACCACAACCGCTGAAACGCGCGCGGCTGGATCTCAAGGGACTGTTTCGAAACTCGCCGATCTCCTGCGTAGGCATTCTCTTGGTCGGCATCGCCAACGGGGCCTATGGCACGCTCGGCGCCGTGTTCGCGACCAAGGTCGGCCTCGACAAGGGATCGGTCGCCGCAATGGTATCGATCACCATCTTTGCCGGCGCGATCATGCAGTTTCCGGCGGGCCGGTTGTCGGACAGGCTGGACCGCCGTCATGTCCTTGCAGTCCTCTCCGGCGTCAGTGCGCTGGCAGGCCTTGCCGTTGTGCTGGTTGCGCCGACCAACGTCTACACGATCGTTATCCTCGTCGCGACCTACGGCGCCGCCGCGAACGCGCTCTACCCGATCGCCGTTGCCCATGCCAACGACTTCGCCCAGCCCGAGGACTTCGTAAAGGTCTCCGGCGGCCTGTTGCTTCTTTACGGCATCGGGACGATCATCGGCCCGACGCTCGGAGGTCCTGTCATGACCTGGGCCGGCCCTCACGCTTTGTTTGGCGTCACGGCTGTCGCCCATCTGATGATCACTGTCTATGCGATTGTCCGAAGCCGGCAGCGCGCACCCGTCCCTGCCGGCGAACGCGATGCCTACACGACGGTGACAGGAACCAACGGACCACTCGCGACACCCGAGGGCCTCTCGCTCGATCCGCGCGCAAGACCCAAGGATGCAGCCGCGTCTGAACAGCAGACGACGCCATAACGGCCAAGGAGGCTTGAAATGTCATTTCTCGACGACGACCGCCCGAAGAAACCCGCAGCTCACGAGATCGGCGCCGACCTATCGCTGCTCTCTGCGGACGAACTGCAGACGCGCATCACCATCCTGCAGGAAGAGATCGCGAGACTGGAAGCAGAGAAGGCGAGGAAGGCTGAGGGTCGCAAGGCCGCTGACAGCTTTTTCCGGACCTGATGTGCCGGACTAAGAATAAACCGCAAAACCACGATCAATCTTAAGCAAACATTAATCATTAACAGAGAATATAGCGATGTTCGGTTCTGCCGGACTCAGACAGTTTCACCGCTCGGCGAATGGTCTGATTTCTCCCTGTTTTACCTTGAGAGCCGCTTTTGCGGCTCTTTTTTTTGGCTGTCGGTCTGTACAGGCTCACGCAGCCATCAAAAACCCGTTCCAAAGGCCATTTTCAGGGGACTTGCGCTTTCGCAAGATCTGTTTCATTTCAAGAAGATCGAGGGCGTTTACCGGTTCCTGTGGGTATTAACCTTTCATTAAGAAACGCCTTGCGGATTTCCAGTATAAGGATCATGTTCACTTCATTCAGCGGGCCAGATGGAACTTTTTGAGCCACTTCGCCATTGCCTGAGTAAGAAAGCATTAGCAGGAATGAATTCGATGTCCGAGCAGGGATTGAACACAGTGAGTTTTGCGGGCCGCGCCGCAAGCTCTGCCCAGTTCAAGTCACTATACTCCGAAGGCATGGCTCTTGTTGAAGAGACAGCAAGCTATCTGGACGGTCAGGGTCGTGCTGCATCCAAGGTTCTGCCGCGCATGGCCTCAGTTTTGTATGCAGCTGAATCCATGCGTCTGACAACTCGCCTGATGCAGATGGCATCGTGGCTTCTGCTTCAGCGTGCCGTCAACAACGGCGAGATGAGCCGCGATCAGGTTCTTTCGGAAAAGAGCAAGGTGCGTCTCGACGGCTTCAATGTCGATCGCAATGCTCCGGGCTGGCTCGATCTGCCGGAAAGCTTCCGTGATCTTGTCGAACGCTCGCTTCGTTTGCAGAACCGCGTCGCTCTTCTGGACCGCGAAATCTATCGCGCCCCGGAAGCCGTTGTCATCTCCGACAACGAAAACAGCGTCCGCGCCCAGCAGAACCTGCTTCACACCGCATTTGGCGGCTGAGATCTGAACGTCGACGGTCCAAAGGCAGGCATTGGCCTGCCTTTTTGCGTTTGGGACTATAGAGATAGCGACGCCAGATAGGCGTTGACACTGTCACGACAGTCAAGCCGATGTTTCGGGCCTTCGAAGGCGCTGAACATCCGGTCATGCGCCTCGAATGAATTCCAGTTGTTGTGTCGGAAGCGATAGCCCGCCACCCAATGGAGTAGCTCTTCGAAGGACGCAACGCTTCCCCCGCCCTGAAGACCGCGATGGCGAATGTTTTCGAGGCAGACGTCGTCGGGCAAGTCGAGAAAGATCAGTGTCGTTGCCCGCGTGATCGCGAGACTGGCAAGCCTGCCATACACGCCTTCGATCAACCAAAAATCTCGTGCGGCGATGCTGCGCACGTCCTCGTCCACGACCTGCCTGTCGCGGCCGATGCCGTACCGTCCGGGCTCCCAACGGACATCGTCCAGGTGGACGGGAGCATGGCCGAGCACCTTTCCCAATCTGGTCGCAAGCCACGTCTTGCCCGATCCGCCATTGCCGAAGATCAGCACGCGACGAAGCGGATGGGGTAGCTTCGACAAAAGATCGACATTCTCCTCCATGCCTCCTAGAAAAACAAAAAAGCCCGGCTTTCGCCAGGCTTCTTTTGTCAAAATGCAAAAAGCAATTAGAGGCCGAGACCGCCGAAACGCTTGTTGAACTTGGAAACGCGGCCACCGCGGTCCAGCATCTGCTGGTTGCCGCCGGTCCAGGCCGGGTGCGATGTCGGGTCGATTTCGAGGTTCATGGTGGCGCCTTCGGTGCCCCAGGTCGAGAACGTCTCGTATTCGGTACCGTCGGTCATGACGACCTTGATCTTGTGGTAGTCGGGATGGATGCCAGCCTTCATGTCGATATTCCTGCTCTGCGAGGTCCATTCGTCGCATTGCGCGAGCAAGAACCGTCTTTAATGAATGAAGCCGCAAACCGGCGCGGTCACGGCTTCCCAATTGGATGCGGAGCCTATACAGGAAGGGCGCCGCAAGTACAAGTCCCCGAAAGGCTGAGATTCCGCTGCCCGGGGGCCATGGAGACGACATGGCCGAAAGCCGAGAAAATCAGAAGAAAAACCGCAGTCTCAAGCCGCTTTCCCGACTGCTCCCCTATCTTTCCCGCTATCGAGCCATGGTCGCCGGCGCGACTTTTTTTCTCGTCCTTGCCGCCTGCACCACACTAGCGCTGCCGCTGGCTGTCCGCCGCATGGTGGATCATGGATTCGCATCCTCTGACGGGCATTTCATCAACAACTATTTTGTCATGCTGTTCGTGCTGGCGGTCCTTCTCGCGATCGCAAGCGGCATGCGCTACTATTATGTCATCACCATCGGCGAGCGCGTGGTGGCGGATCTGCGCCGTGAGGTTTTCTCGCATGTGACGCGGCTGTCTGCTTCCTTCTTCGACGTCAACCAGTCCGGCGAGATCGTCTCGCGACTGACCGCCGATACGACCCAGATCAAGTCCGCCTTTGGTTCTGCCGCATCGCAGGCCCTGCGCAACACCATCCTCTGTCTCGGAGCGATGGGCATGATGGTGTATACGAGCCCTAAACTCTCGGCTCTGGCGCTTGGCGCCATCCCGCTGATCGTGTTCCCCCTCGTTGGCTTCGGCCGCTCGGTGCGCCGCCGGTCGCGTGCCGCCCAGGACATGCTGGCCGCGACTTCCGCCTATGCAGCCGAAACGATCGGCGCCACCCGCACCGTTCAGGCCTTTACCGGCGAGGCTGTCGCCACCTCGCGCTACAGCGACACGGTGGAGAATGCCTTTGAAGCCGCCCGCAAGTCGATCCGCGCCCGCGCGCTTCTGACCGGCTTCGGCATCGTGCTGATCTTCGGCTCGATCGTCGGCGTCCTCTGGTACGGCGCCCAGAGCGTGCTTGCCGGCACGATGACACCGGGCACGCTAGGCCAGTTCGTGCTTTATTCGGTGATTGCGGCAAGCTCGCTCGGCACACTGTCGGAAGTCTGGGGCGAACTGTCGTCTGCAGGCGGCGCCGCCGAACGGCTGTCCGAACTGCTGGATGAAGTGTCCGCCGTGCGTGACCCGGAACACCCGAAAGCGCTCCCCTCACCCCCGCTCGGCGATGTCGCGTTCGACAGCGTCTCGTTCGCCTATCCGGCACGCGTCAGCGCCATCACGCTCAATGCGCTTTCCCTGCATGTGGCACCGGGAGAAACTGTCGCCATCGTCGGTCCCTCCGGTGCCGGCAAGAGCACGATCTTTTCGCTGCTGCTGCGCTTCTACGATCCCACAGCCGGATCGATCCGCCTCGACGGCGTCGACCTCCGCCATGCGACCCTTGAAGACATCCGCTCACGGCTTGCGATCGTACCGCAGGACGTGACGATCTTTGCAGCCTCCATCCACGACAACATCGCCTTCGGCGTCCCGAACGCGACTCGCGACGCCGTGCGTGCAGCAGCAATCGCCGCACAGGCGGACGAGTTCATCGCGAAGCTCGACAACGGCTATGACACGCTCGCCGGCGAACGCGGCATCACCCTGTCCGGCGGCCAGCGCCAGCGGATTGCTATCGCCCGCGCGATCCTGAAGGATGCTCCGGTCCTGCTGCTCGACGAAGCCACCTCGGCGCTCGATGCGGAAAGCGAAACACTGGTGCAAAAGGCGCTCGACGGTCTCATGCGCAACCGCACCACGCTCGTCATCGCCCATCGCCTTGCGACGGTGTTGAAAGCCGATCGTATCCTCGTCCTGGAAAGCGGTCGCGTCGTCGAGGAAGGCACGCACCAGAGCCTGGTGGCGGCTGGCGGTCTCTATGCCAAGCTCGCGCGGCTGCAATTCCAGGATCTCGAGCAAACTTCCGTCAGCGCGATCTGATGGACGCGACCCCCATCATCTCCGCAGATCTGGATAGTCTGCTCGATGACGTTCAGCAGCGCACCTTCCGGTATTTCTGGGATGGTGCCCATGCGCAGAGCGGCCTCCCTTATGACAAATGCCTTCTCGACGGCACGCCCGGCATCGATGCGATCTCGATCAGCGGCACGGGCTTTGGTCTGATGGCAATTCTGGTCGCCTGCGAGCGCGGCTGGATCACCAGCGACGAGGCGCTGGTTCGCATTACCACGATTGTCGAGAGCCTCGAACTGGCACCGCGCTACCACGGCGCGTTCTCTCACTTCATCAATCCCGCTACCAGCGCAATGATTCCGTTTTCTGCGCTGGATGATGGGGGCGACATCGTCGAAACGACCCTTCTCCTTCAGGGCCTGATCTGCGCCCGTGAATATTTCGCGGCAGAGACCATTTCCGAGAAATCGCTGCGCACCGCGATTACCCGGCTGTTCGACGAGGTCGAGTGGACCTGGTACACCCGCGGCAAGACCGACGGCCCGATCTACTGGCACTGGAGCCCGATCAACGAGTGGGCGATGAACCTGCCGATCACCGGCTGGAATGAGGCGCTGTCAACCTATGTCTTTGCCGCCGGCTCGGACACGTTTCCGATCGATCCGCAGAACTATCACTGCGGATGGGCACGCAACGGCGCCATGAAGAACGGCGAGGAATATTTCGGCATACAGCTGCCGCTGGGCGAACCCATGGGCGGGCCGCTGTTCCTGTCGCAATATTCCTTCTGTGCGCTCAATCCACGCGGCCTGTCCGATCGCTACGCCGATTACTGGCGCCAGGCTGTCGCGCATTCACGGATCAACCGCGCCTATTGCCTGACCGTGCCGGAATATGCCGCGGCCGGCGTCTGGGGCCTGACGGCATCGGAAGCCCAGGCCGGCTACGCCGCCAATTCGCCGCTGGTCGATTTCGGCGCGATTGCACCGTCTGCAGCACTGTCGAGCTTTCCTTTCGTGCCCGGCCATGCGGAAGAAGCCTTGCGCGCGCTCCTTGCCTACGAGAACGGACGGCTGGTCAACCGCTTCGGCTTCGCCGACGCGTTTGCGCCGAAGACAGGCTGGGTCGCGTCGACCTACATCGCTATCGACCAGGGGCCGATCGTCGCGATGATCGAGAACCACCGCTCGGGTCTGTTGTGGAAACTGTTCATGGCCGCTCCGGAAGTGCGCCGCGGCCTCGATCGGCTGGGATTCCGCTATCCCGATGTCTCCGCCTGAGGCGAGAGCGCAGCCGCCTGATCACTTCGCGCGTTTGAACGTCCATTTGACGACATGATCGCCATTGCGCTTGATCTTGGTCTTCATCTTCAGCTGGACCGATTGCTCGCCGAACGCAGCCTGCGCCTCCTCGAAAGCACGGCGCGCCTGCGCCATCGCCTCGTGATAGGCGGTATTGTCGCGGCGAGGCGTATCTGCCACCGCCTTGGCGATCGCGTCGATGTCGGGTTTGCTGTAGGTCATGTCAGCGTTCGGTAAGCTTCAGTTCGATGCGGCGGTTCTGGTTTCTGGCATCCGGCGTATCGCCAGCCGCGATCGGCTGGAACTCGCCAAAGCCCGCGGCCACCAGCCGGTTGGCCGGCACGCCCTTCGAGATCAGATACTTGACCACGGACGTCGCGCGCGCAGACGAAAGCTCCCAGTTGTCGCGGTAACGTCCGGTGCCGGAAAGCGGAGCGTTGTCCGTATGTCCGTCGACCCGCAGCACCCAGTTGATCTCGGCCGGAATTTCCTTTGCGAGATCGAGCAGTGCGGCGGCAAGCTTGTCCATCTCCACGAGACCGGCGGCATCGAGTTCGTTGCCGCCGATCGGGAAGAGAACTTCCGACTGGAACACGAACCGATCGCCGACGATGCGGATGTTTTCGCGATCGGAGAGAATCTCACGCAGACGGCCGAAGAAGTCGGAGCGGTAGCGATTGAGCTCCTGCACGCGGGCAGCAAGCGCCACGTTGAGGCGACGACCAAGATCCGAAATCTGCGCCTGCGAGTTGGCGTCCTTCGTTTCCGACGCCTGCAGTGCCTGTTCGACGGCGGCGATCTGGGCCCGCAGCGCCGCGATCTGCTGGTTGAGAAGCTCGATCTGGCTCATCGCCCGGGCGCTGACCTGCCGCTCGTTGGAGAGTTCACCCGTCAGACTGGTCACGCGGGAATTGGCCGCGTCGCTTGCACCACTGCCCTGGTTGAGAAGCTGCTGCAGCCGCGACCGGTCGCTTTCAGCAACCGCCAGCGACGATTGCAGGTTGGCGAGCTGGTCTTCGATATCCTGATTGTTGCCCTTTTCCAGCGCCAGAAGCTCTGTCAGTTCCGCGATCTGGCTGTTCAGCCGGTTCAGAACCTCGTCGCGACCGGAAATCTCGCGGGTGAGCAGGAACTGCGCCAGCACGAACACCGTCAGTAGGAACATGATCGCCATCAGAAGCGTGGTCAGCGCGTCGACGAAGCCCGGCCAGTAGTCCACGCCGTGCTGGCGGCGACGGTTCTTGCCCAGCGCCATGGTCTACTTGCTCCCGATCTTGTCGGACTGACCGATCTTGTCGGAGAGCCGGTCCAGCGTGCGCCGCAGGGCCTTGGACTCCTCCTGCTGCGCCTCGATCCAGTCGCGCAGCATCTGCTGCTCGTTGCGCATGTTCTTGACCAGCCCCTGAATGCCTTCAGCAAGGTTTGCCATGGCAGCAAGCGACTTCTCGTTCTGCTGGACATCACCGCTGCCGGTTTTGCCCTGAGCCGCCGCAATCTTGCGCAGCTCGTCGGCAAGCGTCTTGAATTCGCCGGAGGAACCAGCTGAAAGCCCCGCCGCCGCAACCGGCGCGTCCGATCCCGTATCGGTCACCGATGAAAGCCAGTTTTCGAGTTCCGTATAAAAGCGGTTCTGCGCACGTCCTGCCTGGAGATCGAGGAAGCCGAGGATCAGCGAGCCTGACAGACCAAGCAACGACGACGAAAACGCCGTGCCCATGCCGGCAAGCGGCTGCGCAAGACCGGTCTTGATCGCCGACAGAATGTCGTTGGAGCCGCCGGCGCCCGGATCGAGCGCACCGATGACGTCGCTGATCGAGCCGATCGTGCCGATCAGGCCCCAGAACGTGCCAAGCAGGCCGAGAAACACCAGGAGCCCGATCAGGTAACGGGACGTATCCCGCGATTCGTCGAGGCGGGTGCCGATCGAATCGAGAATGGAGCGCAAGGTTGCGGTCGAAAGCGCCGTCTTGCGGCGACCACCGATCAGCGAGCGCATCGGCGCCAGAAGTTTCGGCTCGCGGCCCACCTTGTCGACGGTGCCGGCAGCGCGGAACGAGTTGAACCAGCGCACTTCCGGAATGAGGCCGATGACCTGCAGGAAAACCAGGACGATACCGATCAACAGGACGCCGAGGATCAGACCGTTCAGACCCGGGTTGGTCTGGAACGCTTGTGCAGCCTGGCGGTACAGGATCGAGCAGACAAAACCGACGATGATCAGGAAGATCAGCATCGTCCAGAGGAAGGAAGCCGGGTTGGAAAGCTTTTCGGTAAAACGGCGGCGGTTAGCTTCAGTTTCGTCCAGATCGTCCACTGTCGCATTCGCCATAATAAGCCTCGCCTCTGGGTCGCGTCGCGCGGAGGCTAGAGCAAAATTGCGACGAATTGAAGTGTCGCCACGGTGCAAAGACCGGGACAAGCCGAAGTTTTTTCCTCGCCATTTCAAATGACAAGCAGCACTCCGGCCGTCACCGCTTCAGCAATCAGCGCGACGGAACCGGACGATTGGAAACTTCCAGCAGCGCCTTCTGGATCAGCTCGTTGCCGGCAACAATGCTCTTGGTGCCGAACATATCGGTCGAGCCCTTGATGTCGCTGACAAAGCCGCCCGCTTCGCGGATGAGGACGAGGCCGGCAGCGATGTCCCACGGCGAAAGACCGATTTCCCAGTGACCGTCGAAGCGACCGGCAGCGACATAGGCGAGATCAAGTGACGCAGCGCCAAGGCGACGAACGCCCGCCACTTCGCCCATCACGTGGCGCAGTTCGACCAGGAACTTGCCGTGATCGCCGCGGCCGAGATGCGGCACGCCGCAACCAACCACGCAATCGGACAGGACCCGGCGTGCGGCAACGCGAATGCGACGGTCGTTCAGGAAGGCGCCGCCGCCCTTTTCTGCCGTATAGAGTTCGTCGGTGCCAGGGTTGAAGATCACGCCGGCGACGATTTCGCCATTGCGCTCCAGCGCGATCGACACCGCGAACTGCGGAATGCCGTGCAGGAAGTTGGTCGTGCCGTCGAGCGGATCGACGATCCAGCGGTGAGCGCCGTCCGTGCCCTTCTCCTCCTGGCTTTCCTCACCGAGGAAGCCGTAGGTCGGGCGCGCCTTCATCAGCTCGTCATGGACGATCTTTTCCGCCTTGAGATCCGCCTGGGTCACGAAATCGCCCGGTCCCTTGACCGAAACCTGCAGGTTCTGAACTTCGCCGAAATCCCTGGAGAGCGACTTGCCAGCCTTGAGGGCGGCCTGAACCATGACGTTGAGAAGGGCTGAGCGGGCCATGCGGGAAATCCTGATCGTATGGTCCCGAACATGCATCAGCCGGGACGTGTCTGTGGCGAATTGTCTTGATTGGCCGGTTCAAGACCACAAAACCAAGGGAAATTCAAGTCGAAGCCGACAAAGCCCGCGTGAACGGACAAAATGCGACATTGCCCGCCTGCCTGCGATCTGCCAGAACGCCGGCTATCGAGATTTTAGGAGTATCACCGTGAAGATCGCATTGCCATTCGGCATCAGCCTCGGACTTGTGGGCGTGATGACCATGCTGTCGCTGGGTCTGATCTCGGCGCTGCCGGCCGATACCCAGTTGCCGATCCACTTCACCCTGACCGGCACACCGACCAGCACGGCACCGGCCATGATCGCGCTGCTGCTTCTGCCGGCCTGCGCTCTCTTCGTGACAGCCATGTTCGCACTTGGCCCCCGCATGGGCGGCCGTATCAAGGCCTCGCCGGGCATCTACCTGATCGTCTGGCTGGTAACGCTGCTGATCCTGGCGCTTGCCCACGGCTTTATCATCCGCCACGCCCTTTTCACGCTGGCGGCGATGAAGGCGACGGCCTGATCACGTCAATTACTGGCGTCGGAAGCGGTTCGCCGCGTCTATCGCCTGGCGCTGCTGCTCGTCGTTGATGCCGAGGTAGAAATCCTCTAGCGCCGCGTCCTGAAGTCCGGCGCGACGGGAAAGCACATACCACTTGGCGGCCTCGACCGGGTTCGGTCGTGTCCCCAGCGCCTCGATATAGAGATGCGACAGCTTGTTCTGGGCAACCACATTGCCGCGATGGGCCGCAATCCGCAGCCATTCGAAGCCCTTGTCGTAGTTGCGTTCGCCGCCGACGCCGTTGACGAACCAGATGCCCATGTCGAGTTGCGCCGTGTCGAACCCGGCCTTCGCCGCGCGCTCCAGCCAACGGCGAGCCTCGGCCTTCTTCTCCTCGGGCACGCCCTTCATGTTCACGTAGAGCTGGGCCACCGCATATTGGGCATCGGCCACGCCCTGCTTTGCCGCCCGCTCGTAGAAGGGCAGCGCCAGCTTGAAACCTTTGTCGCCAGGATTGTCCGACACCAGGATCTGGCCCCAGTTGAACTGCGCCGATGAATTGCCGGCTTCCGCCGCCTTGCGCATATAGTCGTCGGCCTTCTTTTTGTCGGCGGGCACGTAACGGCCGCTCATCAAAAGAAGCGAATACTGGAACATGGCGGCAGGATCGCCGCGCTCGGCAGCCTGCCCGTACCAGAAGGCCGCGGTCTTTGCGTCGCGGTTGATGCCGAGCCCCTTACTCATCATTTCGGCGACAAGCGTCTGCGACGCCGCATCGCCGGCCGACGCACGCTTCAGTGCGACATCGAGCGCCTTGACGTACAAGCCGCGCTGGAACGCACCATATGCCTCGTCGATCGGGCCCGTATAGGGCTTCTCCGGCGGCAGTGGCGGCAAGGTCACGCCCATGCGCTGATAGAGTTCGACACCGGCGGACGGCACGATGCCATCGGGCTGTGCACCGCGTTCGACGCCCATTGCATCCGGCGCGACCGGTCTCGTCACCACCTGACGCGACTGCGCCGCCGTCGGCCCCTCCTGCTCCACCGCACCGGGTTGCTGCACCTGCGCAATTGCCGGATGCGGCAAGACGGCCGACGCGGAAAGGCTGGCGGCAAGCATCAGGACGGTGGATGAGGCGCGACGAATCGATGGCATGGAGACCATCAAGCCTCAAACCGTGGCGCTTTTTCGTCCAGATCGGCGTTGACCAGTCGAACTGCTTCCTGCGGTCCTTGGGGATGATCGAAGACAGCCAGTCTCAAAGCCACGAATTCCGCTCCGTTTTCGGCAACCTCGAGCGCCGAGGAAATGTCCGTGCCGCCCATGGCGATGCAGGGAATTTCCACCATCGAAGCCCACCATTCCGCAAGCGCGACGTTCTTCGGATGCGCCTCCGGCTTGATGTCGCCATCGAGCTTGCCGAAGAAAATATAGTCGGGGCGGCGCTCGCCCACTTCGAGCGCCGTGTGACGCTCGGATGCACCACCGGCGCCGACGATCATCTTCGGGCTGAATTTCTCGATCGTTTCTTCCAGCTCTTCCATCGAACCGGCCATATGCAGGCCATCTGCCTTGACGCGACCTGCGACGCGGCTGTCTCCGGCGATCAGCGCTGCGGCACCCGCAGCCTGGATCATCGGCACCATGAGTTCGGCGCGGTCCTGGAACGCGGTATCGTCTTCATCGTATTGCGGCAGGATCACCGAGGCGACATCGCCGCCCGCAAGCGCCTTCTCCAACCGGTCCGCCTGCGCTTTCGCATCCGCATCCTGCGGCACGATCAGCACCAGACGGCAACGCTCTTCCTGTTTCTTCATGTTTCTTCCCATGCAGCGAACCGCAACCCGGCGATCCGCACTCGTTTTCTCTTGAATGATTCGATAGACCGGAAGGATTGCGCAATCAACCGCTCATCCCATCTGCCCGCCTCAACGGTGCAAGCCTGAAGTGCCCATGCCAGACATATTTTCCTCCGATACGCTCAGCCTCGCCTTCTTTGCCGCAGCGGTGCCCGCCGTGATGCTGGTCGGGCTTTCCAAGGGCGGCATTGGCGGCGCGATCGGCCTGATGGGCATGCCGCTGATGTCGCTTGCAGTCGACCCGGTCAAAGCGGCGGCGATCTTCCTGCCGATCCTGATCCTGATGGATATCGTGGCGCTTTGGTCCTGGCGCCATTTCAACGACAGAAAAACCCTGCTGATGATCCTGCCGGGCGGTGTCATCGGCATCGCGCTCGGCTGGGCAACATCGGCCTATGTCTCCGACGACGCATTGCGGATCGTCATTGCGGCAGCAACGATCTTCTTCGCCCTCCGCTACTTCTGGCAGGTCTACGGCCCGGCTAAGAACCGTCCGGCCGCCGCACTGCCGCATCGTCCGGCGGCCGCCACGTTCTGGGGCGCGCTGTCGGGCTATGCCAGTTTCGTGGCGCATGCCGGCGGCCCGCCCTTCCAGATCTACGTTCTGCCGATGAAGCTGGATCCTAAGAAATACACCGGGGCCAGCATCCGCTTCTTCGCCATCGTCAACGCCGTCAAGATCATCCCCTATTTCCTTCTCGGCGCATTGGGGGCCGAAAACCTGACGATCTCGGCGACATTGCTGCCGGCAGCCCTGGTCTCGACCATGCTCGGTGCCGCGATCGTCAAGCATCTGAAGTCGGAAGTGTTCTATCCGATGACCTACGCGCTCGCTCTCGTTGCCGGCGTAAAGCTACTGTGGGACGGCCTGCCGATCTGACCGGTCCATCCGAACATCATAAAAAACCCAATTACAATAAGGCCTTCCGCCGGTCGCGAGACACGAAAACGGTTGATGCTTCGTCAAGTTATGCTTAGCTTCAAACTATGACACTCGATCCGTTTTCAGCCATTGCCGATCCGAACCGGCGCCATCTCCTCGAAGAGCTGAGACGCGCGCCGAAAACCGTGAATGAACTTGCACAAGGACTGCCGATCAGCAGGCCGGCCGTCTCGCAGCACCTGAAAGCACTGCTGGACAGCGATCTCGTGACTGTCACACCAGAGGGAACGCGGCGCATCTATGCCGTGAACGGCAGCGGCTTCACCCGGCTCAACCTGTGGCTCGACCAGTTCTGGACGTGAATTCTGGCCGCGACTGTGACGTTACGACCAGAACTGTTGCTTTTAGTCTTGGAATTTATCGTGCCGCTGTGGGCACCCTCTCACGAATGTACGTGAGGCGCGTGGCGCTTTTGATCGCCTAATGACGGGTGTCGGTCTTTAACCGCTCCACCTCGTCTTTGATGCGCAGCTTGCGGCGCTTGAGCTCTGCGATCTCACGATCGTCGGCGGATGGAGATGCGAGAACGGACTGGAGTTCCTCTTCGAGGTCGCCGTGCTTCTTTTCAAGCGATGCGATATGCGCCTGGACGGTCATGTGGCATGTTCCTTCCTTAGGTACCTGCCTTGGCACTCCTCTGAGCCAAGGCTTCAGGTTTGCAACAGAAGTGTGACACGGTTGGTCCGCTTTGTCGAAGGAGAAATCATGGTCTCTCAGCGGCAAATTCGTGGCGTCGGCTAACTTCCAGTTAACGCGGTTTGATGGTAGGAGCTTGCGGATGAAGCCGGGGTTTGCAAAAAGCCGGCGTAAAAAATGGGGACTGAGCATGCGTGATCAGGAACAGGCGGATAACCGGCTGGTACTCGCGAAACTTCGCCAGGAACACGAAGATTACGACGCCGCGATCAATGCCATGATCAAGGTCGGCTGTGAGGCTCTTCGCATCCAGCGCATGAAGAAGAAGAAGCTGGCCATCAAGGACCGGATGACCCAGATCGAAGACCAGATCATTCCCGACATCATCGCTTGAGTTCACCTTAAAGGGCCTGGAATGTCAGAAAGACCCGCAGTCGCCATCATCATGGGCAGCCAGTCCGACTGGGAGACCATGAAGAACGCCGCCGACACGCTTGATACGCTCGACATCGGTTACGAAGCGCGGATCGTCTCGGCACACCGCACGCCGGACCGGATGTACGAATTCGCCAAGAGCGCCCGCGACGAGGGCTTCAAGGTCATAATCGCCGGTGCAGGCGGCGCTGCCCACCTGCCGGGCATGACAGCGGCCCTGACGCCGCTTCCGGTGTTCGGCGTGCCCGTCCAGTCGAAAACGATGAGCGGAACCGACAGCCTCTACTCGATCGTCCAGATGCCAGCCGGAATTCCCGTCGGCACGCTCGCCATCGGCCGTGCCGGCGCGATCAATGCCGCCCTTCTTGCTGCAGCGGTGCTTGCCCTTTCCGACGATGACCTTGCCGACCGGCTCGACGCCTATCGCGCGCACCACACCGCATCGGTCGCCGAATATCCCATCGACGAAGCACCCTGAGAAACATCATGACGATCCGCACCATCGGCATAATCGGCGGCGGCCAGCTCGGCCGCATGCTGGCGATCGCTGCCGCACGCCTGAACTACCGCATCATCATCCTTGAGCCGCAGGCCGACTGCCCGGCCGCCCAGGTCGCGAACGAACAGATCACGGCGGCCTACGACGACAGGGCGGCGCTGGCCGATCTCGCCAGCCGCTGCGACGTCGTGACCTACGAATTTGAAAACGTACCGGTCGAGGCAGCCGAGTTCCTGCAGCAGTCGGTTCCGGTCTACCCGCCGGCCAAGGCCCTGGAAGTGGCGCAGGACAGGATTGTTGAAAAGCAGTTCCTCAACGGCTGCGGCATCGAGACCGCAAGGTTTCACGCGGTCGACAGCCAGTCCGATCTCGAAGCGGCGCTTGCAGACTTCGGCGGCAAGGGTGTCTTGAAGACCCGCCGCATGGGCTACGACGGCAAGGGCCAGCGCGTGTTCCGCTCCAGCGACGACAAGGCCGATGGCGCCTATGCGGACCTCGGCTCGGTGCCGATGGTTCTCGAAAGCTTCGTGCCCTTCGAGCGCGAAATCTCGATCATCGCCGCGCGTGCCAAGGATGGCACGGTCTCCTGCTACGATCCGGCCGAGAACATCCACCGCAACGGCATCCTTCATACCTCCACCCTGCCCGCGACCATTCCAGACACGACCGCGCAGACCGCGCGCAGTGCCGCCGAAAAGCTCCTCGCTGCCCTCGACTATGTCGGCGTGATCGGCATGGAATTCTTTGTGATGGCCGATGGCACCCTGATTGCCAACGAGATCGCACCGCGCGTGCACAATTCCGGTCATTGGACAGAGGCTGCCTGCGTGGTCTCGCAGTTCGAGCAGCATATCCGCGCGGTGGCCGGCGCAAGCCTCGGCGATCCGCGCCGTCATTCCGATTGCGTGATGACCAACCTGATCGGCGACGACATCCTCGACGTGCCCGGCTGGCTCGCGAGGACCGACGTGCTGGTCCACCTCTACGGCAAGACGGAATCCCGTCCGGGCCGGAAAATGGGCCATGTCACGGAGCTGAAGGGGCGGAAAACCCGGTCATAAAGTGCGTCACAAGGTTGACACGCATCCAGCCACGGGTTATCTGCACGCCAACCTGAGCGCGCCCCTCGTCGACAGATAGGCGGCACGCTTTCGATTGATAGAGACAAGCGGCTCTTTGAGCCCACAGACTTCTGGACCAGTACAATGAAGATCAAGAACTCGCTCAAGGCGCTGAAGGCTCGTCATCGCGATAACCGTCTGGTTCGCCGCAAGGGCCGCGTTTACATCATCAACAAGCAGAACCCGCGCTTCAAGGCCCGCCAGGGCTGATTTGCGCTGATATCGACGGGTTGTCCGGGCACGCCTGAGACGATCAAATTGTCGGTAGCGTGAAATTTCGGGTTTGACCTTCGGCGCATGCGGATTACTTTATCCGCATGCGCTATTTTCGTTCAAGCTTCGTGATCCTTGCTGTGTGTGTTGCGGTGCCTGCCTTTGCGCAGACGCTGCCCCAGCCCATGCCGCCATCCCAGCCGATGCCGCCCGCTCCGCCGCTGGAAAGTCCGCAGCAGGGCGTTCCGGAGGCAGCACCGAATGCCGGCCAGCCTCTAAACGCCAGGGTCGACCCACTATTTGCGGCACTGAAACGTGAGCGCAATCCGGAAAAGGCGCGCGGCATCGCCACGCAGATCGCCATGAACATGGGTGAGTCGGGCAGTCCCACAGTCAATCTCCTGATGGGCTGGGCGGCCACGGCCGCCAAGGAAAAGCGCAACGCCGCCGCCCTCGACTTCCTCGACCGCGTCACTCTCATCGATCCCGCCTATGTCGAAGGCTGGAACCGCCGCGCCACAATGCATTACGCGATGGGCGACCAGCGCAAGGCGATGGCCGATATTGCCGAAGTGCTGAAGCGCGAGCCTCGCCATTTCGGCGCTCTGGCCGGTCTTGCCGGAATCCTCACCGAAGCCGGACGGGACAGCCAGGCGCTGAATGCGTGGGAGCGTTATCTCGACATCTACCCCGCCGATCGCGAGGCGCAGGAAGCTGTGACCAAGCTATCCGAAAAGATCGCCGGCAACCGAACCTGATGGGCCGCCATGGGGATTGTACCTCTCATCTTGTCTCTCATCGCATTCGGCTTCGGCTTCACGGCCTGGAAGGCGAAAGCGATCGAGGCCAACCTTCCGAACGACGGTGAACTCACCGATCTCGGCGATATCCGTATCAACGCCCTTCATGTCGCAGCCCCAGCCGAGAGCGACCTTCCCCCCATCGTCTTCATCCACGGCGCCAGCGGCAATCTGAAGGACCAGGAAGCAGCGTTCCGCAGGCCGCTCGAAGGGCGCGCCGAAATGCTGTTCGTCGACCGTCCCGGTCACGGCTATTCCGAGCGTGGCGGCGAAGAGAACGGCTTTCCGGATGGCCAGGCCGAAACGATCGCTCGCCTCATGGATCGCTACGGCATCGAGAAGGCGATCATCGTCGGCCATTCCTTCGGGGGTGCGATCGCCACATCCTTCGCGCTCTACCATCCGGAAAAGACGGCAGGCCTGCTTCTTCTCGCGCCCGCCACCCATCCCTGGCCGGGCGGCGTCGACTGGTACTACAATCTCGCAGCCCGCCCTTATCTCGGACGCCTGTTTACCCGCTTCCTGGCGCTGCCTGCCGGGCTGGTGCTGATGGAGAAGGCAACCCATGCCGTCTTCCATCCCAACCCCCGTCCGGACCGCTACCTCGACGGCGGCGCCACCGCACTGGTGTTGCGGCCTGAGAACTTCCGCAACAACGCGATCGACGTCGCCAATCTCAACGACTACGTCACCAAGGTCGCACCGCGCTACAGCGAGATCACCGCACCGACGCTGATCATCAACGGCGACAGCGACAAGATCGTCTCGATGGATATCCATGCGAAGGCGCTGACGGCCGCCGTCGCCGGCGCCGAACTGGTCGTCATCCGCGGCCTCGGCCACAAGCCGGATTACCTCGCGACCGATCTCGCCATCGCCGGGATCGAGAAGCTTGCGGGTCACCACCGCGACCTGCAGTCCGTTGCCCGCAGGGTCGAGGCGCGACTGGCGAAAGTGGTCGACGAGCCGATGCCGGACATGGATTTCTCGATCGAAAAGACCTGAAACGACAACGGCCGCCGGATCACTCCGACGGCCGTTTTCATTTCACGCTGTTGATAGCGGGTTTAAACCCCACTCTGCCCATCTGCACCGATATAGGCGATGCGCAGCATGTTGGTGGCGCCAGGTGTGCCCAGTGGCACGCCGGCCGAGATGATGATCCGGTCGCCCGGCTTACCAAAACCTTCGGAGGCGACGATGCGGCAGGCGTTGTTGACCATGTCGTCGAGGTCAGTCGCGTCGTGGGTGACGACGCAGTGCATGCCCCAGCCGATCGACAGTCGACGCGCGGTCTTGACGCTCGGCGACAGTGCCAGGATCGGAACGTTCGGACGCTCGCGCGAGGCGCGAAGGCCTGTTGTGCCCGACGATGTGTAGGTGACGATCACGGCGAGCCGCAGCGTCTCTGCAATCTGGCGGGCAGCAAGCGAGATCGCATCGGCACCGGTTGCTTCCGGTGTGGCGCGCTGCGCGTAGATGATGCTTGGATAAAGCGGATCATCTTCCACCTTGCGGGCAATCGACGCCATCATCGAAACGGCTTCGACCGGATACTGACCGGACGCCGATTCGGCCGACAGCATGATCGCATCGGCACCTTCGAACACGGCGATCGAGACGTCGGAAACTTCGGCGCGGGTCGGAACCGGCGCGCTGATCATCGATTCCAGCATCTGGGTCGCGACCACGACCGGCTTGCCGGCACGGCGACATGCGCGTGTCAGCTGCTTCTGGATGCCGGGGACCGCCTCGATCGGCATTTCGACGCCAAGATCGCCACGGGCCACCATGACGGCGTCGGAGAGATCAATGATCTCATCGATCCGCTCGAGTGCCTGCGGCTTTTCGATCTTCGACATGATGCCGACGCGGCCACGGGCAATCTTGCGAACTTCTGCGAGATCTTCCGGGCGCTGAACGAAGGACAAAGCGACCCAGTCGACATCGTCGGTCTCAAGCACGGCATCGAGATCGGCTCGGTCCTTGTCGGTGAGCACGCCAACGGCGAGCAGCGTATCGGGAAGGCTCACACCCTTGCGGTCGGAAATGCCGGTGCCGGCAACGACAGTGCAGGTGATCGACGTGCCGTCGACCTTTTCGGCCCGCAGCGCCAGCTTGCCGTCATCGATCAGCAGGCGATCGCCGACCTTCACCGATTCGAGAATTTCGGGATGCGGCAGGAAGACTCGGTTCTCGTCGCCGGGAGCCTCGTTATTGTCGAGTGTAAACGTCTGGCCTGGGACCAGCGTCACCTTGGTATCGGCAAACTTGCCGACGCGCAGTTTCGGACCCTGGAGGTCGGCGAGGATGCCGATCGGGCGACCGGATTTCTTTTCGACGGAGCGAATACGCTCGATCAGCGTCCGCATCATCTCATGGCTCGAATGGCTCATGTTGATGCGGAAAAGATCCGCGCCTGCCTCGTGCAGCTTGGCAATCATCTCCTCGTCGGAGGATGCCGGGCCGAGTGTGGCAAGGATCTTAACTTTGCGGTATCGCCTCATCAATTCTGGCCTTCCTGGGATCCGGACGTGTCTGAAAGCTGGACCATCCAGCTGCCCTGACGGCCCGTGTCATATTCCTTGAAACCCATGCGCTGGAAGCCACGGGTGAAGCAGTCGTCGACGCCGACGACCTTGAACTCGTTCTCGGCGACGCACATGTTGACGCCGCCGGTCCAGCGGCCGCCGCGGGCCGCGTCCTCGGCATAGAGATAATAATAGCGGGACTGCAGCTCGCCTTCGATCAGCGTCGCGCAGGTTGATGCGGGTACCTGCCACCAGCCTTCGGTGTTCCAGCCATCCTTGGCACGGTAGCCGATCGCCACGCCGACGAGGTTCTGGGTTCCGTTGCAGACGCGGAAATCCGCAAGTGCCGGAGACGCCATCAACAGCGGCGCACTGACGCAGAGCGCGGATGCCACGGCAGGCACAGAAAACAGGGCGGAAAGATATGTTCTAAGGGATTTTTTCGACACGGTTTCCGTCAGGACTCCATGGTTATTCGTGATGCACTTTCTCGCGCGGCAGGGTTTGAAAGTCAACGCAATCTAATCGATTATATTCTGAACGCCCGCCGGGGGCCGCTTGCCTTGTCCGCGGCGACCATGGCAGGAAACGGCCGAGATATCACCGGGACAGGCTGCGCAAAACAATGGTACAAGCCCCGATGGACACAGACGACTTCCAACCGTTCGAAATCATAGACGGCGATTATGACGGCGGGATGGTTCTTCTCGCCGACCACGCAATGAACCGCCTGCCCGCCCGCTACGGCGATCTTGGCCTGCCAGAAGACGCATTCCGGCGCCACATCGCCTTCGATATCGGCATCGAGGGACTGACCCGCCGGCTGGCCGACATTCTGAACGTGCCGGCCGTGCTCGGCTGCTTTTCCCGCCTGCTGATCGATCCGAACCGCGGCGAAGACGATCCGACGCTGATCATGAAGATCTCCGACGGCGCCATCGTTTCCGGCAATCATCCCATCACCCAGGAAGAATGGGATTTTCGGCTTGCCACCTACCACCGGCCCTATCACCGCGCCGTCGAGCAGACGATCGCGAAGGCCAGCGCGTCCGGCCGGGCACCGCTTGTGCTGTCGCTGCATTCCTTCACGCCGTACTGGCGCGAAACGCCGCGGCCCTGGCATGCGGGCGTGCTGTGGGATACCGACGATCGTGTCGTGGTGCCGCTGATCGAGCAGCTTCGCCTTCCCGGCGATATCGTCGTCGGCGACAACGAACCCTATGACGGCGCACTCCGGGGCGACACCATGTACCGGCACTGCATGATCCCGGGCATTCCGCACACCCTGCTCGAAGTGCGCCAGGACCTGATCGGCGACGAGCAAGGCATCGAGGACTGGGCACAAAGACTGGCGCCGATCTTCACGACGCTCAATGCAGACCCCACATTGCACGAGTACAAAATCTTTCCGTCGCGCACCGGCCCCTACCCCGCGTGAGCGTTCAGACAAAGGAGGTCACGATGACCGAACTTTCCAAGGAACAGCAGACCGAGCTCGAGGCTGCAGCCTTCCGTCGCCTCGTGTCACATCTGCGCGAGCGGACCGACGTTCAGAACATAGATCTGATGAACATGGCCGGCTTCTGCCGAAACTGCCTGTCCAACTGGTACAAGGACGCAGCCGACGAGGCAGGCCTTGCGCTCACGAAGGATGCATCCCGCGAGATCGTCTATGGCATGCCCTACGAGGACTGGAAAAATCTGCACCAGTCGGAATCCACAGGCGCTCAAAAAGCCGCATTCGAGGGCAACAAGCCGACCCATGGCTGACGCCCACGGACAAGGCCCGCGTATTTGGGCCTTGACCTTGCCGCCGCTTTTCGGCAGGTGACAGCCAATCAACACAGATCAAGATCAGGAGGCCCCGATGTCTGATGCTCATGGCGTCGCCCGCGACCAGCTCCGCGCATTTATCGAGCGTATCGAGCGACTGGAAGAAGAGAAGAAGACCATCGCCGACGACATCAAGGATGTCTACGGCGAGGCAAAGGGCATGGGCTACGATACCAAGATCATGAAAAAGGTCATCGCCCTTCGCAAGAAGGACGATCAGGAGCGGATGGAAGAGGACCTCATCCTCGACACCTATCTGGCAGCCCTCGGCATGATCGAAAGCCCGGCCGAACAGGACGCCGCCTAAACAATTTCGAAGACGACAAGGAACCCGCCGGCCACGGCGGGTTTTTTCATGGGCGCAAGCATCGCATCTTCCTCAGAGACGCTCGGAATCGGTCATGGATTATGATGTCATCGTCGTCGGCGCCGGCTTTACCGGTCTGACTGCTGCAACGCAGCTGATGAAAGCGGGCGTGAACGTTGTTCTGCTCGAAGCGCAGGAGCGCGTCGGCGGCCGCGTCGAGGCGCAGGTTTTTGAGGATGGCACGGCCGTCGATGCAGGCGGACAGTTCTTTTGCCGCGACATGCCGGAAGTGGTCTCATTGGCAAGAGAGTTCGGCAGGACCTTTGTGAAGACCTATGCCGAGGGCGACACCACATACCTTCCCGAAGTCCCCCGCGGGCGGGCAGAAGCGATCTGGAACGGCGTCGATGAACTGCGCGAGACGATGATCGCGAGCGATCTTTCCGATCCGGCGCTCAGAAAGCTGACGGCTTACGACTGGGCGCAGAGACAGCCGGTCGAGGACGATATACGGCAGGGGTTTCTGCGCATGGTGACCGGCCTCTGGTGCCGCGCGCCGCAGGAGATTGCCTTCACCTATCTCGCGGCAAACGACAGACGCATCACCAACACCACGTCCGAACTCGAGCTGTTTCTCGCCGGCACGATGCATGCGCTGGCCGACGATCTGGCGGCAACTCTCGGCGATCGGCTAAGGCTTGGCATGCCTGTCACTGAGCTTGCCATTTCCGGTGACGGCGTCACGTTGATGATCGGCACAGGAAAAATGACGGCCGCGCAGGTCGTGCTCGCCGTGCCGCCCATCATGGCGCGCCGCCTGTCCTACGCCCCAGCACTCCCGCCGCATCTGACAAGAGCACTGGATGCGTGGATCTCCGGCATGGTCATCAAGCTCAACATCCGCTTTGAGCGACCCTTCTGGCGAGACCGGGATCTCAGCGGCATGACCATGTGGAATGATCCGCAAGGCCTGTTTGCCTGCGACGCCAGTCGCGACGGTTACGCCGGACTGATCGTCTTCGTCAGCGGACCTTTGGCGGCGACGTGGCACGACAAGCCCGCCCGTGAGCTTGAAACGTTCGTAATTGAGAAACTGGCGGAGGCGCTGGGCGACGAGGCCAGACACAGTCTGGACATTCGCATGCGTGACTGGGTCGACGACCGCTGGAGCGACGGCGCCTATAGTGACGTGATCACCAGTCTCGACGCCACCGATGCGGAAGCGACCCTGACAACCGGCATGCCGCCGCTACATTTCGCATCGTCGGAACTATCGCCGTCTTTCCCGGGCTATGTCGAGGGCGCAATCGTCGCCGGCAAACAGGTGGCGGCCAAAGTCCTGAAACTCAGTCCTGGCCGCTGAACCGGTTGGGATCGATGGCGACGGCAGCACTCACAGGCTTGAAGCCGCTGCTGGTGTAACCGGCCGAATAATCACGATCGAGCGTCCGGCTGACCACGCGAGGCGCCTTCATCGAAACCGGGTTCTGACCTTCGGCGCGATTGTTGTTCACCGCCCATTTCGCCACCATGTCACCGGTCAAGCCGTTCTTGCCAGCTTTGGCCTGCCCCTGTGCAGTCGCAGGCTTGCCGGAGCGGCCGCTCTTGGCGGTGCCGTAGCTCGGCATGGTACCCAGCGACGCCGTTGCAGGACGCGGCGCGTCAAACCCGTCGCCGAACTGCATCTGCTTGGTAGACGGCTGGATCACCTTGGGCGAAATAGCCGCCATCTGGCGCTGCGCAGGCGCGGCCATCGGCACCGGTGCCGACACGGCGACGGCCTGGGCTGGCGCTCTTGCTGGCGCCGCCTGCGGTGCCGGAACAACCGGCGCTTCGACGCTTCGCGACAGCGCTGCCACCAGTTCCGGCGTAAGGCTCTGCTGATCGCTCTGCGGGCGCGATGCAACGAGCGGCGCTGCTGGAGCACCCGGGCGGTGGATCGGAACTGGCACGGAGCCAAGGTTTTCGAATGGCGCCGGCTCTATGGAGGCAGTCAAGACGCTGGTTTCCGCATCACCCTTCAGCCCGCGAGGACCAAGGAGGGTCGGAACCGGAATGGCGTAACCGGACAGATCGGCGAAATTTTCAGCCCGCTGCACATCGGCTGCAGCAGCCGTCTGCATGGCAAGCGCGTCCTGCGCCGCATTGCGGGTCGGCTGATAGAGCGCCGTGGCAAGCCCACCCGGACCCGCGGTGCTGGAATCGGAACGGAAGGCCGGCCGTGACAGCGGCACAGGCGCTGCAATCGCCGGCTCGACCGGCTCAGCAGCAGCAACGAGTGTCGGTGCAGTCGGCGTCGGCGCAGTCGGCGTCGGCGCAACCCGTGCAGTCGCGACCGGTGCCTCTTCGCCATCGTCGGCAGCCGGAGCGGAACGCGGTGCTCCACGGCTGGCGACCATTGGTGCCTTCATGTCTTCGTTGTCTTCGACCTCGTCGGCGCCACCGCCGCCAAACAGTGCGGCAAGGAACCCGCGACGCTTGGGTGCTTCGCCGCGGATCGAGCCGCCGGCTGTGCTGGCGATCGCAATCGAGTCAGAACCAACGCGCTTCTTGTAATCGGCGAGAGCGACCTCGTAGCCCGGCAACGGATTGCCGTCAGCCGGGAGATGCAGCGTGTTGCCCTTCGGGAAGATCTGAACCAGTTCCTTGCGGGTCATGCGCGGCCAGGCACGAACGCCGCCAACATCGAGATGCACGAAAGGGGAACCGGAAGTCGGGTAGAAGCCGACGCCGCCCACCTGCATCTGCATGGCGAGCGCCCGCAGGGTCGAGAGCTTCACGCCCGGAATATAAAAGTCCATCGCCTTGCCGAGCATGTGCTGGCTGTTCTTCGCGACGCCGGTCTTGCGCGAGCGACCGCGCAGCATGCCGTTTGTGGTCGGCGAACGGAAAGCGGAGACGATGTGGATGGAATCGGTGGCGCCGGAGCGCTGGTAGACTTCCCAAACCAGGTCGAACAGGCGCGGATCCATCTTCGTCGGCTGGTTCTGGCGCCAGTCGCGGAGGAACTGGTTGAGCTGTGCCAGACCGCGCGGATCGAATCGGCCATTGCGCTTGTAGGTGATGGTGGCCTTCTCGCCGGTGTGGACGAAATAGAGCTTCAGGCTGCGGGTATCGCCAGCGGCCTCTGCCTCGTGCACCGAAGCTGGAAGAATCGTAAATGCAATTGCAGCAAGGGTCGACGCCACGACGAAACGCTTGGCGATCCGCTTGAAGATCGACGATCTGATCCCTGCAAGACGACCAGATCCGGCGCCAACGCGCGCCGCACGGTCATCGTCAGAGCGCACACCCGAAGGCGTTTTCTGAACTTTGAAATACGGCAAAGCGTTCCCCGTCCTGTCGACAACTACCCTCGTCGTCTCATCTGACTGCTAAATGCGGTGACAGCATGGCAAATGTGTCACACAAGCACAAGCACCTCTCGTATAGTCAATGAATTGCTAATGAGAGATTGACAAGGTTAGGGGAAGAGGCTTGCGCGAAGATTATCGTCATTAAAATCCCGATTTCGCGCCGATTCAGGCCGCTTCCTTCAGCGGATCGTCGGGATCGATGCCATAATCCTTGAGTTTTCTGTAGAGAGTCGAGCGCCCGATGCCGAGTTTGCGCGCCACCTGGCTCATCTGTCCGCGATAAAATTTCAGTGCAAAACGGATCAGCTCTTCTTCCACGTCGGCCAGTTTACGCACTTCGCCGGTGTCGTCCGTGCTGACGATGACGTTGTCGGAAGCCGGATAGGCGGCCGCCAGCAGCGCGCGCGGATCGGGCCGCATTGGCTGGGTATGCATGGCGGACCGTACCGGGATCGGGAAGCCACCATCGACAACGGCCTCGTGCCGCAGACGCGGACGCGGATCCATCTCGAGCGATGAAGGCTGCACGGCAGCGCCGGTCGCGGCCAATTCTTCGCTGCGGAATTCCGGCAGCTGAGCTGCAATCTGAGGGAAATCTTCGTCCGTCAGCTTGTCGCCCTGGGTCAGAACCACGGCGCGGAAGATCGCGTTTTCCAGCTGGCGGATATTGCCCGGCCAGTCGTAGGCGGTCAGAAGTGCCATCGCGCTGGCGCTGATCCCGACACTGCGTTCGAGCTTCTGTTCCACCGAAAAGCGCTCGGCGAAAACCCGGACCAGATGCGGAATGTCTTCCTTGCGGCGACGCAGCGCCGGGATGGTGATGGGGAAGACGTTGAGACGGTAATAGAGGTCCTCGCGGAACCGCCCTGCCCGGACTTCCTCGATCAGGTCCTTGTTGGTCGCCGAAATCAGCCGCACGTTGACCTTCTGGACCTTGCCGGCCCCGACAGTCTCGATTTCGCCCTGCTGCACGGCGCGCAGAAGCTTCACCTGAACTTCAAGCGGAAGATCACCGATCTCGTCCAGGAACAGCGTGCCGCCGTCAGCCTCGACGAACTTGCCGGTATGACGCTCGGAGGCGCCGGTAAACGCGCCCTTCTCGTGACCGAACAGGATGCTCTCGACAAGATTGTGCGGGATGGCACCGCAATTGACGGTGATGAACGGCTTTCCTGCGCGGTCGCTCGCGGACTGGATTGCGCGGGCCACCATTTCCTTGCCGACGCCCGATTCGCCTTCGAGCACCACCGGAATGTTGGAATGCGCGGCGCGCTGGGCCAGATCGATGACGCGCAGCATGTCCGGGCTTGCCGAAACGATATCGTTGAAACCGACGATGCCGGCGCGACGTCGACCGGTGCGCGACTTGGTTTCCTTCTGGCCAACCTTCAAGGCATTGCCGATCGACGCACCGATCCGCTCCGGTGACACCGGTTTGACGACGAAATCGAAGGCACCGGCGCGCATGGCTTCCACCACCGTTTCGATGCCGCCCTGGCCGGTCTGCACGATGACGGGCGTATCGATGCCCATGCTGCGGATGGTTGAAAGAAAGCTCAGCCCGTCCATTTCCGGCATCATCAGGTCAAGCACGATGACATTGACCGGTCCGCTGAGGTTCTGGAGAAAGTCGAGAGCAACGAGGCCGTTCTCGGCGAGATGGGCGACATGTCCGAACCGTTCGACGGCATTCTTCAAGAGGCGGCGCTGGATCGGATCGTCATCTACGACTAGGACATGGGCAATCATGCTCGGCTCCTGCAACGTTCATCGTGCACCCTTGATGGGCTCTTATGCTGCAAGTTGTGTCAGAGAGGCTTGAACATCCCCTTTTGAGAAAAGCTTGCATTTTAACGGCCGAGGGGGAAAACAGTCGGTTCTGGCACAGGATCGCCGTCGACAGGAGAAAACCGTGAGAAATTTCCGTAACTGGCACACCATGACCGCCTCTCCTGCTTTTTCCGGCGCGTCGCCCGCTGCTTCGCCCGCCGACCCCGCGCTCGGTCTCCTGCCAGTCTGGAAATTGTCCGATCTCTACGCTGCCAAGGATGCCCCGGAATTTGTGGCCGATCTGGAAAAGGCGCGCACGCTGTCGCTCGCTTTCGAGGAAAAGTGGAAGGGCAAGCTTGCAGACGCTGCCGCAAAAACCGGTGCCGGCGGACTTGGCGAGGCCTTGTCGGAATATGACGCGCTCGACGACCTCCTCGGCAAGATCGGCTCGTTCGCCGGCCTCACCTATTTTTCAGACACTTCCAACCCCGCAAACGGCAAGTTCTACGGCGACATTCAGACAAAGCTGACGGATCTCTCCTCGCATCTCCTGTTTTTCGCGCTGGAACTGAACCGGATCGACGATGCGGTCATCAATGCGGCGATGGACCGCGATCCCGCAACCGGCCATTTCCGCCCCTGGCTGGTGGACTTGAGAATGGACAAGCCCTTCCAGCTGGACGACAAGCTCGAGCAGCTCTTTCTCGAAAAGTCGATGACGTCGGCCGCAGCCTTCAACCGCCTGTTCGACGAAACCATGTCGGAACTTCGCTTCGAGGTGGATGGAGAAAAACAACCGCTCGAAATCACGCTCAACATGCTGGTGGAGCCCGAGCCGGAAACCCGTGCCAAGGCGGCCGCGGCACTTTCGAAGACATTCACCGAAAACCTGCGTGTCTTCACGCTGATCACCAACACGCTCGCCAAGGACAAGGAAATCTCCGATCGCTGGCGCGGCTTTGAGGATATCGCCGATAGCCGTCACCTGGCGAACCGTGTCGAACGCGAAGTCGTCGACGCTCTGTCGGAAGCGGTCACGCAGGCCTATCCGCGCCTGTCGCACCGCTATTACGCGATGAAGGCGAAATGGCTCGGCGTCGACCAGCTGAACTACTGGGACCGCAATGCGCCGCTGCCCGAAACGCCGAAAGGCCTGATCTCATGGCCGGAAGCAAAGGATACCGTCCTGTCCGCCTACGGCGCCTTCTCGCCGGAGATGGCCGCCATCGCCGGCCGCTTCTTCGACGAGGAATGGATCGACGCGCCGGCACGGCCCGGCAAGGCCCCGGGCGCGTTCGCGCATCCGGTCGTGCCCTCTGCGCACCCTTACGTTCTCGTCAACTATATGGGCAAGCCGCGCGACGTGATGACGCTTGCCCACGAGCTTGGCCATGGCGTGCATCAGGTTCTCGCAGGCGGCCAAGGCGCGCTGATGTGCCAGACACCGCTGACGCTTGCCGAAACCGCCTCCGTGTTCGGCGAGATGCTGACGTTCCGGGCACTCTTGGAAAAGACCAGGGATAAGCGCGAACGCAAGGCGATGCTGGCCCAGAAGGTGGAGGATATGATCAACACGGTCGTCCGCCAGATCGCCTTCTACCAGTTCGAGCGCAAGATTCACACGGCCCGCAAGCAAGGCGAACTGACGTCGGAGCAGATTGGCGAACTGTGGCTGTCCGTCCAGAACGAGAGCCTCGGCCCGGCAATCCGGATCTCGGAAGGCTACGAGACGTGGTGGACCTATATCCCCCACTTCATCCATTCGCCTTTCTACGTCTATGCCTATGCCTTCGGCGACTGCCTGGTGAACTCGCTCTACGCGGTCTACCAGAACGCCGCACCCGGCTTCCAGGACAAGTATTTCGACCTCCTGAAGGCAGGCGGCACCAAGCACCATTCTGAATTGCTCAAGCCATTCGGCCTCGATGCCACCGATCCGTCCTTCTGGTCGAAGGGCCTGTCGATGATCGAGGGTCTGATCGACGAGTTGGAAGCTTTGGACAAGACTGTCTGAACAACGGACGGTCAAACGCAGGTCGGAGGGGTTGCGATGTCTGTGAAGGCCAAGGGTCGCGGTGCAAAACCGGTGGATCTTTCGCTGATCGAAACCATGCGCTGGGAGCCGGGTTCCGGTTTTACCCGGATCGACCAGCATTTGCGTCGGCTGAACCGTTCAGCCGACGCCCTGGGCTTTCGCCCGGCCCCGCCAGACCTGATGAAACAGCTCCAGGCCGCGGTCGAAGGCGAGACGCCGCTTCGCGTGCGGCTGGAGATGACGTTCCGCGGCAAGGTCGAGATCGTCGCCACGCCGTTCGCGCCCGTTGCCAAGGACGCGATCTGGCGGATCGGGATCGCGCAGACGCGCCTGCCCTCGGATGATCCGATGTATCGCCACAAGACATCGCGCCGCGAAGTCTATGACGCCGCCCGCGCCGAATTCCCTGAAGACGTGGACGAGGTGATCCTGCTCAACGAACGCGCAGAGGTCTGCGAAGGCACGCGCACCAATCTCTTCGTGGAGCAGGCCGACGGCACGCTGACGACACCGCCGATCTCATCCGGTCTGCTTGCGGGGATCCTGCGCGGCGATCTGATCCGCGAGGGCCGCGCCAAGTCTGGCCTTGTGAAACAGACCGACCTTGCCGGGAAACGCCTCTTCGTCGGCAATTCCCTGCGCGGCCTGATCCGGGCCGAACTGGTCTGACGCGAAGCCCCTACTGTTCCCGGTAGAGCACCATCCCCGCATGATGCAGCACGCCGTCGATGAAGTCGCCATCGGCGGTGAACCCGGTATCGTCCCAATAATCGATGTGATCGCCGGTGACGAGATACCGGCCCTGATACGCGCTTTTGCGAGAGCCGCGTGCTTCATCATAGCGGTTATCTTGCTGCAGCTCGTGGCGGATATGTCCGTCTGCCGTTACCCACATTCCGACGTAGGGATGACTCGCGGGTTGGATCTTGTTGTCCATGATGTCCTCTGCATGGGAAGGAAGCGCCGCGCCGAAAGACGCGGCGGCAACAAGGAGGAGATGGCGGCGGTTCATGGCAGCCGTACCCTTCACTGCGCCCGCGTCGGGCGAACGACAATCTCGTTCACATCGACATCGTCGGGCTGCTCGATCGCGAAGCGCACGGCGCGACCGATCGCATCCGGCTTCAGGGCAATGGCGCGGTAGGTCTTCATGGCCTCGGCAGCCACGGCATCGGTGATGGTATCGGCAAGCTCGCTTTCCACCACACCCGGATGGATGCAGGTGACGCGCAGGTTGTCATGCTCCTGCCGCAAGCCGTCGGAAATCGCCCGCACCGCATATTTGGTGGCGCAATAGACCGCAGCCGTGGGTGAAACACTGAGAGCGCCGACCGATGCGATATTGATGATCTGGCCTGAGCCCTGCGCCGTCATCAGAGGCAGCACGGCAGCTATGCCGTAGAGCACGCCCTTGATATTCACGTCGATCATCCGGTCCCACTCGTCGACCTTGAGCGAAGACATCAGCGATAGCGGCATGACGCCCGCATTGTTGACGATCACGTCGACCCGGCCGAATTCCGCCACCGCCGCCTGCGCAAATGCCGCGACATCGGCGCGATCGGTGACGTCAAGCCTGCGGATCGCGACCTTGGCGCCCAAGTCCCGGAGTTCCCGGGCGAGCTCCTCCAGCCGGTCGGTGCGGCGGGCGCCCAGCATCAGTGCCGCCCCGGCTTTTGCCAGTTCGCGGGCGATGCCTGCACCGATCCCGCTCGATGCGCCGGTGATGAGAACAACCTTGTCCATGTGATTAGCTCCTTCGCTCTCCGCTTGCCTGCGGATTGCAAGGACCCTATTCCTCCTCCATTGTCGCGATAAGCCGCCCAGCTGTTTCCACAGTGGCAAGGAATTCTAACCAATGCTGACTGATTACAATGCGCTCGCGGTCTTCACGCTGGTCGCAGAAGAAAAAAGCTTTCGTGCCGCCGCCGACCGCCTCGGCGTCACCCGCTCGGCCGTCAGCCAGACGATCCGCCGGTTGGAAGAGACGCTCGGCATCGCGCTCGTTGCACGCACCACCCGCAGCGTTGCCCTGACGGAGGCGGGCGAGCGGCTCTATTCCGAGGTTGCGCCAGCGCTGTCGGAGATGCGCGGCGCCACCGAGGCGGCAGCAAACCTGCACGGACGTCCGCGCGGCCGCCTGAACCTTGCGGTCTCCTCGATTGCCGAGAGCTTTCTATCCGGCCCCGTGCTCGCGTCCTTCGCCGAGGAACATCGGGAGGTGACATTGCATATCACTGTGACCGACGAAGAATTCGATATCGTTGCGGAGGGCTATGATGCGGGCGTGAGGCTCGGCGAAGTCATCGCGCAGGACATGATCGCCGTGCCGGTTTCCGGAAACCAGCGCCAGATCGCCGTCGCCTCGCCGGGCTACCTCAAAGGCTACGGCACCCCGGCTCACCCACGCGAACTTGGCGTTCACCGTTGCATCGGGTGGCGGGCCTCCGTCCATCAGGCGCCCTATCGCTGGGAGTTTTCGCAAGACGGCAAGGAATTCTCGGTCGCCGTTTCTGACACGATCACCACGACCGACATGGCGCTGATGGTTCGCCTGGCCATTGCCGGCGCGGGCATCAGCTTCGGCATGGAAGAGAGCTTCCGCCCGGCGATCGCCACGGGCGAGCTGGTGCCGGTGCTCGAAGAATTCAGCCCGTGGTTTCCGGGCTTCTATCTCTACTATCCGAGCAGGCGGAACATGGCACCAAAACTGCGCGCTCTGGTGGATCACCTGCAAAGGACCAGATGAGTTATGTCAGGCGGGCGACCGGGCGACAGCCACCGCCATGGTGCACCCAAGCGCCAGCACCAGCCAGAACACGACCCACAATCCCCACGCCGGAAAAGCACGTGCCATCGACACGTTGCCGCGACGGATCCTGCTAAGCTTCGACGGCACCAGGATCGCCCCGATGCCCCCGCGCCCTGACCTATTCGGCGACAAGCGCAAACCGAATTTCAACATGACATTCCCCTGGTCGTTCCCAGCAGATTTTAGGGTGCGCGAAAACGGTTCCAAGGGACAGGTGCTAGATTTAGCATTATCCACGCAAAACGGACCAACCGAGCGGAAACCACATTTTGGGCGCCCGGCGCGCCGGTCGGGCGAAAACAACCTCGGGACCGTTATTCCAGCGTAGGCCTCAAACGCGACCCCTTTATTGTGACGAAATTTTGTGATCTAGGCCGGGCATCAGATGCATGTCACACGGGTCCGTTACGCCTGCAAAACGCAGGCTGCGGCGGTGGAAGAGCAGTCGACCCATAGGGAGAATACGATGAAAGACGAGACCTATCCGGTATATGGCGAAATCACCGGTCCGATCGTGATGATCGGTTTCGGATCGATCGGCCGCGGCACGCTGCCGTTGATCGAACGCCATTTCAAGTTCGACAAGAGCCGGATGGTGGTTATCGACCCGCGCGAAGAGCCCTCCGACATGGAGATCCTCAAGAAGCACGGCATCCGTCACATCAAGGACCATGTCACCAAGGAAAACTACAAGGAGCTGCTGAAGCCGCTTCTGACCGAAGGCGAAGGCCAGGGCTTCTGCGTCAACCTGTCGGTCGACACGGGCTCGCTCGATCTGATGAAGATGTGCCGCAAGCTTGACGTCCTTTATATCGACACGGTCGTCGAACCCTGGCTCGGCTTCTATTTCGACAAGAGCATGAAGAACTCCGAGCGAACCAACTATGCGCTTCGCGAGACCGTGCGCCACGAGAAGAAGAAGAACCCGGGCGGCACCACGGCCGTTTCCACCTGCGGCGCAAACCCGGGCATGGTCTCCTGGTTCGTCAAGCAGGCGCTGGTCAACCTTGCCAACGACACCGGCCTCAAATTCGACGAGCCGGACCAGCACGACCGCGAAGGCTGGGCCAAGCTGATGAAGAAGCTGGGCGTCAAGGGCGTCCACATTGCCGAGCGCGACACCCAGCGCACCAAGCATCCGAAGCCGCTCAACGTGTTCTGGAACACCTGGTCGGTCGAAGGCTTCATCTCGGAAGGTCTGCAGCCGGCCGAACTCGGCTGGGGCACCCACGAAAACTGGATGCCGAAGAACGCCAAGAAGCACAAGAAGGGCTGCCAGGCCGCAATCTATCTCGAACAGCCGGGCGCCAACACCCGCGTTCGCACCTGGTGCCCGACGCCGGGTCCGCAATACGGTTTCCTCGTCACCCACAACGAGTCGATCTCGATCGCCGACTATTTCACCGTCGAAAAGGACGGCGAAGTCGTCTACCGTCCGACCTGCCACTATGCCTATCACCCGGCCAATGACGCGGTTCTGTCGCTGCACGAAATGTTCGGCAATGGCGGCACTCAGCAGCCCGTCCTGCACGTGCTCGACGAGCATGAACTGGAAGACGGTGTCGATGAACTCGGCGTGCTGCTCTACGGTCACGAGAAGAACGCCTACTGGTTCGGCTCGCGCCTGTCGCTGGAAGAAACCCGCCGCATCGCGCCTTACCAGAACGCAACCGGCCTGCAGGTAACTTCGGCGGTTCTCGCCGGCATGGTCTGGGCACTCGAAAACCCGAAGGCCGGCATCGTCGAAGCCGACGAGGTGGATTACAAGCGCTGCCTCGAAGTGCAGATGCCGTATCTCGGCCCGGTCGAAGGCCACTACACCGACTGGACCCCGCTCGAAGGTCGCCCGGGTCTGTTCCCGGAAGACATCGACGAAAAGGACGCCTGGCAGTTCAAGAACATCCTGGTTCGCTAGGAATCAATGAGGGGGCTCGCGTCAGCCGCGGGCCCCACCCCCTCTCCCGCTTGCGCGGAGCGGAACCCCGCCTCGATCGCGCCTTGCGGCGGCAACTTGCGGCCTCTCCCAGGCCATGACGGGAAGAACCGGCTGGAGCGTATAAAAGCCACACCCGCGCCCGTTCTTCACAAAGCGAAAACTCCTGCCTGTCCCCAGTCTTCCCAATCCGCAGTCTTGCTTTACATAGGCTCCAGAAGGCATGGTTGCAGACCACAAGCCGGACCGAATCGCGGGAGACAGATCATGAACTTCAAAACGGGCCTCGTGCTCATTGCGGCAGCCAGCCTCACGGCCTGCGTCTCTTCTCCGCCGCCACGCATGGTATCAGCACCAGTGCAGCCGCAGGGCGTCGAGGGCGCATGGGTCGATCCGAACGGTATCGTCTCCACCTTCCAGGCGGGCACGTTCAACACCCGTGCAAGCGACAGCAACGCGCTTCTCGCCTCCGGCACCTATAACAAGCTCTCGCCGACGCTGGTCGAGATCAACATGACCTCGCTCGTGCGCAAGACGCAGTCGCGCGTCAACTGCTCGTTGGTCACCCAGAGCCAGCTGAACTGCACGCAGGATAGCGGTGCGCAGTTTTCGCTCGCCCGCCGCAGCTGATCGCCCAGCTTCACAGTCATTCCAGAGTTAGGGAGGGCCTCGCTTGATGCGGGGCCTTTCGCGTTGTGCGCGAGGGCGAATAGCTCTGGCCTTGTCACATTTACCTTGAAACCAGTTTTGCTTGGTGAAAACATGCGCTGCACAACGATCGTCACCATGGCGTGATACAAAAATCGGGAACATGCACGCCCACACGCGCGCAATCATAAAAGGAGAGAGATGATGATGAGAACTATCGGATTGGGGATCGTGACCGCATCGGTCATTGCCCTTTCGAGCGGCGTCGCGATGGCCGACTTCGAACTCAATATTCTCCACATCAACGACCTGCATTCCCGTATCGAGCCCATCAACAAATACGATTCCACCTGCACGCCCGCAGAAACCGAAAAGAACGAATGCTTCGGCGGCATCGCGCGCGTGAAGTCGGCCATCGACGCCCGCCGCAGCGAATTGCAGGGCAAGAACGTTCTCGTTCTCGATGCCGGCGACCAGTTCCAGGGATCGCTGTTTTACAGCACCTACAAGAGCGCACCCGTTGCCGAATTCATGAACGGCATCGGCTTCGATGCGATGGCGATCGGCAACCACGAGTTCGACGACGGCCCGCAGGAACTGCTGAAGTTCATTACCGCGCTGAAGTTTCCGATCATTTCCGGCAATACCATCGCCAAGGCTGGAACACCGCTGGCCGACAAGTACAAGGGTTACGTGATCAAGGATTTCGGCGGCCAGCGTGTTGCCATCGTCTCCGTTCTCGCGAAAGATACGAGCGAGACCTCTTCGCCTGGTCCCGACATCACCTTCGAGGACGAGATCACCTATGTGAAGAATGCCGTAGCGGACCTTCAGTCGCAGGGCATCAACAAGATCGTGCTCCTCTCCCATGTCGGCTACGTCAAGGACAAGGAAATCGCGGCAGCCGTTGCCGGCATCGACGTGATCGTCGGCGGCCACAGCCACACCTTCCTGTCGAGCACCGACCCCAAGGCATCCGGCCCCTACCCGACCATCGTCAAAAGCCCTGCTGGCGTCGATATTCCGATCGTGACGTCCTACGCCTATTCCAAATATCTCGGTGATCTCTCGGTCGTTTTCGATGACAACGGCGTCGTGAGGTCTTCCGCGGGGGCACCGAAGCTGCTCGATTCCAGCGTTCCGCAGGACGCTGCGTTTGTCGCCAAGGTCAAGGAACTCGGCGGCCCGCTCGAAGAGATCAAGAAGAAGGTCGTCGGCTCGACCGAAGGCGTCATCGATGGCGATCGCCTCAACTGCCGCGCCAAGGAATGCACGATGGGCAACCTGCTTGCCGATGCACAGCTTGACCGCGTCAAGGATCAGGGCATCATGCTTTCCATCCAGAACGGCGGCGGCCTGCGTGCCTCGATCGATTCCGGCGAAGTGACGATGGGCGAAATCCTGACCGTCCTGCCGTTCCAGAACACGATCGCAACCTTCCAGCTGAAAGGCTCGGATGTCGTCACCGCCCTCGAAAACGGCGTCAGCCAGATCGACGACGGCGCCGGTCGCTTCCCGCAGGTGGCAGGCATGAAGTTCTCCTTCGACCGGTCGAAGTCGAGCGGCAGCCGCATCAGCGACGTTCAGGTCAAGGAAGGCGAGGCCTTCGTTCCGATCGACCCGAACAAGACCTACGGCGTCGTTACCAACAACTACGTCCGCACCGGCGGCGACGGCTACAAGATCTTCAACACCGCGGCCGTCAACGCCTACGACTTCGGACCCAACCTCGAAAACGCCGTTGCCGACTACATCTCGGCCAACAGCCCCTACAAGCCCTATACCGATGGCCGCATCACCGACCTGACACCGGCAGACTACAAGCCGTTACCGAAGGCAGCTGCCGCCCCGGCACCGGCACCGGCACCGGCTGCAACACCTGCTCCGGCGCCTGCCGCAACTCCTGCTCCGACGCCTGCTACAACTCCCGCACCGGCTGCACCGGCAACGACGGCCCAGGCTCCTGCCACTCCTGCCACTCCTGCCCCGGCTACCCCTGCACCGGCCACTCCTGCTACTCCTGCTCCGGCCACTCCTGCGCCAGCGGCACCGGCAACCCCGGCACCTGCGACCCCCGCACCAGCAGCACCGGCTCCTGCACCAGCCGCTCCAACCGCTCCCGTGCCCATGACAACGGAACCGGCAGCACCTGCACCAGCCGCACCGGCACCGGCAGCTACAACGGCGTCCCCGGCTCCTGCCGGCCCGAGCAAATACACTGTGGTCAAGGGTGACTCGCTGTGGAAGATCGCCGAAAGCACCTATGGCGACGGCGAGAAGTGGATGGACATCTCCAAGGCCAATAGCCTTCGCAACCCGGATGTCATCCAGATCGGCAAGGAGCTGGAACTGCCGGCCAGATAAAAACGAAAGCGGGACAATTTGTCCTGACGCAAGCGACGGCTCGGGGCTTCCCCGGGCCGTTGATTGTTTCTAAATAGAGCCAGACAATCCTCCGGCCGCATCCTGCGGTCGAACCCGATCGGAAGTGACCGCATGAATATCGTGCCCTCAAAACTGCCTACCGGTCATCCGAAGGTTACCTTCGGCAAAGTTGGCGTCCTGCTCGTCAACCTCGGCACGCCCGACGGCACAGACTACTGGTCGATGCGGCGTTATCTCGCCGAATTCCTGTCCGACAAGCGCGTCATCGAATGGTCGCGGCTGTTCTGGTATCCGATCCTCTACGGTATCGTCCTCAACAAGCGCCCGCAGAAGGTCGGCAAGGCCTATGAGGAGATCTGGAACAAGGATCTCGACGAGAGCTATCTGCGCACCTACACCCGCAGCCAAGGCGAGAAAATGGCCGAGCGGCTGGCCGATCTGCCGAACGTCGTGGTCGACTGGGGCATGCGCTACGGAAAGCCCTCCATCGCCGAGCGCATGGACGCGCTGAAGGCGCAGGGCTGCGACCGGATCCTGCTGTTTCCTCTTTACCCGCAATACGCGGCTGCAACGACGGCGACCGTCAACGACAAGGCGTTCGAATACCTGATGAAGCAGCGCTGGCAGCCGGCCTTGCGCACGGTGCCAACCTATCACGATGACCCCGCCTATATCGTGGCGCTGGCCAATTCCGTTCGCCAGACGCTGTCGACGCTCGAGTGGGAACCGCAGCTGCTGATCACCTCTTTCCACGGCATTCCGCAGTCCTACTTCAAGGCCGGCGACCCCTATCACTGTTTCTGCTACAAGACCGCACGGTTGCTGCGCGAAGAGCTCGGCTATACCGAGAAGCAGTTGCGCCTGACCTTCCAGTCGCGCTTCGGGCCCGAGGAATGGCTGCAGCCCTATACCGACAAGACGATGGAAACGCTTGCCGCCGAAGGCATCAAGCGCGTCGCCATCATGAACCCCGGCTTCGTCTCCGACTGCCTGGAAACGCTTGAGGAAATTGCCGGCGAGGCTGGCGAGATCTTCATGCACCATGGCGGCGAGAATTTCGTCCATATTCCCTGCCTCAACGACAGCGTCGACGGCATCAACGTGCTTGAGACGGTGGTTCGTCGCGAGTTGCAGGGCTGGGTCTGAGCTTTAGGGAGATCGCGATGAAGCGAGCCATCGTTACCGGCGGTGCCGGCCTGATCGGAAGCGGGATCTGCACTGATCTGGCCGACCACGGTTTCGAGGTCGCCTCGTTCGACTTCAGCGAAACGGCTGATGTTCCGAAGGGCGTTCAGCCCGTTCTCTGCGATGTCTCCGACGAAACCTCGGTCGAGGAAGCCTTTGCGCTACTCGGCTGGGACAGTCTCGACCTGCTCGTCAACAATGCCGGCATCGCCAGCCCGAACCATGGCCCGATTGCGCAACTGTCGCTGGCCGACTGGCGCCGCGTGACCGATAGCCATCTCACCGGTGCCTTCCTGATGACCCGCGCTGCAGTTCCGCTGATGTCATCAGGCGGATCCATCGTGAACATGGTGTCGACACGCGCCTTCATGTCGGAACCGGATACAGAAGCCTATGCCGCCTCCAAGGGCGCACTGGTCGCCTTCACCCATGCGCTTGCGATCAGCCTTGGCCCGAAAATCCGGGTCAATGCCATTGCGCCGGGCTGGATCACCAATGAGACGACGCTGAGCGAGGAAGACCACGCACAGCATCCGGTCGGCCGCGTCGGTCGCCCGAAGGACATTGCCGACGCCGTCCTCTATCTGACGGGTGCCGGCTTCATGACCGGTCAGGTCCTGACTCTCGACGGCGGCATGACGAAAAAGATGATCTACGCCGAATAGCGCTTACCGCACTTCGTCGGCGCGAAACCCGTCCGTTGCAGCCTTCCAGAAATCGGCATCCTCGTAATCGGTCGGATCCACGACGCCAGCGAGATGAAACGCCTCGCGACGCTCGACGCAGGTGCCGCAGCGGCCGCAATGCTTTTCTCCGCCCTTGTAGCAGGACCAGGTGTCGCCGAACGGTGTCGAGTGTTTGGCACCGTCGGTGACGATATCGGCCTTCGATCCGTTCACATAAGGCGCCAGTAGCCGCACCGAGGCGTATCCGTCGAGCGCATGATCCTGCATCGTCTGGAATGCGTCGATAAAGCCCGGTCGGCAATCGGGATAGATGAAATGGTCGCCGCCATGGACGGCGATTGCCACCGCATCCGCGCTCTGGGCTGCCGCCACGCCGAACGCGACCGTCAGCATGATCGCATTGCGGTTCGGCACGACGGTGACGCGCATCGTTTCCTCAGCGTAATGACCGTCAGGCACGTCGAGATCGTCCGTCAGCGCCGATCCCGTCAGCTGGGCACCGATCGAGCGCATATCGATGATCTGGTGAGGTACGCCCAGCCGCAGCGCACAGGCCGCGGCATAGTCGAGTTCCTTCCTGTGCCGCTGGCCGTAATCGAACGAGACGAGCCCGATCAATTCCTGCTCGGCAGCGATCTTGTGGGCAAGCGAAACGGAATCCAGTCCGCCGGAACAGACGACGATGGTCTTCATGGTTTTGGTCCTTGTTTTGTCGGGGTAGGCTGCGACCCGTGTGTCCGGCGGTTTCTAGTGCAAGAACATGCGCTTGTGAACACCTCCGCACATCTCTAGGGTTGTCGGGTATGAAACGAACGCAATTTATTGGGCAGGAGGCCTCTTCATGAGCCTGGACGGTTTCGACTATTTTGTCATCGGTATCGTAATCCTCGCGATACTCCTGCTCTTTGCCCTCGTGAAGACCGTGCCGCAGGGCTATAACTACACCGTCGAGCGGTTCGGCCGTTACACGCGCACGCTGGAGCCGGGCCTCAATATCCTGACGCCGTTCATTGAGCGCATCGGCGCGCGGATGAACGTCATGGAACAGGTGCTCGACATTCCCACCCAGGAAGTCATCACCAGGGACAATGCCAGCGTTTCGGCCGATGCCGTCGCCTTCTATCAGGTGCTCAACGCTGCCCAGGCCGCCTACCAGATCACCAATCTGCAGCTCGCCATCCAGAACCTCACGATGACCAATATCCGCTCGGTCATGGGTTCGATGGACCTCGACGAGCTGTTGTCCAACCGCGAAGTCATCAATGAACGGCTTCTGCGCGTCGTCGACCAGGCGGTTCATCCCTGGGGCATCAAGGTCACCCGCGTCGAGATCAAGGACATCCAGCCGCCGGCAGACCTCGTGCAATCGATGGGCCGCCAGATGAAGGCGGAGCGCGAGAAGCGCGCCCAGATCCTCGAGGCCGAAGGCTCGCGCAACGCGCAGATCCTGCGGGCCGAGGGTGCGAAACAGGCAGCCGTGCTGCAGGCCGAAGGCGAACGCGAAGCGGCCTTCCGCGATGCCGAGGCACGCGAGCGTCTGGCAGAAGCCGAAGCACGCGCAACGCAGGTCGTTTCCGAAGCGATCGCTGCCGGCAACGTCCAGGCGATCAACTACTTCGTGGCGCAGAAATATACCGAAGCGCTGGTCGAGATCGGCAAGGCGAACAATTCCAAGATCGTGCTGATGCCGCTTGAAGCCTCGTCGCTGATCGGTTCGCTCGGCGGCATCGGCGCCATCGCCAAGGAAGTCTTCGGAGATGGCGACGGCCCTGCCCCGGCAGCGCCCCGCACGCAACCCGGCCAGCCTTCGCGCACCACCCGCAGCACGCCGAGCGTGACCGCCGTCATCCCGCCCTATACGCCCTCCTCCGACAAATGAGGCTGCAATGATCATCGATCTGGTACGCAGCCTCGGCTCGTGGAGCTGGTGGCTCCTCGGCCTCGTCCTGCTCGCAGCAGAACTTGCCGTTCCCGGTGCCTTCCTGATCTGGATCGGGCTTGCCGCCATCATCATCGGCGCGCTGTCTCTGGCACTCTGGGATACCGGCATCTGGACCTGGCAGGTGCAGCTTCTGCTGTTTGCCGTGCTAGCGGTCGCACTGGCGGTGGTCGGGCGTCGCTTCTATTCGAGCCGTGGCGGCGAGAGCGATCAGCCGAACCTCAACCGGCGTGGCGAAAGCCTCGTCGGGCGCACCGCAACGCTGCACGAGCCGATCGCGGAAGGTCGCGGACGGATCAGGCTTGATGATACGTGGTGGTCGATCATCGGGCCGGACCTGCCAGCCGGCACTCAGGTGGTGATCATCGAATCAAATGGCCGCGATCTTCGCGTCGAAGCAACCGCGACCGTCTTGCGTCCCACCTGAAACTCAGATGGGTTTCAGGCGACGCCGACGCGCAGCAGATCGTGGAAATGGACGATGCCGATCGGGCGCTGATCTTCGCCGACGACGAGAAGTGCACCGATACTGTACTGGTTGAGAAGCGCAAGAGCCGCAGTCGCCAGCGTATCCTTGCCGACAGTCTTCGGGCGCACGGTCATGACCTCGTCCACGGGCATCTTCGTCAGGTCGACATCGAGATGGCGCGCAATATCGCCATCGGTGACGACGCCGACAAGCCGGCCCTCATCATCGGTAACACCGACGCAACCGAACCGCTTGCGCGACAGTTCCTGCACCGCTTCCGGCATCAGAACGCCTTGGCGCACCAACGGAATGCTGTCGCCGACATGCATGAGGTCGCTGACATGCGACAGCATGGCGCCGAGCTTGCCGCCAGGATGATAGACGCGGAAATCGGTTGCCGAAAAACCGCGCGCTTCCAGCAGCGCAACAGCAAGCGCATCGCCCATCGCAAGCTGCATCAGCGTCGAGGTGGTTGGAGCCAGTCCGTGCGGACAGGCTTCCTGTTCCTTCGGCAGAAGCAGAACGACATCTGCCGCTCTGCCGAGCGCTGAGACCTCACCAGACGTGAGTGCGATCAAAGGAATAGAAAAGCGACGGGTGAACGATACGATCCCCTGCAACTCGGCGGTCTCGCCGCTCCAGGACAGCGCCAGCACGACATCGCCGGGCGCAATCATGCCGAGATCGCCGTGGTTTGCTTCGACCGGATGCACGAAGAAGGCCGGCGTTCCTGTCGAGGCAAAGCTTGCAGCAATCTTTTTGCCGATATGGCCGCTCTTGCCGATGCCGGTCACGATGACACGACCGCTGATGCCGCCGATCAGCTCGGCCGCTGCGCGGAACGGGCCGCCCAGGCCATTCTGAAGGGCATGATCAAGGGCTACAAGGCCCTGTTTTCCAAAGGCAATCGTCCGCAGGGCGGAATCAATGACATCGACCTCTGCGGCCTGCAACGCTCTCTTTATCATGTCGCAGGCTTAGCGCTTTTTCCTGGTCAAGTCCATCGCATTAGCCGCTGAGCAAGTATTGCGGACTTCGAGAAAACAATGCGTCGATCTTCGAAAGCGGTCGCCGGCTAGAGTGTCGCTGAGCAAGGAACGGACCATGCAACGGAAAATCGCACGGCTGTTGGCGTTCATCACCAACGAGTCCTGCGTTTCCAGATTTTCGCGGAATAAATACGTCCAACGGCTTCCAGCACACTGCAACCTGATGACGAACGGAGCCCCCTCGAATGTCGAGACGGCTCCTTCTATGGCATTTCGCAGGCTGCAATCAGCAAGTGGTGGCACTTCCGTCGCAGGTGAGCTTTCCTGCTATGTTGCTGAACTGGTTATTCAAAGCGCCGCCGAGCGTTGTTGCGCCGGCAATCAAAGCAACGGAAATAAGTGCGGCAATGAGGCCATATTCGATGGCAGTCGCGCCCGACTCATCCTTCATCATGCGTGCAAGAATTGACATATAACTCTTCCCTGACTCGCCCCTCGGAACGGAATTGCTCCGATGTCAAGTTTCTATACTTGAACTGTAGATACATTTTCTTAATGCGCCTAAACAAATTCAATGTGTGTAAATGTCACGTTTGACTTGGTTAAATCACCGTAAACGCGCGAATTCACTTGACTGGGCAACCGGCGTTTGTGCCCTGCGACCATCCATGCGCGCTGGGAATGTTCATGCAAATGTAGTGGCATCTCCTGGCGAGTGGACGGATAGCGTGAAGGGCAGTCGCGCAGCCCCACTCGGCCGGTTTCACCAACTGTTAACCATAAACTAACCCTTTCGAGGCATACTTCGCGATAAATCCGACAAGGTGACATTCGTGTTTCAAAGCATACACTTAGCCAGGACGGACCTGTGGATGCGGAGCGACGCTGGACTTTGCCTTTGGATCAGCATTTCCGATTTCCGGGCAGTCCGATGATTATCAGCAGGACAAAAGCCACGACGCTTTCGTTGCGCGGCCGTGCGTATGGACTGCTGCTGGCCGGCTCGGCACTGATCCTCCCGTCGGCTGCCGTTTCGCAGAGCCTTTTTCCAGACAGTGGCAGCGCGCTTCCAGCCATTCCCAGCAGCCAGGTCGGAACAGCCGGAACATCGACGATTACCCGCAATACCCCGACTGCACCGGTCGGCGGGACGATTCCCGGCATAGTCGCCGTTGCCGGAGACGAACGGGCCGCCGATACGACGGCGCAACAGAGTGCGGCCGCGCGTGTTCAGGAGCCGGAAGTCGACCTCAACCAGCCGATCGGTCCGTCCGATCTCGAGCCGCTCGATGATGGTCCCGAGGCAATCGATCCGCAGGAGGCTCCGCGTCAAGAGGTGGATCCGACCGGCATCCGGCTCGGCACGTTCATGCTGCGCCCGTCCATCAATCAGAGCATCAACACAGAAATCACCCGCGAGAACGGATCGAAGGAAACGCGCAATTACGCGGCAACCGGGATTCGCGGAACGCTGACCTCCGACTGGTCACGGCATGCGCTGACAGTTACCGGCGAAACCACGATCGAGCACAATTTCACCAAGAGCAAGGAAGGCGAGGATCCGGAGGGCAAGATCAGCGCGGATCTGCGTCTCGATCTTGCAGACGATACCGTTGCGCATCTGACCAGCGGTTACAGTTTTACCCGTGAGGACAATGACGACCCGAACGCCGTCGGTGGCGCCGACGTCCAGTCCGGCGTGCACCTGTTTCAGACCGGGGCCTCGATCGGTCGCGACATCGGCAAGATCAGAGCACTCGCCGCCGTCAACGGCTCTCGATATGTCTATACCGAGGCAAAGCTTGCGGACGGCGGCACGCTCAACATGAAAGACCGCAATCGCAGCGGCATCGATGGACGACTGCGCCTCGGCTATGAACTTTCGCCTGCCCTCATCCCGTTTGGGGAAATCGCATCTGGCCACACATTCTACGATCGCAAACGCGATGCTTCTGGCTATCAGCGCTCATCGCAGACCTATGCCGCACGCACCGGCGTCGAGTTCGATTTCGGCGAGAAACTGCGCGGCGAGTTGGGAACGGGCTATGAGGTCGTTGACTACGAGGATAACCGCCTCAAGAATGTCGGTGGCATCAGCTTTGATGGCGATGCGACCTGGTCACCACAGCGCGGCACCGACGTCAATCTCGGTCTGCGCACGACAGTCCAGGATTCCACAACGCCCGGCGAAGGCGGATGGGTGGAGTATGAACTCACCGCAGCGCTTGCGCACGAGATGCGCGACAGCGTCGTGGCACGCCTGAGCGGCAGCACCGTGTTCCGCAACTTTGATTCCGGCAGCGAAGACGAGGTCACCTGGCTTGCCGGCGCGGGGATAACATGGGCAATCAACCGCTATCTCGATCTCACGAGCGACGTTGAATACGAGAAAACCACGGGCGGCACCGAACAGAACATCGTTCGCGCGGGCATGGGCCTGACTCTGAAGCGATAGCGTCCATCAGGCATTCACGTTTCCGTGATGTCTTCCACATTCGTGCCGACCCTCAGCGCTAGTCCTCTGAGAGGTGTGCCTGGACAATAGGCATAACTTACGGAGTCGCTCGAAACGGCCCGGGATCGTAATGGGTTCTGTCTCCAAACTACCTTCCCGCGAACAATAATTTCTGCACTGCAGCAATCGTTGCTCCAGCCACTCCTCTCGCGCATGGCTTCTTCAGCCTATCACGCCGTCCATGCACGTTGGACAAAGCTTGCACCCGGGCTTCCGCCCACTTCCCCTCAGGACTGTGCGCAACATATAAGCGCTCACGACCAATTGTCGCAGTGCAGCATTAATGCACTCCATCGATACATCCTGATAGATTAGAGGCTCAACGTGGCTGGAATTCCAACCGACAGCGCGACCACACCGCGCACAGCAACAAGTTCGACGGCAGGTAACAATTACCGCTTCGCTCTCGTTGCCCTGACTTCCCTGTTTTTCATGTGGGGCTTTATCACCTGCCTGAACGACATTCTGATCCCGCACCTGAAAAACGTCTTCCAGCTCAACTATACCCAGTCGATGATGATCCAGCTGTGCTTTTTCGGCGCATATTTCATCGTGTCGCTGCCGGCCGGCGCGCTTGTGAAGCGCATCAGCTACAAATGGGGCATCGTCGTCGGCCTGCTGATTGCAGCGATCGGCTGTGCGCTGTTCATCCCGGCTGCCAGCTACCGCGTCTATGCGCTGTTTCTCGGCGCGCTGTTTGTGCTGGCAAGCGGTGTCACCATTCTGCAGGTTGCCGCCAATCCCTATGTGACGGAGCTGGGCGCCCCTGAAACTGCCTCGAGCCGGCTGACGCTGACCCAGGCCTTTAACTCGCTCGGAACCACGATCGCACCGCTCTTCGGCGCCTTCCTTATCCTGTCGGCCGCGACCGGCGACATTCAGAACGCGAGTGGCGACCAACTCGAAGCCTTGCGCCTTGCAGAGGCTGATGCCGTCCGCTTCCCTTACATGCTTCTGGCAATCGCCTTCCTCGTGCTGGCCGCCGTCTTTGCAGCCCTGAAGCTGCCGCATGTCGAAACGGAAGACACGACGGTCGCTGAAGGCGGCGAACGTAGCTCCGCGTGGGCCTACCGTCACCTCGTTCTCGGCGCGATCGGCCTGTTCGTCTATGTCGGTGCCGAAGTGTCGATCGGCTCGTTCCTGGTCAATTACCTGGCAGAACCAAGCATCGCCGGCATGCCGGAATCGGAAGCCGCCCATTACGTCGCCTATTTCTGGGGCGGCGCCATGATCGGTCGTTTCGTCGGCGCCTATGTCATGCGCTTCGTCGACGACGGCAAGGCGCTGGCGTTCAATGCCGGTGTTGCGATCCTGCTGATCCTGCTCACGGTGTTTGCGGGCGGCTCGCTGGCAATGTGGTCGGTCCTCGCCATCGGCCTGTTCAACTCGATCATGTTCCCGACCATCTTCAGCCTGGCACTCAAGGGTCTTGGTCGCCACACCAGCCAGGGATCGGGCATCCTGTGCCTGGCGATCGTCGGCGGTGCCATCCTGCCGGTCGTGCAGGGCATGCTGGCCGATACGGTCGGCATCCACCTCGCCTTCCTGATGCCGGCGATATGCTACCTCTACATCGCCTATTACGGCCTGAAGGGTCACAGGGCGGCCTGATCGCAGGCATGGATCCCTGAAACGAAAAACGCCCCCGCGATCATCTCGCGGGGGCGTTTTCTTTTGCAGTAAAGGATAGGCTTACATCAGCTTCGAGACGAGCGCCTTCAGCGGCTCTTCGATCGCCGGGCGAATGTCCGGGCGCTGCAGGGCAAAGGCGATATTGGCCATGATGAAGCCGTCCTTGGCGCCGCAGTCGTAGGTCTCGCCCTTGAAGTGGTAGCCGGCAAATTCCTGGCTCTTGGCCAGCGCCAGCATGCCGTCGGTCAACTGGATCTCGTTGCCGGCGCCACGTTCCTGGGTTTCCAGGATTTTGAAGATCTCCGGCTGCAGGATGTAGCGGCCGTTGATAAAGAAGTTTGAAGGAGCTGTGCCCTTGGCAGGCTTCTCGACCATCTCGGTGATCTTGAAACCGTCGCCGACGGTCTCACCCTTGCCGACGATACCATACTTGTGAGCCTGGTCCGGATCGCATTCCTCGACCGCAAGAACGTTGCCGCCGGTCTGATCGTAGAGTTCGACCATGCCCTTGAGGCAGCTCTTCTCCGACGACATGATCATATCCGGCAGCAGAACCGCGAAAGGCTCGTTTCCGACGATGTCGCGCGCACACCAGACGGCGTGACCTAGACCGAGCGGAACCTGCTGGCGGGTGAAGCTCGCCGTGCCGGCCTTCGGCAGGATATGCGAGAGCAGCGTCAGTTCGGCATTCTTGTTGCGCTCGCGCAGCATCTGCTCGAGTTCGAACTGGATATCGAAATAGTCTTCGATCACACCTTTGCCACGGCCGGTCACGAATACGAAATGCTCGATGCCGGCTTCCGCCGCTTCATCGACCACATATTGGATGACCGGCTTGTCGACGACCGTCAGCATTTCTTTTGGCACAGCCTTTGTGGCCGGCAGGAAGCGGGTGCCGAGGCCCGCAACAGGGAAGACTGCTTTACGAATTTTCCGTTCTTGTGACACTCATGCCTCCTGATGCATTTCGCTGTGCGGTTTCGGGTCTTTTGTCGGCTGTAATAAACATTTGCTACCTTTTAGCAAAGATCTGCCCCGGCCGCGCGTTTCATGGTAAAGAATTTGTTGACCCTATCCTGTTATCACATCGTTGAGCCGCATCCCGATCTCGCCATGATGGCCAGAATAAAAATGGACCGACTGCCGATGAAAAAAATCAGCCCCAACCGCTTCCGCGCAACGATCTTCTCGCTTGTCGCCGGCCTTGCCATATCGACCTGCGCGATAGATGCCCGCGCCGATGCCGGTTTCAAGACGTGGGTTGCAAATTTCTATTCGACTGCTGCCAAAAGCGGCATCAGTCGCTCGACCTATGATCGCGCCTTTGCAGGCATCAGCGGTCCCGATCAGGAAGTCCTGCGCAAGGCCGAGTACCAGCCGGAATTCAAGTCGAAAATCTGGGATTATCTCGACAGCCGCGTCAATCCCTACACGGTCAAGATCGGCCGCGAAATGGCTGCCCGCCATGGCGCGACGCTGAACGCCGTGGAGCGGCATTTCGGTGTCGACAGAAACATTCTCCTCGCCATCTGGTCGATGGAATCCAACTATGGCGCAGCTCTGGAAAATCCCGAACGTCTGCACCACGTGCCGCAGGCACTGGCGACGCTCGGGTGGGGCGATCCGAAGCGCGGCAAGTTCGCGCGCAACCAGCTGATCGCCGCATTGAAGATTCTCCAGGCTGGCGACGTATCCCCCAAGCAGCTGACCGGTTCCTGGGCAGGCGCGATGGGCCATACCCAGTTCATCCCGACGAGCTACCTGCTCTATGCGGTCGACGCTGATGGCAACGGCAAGCGCGACATCTGGCATTCGGTTCCCGATGCGCTGGCGACCTCCGCCAACCTCCTGGCCAAGAACGGCTGGACTGCCGGCAAGACCTGGGGCTACGAATCCGTGCTTCCCGCCGGCGCCGCAAAATACGAAGGCCAGAGCAAGACCCTGGCACAGTGGGCAGCGCTGGGCTTCCAGCGTCCGAACGGCAAGGGTTTTCCGCGCGGAGCAGACCGCGCGACATTGAAGCTGATGGCCGGCGCGAACGGTCCAGCCTACCTGATGCTCTCCAACTTCTTCACCATCAAGCGCTACAACGCAGCCGACAGCTACGCGCTCGCGGTCGGTCTTCTCGCCGACGAGATCGCAGGTTTCGGCGGTGTACAGCAGTCCTGGCCGCGCCCCAACGGCACGCTCGACATCAAGGAGAAGTTCGAGCTGCAGAGCCGCATGAAGGAACTCGGCTATTACGAAGGCGAAGTGGACGGCAATTTCGGCTCCGGCTCGAAGGCCGCGATCTCCGCCATTCAGAAGCGCCTTGGCATGCAGCCGGATGGCGAGCCGTCGCATTCTCTTCTCAAGGCGATCCGTTGAGGCTAGCATGCGATGCGCCGCATCGTGAACGGTGCGGCCAAAAGGCATGAAAACGATGAAGCTCTTGCGCCACAACAGGCCAAACCGACGCCTGGTCCGGACGGTATTCATGGTAGCGACCAGCCTCGTGCTGTCGCTGCCATCAACCGTTTCGTTTGCCCAGGACGGCAGCGATCGGCGCAACCTGTTCAACATGCTGTTCGGTGCGCCCCGCACAGAGCGATATGAACGCTACGAACGTCCGACCCGGCGATATGACCGGCAGGATGGATCGATCATCGAGATGGCGCCACGCCGGCAGAGAAGCCGTGCCACTCCGCAGGCTGCGGCTCCCCGCACGAGGACGGCGCCGATACCCTCTCAGCCCCAGGCCGAACCCGTCGCCAAACTGGAAACCGCCAAAAAGATCCTCGTTATCGGCGATTTTCTCGCCGGCAATATCGGGGGTGAGCTGGAAGCGACGTTTGCGACCTCCCCGGGGGTTTCGATCATCAGCCGCAGCGACGGATCCTCCGGCCTGGTGCGCGACGACCATTACGACTGGCTTGGCCAACTGCCGGCTATTCTCGACGAGGCCAAACCCGCGATCGTGGTCGTCATGCTGGGTGCCAACGACCGCCAGCAAATGGACACAGCCAGCGGCCGCGAGAAATTCCGCACGGATGCGTGGTTCAAACAATATGAAACCCGTGTCGCGGAGCTTGCAGGCATGATCGCGCAGCGCAAGCTGACGCTGCTTTGGGTCGGCCTGCCGGCGTTCCAGTCGCCATCGATGATGGCGGACGCGGTCACACTCAACACGCTTTATCGGGGACAGGTGGAGAAGGTCGGCGGCGAATTCGTCGACATCTGGGACGGCTTCGTCGACGAGGACGGCAGGTTCGTGCTGACTGGCTCAGACGTCAACGGACAGCAGGTACGCCTGCGCAATTCCGACGGCATCACGCTCACCAAGCCCGGCAAGGAAAAGCTCGCCTTCTATGTCGACAAGGTCCTGCGCCGGCATCTGGGCGACATGGCAAGCCCCGATCTCGCAAAATTCGACAGCAGCACCCTCCCGCCGCTCCAGACGCTCGAATCTCCTGCCAACCCCGAAGTGCCCGTACGGCCGATCAGCCTGGTTGACCCGGAGCTGGACGGCGGCCAGGAGCTTCTGGGCGGCAATGCGCCACCGGCCCGTCTGACGGAAACGCCGCGCGACAAACTGGTCAAACGCGGCGAACTCGAGCCCGCCCCGGCCGGTCGGATCGACGACTACCGGCTCACGACCCAGTAGGTCTTTGACACGAGCGCGAGCTCTCGCCGGTAGCTTCGTGAAAAAACGTGCTACATAGTCATAAATTCCCAGTTCAGACGTGCATGGCCTAGCTGATCTCTTTTATCGGAGTGCCCGCATGAACCTGCTTTTTCGCGTTATCGTATCCACGATTCTGCTTGCGACGCCGGTCCTTGCAGACGTTCCGCCGTTTCCATCCACCTTCAGGACCCAAACTGTCCATGTCGGCAACGTAGACATCCATCTCCGGATTGGCGGCAAGGGACCTGCCGTCGTTCTGCTACATGGCTACGGCGAAACCGGCGACATGTGGGCGCCGCTGGCTGCAAAGCTGGAGATGGATCATCTGGTCATCGTTCCCGATCTTCGCGGCATGGGTCTGTCATCACACCCCGAAGGCGGCTTCGACAAGGCGAGCCAGGCCCGCGACCTGGCCACCATTCTGAACGGACTGCACATTGATCGTTTCGCGCTGGTCACGCACGATATCGGCAACATGGTGGGCTTCGCCCTCGCGACGCAGCAACCCGCCCGCGTGACCCGCTTCGCGCTGCTCGATGCGCCCGTTCCCGGCATCGGCCCATGGGACGAGATCCTGAAAAACCCGCTTCTCTGGCATTTCCGCTTGGGGGGGCCGGACATGGAGCGTCTCGTCGCCGGGCGCGAGCGGATCTATCTGGACCGGTTCTGGAACGAATTTTCCGCCGACCCAAAGCGGTTCGACGAAGCATCCCGCAAACACTATGCCGCCCTCTATGCCTTGCCAGGCGCCATGCATTCCGGCTTCGCCCAGTTCGCGGCCTTCGACCAGGATGCGATCGACAACCGCGCCTGGGCAGCCACGGGCGCAAAACTGGAAATGCCCATTCTGGCCGTTGGCGGTGAAAAGTCCTTCGGGCCGGGCATGGCGGCGGTGATGCGCACGGCAGCCACGCAGGTCAGCGAGGGCGTAATCGCCGATGCCGGCCACTGGCTGCTGGAAGAACAGCCGGATGCCACCGTCAAGATGATCGACGCGTTTCTCTCCAGCAGCGAGTGATGCGATCACAAAACCAGGCGCTTATTGTGGAAAGCAAGCGTCGCCCAAGCAGCAATTCGCTTCGATCCTACTGATGACCGTCTGCGCGCAGGAATCGGATCGTGAAATTACTGATCCGGGCGATGCACAGCGTATCGAGCAGGCCAAGATCGATTGCGGGATGGTCATGGGCAAGCATGACCTGATTCTCCCGAAACAAAAACGGCCCCTCCCCGCGAAACGGAGAGAGGCCGTTCATTTTGACATATCAGTTAGCGCGGCAGGACGCTCGATCCCATCAGCGCTTCGTCGATGGCTCGTGCTGCCTGACGGCCTTCGCGGATCGCCCACACCACCAACGACTGGCCGCGGCGAACGTCGCCGGCGGTCCACAGCTTGTCGACCGAGGTCTTGTAGTCGCGCTCGTTGGCAATGACGTTGGTGGAGCCGCGGCGGTCGACATTGAGCGCCAGCTTGCCATCGAGTTCGGACAGCACGCTATCCGTTGCAGGGCCCGAGAAGCCGATGGCGATGAAGGCGAGATCGGCCTTGATGATGAAGTCGGTGCCCGCGATTGGCTTGCGGCGATCATCCACTTCGCAGCAGCGAACGCCGGTCAGCTGGCCGTCTTCGCCGACGAATTCCAGCGTTGCCACCTGGAACTCGCGGATCGCGCCTTCGGCCTGGCTGGACGACGTGCGCATCTTGGTGGCCCAGAATGGCCACACCGCAAGCTTGTCTTCCTTTTCCGGCGGCTGCGGGCGGATGTCGAGCTGGGTCACCTTGACGGCGCCCTGGCGGAACGCGGTCCCGACGCAGTCGGAAGCGGTATCGCCACCGCCGACGACGACGATATGCTTGCCACCGGCAAGGATCGGCTCGGCGGCCCAGGCGACGCTGTCGATATTTTCGCGGCCGATGCGGCGGTTCTGCTGCACCAGATACGGCATCGCATCATAGACGCCGTGCAGTTCCGTGCCGGGAATGCCGGCCGGACGCGGAGTTTCCGAACCGCCGCAATAAAGCACGGCGTCGAATTCCGCAGTCAGTTCTTCCACCTTCTTGTCGACGCCGATATTGACGCCGTAGTGGAAGGTCACGCCTTCGCCGGTCATCTGCTCGACGCGGCGGTCGATGAAGTTCTTCTCCATCTTGAAATCCGGAATGCCGTAGCGCAGCAGACCGCCGGCCTTGGACTCGCGCTCGAACAGATGCACGTCGTGACCGGCACGCGAAAGCTGCTGGGCCGCGGCCATGCCGGCAGGACCCGAACCGATCACGGCGACCTTGCGGCCGCTCTTCACCGTCGCCGGCTGCGGCACGATATACCCGAGCTCATAGGCCTTGTCGGCAATCGCCTGCTCGACAGTCTTGATCGCGACAGGCGCATCTTCGAGATTGAGCGTGCAGGCTTCCTCGCACGGCGCGGGACAAACGCGACCGGTGAATTCCGGGAAGTTGTTGGTGGAATGAAGGTTGCGGATCGCCTCCTCCCACTTGTTGTTGTAGACGAGGTCGTTCCAGTCGGGGATCTGGTTATGAACAGGGCAGCCGGTCGGGCCATGGCAATAGGGAATGCCACAGTCCATGCAGCGGGCTGCCTGTTTCGTCACTTCCGCATCCGACATCGGAATGGTGAATTCGCGGAAATGGCGGATACGATCGGACGCCGGCTGGTACTTGCCAACCTGCCGGTCGATTTCCATGAATCCCGTAACTTTGCCCATAGTCTTTCCCTCAGTTCACAGAGGCGGCCATTGCGGCCCCCAGTACCAGTAGGCGAAACCGATCACCGCCCCCAGCACCACAAATTCCAAAACTAGCGCACCATTGACCAGTGCGGCGACCGTTGGAACGGCCGCGGCGATTGCCACGGCCACTCCGGCATGAACGATGCGTCCCTTGCGGTTCACTCCGCAGCCACGCCCATCCGCATCCGTTCCATCTCCACCAGCGCACGGCGATATTCGACCGGCATGACCTTGCGGAATTTCGGACGGAACTCGCTCCAGCGGTCGAGAATGTCCTTGGCGCGTGTCGAGCCGGTATAGTGCATGTGGTTGGAGATCAGCTGGTAGAGCCGCTCCTCGTCGTGACGCGTCATGTCTTCGGAAACGTCCACGCGTCCCTTGTGCATGATGTCGCCGCCGTGATGGTGCAGCTTCTCCAGCATGTCGTCTTCTTCAGGTACCGGCTCCAGTTCCACCATCGCCATGTTGCAGCGCTTGGCGAAATCGCCTGTCTCGTCGAGAACGTAAGCCACGCCGCCCGACATGCCGGCTGCGAAGTTGCGGCCGGTTTCGCCGAGCACGACAACGATGCCGCCGGTCATGTATTCGCAGCCATGGTCGCCCACGCCTTCGACCACCGCGATGGCGCCCGAGTTGCGCACCGAGAAACGCTCGCCGGCAACGCCGCGGAAGTAGCACTCGCCGGTCGTTGCGCCGTAAAGCACGGTGTTTCCGACGATGATCGAGTTCTCGGCGACGATGTTGGAGTTTTCCGGCGGCCGCACGATGATGCGTCCACCCGACAGACCCTTGCCGACATAGTCGTTGCCGTCGCCGATCAGATCGAACGTGATGCCGCGTGCGAGGAACGCCGCGAAGGACTGTCCGGCCGTGCCGCGCAGCGTCACATGGATCGTGTCGTCCTTAAGACCCTTCTGGCCCCAGCGCTTGACCAGCGCACCCGACAGCATGGCGCCGACGGAACGGTCGACGTTCTTGATCGGCACTTCGAAAACGACAGGCTCCTTGCTATCGAGGGCTGCCTGCGACTTCTCGATCAGCTTGCGGTCGAGAATATCGTCGATCGGATGCTTTTGCCGCTCGGTCCAGTAGGTCGCAGACTTCGGAGCCTCAACCTTGTGAAACAGCTTGGTGAAGTCGAGACCCTGCGACTTCCAGTGCGCCAGCATGTCGTCCTTCTCGAGCAGCTCGGAAAGCCCGATGATCTCGTCGAACTTGGTGAAGCCAAGCGAGGCGAGGATCTCGCGCACTTCTTCGGCCACGAAGAAGAAGTAGTTGATGACGTGTTCCGGCGTGCCCTTGAAGCGCTTGCGCAGGACCGGATCCTGCGTCGCGACACCGACGGGGCAGGTGTTGAGATGGCACTTGCGCATCATGATGCAGCCGGCGGCAATGACCGGTGCTGTCGCAAAGCCGAACTCGTCCGCTCCGAGCAGCGCACCGATGATGACGTCGCGGCCGGTCTTCAGGCCACCATCGACCTGCAGCGCGATACGCGACCGCAGACCGTTCAGCACCAGCGTCTGCTGCGTCTCGGCAAGGCCGATTTCCCATGGGCTACCGGCATGCTTCAGCGACGTCAGTGGCGAAGCACCCGTGCCGCCGTCGAAGCCTGCGACCGTGATATGGTCGGCGCGTGCCTTCGCAACGCCAGCCGCAACCGTGCCGACGCCCACTTCCGAGACCAGCTTGACGGAGATGTCGGAGGTCGGGTTGACGTTCTTCAGGTCGTAGATCAGCTGCGCAAGGTCTTCGATCGAATAGATGTCGTGATGCGGCGGCGGCGAGATGAGGCCGACACCCGGCGTCGAGTGACGGGTCTTGGCCACGGTCGCATCCACCTTGTGGCCGGGCAACTGACCGCCCTCGCCGGGCTTTGCGCCCTGCGCCACCTTGATCTGCAGCATATCGGCATTGACCAGATACTCGGTCGTCACGCCGAAACGTCCGGATGCGATCTGCTTGATCGCCGAGCGTTCCGGGTTCATCGAACCGTCGGCCAGCGGCAGATAGCGATCGCTTTCCTCGCCGCCTTCACCGGTGTTCGACTTGCCGCCGATGCGGTTCATGGCGATTGCCAGCGTCGTATGCGCCTCACGGGAAATCGAGCCGAACGACATGGCGCCGGTCGAGAACCGCTTGACGATATCCACTGCCGGTTCGACTTCGTCGAGCGACACAGGCTTGCGGCCGGACCGTTCCGCCGACTTGATCTTGAACAGGCCGCGAATGGTGTTCATCCGCACGGCGCTCTCGTTCACCATTTCGGCAAACTCTCGGTAGCGATCCTGGCTGTTGCCGCGCACGGCATGCTGCAGGGTGGCGACCACATCCGGCGTCCAGGCGTGGCTTTCACCACGCATGCGGTAGGCATATTCGCCGCCGATATCGAGCGAAGAGGCCAGAACCGGATCCTTGCCGAAGGCTGCACGGTGGCGGGTAACGGTTTCCTCGGCGATATGATCGAGGCCGATACCTTCGATCGACGTCGCGGTGCCGAAGAAATACTGGTTGACCAGCTCGGTGTTCAGACCGACGGCATCGAAGATCTGGCCGCCGCAATAGGACTGGTATGTCGAGATGCCCATCTTGGACATGACCTTGAGAATACCCTTGCCGACCGCCTTGATATAGCGCGAGACGATCTCGGAACTGTCAACTTCCTTCGGGAATTCGCCGCGCATATGCATGTCGGTCAGCGTGTCGAAGGCAAGATAGGGGTTGATCGCTTCGGCACCGTAGCCGGCGAGAAGGCAGAAATGGTGGATCTCGCGCGGCTCTCCCGATTCGACGACCAGACCGACCGAGGTGCGAAGACCCTTGCGGATCAGGTGGTGATGCACGGCAGCGGTTGCGAGAAGCGCTGGGATGGCAATCCGGTCCGGACCGATCTGACGGTCGGAGAGAACGATGATGTTGTAGCCGCCCTTGACCGCCGCTTCCGCACGCTCACAGAGGCGATCGAGCATTTCCGGCATGCCTTCGGCGCCGCGCTCGATATCGTAGGTGAAATCGAGCGTCTTGGTGTCGAAGCGGTCTTCCGTGTGACCGATCGAGCGGATCTTTTCCAGATCGCCATTGGTGAGGATCGGCTGGCGCACTTCCAGGCGCTTGGCGTTGGCCGCACCTTCATGGTCGAGAATGTTCGGCCTCGGCCCGATAAACGAGACGAGGCTCATGACGAGCTCTTCGCGGATCGGATCGATCGGCGGGTTCGTCACCTGCGCAAAGTTCTGCTTGAAATAGGTGTAGAGCAGCTTCGACTTTTGCGACATCGCCGAGATCGGCGTGTCGGTGCCCATCGAACCCACGGCTTCCTGACCGGTCGTCGCCATCGGCGACATCAGGATCTTGGTGTCCTCGGATGTGTAGCCGAATGCCTGCTGGCGATCGAGCAGCGATACGTCGCGGCGCAGCGCGCGCGGTTCAACCGGCTTCAGGTCCTCAAGGATCAGCTGCGTGCGATCCAGCCACTTTTCGTAAGGATGGCGGGTTGCAAGCGTGGTCTTCAACTCCTCGTCGGAGATGATCTGACCCTTTTCCATGTCGATCAGCAGCATCTTGCCCGGCTGCAGACGCCACTTCTTGATGATGCTTTCTTCCGGCACCGGCAGCGTGCCGGCTTCGGACGCCAGAATGATGCGATCGTCGTCCGTGACGAGATAACGCGCCGGGCGCAGACCGTTGCGGTCAAGCGTCGCGCCGATCTGGCGGCCATCGGTAAAGCACACGGCAGCCGGACCGTCCCATGGCTCCATCAGAGCCGCATGGTACTCGTAGAACGCCTTGCGCTCCTTCGACATCGACTGGTTGCCGGCCCATGCTTCGGGGATCAGCATCATCATCGCATGCGCCAGCGAATAGCCGCCACGCAGCAGGAATTCGAGCGCGTTGTCGAAGCAGGCCGTATCCGACTGGCCCTCGTAGGAGATCGGCCAGAGCTTGGAAATGTCGTCGCCGAACAGTGGCGAGGACACCGACGCCTGACGCGCCGCCATCCAGTTGACGTTGGAACGCAGCGTGTTGATTTCGCCGTTATGGGCAACCATGCGGTATGGATGCGCGAGCTTCCAGGACGGGAACGTGTTGGTGGAGAACCGCTGGTGCACGAGGGCGACAGCACTTTCAAACCGCGGGTCGGCCAGATCCTTGTAATAGGCGCCGACCTGATAGGCGAGGAACATGCCCTTGTAGACGATCGTCGTCGATGACAGCGATACCGGATAGAAGCCGGTTTCCTGGCCGCCGAACTGATCGTAGATACGGTTGGAGATGACCTTGCGAATGAGGAAGAGCTTGCGCTCGAAATCCTGATTGGTCGCGGCATCGCGGCCGGCGCCAATGAACACCTGGAGGTGATAGGGCTCGGTACCGGCAATATCCGGCGCCTTGGACAGCGAGGAATTGTCGACAGGCACTTCGCGGAAGCCGATGAACTGCTGGCCCTCTTCAGCCGTCACATCGACGATCACCTTCTTGAAGTGCTCGATCTGATCCGGGTCGCGCGGCAGGAAGAAGTGACCGACGGCATACTCGCCAGCCTTGGGCAGGGTGATGCCCTGCTTCGCCATTTCCTCGCGGAAGAACTTGTCGGGGATCTGCAGCAGAATGCCGGCACCATCGCCCATCAGCGGGTCAGCACCGACGGCGCCGCGATGGGTGAGGTTTTCCAGAATGAACAGGCCATCCTTGATGATCTGGTGCGACTTCTGGCCCTTCATATGGGCGATGAAGCCGACGCCGCAGGCATCGTGCTCGTTGCGCGGGTTGTAAAGCCCCTGCGCGGCCGGAATGCCGGAGGCAATGAATGGCAGACGCTGTTCGACGCCCGGGCCAGCTTCCGCCGCGGTCGCGGTGGCGGGCAGACAGTGCACTTCAGGAACATTCTTCGTCATTGCTATTCCTCCTGTTGGCCACTCACGATCGAGCTTGCAAACGGCGTATTCTTCATTTCACCCGAAGAAATGCCTCGTCCTTTCAGGTGACAGACTGCTGGAGCAGCAAGCCCTTGAGAGTGCGAAGCATACCCTTGAACACGTCGACGGTCACCGCTCGGAAGCGAAAAACCACCTTCAGTTCAAAAATTAGGACAACATTTCTGTCCTAATTCTCGAATTTTATGACATATGTGCCGCCTGTCTTCAATCCCCGGCCCACGAAAAAGTTAAAGCTAAACGACACTTGATTACTGGTTGCGATGCCAGCTTGAAATAATCTTGCGCCGCGAATGACAAAATTCGGCTTTGATTACGCGGCACGAGCAGACACCGCTCATTCGGCACGTTTCCCGATTGATCAACGGTCCAAAAGGCTTATGGTCCGCCTCGCTCAAAGCCCCGCATCTTATCCCACATCGCTTGCAAGGTAACGTCATGTTCTTCGCCTCGGACAACTGGGCTGGCGCCCATCCCGCAATCAATGAACGCTTGTCGAAGGAATCCACCCGCTTTGCCGCGGCCTACGGCAACAGCGAGCTCGACCGCTCGATCGAGGCTCGCTTCAACGAGATGTTTGAACGCGACGTCGCCGTCTTCTTTGTCGCGACCGGCACGGCAGCCAATTCGCTAGCGCTTGCCAGCGTCGCCCGCCCCGGCGGCCTCACCTTTTGTCATTCCGAAGCGCATGTGATCGAGGACGAATGCGGAGCACCCGACTTCTTCTCGGGCATGCGCATGGTCGCGGTCGAGGGCCCGGCCGGCAAAATGCTGCCGGAAAACCTCGTGGAGCGCATCTCACGCTACCCGCAGGACGCCATTCACCACGGCCGCGCCGCCGCCATCACCATGACGCAGGCAACAGAAGTCGGCACGATCTATACGCTCGATGAAATCGACGCGATCGCAAAGATCGCCAAGGACAACGGTCTGCCGCTGCACATGGACGGCGCCCGCTTCGCCAATGCTCTGGTCGCGCTTGATTGCTCGCCCGCCGAGATGACCTGGAAGCGTGGCGTCGACGTGCTGTCCTTCGGCGGCACCAAGAACGGCTGCTGGTGCGCCGAGGCGATCGTGTTCTTCAATCCTGATCTCGCCAAGGATTTTGCATTCCTGCGCAAGCGCAGCGCACAGCTGTTTTCGAAATCGCGCTTTATCGCAGCCCAGTTCGACGCCTATCTGAAGGACGACCTGTGGATGGGTCTCGCCGGCCATGCCAACACCATGGCCGATCGCCTGCGCACCGGCTTCAGCGCGCTCAACAGCGCACGGCTTGCCTGGCCGACGACATCGAACGAAGTGTTCGCGATCCTGCCGAAAGCCTCCGCCAAGGCCGCCGAAGAACAGGGCGCACGCTTCTACAACTGGCCGGCACCACGCGACATTCCGGAAAAGGTCAAGGCAGACGAAGTGCTCATCCGCATGGTCACATCGTTTGCCACCACGGAAGAAGACGTCGACCAGTTCCTGTCGATCTGCGCTTCCGCCTGATCGTCAGCCCTGCTTTTGCGGCGCAATCTGCGCCGTAATCAGGCTGGACAGGGCCTCGACCAGCGCTGCATCTGCGCCGCGCCTGGAAATCAGCACGAACTCGACATCCTGCAGCGTTGGCAAACGGTCCCCGGTGATCTCCTTGAGGCCTTCGGGCGCCATGCTGCGCGGCTGCACGAGCACGCCCATTCCCGCCCGCGCCGCAGCCGTCAAACCGCTGAGACTGCCGCAGGTGCAGACGATCCGCCAGGACATACCGGCTCCATCCAGCGCCTCTTGCGCCACCCGCCGCGTGATCGAGGGCGACGGGAAGGCGATCAGCGGCAGAGCATCGGTCCGGTCGATCATGCGCTCCGGATCCCGCGCCAGCCACACAAGCGGCTCGCGGTAGAGCAGACGCCCATGGGTTTCCCCCACATGCCGTTTGGCGAGAACCAGATCGAGATCGCCCGCGTCCTGCATCTGATTGAGCACGGCCGACAGCGCCACGGTCAGCTCCAGATCGACGAGTGGATGCAAACGAATAAAATCTTCGAGAATGCCCGTCAGCCGGCTCGCAACCACATCCTCGGAAACGCCGAGCCGCAATCTGCCACGCAGCCGGCTTTCGCCGAACAGCGAGGACACCTTGCTGTTGAGATCCAGCATTCCGCGCGCATAGCCCAGCAGCGCCTCCCCTTCCGTCGTCAGCCGCACGTGGTGCGTATCCCGCGAAACGAGCTGACGCCCGAGCGACTTTTCCAACCGCTGGATATGCTGGGTAACGGTCGACTGCCCGAGCCCCAGCCGCGCTGCCGTATCGGTAAAACTTCCCGTCTGCTCCAGCACGAGAAAACTGTTCAGGTGATGCAGGTTGAGCATGGTTATCCGACTTCACGATAGCTGTTAGTGTTTGCATTCAAATTCATGATAAGCGAAGACAGCCTCGACAAACAATGAAATCGTCGAAGGATTTTCCATGCGCCGCTACCTGCCGGATCGCTTCACCGTCATGCTCGTCTGCACCGTCATCCTCGCCTCCTTCCTGCCGATCCAGGGCGTATGGGCGGAATGGTTCGGGGTGGCGACAGACATCGCCATCGGCCTCCTCTTCTTTCTGCATGGCGCTCGCCTGTCGCGGGATGTGGTGGTCGCAGGCGTCCTGCACTGGCGCCTGCATCTGACGATCCTTCTGACGACGTTTGCGATCTTCCCGATCCTTGGGCTCATGATCGGTTTCGTTCCGGAAGACATCCTGCCGGCACCGCTTTACATGGGCATCCTCTTCCTCTGTGTGCTGCCGTCCACCGTGCAGTCGTCGATCGCCTTTACCTCGATGGCGGGCGGCAACGTGCCGGCGGCAATCGTTGCGGCATCCGGTTCCAACATTCTCGGCATGTTCCTGACCCCGCTTCTGGTCGGCCTGCTTCTGTCGACGACCGGCGACGCCGGCGTTTCGACCGATGCCATCCAGAAGATTGGTCTTCAGCTTCTGGCACCGTTCATCGCCGGCCAGATCCTGCAGCCGTGGATCGGCAACTGGATCCGCTCCAAGAAGAAGATCCTCTCGCCCGTCGACCGCGGCTCGATCCTGATGGTCGTCTACCTCGCCTTCTCGGAAGCGGTCATCGAAGGAATCTGGAGCCGATTTTCGGTGAGCGACATCGCGGCAGTCGTCGTCATCGACATGCTGCTTCTGACCGTCGTCATCTGCATCACCATGTTCGGCAGCAGACTGCTCGGCTTCAAGAAGGAAGACGAGATCACCATCACCTTCTGCGGCTCGAAAAAATCGCTGGCAAGCGGCGTACCGATGGCCAACGCCATCTTCTCCGGCCAGTCGGCCTCGATCGGCGCCATCGTCCTGCCGATCATGCTGTTCCATCAGATCCAGCTGATGGCCTGCGCCGCGATCGCCCAGAAATACGCCGATCGCGCCAGGGCCAAGGAAGAAGCCCTCGCCAAGGTCGCCGCAGCCTGAAACCGGCGTGCAGACCTTAAGGTGTGCCAATCAGGGCCGAAGCTTTGGCCCTGATCAATCCCACGCAAAAACGCCCCTTCCCCGGCAAGGGAAGAGGCGTCTGTATGCTACCCGTGACTGGAGGTCATTGGGCTTTCATTACTCTCCGTGGCGGGTCAGTTGACCTGCTGCGGAGCGATCTGCGCTTCGATCGTCTTGACGCTGTCGGACGCATCGGCCGCAATCGAGATACGGCGTGGCTTCAGCGCTTCCGGAATGTTGCGCACCAGATCGATGTGCAAGAGACCGTTCTTCAGCGAAGCGGTTTCGACTTCCACGTGATCGGCGAGCTGGAAGCGGCGCTCGAAGGCGCGCTTGGCGATGCCGCGGTAGAGATATTCGGTCTCGGCACCGGCTTCGTCATCGCTCTTCTCGCCCTTCACGGTCAGCGAATGGGCCTGGAATTCGATCGAGAGCTCCTTCTCGTCAAATCCCGCGACAGCCATCGTGATGCGATAGGTGTTGTCGCCGGTCCGCTCGATATTGTAGGGCGGATAGCTCTGGGCCTGATCGCCAAGGTTGCGATTGTCGAGCAGATTGAAGAGACGGTCGAAACCGACGGTGGAGCGGTAAAGGGGGGAAAAATCGACGTGACGCATAAAGTCCTCCATTGAAGCGACGTTGCGGTTTAGCTTTGGTGTCTCACCCCGTTCTGGCGATGAAGACCCCGTTCTGCAGGCCCTTTCGGCGCCTGCAGAGGAAAGATGGGAATTGATTTTCCGTCATTCAAGAGGTTTTTTGTCGGGGGAAATTCATCCGGTGACGGGCTCGGCTTTCTGGTTATAGGCCGGCAGGTCAGAGTTCTCCGCTCCGGCCTCGCCTCTATCCGCATCCACCATTTCAGATGATTTCACTTGACGTGGCGGCCCGGATCGCTTGAGCCTGTCGGCATGACTGACACGCCCCACGCCTCACAGACCCTGTTGCGATCGACCCCGGAAAATCCGGCGCCGGCCGATTACACCGCTGGCCATTTCACCGGTCACCGCGGCACGAAGCTGCGTTACGCGCTTTTCCGCTCACCGGTCTCACCGGCCCGCGGCACGATCGTGCTGCTGCAGGGGCGCAATGAGTTCATCGAGAAATATTTCGAGACTATCCGCGAGCTCAACGCGATGGGCCTGTGGGTCGCGACCTACGATCTGCGCGGCCAGGGCGGTTCCGACCGCGAGACACGGCATATGAAAAAAGGCCATGTCAGACATTTCTCCGACTACCAGAAAGACCTCGACATCTTTCTCGAGCAGATCGTGCTTCCGGATGCACGCCTGCCTTTTTTTCTGATCGCCCATTCCACCGGCGCACTGATCGCACTGTCGTCGACGCCGAAACTCGCCAACCGGATCAGCCGCATGGCGCTGCTGTCGCCCTATATCGGCTTTCAGGGCCAGGCCCTGCCGGAACGCATCGTCTGGCCGCTTTCGACGGTCATGCGCTGGACCGGGCTCGGCAAGATCCAGCTTGGCGGAGACAAGCGCTTCATACCCTTCGAACGAAACGGCCTGACCGGCGATCGCACCCGCTTCGAGCGAAATCTCGGCCTCTACGCTGCCTATCCGGAACTGACAGTCGGCGCACCGACGGCCGGCTGGGTTCACGAGACCCTTCGCGCAAGCCGGCGCGTCTCGTCGCAGGCGCATCTGACACGGATCACCATTCCGACGCTGATCATCGCGCCTGTCCTCGATGGCGTCGTGCCCTATTCGGCCCAGGAGGAACTCTCGCGCAATTTCCGGGCGGCACAGCTCATCACCATCACCGGCGGCCGCCATGAGCTGCTGCAGGAAAAGAATATCTACCGGGCCCAGGTGATGGCGGCGCTCGAGGCCTTCATGCCTGGGCTCGATGGCGGCATAGACCTCAGCGAAACCGCGGCCTGACCCGTCTTATCGGCGCGCCAGCAGCGCAAGCGCTTCGGCGTGCACGCTACGCGAACCGGCGGCGATGATATTGCCGCCGTTCTCCGGCCGGCCACCGTCCCAGTCGGTGATGATGCCGCCCGCCTGCTCGATGATCGGGATCAGCGCACCGACATCATAGGGCTGAAGATTGTTCTCAACCACGAGATCGATATGACCGCCCGCCAGAAGGCAATAGGCGTAGCAATCGCAGCCATAGCGGAACAGCCGCACCTTCTCTTCGATCGAGCGGTAAAGTGCCAGATCCTCGCCCTCGAAAATATGCGGTGACGTGGTGAAGAGAACCGCATCGGACAGCTGTCCGCAGTCACGCACGGCAAGGACGGCCTCACCACCCGGGCCGCGATAGGTTGCGACTTTGCCATCGGCAAAATAGCGTTCGCCGGTAAACGGCTGGTCCATCATGCCCATCGTGGCCCGACCATTCGACTGCAAGCCGATCAGCGTGCCCCACAGCGGCACGCCTGAGATAAAGGCCCGCGTCCCGTCGATCGGATCGATGACCCAGACATGCTCGCGGTCGAGCCCGACATTGCCATGCTCTTCGCCCAGGATGCCGTGTTCGGGAAACCGCGCCTCGATCAGGGCCCGGATGGCGGTTTCCGCCGCCCTGTCGCCCTCGGTCACCGGATCGAACCCGCCGGCCAGCTTGTTGACGACGGAGACACCGGTGCGGAAGCGCGGCAGCGTCTGCTCGCGGGCGGCGTCGGCGAGCGTATCGAAAAAGGCGCGATCAGGCAGCATCAACAACTCCGTCCCAGAAAAGCTGCCCCCGTTCTAAAGCAGGTCTTGACGCTTAGAAAGGCCTGAACCGTTCTTCGAGTGACCAAAACGCGGTCACATCGCCGAATAATGATGCAATTTTCATCACACAAAATAATTGATTGACAAATGTGCATAACGGACGTAGCGTCTTCATACAGTCTTTGACTGTAAATACCCTCCTTGGGTGTTTCCTCCCTAGACTTAGCCGCGCTGTAAGCGCGGTTTTTTTTGTCCAAATACAGGGGATGGAAGGATATCGCTCGATGAGCACGCAGATGTCTGCATGTTGCGGCATCGAATGCGTTCTGTCAGGGAGTCGGCTACCTCGGCGATCGAAGTCAGCCTGATGCGGGGATACTATTCCGCGGCGAGCGCGGTATCGCCGGCCGAGAAATCAGCGACGAAGTCGGCCATCTGGCGCATGAAGAGCGAGAGTGCGGCGGCGATCGCATCAAATTCCGGCCGCTTCGAAAGCGTCCCCTCATCCACGTAAAGCCCGCGGTTGATCTCGATCTGCAGCGCGTGCAGGCCGCGCACGGGCCGGCCGTAGTGTTCGGTGATGAAACCGCCCGCGTAAGGCTTGTTGCGCACGGCGGCAAAACCCATCTCGCTCAGGAAGCTGAGCGCTGCGCGGGAAAGCTCGGCAGACGCGCTTGTGCCGTAGCGATCGCCGATGATGAAGTCGGGCTTCACGTTCGAACCCGAAAGCCGGATATTGCCAGGCATCGAATGACAATCAATCAACACGCAGATGCCGAACCGGGCATGCGTGGCCGCGATCAGCCGGCGCAGGCAGGCATGGTATGGCTTGTAGATTGCCTCGATCCGGGACAGGCCCTCCGCCACCGAAAGCTTGCGCCGGTAGATATCCATGTTCTCGGCGACGATGCGCGGAATGGTGCCGAGGCCACCGGCAACGCGCATCGATCCGATATTGGCGTAAGGCGGCAACGGACCATCGAACATACGCGGATCGAGTTCGAACGGCTCGCGATTGACGTCGAGATAGGCCCTGGGGAAATGGGCGGCCAGCAAGGGCGCGCCAAGTTCCGGCGCATCGGCGAAGAGATCGTCGACATAATGATCTGCCGAACGGCGAATCGACATCGAGTCGAGATTGCTGTCGGCAAGAAAGCTTTCCGGGTAGCACCGGCCGCTATGGGGAGAGTTGTACACGAAGGGAATGGTCTGCCTGGCGGGTTCCCTTACCTCGAAATGCTCAGGATCGCCGGCGTTGAAATCCATTCCGTTTTTACCATGTCATGAACAAGTCGGATGAGGTATGTTGCCAGTTGCCCGGCGGGAAGTCCATACTATGTAATCCCACCAAGGCTGCTTCGGCTCTTATTAAACGGATGTTTACCGTCAATTGAGAGTGTAGACGGCCATACAGCCACGACTCATAGACAGATAGCGGTCCCCGAGATGCTTCCAAAAATCCTTCTCGCCGAAGATGACAACGACATGCGCCGCTTCCTGGTGAAAGCGTTGGAAAAGGCGGGCTACAAGGTCATTTCCTTCGACAACGGCGCCAGCGCCTACGACCGGCTCCGCGAAGAGCCTTTCTCGCTGCTCCTGACCGACATCGTCATGCCCGAGATGGACGGCATCGAGCTCGCCCGGCGCGCGACCGAACTCGACCCCGATCTCAAGGTCATGTTCATCACAGGGTTTGCCGCCGTCGCTCTGAATTCTGATTCGAAGGCCCCGAAGGATGCAAAGGTTCTCTCCAAGCCCTTCCACCTGCGCGATCTTGTGGATGAAGTGAACAAGCTTCTGGCCGCGTAAGCCCGGTTTTCCGGCGGCTGTCAAAAAGACTTCACAAAACCGGAAAAAGCCTATTGACGGCACATCGGTTTCTGTGGTCTTAAGCCGCCCATCGGATGGGCGTATAGCTCAGCGGGAGAGCACTACGTTGACATCGTAGGGGTCACAGGTTCAATCCCTGTTACGCCCACCATCCTGATTAGCCGCAAGGCACGAAAGGCTTCCGGAAAACCGGAAGCCTTTTTCGTTTCAAGCCGTTAACCGACCGCATAACGTCCCGTCACCATTCTTCCATCCGTAACAATACCAATAGCGCGAGGCTTGCGGATGCGGGAGCTTGTGGGTCTGAGTTTGTGGCTGGCCTCTCGGCCAGTGGCACTCAGGCGGCCGGGGTCGTGTGGGGCTCCGGCCGCTTCAATAGCGCTTCACTTCCCGAATTTACCGCAAACAAAAGCCGCCCGTGGAAGCTCCTGGGCGGCTTTGCTGTTGTGATCCTTGGGGTCTTTCTTAGAAGACCACGGCGCCTGCCGTCAGTGCCAGAACCAAGAAGATCAGGAAGATCACGATAGCGATAAAGAACAGGATTTTCGCAATGCCCGCGGTGGCAGAGGAGACGCCGGAAAAGCCGAGGAAGCCTGAAATCACGGAGATGACGAGAAAGATGAGAGCCCATTTCAGCATGGTATTATTCCTTCATATTTGATGCGGGAACAACGTGAGAAAAGGTTCCAGGTTCCAGCGCCGTGATGGCCGCGAAGAAATATTCCGGCAAAAATGTGAACTACCCGTCGGCAAGCAGATGCACTCGTCCCGAGATGCCGATCGACACCCGGTCGCCTGACGCAAGCAGCTCGCGGCCGGGGATATCCAGACGGAAGGAAATCTCGCCCTCGGCGATACCGTCTCCGGCGAGTGTTATCCTCGCATCAAGCGACGGCCCGCAGAAAACCACGTCGCTGACCACAGCCGAGACCCCGTTGTCCGGCGCGTATTCGATCCGGCTGACGGTAAACTGCTCAGGCCGGATCATGATCTGCGCCCGGCCGCGATAGGTGACGTCCGCAACCTCTAGCCGGCCGATCGGACTGTCGGCTATCCCGTCGCTCACCATGGCCGGCAGCACGACCGCTTCTCCGAGGAAGGTGGCCGTCGCCCGGTCGACGGGTTTCAGATAGACCTCGCGCGGCGTGCCGACCTGGGCGAATTTTCCCGCCCGCATCACGACCAGCTCATCGGCGAAGGCAAGCGCTTCCGCCTGGTCATGGGTAACGAGAATGGTGGTGACGCCGGCAGCCGACAGCACGGCGGCCACAGCCTTTCGGGTGGCGGTCCTCAGGCCCATGTCGAGCGCCGAGAAGGGTTCGTCCAGCAGCATCAGCCGCGGCCTGCGGGCAAGCGCTCTTGCCAGCGCCACGCGCTGCTGCTGGCCGCCGGAAAGCTGATCCGGCTTGCGGGCAAGCATCGCCCCGTCAAGCCCGACCATCTCCATCAGTTCCGCAGCCCTTGCCTGTTTGGCGTCGCGATCCGCATCCATGCCGAAACCGATATTGTCGAGCACCGAAAGATGCGGAAACAGGCAGCCGTCCTGCGCCACGATGCCGATATTACGTCGGTAGGCAGCAACATGCGCGTCCGCATTGGACATGATCTCGCCGCCAAGCGTGATCGAGCCGGCGTCAGGAACCTCGAACCCGGCAATCAGCCGCAAAAGCGTGGTCTTGCCGCAGCCGGAAGGGCCGACGATGGCCGTGCGGCTTCCGCTTTGGGCTGCAAGGTCGACACCGGCAACGGCTGCGACGGAACCGTAGCTCTTGGCAACGGAGGAAAGGGTAAGCAGCGTCATCGCCCGGCGATCTTTTTTGACTGGTGGTGAAGGAGAAGGGTGAGCGGAAGCGAAAACAGGATCATCAGCAGCGCATACGGTGCGGCTCCCGCATAGTCGATCTCGCTGGTCAGCGCCCAGAATGCCATGGCAAGCGTGCGCGTGCCGTTGGGCGCAAGCATCTGGGTCGCGGTCAGCTCGTTCATGATGCCGAGCGAGGAAAGCGCCATGGCAGATGCAGCGCCGGGCGCCGCCAGCCGCACTGTGGTGGACCAGAGCGCCCGCGCGGGCGAACGTCCGAGACTTTCGGCCGCCTGTTCCAGCTCTGCCGGCACCTGCGCGATGCTGGCGCGCAGGCTGACCAGCGCCCGCGGCAGAAACATGATGACGTAAGCGATGACGATCGTCGCCACCGTCTGGTAAAGCGGCAGCATCACCCGGATCGAGATCGTCACCAGAGCGAGCGCGACAACCACGCCCGGCATCGAGCTTGCGAGATAATAGCAGCCTTCGAGAAACCGACTGGAACGCGTCGGGCGGCGCACCGAAAGCCAGGCGATCGGCACGGCGGCAGCAGCCGTCGCCACACCGCCGATCACGCAGATCGTCAGCGTCTGGGAAAGGGCCAACCCGATCTCGCTGAATTGCCAGATATCAGCACCACCGGCGATCAGCCAGCGCCCGAGCGTCAGCACCGGCACGCCAAGCGAAACCGCAGTAGTCACGACCGGCAGCAGCAGGCAGGGATATCGCCAGACGCCAAGCGAGGCGCGCACCGGATGGCGGGCAACGCCCGAGCCCAGCCGGGCATAGCGACGGCGGCCCCGCACAGCGGCATCGACGCCGATCAGCACGAAGCAGCAGGCCACCAGCACCAGCGCCAGCATATGCGCTGCAACGCCGTTGTAGGTGGACTGGAACTGGTCAAGAATTGCCGTCGTGAATGTATCGAACCGGATCATCGCATAGAGCCCGTATTCCGACAGGAGATGCAGGCTGATCAGCAGCGCCCCGCCACACAGTGACAGTCTGAGTTGCGGCAACACAACACGCCGCATGACAGCAGCGGGCGAAAGACCGAGAGAGGCCGCCTGATCCTCCAGTGCCGGATCGATCAGCCGAAGGGCCGCCGACACGGGAAGGTAGACGAAGGGAAAGTAGGTCACGACCGAGATCGCGACGCCCGCTCCAAGCCCGTTCAGCCGCGGCCACATACCGATCCAGGCATAGGACTGCACGAAAGCGGGAATGGCGAGCGGCACGATGGCAAGCCAGGCCCATAGCTTTGCACCCGGCAGGTCGGTGCGCTCCGTCAGCCATGCAAGCGCTGTTGCAAGAACCGTCGCGACCGGCACCGTGAAGACGATCAGCGCAACGGTATTGAACAGGAGGTCGCCGACACGGGAACGGAAGATCAGCTGCGATGCCGTTTCCCAGCCGGTCGCAACCGTTGCCCAGAACACGAACCCGAGCGGCGTCAGCGTCAGGGCGGCAATCGCAACGGCGATTGCCAGCGTCCAAGACGATCCGGCAAGGGGTTTCCCCGCAGGCTTCCGGCGCGGCCGGCTGGCAACCATGCTCTCGGTGGTAAACGTCATCGCGTGCTCAAGAAAGAAGAGACATCGCAGGTACGCCCTGCGATGTCCGTGCGCAACAGGATTCGATGGTGTTTAGAGAATGCCGGCGGCTGTCATCATGTCGGTGACCTTGGCATTGTTGAGGCTCGAAGGCTCGACCTTCGGCGCCTGAAGGTCGGCAATCGGAACGAGCGCCTTGTTGGAAGCCTCGTCCTTGCCGACGGCGTATTCGAACGAGGTGCCGTCACGCAGAATCTTCTGGCCGCCCTTGCCGGCAAGCCATTTCAGAAATGCCTGCGCCTGCTCCTTGTGCTTGGAAGAGGCCAGAATGCCGCCGCCGGAGATCGACACGAAGGCGCCCGGATCCTGGTTCTTGAAGTAATGCAGCGCAACGTTCTTGCTGTTTTCGCCGGTCTTCGCCTGATCGCCGAAATAGTAGTAGTGATAGATCAGCGCGCCTTCGAACTGGCCCGCATTGACGGCCTTCATGGCGGTGGAATTGCCACGCACGGCCGTGAAGTTCTCCTTCATGCCCTTCAGCCAGGAAGCAGTTTCCGTCTCGCCCTTCAGCTGCAGAAACGCACCGACGATCGCCTGGAAATCGGCGCCCGACGGCGATGCGGCCCAGCGGCCCTTCCATTCGGACTTGGCGAGATCGAGCATCGATTTCGGCAGCTTGTCCTCGGTAAGCTTGGTCTTGTCATAGGCAAACACGGTGGAACGCGCGGCAATTCCGGTCCAGTGACCGTTGGCCGGGCGGAACTGCTCGGGAACGAGATCGAGCGTTGCCTTGTCGACAGGCTCAAACAGCCCCTTGCCATCGACAAGCGCCATGGCCGGCGAATTTTCCGTCAGAAACAGGTCGGCCGGCGAGTTGGCGCCTTCCTGCACAATCTGGTTTGCCATTTCGAGGTCGGATCCGTTGCGCACCGTAATGACGATGCCGGTCTCTTCCTTGAAGGCCTCGACCCATTCCTTGGTCAGGCCCTCGTGCTGGGCATTGTAGATCGTCAGGCTGTCGGCGACCTGCGCGTTGGCCGGCATGGACAGAGCGAGTAGCGAAACGGCGAGCGAAGCTCCGGCCGAAAGAGCAGACAGAATTTTCAAGTTTGCCTCCAATTCATAAGCGTCATCGCATCGATAGCCAAAGCCGACCCGCGTAGTCAAGTTTAAGAATCGAACGGGGATGGAGACCGATTGCGGCAAATGCCGGCGAATCAGGTAGAGCTGAAACGAACACATCAAGAACAAGCCGCGGAAGCTGAATGTCGGTTGCTTATCTGGAAAAATTGAACGAGGCCCAGCGCCGCGCGGTCGAGCATGGTTCGGACGTGCCGGATGGCGGCGCTGCCGGACCGCTTCTGGTCATTGCAGGCGCAGGCTCCGGCAAGACCAACACGCTTGCCCATCGCGTCGCCCACCTGATTGTGTCGGGCGCCGATCCTCGCCGCCTGCTGCTGATGACGTTTTCCCGCCGTGCGGCCTCCGAAATGGCCCGCCGCGTCCAGCGCATCTGCCGCGAAGTGATGGGGGCGAAGTCCGGCGTCATGACCGATGCGCTCGCCTGGGCCGGCACGTTTCACGGCATCGGCGCAAGGCTGTTGCGGATCTATGCCGAACAGATCGGCCTCGACCAGGAATTCACCATCCACGACCGTGAGGATTCCGCCGACCTGATGAACCTCGTTCGCCACGAGCTCGGCTTCTCCAAGATGGAAAGCCGGTTTCCGACCAAGGGCACCTGCCTTGCCATCTATTCGCGCGCCGTCAATTCCGAGACGCCGCTGGACGAGGTGCTGAAGACCTCCTTCCCGTGGTGCCTTGCCTGGGAACCGCAGCTGCGCGATCTGTTTGCCTCCTATGTCGAGGCCAAGCAGGCGCAGAACGTGCTCGATTACGACGATCTTCTGCTCTACTGGGCGCAGATGATGAGCGAGCCGCTGATTGCGCAGGATATCGGCGAACGGTTCGATCACGTCATGGTCGACGAATACCAGGACACGAACCGGCTGCAATCCTCGATCCTGATGGCGATGAAGCCCGGCGGCCGCGGGCTGACGGTGGTGGGCGACGACGCCCAGTCGATCTATTCGTTCCGCGCCGCCACGATCCGCAACATCCTCGATTTCCCAGCAACCTTCGATCCGCCGGCCAACATCGTCACGCTCGACCGCAACTACCGCTCGACCACGACGATCCTTGCAGCCACCAACGGCGTCATCGAACTTGCCCGCGAGCGATTTACCAAAAACCTGTGGACCGACCGGCAGTCGGATGAGCGGCCGCGTCTGGTCACCGTCAAGGACGAGACCGAGCAGGCGAGCTATATCGTGGAGAAAATCCTCGAGAACCGCGAAACCGGCATGTTGCTGAAGCAGCAGGCCGTGCTGTTTCGCGCCTCGCACCATTCCGGTCCGCTGGAAGTGGAACTCACGCGCCGCAACATTCCCTTCGTCAAGTTCGGCGGCCTGAAATTCCTCGATAGCGCCCATGTGAAGGACATGCTGGCGGCTCTGCGCTTTGCCCAGAACCCGCGTGACCGGGTTGCGGGGTTCAGGCTTCTGCAGCTCATTCCGGGTATCGGCCCGCAAACGGCGGCAAAGATCCTCGATGCGATCGCAGCCGATCCGGAACCGCTGGCAGCACTCCAGGAAATCCCCTCGCCTCCAAGGTCCGGCGAAGACTGGCCGGCCTTTGTCGAGATGCTTGGCGCCGTCAGGAAAAGCGAAGGCTGGCCTTCCGAAATCGGTCTCGCCCGCCAATGGTACGAGCCGCATCTTAGCCGCATCCACGAAGATGCCGACACCCGCAAGGCCGACCTTCTGCAACTGGAGCAGATCGCCTCGGGCTACGCGTCGCGCGAACGCTTCCTCACCGAACTGACGCTCGATCCGCCGGATGCGACGAGCGATCAGGCCGGCGTTCCGCTGCTGGACGAGGATTACCTGATCCTTTCGACCATCCATTCCGCCAAGGGCCAGGAATGGCGCTCGGTTTTCCTGCTCAACTGTGTCGACGGCTGCATTCCCTCCGATCTCGGCACCGGCACGACAGCCGAAATCGAGGAGGAACGGCGGCTGCTCTACGTGGCGATGACGCGCGCGAAGGATCACCTTCACCTGATCACGCCGCAGCGTTTCTTTACCCACGGCCAGCATTCCCAAGGCGACAGGCACGTCTACGCCTCACGCTCCCGCTTTATCCCGGCAACGCTGCTGCAGTTCTTCGAAAGCACCGCCTGGCCGGTGGTGGCGCAAATGACCGAAGCCGAACGCCAAGCCCGCCACCAGATCCGCATCGACGTAACCGCAAGAATGCGCGGCATGTGGCGCTGACCGTCACAAGTTGCGCGAACGTATAGGCAAGCTGCCTGACAATGGAGATTGCGTGTTGGAAATATCGTCGCTTGAAACCGCATTCTCGATGAAGGAGCCGGTCATCGGCCTCCGATTTGCATCCGAAGACCTGTCCGATTTCATCACGTCCGAATCGAAATTTTCGGATTGCCGGTTCAACGATTGCATCTTCGATGGCGCGAAGATCAGAGAATGCGAATTCATCGGCTGCAGCTTTTCCAACTGCTCCTTCAAGGAAGCCGAGTTTTTCAACTGCATCTTCGTCGATCGCGAAACGCAGGCAGGATCTGCGTGGAATTACTGCGACCTCAACGAGGCGAAGTTTAAGGCCTGCAACCTTTCCAACAACCGCATCGTCAAATGCGAAGCCTTCCTGCTCGAGATCACCGATTCGTCGGCCGTCGGTCTGCAGTTCGACGCCGAGGTTCATCGCAAGATCAGCAAGCGCATGATGTTTGGCGGCGTCGTCTTACAGCGTTGCAAGCTGCAGTACGCGGTGTTTGCGGCCTCAAGCTACGAAGAGAGCCGGTTCGAGAGCTGCGATCTCAGAGACTGCTCGTTTGTCGAAAGCAATCTCAGCCGCGTCAGCCTGATGGGATCGAGCCTCAACAATATCGATTTCACCGGCGCGACGCTTGATTTCGCCAACCTGTCGCAGGCGACCTTCGACGAGATGGATCTTGCAGCCATGGCGTCGTTCAAGGGCATGACTGTCAGCCGCGACCAGCACGAAAACCTGCTCCGCTCGATGGGAATTCTGACGTCGGGATAAGCAGCAGACACAACCGGTGGGCGGAAAGGCTTTCCTTTCAAACCGAAAAAGCATTAGAGCGACCGTTCTGCGTCGAAGGAGACTGAAGTGGACAGCAATCAATCGGCAAGGCCACCGCAGGCGACGTCGTCGGCCCAGCCGGCCCCGTCGACGAAGAAGGCTGCAGCGTGGATGCTGACGTCGATCAGCCTGCTGCTGCTGATGGCGATTTCCGGCCGGATCATCACCCGCGAGATCGACGTGTTCCAGGTGATGGAAATGCGCTCGATCATCGCCTTCTTCATGCTTTTGCCGCTGGTGTTTCGCGAGGGTGGCTTCAAAGCCATGCGCACCACCATCCTGCCGGCCCATATCGGCCGCAACGTCGCCCACTATATCGGCCAGTTCGCATGGCTGATGGGCCTGACGCTGATCCCGCTCGCGCAGGTGATCGCCATCGAATTCACCGCCCCGATCTGGGCCGCGCTGATGGCAGCGGCTTTCCTCGGGGAGAAGCTGACATGGCGCAAGGGTGCGGCGATCGGCTTCGGGCTCGCCGGCGTGCTTCTGATCCTGCGGCCAGGCGCCGCCCCGCTCAACCCAGGCCACCTGATCGTGCTGGGCGCTGCCTTCTTCTTCGCCATCTCCTTCATCACCACCAAGCTCCTGACGCGCACCGACAGCGCCACCAAGATCATCTTCTGGATGCTGATCATCCAGTCGATCATCGGGCTGATTCCGGCGCTCCGGGTATGGACCTGGCCGTCCGCGGGGATCTGGCCGTGGATCTTCCTGATCGCGTTCACGGGCACATTCGCGCATTACTGCATGGCAAAGGCGCTGTCTTATGCCGATGCGACGGTGGCGATGCCGATGGATTATCTCCGCGTGCCGGCCTCGGCCCTCATCGGCTACCTTCTCTACGCCGAAGCCATCGACGGCCTGACCGCCGCCGGCGCAATCCTCATCCTCGCCGGCAACCTCTTCAACCTGCGACGCCCGAACGCCGGAAGAATCCAACAGACGCCGCCGTGAGATCGGTTTAGTCTTGTTCCTTGAATGCTGCGGGGATATCGCGCGCGCCGTGCAGGATGCGCTCAATTCTCACACCATTCTGGGACACGGTGTAGAACATCACGTACCGTTTGAAGTGGATGCAACGAAGCCCGGCTGATAGTTCCGGCCGAGCCGTCCCCTGTATGGTGTCTCTGAAAGACGTTCGCAGTGGGTCCGCAACTCGGCGATAAAACGGTACGCCGCGGCCGGATTTTTCAGGGCAATGTAGTCGCCAACCTCTTCCAGATCTTTCGAGGCGGAAGGGGCAAACAGTACGCGCATCAGGAGCGGCGTCCGCCATATCTGGCTTCGAGCCGATCGAAGACGTCATCTGCCGGAATGCCCGGCCCGCTCTCGATACCGGTGCGGATATCCGCCTTCAGTGCATCGAGCCCAGCCTTGCCATGCTCCTCCATCTCTTCGAGCAGGCGAAGGCTATCGCGCATGACGTCGCTTTCGCTCGCATAGCGTCCGCTTTCCACCAGTTTGCGCACGAAGCTTTCGTAATGGGGGCCGAGTTCATAACTGGAAGGCATAAGATCCACCCTTGTTTCCCGGAAATTATCATCTTCGAGATCCACGTAAAGCGTGTCCCCTCTCACCCCTCACCCAGACTAATCATCGTTTCTCCAGCAACTCGATCTGGATCTGCTGGAGTTCTGCGAGCCGTTCCCACTGCTTGGCCATCTGGTGATCGATCTTTTCATGCAGCTGGCGGATTTCGAGTTCGGCTCGAAGGTTGACCATGTAGTCGTTTTCGCTGCGCAGCCGGTCCTTGTCCTCCTGCCGCCTCTGGCTCATCATGATGACGGGTGCCTGCAGGGCGGCAAGCGAGGACAGGACGAGATTGAGCAGGATGAACGGAAAGGGGTCGAACGGATCGGCGGACAAACCGACCACGTTAAGCGCCATCCACAAAACCAGCACGGCTAAAAAGGACAGGATGAAGGTCCAGGAGCCTCCGAAGGCGGCGACCCTGTCGGCGACCCTTTCCCCGAACGTTTCCGCCTGGTCGATTGCGGCGGGCGCGCCCGCCTGAACCGTCAGCGTTCCCTTTTCGAAACTGTCGAGCACGCGGGCGTCAAGCTCGGTGATCTCGCCCCGCTCCTCTTCCAGCAGTGCCTCCACGTAGCGCCGCCTGAAGCGCGCCAGATCCTCGTCGCAGATCAGACTGTCGGCGCTACAGGTCTTTACCTCCTCCGCGATCATCTCGAAGAGATGCGGCCTGAGAGTGCCCGCCTTGTGAAGCTTCGATACCGCAAACGTGCGACCGCAGATGAGGCATTGCCCGGTTCTCCCTGTCGTTTGAGAAGCATGCTTACCCATTGTCTCAAGCCTCGTTCTTCGTATCGACAGCCAGGAGCGGCGCCAGATGAAATACCTTTGGTGAAAATCTGTCCGAAAACACGTCGGAGCGGCCGATATAGAGGAGTGTCGAGCCGGTAAGCCCGGCCAGCACGTCGAGCAACAGCGCCTGCGTCTCCGGTTCGAGCCCTTCCAGGACGTCGTCCATGATCAGCCAGTCCGGCTTTCGAAGCACGGCATTGGCGATCTGCAGCGCCACTTCCTCGTCCTTGTCGAGCAGCCGGTCCCATCGCTCCACCTCGTCGAGTTTATCGACGAGCCGATGCAGACCGACTTTCTCCAACGCTTGCGCCAGCGCCGCGTCGGTCATGTCGGGAATGCCATCGCGCATGCCAGCAGGCCCAGTCGCCGGATAGGTCATGACCTCGCGCAGTGATGCGGTCGGCAGATAACCTTCCTGCGGCATCATGATCATCCGATCTGCGGCCGGCAGTCGGATCTCGCCCTTGCCCCAGGGCCAGATACCGGACAGTGCCTGGAACAGAAGATGCCGGTCTGTCCCCGGATTGCCGTTGATCAGCACGCGCTCGCCGGGCCGGATGGTGAAGGCGCCTTCCGCGACCCTGATGCCATGGCCGTCCCCACCCTTGTCGGGTTCGCCGAAGACCGCAAGGTCGGTGACGGACAGCACGTCCTCCCCATCGCTTTTCCGGTAGGTGAGGACGGAGCCTTCCATCGCCGGCGTATCCATCGAAACCAGGGCATTGCGGAACGAGGAGACACGGCCGAGCGTCGCCCGCCAGTCGGCGATGACGCTGAAATTCGCCACATACCAGCGCAGCGCCTGGTTGACCTGGTTGAAGGCGCCGACCGCCATCATCAGACCGCCGAACGAAAGATTGCCGGAAAAATACATCGGCGAGGCAATGATGATCGGCGCCACCAACGCCAGCCAACCGAAACCGGCCGACACCCAGGTCAGGTTAGTGAGCGCCCAGGCAAGCTTGCGCAGCATGCCGAGCACGCCATCGATTGCGGTGTGAACGCGGAAAAGCTCGCTTTCCTCGCCGCGCGCAAGCGTGATCGGCTTCATGTTCTCGTTCGCCCGGACAAGGGTCGCGCGCAGATCAGCCTCGCGGGCATAGCGCTGCGCATTCAGCCGCGCCAGCCGGCTGCCGACGACGTTGCTCATGACGGATCCGAAAAGGGCGTAGAGGATCGTCGCCCACAGCATATAGCCGGGAATGACAATGGTGCGACCGCCGATCTGCAGGCCGAAATCGGTCGAGATCGCCCATAGCACGCCGATGAAACTTGCAAGAAGAATGGTCGAATTGACGAGACCGATCGACAGTGACGTCGTGTTTTCGGCCAGGATGCGGGTGTCCTCATGCAGTCTCTGGTCCGGATTGTCGGCGATCGCGCCGGCACCGGCAAGCTTCAGGGCCCGCCCCGGCGTCAGCCAGACATCGGCGAGATCGCGGGCCAGCCCTTCTCGCATCCGCATCGCGGCGATCTGGTTCAGCCATTGCTGGATGACGTTGAGCAGTGTCAGGAGCGAGGCGAGGACTCCGAACACCACAAGCTGGTGGAGGAATTCGGGCATGTCGCGCCGCGCCAAGGCATCGTAGAACGGTCCGTTCCACTCGTTCAGCCGATAGGTGGCGTAGGTGGTCGCAAAGATGACGCAGAGCAGCGCGGCCGTGAGCGCGAGAACGGGATTGCGCACCGGGGACGCCCAGAACGCCCCTGTCATCATTTTGAGCTGGCCAGACAGAGGAAGTTCATAGGGCTCCGCCTTATCTTGCGAATTCACCATCTGCCGCCGGCTCCTGCCTGTCTGTGTCGAGTCCTAACTACCACAAGGGAATTGCGAAGGTGCGAGAAAGGCGTGCCGTTCACGGCTGACCGGGAACAGCGTCGAGCGTCCCACGATCGAATGCGGACGTCCGCTCGTCACATCGCCTTGAACAGCACACTCGGATCGGTGAGGTATTTCGCAAAGATCGGCAGGCTGGCGCCGCCGATGGCGCGGGCGTGGCTGCCGACCTTGCCCTCGATGATATCGGGGATGATGACACCTTGCAGATCGAGCCGCTTGACGGCCTCGATCGTCTCGGTGACGATCCGCTTGCGCACCCATGACGGAAATCCGCCATCGATCACGGCAGCCCCGAAATCGATGATCGAGGCGCTGGCAATGATCGCCTGGGCAAGCGCTGCCGCCGTCTCGCCGATCCACAGATCGAGCGGCGCGCCGAAATCGATCCATTCGTCGGCCGAATACCAGAGCGGCTCCGGATCGATCCCCTTTTCCTTCAGCATGTTCTCGAGAACGAAAATTGAAGCGACGTCGAGCAACTGCCGGGTTGAACCGTCCCTGCCGCGCACCGGAAGTGGCGCGACGGCGCCTGCCGTCCCGGTACGGCCGGAAAACACCGCGGAGTTCAGAACGATGCCGCCGCCGATAAATGACCCGATGAAAAAATAGACAAAGTCCGGATAGGACGGACCGATCCCGAACACCAGCTCCGCACCGCAGGCGCTGGTCGCGTCGTTCTGCAGGTAGACGGCATGCTTGGTCGAGGCGGAGACCTCCTGCTGCAGGTCGAAATCGCGCCAGAGGTCCATCGCGCCCGCAGGCGCGCCGACCTCGTCTGCCCAGTTCCACAGTTCGAACGGCGCCGAGATCCCGATGCCGGCGATCCGCTCACGCTCGACCATGCTGAGCTGGCCCTCGAGCCTGCCGATCCCCTTGCCGATGATCTCGATGATCTTCTGCGGCACTGGGTAGGCGTAGGTTTCGTGATGATGCATCCGGATCTGCCCGACGAAATCCATCAGCACCAGATCGGCGCTGCGCCGGCCGATTTTCACCCCGAAGGAAAACACGGCATCGGGATTGAGCCGCATCGGGACCGACGGCTGCCCCACCCGGCCGCGGATCGGTTCGCCGCGCAGCAGAAGCCCGTCCTTTTCGAGCGATCGCATGATCACCGACACAGTCTGCGCCGACAGTCCGCTGGCGCGGGTAATGTCCGCCTTCGACATTTCGCCGTGCATGCGAACAAGCGAAAGGACCAGCCTCTCGTTATAGGCACGCACGCGAACCTGGTTCGATCCGCCCGAAAAACTGCCGAGCGGCATCGACCCTGTCGCGGTACTTCCCGCGATCGACATTGGAACTCCTCCCGAAACTCGCCGTGGATCGTCGCTCCACGCACGCCGAATATGCCACCGTGGATAAATAATTCAATCGGAATTAATTATTGACAGCTCATGGAAAACTGGTCTTAATCCGGGCTGCAGAGGACATGGGAGGCTTGGAGACGGCGCTCGTCGAATTCGATGGCACCCGGTGTTTCTGAACATTTGCATCAATCGCCCCAAGCTTGGGGAAAAGATCTCTCGGGAGGAGATATCATGAAAAAGACTGTGCTTTCTGGCGCCTTTGCGGCGCTTGTCCTCGGCGTTGCGTTTTCCGCTCCGGCGCACGCAGCCGACGTCTCCGCCTGCCTCATCACCAAGACAGATACCAATCCGTTCTTCGTGAAGATGAAGGACGGTGCGACCGCGAAAGCCAAGGAACTCGGCGTCACGCTGAAATCCTATGCCGGCAAGATCGATGGCGATTCCGAAAGCCAGGTTGCCGCGATCGAAACCTGCATCGCCGATGGCGCCAAGGGTATCCTGATCACCGCGTCCGACACCAAGGGCATCGTGCCGAACCTCAAGAAGGCTCGCGACGCCGGCATGCTGATCATCGCCCTCGACACGCCGCTGGAGCCGATCAACGCGGCCGACATGACGTTCGCGACCGACAACCTTCTGGCCGGCAAGCTGATTGGCCAATGGGCCAAGGAAACGCTCGGCGACAAGGCCAAGGAAGCCAAGGTGGCCTTCCTCGACCTTACCCCGTCGCAGCCTTCCGTCGACATCCTGCGCGACCAGGGCTTCATGATCGGTTTCGGCATCGATCCGAAAGATCCGAACAAGATCGGCGACGAGAACGATCCGCGCATCGTCGGCCATGACGTCACAAACGGCAATGAAGAAGGCGGCCGCACCGCGATGGAAAACCTTCTGCAGAAGGATCCGACGATCAACGTCGTCCACACCATCAACGAACCGGCAGCAGCCGGCGCCTATGAAGCGCTGAAGGCCGTCGGTCGCGAAAAGGACGTGCTTCTGGTTTCCGTTGACGGCGGCTGCCCGGGCGTCAAGAACGTCGCCGGCGGTGTCATCGGTGCAACCTCGCAGCAGTATCCGCTGCAGATGGCGTCGCTCGGCATCGAGGCGATCAAGAAGTTCGCCGATACCGGTGAAAAGCCGAAGCCGACTGCCGGCAAGGACTTCTTCGACACAGGCGTAACGCTCGTGACCGACAAGCCGGTTCCGGCGATCAAGTCGATCGACACCAAGGAAGGTCTGAACAAGTGCTGGGGCTGATCCCCACCTGCATTTGAAAGATCAAACCACTACCCTCCCCGCAACGGGGAGGGCTTGATCCGGCGGCAACCGCTCAGACAATCCATGCGTCCGCCGCAAGTCTCCTCCCACCGGGGTGGGAGAGATGGCCGGCAGGCCGGAGAGGGTCTCTCACCGTCGAGCGACAACGGAATTTCTCGGAGGAACATCCATGACCGAGCCAACGGCGGCATCGCCGCATCATGACTACGAAAAGGTTCTGAAGGACAGTTCGACCGACGTCGCGTCCTTCGACGGCGACAAGAAAACGCCAGTCCAGAAATTCCAGCACTTCCTGCACACCAGTCCGTCGGCGGTTTCGCTGATCGTCCTCGTCGCAGCCCTGCTGGTGTTCGGCATCCTTCTCGGCGGCAAATTCTTCAACGCCTTCTCCCTGACGCTGATCCTGCAGCAGGTGGCAATCACCGGCATTATCGGCGCGGCGCAGACACTGGTCATCATGACCGCCGGCATCGATCTTTCGGTCGGCGCCATCATGGTCCTCTCCTCTGTCGTCATGGGCCAGATGGTCTTCCGCTACGGAGTGCCCGTTGAAATCGCCATTCCCTGCGGCTTCGCGGTCGGCGCGATTTGCGGCTTCATCAACGGCTTCCTGATCGCCCGCGTGAAACTGCCGCCCTTCATCGTCACGCTCGGCATGTGGCAGATCGTGCTTGCAACCAACTTCCTCTATTCCTCCAACGAGACGATCCGCTCGCAGGAAATCGAGGCGACGGCCCCGCTTCTGCAGTTCCTCGGCACGACGTTCAAGGTCGGCGGCGCCGTCTTCACCTTTGGCGTCGTCGCAATGGTTCTGCTGGTCGCCGTCCTCTGGTACGTGCTCAACCAGACCGCCTGGGGCAGACATCTTTACGCAGTCGGTGACGATCCCGAAGCGGCAGAGCTTTCCGGCGTCAACGTCAAGCGCATGCTGATTTCGGTCTACGTTCTGGCCGGCACCATCTGCGCGCTTGCCGGCTGGGTCTCGATCGGCCGCAACGGTTCGGTTTCCCCGACAGTGGGCCAGTTCGCCAACATCGAATCCATCACCGCCGTGGTGATCGGCGGCATATCGCTGTTCGGCGGCCGCGGCTCGATCCTCGGCATGGTGTTCGGCGCCCTCATCGTCGGCGTGTTCTCGTTCGGCCTTCGAATGCTCGGCACCGACGTCCAGTGGACCTACCTCCTGATCGGCGTGCTGATCATCGCCGCCGTCGCAATCGATCAATGGATCAGAAAGGCAGCCGGCTGATGGCACGCGATCCGAACACTCAACCCATCCTCGCCGCCCGCGGCCTGGTCAAGCGCTACGGCCGCGTGACCGCCCTCGACAACGCCGATTTCGACCTCTATCCGGGTGAAATCCTCGCCGTCATCGGCGATAACGGCGCCGGCAAGTCGTCGCTGATCAAGGCGATCTCAGGCGCGATCCGTCCCGACGAGGGCGAGATCACGCTGGAAGGCAAGCCGGTCCAGTTCCGCTCGCCGATCGAGGCCCGCGATGCGGGCATCGAGACCGTCTACCAGAACCTCGCACTCTCGCCGGCACTGTCGATCGCAGACAACATGTTCCTCGGCCGCGAAATCCGCAGCAAGGGCTTCATGGGAAAATACCTGCGCAAGCTCGACCATGGCGCCATGGAGAAGTTTGCCCGCGGCAAGCTCTCCGAACTCGGCCTGATGACCATCCAGAACATCAACCAGGCGGTCGAGACCCTCTCGGGCGGTCAGCGCCAGGGTGTGGCGGTGGCGCGCGCTGCAGCCTTCGGTTCCAAGGTGATCATCCTCGACGAACCGACGGCAGCGCTCGGCGTCAAGGAAAGCCGCAAGGTGCTGGAACTGATCCTCGACGTGCGCTCGCGCGGCATTCCGATCGTGCTGATCAGCCACAACATGCCGCATGTCTTTGAAGTGGCCGATCGTATCCACATCCACCGGCTCGGAAAACGACTGACCGTCATCAACCCGAAAGACTACACGATGTCCGACGCCGTCGCCTTCATGACCGGCGCCAAGGTCCCGACGGAAGCCGTCGCGGCCTAACGGAAATACCTGGGAATGCCCACTCCCCGCTCGCGGGGAGTGGGCACGTACCCTGATCTGACTCTGAGCGCGCAGCCTGCGTCCTTCTCCCCGCCCGCGGGGAGAAGGTGCCGGTAGGCGGATAAGGGGCAATCTCAGCCGGATGACCCTTACCCGGCACAACCATCGAAAACCGAACGAAGCTCACCTTTCGACACGAGCGGGAAAACAGCCTGCCCCGCCTTGCATTCTTTTCATGCATTGCACAAACTCGCGGCAACGATGACGTAACGGCCCGTTCAACAAGGCCGGCAAGGGGCATAATGTCGATCAAGGCGAGCATCTACCACCTCACCCATTACAGCTATGACAGGCCGGTCCGCATGGGCCCGCAGATCATCCGGCTGAAGCCCGCCGCTCATTCCCGCACAAAAGTGCTGTCGCATTCGCTGAAGGTCACGCCGGAGAATCACTTCGTCAACCTGCAGCAGGACCCCTACGGCAACTACCTCGCCCGCTTCGTGTTTCCCGAACCGGTGACCGAATTCAAGATCGAGGTCGACCTCGTCGCCGACATGACGGTCTACAATCCCTTCGACTTCTTCGTCGAGGAAGAGGCGCAGGCCTGGCCGTTCACCTATCCGGCCGACCTTATCGAAGACCTGTCGATCTACCGCACGCCCGAGCCGCCGGAACCGGCGCTCATTGAATATCTGAAGACGCTGGACATGTCGCCCGGCCAGCCGACCGTCGACATGGTGGTTGGTATCAACGCCCGCCTGCAGCAGGCGATCGGTTATGTCATCCGCATGGAACCCGGCGTCCAGACGCCCGAGCAGACGCTGACCTCGGCCATGGGCTCCTGCCGCGACTCGAGCTGGCTGCTGGTACAGATCCTGCGCCATCTCGGCTTTGCCGCCCGCTTCGTCTCCGGCTACCTGATCCAGCTGACGCCGGACCTGAAGGCGCTCGATGGTCCCTCCGGCACCGAGGTCGATTTCACCGATCTTCATGCCTGGTGCGAAGTCTATCTGCCGGGCGCCGGCTGGATCGGCCTTGATCCGACATCGGGCCTTTTGACCGGCGAAAGCCACATTCCACTCGCCGCCACGCCGCATTACCGCAATGCCGCGCCGATATCGGGCGGTTACTTCGGTGAGGCGAACACGTCGTTCGATTTCGCCATGAACATCACCCGTGTTGCCGAGCATCCGCGCATCACCAAGCCATTCTCAGATGACAGCTGGGACGCGCTGAACGATCTCGGCGAACAGGTGGACCGCGTGCTGGAAGCCCAGGACGTGCGCCTCACGATGGGCGGCGAACCGACCTTCGTGTCGATCGACGACTTCGAATCCGACGAATGGAACACCGGCGCCGTCGGCCCCACCAAGCGCGAAAAGGCCGACGTCCTCATCCGCAAGCTGCGTGAAAAATTCGCGCCGGGCGGTTTCCTGCACTACGGCCAGGGTAAATGGTATCCGGGCGAAAGCCTGCCGCGCTGGACGTTCTCGCTCTACTGGCGCAAGGACGGCAAGCCGATCTGGAGCAATCCCGATCTGGTGGCCGAAGAAGGCCGCGACTATGGCAGCGGCGAGCAGGACTCGCAGCAATTCCTGACGGCACTCGCAGCGGAACTCGATATCGGCGAAGAGATGGTCGTGCCCGCCTATGAGGATCCGGCCGAATGGATCATCAAGGAAGGCTCGCTGCCTGATAATGTCGATCCATCCAATTCGAAACTCAAGGACCCGGAAGAGCGCAACCGCATCGCCCGCGTCTTCGAGCGCGGCCTGACCAACCCGTCGGGCTATATCCTGCCTGTTCAGGCCTGGCAGTCGCACGCGAGAGGCGGCAGCCTGGGCGCAAAGCGCTGGATCAGCGAAAAATGGAGCACCCGTCGCGGCAAGATCTTCCTTGTGCCCGGCGACAGCCCGGTCGGCTACCGCCTGCCGCTCGGCACGCTTCCCTATATCCCGCCATCGCAATTCCCCTATATCCACGAGGCCGATCCCTCGATCCCCCGCACCGCCCTGCCCGACGTGATCGTCCCGCCGGGTCACGAAGCGACCGAAGGCCGGGCGATGCCCGAGCAGTCGTTCACGGCCGGCGACCCGACCAATCCCGGCCGCGTCGAGCAGACGCTCGGTGAAATCGGCGGCGCGGTGCGCACCGCAATTTCCGTCGAGCCGCGCGATGGCCGGCTTTGCGTCTTCATGCCGCCGGTCGAAAAGATCGAGGACTATCTCGAACTGATCGCGGCTGCCGAAAATGCGGCGACCAAGCTCGGTCTCGCCGTCCATATCGAAGGCTACGCGCCGCCGCATGACGAGCGCATCAACGTCATCCGCGTCGCGCCCGATCCTGGCGTCATCGAGGTCAACATTCATCCGGCCGCAAGCTGGAAGGAGACGGTCGAAACGACAACGGCGATCTATGAAGAGGCCCGCCAGAGCCGTCTCGGCGCAGACAAGTTCATGATCGACGGCCGCCACACCGGCACCGGCGGTGGCAATCATGTCGTGGTCGGTGGCGCCAACCCGAACGACAGCCCGTTCCTGCGTCGCCCGGACCTGCTCAAAAGCCTCGTGCTGCACTGGCAGCGCCATCCGGCGCTGTCCTACCTGTTCTCCGGCCTGTTCATCGGACCGACCAGCCAGGCACCGCGTCTCGACGAGGCCCGTCACGATTCGATGTACGAGCTCGAAATCGCGATGTCCCAGGTGCCGATGCCGGGCCAGGGTGCAGCACCGCTGCCATGGCTCGTCGACCGGCTGTTCCGCAACCTCTTGACCGACGTCACCGGCAACACCCACCGTTCAGAAATCTGCATCGACAAGCTGTTTTCCCCTGACGGACCGACCGGCCGTCTGGGCCTCGTCGAATTCCGCGGTTTCGAAATGCCGCCGAATGCACGCATGTCGCTCGCCCAGCAACTGCTCGTGCGCGCGCTGATCGCCCGCTTTTGGAAAAACCCGGTTCAGGGCCGGTTTACCCGCTGGGGCACGGCGCTGGCGGATCGGTTCATGCTGTCCCATTACATCTGGGCCGATTTCATGGACGTGCTGGCGGACCTGCGCGAAAACGGCTTCGACCTTCGGCCCGAATGGTTCGAGGCACAGCTCGAGTTCCGCTTCCCGTTCTTCGGTGAGGTCGAGTACGAGGGCGCAAAGCTCGAACTGCGCCAGGCGCTGGAACCCTGGCATGTGATGGGCGAACAGGGCGCGATCGGCGGCACGGTGCGCTATGTCGACAGTTCCGTGGAGCGCCTGCAGGTGCGGCTCGAGACCAGCAACCCGCAGCGCTATACGGTCGCCTGCAACGGCCGCGCCGTGCCGTTGACGCCGACGGGCGTATCCGGCGTTTCGGTCGCCGGCGTGCGCTTCAAGGCATGGCAGCCGTCGTCTGGCCTGCATCCGGTATTGCCGGTCAATACGCCGCTGACATTCGATATCTATGACACATGGTCCAGCCGCTCGATCGGTGGCTGCATCTATCATGTTGCCCATCCGGGTGGTCGCAACTATGAGACCTTTCCGGTCAATGGCAACGAAGCGGAAGCGCGAAGGCTCGCACGGTTCGAACCGTGGGGACACACGGCGGGCAGTTATGCTTTGATGCAGGAAATGCCATCGCCCGAATTTCCGCTGACACTCGATCTGCGCCGGCCACCCGGGATTTAAACGGACCGCCTGGGTTTTAACTGGAGTTGACAGCAAGCCATGTCCAACGGACCGGCAACAGAGCACGCCAAGGCGGAAGCCGCCATTGGCGAGACAGGCGTTGGCGAGATCGGCATTGACCCGATCCTCGGCTACGCGGCCTTGGCCGGCGTCACCGACGAGATGCTGGACGCCGAAGGTCGTATCAAGCCGGTCTGGGAGAACCTGATCGCGCATCTGAGCCGTCTCTCGGAAGCCGAGCTGCACGAACGGTTTGCCCGCGCCGACCGCTACCTGCGCGATGCCGGCGTGTTCTACCGCACCTATGCGGCACCCGGCAGCACGGCCGGAAGCGGCAGCGGTGAACGGGCCTGGCCGATCAGCCATATCCCGGTCCTGATCGCGGAAAAGGAATGGGAGGAGATCTCCCGCGGCCTCAAGCAGCGCGCCGACCTTCTGGAGGCGATGCTTGCCGATATCTACGGCGACAACAAGCTGGTCGAGGAAGGGTTTCTGCCGCCGCAGCTCGTCGCCGGCAATCCGGAATTCCTGCGCCCGCTGGTGGGCATAAAGCCGGTCAGCGGCCATTACCTTCATTTCTGTTCGTTCGAAATCGGCCGCGGTCCGGATGGCGACTGGTGGGTTCTGGCTGACCGTACGCAGGCCCCATCCGGCGCAGGCTTTGCGCTGGAAAACCGCGTCGCCACCACACGCGCGCTGTCGGATATCTATGCCGAAAGCCATGTCCACCGCCTCGCCTCCTTCTTCGGCGCCTTCCGCGATGCGCTGCAGAGCCACAAGCAATATCCTGACGACCGGATTGCGGTTCTTTCCCCCGGCCCCGCCAACGAAACCTATTTTGAACACGCCTATATCGCCCGCTATCTCGGCTTCATGCTTCTGGAAGGCGAGGACCTGACCGTTCTCAACAACCGCGTCATGGTCCGCACCGCGGCGGGTCTGAAACCCATCGGCGTTCTCTGGCGCCGCCTCGACGCCTCCTACGCCGATCCGATGGAATTGAACCAGAGCTCCCATATCGGCACGCCCGGCATGGTCCAGGCCCTGCGGTCCGGGTCGCTGACACTCGTCAATGCGCTCGGCTCCGGTATCCTCGAAACCCGGGCGCTGCTCGCCTTCATGCCCGCCATCTGCCACCGCCTGCTCGGAGAAGAACCGATCATGCCGTCGATCGCGACCTGGTGGTGCGGCCAGAAGGCCGAGCGGGACCATGTGGCCAAGAATATCGGGCGGATGGTCATCGGCCCGGCCTATTCCGGCCTGCCCTTCTTCGACGACAACGGCCAGTCGGTGCTCGGATCGTCCTTGAGAGAGACCGCAAGAGAATCGATCGGTGAATGGCTGTCGAGCGAAGGCGCCAAGCTCGTCGGCCAGGAAGTTGTGACGCTGTCGACAACGCCCGCTTATGTCGACGGCAAGCTCGTGCCGCGGCCGATGTCGCTGCGCGTCTTTGCGGCCCGCACCGAAGACGGCTGGCAGCTGATGCCCGGCGGTTTTGCCCGTATCGGCTCGGGCGACGACGTGGCCGCAATCGCCATGCAGGCGGGCGGCACCGCGGCCGATGTCTGGATCGTCTCCGACAAGCCCGTCGACAAGCCGACCCTGCTGCCGCCCGAAGAAAGCTTTACCCGCAACATGCCGGGGTCGCTGCCTTCGCGCGCCGCCGACAATCTGTTCTGGCTTGGTCGCTATATCGAGCGCTCGGAAGGTGCGTTGCGCATCCTGCGCTCCTGGCACCTGCGCTACGCGGAGTCAGCAGATCCCGACGCGCCGCTTCTGGTCGACGTCGCCGGCTATCTGAAGTCGATCGATATGGACATGGCAAAGGCCGTGCCGGCGCCGCTTCTGTCCCACCTCAACAGCGCCATCTATTCGGCCAGCAACATCCGCGACCGCTTTTCGCCGGATGGCTGGCTGGCCCTGACGGACCTTGCCAAGACCACCAAGCGCTTTCATGAAACCGCACAACCGGGCGACGATGCCGCCCATGCCAGCACCATCCTTCTGCGCAAGCTGGCGGGTTTTGCCGGTCTCGTGCATGAAAACATGTATCGCTTCACCGGCTGGCGCTTTCTTTCCATCGGTCGCTACCTCGAACGCGGCCTTCATATGACGCGGCTGCTCGCCCACATGTCCGGCCCCGACGCGCCGGACGGTTCGCTCGACATGCTGCTCGAAATCGGCGACAGCGTCATGACCCACCGGCGCCGCTACAACGTCAACACCGCGCGGCTGACCGTCGCCGACCTCCTGGCCCTCGATCCGCTCAACCCGCGTTCCATTCTCTTCCAGTTGAACGAGATCCGCACCGAGGTCGAGCAGCTGCCGAATGCCGTTGTGAACGGCCAGATGTCGCCCTTCTATCGGGAAGCAGTGCGACTGCATTCGGGCCTTGCAGTCATGACCCCCGAGGGCATGGACGTGGAAGTTTACCGTAAGCTTGAGCAGGAGCTTGAACGGCTTTCCGACATTCTCGCCCGAACCTATTTCAACTGAGCGGGAGAGGACACGCCATGCTTTACGACCTCTCCATGCACATGGGCTATGTCTATGACCAGCCGGCCTCGGTCGCACGGCATGTGATCCGGGTCCTGCCCCTGTCGCTGCCCGGCCGCCAGCGGCTGATTGCAGGCACGATCACCGTCACGCCGAACGCAGAGGAGAAAGCCACCTTCATTGATTTCTTCGGCCAGCAGGCGACCTCAATCCTGCTGCGCGCGCCGCATGAACGGTTCGACATCCGTATGCAGGCGCGCGTCATGGTCGAGACCCCGACGATCTCCGCGGATCTGTCGCCACGGCTCGATGGCTTGAGGCGGGAGCTTGCAGCGTATCTTAGCGTCGACGGCAGCTCGCCGCACAACCTGACCGGCGCAAGCCCTCGCCTGCCCGAAGATCCGCAGATTGCCGCCTATGCCCGCGACGTCGTCAAGCCGGGCCAGACGGTGCTGGAGATTGCAAAGGAGCTCTGCACCCGCATCTACGACGACTTCAAGTATGACTCCAAGGCGACCAAGGTCGACACAACCCCGCGCGAGGCCTTCAAGCTGAAGCGCGGCGTCTGCCAGGACTTTGCCCATATCATGATCACGGCGCTGCGCAGCCTCGGCATCCCCGCAGGTTATGTTTCGGGCTTCCTGCGCACTCTGCCGCCCCCGGGCAAGGAGCGTTTGGAAGGCGCCGACGCGATGCATGCCTGGGTCAAGGTCTGGTGCGGCGAGGCGGTCGGCTATGTCGAACTGGACCCCACCAACGACATCATGGCCGGCACCGACCATATCGTCGTCGCCTACGGCCGCGACTATTCCGATATCGCACCTGTCATCGGCGTGCTCAAAGGTTACGGAAATCGAAAGATCATCCAGGCGGTTGATGTGATACCGGTCAGATAGACCCGTTTTGGCGCTGAATCGTCGTGTTGGTTCAATTTTTAAAGGTTGATTTAGCGGTTCCTCCACCCGCTCCGCGCTATCAAGACCACGTGTTAGTGCAAATGAGTTGCGCGGTTACGGCACGGGGGTAAGTGCGATGACAGCATCAATTTGGACGCGGTTTGCCAAGAACCGCGACGGAAATTTCGGCCTTATGACAGCGGTGCTCCTGCCCATCCTCCTGGGTTCGGCGGGCGTTGCGCTTGATTTCACCAATGCCATGCAGATCAAGAGCAAGATGCAGGGTCTGGCGGATTCCGCGGCACTGGCAGCTGCCTCATCGATGGCCCAGAAAGGCATGAACGAGAAGGACGCCCAGGAACTGGCGACCGACTACCTCGCCGGCCAGATCCTTGCCAATGGCATAGACGCGAACGCCACACCTGAAGAAAAGGCAGCGCAGCAGGAGGCGATCCGCAAGGCCACCGCCGTCAGCGCCAAGACCACCAACAACAGCGCTTCCAGCAAGGGCTACACGGTGGCGCTCAACACCAAGTACACGATGAAGCTGAATCCGATCACCAGCATGATCGGCGGCCAGTCCATCACGCTGAATATTGCGGCCACGGCATCCAGCAGTTCGGAAACGACCAACGGCATCTCGATGTACCTGGCGCTTGACCGGTCCGGCTCGATGTCCTTTGTCACCAGCGACAGGAATACACTGCGGTCCTACTGTGACAACTACACCAACGCTGACTGGCCGTCGGTCGCCTTCTACTGGCCCTGCTACATCCGCAAGATCGAGGCCCTGCAGACGGCGGCAATGGGGCTGTTCACGTCGCTGAAGACGTCCGACCCGAAAAATACGCTGATCCGTGTCGGTGCGGTTTCCTACACCGATGAGACGCAGTCTCCGACACCGATGACATGGGGCACGACCGAGGCTGCCAAGTACGTGGCGGCGCTTCCAAGCGTTCCGACCGGCGGCACCGATGCCAGCGGCGCGATGACCCTCGCACTGAATGCGCTGAAATCGAGCAACACGACCGAGGCAACGGCGCATACGGCCAAGGGCAATGCCACCTTCAACCGCTACATCGTGCTGATGACGGATGGCGAAATGACCGGCAAAAGCGCCAACTGGAATCCGGCGCTGGACAGAACAGTGCGCAGCCAGTGCGAAACCGCCAAGGCCGATGGCATCAAGATCTTCACCGTTGCCTTCATGGCGCCGGACAAGGGCAAGTCGCTGCTGAGCACCTGCGCAAGCGCCAGCGACTACTATTACGAGCCCGAAGACATGACCGATCTCGTCAACGCGTTCGGCGATATCGCCAACAAGGCGGCAAAATCCGCGGTTCGCCTCACCAACTAGGCGGCAGTCTAAGTCTCTCGGAACGTTTGATTATTTGCAGAACCCCGTCCAACCGGCGGGGTTTTGCTTTTTTGCGAATCCACATGCCCATGACATATTTCAAGACCAATATCATTGCCCGTTGCAAGCGTTTCGTAACGGTGCATAACTGGTTTCCCAGATCTTCAACGAGGGTCCGAATCGGACGCAATTCTCACGCTTAACCAGAAAGTTAGCGCGACATGGACAAGACCTCTTCTAACGTCGAACTCCCCTTTCCGGCACCACGCAGCTCCCGGCCTGAAATCATGGCGGAGGAGATTATCGAGCGCCTGACCTACCGGATCGGCAAGGATGCGCAGGTCGCCAAGCCGCATGACTGGCTGACAGCAACGATCCTGGTGGTGCGCGACCGCATTATCGACCGGTGGATGGATTCGACCCGCAAGGTCTACAAGACCGGCGAGAAGCGCGTTTACTATCTATCGCTGGAATTCCTGATCGGCCGCCTGATGCGCGATGCCGTCAGCAATCTCGGCCTGATGTCGGAAATTCGCGACGCGCTGACATCGCTCGGCGTCGATGTGGCTGTCATTGCCGGCCTCGAACCCGATGCCGCCCTCGGCAACGGCGGCCTCGGCCGTCTCGCCGCCTGTTTCATGGAAAGCATGGCAACCGTCGAGATCCCGGCCTACGGCTACGGTATCCGCTATGTCCACGGCCTGTTCCGTCAGCAGATGGCCGACGGCTGGCAGGTGGAACTGCCGGAAACCTGGCTTGCCCACGGCAACCCCTGGGAATTCGAGCGCCGCGAAAGCTCCTACGAAATCGGCTTCGGCGGCACGGTCGATACCGTCGGCGGTTACGACGATGCGCCGCGCTACGTCTGGAAGCCAGCAGAGCGCGTCATCGCCATGGCCTACGACACCCCGATCGTCGGCTGGCGCGGCAAGCGCGTCAACACGCTGCGCCTCTGGTCGGCCCAGCCGATCGATCCGATCCTGCTCGATGCCTTCAATGCCGGTGACCACATCGGCGCGCTGCGCGAAAGCAACAAGGCCGAAAGCCTGACCCGCGTCCTCTACCCGGCCGATGCCAACCCGGCCGGCCAGGAACTGCGCCTGCGCCAGGAATTCTTCTTCTCCTCGGCCTCGCTTCAGGACATCCTGCGCCGCCACCTGCAGCAGTATCCGGACTTCACCAATCTTCCCGACAAGGTCGCGATCCAGCTCAACGACACCCATCCGGCGATTTCGATCGGCGAACTGATGCGCCTTCTGGTCGACATCCACGGCGTGGATTTCGACGAGAGCTGGGAAATTGTCCGCAAGACCTTCTCCTACACCAACCACACGCTTCTGCCCGAGGCGTTGGAAAGCTGGCCGGTACCGTTGTTCGAGCGCCTGCTGCCGCGCCACATGCAGCTCGTCTATGCGATCAACACCAAGATCTTGCTGGAAGCGCGCAAGCTGAAGAACTTCTCCGAAACCCAGATCCGTTCGATCTCGCTGATCGACGAGGGTGGCGAGCGCCGCGTGCGCATGGGCAACCTTGCCTTTGTCGGCTCGCATTCGATCAACGGCGTCTCGGCCCTGCATACCGACCTGATGAAGGTCACTGTGTTCCAGGACCTGCACACGCTCTATCCCACACGCATCAACAACAAGACCAACGGCATCACCCCTCGCCGCTGGCTGATGCAGTGCAATCCGGGCCTCACTTCGCTGATCCAGGACGCCATCGGCGACAAATTCCTTGATGACACTGAGGCGCTGACAGATCTTGAGAAATTCTCAAGCGACAGCTCGTTCCAGGACAAGTTTGCGGCGATCAAGCGCACCAACAAGATCGCACTTGCCAATCTGGTCGGCAGCCGCATGGGCATCAGGCTCGATCCGTCGGCCATGTTCGACATCCAGATCAAGCGCATCCACGAATACAAGCGCCAGCTCCTCAACATCATCGAGGCGGTAGCGCTCTACGACCAGATCCGCTCGCATCCGGAACTTGACTGGGTGCCGCGTGTCAAACTGTTCGCCGGCAAGGCGGCGCCGAGCTACCACAACGCCAAGCTGATCATCAAGCTGGCCAACGACGTCGCTCGCGTCATCAACAACGACCCATCGGTGCGCGGTCTCCTGAAGATCGTCTTCATACCGAACTACAACGTGTCTCTCGCCGAGATCATGGTCCCCGCGGCCGATCTTTCCGAGCAGATCTCGACGGCCGGCATGGAAGCGTCGGGAACCGGCAACATGAAGTTTGCCCTGAACGGGGCACTGACGATCGGCACGCTCGACGGCGCCAATGTCGAAATGCGTGACCATGTCGGGGAAGACAACATCGTCATTTTCGGCCTGAAGGCCGACGAGGTGCAGAAGGTCCGCGACGAGGGCCACGATCCCCGTGCAGTTATCGACCAGTCGCCGGAACTCGCACAGGCCCTGAATGCCATCGCGACCGGCGTGTTTTCGCCGGATGACCGGTCGCGTTTCACGGTCCTGATGGACGGGATCTACAATCACGACTGGTTCATGGTTGCCGCCGACTTCGATGCTTACGCAGCAGCGCAGCGCAGCGTTGACCAAATCTGGTCGGACCCTAAATCATGGTATTCGAAGACTATTCTCAACACCGCCCGCATGGGTTGGTTCTCCTCCGATAGAACCATTCGCCAATACGCGTCGGAAATCTGGAGAGCCTGATGACAAAAGCGCCGCGTACGCTCGATGACGGGAGAGCTCCTGGAGAAATCCCGTTATCCGAGATCGAGGCGATTTTGGAAGGCAGGCATACAAACCTCTTTGCCGTTCTCGGCCTGCACAAGGTCGGGCACGTCTACAGGGTCCGCTGTTTCATCCCCGGCGCCGAGGCCGTCACGGCCACGGCGCTGAACGGCACGGAACTGGGCGAACTCACCTGCCGCCACGAAGCCGGTTATTTCGAAGGCATCGTCTCCGCCTCGCAACGCCAGCCCGTCCGTTACCGCGCCCGCCGCGGTGATGACGAGTGGGCGGTGACGGACCCCTACTCGTTCGGCCCGGTTCTGGGACCGATGGACGATTATTTCGTCCGCGAGGGATCGCATCTGCGCCTGTTCGACAAGATGGGCGCCCATCCGATGAAGCACGAGGGCGTAGAGGGATATCACTTCGCCGTCTGGGCACCGAATGCCAAGCGCGTCTCTGTCGTTGGCGATTTCAACACCTGGGATGGCCGCCGCCACATCATGCGGCTGCGTCAAGACACCGGCATCTGGGAAATCTTCGCGCCCGATATCCTGGCTGGCACCCCCTACAAGTTCGAGATCGTCGGGAGCGACGGCGAGGTCCTGCCCCTCAAGGCCGACCCTTACGCCCGGCGCGCCGAGATGCGCCCCAAGACGGCGTCGGTGACGACACCGGAACTGGTGCAGAAATGGGATGACGACGCGCACCGCGAATTCTGGGAAAAGGCCGATCACCGCCGTCAGGCGATCACGATCTATGAGGTTCACGCCGGTTCATGGCGTCGCAAGCAGGATGGTTCGTTCCTCTCCTGGGACGAACTTGCCGCCGAACTCATTCCCTACTGCACCGACATGGGCTTTACCCATATCGAATTCCTTCCGATTACCGAACATCCCTATGATCCGTCCTGGGGCTACCAGACCACCGGTCTCTATGCGCCGTCGGCCCGTTTCGGCGAGCCGGAAGGCTTTGCCCGCTTCGTCAACGGCTGCCACAAGGTCGGCATCGGCGTCATCCTCGACTGGGTGCCCGCCCACTTCCCGGTCGACGCGCACGGGCTGCGCCATTTCGACGGCACCGCACTCTACGAGCATGAAGATCCGCGCCAGGGTTTCCACCCCGACTGGAACACGGCGATCTACAATTTCGGCCGACTGGAAGTCCTGTCCTACCTCGTCAACAACGCGCTCTACTGGTCGGAGAAATTCCACCTCGATGGCCTGCGTGTCGATGCGGTCGCTTCGATGCTCTATCTCGACTATTCCCGCCGCGAGGGCGAATGGGTGCCGAACGAATATGGCGGCCGCGAGAACCTGCAATCTGTCCGCTTCCTGCAGAAGATGAATTCGCTTTCCTACGGCAATCATCCCGGTGTGATGACCATTGCCGAAGAATCCACATCCTGGCCCAAAGTCTCGGCGCCGGTCCACGAAGGCGGTCTCGGCTTCGGGTTCAAGTGGAACATGGGTTTCATGCACGACACGCTGAGCTATCTCGCGCGCGAGCCTGTTCACCGCAAGCATCACCACAGCGCCATCACCTTCGGCATGGTCTACGCCTATTCCGAAAACTTCGTCCTGCCGCTCAGCCATGATGAAGTCGTGCACGGCAAAGGGTCGCTGATCGCCAAGATGGCCGGCGACGACTGGCAGAAATTCGCCAATCTGCGCGCCTATTACGGGTTCATGTGGGGTTATCCGGGCAAGAAGCTGCTGTTCATGGGCCAGGAATTTGCCCAGTGGAGCGAATGGAGCGAGGAGCGGTCGCTGGACTGGAATCTGCTGCAATACAGCCCGCACGAAGGCATGCGCCGTCTCGTCCGCGATCTGAACTTCTGCTACCGCTCCAAGCCCGCCCTGCATGCCCGCGATTGCGAGAGCGAAGGGTTCCGCTGGCTGATTGCCGATGATGCCGAAAACTCCGTGTTTGCCTGGCTGCGTATGGCGCCGGGGGAAAAGCCGGTGGCGGTGATCACGAATTTCACCCCGGTCTACCGGGAAAACTACCGTATTCCCTTGCCAAGCGAGGGCAGATGGCGGGAAATCCTCAACACCGATGCCGAGATCTATGGCGGCACCGGCAAGGGGAATGGCGGACGCGTGCAGGCGGTGAATGCGGGAGGAACGATCACCGCCGACATCACGTTGCCGCCTCTGGCGACGATCATGCTGGAATTGCAATAACGACCGGGAGGGAGAACCATGAACGACAAACGCATACAGCCACTCTCACGCGACGCGATGGCCTATGTCCTGGCCGGCGGCCGCGGCAGTCGCCTGAAGGAACTGACGGATCGCCGCGCCAAGCCAGCGGTCTACTTCGGCGGCAAGGCGCGCATCATCGATTTCGCGCTGTCGAACGCGCTGAATTCCGGCATCCGCCGCATCGGCGTTGCGACCCAGTACAAGGCGCATTCGCTGATCCGCCACATGCAGCGCGGCTGGAACTTCCTGCGTTCAGAGCGCAATGAAAGCTTCGACATCCTGCCCGCCTCCCAGCGCGTTTCGGAAACGCAATGGTATGAAGGCACGGCCGACGCAGTGTTCCAGAACATCGACATCATCGAAGGCTACGCGCCGGAATACATGGTCATCCTTGCCGGCGACCACGTCTACAAGATGGACTACGAGTACATGCTGCAGCAGCACGTGAACTCCGGCGCCGACGTCACCGTCGGTTGCCTCGAGGTTCCGCGCATGGAAGCCACGGGCTTCGGCGTCATGCATGTCAACGAGAAGGACGAGATCATCGATTTCGTCGAAAAGCCGGCCGACCCACCGGGAATTCCCGGCAATCCGGATTTCGCGCTGGCCTCGATGGGCATCTACGTCTTCCACACCAAATTTCTGATCGAAGCGCTGAAGCGCGACGCGGAAGCAGAAGGCTCCAGCCGGGACTTCGGCAAGGATATCATTCCCTATATCGTCGAGCACGGTAAGGCCGTCGCGCACCGCTTTGCCGATAGCTGCGTCCGGTCCGATTTCGAGCGCGAGCCCTACTGGCGCGATGCAGGGACGGTGGACGCATACTGGCAGGCCAATATCGACCTGACAGAAATCGTGCCCGGCCTTGACCTCTACGACAAGTCCTGGCCGATCTGGACCTTCGGTGAAATTACACCACCGGCAAAGTTTGTGCATGACGACGAAAACCGCCGCGGGTCCGCAACGTCCTCGGTCATTTCCGGCGACTGCATAATTTCCGGTTCGTCGCTCAACCGAAGCCTTCTCTTCACCGGCGTGCGTGCCAATTCCTATTCCAAGCTCGAAGGCGCGGTTGTGCTGCCGAACGTGCGGATCGGACGGCGCGCCCAGCTTCGCGACGTCATCATCGACCACGGCGTGACCATTCCGGAAGGCCTGATCGTCGGGGAGGATCCGGAACTCGATGCCAAGCGCTTCCGCCGCACCGAGAGCGGTATCTGCCTGATCACCCAGGCGATGATCGACAAGCTTGAGCTGTGAACGGGATCCTCCGATGAATGTTCTGTCGGTCGCGTCCGAAGTCTTTCCGCTGGTGAAAACCGGCGGCCTCGCCGATGTGGCCGGCGCACTGCCGCTGGCACTCAAGAGCCAGGGCATCTCGGTGAAGACCCTGATGCCGGGCTATCCGGCTGTCATGCGGGTGCTGAAGGATGCAAAACTCGTCATGAGTTTCGACGACCTTCTCGGTGCCAGTGCCGATATCCTCGAAGTCACGCACCAGGGGCTAGACCTCCTGGTGCTCGATTGCCCCATGTTCTTCGACAGGCCGGGCGGCCCCTATCTCGATCAGACGGGCAAGGACCATCCCGACAACTGGAGACGCTTCGCGGCACTGTCCAAGGCGGGTGCGATCATCGCGCAGGACGGTATCGCGGGCTGGCGGCCCGACATCGCACATGTCCATGACTGGCAGGCGGCCATGCTTCCGGCCTTTATGCGCTACTCGGAAACGCCCGAAATCCCGACGCTGATCACCATTCACAACATCGCGTTCCAGGGCATGTTCGGCGCCGATATCTTCCCCTTTCTCGGTCTGCCGGACCATGCCTTTGCGATGGACGGGATCGAATATTTCGGCGGCATCAGCTATTTGAAAGCCGGGCTGGAGACGAGCTGGGCAATCTCTACCGTTTCTCCCTCCTATGCCGAGGAAATTCTGAGCGGCGAATACGGCATGGGGCTCGAGGGTCTGCTCTCCCGCCGCTCCGTGGATCTGACGGGTATCGTCAACGGCATCGACGCTGAAATCTGGGACCCGGAAACCGACATCAACCTGCACACCCGCTACGGTGCCGAAAGCCTTGCAAGCCGCGCCGGCAACAAGCGGGCGATCGAGGAGCGGTTCGGCCTCGTCGAAAGCGACGGTCCGCTGTTTTGCGTCATCTCCCGCCTCACCTCGCAGAAGGGCATGGATCTGCTGGCGCAGGAGATCGACAACCTTGTCGAAGCCGGCGGCAGGCTGGCGGTGCTCGGCTCCGGCGATCAGGCGCTCGAAACCGCATTTCACGCCGCTGCAGGCCGCCATCCGGGCAGCGTTTCGGTTCTGACTACCTATGACGAGCCGCTGTCGCACCTGCTTCAGGGCGGCTCCGATGCCATCATCATCCCCTCCCGGTTCGAGCCGTGTGGCCTCACCCAGCTTTACGGTCTGCGTTACGGCTGCATCCCGGTCGTTGCCCGCACCGGTGGCCTCAACGACACGGTCATCGACGCCAGCCCCGCCGCACTTGCTGCGAAGGCCGCAACCGGTGTCTCCTTCGGCCCGGCAACAGCCGACAATCTTGGCCGCGCCCTGCGCCGCGCCATCCGTCTCTATAAGGATCCTGATGTCTGGACGGAAATGCAGAAGCAGGGCATGAAATCCGACGTTTCCTGGGACAGGAGTGCTGGCCTCTATGCCGCGCTCTATTCCGACCTACTTGCAAGAAAAGGCATTTGAGATGATCAAAACCGTATCGACCACGCCCTATCAGGATCAGAAGCCTGGAACCTCCGGCCTGCGCAAGAAGGTGCCCGTCTTCGCTCAGGAAAATTACGCCGAGAACTTCATCCAGGCGATCTTCGACAGCCTCGAGGGTTTTGCCGGCAAGACGCTGGTGATCGGCGGCGACGGCCGCTACTACAACCGCGAAGTCATCCAGAAGGCGATCAAGATGGCCGCGGCTTCCGGCTTCGGCAAGGTCATGGTCGGCCAGGGCGGTATCCTGTCGACGCCGGCCGCCTCCAACATCATTCGCAAATACCACGCCTTCGGCGGCCTGATCCTGTCGGCCAGCCACAATCCCGGCGGCCCGAACGAAGATTTCGGCATCAAGTACAACACCGGCAACGGCGGCCCGGCGCCTGAAAAGATCACCGATGCGATCTATGCCCGTACCAAGGTCATCGACACCTACAAGATCGCTGATGCGGCCGATATCGACCTCGATGACGTCGGAACGTTCAAGATCTCCGGAATGGAAGTCCAGGTCATCGATCCGGTCGCTGACTATGCCGAACTGATGGAGCAGCTGTTCGATTTCGTGGCAATCCGTGCCCTGCTTGCGAGCGGCGTCCGCATTGCGATCGATTCGATGGGCGCCGTCACAGGCCCCTATGCCGTGGAAATCTTCGAGAACCGGCTTGGCGCGCCCGAGGGCTCGGTACGCAACGCGATCCCGCTTCCCGACTTCGGCGGTCATCATCCGGACCCGAACCTTGTCCATGCCAAGGAACTCTATGACGACGTGATGAGTAAGAGCGGCCCGCATTTCGGTGCCGCCTCCGATGGCGACGGCGACCGCAACATGGTCGTCGGCAAGGGCATGTTCGTGACACCGTCGGACAGCCTGGCGATCATCGCAGCAAACGCGACGCTCGCACCGGGCTACGCCAAGGGTATTGCAGGCATTGCCCGTTCGATGCCGACAAGTGCGGCAGCCGACCGCGTGGCCGAAAAGCTGAAGATCGGCATGTACGAAACGCCGACCGGCTGGAAGTTCTTCGGCAATCTGCTCGATGCCGGCAAGGCCACCGTCTGCGGCGAGGAAAGCTTCGGCACCGGTTCCGACCACGTGCGCGAAAAGGACGGCCTCTGGGCGGTTCTGTTCTGGCTGAATATCATGGCAGCCAGAAACGAGAGCGTCGCTGAAATCGTCAAGTCGCATTGGGCCGAATACGGCCGCAACTACTATTCCCGCCACGACTACGAGGAAGTGGATTCGGATGCAGCGAACGCTCTCGTGGCGGCCCTGCGCGAAAAGCTCCCGACGCTCCCCGGCCAGACCTTCGGCGCACTCAAGGTCGAATTTGCTGACGATTTCGCCTATCTCGACCCGATCGACGGCTCCGTCTCGAAGAACCAGGGCATCCGCATCCTGTTCGAAGGTGGCTCACGCGTCGTGTTCCGCCTGTCGGGCACCGGCACGTCGGGTGCGACGATCCGCGTCTATGTCGAGCGCTACGAACCCGATGCCAGCCGCCACGACATCGAGACCCAGACGGCGCTCGCCGACCTGATCGCGGTGGCAGACGAGATTTCGGATCTCAAGAAGCGCTCCGGCCGGGATGCCCCGACGGTGATCACCTGATCGAGGCTGCCGGGTGACATTGCCCCTCATCCGGCGACAGCAACCTTCTCCCCGCAATCGGGGAGAAGGATTTGCCGCAGCGACACGGGACCCTACTTCCACAGGACACGTCTCTTCTTCCCACCAAGCCGAGAGAAGGCAGGCTGATTGTCAGCCGCGAACGCACGGTCGCTGGCGAAATGGATGAGCGATAAGGAACCCGATATGTCTCACGCACACGCTCAAAGACGCGGCGCTGTTCTCCTGGATAAGATGGCGGAATTCTCGGTCTGGTCGCAGCATGCGGAAAAGATCGAACTCTGCCTGTTCGATGCCGATGGCGAGACGGAAACCGCCCGCCACCCGATGACGCGCGGCGACGACAACCTTTACCGCATCGACCTTCCCTCGATCAGACCCGGCCAGCGCTACGGTTTTCGTGCCCATGGCATCTATGATCCGGATAAAGGCCTCTGGTTCGACCCGTCGAAACTGCTTGTCGACCCCTACGCCAAAGAACTCGACCGCCCCTTCGTCTACGATCCGAACCTCTCGAAGTTCAACTTCGACACGGCCGGCCTGGTGCCCAAGGCGATCGTCACGGAGCACGTCGCAGCCAAGATCGAAGCTCCGCGGTTTAATCCCGGCAGACTGATCTACGAAGTCGCCGTAAAACCCTTCACCATTCTTCATCCCGACGTGCCGGAAGATATCCGCGGCACAGTCGCGGCGCTCGCGCATCCAGCGGTCATCGCCCATCTCAAAAGGATCGGCGTCGACGCGATCGAGCTGATGCCAATCACCGCCTGGATCGACGAACGGCACCTCCCGTCGCTGGGTCTCACCAATGGCTGGGGCTACAATCCCATCGCCTTCATGGCGCTCGACCCGCGCCTTTGCCCGGGCGGGGTTGAGGAACTGCGCGACACCGTCGCCACCCTGCACGAGGCCGGCATCGGCGTCATCCTCGATCTCGTGTTCAACCATTCGGGCGAAAGCGATCGCTACGGTGCCACGCTGTCGATGCGCGGGATCGACAACCTCGCCTACTATCGCCACGCGAAAGACGAGCCGGGCCTTCTCATCAACGACACCGGCACCGGCAACACGCTCGCCTGCGACCATCCCGAAGTCCGGCGCCTGATCGTCGATACGTTGCGCCATTTCGTCATTCATGCAGGCGTCGACGGCTTCCGCTTCGATCTTGCACCGATCCTCGGTCGCACCTCGAACGGTTTCGATGCCGATAGCGAAACGCTGACCACGATGCTCGAAGACGAGGTCCTGAAAGACCGCGTCATGATCGCCGAACCCTGGGATATCGGCCCCGGCGGCTATCAGCTCGGCAATTTTCCGGTAAAATTCCTTGAGTGGAACGACCGCGCCCGCGACGACATCCGCCGTTACTGGCGCGGCGACGAGTGGACGACAGGCGCGCTCGCCACCCGGCTTGCCGGCTCGTCTGACCTATTCTCTGGACACACGCGCACGGTCAATTTCCTCGCCGCCCATGACGGCTTCACGCTGATGGATCTCGTGTCCAACGAGCACAAACACAATGAGGCGAACGGCGAAGACAACCGCGACGGTCACGGCGACAACATGTCCTGGAACAACGGCACCGAAGGCGTGACCCGCGACCGCGATATCCTCGCCGACCGTCGAAGGGACGCCGAAGCCCTGCTTTCGACGCTGTTTGCCAGCCGAGGCACGATCATGCTGACGATGGGCGACGAGGCCGGTCGCTCCCAGCGCGGCAACAACAACGCCTACGCGCAGGATAACGAGATCACCTGGATGGACTGGGCCACGCTCGACAAGGCGCTGGTCGAGCACACGGCAATGCTTTCAGCCCTCCGCAAACGGTTCTCCGTATTCTCCGAAACCAGCCTGCTCACGGGCGATGGCGATATCGAATGGATCTCGCCAAGCGGCCAGCCGATGCAGGTCTCCGACTGGGAAAACCCCGCCAATCCGGTCCTCGGTTTCATGCTGAAAACCGACGATGCAACGACCGGAAAGGCCACGCGGCTCGCCATCATCGTCAACCGCGGCCACACCCCGCAAACCTTCGCCCTTCCCGGCCCGAACTGGCGTTGTTATCCTGATAACCAGCCGTGGGATACGGCACTTGCCCCCCGGTCGGTCAGCTTTTGCATCGAAAATTGATGCACTGCAAAAACCTGTCGCCAAGTCCTTCAAAGCCTGTAAGAGTCCGCATCACAACCAACGGAAAGAGCAGCGCATGCGTGAAATTTCCCTCGCCGATGTTGCAGGACTGGTCGGTCAGGAACTGGGTGTTTCCGACTGGATTACCGTCAACCAGACAATGATCGACCAGTTCGCCGATGCGACGCTCGATCACCAGTTTATCCACGTGGATCCAGAGCGCGCCAAGGCCGAAAGCCCATTTGGCGGCACCATCGCCCACGGCTTTCTGTCGCTGTCGCTGCTGTCAGCCATGAACTACGAAACCATGCCGAAAATCCGCGAACAGACGATGGGGATCAACTACGGGTTCGACAAGGTCCGCTTCATGTCGCCCGTCAAGAGCGGCGCGCGGGTCCGCGGCCACTTCACGCTGGCCGACAGCCGCTTCCGCGGCGCCGGCATGCTGATGACCACATACGAGGTTTCGATCGAGATCGAGAACGAGAAAAAGCCAGCACTGACCGCCACATGGATCACCATCGTCCAGTTCGACCCGAAGGATCGGCCGGAAGACGCCTGAGTTACCTCCCGTTCATCTCCTCTCGCGTCATCCCAATTCCAGCATCAGCAACCCGATGAGCGGCGGCAAGGCGGCACCGATGAGAAGGGGCGCCGTCCGGGATGCCGTCAGCCCCAGCGCAGAACCGGAAACCCCGGCCGCGATCAACCCGGCGATCGGCATCGACAGACTGCGGTCGATCCCCGGCACGAGCGAAGCCAGTAGCGCCGCAATGACCGCTACTCCGCCGACCAGAATGCCCTTCCACAGTTCGACACCGGACAACTTCGCCGCTACCGCGCCCCCGGCGATGGCGGCAGCGATCCCGAGCAAGACCCACTGAATATCCGGCCAACCAGCGTCCACCATAAAAAACCCTCCCATTCTGCAATGGGAGGGTGCGGTATTGTCGAACCCAATTCAAGTCAGGCGATGGTCGAAGAGCTAGAGCGCAGCGTCTTTCGCGCCTTCCGAGAGAAGGCCGAAGGCGTAGTCGGAAAACGACCGCCAGACTTCCATCCGGAACGCCTCCTCGCCCGTGCGCAGAAGCACCACTTCCACCTTGCCAAACAGCGTGCGCGAGCAGGCGCCGACTGGAAAGACTGAAAGCGACAGATCCTGCGGGCAACCCGTGTTGATCGCGGCCTCCGCACCCGGACCCGAAATCAGGATCGCGGTGTTGCGGTGCGACACGTCGGTCGCCGAATGCAGCACGCCGGAATTTGCGACAGCGGTCATCAGGCCGCTCTCGCTTTCGTCGATCACCAGCCACTCGTCCGGTCCGAGCCACAGAGCGGTGCGGCCATTGGCGGATGCGGACGTCTTCGGCCTCACCGGCAGATCGACACCCAACGAGCCGGAAAGTGCTGAGACATCCTCCGCCTTCGCCCGCAGCGAAATGCGGCCGGCCGGAGCTGCCGGTTCGAGCCGGACGACGGAAGATCCGCCGTGGAAACCGGTCATCGGGAGTACGCGCTGAGCCATTGCAAAATCAGCCATTGATGCGGCCTCCTTCCTTGTCGAAGAACACCATGTCGGTCACTTCCACCGAAATCGTCCTGTCGGCCATCGGCACGTAGAGCGTGCTTCCCATCTTCGCCCGTCCGCCGGCAACCAGCGCGATCGCGATCGATCGGCCGAGAGTTTCCGACCAGTAGGACGAGGTGACATGACCGAGCATGGTCATCGGCTTGGCCTGGTTCGGATCGGCAACGATCTGCGCGCCCTCTTCCAGCACATCCTTCGGATCCTTGGTGAACAGGCCGACCAGCTGCTTGCGTCCCTCGCGCACGAGGTCCGGACGCTTCAGCCCTCTGATGCCGACGAAATCGGTCTTCTTCTTCGAGACCGCCCAGCCATAGCCCGAATCGTCGGGCGTGACCGTGCCGTCCGTATCCTGGCCGACGATGATATAGCCCTTTTCAGCGCGAAGAACGTGCATGGTTTCCGTGCCGTAGAGGCAGGCCCCCATCGTCTGCGCCCGTTCCCAGATCGCTTTCCACACGGCCGCCCCGAAATCGGCGGGGACATTGACCTCGAACCCGAGTTCGCCGGTAAACGACATGCGGAACAGCCGCCCCGGCACGCCCATGATCGTGCACTCGGCAACGCTCATATGCGGGAAGGCTTCGTTGGAAATGTCGAGCCCTTCGATGAAGGGAGCGATGATCTCGCGCGCCTTCGGACCCTGAACCGCAATCACAGCCCATTGTTCGGTTGTCGATGTCAGCCAGACGTTGAGATGCGGGAATTCGGTCTGCAGATAGTCTTCCATATGCTGCAGCACCCGCGGCGCGCCGCCGGTCGTGGTCGTGACATGGAAACGGTCTTCTGCCAGGCGCCCGACGACACCGTCGTCATAGATGAACCCGTCTTCCCGCGTCATGATGCCGTAGCGGCTCTTGCCGGGTTTCAGCGTATCCCAGGCATTGGTGTAGAGCAGGTTGAGGAATTTCGCCGCATCCGGGCCGACCACCTCGATCTTGCCGAGCGTCGAGGCATCAAACACGCCGCCGACCTCACGCACGGTTCTGCACTCGCGATTGACGGCTGCGTGCATGTCTTCGCCGCGCTTGGGGAAATACCAGGCGCGTTTCCAGTTGCCCACATCCTCGAACTCGGCGCCCTCAGCCGCTTCGAGCGCATGCATCGGCGTCTTGCGGGCCGGATCGAACAGGTCGCCGCGCGAATGGGCGATCAGCGTGCCGTAGGTGACAGGCGTGTAGGGCGCGCGGAACGTGGTGAGACCCACCTGCGGGATCGGCCGGTCGAGTATTTCCGACGCGATGGCGAGGCCATGCATGTTGGAAAGCTTGCCCTGATCGGACGCCATGCCATTGGTGGTGAAGCGCTTGATATGCTCGATCGAATGCATGCCCTCGCGCACGGCAAGACGGATATCCTTGGCGGTCACGTCATGCTGGAAATCGACGAAGGCCTTGACCGCATCATCAGGTCCGGCCCCTTCGGCCGCACCGATCATGCCGCCGGTCCATTCGAACCGGTTTTCGCCCGAGACAACAGCTGCACCGCCGCCTGCGGCAATCGCCTCGTCGATCAGATCGGCGAGATCGTCGGTTCCGTTGCAGGCCCCGACCGAGATGCAGTTCTGGGCGTAGATATCCGGCAGGAACCGCTGGTTTGCCTCGTCGAAGCGCAGTTTTCCGCGAGACTGCGAGAACAGATGCACTGACGGAGTCCAGCCTGCCGAGATGAGCAGCGCGTCAACCTTGATCTTGCGCGCATTGGCGCCGCCATTGCGGGTGACGGTGATGGAGTTGATCCGCAGCCGGCCGGACGTGTCGGTCACGGCATGGCCTGTCAGCACGTCGATCCCGAGCGCACGAGCCTCGGCAAGCACACCATCGCCCGGATGGCTGCGGCTGTCGACGATCGCAGCGATCGACACACCCGCCCGCTTCATGTCGAACGCCGCCTCATAGGCGCTGTCATGCGCGGTATAGACGCCGACATTGCGGCCGACGGCAACGCCGTGATGGTTGAGGAAACTGCGCGCGGCAGACGCCAGCATGATGCCCGGCCGGTCGTTGTTGGCAAACACCATATGCCGTTCGATCGAGCCGGTCGCCAGCACGACCTTTTTCGCACGCACCTGCCAGAGACGCTCGCGCGGCAGGTCCCTGCCCGGCAGCGCCACATGGTCGGTCACTCGCTCCACAAGGCCGAGGAAACCGTGGTTGTAATAGCCGAACACGGTGGTGCGGGTCAGCACCGTGACATTGTCCATCGCCTTCAGCTTTGCAGCCATGGCCTGTGCCCAGTCGAAACCGTTTTGGCCGTCGATCACCGTGGAACTGTCGAAATGCAGCGCACCGCCGACTTCCGGCTGTTCGTCGACGAGAATCACCTTACTTCCGGTCGCAGCCGCCGAAAGTGCCGCCGTCAGGCCGGCGACACCGGCGCCGGCGATCAGCACGTCGCAATGCACGTAGCGGCTGGCGTAATGATCGGGATCGGCTTCCTTCGGCGCTTCACCCAGACCCGCGGCGCGACGGATGATCGGCTCGTAGAGTTTGTGCCAGGCTTCCCGCGGCCACATGAAGGTCTTGTAGTAGAAACCCGCGGCAAAGAACGGCGACAGCATGTCGTTGAACGCGCCGATATCGTATTTCAGCGACGGCCAGCGGTTCTGCGAGGCGATCTTTGCGCCATCGAACACTTCCTGCACCGTGGCGCGCACGTTCGGCTGACGGCGAGCGGCATCGCGCGACACGTCGAGCAGCGCATTCGGCTCTTCCGGACCTGATGTCAGGATGCCGCGCGGGCGGTGGTATTTGAACGAGCGGCCGAGCAGATGCACGCCATGCGCCAGAAGCGCTGACGCGACCGTATCGCCCTCCAGCGCCGTGTAACTTTTGCCGTCGAAGGTGAAGCGCGCGGTGCGGGCCGGCGTATGACGGCCGGCGCCCTTGATGCGGAATTCGCCCGAGTTGGAGGAAGAACTCATCTTGCGTCTCCTTCCGTAGCTTCCCAGGTTTCGACGGTCTTTTCCTCGGCAATCGCTGCCGCCTTGCTTGCGACCGGGATCGGCTGTTTCGGCAAGCCTGCCTTGTAGGTCATCAGGAACCTGTCGCTCACCGTATCGCGGGCCGCGTTGAAGAAGCGGCCGCAGCCGTGAATATGCCGCCACCGTTCATAGGTGAGACCCTTTTCGTTGTTGCGCAGGAAAAAGAACTCGGCGAATTCCTCGTCGGAAATCGCCGCGATATTCTCCGGCCGGGCAATATGCGCCTCGCCGGCCCAGCGGAATTCCAGTTCCGAGCGATCTTCTTCACAATAGGGGCAGTGGATCAAAAGCATCTGGTCTATCCCCTCACTATCAGTGCGCGACGGCAGCGGCTGCCGCCTCGTCGATCAGCCGGCCCGTGCGGAACCGGTCGAGATTGAGACCCGACGCCAGTTTATGCGGTTCGCCCTTGGCGATCAGATGCGCAAACAGGTTGGCCGAGCCGGGCGTCGCCTTAAAGCCGCCGGTACCCCAGCCGCAGTTGACGAACAGTCCCGGAACCGGGGTGACACCCTGGATCGGCGACCTGTCAGGCGTGTTGTCGGTGATCCCTCCCCACTGCCGCATCATCTTGACGCGGCGGAAGATCGGAAACAGTTCGCAGATCGCATCAAGCGTATGGGTGATGATCTGCAGGCCGCCGGTCTGCGAGTATGAATTATACTGGTCGGTACCGGCGCCGATCACCAGCTCGCCCTTGTCGGACTGCGAGATATAGGCATGCACCGTGTTCGACATGACGACGCAAGGGAAGATGGGTTTCAGCGGTTCCGACACCAGCGCCTGCAGCGGGTTGGAATGCAGGGGCACGCGAACCCCCGCCATTTCCATCACCACCGACGAATGGCCGGCAGCGGATACGCCGACCTTGTTGGCACCGATGAAACCCTTGGAAGTCTCGACGCCCTGAACTTCGCCACCCGGTCCGCGGCGGATGCCGGTGACTTCGCAGTTCTGAATGATATGGACGCCGCGATCGGCCGCCGCACGCGCATAGCCCCAGGCAACGGCATCGTGGCGGGCTGTGCCGCCGCGGCGCTGCAGGGCAGCACCATTGATGGCGTAGCGTGCCGTCTTCGAAATATCGAGAACCGGAACGAAGGCCTTGGCCTGTTCCGGCGTCAGCCATTCGTTGTCGATACCGTAGAGCCTGTTGGCATTGATATGGCGCTTGAACGACTGCTGGTCATGAATGTTGTGCGACAGCATCATCACGCCGCGCGGCGAATACATGACGTTGTAGTTGAGCTCCTGGCTCAGGCCTTCCCACAGCTTGAGGGAATGCTCGTAGATATCCATGCTCTCTTCATAGAGATAGTTGGAGCGGATGATGGTCGTGTTGCGGCCGGTATTGCCGCCGCCGAGCCAGCCCTTCTCGATCACCGCGATATTGGTGATGCCGTGTTCCTTGGCGAGATAATAGGCGGCACCGAGACCATGACCGCCGGCACCGACGATGATGACGTCGTAAGAGCTGCGCGGCTCGGGAGAGGTCCACTGCGCCTCCCATCCCTTGTGGGCGCGCAGTGCCTCGCGGGCTATGGCGAAAACCGAATATTTGCGCATGAGGCCGCTTCTCCTTGATCCGCCGGTAAGGCTCTTGGGTAGAACCATACCCATCGCAAATCAATATGCGCCGCAATGGCCGTTTTGCGACGCCTCAGAGGATTGTTTCGACACGCGCGGAAAACAGGCCCGGGAACCTCGGACGAAAGGCCCGGCCGTTGTTCATGTGACGACGGCGGAGGGAAGATGGGGTCGTGACGTTAGAGCGACCGGCCGTTAACGCGGCCACAGGCTTTCTGTGAAATTTGGACAGACAGAAACCGGGGAAAGTTTCCCCGGTTTGTCATCGAGAGGCAAAATCAGGCCCGGAGCAGCACCTTGCCGGTGCGGCCGTGCTCGCCGGCTGCCTTGGCCGCCTTGGCGATGTCATCGAGACCAAAGACCTCGGAGACGGTGAGGGTCACGGTGCCGTTGGCGACGGCCTCGACGATCTCGCTGATATGGCTCTTCATCTTTTCCGCAGGAAGCTTGGGCGCGATCTTGGCGAGCCAGAAACCCTTGACCACAGCCTGCTTGAAAATCATGTCGCTGGCTGAAAGCTGCATCGGCGTTCCCGACATCAGTCCGAACGAGATCAGCAGGCCGTTTTCGCCAAGCACCGACAGCAGGTCTCCGGAGGCCGGGCCGCCGACGCCATCGACCCCCGCCTTGATCGCGGCTCCGCCCGAGAGCGCATTGACCGTATCGCGCCATCCGGTCTGCGACGTCGAGACGACATTCTGGATGCCGAGATCCGCCAGTTCGCGCACCGCCTCGTCACGTCGGACGAGGTTGATGACATTGATCTGACGCGGCTTGGCAAACATCGCGAGCGTCTTGCCGACCGCACCATTGGCCGCGTTCTGGATGATCCAGTCACCTTTTTCGACACCCGCAAAATCGAGCAGTGTCAGGGCGCTGAGCGGCATCGAGATCAGCTGCGCGCCAGCCTCATCGGAAATCGAATCGGGCAGCGGCACGGCCGCCATGGCCGACGCGATATAATACTCCGCCCAGGTGCCCTGCCCTGAGGCCGCCACACGCTGCCCGACCTTCAGGTGCGAGACGCCCTCGCCCAGCGCATCGACGATACCGGTTCCTTCGGTGCCGGCGACGGCGGGCAGGTCGGGCTTGTAGCCGTAATCGCCGGAAACCGTCAGAAGATCGTGATTGTGGATCGCCGCCATCGACATGCGGATCCGGATCTGGCCGGGGCCGGGCTGCGGAATTGGGCGATCCTCGATCGACAGGACGGAAGACGGATCGCCGAAACTGGAATGAATGGCACTACGCATGAGATTTCTCCGTTCGGTCCCGCGTGGCTCGGCAGGACAAGGCTTGGGCCGGTTGGGAACAGGTTCCCGCATGGGCGCAAATCGACTATGGCTTGGTGGCGGATATAGGACATCGCTAGGCTGATATAACCCCGCGCGGAGCAGCGGCTGTAAAATTCTTGAGAAGCCCGCAGCCGCGGGTAGACTTTTGACATCTCCTCTGTTAAGTGCCTTCACCAATCGCTTCGGCTATCCGCCGGGCTCCGACATTCTCTCGCCTCGAATCCTGCAGATTCCCTGGCGATAACAAACCAAAGGAACGGGATTTCACGTGCAGGTACTTGTCCGCGACAACAACGTTGATCAGGCTCTCCGCGCTCTCAAGAAGAAGATGCAGCGCGAAGGCATTTTCCGTGAAATGAAGATGCGTGATTACTACGAAAAGCCTTCGGAAAAGCGCGCCCGCGAAAAGGCTGAAGCCGTTCGCCGCGTCCGCAAGCTGGCCCGCAAGCGCATGCAGCGCGAAGGTCTTCTTCCGGCAACGCCGCGCCCGGCAACCGCCCGTCCGGCTGCTCGTTGATCGGTCGTTTTTTCGACGTTTTCATGTGATTATGAGCGGTGGCGACATGGGCGCCGCCGCTTTTTTGATTCGGAACAGTCGACATTCCGACACGTTCTGCCGATCCTGACAGCCCGATACGAGGACATGCGCCTGATGGCCGCCAAGACTGCCGTTTTTTCCGATGGAACCCGAAACTCCGGCCATTCCTTGACCGTCGCCCCAATTCGCAAGGCCCTCGCTCCGATCGGTATCGTAGCAATGCTCGCGCTTGCTGGCTGCTCGACGACCACGTCGACGGACATGATCAGCGTCGATCGCGCCCAGGGGTCGGAACAGAACATCTCGTCCCTGTCCTCCGTCATCAGCTCCAACCCGTCTGATCCGGAAGGCTACAACATTCGCGGGTCGGCCTACGGCCGCGCCGGCGAATTCAAGCGGGCGCTGGACGATTTCAATCGCGCGCTCCAGATCAATCCGCAGTTCTACCAGGCCTATGCGAACCGGGCGCTCGTCTATCGCAACATGGGCAAGCCTGTCGAAGCCGCGAACGACTACAATCGCGCGCTCCAGATCAATGCCAATTACGACGTCGCCCTGATCGGCCGCGGCAATATCTACCGCCAGGCTGGCCGCCTCAACGAGGCATTCAGCGACTTCAACAAGGCCATCGATCTCGATACGACCGATGGTCGCGCTTACCACAACCGCGGCCTGATCTATCAGGCCCGCAATCAGCACGCGCAGGCGATCGACGACTTCTCCAAGGCGATCTCGCTCTCCTCCAGCTCGGCCGAGCCTTATAACGGTCGCGGTATTTCCTATCTCGCCATGAACGACGACGAGAATGCGTTTGCCGACTTCAACCGTGCCATCGAGCTGAACGACAAGCTTGCCGAATCCTGGGCCAACCAGGCACTGGTGTATGAGCATCGCGGCGACCGTGCCCGCGCCAACCGTTCGTTCTCGCATGCCGTCCGCCTGGACCCGAACTACAAGCCGGCCCAGGACGGCGCGGCACGTACGCGCGGCGGCAATAGCTAAGCGGAGCCATGACGATGCAGCAGTCCGGTCGCCATGATATCATCGTCATCGGCGGCGGGATTGTCGGCGCCTCGATTGCCTGGCACCTCACAGTGTCAGGCGCCAAAGTCCATCTTCTCTCTGAAAAACCGGGCGGCATAGCGACGCCGAATTCCTTCGCCTGGATCAACGCCAGCTGGGGCAATCCGCGCGCCTATTTCGACCTGCGCATGCGCTCCATCGCCGAATGGAAACGCCTTGCGAAGGACGTCCCCACCCTGCCCCTATCTTTCGCGGGCGGCCTATGCTGGGACATGTCGCAGGCTGACTTGACGACCTACGCCAGCCAGCATTCCGGCTGGGGCTACGATATCGCTGAGGTCGATGCCGTCAGGATTGCCGCCATCGAACCGGCCTTGAACGACGTGCCTAACACCGCGCTTTACGCCGCGATGGAGGGTGTAGCCGAGCCGCAGGCGAGCGCCGAGATCCTCATCGCAGACGCCCAAAGACGCGGCATGCTTCTCACCGAAGGCATCCGGGTCACTGCCCTCAGGCGCGATGGCGAAGGCCATGTTGCAACTGTGGTCACCGACAGCGGCGAATTCACAGCCCGTGAAATCGTGCTCGCCGCCGGCGCCGGCACCACGACCCTTGCCGCTTCTGTCGGAATAGACGTTCCGGTCGACACACCACCGGGTCTCCTCGTCCACTCGACGCCGGTCGCACCGATCCTCAACGGCCTTGTCATTGCGCCGGAACTGCATGTCCGGCAAACCGCCGAGGGTCGGCTCGTCGCCGGGACCGATTTCGGCGGCATGGATCCGGGTACCGATCCGGATGGCGCGGCGGAAGAGCTGTTCGGCAAACTGAAGCGGTTCGTCAAAGGCGGCGACAGCCTGGTCATGGACTTCTACACCGTCGGTTATCGCCCCACGCCAAAGGACGGCTTTCCGATCATCGGACGTGCCGAAGATCAGACCGGTCAAACCCTCACCGGCCTCTACATTGCCGTCACCCATTCGGGCATCACGCTCGCTCCGGCGATCGGCCTGTTCGCCGCCACCGAAATCCTGGAAGGGGCGCAAGAACCGCTTCTCGCCCCCTACCGTCTGTCGCGCTTTAGCTGACAGCCCTCAGCGCCAGCCGAGCGCTGGCGCCACATGCTTCAGGATCGACTCGATGACATGGGCATTATAGTCGACGCCGAGCTGGTTCGGCACGGTCAGAAGCAGCGTATCGGCCTCGGCAATGCCCTCATCCTGGCGCAGCTCCTCGATCAGGGCTTCCGGTTCTGCCGCATAGGAACGACCAAAGATCGCCCGCGTGCTGTCGTCGATATATCCGACCGAGTCCTGCTCCTTGCCGCCGCGGCCGAAATAGGCCCGGTCGCGATCGTCCGTCAGCGCAAAGATCGAGCGGCTGACCGATACCCGCGGTTCGCGCTGATGGCCGGCCGCCTTCCAGGCGTCGCGATAGGCGCGGATCTGCTTTGCCTGCTGGATGTGGAAAGGCTCGCCCGTCTCGTCGTTCTTCAGGGTCGAGCTCTGCAGGTGCATGCCCTTCCCGGCCGCCCAGACTGCCGTTGCATCGGAGCTTGCGCCCCACCAGATGCGGTCTCGCAGCCCTTCCGAATGCGGCTCCAGACGCAGCATGCCCGGCGGGTTAGGAAACATCGGGCGCGGGTTGGGTTTGGCAAAACCCTCGCCCTTCAGCACGTCGAGAAAGACTTCGGCGTGGCGGCGGCCCATATCGGCATCCGTCATCCCCTCGCCCGGCTCGTAGCCAAAATAGCGCCAGCCCTCGATCACCTGTTCCGGCGAACCGCGGCTGATGCCAAGCTGCAGGCGACCTTGCGAAATCAGATCCGCCGATCCCGCGTCTTCCGCCATGTAGAGCGGGTTTTCATAGCGCATGTCGATGACGCCGGTGCCGATCTCGATCTTCGACGTGCGCGCACCGACGGCGGCCAGAAGCGGAAACGGCGAAGCCAGCTGGCGGGCGAAATGGTGAACGCGGAAATAGGCGCCGTCGGCACCGAGTTCTTCGGCAGCGACGGCAAGATCGATCGACTGCAACAGCACGTCGCCCGCAGAGCGCGTCTGCGATTGTGGCGACGGCGTCCAGTGGCCGAATGATAGGAAACCGATTTTCTTCATAATAGGGCTCCGGCAATATGCGCATGAGAAGAGGTGTTGCCCCCTACATGGCATGCCGGAGCAGCATCCGTTAGGGCCCTGCCGCGAATTGGGCGCAGACGGATTGTTCGCAGATTGCGAACGAGTGTTGTGAAGATGGAATGAAATAGCGTCTGGAGTACCTGTCGGCAGGGTCGCGCGGGTGCAACGTCACACCCGCGCTCCGACAGAAACAGATCCGGCTTAGCGCAGCAGGAAGACGCCAGCGATATTCAGGATGATGAAAACGATGAGGCCGCCGAGAAGTCCGGCGCCGCCGAAGAAGCCGGCCGCCATGGCGATCATCAGAACGACGGTAGACATCGTGCCCCATTTTGCAGCGGCCAGAAAACCCTCGTAGGTTTTCTCGTGCTCGCGATAATCCATGGGAGCACCGGTCTCCATAGGTCCGCTCTGGTGATTGTCCATCATCGATCTCCTTCAACGCCGCGCCCACGAGCCGATCACGGCGGGGTGGCGCGGTAGCCTCCTCCTCGCTCTTCGAATCCTTGGCAGATCACCGAAAAGCGCCTCTCGATCCAGATTACACACACCGCTTCAAAGCGCAATCGCGCCACGCCGCGGCTGGTGCTTTAACACCTACTCGGCGAACGCCATTTCCTGAGAGGTCGGCCTTCCCGCGATCCTCGCGGTCGGCAGAACGGTGAGTGGCGGACTGTCGAACTGCGCTTCGTTGCCGAACATCATCCGCCGTTCATAGGCCTCCGACCGGAACAACGGGAACCGCCGCATCAACTGCGGCCTTACCTCCTTGACGCGTGACGCAAGAAGCGTGAGCTCGAAGCCGTAGATGCCGGCCATCGTTGGCGGCACGACGATATCCGCCAGGAAGATGCGCTTGTAGAACGAGGCATGCGGCGGGCGGATATGCTGCAACACCCGGTCGGCATCGAAATGGATCGCAGCCATGATGCTGGGCCGCAGCGTGATATAAGGGATCGTCGGCAATTCGGCGACGACAGCCGGATCGACCGCAAACCGGGCCGGGTCGATCAGCGTCATCCCGGCATCGAGGAAAGCGTGGACCGCATCGGGAAACACGCCTGTCGACTGGCACACACGATGGTCAGGCGTCACGTAATGGACGCGGATCGTCGCGATGAGTTCTTCGTAATGATGAATGCCGAAGACATAGGCGTTGCGGTCGAAATCGATCTCATCGAGCATGTCCACCGCACCGACGGGGAGAACATCCTGCGCCTTGTAGGCTTTGTATCTTAATCTGGCGATATCTTCGAAATCTTCGGCGCTCTGAATGCGGCGGTATTCGATGTGGTCGAGGGATGCGAGGAGCTTTTCGGAAAATGGTGCTTCAGGAACAGATTGCTTTATCGGCATGTGAATTATCCATGGGACGTTAACCCAGGATTAACCGTGAACTGAGCCTTGATCGCAATCGCCGAAATTATGTTTAACAAACTTTAAACAGAAATAGTTAACCGCCAACGGTAACCTTATGCCGCGGGTGCAAAAAATAGCCCGTGAAGATATGGGGAAGCGCGTCTAGCCAGCCGCGCTCAGTGACCGCGGCGCGTCGTTCTTGCGGCCCGATACGGCACGACTACCCGCCTTGCTGAGAGCAACGCCGTTAACGCGCAGACTCTCCAGCGCATCGACCGGCACCGGCGGCGAGAAGATGTAGCCCTGAACCAGGTCCGCAAAATTGTGCTTGCGCACGAGATCCAGCTGTTCCTGAGTTTCGACGCCTTCGAGAACGATGCGGAGATCGAGCTCGCGTGAAAGATGCACGATGCCGCTCAAAAGCTTCATGCGGCGCGGATCGGTACCGATGTCGCGCACGAAGGCGCGGTCGATCTTGACGATATCGATCGGCAGGGAATCCAGATAGCTGAGGCTCGAGAACCCGGTGCCGAAATCGTCGATTGCGATCGTCACGCCGTTGGCGCGCAACCGGCTGAGCGTCGCACTCACGGCGACAGGCTCCTCCATGAAGCAGCTTTCGGTTACTTCCAGATGCAGCCGTGCGGCAGGCAGACTGTAGCGCGCCAAAGTCTCGGCCACCATTGCCGTGATCGCACCGCCACGAAGATCCTTGACCGAGAGATTGACGGAGACCGCCATGCCGCCCGACCATTCGGCGCAGTCGGCGCATGCCTTGTCCAGCACGAACCGGGTGACGTCCGAAATCAGGCCCATGCTTTCGGCAAGCGGGATGAAGATGTTGGGGCCGATCCAGCCGCGCTCGGGATGCGACCATCTCACCAGTGCCTCGCAGCATTCCATCTCGGACCCGTCCGGCCGGTACATCGGCTGGTAGACGACGGACAGATGGCCGTTTTCGATGGCATGGCGCAGATCGGTCCGCAGACGCTGCTCGGCCACATACCGACCATCCATTTCCGGCCTGAAGGTTCTAACCGTGCCGTTGCCGGTCGACTTTGCCTCGTTGAGGGCAAGGTCCGCCTTGATCTGCCAGGATTCCATGTCGAAATCTTCAGCGGGCAGAATGACGCAACCGCTGTTGAGCGATACCGAAAGACTAAGCCCGTCGACCCGGTAATCCCCCTCGAATGTCCGATGAATCTCGCGGATACGCGCCTCGATCGCGCAAGAACCGTCTTTGCCGGTCACCAGCAGAACGAACTCGTCACCGACCAGCCGGCCGATCAGAACCTCGTCGCTCGCAAACGCCGCTGCCCGTTCGGCAATTGCTGCAAGGAGCTTGTCGCCCACCACGTGGCCGCGCATGTCGTTGACATGCTTGAACCCGTCGACATCAAGAATAGCAAGCCCGGCCCACATCTCCGGACCTGCATTTGCCAGCCGACGTTTGACCTGTTCGGTGAAATGTCCCCGTGTCGGCAGGCCGGTCAGCGTGTCGAAACGAACAAGGTGAAGGATTTTCTCTTCGGCAGCGACCCTTGCGCTGACATCCTCGAAGATCATCACGAGACCGCCCTCGGAACGGCGGCTGAGCGAGAATTCCAGATAGGTGTCGTCATTGAGACGCAGCAGCGTCTTGCCCGCCTGCCCTTCCAGCAAGCCGCCGATCTGCGTCAGGATCTCGTCCGGAAACGCATTTTCGCGGTCGCGAAGGGCGGCGATGAAACTCGCGCCCATCAGGTCTTCGGCATCGCCCAGTCCCAGCAATTCGTGCGCGCGCCGGTTGACGACCTGCACCCGGCCATCGGCGTCCAGCATGATCAGCGCATGCGTCATGGTGCTGAGCGCACTGTCGAGCTGGTCGGCAACCGTCTTCATCTCGCGCGAAACGATGACGTTCTTGTAGAGAAATTCCCGCACCCCCGTCGCCATCGACTGGGTGGTCAACCCGAACGGCACGAGAAAGAGCGCCATCAGCGCAAGATTGATTTCGCCGGTCAGCACGCAGGCAATGATCAGCGGCAGGCAGCAGCCGGTCGTCTGCAGCGCAACCGCGCGAGCAGACCCGTAGTTGCGGCCGACGATCGACACCATCGACGCCATGGTGACCGCGATGCACATGAAGGCGGCCATCATGTCCCGCAGAACAAGAACCGCGTAGGCGCTGCTGATACCGAGAAGAAAAGCAGTCGCCGCGGCGCCGTAGACGTAGCGTGTTTCCCAGCTTTCGATCTCGTCGCGGGAAAGAACCGCACGGTCGAGACTGTCGAAGCGACGGAACGAGATGACCCGGAACGTGAAGACGGCCAAGAACACCGCAATCAGCATGATATAGAAGGTAGAGCCCGTCGTCGCAAAAATCACTGCGCACGACAGGATATGGACCACCATTCCAGTCCACAGCGTTCCACGATTTCTAAACAGCGATTCGACGAACGACAGATACACTTCTGTCGGCAGCGTTTGCGCTTCCGCATTCTTCATAGGGGCACATTCCCTTGCCATCAGACCGACAATGGAGAAAACGTTTTAAAAATTGATTGTTGTCGGAGTGCGACCCCTTGGATTGTGGGGGTTCGTCGAAAAGCGATCAATGAACGGTAACAGGGATTGCTAAAACTCTCCAAACTCAATTATGCGCTCTCGCGACCACCTTCGCAATAATATTTCGCGGAATGCCTGGAAACGGCATTTATGCGACCTATGGGGGTCTTTTCTTTTAATAAGCGTTCGTTTACATCGCCTCATTCGGGCAGAGGTAAAGACCTGCTGGGGAGCGAGCGAGTATGGCGGGCCTGTTGAAATTCAGCGCGTTAATTGACCGTGTCAGCGAAATCGTCGGAAAATTTGCGGGTTATCTCGTCCTGGCCTGCTGCCTGATCAGTGCCGGTAATGCCTGCATCCGCTATGCGTTCAACTACAGCTCGAATGGCTGGCTGGAAATCCAGTGGTATCTGTTCGCGTTTATCGTTCTCTTGGGCGCATCCCATACGCTTCGTCTCAACGAACACGTCCGCGTCGATCTGATCTACGGCGCCGTCTCGGATCGCAAGCGGTTGTGGATCGATGCGATCGGCCTGGTGATCTTTCTGATCCCGGCATGCCTCTTTCTCGCATGGCTGTCCTGGCCGTTCTTCTCCCTGTCTTTCATGCAAGGCGAAGTGTCTTCGAATGCCGGCGGCCTGATCCGCTGGCCCGTCAAATTCATCATCGTCTCGGGGTTCGTGCTCCTTGCCTTTCAGGGCCTGTCCGAGCTGATCAAGCGCATCGCCGGCCTCACAGGCACCCTCCAGGTCGACACGACCTACGAAAAGCCACTGCAATAAGACCGCGCCATTCCGGGGGGAAACCAAGCTCATGTTTGAATACGGCGTAATGCCACCGGCCATGTTTCTGGGCATGATCATTTTCATGCTCTACGGCTTTCCGGTCGCCTTTTCCCTTTCGGCGGTCGGGCTGTTTTTCGGCTTCCTCGGTATCTACACCGGTCATTTCGAATATGCGTTCATGCAGGCCCTGCCGCTGCGCATTTTCGGCATCGTCTCCAACGACCTGCTTCTCGCCATTCCCTTCTTCACCTTCATGGGTGCCATTCTTGAACGCTGCGGTCTTGCCGAGGACCTGCTCGAAGGCACCGGAAAACTGTTCGGCGCAATTCCCGGCGGCCTTGCCTATGCGGTGATCATCGTGGGCGCAATTCTCGGCGCCATCACCGGCACGGTTGCCGCATCCGTCATCACCATGGGTGTGATTTCCCTGCCGATCATGCTGAAATACGGCTACAACCCGCGTCTCGCAACCGGCGTGATTGCAGCCTCCGGCACGATCACTCAGGTCATCCCGCCGTCGCTCGTCCTCATCGTTCTGGCCGACCAGCTCGGCCGTTCGGTCGGCGACATGTATCTCGGCGCCATCGGTCCTTCGATCCTGCAGGTCGTGATCTTCCTGCTGTTCATCCTCTTCACCTCGATCGTCCGGCCCCAGGACGTTCCGGCGCTGCCGCCGGAGGCCCGCGGCGAACTCAATGCCGCGCTGGTGTTGAGAGTGCTGTGGGGCATGGTCCCTTCGGTCGTGCTCATCTTCCTCGTCCTCGGCACCCTGTTCATGGGACTTGCCACACCGACGGAAGCCGGCGCGCTCGGCGTCGTCGGCGCCATGGCGCTTGCTGCCATGCACCGCCGCCTGACCTGGGACCTCGTCAAGCAGGCCATGCATTCGACCATGACGATCACCTCGATGGTCGTCTTCATCCTCGTCGGTGCCACCTGCTTCAGCCTCGTCTTTCAGGGCATGAACGGCGGGCTCTGGATCGAATTCCTGCTGTCTCATATTCCGGGCGGCGCCCTCGGCTTCCTGATCTTCGTCAACATCTTCATTTTCTTCCTGGCCTTCTTCCTGGATTTCTTCGAGATCGCCTTTATCGTCCTGCCGATGCTGGCACCGGTCGCAACCGCGCTCGGCATCGACCTGATCTGGTTCGGCGTGCTGCTCTGCGTCAACATGCAGACCTCGTTCATGCACCCGCCATTCGGCTTCGCACTCTTCTACCTGCGCTCGATCGCGCCGAAGACTGTGAAGACGAAGGACATCTATCTCGGCGCCATTCCGTGGCTCGGGATGCAGCTGATCCTCGTCGCCATCATCATCTTCTGGCCGGAATCCGTCACCTACTGGCTGGACAAGGCGCCGGACGTCGATCTCAATACGATCAAGATCGAAATCCCCGGCTTCGGCAATGATAGCGGCAACAACCAGATGCCCAATTTTGGCCTGCCGCCGATGGATGGTGCGCCCGGTCAGGGCGGCGGCGCGCAACCTTCCCCCGGACTACCCGGCATGCCCAACTTCGGCGAGCCACCCAAGATCAACCCGTAACGGCTTCGTCTTGCCAGAAAACCGGTGCAGTAGTACATTGGAGTGGAGAGCAAAGCGCGAACTCTGCCCTCCGTTTGTTATTTGACTAGGAAATTGAGCCGGACGGACACTGACCAGCCCGTCCGGTATTTCCTAACCAGCAACGTAATGCTCAGTGGAAACCACATCGCATCACCTCCTGTTCGACGGCAAGGCTTTTGCCTAAAAGTCGGGGAAGCCCGTCTTCTCCGATACTCCGGCTGGCCACGGAGTGCTCTGCTTCTGCTTTCGAACACTGCCATCATAGATAACAGCGTGTGATTGTCGAGCCGACGCAACCGGGCATACGTGCAGCGCGTCTATTGCGTGAATCCAGTCCGGCGCCATCCCTCAGCTGCAAAACAAAACCCCGGACCTTGCGATCCGGGGTACGTGTCGTAGCAACGCTATGGAAAGATCAGATCTTGCCGTTTCGCTGCTGGATCATCATGAACGTGTCGAATGTGTACTCCGAAAGCTGCATCCAGAGGTAACCTTCCTTCTTGAATGCGACCTGGTCGTCGTAGACCTTCTTGAAATCCGCGTTGGTTGCGGAAATACCTTTGTAGACGTCCATTGCAGCCGTGTAGCAGGCCTCGGGGATATCCTGGCTGAATGGCCGCAACGTCGTCCCCTGCGATACGATCTGCTTGATCGCCATCGGGTTCTTCAGATCGTATTTCGCCATCATGTTGGTATTGGCGAAAGCGCAGGCATCGGTCAGCGCCGACTGATAATGCTTTGGCAGGCTGTTCCACTTGTCGAGGTTGATGAAGGCATGGATTGTCGGGCCGCCTTCCCAGAAAGCCGGATAGTAGTAATACTTGGCCACCTTGTAGAAGCCGAGCTTGTGGTCGTCATAGGGACCGACCCACTCCGCCGCATCGATCGTGCCCTTTTCCAGCGCCGGATAGATATCGCCTCCGGCGATCTGCTGCGGTACGGCGCCGAGCTTTTCGAGCACCTTCCCGGCAATGCCGGCAATGCGCATCTTCACGCCCTTAAAGTCGTCGACGGTGTTGATTTCCTTGCGGAACCAGCCGCCCATCTGGGCCCCGGTATTGCCGGCCGGCATGCCGTAGATCTGATGCTTGGCATAGAACTCGTTCATCAGCGTATTGCCGTTGCCCTGGTAGAACCACGAGTTCGTCAGGCGCGCATTCATGCCGAAGGGGATCGCCGTGCCGATCGCAAAGGTCGGGTCCTTGCCGACAAAATAGTAGGAGCAGGTATGGCACATCTCGACCGTGCCAGCGGAGACCGCATCGGCCGCCTGCAGACCCGGGACGATCTCACCACCTGCAAACGGCTGGATCGTGAAATTGCCGTCGGTGGCGGCTGCAACATGCTTCGCGATATCGTCGGCGCCGCCATAAATCGTGTCCAGCGATTTCGGAAATGACGATGTCAGGCGCCAGTTGATCTTCGGGTTCTGCTGGGCAATGGCAGGTGTCGAAAGCGGAACAGCAAGCACTGTGGCTGCAGCGGCTCCCGCGCCGCCGACTGCCGTCTTTTTCAGGAATGAACGACGATCCATCAAAAATCCTCCCGGGTTGAACAGACCGCGAAGATGTCTCCTCCCATACCTCGCCAGTCCTAGATGAGGTAATCATGTTGCTTGAATGCTTGCAAGCAGACCATGTAACAATGACGGCGGACCAAGGTTAAACCGCATTATACTTTCGTCTTCCGCGATCGTCGTGGTTCACGCTGCACGGCGTCGCTACGGCTTGACTTCACCCCGCCTCCGGCAGCAATACGGGATAAGAACCACTGCCCCGCCTGGAGATTGTTCATGCCCGTCTCGTGCCGCAAGCCCATCGTCGCCGTTCCCGCCGATCTCAGGCAATTCGAAGGCGCCCTCTGGCACGCCACACCCAACCAGTATGTCAATGCGGCGCTGAAAGTGGCGGACGTCATGAGCTTCATCGTTCCCGCCTTCGAGGAGGGCAACGATGTCGACACGATCCTCGACCGGGTCGACGGCGTGCTGGTTTCCGGCGCCGTCAGCAACGTCCACCCGTCGCTCTACGGCCGCGAAGCGACCGAGGGAGACGGCCCCTTCGATCACGGCCGCGACGCCACCTCGCTGCCGATGATCCGCCGCGCGATCGAACGCGGTATTCCGCTTCTTGCCATCTGCCGCGGCATCCAGGAACTGAACGTTGCGCTGGGCGGCACGCTGGCAAGCGAGATCCAGGATCAGCCGGGCAACTGGGACCACCGCAAGCCCGACGTGCCAGACCGCGACGCGATGTACGCGATCCGCCAGCCGGTCTTCGTCAAGGAAGGCTCCTGCATCGCGGATTTCCTCGGATTTTCCGGCGAAGTCCAGGTGAATTCGCTCCACCGCCAGGCGATTGCAAAGACCGCTCCCCGCCTGAAGGTGGAGGCGACGGCCGCAGACGGCACGATCGAGGCGGTGTCGGTGATCGACGCGAAGAATTTCGCCGTTGGCGTCCAGTGGCATCCGGAATACTGGGCCGAAACCGACGCACCGTCGGGCGCCCTGTTCCGGGCGTTCGGCGATGCGGCCCGCGCCTATGCGGCATCGACAAGCGGTGCGACCAGCCCAACGGTTGCCCGCACCGCGTGAAGCAAACGCCCTCGCCGTGTTTGCCAGTTATCCTTTGACGGGGGTTTCCGGAACCGGGGTCAGCACGCGGCCATCCTTGAACCAGCCGATCAGGTTGTCGACGACAAGATCGGCCATCGCATTGCGGGTCTGAACCGACGCGGATGCGACATGCGGCAGAAGGCAGGTATTATCGAGAGCGATCAGCTCCGCCGGTACGTTCGGCTCGTCGAAGAACACGTCAAGCCCGGCCGCGGCAATCGTCTTGTCGCTGAGGGCGGCAATCATTGCCTCCTCGTCAACGCTCGATCCACGTCCGACATTGATGAACACGCCGCCCGGCCCAAGCGCTTCGAAGATCTCCGCATTGATGATCTTGAACGTATCCGGCGTCCCGGGCGCGATGCAGATCAGCGTATCGACGGCCTCAGCCATCTCCTTTAAGGACGGATAGTAGATATAGCCGACATCCGAGCGCTGGCTGCGGCTATAATAGCCGATCGTCACCTTGAACGGCTCAAGCCGCTTTGCGATTTCGAGACCGATGCGGCCAAGGCCGAGAATGCCGATGCTGCGGCCCTTCAGTGAAAACGGCGACAGCGGAAACGGCCCTTCGCTCGCCCACCGGCCTTCGCGCAGATAGGTTTCCGCCTTCGGAAACTGACGTAGCGTATTGAGGAGCAGCGCGATCGCCGTATCGGCCACTTCATCGTTCAGGACGTCAGGCGTGTTGGTGACGATGACGCCCCGTTCGGCCGCCGTCTTCGTATCGGTGCCGTCGTAACCGACGCCGAAGCTGGAGATGACTTCGAGATTGGGAAACGCGTCGATGACGGCAGCATCGCATTTGCCGGAAACCGCGATGCCACGCACGCGCGCCCTCGTCTCGGCGTCGACGGATGCCAGTTCGGCATGCGGAGCCGAGATGACCTCGAAACTGTCGTTCAGACGCTCCAGAACGCGCGGATGAATACGGCCCGGCACGAAGATGGTGGCAGGATTCTCAGACATGCAGCAACCTCTTTATGAAGAATAATCAGCGTGGACGAAAGACGCCGGTCGACTGGCGCAGACGCATTTCCGGCTTGATCAGATGGAGACCGTCAGGCTCATGGCTCCCGGCAAGACGATCGAGCAGTGCCCGCGCCGCTAAGCGCCCGACATCGGCCTGTCCGTTGGAAACGGTGGTCAGAGACGGCGTCGAGATCGACGCCTGCTCCAGATCGTCGTAGCCGGTGACGGAGATATCGACGCCCGGCGTCAGCCCGGCGCGCGCAATGCCGTTCATCAGGCCGATCGCCACCAGATCGTTCCAGCAGACCGCAGCCGTCGGCTTTTGCGGCAGCGACAGGAAATGCACAGCCGCCTCGAACCCGCCCTGCATCGAGCGGGGCCCGGGAATGCGCAGGTTCGGATCGACCTCGATATTGGCCTTCAGAAGCGCGTTGACATAGCCCTGGTATCGGTCGCGGCCGGTCGAGGTCTGGTCGGTGCCGCCAATCATGGCGATCGCCCGGTGGCCAAGTCCGATCAGATGGTTGGTGGCAAGCGAAATGCCGTAAGCGTCATCGCCGCGAAAGGTCGGCAGGTCGAGGCCTTCCATCGAGCGAGCGACGAGAATGGCCGGCATGCCGTTTTCTTCGGCAAGCTTCATGTCCTCGATCGGCGTCCCGATCGCCGGCGACATGATCACGCCGTCGCCGCCGAGCTGCAGCAGCGTCTCGATGAACGTGCGCTGCTTTTCGACCGAATCGTAATGGTTGGAGAGAATGAACGTATGACGGCTGCGGTCGAGCTCGCTCTCGATGGCTTTCAGGATTTCGCCGTAGAACGGGTTCATCACGTCATGCACGACGACACCGATAATGCCCGAACGCGAGGTGCGCAGGCTGGCGGCACGGCGATTGTAGATGTAGCCAAGCGCCCGCGCCTGTTCCTTGATCTTCTCGCGGGTATCGGCAGCGACAAGCGGACTGTCCCGGAGTGCAAGCGAAATCGTGGCTGTGGAAAGACCGAGACTTTCGGCAATCGTCGACAGTTTGATTTTCTGCGCCATCTACCCCCGCGTTCTCATGCAGCCTGCATTCTTACGCAGAGCACCCGAATTAAAGTTTAAATAAACAATTTAATCCGATGCGACAATCCTGTGACAGGATTTTTCGGACGAGCAGGTCGGCAAACGCAACCCTCAGTCGCGATCGCCCTCATCCGACTGAAGATTGTGCTCGACGGCTTTGAGAAGTTTGAGAAGGGTGCGAACTTCCTTGTCCGAAAGACCTTTGACCGCCAGTTCGCCGCACTCGGACACCGCGCGGCCGATCTGCTCGACGCTCTTCAGACCAGTCTCTGTCAGATGCACCTTGGTCAGGCGACCATCCGTTCCATCCGACCGGCGCTCCAGAAATCCCTGCGCTTCCATGCGGCCGATCGTGCGGGTCATGGTGGGAGCCTTGACGCCCATGCGGTTGGCAAGATGACCCGGCGTCATGCCGTCTTCCTCGGAAAGCGCCAGGATCACCCCGTCCTGCCCGGCATAAAGGCCGCTTTCGACCAGACTGCGCGACAACGCGGTGCGCATCGACCGGGCGGTCTGTGTAATGACAGGCGCAAGGTCGGTTGCGGAAAGACCAGCGCCGTCCTTCTTCTTGCCCGACTTGGATTTCTTGTCGCCTTTTTTCTTGCTCATAGGCTCCGCCCGTTTTGCGTCATGGAAGTCGGCGCTATAACTATACCACGCCACCCTTATCGAAACCCGGAATTGACCGCCAGATGCCGCATCCCTTGCCGCGCTATCATGACAACGATGTTACGCCCCCGTCCACAGAAAGCGCTAAAAGAGGCGACTGGATAGCCGTTCTGCCGCTCGGCGCCCACGAACAGCACGGTCCGCACCTGCCTTTCGAGACCGATACGCTGATCGCACAGGGCCTTGTCGACCGCATCATCCCTGCCCTTCCGGCTGATCTTCCGGTCACCTTCCTCCCGGTGGAGCCGGTCGGCTACTCGATCGAGCATATGGATGTGGCAGGAACGAAGACGTTGGCCTTCGACGAGGCTGTCCGCCGCTGGCTCGGCATCGCCGAGGAACTTCACAAGCAAGGCATCCGCAAACTGGTGATGCTGAACGCCCATGGCGGCAACGCGCCGCTGCTGACGATCGTCACGACAGAGGCCCGCGTCCGTTTCAACATGCTGGCGGTCGCAACAAGCTGGACCCGCTTCGGCCAGCCCGAAGGCTGGATCGCTCCGGAGGACAAGGCAATCGATATCCACGGCGGCGATATCGAGACCTCCGTCATGCTGGCACTGTGGCCGGACCGTGTGAGCATGGAAAGGGCCGAAAACTTCCCATCGCGCCAGACAGATTTCGCGAAAGACTTTCGCCACCTGCGCGCGTACGGCCCACATGCGTTCGGGTGGAAAATGTCGGACCTCAACGAAAAGGGCGCCGCCGGCAACGCAACCGCTGCCACCGCAGAACGGGGCGAGCACCTGGTGAAGCACGCGGTGAACGGCATCATCGAGTTGCTACGGGATGTGGCACTGTTTGATGTTGACGCGTTGAAGTAGCGCTGAGCCGCATAATGTGCGAGACTTGCGCACACGAAGGTGGTGTCTCATGACCCTCAACATTAGCAGTGAAGAAGCTCAGGCACTTGCGAAAGAGCTCGCGCAGATAGATGGAACGACAATCACGCAAGCGGTGGTCACCGCACTGCGGGAAACCATCGACAAGCGCGCGCAGCAGGAGACGCCAGGCGAGACAGCCAGCCGCATCCTTGCAAAGCACGGGCTTTCCTTCAAACAGACTCGACCCGTGCCCCCAGCTTCCGCCTATCACGATCTCGACCACGACCTGGATTGATCGCACATGTTTGTCGATGCTTGTGCGATCGTATCGTTGATGGCTGGCGAAGATACCGCGGAAGCCTATGAAAGGGCGTTGGCAAAATCGACACTGCCATTCACGTCTCCTCTCGCTGCCTGGGAAGCAATTATCGTGCTTTCTCGGCCCGACCAATTAGACTGCGCCTACGGCCAGGCAGAAAGCGCTGTCGTGGAATGGCTCGACGCGCGCGGCATTGATATCCGTGAGGCGGGCTCGCCGCGTGCGCTCTTAAGCTTTGCTGTCGCGGTGGCTCAGAAACATGGCATCGGTAAGCGGCACTTGAGCAACTTCGACTGTTTCCATTACGCGCATGCGAAAGTGGCCGGCGAGCCGCTTCTCACGCTCGACCAGCTTCTTCGGCAAACCGACGCGTCGACATTGCCTTGATGTGATCATATAACATTCAAAACCCCTTTGAACTCGCGCGGCCTTGCCCTTATATGAGGCCAACACGCTTCCGCGCTCCCCCGAGCGCTCCAGAACCCTTAGAGGTTTCCCATGACTGAAAACACCGCTCCCGTCGCTGCAAAGCCAATTCCTGTGACCGTGCTGACCGGCTATCTCGGCGCCGGCAAGACGACCTTGCTCAACCGCATCCTGTCGGAGAGCCACGGCAAGAAATACGCCGTGATCGTCAACGAATTCGGCGAAATCGGCATCGACAACGATCTGATCGTCGAGTCCGACGAAGAGATCTACGAGATGAACAACGGCTGCGTCTGCTGCACGGTTCGTGGCGACCTGATCCGTGTCGTCGAGGGCCTGATGCGCCGCCCGGGCCGCTTTGACGGCATTATCGTCGAGACGACGGGCCTGGCCGATCCGGTTCCGGTCGCCCAGACCTTCTTCATGGACGACGATGTTCGCGCAAAGACCGAACTCGACGCCGTCATTGCTCTGGTCGATGCCAAGCATCTGCCGCTGCGCCTCAAGGATTCCCGCGAGGCCGAAGACCAGATCGCGTTTGCCGACGTCGTTCTGATCAACAAGACCGATCTCGTGACCCCGGAAGAGCTGGCGATCGTCGAAGACGTGGTTCGCGCCATCAACCCGACAGCCCGCATCTACAACACCAGCCGTTCGGGCATCGATCTCGCCCGCGTGCTGGATCAGGGTGCCTTCAATCTGGAACGGGCGCTGGAAAACGATCCGCATTTCCTCGACCACGACCACGAAGACCATGTCTGCGGCCCCGATTGCGGTCACGACCACAGCCACGATCACCATGGGCATGACCATCACGCGCACGACCACGATCATCATGATCACGGGCACGATCACAAGCATCATGACCACGGCCATCATGCGCATCACGATGCGATGTCGCCGATCCACGATATCACGGTCAAATCGGTCTCCCTGCGCGGCGGCGAGATGAACCCGGATCGTTTCTTCCCATGGATCCAGAAGATCACCCAGGCAGAAGGTCCCAACATCCTGCGCCTCAAGGGCATCATCTCCTTCAAGGGCGACGAGGAGCGTTACGTCATCCAGGGCGTCCACATGATCGTCGAAGGCGATCACCAGCGTCCGTGGAAGGATGGCGAGAAGCGTGAAAGCCGCCTCGTCTTCATCGGCCGCGACCTCGACTTCGACAAGATCCAGAAGAGCTTCATGGCTTGCCAGGCTGAGGTTGCTGTCGCCTGATGCCAACCGTTGCACCTCTTGATATCGACGGTCATGTCGTCGCGGCTCACTTTCTCGGCGACATCCCGATCTTTGCCACTGCAGCCGGCACCATTCACCGCCTTGACGGCGGTGAGAAGGTAACGGACGCGCATCACGGCCTGTTGACCTGCATCCGCGACCCCTTCAGCGCCACGCTTTTGAGTGGCGGCGAAGACGGCAGGGTGCAGCGCATCTCCCATGACGGCACAGTCAGCACGATTTCGGAAACGCCGCGCAAGTGGATCTCCGTCGTTGCCGGCGGGCCGCAGGGCGCGGTCGCCTGGGCGCAAGGGAAATCGAGCTTCGTCAAGCTCTCCGACGGCACCGTCAAGGAAGTGAAGGAAGAGCGCAGCGTCGAAGCCATCGCCTTCGCACCGAAGGGCCTCCGGATTGCCGCTGCGCGCTACAACGGCGTATCGCTGCATTGGGTCGGCACCAACAGTCCGATGCAGGATCTCGACTGGAAGGGCGCCCATACCGGCGTCACCTTCTCGCCTGATGGCCGCTTCCTCGTCACCATGATGCAGGAAAACGCCCTGCACGGCTGGAAGCTCGACAGCAAGTCGGGCGAAAGCCGCCATATGCGCATGACCGGCTATCCGGCCAAGGTGAAATCTTTGTCCTGGTCGGTCAAGGGCAAATGGCTCGCCTCTTCCGGCGCGCCGGCCGCGATCGTCTGGCCGTTTTCGGCCAAGGACGGCCCGATGGGCAAGGCACCGATGGAACTCGGCACACGCGCCAACATCATGGTGACGCAGGTGGCGTTTCATCCGCTCGAGGAAGTGCTCGCCATCGGCTTCATCGACGGCATGGTCCTCGGTGTGCGCATTGCCGACGGCAAGGAAGCACTGCTGCGCCGGCCCGGAAAGGGCGCCATCACCGGCATGAGCTGGAGCGCCAGCGGCAAGCTGCTCGCATTCTCGTCGGAAGCCGGCGATTGCGGCGTGATCGACATTTCAGGCTGAGCTGACAGTCTGATTCCCAGTGAAACATGCGGGGCCTGCCCCGCATGTTCGGTCCCAGATCACGGCCGCACCCAGCGCTTGGTGCTTACGCTGATGCGACAACCCCGATAATATCGGCGAGGACACCGTGCAGTTGGTCGCGGTAGCCGTTTCGGGCAGACGGACCGCTCTCCCTTGATGTCATCACCACGGTCATGTCGAGCGACGGAACCACGTAGACCATCTGACCGCCATAGCCCCAGCCGAACTTCACATCGTGCCCTCCGATCTCACGCAGAAACCATCCGTAGCCATAGCCATCGCCGGAAAAGCGCGAGTTGGTGCGGGGCGTCCAGGACTGCTCTATCCAGCTCTGCGATACCACCTGCCGGCCGCCCTTGGTTTTCCCGCCGTTGCGGTAGAGATCGCCGAATGCCAGCAGGGATGCCGCCGTCATCGCCATCTGGTTGCCGCCGAGATAGATGCCCTGCGGATCGCGCTCCCAAGCCCCGATGCGAAACCCGTCGACCGGCTCCAGCCAGTCGCGCGCCAGCGCCAGCGTCGGCCGTTTGCCGACGCGGGTGAGGATAGCCGACAGAAGATGAGTCGACGCCGTCGAATAAAGCATCTGACCGCCCGGCTCGCCGTCGAACGGCTCCGACAGTGCAAACCGCACCCAGTTGGAACTGGCCACCCAGCGCCCGTAATTCGGACCGGACATGCGAGACAGACCGGCCTGCATGGAGAGAAGATTGCCGATGGTGACCTCGGAGAGACGCGGATCCGCATCGCGCGGCAGATCGGCCTTCAGGATCGAGGCAATCTTCTGGTCCGGCCCTTCAAGCAGCTTGCGATCGATCGCGATGCCGACAAGGCAGGAGATGATCGATTTCGACGCCGACTTGATGTTGGTCGAGGCGTTGAGGCCGCTGCCGTTGAACGCTTCCCTGGCAATCGTCTCGCCCTTGCGCGACACCATCACGACCTTCAACGGCTCGAGGTCAGCCGCCCGGCCGAGCACGGCCTTCAGCGTCTCCGGCGCCTGCGCGACACCCGCCCCACCGGGTTGCTGCGCAAAGGCGCGCATGGATGTGAGGACAAAAGGAGTGGCAAGAAGAGCTGTGCGGCGTGTGATCATGGATGCCAATCTAGGTCGAGAGCCGCACGCGACTATGGCCGAGCCCCGAGATTCACGCGAAGGTGACGGAGCGTGAAACCATTGCGCCAGCTCTCGCCCGTCGAAAAACGAAAGACCCCGCCTCCTTTTCGGGAAGACGGGGTCCTATGGATCCCTCAATTGCAACCGCAGCTCAGGCGAGCTTGCACCCACTCGCAACGATCATGCCGGCTGCACCTTCGAGCCAACCGGATTTCAGCTCCAGCGCCAGGAAACGCGCGCGGTCGCAGGGGCCGGGCATCACCAGATGCTGGGTCTTGCCACCGAAAAAGCCGAAGCGCTCGTAATAGGCGGCGTCACCGACCAGAAGCACGGCGCCGTGGCCACGCTCATGCGCCTGAGCGATCGCCGCACGCATCAGGGCCGCACCGATGCCCTTGCCCTCATGCGACGAGCAGACGGCAAGCGGTCCAAGCAGAAGCGCGTCGATCGCGTTGCCTTCTGGCGAAATGCCGGCCTCGATGTTCCACAGACGCACGGTGCCGATGACATGACCGTCCTCGTCGCGCGCAACGAGCGCCAGGCCTTCGGCCGGCACGCGGTTCTGGCGGATCTTTTCGGACGACTTCAAGCGTCGGTCGGCGCCCATGGCGCGATCGAGCAGAGTTTCACGAGCCACCACGTCGGCCGGAGTTTCGGCAGTGATGGTGAATGTGGACGCGGGCGCAAACAGCGCACGGACAGAATCAAGAACAGTGGCCATCTTGGCCTCCCGCACTTAAAACCGTTTCAAACGGTATCGGACGATCATTGTGAATTTGCGGCTCCCGTCTGGAGGTCGGGAACCGCGAAAGTAGTGACGCTTGTAACGCCTTAGATGACGTAGGCCTTGAGCGGATCGAAGCCGTTAAACGCAACCGCCGAATAGGTGGTCGTGTAGGCGCCGGTGCCCTCGATCAGAACCTCGTCGCCGATCGAAAGCGAGATCGGCAGCGGATACATGTTCTTCTCGTACATCACGTCGGCCGAATCGCAGGTCGGGCCGGCCAGAACGCAAGGCTCCATCGCGTCGCCGTCCCGCTCGGTGCGGATCGGGTAACGGATAGCCTCGTCCATGGTTTCGGCGAGACCACCGAACTTGCCGATGTCGAGGAAGACCCAACGGTGGTTGTCGTTGTCGGACTTCTTCGACACGAGAACGACTTCAGCCTTGATGACGCCTGCATTGCCGACCATGCCGCGACCCGGCTCGATGATCGTCTTCGGCAGGTTATTGCCGAAATGCTTGCGCAGCGAAGCAAAGATCGCCTGGCCGTATTCTTCAGCCTTCGGCACGTCACGCAGGTACTTGGTCGGGAAACCGCCGCCCATGTTGACCATCTGCAGAACGATACCCTGCTTTGCGAGCTGGCTGAACACGCGCTTGGCATCGGCCAGAGCCGCATCCCAGGCATCGACCTTCGTCATCTGCGAACCGACATGGAACGAGACGCCGTAGCTTTCGAGACCAAGCTGGTGTGCGTAGACGAGAACGTCGACGGCCATCTGCGGCACGCAGCCGAACTTGCGCGACAGCGGCCATTCGGCGCCTTCGCCATCGGTCAGCACGCGGCAGAACACCTTTGCACCCGGAGCTGCACGGGAAATCTTTTCGACTTCCTCATGGCTGTCGACGGCGTAGAGGCCAACGCCGAGCGCGAAAGCACGCGCAATGTCGCGTTCCTTCTTGATCGTGTTGCCGAACGAGATGCGCGATGAGTTTGCACCGGCATCGAGTGCCATCTGGATTTCGGCGACGGAGGCGCAGTCGAAGTTGGAACCCATCGAAGCAAGAAGCTTGAGGATTGCCGGCTCGGGATTGGCCTTCACGGCGTAGTAGATCGCGCTGTCCGGCAGGGCATGACGGAAGGCGTTGAAATTGTCGCGCACGACATCGAGATCGACCACGAGGTAGGGACCATCGGGACGCTGGGTCTTGATGAAGTCGAGGATGCGGGCAGTGGTCATGGTCAATCCCTTCCAAATCTCAAAGGCTCCGGCTTGCGAACCGGAGGACAAAGGACGGATGAACATGCGCCAGGATCCAGTCGGTGGAGACACCGGTTCCCTGACACGCTCAAACGCGCGGTAAGTGGATCAACGTTCTGCCAAGAACGAAAATCCGGCTTTGTCTGCCATGGATTGGAGGGAGGTCCCTACCGCACTTCCGGCAATGATGGTGTGCCTCTTCAGTAACCCCGGCTGTTGGAAAGCCGGGAGAGAACAAAAAGGCCCGCACCGTCGTTGCTTTAGATGTCCTCGCATTTCCCGGATGGCCGGAATAGCGACTGGAGGGGTTAGTTCCAGGTACCTTACCGATGACCTCACCAAATAGAGGGTCGGCGGACACCCACGGGCACGTGCGACTTTGGGCTGCACGGGAGATAAGAATATTCGCGGTCATAATCAAGCGGTATTTTGGGCCGGGGGGAAAATAATCAAAAGGCAGCCCCCGGTAGAATTTCCGCGAGGGCACGCGCACGATTCCACTGGTGGAACAGGCCAGCGTTGGAGATACTGGATGCCGACGGTTGGGAAGCAGACCACACATGGATCACCGTCCTCAACGGTGATCTCGCCTGAAATTCGGGAGCAGCTTCTGGAGCTGAAAAGCCCTGAGGCCCAGGCTCGGCTGGCAGCCGCGATCGCAAGCCTTGGTCCGGAAGAGGAACGTGAGATCCTCGAATGGATGGAGAGGGTTGCGGATTGGAATGAGGACGAGCCAGGCGGGACGCGGCAAGAATGAAACGAGGCGACATCGTCACCGTTTCCATCTCCGGCGACTACGGGAAGCCGCGCCCGGCCATCGTGATCCAGACGAACGATTTGTCCGATACCTGTCCTTCGGTCGTCGTCTGCCCGATGACATCGACACGTCTTGATCTCGACTTCGGCATCCTTGTCGAACCCGATCCGGAAAATGGCCTGCGGCATCCGTCACAGGTCATGACGGACAAGTTCATCGGCGTCGCTTGCTTGAAATTGGCAGCAGATCGGCGCCGTCAGCCAGAAAGACATGCGTCGGCTCAGCACAGCGCTTGTATTTCTGCTTTCCCTGGCGGAGACAGAAGACTTCTGAGATCGGGAGCACCCTTCGCCCATGGACACACTCACCCGCATGCGCGCCTTCATCGACGTGGTCGAGGCCGAGGGCTTTTCGGCCGCCGCCCGTCGCACCGGCCGTTCCAAGGCGCTGCTGTCGAAATATGTCCGCGAACTGGAAGACGATCTCGGCGCGCTTCTTCTCAACCGCACCACCCGCCAGTTCTCGATGACGGAGGCGGGCCACACCTATTACCGCACCGCTGCCGATATCCTGAAGGAGATCGACAATCTCGCGGACCTCGTGCGCGAGAACAATGCCGATCTCAAGGGCCGCCTGCGGATCTCCGTGCCGCGCACCTTCATCGATGCGGATGTCGGCCAGTCGTTCATCGATTTCGCTAAGGCGCATCCGGACGTCCAGTTGGAAATCGTCGCCGATGACCGGTTTGTCGACCTGATCGAGGAAAATTTCGATCTGGCGATCCGAATCACCCGGCTGGAGGATTCCGGCCTGATCGCCAAGAAGCTCGCCGATTTCCGGGTCCATGCGGTGGCAACGCCCGATGTCGTGGCGCAATACGGGCCCCTTACGCATCCGCAGCAGCTGAACAAGGTGCCGTTCATTATCGACACCAATTCGCGCTGGCACAACAATATCCGCTTCGTCGATCCTGATGGCTCGATGATTTCAGTTGCGGTCTCCGGCCCGATCGAGGTCAACAGTCCGCAGGCAACCTTGCGCGCGGCCCGCGCCGGTCTCGGCGTCGCGATCATCCCAGACTTCGTCGCCATGGCCTCGATCCAGTCGGGCGAACTCGTCAATCTGTTCGACGAATACATCACCCGTGAACGCGGCATCTATGCGGTCTATCCGCATCGCCGTTACCTCCCGGCCAAGGTGAGAAGCTTCGTGGATTTTCTCGCCAACTGGTTCCGCCAGCCGCGCTGACATGTAATGCTGTAACGCCGCAGTCGAAATTCCGTCCCATTTCGGGGCCAGACCACAGCTTGCGGACGAACGACACCCCTTTTGATTTGGCGCAGGTCCGGACGCAATGCCGCTGCGCAACTATGCTGGACCTGCTCGGATATGCGAAACAGACTTGCGACAATTCTGACGGCAGCGGCCCTGGCTGCACCCTTCGCCGTTCCAGCGCCGGCACTTGCGCATCCGCATATCTTTGCCGAGGCCCGGCTGGAGATTGTCGCAGGCGCCGATGGCACCGTGCAGGAACTGCGCAATGTCTGGCGCTTCGATGAAGTGTTCTCCTCGAGCGTCATCCTCGATTTCGACAAGAACGGCGATCTCAAGCTCGATCCGCATGAACTCGCCGAACTCGGCGAAACCATCCGCACGTCGCTTGCGGACTACCATTACTTCTCGACCGTGACGCTGGACGGCGCCCAGATCGGCATAAAGAAGCCGGAAGTCTTTCACACCACGATGCAGGATAAGCAGCTGATGCTGATCTTTGCGGTCAAGCCTGAAAAGCCCGTGCCGCTCAAGGGCAAGCTCACATTCGGCATCTACGATCCCACCATGTACACGGCGATCGACTTCCCCACCGACAAGGATCTGGTGCTGAAGGGTGCGGGCTTCGAGAAGTGCCAGCACAAGGTCGTACGGCCCGATCCAGACGATGTGATTTCGCAAAACAGCGCTTCGCTCACCGATGCCTTCTTCAACGATCCGACGGGGACCGACATGACAAAGCTCTTTGCCACCCGCATGGAAGTGACATGCTGAGGAAAGCGTCGACCGGCCTGCTGTTTGCCGCTCTCGCGGCTACGCTGGTCGCCACCGCCGCCCACGCCCAGTCGCCGCTCGGCGTCGGTGCAGCGGAACCCTCTTTCTCGGTGGGCGGCCCGCTCGCCCCCTTCTTCCAGTGGATCAACGCCTACCAGCAGGGCTTCTACCGCTCTCTGACCGGCGCACTGCGGGCGATGCGCGAGGATCCGTCTGCGCTTGTCGGCCTGATCGGCCTGTCTTTTGCCTATGGCGTCTTCCACGCCGCCGGCCCCGGCCACGGCAAGGCGGTGATTTCCTCCTACATGATCGCCAACGAAGTCGAACTGCGCCGCGGCGTCACGATCTCCTTCATCTCCGCGCTTTTGCAGGGCCTGGTGGCGATCCTCGTGGTCGGCGCTGCCTTCGTCTTGCTCCGCGGCACCGGCATCACCATGACCCAGGCCACCTGGACCATGGAGGTTGCAAGCTTTGCCATGGTCTCCCTGTTCGGCGCCTGGCTTTTGGTCAAGAAGATCCGGGCACTCCGCATGCGGGTCGTGCGCGCTCCAGACCGCGGCCGGACAGCGGCAGCGGCGACTTCAGCCGGCGGATCGACCGCCATGCTGTTCGACGGCTCTTCCAACGGACGACGCGCGACCGGTCTCAAATTCCAGGCAGTCGAGATCGACGACCACGCATTTCAGGGAGACAGCGACACCTGCGAGGCCTGCGGCATCAGCCACATGCCGGACCCGTCGACGCTTGGCGCCCGCAACTTCAACCTCAAGGAAGCTTGGTCGGCGATCATTGCCGTCGGACTGCGCCCCTGCTCCGGCGCCATCCTCGTCATGAGCTTCTCGCTTCTGAATGGCCTCTATCTCGGCGGCGTGCTGTCTGTCCTCGCCATGTCGATCGGCACGGCGATCACGGTGACGATCCTCGCAACGTTAGCCGTCGGCGCCAAGGATATCGCGCTCAAGTTCGCAGGCCCCGGCTCGCGCAGCGGACGACGCATCGGCCATGCGATCGAGATCGGCGGCGCCCTGTTCATCCTGCTGATCGGCCTTTCCCTGCTCGGCGCCTCGCTGCAGGGCTGAACGCTCAACCCGGCTGCGGCATCGCCTTGATGAAATCGATGAAGGTGCGCAGCGGAGCCGGCACCAGCCGTCGCCCTGGATAGTAGAGAAACGGCCCTGAGAATGAGGGCCACCACGGCTCGAGCACCTGCTCCAGCGCACCACTGTCAAAATGCGGCTTCAGCCAGTCCTCGAACAGCGCGACGATACCGGTGCCGGCAATCGCCGCGTCCACACCGAGATCGGACCCGCCACCCGCCTGCACGATCAGCTGCGCCGGTGGATCCACCACCACCTCCTCGCCATCGCGTTCGAACTCCCAGGGCGTGACCGGACGGTCCCTGAACCGGCTCCGGATGCAGGAATGCGCCAAAAGATCCCGCGGATGGCCCGGTCGGCCCCGCGCGGCAAGATAGGCGGGAGACGCCGCCAATGCGAAACGCTGTACGCGCGGACCGATCGGCACGGCGATCATGTCCTGCTCCAGCCGTTCGTCATAGCGAATGCCGGCATCGCAGCCGGCAGCGATGATATCGACGAAGCTCTCGTCGGTCATGATGTCGAGACGGATGTCCGGATAGGCAGCCAGAAACGCCGGCACGATCTGCGGCAGGACGATCCGCGCCGCACTGGCCGGCACATTCAGCGTCAACAGTCCCGCCGGCCGCCCCCGAAACCCGGCAGCCATGTCGAGCGCCGCTTCCATTTCCGATAGCGCCGGTCCCAGCCGGTCGAGCAGTGCCCTGCCCGCTTCCGTCGGAGTGACGCTGCGGGTCGTGCGGTTGAGAAGCCGGACGCCGATCTTCTCTTCCAGACGCCGGACTGCATCGCTTAATCCGGAAGCGCTTCCGCCGGTCAGCCGGGCAGCATCGCGAAACCCTTTGGTTCTCGCCACCGCGACGAATGCCCCGAGATCACCAGCGTCGTATTTCATTGTCCGCCCTGCCGTACAGCCCGTCCGAATTGTAACCGATTATCGCGCGGGCTGGATAGCCCTATCTCTGCCTCATCCGACAGGGAGTAAAACCATGACCAATCTTGAAAAAGCCGGCACCTATAAACTCGGCGACCGACACGTAAAACGTCTCGGCTACGGCGCCATGCAGCTAGCCGGCAAGGGCGTGTTCGGCCCGCCGAAAGACCGCGCGGAAGCCGTTGCGGTGCTGCGCGAAGCGATCGAAGCCGGCGTCGACCATATCGACACCAGCGACTTCTACGGTCCGCATATTACCAACGAGATCATCCGCGAAGCGCTGCATCCCTATAGCGACGATCTCGTGATCGTCACCAAGGTCGGCGCCCTCAGAGGCGAGGACGCATCCTGGAACCCGGCCTTTTCGAAAAAAGCACTCACGAAGGCCGTCCACGATAACCTCAGGAATCTCGGTCTCGATGCGATGGAGGTGGTCAATCTGCGTTCCATGCTGGATGTCCACGGTCCGGCCGAAGGCTCGCTGGAAGAACCGCTGACAATCCTTGCCGAACTCCAGCGCGAGGGCCTCATCAAGCATATCGGCCTGTCGAACGTGACGCGAAAGCAGGTTGAGGATGGCCGCAAGATCACCGAGATCGTCTGCGTCCAGAACCAGTACAATCTCGCGCACCGCGACGACGATGACCTCATCGATCATCTGGCGGCAGAAGGCACGGCCTACGTCCCCTTCTTCCCGCTCGGCGGCTTCTCGCCCCTGCAATCCTCGACGCTGTCGGATGTAGCAGCAAGGCTCGACGCAACGCCGATGCAGGTGGCACTGGCCTGGCTGCTGAAGCGCTCGCCGAACATCCTGCTGATCCCGGGCACCTCGTCGCGCGGGCACCTGCGCGAAAACCTCGCCGTCGCCGATATCGAACTGTCGGCGGATGTGATGGCGGAGCTGGAAGCGATCGGCGCCAAGCCGGCCTGAGGTGAGCTGCTAGCTCACCACGGATATCTCATCCCTGTGGCAGACACAGGGATGAGGACGTTTCAGGCTTTCGCCCGACCCGACTAAATCTCGCACTTACTTCCGCCGCTGGTACCGCGCCCGCAGCCAGAAGATCAGGAAGAAGCCGAGAACCAGCAGCGCGCCGACGAAAAACGCCAGCAGCGGCGAGTAATTGCCGATCCACAACACGATGGTCGGCATGAGATAGATGACCACCGCCGCGCCGAAGAGAATGGCGGCAGCCGCGATCGCCTGTGATTTCGCTTCTGGCGTCATGTGGTTTTCCCGCCGGCAAATTCGGCCCTGAGATCTTCCAGCCGCTTTTTCTGCCGGCCGTCTTCATCGAAATTATCGGGCGAGAGCCAGGCCTCGAACCCGGCCTTGATCACCGGCCACTCGCTGTCGATCATCGAAAACCAGGCCGTATCGCGGTTGGCACCGCGCGAGATGATGTGCTGCCGGAACACGCCTTCGAAAGTAAAGCCGTAACGCAGCGCGGTCACCTTGGAAGGCTCGTTCTCGTTGTGGCATTTCCATTCGTAGCGACGATAATCCAGCGTCTCGAACACGTGGCGAGCCATCAGGTAATGCAGCTCTGTCGACATTGGCGACCGCTTCATGGCAAGCCCATGCGCCACGGACCCCACCTCGATCACACCGTTCTTCGGGTCCGGCCGCATATAGCTCGCCATGCCGACAACCGCGCCAGAGGCGTTTTCACGCGCAACCAGCGTTACGAAGCCGAAATTCGCATTCACATTGTCCAGCCACGCGCCAAACTCTTCGGCGGTCGAATATTGATCGTTCGGAAAATAGCGGATCAGCTCGTTGATCCCCTCGGCACCGCCCAGCGCCTCCCAGAGATCAGCCAGATGCTTTTCACGGTCATAGGGCTCGAGCGTCACGAACCGTCCGGTCAGGGTGACGGGGCTGGGAGCGGCAACTTTGTAATTGGAAAGATCGCGCATTCGGGCAGGTCCAGCAAGATGGCAGCGGCTGCGTCGCAACCGCTGCAGATGAGGCATCAAGGCTTAGGCCAGCACCTGTGGAAAGGCAACCGGCGGAAGCGATCGATGGAGCTTACAGCTGCGCCTCGATGGCGGCCTTGTCGACAATCGACCAGACCTGCACGATCTTGCCGTCGCGGAACCCGTAAAAGACGTTTTCACTAAACGACACCCGGCGCCCGTTGACCGGAAGCCCCAGAAACTCGGCCCGAGGCGAACAATCGAACAGCAACCGGCTGACCACATGCGGCGGATCGACGACCAGCAGATCGATGGAAAAGCGCAGGTCGGGAATATCGCTGAAATTCCCGACGAGCATGTCGCGGTAGCCGGACAGCCCGAGCGGCCGGTCATTATGGATGACATCGTCATCCACAAACTGCCCGAGCCGCCCCCAGTCCTGCCGGTTCAGGCAATGGATGTAATCGCGGTAGATTTCACCGAGATCGTTACCCATGTTCTCGCCCGTTAAGCGGGCACTTTTGCCGCGGTGACCGTGGCATCGATATGCTCGAGCAAAGCATCGGGCAGGCCGAGGCGTCCGGCGAGAAGATCGAGATAACCGCGCTCGGCCCGCGTATCGGGATCGATCGTCATGCGGGTCGCGGTGTAAAGCTCCACCTTCTGCTCCTCCGTGCGGGCAGCAGCGACCAGATCGTCGATATCGACAGGGTTCGCAAGCTCGTCGCGGATGAACGCTTCCGCCTCGTCGCCGAGATCGACTTCATGGACCTTGTTCATGATGTTGGCCCGCTCGGCCGCATCGATATGGCCGTCCGCCTTGGCGGCAGCGATCATGGCGCGCACCAGGGTCAGGGCGAAATCGTTGGTGAGCTCAGGCGACTGCAGCGAAAACGGGCTGCCCGGCGGCGGCAGCGCGATAGGCTCTGCAGCAGACGGCGTCGGCTGAATCGCTGCCTGCGGCGACTGGCCGGATTTGTAGTTCTTGTAGGCGAGATACCCGAGACCCGCGACAGCTGCGATGCCGCCCACCGTCACCACATTGCCGGCAATCTTGCGGCCGGTCTTGGTGCCGAGAAGTGCGGCGGCAATGCCTGCAGACTTCAACGGATTGTTCTTCGCCATATCGCCGAACTGCCCAGCCCGGCCCTTCACGCTTCCCGAAAGACCGGGAACCTGCGAACCCAGGAACTGGTCAAGAAGCTTCTTTGCGTCGAACATCCGTATCTCCTACTGTTGAATTCGAACACGGAGATAGGAACGGCAACACAGGAAAACAATTTTCCCGCGCTGCCGATAACGAAAATGTCAGAAACGGCGTCTGGCCCCACGCCCTATCGCAGGTTCTGCGGCAACCCGTCGGCGATGTCGTAATAGTCGCCCTTATCGGCCACGAAGATGTGCTTCTTCAACCGTGCACCGGTCGATGCATCGAACGCACCCATCGCGACCGCGATCCAGTCGCGCTGCGTCGAATCCCAGAACAGCGAGGACCCACAGGTCCCGCAGAACCCGCGCCGCACCTTTTCGGAGGATTGATACCAGCAAACATTCTCGCCACCCTCGACGGCCAGCTTGTCCCGGGCGACATCGACGGATGCGAAATAGTGGCCGGATTGCTTTCGACAGGCCGAGCAGTGGCACGCGTCGGGCGCGGCAATGTCACCTTCGATGGTGAACGTCACTGCGCCGCAGAGGCATGATCCCCTATGGCGCAGTTCATGTTCGTAAGAGCCATTCTGCATAGGGACCTCCATGGTCCCATGCTGGTCATTCCGGCTTTCAGCGTCAAGCCCTGAGCGCGAAAGCCTCGGAGGCGAGCTTGGTGATCGCGGCCCAGTCGCCGGCTGCGACGAGTTCTTTCGGGGCTACCCAGGAACCGCCGACGCAGATGACGTTGGGGAGCGACAGGTAATCGTTGGCATTCTTCAGCGAAATGCCGCCGGTCGGGCAAAACAGCGTGCCTGCGAGTGGCGATGACAGGGCCTTCAGATAGGCGGCACCACCGGCCTGCTCGGCAGGAAAGAACTTCATCACGTTGTAACCGGCTTCCCGGAGCGTCATCACTTCGCTGGCAGTCGCTGCACCCGGCAAAAGCGGAACCGGCGAATCCTTGGCGGCAGACAGCACGCCCGGAGAAACGCCCGGCGACACAATAAAGGTCGAGCCGGCCTTCACGGCGGCTTCCCAGTCTTTCGCGTTGAGGATCGTGCCGGCACCGACATTGGCGCCTTCGACTTCGGCTGCAACCGCCTTCACGGCGTCGAGTGCTGCCGGCGTGCGCATGGTGATCTCGATCGCCCGGAGCCCGCCGGCGACCAGCGCCCGCGCAAGCCCGACAGCAGACTTCGCATCGTCAACGATCAGCACCGGAACGACGGGCTGCAATTTCAGGATGGTCAGCAGCTTTTCAGTCTTGCTTGGGTTCTGGCCCGGAATCTGGTCAGCCATGAAGAACACTCCCTAAAACGATTGAAATCCCTTGCCCGGAAATAACGGTCGATCACGTCATTGTCGAGAACAAATCCCCCGATCGACGCAACCTCGGGCCCCTTGCCGACTTCTCTTAAGCACCCGGCCGAAGCACCGCTTTACCATGCTCTTGCCGATACTCTTGCCCTTGTGCATCTTTGCGCTACGGTACATCTCCACAACCAAGACGAGGCCCATGGGACAGGAAATCGAGCGCAAGTATCTGGTCAAGAACGATGCCTGGCGGAACGAGGTCGCATCCTCCTCGCGGTTCCTGCAGGCCTATATCGCCGTTGCCGCTGATCGCTCGGTTCGCGTTCGCATCATGGATGACGAGAAGGCCAAGCTGACGATCAAGATCGGCTCGGAATTGTTCTCGCGCTCGGAGTTCGAATACGAGATTCCGCTCGCCGATGCCAAGGACATGGCAGCTGGTGCCACCGGCATCGTCCTCGACAAGACCCGCTTCAATGTCGAGCATCAGGGCTACACCTGGGAAGTGGATGTGTATGAAGGCGTCTATAACGGCCTGGTTGTCGCCGAGGTCGAACTTCAAAGCGAAACCGAACGTCCGCCGATACCGGACTGGATCGGCGACGACGTCACCGGCGATCGCCGCTATTCCAATGCCGTCATGGCCAACCAGGATCTGAGCCGGGAGCTTCTCGATGGCCTACCACCTGCGACCCGATAAGCCGTTTACCGCCGAGTTCGTCGCGGTTGCCGAGCAGCAGCTGTCGAAGGCGGTCCGATATCTCGCCGACAAGCCTGATGGGGCGCACACGGCGATCCACGATGCGCGCAAGCGTTTCAAGCGCGTGCGGGCGCTGTACCGCCTGATCCAGCCGGACGCCAAAGAGTTCAGAAGCCGCGAAAACAAGCGTATCGGCGACATGGCCCGCAGCCTCTCTGCCGTGCGCGATGCAACGGCACTTGTCGAAACGGTCGATTATCTCGCCGGTCAATCTACTCTGCCGGAAGAACAGGCAGCCCTTGCATTCGCCCGCGACGCGCTTTCCAAACGCCGCGACGAGATTGCCGAGAGCCAGGAAGACCTGCCCGCCCGCATGGCGACGGCGGTGATCATCTGCCACGAAGCCATCGACGCGTTGCACGGCCTCTCCCTCGACGACCGGCCGGAAAAGACCGCCAACCGGCTTGCCAAGGTCTGGAAGAAACAACGCCTGCAGGCGATCGCCGCGATAAAGGAATGCGAAGGCAATGCCCATGCCGAGGCATTCCACGAATTGCGCAAGAGCGGCCAGACCTACTGGATGCATCTTGCCCTCCTGCGCGACATCTGGCCGTCGGCGATGCGCGCCAAACAGGCCGAGGCGAAATCACTGGTCGATCTTTTAGGTCACGAGCACGATCTTTCCGTTCTCTCGGGCCTCGTCAACGAAAGCCCCGACCTGTTCGGCGACAGCGACACGCTGGCGCGGCTACTCGCCGCCATCATCGCCCGCCAGCAGGCACTCCGGAAAGAAGCACTGCCGATCGCCCAGTCGGTGTTTTCCGACAGTGCCGCCACCGAAAGCAAGCTTGTCGCACTCCTTTGGAAACACGCGGCGTCGTGACGACGACGACGCCCGATCCATTGCGCAACAGCGCATCTGGTTGTATGGGACCGGCATGACCGAAAGCCACCTTCTCCCCCGCCCCGAAGCCACGGGCGCATTTCTCGTTGCCGCGCTCTATCACTTTGCGCGGTTCGAACGTTTTGCGGATTTCCAGACGCCGCTGCAGGCCTTCTGCGACGCGCGCGGCATCAAAGGCACGCTGCTGATCGCGCGCGAAGGCATCAACGGTACGGTGGCGGGTTCCGACAGTGAGATCGCCGAGCTTCTGACATTTCTGCGCGCCCAGCCCGAATTCACCAGTCTGGAGCACAAGGAAAGCCGCGCATCGAAAATGCCCTTCGTGCGCATGAAGGTAAAGCTCAAGAAGGAAATCGTCACGATGGGGGTCGAGGATATCGATCCCAACAGAATAGTCGGCACCTATGTCGAGGCCAAGGACTGGAACGCGCTGATCTCGGATCCCGAGACCATCGTCATCGATACGCGCAACGATTACGAGACCGCGATCGGCATCTTCAAGGGCGCAGTCGACCCCAACACCAAGACGTTTCGCGAATTCCCGGACTGGGTGAAGAACAACACCGGCCTGCACAACAAGCCAAAGATCGCCATGTACTGCACCGGCGGCATCCGCTGCGAAAAGGCGACAGCCTTCATGAAGCAGCAGGGTTTCGAGGACGTCTACCACCTGAAGGGCGGCATCCTCAAATATCTCGAACAGGTGCCGGAAGAAGAAAGCCTCTGGGAAGGCGCGTGTTTCGTGTTCGACGAGCGCGTCTCCGTTGAGCACGGCCTGAAGGAAGGCAACCACAAGCTCTGCCACGCCTGCCGCAATCCGATCACCGCCGAAGATGTCACCTCGCCCAAGTATGAGGAAGGCGTCTCCTGTTCCCATTGCTACGACAGCCGCACCGAGGAAGACCGGTTGCGTTACCGTCAGCGGCAGCTCCAGATCGCCCTCGCCAAACAGCGCGGCGTCAAACATATCGGTAGCTGAGCGTCCGCGAGAAGGATGGAGTAACCTGAAAAACATCCTTTTCGTCTGCAGCCAGAACAAGCTGCGCAGCCCGACGGCCGAGCAGGTTTTTGCAGAATGGCCCGGCATCGAGGTGTCGTCCGCCGGCACCAACAATGATGCCGAAAACCCTCTCTCAGCCGAATTGATCGAATGGGCCGACACCCTCTTCGTCATGGAACGGACCCACCGGGCAAAGATCCAGCAGAGATACCGATCGCAGCTCAAGGGCAAGCGGCTGATCTGTCTCGATATACCCGACGATTACGACTTCATGGATGCGGGCCTGATTGCAATCCTGAAGACAAAGGTGCCGCGGCATCTCTAGCCTGAGACGTTTTCAGGCAATCCGCTTTCCGTCCCGTCCCCGGTCGGTGCGGTAGATGACGTCGATCTCATGGGCTTCCATCGGCCGACCGAAGAAATAGCCCTGCAATTCATCACAGCCCGTCATCCGCAACTTCAACGCCTGGTCCTCGCTCTCGACGCCTTCCGCCGTCACCGGCATGCCGAGCGAACGGGCAAGCGCCACGGTCGCCTGCAACGTCTGAACCGCGTGGTCACCCTCGGACATTGCATGCACCAGCGAGCGATCGATCTTCATCCGGTCGAAACCGAACTGCCGCAGATATCCGACGCTTGAAAAACCAGCGCCGAAATCGTCGAGAGCGATCTCGACCCCGAGCTTTTTCAGCCTGGCAATCGCTGCGCGAGCGCGGTCTGGGTTCTGAATAAAATACCCCTCGGTCATTTCCAGCGTGATGCGCGACGGATCGGTTCCGGTCTTGCGGAACATCGAGGCCACATGCTGCGAAAATTCGGGATCACGGAACTGGCCGGGCGAGATATTGACGGCAAGCTTGATGCCGGGCCAGTCGGCGATGCGCTCGCAGGCCCGGTGCATGACGAACAGACCCAGTTGGTCGATCAGTCCGCTTGATTCCGCAATCGGAATGAACACATCCGGCGGCACCGGTCCGTAACCCTTGCGGGTCCAGCGGGCCAGCGCCTCGACGCCGATCAGCCGCCAGTTCGTCGCATCCACCACGGGCTGGTAGACGATGTTGATTTCGCGCCGCTCGATGGCGATCCGCAGGTCCACTTCCAGCCGGTTGCGCTCCTCGCGCTCGGCATCCATTTCCGGCCGGTAATTCTCATAGCGGCCGCGGCCGGTTTCCTTGGCACGGTACATCGCCATGTCGGCCCGACGGACAAGCTCTTCTCCCGGCACGTTGCCGCGCGGCGAGATGGCGACACCGATACTGGTTCCGATCACAGCCACCCGTTCGCCGATGACGAAGGGCTCGCCGAAGAAGCCGAGAATGCGGTCGCAGAGAATAGGTGCCACCGGAGATGCCCCCATCACCGGAAGAGCGATAGCGAATTCGTCGCCGCCAACGCGCGCCAGGATCGCCTCGCTGCCAACAAGCGTCTTCAACCCGGCCGCCACGCCGCGGATCAGCTTGTCGCCGGTCCCGTGACCATAGGCATCGTTGACCTCCTTGAAGCCATCGAGATCCAGATAGAGAAGCAAAACATGCGCGCCCTGCGCCCGGCTTTCGAGAACAAGGGCGTCGAGAGCGGTAAAGAAACCTGACCGGTTCAAAAGCCCGCTCAACCGGTCGCACATCGCGAGCCGTCTCGCATCGGCTTCGTCGCGCTTGAGCTGGTTTAGGGTGATGCTGCCACTGACCACGAGCAGCAGGAAAAACAGCCCGACCATGGCAAGCGCGCCATAGACCAGAGGCTGCACCTGGGAGAAGCCGAGGTCGCCCGGACGCCGCGGCTGCCACGAAAGCTTGACCAAAAGCTTGCCGTGCAGGTTGCGAAGTTCGACACTGTTGCTGGTCTGATCGGTCTTGTCGATGAACCGCAAACCCTCGACAACATAGGTCCTTGCAAGTTCCGCCACCTTCTTTTCGTCCAGCTGGCGGGCAAAGACGAGAAACCGTCTCTCCGAAAGCGGCTTGTCGAGCGCGCCGGATTTTTCGCGCACCAGGGCGACGCCGACAGCCGCAACGCCGTCGCGTGTCTGAACAAAGCCCGTGGCTTCCGGCAGACCGTCGCGACCCGTGGACAGGACCCGATCGAACAAGGTCCAGAGCGACGTATCGAAATACTCGCGCGGGTTCCATTCCGCCGGACGTCCCTCCTGATAGGACATCAGCACGTTGCGCTCGGTGTCCATCACGATCGCGATATCGAACAGGCCGCTGTTGGACGTCATATCGCCGTAATTGCTGACAACCCAATCCTGGCCGTCCTGGGCATAGACGAACTGGGCAGCATCATCCCATGCCGAATAATCGTTGAGGGTGGCCTGAAGCTGGGTTCGGAAGGTCTGCAGCGCGCCTTCGGTGGTCTGCATCGAGCGGCTGTCGTCATACCGGTTGGCATAATCTGCAATGCGGCCGACGGCCGTCAGAATGAAGACGGTCACGAGCGTGACGACGACTGCGAACAGGACAAGTTGCATCGCCACGACAGACCGACGGCCGGCCGGAACGGAACGCCGGAAATGTGACGGCATGAACAACAATAGCCCGCCCCTTCATTAAGGGGGCCACATTGGACGGCGATCTCTTCAGATATCGTTAACTTCAATAAGAAAAGCCGGTCTCCGCGGAGACCGGCCTCGATTAGATCACTTCACTCTGAGATCCTACCGTCTTTCGACGTGTTACCAGGACGGAATGACGACGCCCTTGAACGTGTCGAGCACGAACTGCTTCACCTCAGGGCTGTGATAGCTGTCGACCAGCGTCTTGACCCAGGCTGCATCCTTGTCCTTCGCGTTGATCGCGATGATGTTGATGTAAGGTGCCTTTTCGCCTTCCTTGGCGATCGTGTCCTTGGCCGGGTTGAGACCACCCTCGACCGCGAAGTTGGTGTTGATCACGGCCGCATCGACGTCATCGAGCGAACGCGGAAGCTGAGCTGCGTCGAGCTCGGCAAATTCGATCTTCTTCGGGTTTTCGGTGACGTCGGCCGGCGTTACCTTGAGGCCCTTGTCGGCATTGAGCTTGATGAGACCCTTGTCGGCCAGGATCAGCAGCGCGCGGCCGCCATTGGTCGGGTCGTTGGGGATCGAAACCGTAGCACCTTCCTTCAGTTCGTCGAGGCTCTTCACCTTCTTGGAATAGACACCCATCGGGAAGTTGACGGTTGTGCCGACGGCGATCAGGTCGAACTTGCGGTCGGTCACCTGATTGTCGAGATACGGCTTGTGCTGGAAGGAATTGGCCTGAAGCTCGCCATCAGCCAGCGCCTGGTTCGGGACGACATAGTCGGAGAATTCGAGGATATCGATGTTGAGGCCCTTGGGGGCTGCGATTTCCTTGACCTTTTCCATGATCTGCGCGTGCGGACCGGGCGTCACGCCGATCTTGATGTCTTCGGCAAAGGCCGATGCGGCAGTGAGCGCACTGAAGGCGGCCGCGAGAATGATGTTCTTCATGTCTGTCTCCTTGGATTTGAAAGAATGAATGGCTTGTTGTTGATCAGGTCTTGCGGTTGCGCCTGTCGAACCGTCGGGCCAGACTGTCGCCGGCGCTCTGGACCAGCTGAACCAGAACGATCAGCACCACGACGACGGCAAGCATGACTTCCGGCATGAAGCGCTGATAGCCGTAGCGGATCCCGAGATCGCCGAGACCACCGCCGCCGACCGCACCGACCATCGCCGAATAGCCGATCAGGCTGACCATGGTCATGGTGAGCGCGAGGATCAGGCCGGGCCGAGCTTCGGCCAGCAGCACCTTGAAGACGATCTGCATCGGCGAAGCCCCCATGGCGCGGGCCGCTTCGATCAGCCCGCTGTCGATCTCCCGGATGGCCGCCTCCACGAGACGCGCGAAGAACGGAATGGTGGCGATCGTCAGCGGCACGATCGCCGCATTGGTGCCGATCGAGGTCCCCGTGACCAACCGGGTAAACGGTATGATCGCAACGACCAGAATGATGAACGGCGTCGAGCGCGCGGCATTGACGATGAGGCCGATGACGCGGTTGGTCGCCGGTGCCGGAAACAGCTCGCCACGGCCGCTGGTGGCAAGAAAAATGCCGATCGGCAGCCCGATGGCCGAGCCGATCAAGCCGGCGATCGCCACCATCTGCAGCGTCTGGGTCAGCGCCTTGGTGAGAAGGTTGATGAGCATCTCAAGCGACATAGCCGAGCACCTCCGTCTTCAGGCCGGTCTCGGCATAGAATTGTTGCGCCCGCGCCATCACGGCCGGGTCGGCGGAATAGGAAACGACCAGCGATCCGAAAGGCTCGCCGGCGATCTCCTCGATCGCGCCCGCCAGAATGTTGACGTCGGCGCCCAGTTCGGCAACCAGACGTCCCGTCAGCGGCTTGAAAGCCGTGTCGCCGAAGAACACCAGCCGCACCAGCGCCCGGTCCCCCGCCGATGGTTGCCGTTTGATGCCGTTGCGCAGCCATTCCGGCAGGTTGAGCGAAGAGGCAAGCAGCGTGCGCGTCGTCTCGTGCCTGGGATCGGCATAGACCTCGAACGTGCGCCCGGCCTCGACGATGCGACCGGCATCGATCACCGCCACATGGCTGGCGACCGTTTTCACCACTTCCATTTCGTGCGTGATCAGAAGCACCGTCAGCCCGAGTTCGGCGTTGATGCGCTTCAGAAGATCAAGGATCGAATGCGTGGTCTCCGGATCGAGCGCCGAGGTGGCTTCGTCTGAGAGCAGCAGTTTCGGATCGGTCGCCAGCGCGCGGGCAATGCCGACGCGCTGCTTTTGCCCACCCGACAGCTCGGACGGGTAACGCCCGGCCTTGTCGCCGAGACCGACGAGATCGAGCAGAGGCCCGACCTTGGCCTTGATCGCCGCCTTGTCCACACCGGCAATCTCGAGCGGCAGCGCCACATTGTCGAACGCGGTTCGCGAGGACAGCAGATTGAAATGCTGGAAGATCATGCCGACCTGGCGGCGCAGCGAACGCAAACCATCTTCGCCGAGCCCGCCCACTTCGACGCCATCGACCACGACCGTGCCGGACGTCGCCTTTTCAAGCCCGTTGACCAGCCGGATCAGAGTCGACTTTCCGGCCCCGGATCGGCCGATGATACCGGCGATGGAGCCGCGGGCGACCGAAAAATCGATACCGTCGAGCGCGGTGAATTCGGGCTGCCCGGACGCACCGCCGAACCGCTTCACCACCTTTTCGAACGACACCATGGGCGCAGCATTCGCCACGTCAGGCGAAGCGGCATCGGCCACGGCAGTAACAAGTGTCATGATAAGCTCACACGTTCAGTCAGGTCATCCCGGCGACAAGGGTCGCCGTCTCAATTCATGCAGCCAGGCGGCACATTCGATGACAGGTGACTTTGCGGAGCATTCGATCGGCTTTCGATGAAGCCGGGAGGCCTCGTTATTGATGGCGCATCAATGCCCCGCCTGCGCCACATTTTACAGGGATGAGATTTCAAATTCGGCGAAAACGAGAAAAAATCTTCTACGCAGCGCAAAATTAAGCCGGTGCGTGGTTACCCTTGGGGAACTCTGCAGCCAGATCCCGATACCATTTGCCGCTCTGCTTGATCGTGCGAACCTGCGTCTGATAGTCGACATGGACGAGGCCGAACCGCATCTGATAGCCCTTGGCCCACTCGAAATTGTCCATCAGGCTCCACGCGAAATAGCCCTTCATCGGATAACCGTCGCGGGCGAGATCCGCGACGACGCCGAGATGTTCGACATAGTAGTCAAGCCGCATCGTGTCATCGATTGTGCCGTCGGCGCCAAGATCGGTATTGTCGCAGGCACCGTTTTCCGTGACGTAGCATTCCGGCAGGTCGTAGCGACGGTAGAGATCCTCGACCAGCAATTTCATGGCGGGCGCACAGATCTCCCAGCCGATATCGGTCACCGCCGTTTCGACGAAGGGCGCAGGCTGCGTTGCCGGGAATTCCGCACCCTCAGCGGTATCGGCAAGAACGCGCATCGGCGTGTAATAATTGAGGCCCCACCAGTCGAGTTTCTGGTTGATGACGGCAAGATCGCCGTCTTCCACTTTCGGCATCCGATCGCCAAGCGCCGACATCAGCGACGCCGGATATTCGCCCTTGAACACCGGGCCGAAAAAGGCGCCGTTGTGGAAGTCGAAGGCACGCTCGGCAGCAGCGCTATCTTCGGCGCTATCGGAACCCGCAATGACGGAATGTGCGTTGAGGACGAGACCAACAGGCACATTCGGCGTCACATGCCGGATCGCTTCGACCGCCAGTCCATGCGCGAGATTGGTGTGGTGCATGGCGGCAAGGGCCGCCTCCATGTTGCGCTCGCCCGGCGCATGCTCGCCGTAGAGGTGGCTCAGCCACACCGAGCACCACGGTTCGTTGAATGTCGCAACCGAATCCAGCCGGTCCCCAAGACGCGCCATCACCACCTTGGCGTAGCGCTGGAAGGCGTAGGCAGTCGATCGCGCGGCCCAGCCGCCGTCGCCCATCAGCGCCAGCGGCAGGTCCCAGTGATAGAGCGTCGCGAAGGCCTTGATGCCGCGCGCCTTCAATCCGTCGATCAGCTTGTCGTAGAAATCGAGCCCCTGCTCGTTGATCCGGCCGGTGCCCTCAGGAATGATCCGCGGCCACGCCAGCGAGAACCGGTAGGCGGAAACGCCCATGTCCGCGATCAGATCGAGATCCGCTTCCCAGCGATTGTAGTGATCGCAGGCGATATCGCCATTGTCGCGGTTGTGAACCCGCCCCGGCATGTTGGAAAACGCATCCCAAATGGACGGCTTCCTGCCATCCGCCTTGGTCGATCCCTCGATCTGGTAGGCCGCGGTCGCAACGCCAAACGTGAAGTCACCCGGGAAGCGGGCTGCGAGAATTTTGGGATCAGTCATGAGGATGCCGCCATATGGAGGTGCGACCGAGACAATGACCCCGGCCGTCATAGCAGCGACGTGTACCCAAATGCCCGCCCGTTGTACAGGTTTTGGAGCGCGAAAACCCGTTCAGCGCGACGAGCTCGTTCGCGATTATCGTCTTAAGTACGCTCTATACTATCTCTCATAGTGAAAACGGCACTGGATGATTTGAAGTTGCTGGGTGCTTCCTTTACCCGACACACAATACACCAGTCGATGCTCCCCAAGAATGCGCCTCGACCAGAACCCGGAGAGACTGCCCTTCAGCGGTTCCGGTTTTCCAAGCCCCTTGAAGGGCGATCTCTTCGTATCCCTGATCAGCTCGTTGATTTTCTCGACCATCGATTGATCGACGCTTTGCCAGTATTGGTACTCTTCCCAGGCGTTTCCCGTCCAGAGAAGGTTCATGTCAGAGAGTCGGGTCTTTTTCGATCAGCTCTTCTCCGCGAAGCTGCGCAATACTCTCGCGCAGCCGATCAGAATTCGCTGGAGTGGAAAGAAGGTGCAGAGTTTCCTGCATGCTCTCGTATTCGCCCTCAGCAATCAGAACCAACGCCTCTGACCCCTGACGCGTGACCAGCAAAGGAGCGCGAGAGGCGATCACGTTGTCGAAGTGGGTCGCAATGTTCTGCCTAAACTCGGTCAAACGAACGTGGGCCACAATGCTCTCCTCTCAGAATGTACATATATCTGTACAGATTGAATGGAAATGTCAATATTGGGCTCCTGACACTGGAGGTAGATCCGGCCGCGGCGAGGGTTCCAACGCCTATCCGGGTGCCGCCACCTCTTCCCCAGGCCCCTCATCCGGCTGCGTCCTGCGGACCCTTCTCTCCGCAGTTGGGGAGAAGGTCCTTTGCCGCACGCGCCTTGCCCCGATCGAGCCACGTCCCCTCTCCCCGTCTACGGGGAGAGGGTTAGGGTGAGGGGCAGACGCCGCCCACCAAGTCTTTACACCTTCACCCAAGCACCATTGTTCCGAGACGACTCCACGCAGGCCTCGACAAAGGCGACGCCCTTCACGCCGTCGTCGACGGTTGGATAGATAACCGCCTCGTCCAGTTTCGCGCCCGTCCGGTGGGCGTGAATTGCCAGTGCCGCCTCCGTGTAGATCGTTGCAAAGGCTTCGAGATAACCTTCCGGATGACCCGATGGAATGCGGGAGACACGCGCAGCAGCGGCGCCGGAACCGGCGCCATTGCGGGTGATCAGCCGCTTTTCTTGCCCGAACGGCGTGAACCACAGGTAGTTCGGATCGGCCTGCACCCATTCGATGCCGCCCTTGGTGCCGTAGACGCGGATTTTCAGGCCGTTCTCGTGGCCCGGCGCCACCTGGCTGCACCAGAGCATGCCCTTGGCCGGCTTCTCGCCGTGTCTTGCCGCGAAGCGCAGCATGACATGGGCATTGTCGTCGAGCCGGCGGCCCTCAACGAAACTGTCTAGATCCGCGGCAAGGCTATCGAGCGTCAAGCCGGTGATGAAGCAGGCAAGGTTATAGGCATGCGTGCCGATATCGCCGGTCGAGCCGCCGGCACCCGATTGGGCCGGATCGGTACGCCACACCGCCTGCTTGGCGCCGGTCTGTTCGACCGCCTCGGTCAGCCAGTCCTGCGGATATTCCGCCTGGACGATACGGATATCGCCGAGCACGCCACTCTCGACCATCTCGCGGGCCTGGCGCACCATCGGATAGCCGGTGTAATTGTGGGTGAGGATGAACAGTGCGCCGCTCTCGTCGGCTACCTGCTTCAGCGCCTTCGCGTCGGCAAGGTTGGAGGTCAGCGGCTTGTCGCAGATGACGTGGATACCGCGCTTGAGAAAAGCTTTGGCGGCATCGAAATGAACATGGTTCGGCGTGACGATCGACACCGCCTCGATGCCGTACTCACGCTCCGCCTCGCGGCTCGCCATCTCCTCATAGGAGCCGTAGGTTCGGTCCGTATCAAGCCCGAGTTCCCGCCCCGATGCCGCCGATTTCTCCGCCGTCGAGGAAAGCGCGCCGGCGACAAGCTCGAACCGGTCATCCAGCCGCGCCGCCATCCGGTGCACCGCGCCGATAAAGGCACCTGATCCGCCGCCGACCATGCCGAGCCGGATACGGGGTGCGCGTGTCTGTTCGTCCTTGGCTTCGATGGTCACGATGATGTCTCCTTGGAAATTCATTGCGGGGAAAGTCCCCTCTGGCCTGCAGGCCATCTCCCCCACAAGGGGGAGAGACCCCTCCGCAACGTCTCGGGTCATGACCGAAGGGTGCGGCAGGTTAAGCCCTCCCCTTGTGGGGAGGGGTTTCTATGAAAGCCCCAGCATCCGCCTGTTGGCCGCCTCGTCCGTGCCGCCGGCGGCAAAGTCGTCGAATGCATGTTCCGTCACGCGGATGATGTGGTGCTTGACGAATTCCGCGCCTTCGCGGGCTCCGTCTTCGGGATGCTTCAGGGCGCATTCCCATTCGACCACGGCCCAGCCGTCGAAATCATTGGCCGCCATCTTGGAAAAGATCGCGCCGAAATCCACCTGGCCGTCACCCGGCGAACGGAACCGTCCGGCCCGGTTCACCCAGCTCTGGAAGCCGCCGTAGACGCCCTGCCGCCCGGTCGGATTGAACTCCGCATCCTTGACATGGAACATCTTGATCCGGTCTCTGTAGATGTCGATATTGTCGAGATAATCCAGGCATTGCAGGATGTAGTGCGACGGATCGTAGAGCATGTTGGCGCGCGGATGGTTCTTCACCCGCTCCAGGAACATCTCGAACGTGACGCCGTCATGCAGGTCCTCGCCGGGATGGATCTCGTAACACACGTCGACGCCGTTTTCGTCCGCATGATCGAGGATCGGCGTCCAGCGGCGGGCAAGCTCGTCGAAGGCGGTCTCGACCAGACCGGCCGGGCGCTGCGGCCACGGATAGATGTAGGGCCAGGCGAGCGCGCCGGAAAAGGTGGCATGCGCCGTGATGCCGAGATGCTTCGAGGCTGTGATCGCCATCTTCACCTGCTCGACCGCCCATTCCTGACGTGCCTTCGGATTGCCGCGCACTTCCGGCGCAGCGAAGCCGTCGAAGGCGTCATCATAGGCCGGATGCACGGCGACCAGCTGCCCCTGAAGATGGGTGGACAATTCGGTCACTTCGACACCGTTCTGGCGGGCGACACCGGCGAACTCGTCGCAGTAATCCTTCGACGAGGCAGCTTGTCTGAGGTCGATCAGCTGGCCAGCCCAGGTCGGCACCTGCACACCGAGATAACCCTTGTCGGCCGCCCATTTGGTGATGCCGTCCCAGCTGTCGAACGGCGCCTTGTCTCCGGCAAACTGACCGAGAAAAATGCCCGGACCCTTGATCGTCTTCATGGTGTTTCCTTTCCGATATGCCGCCCTCGATGTCGGGCTCGGTGCGTTCCGCAAACTCTCCGGCATTCCTGTGCTTGTCACAGGAATCCAGTGACCCGATTTCCGTCGGGTCAGAGCAATTTTCTTCAGCCCAGCGACTTGGGCTGGCTTGAATCCCTGTCACGAGCACAGGGATGACGCGAGGAAAGAGGGCGTCTTGCGACAAACGCCCCCTCTCGCCTTGGTGATCTCAGAACGGCGAGTCGGCGAAGTAGAAGTTCTGCGCATTCTCCTTCGTCACCAGCGTGGCGTCGAGGATATAGTTGCCGCTGACCGGGACCTGATCGTAGAAGTTGGCCGCCGTCAGCTGCATGGCCGTTGCCACCATCGCCGGCGGATAGAGCACGTCGACCGGCATCATCTTGTCGCCGTCCATGACGCGCTTGATCATGTCCTTGGAGCCGGCACCACCAACGACATACTGAATGTCGGTGCGCTTGGCCTGCTCGATCGCCTCCAGCACACCGACGGCCATGTCGTCGTCCTGGCACCAGACCACGTCGATCTTCTGATGCTTGGTCAGGAAGTCCTGCATCACCTTGAAGGCGTCGTCGCGGCTCCAGTTGCCGTATTGGCGCTCCAGCACCTTCACCTTGGAACCGGCAATCCCCTTGTCGAAACCGTCCTGGCGCTGCTGGTCGATCGGGATCGGCAGGCCGCGGATCACGACGACCTGCGCTTCCGGCGTCTTCTCGGCGATATACTTTCCGGCCACTTCGCCAAGCGCCGGGTTGTTGCCGGCCACGTAGAGATTGCGGATGGTGTTGTCGTTGACCGATGGTGCACGGTCGACCAGCGCCACGAACTTGCCGTCGTCCTTCACCTGCTGGATCGCGGTGACCAGCTGATCCGGATCGCTCGGCAGGATGACGAGCGCATCGATGCCCTGTACCGCGAGATCCTGCACTGCGTTTGCCTGGCTCGCCGGATCCGCCGAAGTCTTCACGATGATGGTGAGCCCCTTGTGCTCGGCCATCAGAAGTTTCGCGACGCGTTCGGCATGGAACACCACGCCAGCCGTCCAGCCATGGTCGGCCGCCGGAATGGACACGCCGATCGTGACCTTCTTCGCCTCCTGTGCAAGCCCGAGGCTTGGTGCGGCGGCAACCGACGCTGCAAGACCTGCAACGCCGAGACCGAATGTTCTTCTATGCATGTTCTCTCTCCCAGAGTTTAAGGGGTCATCCTCCCGAAACCGGACCCGCCCCAGAGGCCCGGCCAAACCATTGGTCTCAGCGACCCGAAACCCCTCCCCGCCCTCCCCACAAGGGGGCGGGCTTAATCCAGCAGCTATCGCCAACACTCGATCGAGGCAGGCGACTGCGGCAAGTCTTCTCCCCCTTGTGGGAGATGGCCGGCAGGCCGGAGGGGATCCCGTAACCTCTTACTTTCGCATCAGCGACCTCTGCACCAGCATGGCGATGATGATGATCGCGCCCTGGATCGCCCCGATCAGATACTCCGACACGAAGTTCGACAGGATCATGATGTTGCCGACGATTTCCAGAATGAAGGCGCCGCAGATCGTGCCCCAGATGCGACCCACCCCGCCCCGAAGTGCCGTCCCGCCGACGACGACCGCGGTGATCGCCTGCAACTCCCACAGGATGCCTGTCGTCGCGGAAGTCGATCCCAGCCGCGGCACGTAGATCATGACAGCAACAGCCACGCAGAGCCCCTGCACCACATAGGCGATGGTGCGCACCTTGTTGACGGAGATGCCCGAATAGCGCGCCACTTCCTCGTTCGACCCGACGGCGATCACGTGCCGGCCGTAGCGGGTGCGGTAGAGCACGAAGGCTGCAAGTGCCGCCGTCACGAAGATCACGATGATCGGGATCGGCACGCCGAACACGTCGCCGAAATAGACCGGCCGGTAAAGCTGCTGCAACTGCCGGTCCTTGAGCGTGATCGCGCCGCCCTGGGAAAGCCAGGTCGTCAGGCCGCGATAGATGCCCATCGTGCCGAGCGTCGCGATAAACGGCTCGATCCGCCCGAGCGTGGTGATAAGCCCGTTCGCCAGCCCGCAGGCAGCCCCCAGAACCAGCGCCACCGCCATGCCGGCCATCAGCATCAGCATCGGATCTGCAATCACGCCGGAATTCATGAACAGGATCATCAGGCTCGCGACAAAGGCGACCATCGCTCCGACCGAGAGATCCAGTCCCCCGGCCGAAATCACATAGGTCGCCCCAAGCGCGATCACCGCGATAAAGGCGCTGCGGGTGATGACATTGGTGAGGTTGGCCAGCGACACGAAATTCGGGTTGGCGAAATAGCCGAGCACCAGAAGCAGCGCCAGCGCCACAAACGGCGCGATGGCCGCCATGTCCAAGTCGCGCGAAGTCTTCGGCGCCTTCGTCTCGGTTACGACCGCACTCATGCCGCCTCCCCCGCGCCGACATTGACACCGGTTGCAAGCTGGACGATCTCGTTTTCCGTCATGTGGTCTCCCTGAACTTCGCCGACGATCCGGCCGCCGCGCATCACCAGGATGCGGTCGCAGATGCCGATCAGCTCCGGCATTTCGGAAGAGACGACGATGATCGAGCGCCCTTCCGCAGCCAGAGCGGCGATGAATTTGTAGATCTGTTCCTTGTTGCCGATATCGATGCCGCGCGTCGGCTCGTCGATGATGACGACCTGCGGATCGAGCAGCATCATCTTGGCAAGCAGCAGCTTCTGCTGGTTGCCGCCGGAAAGCTGTCCCGCGAGGATCGTCTTCGTGCCGGTGCGAATGTCGAAATCCTCGATCGCCTTGTCGAGCGCCTGCGCTTCCCGCTTGCGATCGATCTGCAGGCCGCGGATGAACTTGCCGAGCGAGGCGAGCGTCAGGTTTACGGTGAGGTCCTTGGTCAAGAGCAAGCCCTTGCCCTTGCGATCCTCGGAGAGATAGGCGACGCCCGCCTTGAGGCTCGAATGTACGTCGGTAAACTGAACCGGCCGGCCCCGCAGCGTCACCTTGCCCTTGGCCGGTCGAAGCCCGACAAGCCCTTCCATGAGCTCCGTGCGACCGGCGCCGATCAGTCCGGCAAAGCCGAGGATTTCGCCCTTGTGCAGGGTGAAACCGGCATTGCGGGCATAGCCCGGCACGTCGAAGCCTTTAACCTCGAGCACCGTTTCGGGCGCGATGGCCGCCTGCCGGTCCGGATAGAGCTTTGCCACGTCGCGACCCACCATCAGCCGCGCCATGTCGGCCGGTTCCAGCTCGCTTGTCGGGTGCGAAGCGACCAGCCGCCCGTCGCGCAGCACCGTCACGCGGTCGGCGATCTCCTTTACCTCCGGCAGCCGGTGCGAGATGTAGAGCACGCCGACGCCCTTGGCGCGGATATCGGTGATGACCTTCAACAGCGCTTCGGTTTCGTGCGGCGTCAGCGAAGCCGTCGGTTCGTCGAAGATGACGATGCGATGCGGCACCAGCAGGACCCGCGCGATCTGCACCAGCTGGCGCTGCGCGATCGAAAGCCGCGAGACGATGGTCTCGGGATCGATATCGGCGCCCAGATCGCGGATCGCCTCTGCGGCGCCCGTGTTCATCGCACGGTCGTCAAGCGCGATGCCCTTTCGAACCTCGCGTCCGAGATAGATGTTCTGCGACACCGTCAGATCCGGTGCGAGAAGGATCTCCTGATGCACCAGCACGATGCCGTGTTTTTCCGCATGGACCGGCCCCGAAAAGCTGACGACCTGTCCGTCGATCGCAAGTTCGCCGCTTGTCGGCTGATGGTTGCCGGCAAGGATCTTCATCAATGTGGATTTGCCGGCGCCGTTTTCGCCGATGATCGCGTGGACCTCTCCGGCACGAACAGTGAGCTCGATATCCTTGAGGACTTCGACAATGCCGAACGTCTTTGAAAGGCCGCGCGCATCGAGCAGAGGCGCAGCCGTATGCCCGGGCGCATCAACCATGCACCGGCCTCAAAATCAGAAGCGTCGTGAAGCAGCCGCAACGCGGCACGCCCACAACACCTGCCTCCTCGCAAGTGGTGTGATGCACTGAAATTCCTCCCTGAATTTCAGGCTATCGAAGAATTTGAGGTACGTAAAGCAGTTTCAGCTCATGAGCTTCGTTCACATTCGCGACACCACCGGAAGTGGCGTTAGCGGCCGCGATAGACGAATTCAGGGGGCTCGGCGCGGCTGTCGATTTCCGCCTGCTCGACCAGAAGGCCCCGCAGCGGCGACAGGATGCAGACCGGGTCGGTGGTGGCGGCATCGCCGGCGAGAGCCATCGCCTGGCAGCGGCAACCGCCGAAATCGACGCCCTTGCGATCGCAGGACCGGCAGAGGTCCGGCATCCAGCTATCGCCCCTGTAGGCGTTGAAGGCCTGGCTGTCATACCAGATGTCGGTCAGCGACATGTCGCGCACAGTCTCGAAGTTGAGCGACGGAATGCTTTCGGCCGCATGGCAGGGCAGAACCTTGCCCGATGGCGTCACATTGAGGCCGGTGCGTCCCCAGCCGCCCATGCAGGCCTTCGGAAAGGTCGAATGGTGATCGGCCGGCACATAATCGATGACGATGATGCCTTCCAGCCGTTTGCGGGCTTCTTCGACGAACGCATTGGCGTGCAGCACCTGTTCCTTGGTCGGCATCAGCGCCTTGCGGTTCTTCTCGGCCCAGCCGTGAAACTGCACGGTGGCAATCTCGATGCGGCGCGCGCCGAGTTCGACGGCGAGATCGAGCATGGCGCCCAGCTCGTCCATGTTCTGCTTGTGGCAGACGGCATTGACGGTGAGCGGAATGCCGGCCGCATGCGTCCACTCGGCCACCGCAATCTTGCGATCGTAACCGCCTTTGTAACCACCCACCTTGTCGGCCAGAACAGGCGTCGCGCCCTGGATCGAGAGCTGCAGATGGTCGAGCCCGGCTGCGGACAGCTCGGCGATGCGCTTCTCGTTGAGGCCGATGCCGGACGTGATCAGGTTGGTATAGAGCCCGGCCTTGGCGGCAGCCGCCGTCAGCTCCACCAGATCGCGCCGCGATGCCGGTTCGCCGCCCGAGAGATGCAGGTGCAGCACGCCAAGCGCTGCTGCCTCCTGAAACACCCGGATCCATTCCTGCGTGGAAAGCTCGGTGCTGATCCCTTCGAGCTCCAGCGGATTGGAGCAATAGGGGCAGGCCAGCGGACAGCGATGCGTCAGCTCCGCAAGCATGGCGATCGGTGCCGGGACACGGATACGACCCGTCACGCCGTCCCGGTCGGTCCATTCGCTCGTTCTGTCGGTGGTCTTCGCACTTGTCCGCGCAATGCTGACATGCTCGTTCACGATTTCAACTCCAGCATGCGCCGCTTGGAAAACTCGTCGACGAAAGCAATCACGTCGACCAGGATCTGCTCCTTGGGCGCTTCGAATTTTACGGAGAATTCCTGCGCGATCGCATCGAGATCACGCTCGCCGTCGAGCGCGTTGACGATCATCACAGCGATCTCGTCAAGCGCCAGCGCCCGTTCCGGCGCAAGCAGAACCGTCTGGCCGCGCACGGGGTCTTCGCGAAGCCGCACACCGCGGGCAAGCTTCGCAATCGTCTGCGCCGTCACAGTGACTGCTGAAGGTTCGCTCATTCCGCAGCTCCCCGCACAGGCTCTCTCAGGGCAGGCTGATCGAGAGCGCCGATGACGCCCTCCTTGCCATCCCATCCACCCGGCGGCAACAGGGCGGGAGAGACATAAGCGCTCTGCAACGCATCAAGCTGCGCCCACAGAACATCGGTCTTGAAGGTCAGCGCGGCCGCGGCCGCATCCTGCTTTTCCAGCGTGTCGGCATGGTCGAGCACGTAGTTGAGCCCGAACTCGACATCGACCGGCGCCTCGTCGAGCCGCTTGCGGAAATAGGAGAGCGCGTCTTCATTGGCAAACGCATAGTGCTCGAGCAGACCGGCGATGCGGTTCTTGTGGATCGTCGGCGCAAAAAGCTCGGTTAGCGAAGCGGCAACGGCGTCGAGCATCGGCATGTCGCGCACGAAACGCACATAGGCATCGCAGGCAAACCGCGTGCCCGGCAGAACGCCGCGGTTAGACGCAACGTAATCCGGATCGAGCCCGACGGCTTCGGCAAGCTTCAGCCAGCGCCGGATACCGCCGCCCTCTTCGCGGCCGCCGTCGTGATCCTCGATCCGCTTGCGCCAGGCGCGCCGGATCGAAATGTCTTCGCAGCGCGACATGAAGGCGGCATCCTTCAGCGGAATACGGCTCTGGTAGTAAAAGCGGTTGATCACCCAGGCGCGCACCTGCGTCATCGAGCATCCGCCACCATGCAGCATGCCGTGAAACGGATGCTTGTCGTGATAGCGCGCAGCACCGATGGCGCGCAGCCGGGCTTCAAAATCGGTTCTGTTCAGGGCAACATTCTGTGCTTCAGGCAAGTTCGATCTCCATGCCGTCATGGCCGACTTCGAAGCCGGCGTCTGTGACCGCGCCCCGCTCCGGGCCTTGGCGCCAGATCGGGTTCGTATTGTTGATATGGACATAGACCATGCGGCCTATGCCAAGTTTCGACAGCGCTTCGAGGCTGCCGCCGCCCCCGGCGTCGTCGCCAGTAATCGGCATGTGCCCCATTCTCTGGCCGGTCTTGATGCCGGTGCCGACGCGGATCATCTCGTCGTCGGTAAACACGGTGCCGTCGAAGAACACGAGGTCGGCGCCGCTTATGCGCTCGCAAAGCCAGTCCGGAAGCGTCGCACAGCCCGGAATATAGTAGGCGCGCTTGCCGTTTGCCACGAACTCGACGCCGATTGTCTGCTCGCCTTCGAGACCAAGCTCAGGTTCGCCATCCTCGAGAAACAAGGCGACCTTTCCGGGCACTGCAAAGATGCGCGCCTCAAGCCCATCGAGCGGTGAAAAATCCTCGTCGAGACGGATCGTCTTGCGCGCCACGAAATCAGGATCCAGGACTCGGAAGACCGGGCTCGCATCGAGAACGGAGCCGATCGCGGCCGTCGAAAACAGTGAAAACGCCTGCTTCTCGCGTATCGTCAGGAGACCGCCGATATGATCCACATCGGCATTGGTGATGACGACGCTTTGGATCGGGCTGTGGCGGAGGGCTTTCGGATGAAGATGCGGCGTCTGCTGGATTTGCTGGCGAATATCCGGCGAGGCGTTGAAGATCGCCCAGGTCTCTCCGTCAATACTGACGGCGAGAGACGACTGCGTCTGCGGCAGGATCCCCGAAGACGGATCGCGGGCGGCGGCGCAGTTGGAACAATTGCAGTTCCACTGCGGTAATCCGCCGCCGGCTGCAGAGCCGAGCACCAGAAACCGGAGACCGGTCATGGGTCCCGTGCTCGTCATGATTAAAACAGAACCGGCTCGCTGCCGTCTGCAGGTGCGTAACGGTTGATTTCCATTCCGCAGCTTACTTCGACAAACTTAGGTGCAGTCCACTTCATGTCATTCTCCTTCGTGTCGTTGGAGGCCTTTGCCGACCGCTTTCGCGACCGAGGCCTCGGCAGAACTCACGTTTGAAAGGGTCGCAGGATGATCCCGTTCGCCAAGCCTTAACATAAGCACGGGATCAAACGTTTCCAGCCCCGAAATGTTGCGCTGAAGGTCAGCATTTCGGGGCCGTTCACAGCTTTGTCACAGCACGATGGGGTAGCGTTGATCAGACGTAGCGGTTTATCACGTTTTCGAGATATTCCTGGCGTCCGGACTTCGGCTCGGGATTGATCCCTTCCTTCTCGACGCGGGCAGCGATTTCGTCGAGCTTGTACTCGCCGCGCAGCATCTTTTGCGCCTCCGGGCTGTCCCACTTTTCGTAGCGCGCATCGAGCGGCGTCTTCAGTGCACCGTCGTCGATCATCTTCGCCGCTGCCTTCAGGCCACGGGCGCAGCAATCCATACCGCCGATATGACCGATCAGCAGATCTGCCGGATCGAGCGACTGGCGACGCAGCTTGGAATCGAAGTTGGTGCCGCCGTTCTTGAACCCGCCACCGGCGAGAACGTGATAATAGGCCAGCGCCATTTCCGGCACGTTGTTCGGGAACTGGTCCGTATCCCAGCCGGACTGGTAGTCGTTGCGGTTCATATCGATCGAGCCGAAAATGCCGAACGTGTTCGCCATGGCGATTTCATGCTCGAAGGAATGGCCGGCAAGAACCGCATGGCCCTGCTCGATATTGACCTTCACTTCCTTGTCTAGCCCGTGTTTCTGCAGGAAGGCATAGACGGTGGAAACGTCGTAGTCGTACTGGTGCTTGGTCGGCTCCTGCGGCTTCGGCTCGATCAGGATCGTGCCTTCAAAACCGATCTTGTACTTGTATTCGACGACGAGGTTGAGGAAGCGGCCCATCTGGTCCAGCTCGCGGGTGAAATCGGTGTTGAGGATCGTCTCGTAACCCTCGCGACCGCCCCACAGGACATAGTTCGCACCGCCGAGACGCTTGGTGGCGTCCAGGCAGGTTTTGACGGTCGCCGCCGAGAAGGCGAAAACGTCGGGATCGGGATTGGTGGCAGCGCCGGACATATAGCGGCGATGCGAAAACAGGTTCGCCGTGCCCCATAGAAGCTTCACGCCGGTGTCGGCCTGCTTCTTTTCGAAGTAGTCGACGATCTCGTTGAGGTTCTTCGTGTTTTCCGCAAAGTTTGCGCCTTCCGGGCGCACGTCCGCATCGTGGAAGCAGTAATAGGGCGAACCGAGCAGATCGAAGAATTCGAACGCCACGTCGGCCTTCAGCTTGGCCGCCTGCATGCTGTCGTCGAACCACGGACGCTCGAATGTCTGGCCGCCGAAGGGATCGCCGCCCGGCCATGTGAACGTGTGCCAATAGGCAACGGCAAACCGCAGATGCTCTTCCATCCGCTTGCCGCCGACCATCTCGTCCGGATTGTAGTGCCGGAATGCCAGCGGATTGGTGCTGTCAGGACCTTCGTACTTGATCTTGGTGATATCGCCGAAAAAGCCTGTGCTCATGGTGGTTTCCTCCTTGGTAGAAACTTGGTTCTGGTAAGTGCGCCATGGTGAGGTACGTACCTCACTGTAGCCGGTAAAGCGTGGTTCGAGTTGCCCGACTTGGGGGGAGGAGATGTCTCCTCCCCTTTGCCGGTTAGTTCATCAAGCCGCGAATTGCAGGATAGGCAGCCCGGTAGCGCTGGTATGCCGCCTCATAGGCGTCGTGAAGGCCGGCTTCCGGTTCGATCACCGCTTCCGTTTTCGGAGCGGAGCAGACCGCAACCGGATCGGCACCGGTCGCCGCGATCAGCCCGAGCCGGGCCGCGCCGAAGGCCGCACCGAAATCGCCGTCGGCCGGAATATCCACGGGAACGCCGAGCGAAGTGGCAATCGACGACAGCCAGTAACGCGAGCGCGAACCGCCGCCGATTGCAGTGACGCGGGAGATCGAGGTTCCCGCGGCTTTCAGCGCTTCGAGATTGTCGCGGATCGCAAAGGTCACCCCTTCCAGCACCGCCTGGGTCAGCACCGCACGGCTGCTCTCATGTTCGAGCCCGAGAAATCCGCCGCGGATGACGGCATCGTTATGCGGCGTGCGCTCGCCGGAAAGGTAGGGCAAGAAGGTGACGCCGGTCGGGGCCTTGAGGCCTTCACCGAGTTCGGCAACCAGATCGGCAGCAGGCTTGCCGGACACTTTCGAATGCCAGTTGAGCGCATCCGTCGCCGACAGGATGACGCCCATCTGGTGCCAGGTCTTCGGCAGCGCGTGGCAGAACGCATGCACGGCACTTTCCGGCTTCGGCAGATAGGAAGCATTGGCGGCAAACAGCACGCCGGATGTTCCCAGCGAGACGAACGCATTTCCCTCGGCGACCGTCCCCATGCCGCAGGCCGATGCCGCATTGTCGCCGGCACCGCCGGCCACGACCACATCGCCGGCAATCCCCCATTTCGACTTCAGCTCGCCCCGCAGGCGACCGGCTTCCTCGGTGCCCTCGACCAGCGACGGCATCTGATCCTCGGTAAGATCGGTCGCTGCCAAGAGTTCCGATGACCACTTGCGCGCGCCTGTATCGAGCCAGGACGTGCCGGCCGAATCGGACATTTCGGAAATGTGCTCACCCGTCAGCCACAGCCGCAGGTAATCCTTGGGCAGCAGGACCTTGGCGACCTTCGCAAAAATCTCGGGCTCGTTGTTCTTCACCCAGGCAAGCTTCGGCGCAGTAAAGCCCGGAAAAACGATATTGCCGGTGATGGCCCGGAAACGCGGATCCGCATCGAGCGCTGCCGCCTCCTTAAACGAGCGTGTGTCGTTCCACAAAATGCAGGGCCGCAGCACCTTGTCGTCGGCATCGAGCAAGGTCGCACCATGCATCTGGCCGGAAAGGCCGATGCCTTTGACTGCGGCAAGCTCCTTGGGAAACTTCGCCTTCAGCCCGTCGATCGCCTCTTCGCAGGCGCGGATCCAGTGAGCCGGCTCCTGTTCCGACCAACCCGAATGCGGGCGCGATACGTCGAGCGTCCCGTTCCCCGAGCCGATGATCGTCTGATCGCCGTCGATCAGCATCGCCTTGACGCCGGAAGTGCCCAGATCGAGACCGAGATACATGCTTGCCTTCTCCTGTTGCTGCCGCGTTTCGGCAGATCTTTGTTTCGTCACACGTCGTGTTCGGTCCGCTTGAAATGGTCCGGAGCACGATTGCCCGTCAGGGCAGGTTATCCTTCAAGAATATGTCGATACGAATGCGCTCCTGTGCGGCGATCACGGGAAGCCCGTCCGCCTTCGCCTTCAGCACCCTTATGGCGCTGCGCACTTCATGGCCCGCATCCTGGTTCAGCACCGCATCGACGACACCGTCGGCAAGCGCTGCCCGCGTCGATCGCGTCAGCTCATGCGCGATAATCACAGGTCTGCGTGCTTCCGGCAGGCTGCGCACAGCCTTCAGGATGCCGCGATTGCCGGCGCCGAGGCTGTAGAGCCCGCTCACATCCGGATAGCGGCGAAACAGACCCGTCACCAGGTCCTCGGCAATAGCAGGATCGTCGCGCGCTTCGATCACCGGAAGGATCGCAAGCCGCGGAAAATCCTCCGATAGCACAGACAAAAACCCCTCCAGCCGCTCGCGGTGATCGCGCACCAGCATCGATCCGGCAACCATCGCCACCCGCCCGTCGCGACCGCTGAGAAACCTTCCGAGGAGATTGGCCGCCGTGCGCCCGGCCGCGTGGTTGTCGACCCCGGCAAAGTGGTGCCGCTGCGAGCCCGGCAGATCGGACACCAGCGTCACGACGGCAATGCCCGCCTCCCGCAACCGTGCGACCGCTGCCTGAACTTCGGTGCTTTCCACCGCCACGAACGCGACGCCGTCAGGCCTGTCGGCAAGCACGCCGTCCAGCATGGTCGACAAGGCCTGCCCGTCGAAAGGCGGCACGTCGACGACGCGGATACGAGTTCGTTCGGCGCCGGAGCGACCAACCGCCTGCTCCACCTCTTCGCGCAAGCCGATCATGAACGAGTTGTCGTTCTCAGGCAGAACGAAGGTGAAGGCGTAAGTCCGTCCCTTGGCAAGGTTCGCCGCCGCCACGTCGCGCACGTAGCCGAGGACGGCGATCGCCTCCTCGACCTTCTCCTGGGTGATGCGCCGCACGCCCGGCCGACCGTTCAGCACACGGTCGACGGTCGCCAGGCTGACGCCGGCGCTACGCGCGATATCGTGTACGGTTGGCTTCATGCGGTCCTCCGCCGATCTTCGTAACGAAGTTTTTGAGGTACGTAAATCAGATTTATTTCATCACGCTCCGCCTTGCGAATCGCAAAGGGGCCGCCGCGGATTGCGACGACCCCTCTGCAGGCGGTGGTTCTTTGAAATCTTAAGCGCGAAGTCCGCGATCAGTGGCCGCTGCCACCCCCACCGCCCTGGGGTGCTGGCTTTTCGATGGCGGCAACGCCGAGGATCATCATCGCAAACAGCACGGTCAGGATCAGGAAAACGTCCGAGAACGACATCACCACGGCCTGCTTGGTCACCAGCTGCACCATCTGCCGGATCGCGCCGGTCGCGCCATCTAGACCGTAGGTGTTCAGATTGGACGCCATCGAGTCGAGCTGGTCGGAAGCGATCCGGTTGCCCCAGTCGAGATGCTCGCGCAGCCGCTCGTAATGCACGTCCTGGCGGTTGGACAAAAGCGTGCTGATGATCGCAAGCCCCACCGCGCCACCAAGGTTGCGGGTCAGGTTGAACAGGCCGGACGCCCCCCGGATGCGGGCCGGAGACAAAGTGCCAAGCGCGATATTATTGATCGGCACCATGCACATCATCAGGCCAAAACCGCGCAGGATCTGCGGGATCAGAAGCTCGTAGAAGTCCCAATCGGCGGTGATGCCGGTCATGATATAGGTGCCGGAGGCAAAGCTGATGAAACCGATCACCATCATCGCTCTCAGGTCCATCTTGGTCGACAGCTTGCCTGCGATCGGCGCCGTGACGAACATGGCAAGACCCGAGACGAACATGGTCTCGCCGATCATCTGGCTGTCGTAACCGCGGATGCGGCTGAGATAGACCGGGTAGATATAGGTGAGCCCGTAGAGCCCGATACCCATCACGAAGGAGAAGATCGAGCCGAACGCGAAGTTCCGGTTCGTAAACGCCGTCAGGTCCACGACGGGAAATTCCGAGGTAAAGGCGCGATAGAAGAAGACCAGGCAGCCAAGCCCCGATGCGATGGCACCGATGACGATCATGTGGTCGTTGAACCAGTCGTTGGAATTGCCCTCTTCCAACACATATTCGAGGCCGCCGAGGAACACGCCCATCGCGGCAAGGCCCCACCAGTCGAACTTCTTGAACAGCGACAGTTCCGGCTTGTCGAAATCGATGAACCGCCAGGTCAGGATCGTCACGAAGATGCCGGGAATGATGTTGACCAGGAACAGCCAGTGCCACGAAAACGCGTTCGAGAGATAACCGCCGACCGTTGGTCCGATCGTGGGCGCAAGCGTCGCGATCAGCCCGATGATCGGCGAGACGAACGCCCGCTTCGATGGCGGGAAAATGGTGAAGGCTGCCGCAAACACAGACGGAATCATACCGCCGCCGATAAAGCCCTGGATCGCGCGGTAGACGATCATCTGGTCGATATTGGATGCGGTCGCCGCAAGCGCGCTCGCAGCCGTAAAGCCGGCAGCCGAGAACGCAAACAGATAGCGCGTCGAGACGATGCGCGCCAAGGTGCCAGAAAGCGGGATCATGATGACTTCGGCGATCAGATACGACGTCTGCACCCAGCCGATCTCGTCCGAACCGGCCGAAAGACCCGCCTGAATTTCAGACAGCGACGCAGACACGATCTGGATGTCGAGGATCGACATGAACATGCCGACGACCATCGCGAAAAACGCGATCAGCCGGCCGGTCGGCATCTTCTCGTCCACCTTGGGAGCAGACGATGCCTGTGCCGCGGACGATATCGATCCTGCAGTTGTCGTTGCGCTCCCAGCCATGGGACCACCTCCGCCCCGATGGGGCTGTTAGGCCAAAGCCCAGTTACGTCTTAAGGTGTTACTTCTTGGGTGCGGTGCGGATGTCGACGTCGACGACAACGCTCAGACCCGCCCTGAGACGACCGCTGTCGAGCGCATCCTGCGGCAGGGCGATCCTGACCGGAACGCGCTGGATGATCTTGGTAAAGTTGCCCGTCGCGTTTTCCGGCGGCAGCAGCGAGAATACCGAGCCGGAAGCCGGCGCAAGCGATTCTACCGTCCCGATGATCGGCTCCTCGCTATAGGCATCTACATGCACTTCCACCTTGGAGCCGATCTCCAGATGCTGGATCTGCGTTTCCTTGAAATTGGCGTCGATATAGAGCTGGCGCGTCGGCACCAGCGCCATCAGCCGCTGTCCCGGCGAAACGAGATCGCCTTCCTGCACCGAGCGATTGCCGACAATCCCGTCATAGGGCGCCTTCAGAACGGTAAAGGACAAGTCGCGGGCCGCTTTGTCGCGCTGCAGTTCCAGCGTCCGGACCTGGCCTTCGGCTTCCTTGCGCTGCGCTTCAAGAATGGTGATGTTGGCTTCTGCCGACTTGATCGACGCATCGCCGCCGACAAGGTTGGCCTTGGCCTGATCGAGCGCAATCGTGGCGCTGTCGAGATCGGCGGTCGTGCCGACCGACTTGGCGGCAAGCTCGGTCTGGCGCTTGAGCGTGATCTCGGCACCGCGGACCGCTGCCTGCAGTGCAACCTTGGAGGCCTGCGCCTGGGCAAGGGTTGCCTGCGCACCTTCGACCTGTGCATCGATGCGAGTCAGCGACAGCTTTCCGGTTTCGATGGCGGCATTGGCCTGATCAAGCGCGTTCTGGTAATCGCCATTGTCGAGCGTCGCCAGCACATCGCCGGCCTTGACCTGCTGGTTGGCGGCAACATTCACCTTGGAAACGAAGGCTGTGACCTTTGGGGAAATCGTGGCAATATCGCCTTCGATATAGGCATCGTCCGTCGACACCATGAACCGGCCCGTCGTCCACCACTGATATCCATACCAGCCGCCACCGGCGAGCAGCGCCAGCACGATGATCGGCAGGATAAGGCCACGCTTGCTCTTCTTTGCCGGTGCGTCGGCCTTGGCTTCGGGCGATGGCGTTGCAACAGGTGCCGCAGGTTTCTCGGCAGCCGGCGACGCGTCGTCGCGCGCCGTGTCATCGGCATTCACATCTTCGTTTTTTACGGTGCGCAGCGCGCCGGCATTCTTGGAGGCCGTCATTGTCGTAACCATCTTTGAAAAGCGAAAACCGATCGAACCGATCAGTTCGGAGCGTTGACATAAAGCCTTCGATCACACATATCAAGACCACATCGAACCAATCGGTTCGAAAAAAACCGGAATGCTGAATTATAATGCCGAAACCGTTAAAGAGATCCGCGCCGCGAGACACGTCCCCCCGCACTGCAGGGCGTTTTGCTGCGGGCGAGGATCCAGCCAAGCGCAGCCAGATTATGGAAGGCGCGACGCGGGTTTTCATGAAGCTTGGTTTCGAAGCCGCAAGCATGAACGACATCACGCGCGAGGCCGGCGTTTCGAAGGGAACGATCTACGTCTACTTCCAGAACAAGGAAGATCTGTTCGTCGCCATGGTGGAACAGGAGCGCGCCGCCTTCCTCGCCACTGTTCGGTCCGTTCTGTCGACCAACGGCAATGTGGAAAAGAGCCTCTACGATTTTGGCGTCTCGTTCCTCAGCCACATGACGGAAGAGAAAATCATCACCGCGATGCGCACCGTGCTTGGCGTCCGCGAGCGTATGCCGGACCTGTGTCGGCGCTTTTTCCGCGGACCCGAAAATCTGCGCACCGTGATGCGCGACTTTCTCGCCCTCCACGTCGAGGCCGGCAGGCTGAATATCGACGATATCGAACTTGCCGCAGGCCAGTATATCGACCTCGTCAGCGGCGGCTATTTCAAGGTTCGTCTGTTCGGGTCGATGGAAGACGCCCCGTCAGACGAGGAAATCCACCGGACCATCCAAGGTGCAGTCCGCGTTTTCATGGCGGCCTATGGTTGTCATAACAAACCCGTGATCGATAATGGGGCTGATTCCGCCTGATTCTGGTCGGTCCATATTCAACCTACTCTTGTTTTTAATGGGTCGATCCCCAAATGCGGCGGGAAATTGCGCCCTTTGATTGAAAACAGGAGAGATGGATGGACATTGCAGCGCTGGTAGCAGACCCGACGGCCTGGGTAGCGCTCGTTACACTTGTGGTCATGGAAGTGGTGCTTGGCATCGACAACCTGATCTTCATCTCCATCCTCACCAACAAGCTGCCACCTGAGCATCGGGAAAAGGCACGCAAGATCGGTATCGGCCTGGCGCTGGTCATGCGTCTTGGTCTGCTCGGCACCGTTGCCTGGATCGTTCAGCTTACCAATCCGGTCTTTGAAGCCTTCGGTCACCCCTTCTCCTGGAAGGACATGATCCTGATCGCCGGTGGTCTGTTCCTCGTTTACAAGGCGACCAAGGAAATCCACCATTCCGTGGATGTGGTCGACAACAAGGAAGACATGGTCGGCGCCGGCAAGGAAGTCGTGCAGATGAGCTTCAGCGCCGCCATCGTGCAGATCCTGATCCTCGACCTGGTTTTCTCGATCGACAGCATCATCACCGCAGTCGGCATGACGCCGCATCTGCCGATCATGATCGTGGCCGTCGTCGCCGCTGTCACCGTGATGCTTCTGGCAGCAACCCCGCTCGCCAACTTCATCGAGAGAAACCCGACCATCGTCATGCTGGCTCTCGCCTTCCTGCTGATGATCGGCGGCACCTTGATCGTCGAAGGTTTTGGCGTGCACGTTCCGAAGGGCTATATCTACGCCGCCATGGCCTTCTCGGCCGGCGTCGAGGCCCTCAACATGTTCGCGAAGGGCGCCCGCGCCAAGAAAAAGGCCTCCGGTACGCTGCATTGACGTTGCCACAAACATCGACACGCAAAGGGCGCCCGCGAGGCGCCCTTTTTTTGTGTTCAGTCCAAACGCCTGGTCCCGGCGGATCACCGCTCGGACAGTTCCCGGTCCAGCGCTTCGAGCAGCCGGTTATCGTCTGCGGTCACGTCAGGCGCGAAGCGTGCCTTGATCCGACCATCGCGTCCGATCAGAAACTTTTCGAAATTCCAGACGATCTCGCCATCTTTGATGTCCATGCCGCGGCCGCGCAGGCGCGCCTTCATCGGACCGTCGCCGGTGGTGGGCACCGGATCTGCGGTCAGCGCCTTGTAGAGCGGATGCTTGGCATCGCCCTTGACGGAAATCTTTGAGAAGATCGGAAACTTCACGTCATAGGTCAGCTGGCAGAATTCGACGATTTCCGTATCCGAGCCGGGCTCCTGCCCCATGAAGTCGTTGGCCGGAAAGGCTGCTATGACAAAGCCCCTGTCCCGCTTTTGCTCGTAGAGTTTTTCCATCCCTTCATACTGCGTGGTCAGGCCGCATTTGGACGCGACGTTGACCACCAGCATGACTTTTCCACGGTATTCGGCAAGCGTCGTGTTCCGGCCGTCGGCAAGCTTGACGGGGATGGCAAGGATATCGGTCATGACGGCTCCGGGGGCTTTGGCGCAGGGGAATTGGCGCAAACAACTGCAGTTGATATCGTCTACTTATGCGTCCACCACGGTTTGTCCAGCAGACACGCCCTGAGCGGCGATAGACGCCTTTTGCGAAACGTCATCAGACTTTGCAACATTTGTGGCACTGGGGCATTCTAGGGCACGATCTTATCACCACGCCGATCATCGCCTCTCGCTGCATCCCATTTCCAGCGCCCCCGGAGCCACATGACAACCCAGCAGATCCTTGCCTTTTCCGTCATCGCCGTGATGATGGCCGTCTTCATCTGGGATCGCTTCCGCTACGATGTGGTCGCCTGCTGTGCGCTCGTCGTGGCGGTGACGGTGGGGATCGTTCCGGTCGACCAGGCGTTTTCCGGCTTCTCGGATGATATCGTCATCATCGTCGGCAGCGCGCTGGTCGTTTCGGCAGGCGTTGCCCGCTCCGGCATCGTCGACATGGCGATCAAGAAGTTCTTCCCCAACCTCAACACGCTGCATACCCAGCTGGCACTGCTGATGATCGTCGTCGCCGTGCTGTCGGCCTTCATCAAGAATATCGGCGCGCTTGCCATCATGATGCCGGTAGCGTTCCAGTTCGCCCGCAAATCCGGCGCCTCGCCGTCGAAATACCTGATGCCGATGGCTTTCGCCGCTCTGCTCGGTGGCCTGATGACGCAGATCGGCACCTCGCCCAATATCGTCGTGTCGCGGATCCGCCAGGAACTGACCGGCGAATCCTTCACGATGTTCGACTTTACCCCGATGGGTGCGATTCTCGCCTTTGTCGGTATTACTTTTCTTCTGTTCTTCCACTGGTTGGTGCCCAGCCGCACAAAGCAGAACGATTCCCTCGAGGAAGCAGTCGAGATCACCAACTATACGTCCGAGGTGATGATTACCCCGCTGTCGACTGTTCTTGAAAAAACGGTCGCCGAGCTGTTGAAGATCGGCGATGGCGAGGTGATTGCCAATGCCGTCCTGCGCGGTCCATCGCGCATGGCGCCGTTCCCGGACCTCATCCTGCGTGAAAACGATGTCGTGCTGCTCGAAGGCCCGTCAAAGGCGCTCGACCGGATGGTCTCCGGCGGCAGGCTGCAGCTCTCCGGCAAGCCGCTGATGGAAAACGGACAGGCCCAGGCCGATGTCATCTCCATCGAGGCGATCATCACCCAGGATTCCCCGCTCAAGGGGCTTTCCGCCAAGGAACTGGCGCTCTCCTACACCCGTGGCGTCAATCTTCTGGCAATCAGTCGGCATGGCGAACGCCTCAAGCAGCGTCTTGGCACCATCACCCTGATGGCCGGCGACGTGATCGTGTTGCAGGGCAGCCGCAAGAACATGCCGACGGTGATGCAGGACTTCTCGCTCTTGCCGCTCGCTCAGCGCGAAGTGCTGCTCGGCACGCGGAGGCAGGCCTTCATTCCACTGATCATCCTGGCACTGGCGATGGGCACGACGGCCGTCGGGCTTGCCCCTGTGCCGGTCGCTTTCTTCGCGGCCGCTCTCGGTATGGTGGTTTTCCGCGCCATTCCGCTGACCGATTTCTACAAATCCGTTGATGGCCCGATCCTCGTCATGCTGGCGGCGCTCATCCCGGTTTCGGATTCTCTGCGAACCTCCGGCGGTAGCGAACTGATCGCCGGATGGCTCGGCCAAGCGGCGGCGACCTTGCCCGCCTGGGGCGCGATCGGCCTGATCCTCGTCACCGCCATGGCCGTCACCCCCTTCCTCAACAACGCAGCAACCGTGCTGGTCATGGGGCCGATCGCCGCAAGCTTTGCCACCAATCTCGGCTTTCGCCCCGAGCCCTTCCTGATGGCGGTGGCGATCGGCGCCGGCTGCGATTTCCTCACCCCCGTCGGCCACCAGTGCAACACACTGGTGTTCGGCCCGGGGGGCTACAAGTTCTCCGATTATCCGCGGCTTGGCCTGCCTTTGTCGTTCCTGATCATCGTCGTCAGCGTCCCGGCCCTCCTCTATATCTGGCCGGTGAATTAGTCCTCCCCGCGCTCAACGGACCCAGGCTTACCCCGCCCCTCAATGAGGGACGGGGTGGCGGCCGTTTTCGCCAAAAACCTTGACGCTCCCGCCTGAATATGGCCTAAGCCTGCGCCAATCCCTATTCAAAGGCACAGGCTTTGCGCAGCCATGCGCGCCGTGGAAAGAGCAGTATCCATGATCAATCCGACCCCTCGCGTCCGCATCGCCCCATCGCCCACCGGCGAGCCCCATGTCGGCACCGCTTATATCGCCCTCTTCAACTACCTGTTCGCGAAAAAGCACGGCGGCGAATTCATCCTGCGCATCGAAGATACCGACGCGACCCGCTCGACGCTCGAATACGAGCAGAAGGTGCTGGACGCGCTGAAATGGACCGGGCTTACCTGGGCGGAAGGTCCAGATATCGGCGGTCCCTACGGCCCCTACCGTCAGTCGGACCGCAAGGACATGTACTGGCCGCACGCCCAGGACCTGCTAGACAAGGGCCACGCCTTCCGCTGCTTCTGCACGCCGGAGCGTCTGGAGCAGATGCGCGAAGGCCAGCGCGCCGCCGGCAAGCCGCCGAAGTATGACGGTCTCTGCCTGAAATACTCGGCCGAGGAAGTCACCGAAAAGATGGCGGCCGGCGAACAGTCCGTCGTGCGTATGAAGATCCCGACCGAAGGTTCGTGCGATTTCACAGACGGCGTCTATGGCGATGTCTCGATCCCGTGGGATTCGGTCGACATGCAGGTCCTGATCAAGGGCGACGGCATGCCGACCTATCATATGGCCAACGTCATCGACGACCATCTGATGAAGATCACCCATGTGGCGCGCGGCGAAGAGTGGCTGGCATCGGTTCCCAAGCACATTCTTCTCTATCGCTATTTCGGCTGGGAAGCGCCTGTCTTCATGCATCTCTCCCTCATGAGAAATGCCGACAAGTCGAAACTGTCCAAGCGCAAGAACCCGACCTCGATCAGCTATTACTCGGCGCTCGGCTACCTGCCGGAAGCCCTGATGAACTTCCTCGGCCTGTTCTTCGTGCAGATCGCAGAAGGCGAAGAGCTTCTAACCATGGATGAGATGATCAGCAGCTTCGATCCGGAAGCCCTGTCCAAGGCCGGCGCCATCTTCGACCTGCAGAAGCTGGACTGGGTCAACGGCCGCTGGCTGCGCGAAAAGCTGTCGCCGGAAGAGTTCGTGTCGCGCACGCTCGAATGGGCGATGGAAAATCAGCGCCTGATCGAGGGTCTGAAGCACTCGCAGAGCCGCGTTTCCAAGCTCGGCGACCTACCGAACCTCGCAGGCTTCCTGCTCGCCGCCGACGTCAACCTGACACCGGCCTCGTTTGCGGGTCTCAAGACCTCGCCGGAAGACACGCTTGCCATCATCACCATGGTCCAGGCCGACATCGAGAAGATGATCGAGTGGAACGTCGAGGCGATCGATGCCGAACTGCGCTCTGTTGCCGACAAGCTCGAAAAGAAGCTGCGCGTCGTCACCCCGCCGCTGTTCATCGCCATGTCCGGCTCGCAGCGATCGCTGCCGCTGTTCGATAGCATGGCAATCCTCGGCCGCTCGGTCGTGCGCCAACGCCTGAAGATCGCCGCCGCCGTGGTGTCATCCATGGTGGGTGCGCAGAAGTAACAACTGCGGAGGCGAGGTCTCACCTTCGCCTCGCTCATTCCTGTGCTTGTCACAGAAATCCAGCCACGGCGCGTCTGCGCCGTGAAAGAATGAAAAGAGTATTCCGCGCCCAAATACTTGGCCGCACTGGATTCCTGTGACAAGCACAGGAATGAGGGATACGGAAGCGAAGCTCGCCGCGGCAGCGCCGTTACAGGAATAAAACCATGACCGAGAACACCAAGACCGAAACCGCCCTCTCCTCCGACGCCACAGAAGTGCGCGCCCAGAAACTGGCAAAGCTGCGCGAAACCGTCGGCGACGTCTATCCGGCGCATTTCCACCGCACCATGACCAATGCGGAACTGGCGGAAAAGTACAAGGATCTCGAGGCCGACGTCGAAACCACCGATGTCGTCACGGTTGCCGGCCGCGTCTTTTCCTCGCGCAATTCCGGAATGTTCATGGATATCCATGACGCCGGCGGCAAGATCCAGATCTTCTCCCACAAGGACGTGACGCCCGAGGAAGCCCGGGCGATGCTGGCGTTGATCGATCTCGGCGACATCATCGGCGTCACAGGCATCGTGCGCCGCACCAAGCGCGGCGAACTGTCGATCAGCGCCCGCGAAATCACCATGCTGACGAAGTCGCTTTTGCCGATGCCGGAAAAGTGGAACGGCATTGCCGATGTCGAAATCCGCTACCGCAAGCGCCACCTCGACATCCTCAGCAACGAGGAAAGCAAGCTTCGCTTCCAGCAGCGCTCGAAGATCGTGTCGGGCATTCGCCGCTTCATGGAAGACGACGGCTTCATGGAAGTCGAAACGCCGATGCTGCATTCCGTCTATGGCGGTGCCACGGCCGAACCCTTCAAGACCCACCACAACACGCTGAAGCTCGACATGTACCTGCGCATCGCGCCGGAACTGTTCTTGAAGCGCACGCTGGTGTCGGGCCTCACCGACAAGGTGTTCGAGATCAACCGCAACTTCCGCAACGAAGGCGTCTCCACCCGGCACAATCCTGAATTCACCATGATGGAATGCTACTGGGCCTATGCCGACTACGAGGACATCATGGACCTCGTCGAACGCCTGTTCGCCGACCTTGCCATGAAGATCCACGGCTCGACCGAGTTCGCCTATGGCGACAAGCAACTGTCGTTCAAGGGCCCGTTCAAGCGCGTGCCGATGCCAGACGCCGTCAAGGAAGTCACCGGCATCGACTTCCTCGCCATGAAGACCGACGAGGAAGCCCGCACTGCAGCCAAGGCCGCCGGCTTCGAAGTCGAGAAGGACTGGACCTGGGGCGAATGCCTCGCCTTCATCTTCGAGGAAAAGGTCGAGGCCACGCTGATCCAGCCGAGCCACGTCACCCATTTCCCGAAGGACATCTCGCCCTTTGCCAAGGAAGTCCCGGGCGAACCGCGCCTCGTTGAACGTTTCGAGACCTATTGCAACGCCTGGGAACTGGGCAATGCCTTCTCGGAACTGAACGACCCTGAAGAGCAGCGCAAGCGCATGGTCGAGCAGCTCGAGCAGGCCCATGCCCGCGGCGAGAAGGACAAGCAGCTCGACGACGAATTCCTCGACGCCATCGACCAGGGCATGCCCCCCGCCGGCGGCCTCGGCATCGGCGTCGACCGCCTGATCATGCTGCTCACCAACGCCCCGTCCATCCGCGACGTCATCCTCTTCCCGGCCCGCCGCGCCAAGGCGGATTGATCAGACAGACCTGCTCCTCTCCCCTGAAACAGGGAGAGGGTCAGACTGCCGACAAACGCTGAATAAGCTTGTTTGGCGAGAGGGACACCACACTCTCCCTCATCCCCGCCCTTGTGGCGGGGAGCCAGCGACACGACGTCCGTCGGGTCAAAGACTCTCTCAGCTCAAGGACTTGAGCTGACGGGATCCCCGCCAAAAGGGCGAGGATGAGGGGAGGTTGCGAACCGCATCGGTTCCAAAGTGACATCAAGAGTTGTTTGATAAAACCATTGTCAGCAGCCTGACTCCTCTCCCTGAAACGGGCAGAGGATTAGTGGATCTTCTCGCAAGTTCCGACCATACGCAGCAACAGCCAACATGCTGTCCCCGCCCCGCCGCGCCAACGGGGCTCGATGGCACGGGCCTCTCTGGACGATGGAGCAACCGGCAGGTTGCTTTTTTTTAGGGCTTGCTGGCCGAACCAGCCTGTTGCGCCCGCAGCTTCTCAAGCCACGCGGCACCGGCCGCATCCGCGGCATTGGACCCGCCTGCTGCCGCGCCCGGCTGATCCGACTCGACCGTAGCGGCTGGTTCAGCGGCCTTGTCGTCATGCACGGCGTCGGCAACCGAAGGCCCGCCGGAACGGATCTCGTCGTTGCCATCCTGCTTCGACCAGCGCTTGCCGCCCTCGGCAGAGGTGCGGGGCTCTGGCGCGGGCTCGGTCTTTGGCGAAGCCGGCTCTGCCGAGGCTTCGTCATGTGTGGCATCCGGCGCCGCGTCCGGAGCCTTGTCACTGGAACCGAAGAGCATCTCCTTCATGGAAGAGACAAAACTCTTCTCTTCGGTCGGTGCAGGTGTTTCTGCCGGCGCAGAGACAGGCTCGCCCTTTGCGGCGTGCTCTTTCGAACCGTCGGCTGTGTCATCCGCCGCTGCGGCTGGAGCTGGTGCATGACCATCCTGCTTCGCGTCGATTGGATGCTCGCCGCCTTGCGGTGCAGCGTGCCCCTCGCCGTCCGGCGCATGCGCGGCCGCAGCAGGCGCTGCTTCCTCTTTCGAACCGAAGAGCATGCCGGTGACCGAACTCAGGAGACCGCCGCTTTCCTTCGCGGCAGGTTCCTCGCCATGGCCCGCGGCCGCGGCCTCACCATGTCCTTCGGCGGGCGCGCTGCCGTGCTCCGCTGCCGGCGCCTCTCCTTCAGCTGCAGGTGCGTCATGCCCACCGGAGGCTTCGCCATGTCCCGCTGGTTCATGCCCCTTGGCAGGCTTCTTGTCATGCCCCGTGGCCGCGCCGTGTCCTCCCGCAGCTGCAGCCTCGGCCGCGGCGATCGCCACCGGGTCGATACAGTCGGTCTTGTCGGTGAGACTTGCTTCGAGATGCTCGATATCGGCGAGCGGCATATCGATGCGCTGGCCGTAATACTCGCCCTTGGATGTCGCAGCACCCTCGACATAGAACGCGGAATAGGGTTCCCGCGCCGCGCCGTCAGGTGCCTTGGAAACATCTGGAATGTAGACGACCTGCGCGCCGATCATGCGACCGCGCATTTCGGCGCGGTCCTTCGGACCCGCCTTGTCGACCATCGCCACCTGGACGATGTCGGCCTTTTCCTTTTCCTGGATGGATTTTGCCACGCGCAACGCGGTGCGGATGCGTGCCATGCCGTCACCAACGCCATCCGCCGAGGCGACCTCGTCGGCATTCACATAGCGGCGCACCCAGGTGCGTCCGTCGCGCTTGGTCGTGAACGTCTGCAACACAGAACAGGTCAGGCCGTTGAGATCCGCGTAGGACGGGCCGAAAAGCTTTTCCTTGCCCACGAACACGGCCGCCGCGCCGCTGCCGGCGCAGAGCACGGAAACACCGCCGACGACCGCGAGCAGCTTCTTCGATAGCCGGATCTTCACGCGCCGAACTCCGGCATCTTCACCCCATCACGCACAACAAGACATGGAATACTCAAGCCGCAGTCTGCGCTACTCTGATTGAAGAAGCTTTAAGCCTGGGCTTTTCCTTCGCCCAACGCCTGTCCCGGAATGAGGCTCACGAGGCGCATCCACGCGACGGCCGGCCCATCGCCCATCATGCCTGACCTTCAGACGACAAAAGGCCCGCATGACGCGGGCCTCTCCACCGGTCCGCTCGCTGTTGCGTCAGGCGGCCCTGCGGCCGCCGCCGGCACGCGGTGAACCCGTTTCGCGCATTTCGCCGCGCCTGTTGAGCTTGAAATGTCCGACCAGTTCCGACAACAGAGCCGCGCCGCTTGCAAGCTGGCGGCTGATGCCGGTCGTGTGCTCCACCATCGCCGCGTTCTGCTGCGTCATCCGGTCGAGCTGCGAAACCGTCTGGTTGATGTCGGACAGGCCACCCGACTGTTCCTGCGCCGCAGTGGCCAGCGACTGGACATTCTGGTCGATCGAGGCGACAAAACGTTCGATTTCGTGCAGCGCGGCGCCCGTCGCGTCGACAAGGCGCACGCCCTCCGTGACCTGCCGGCCGGAATTCTCGATCAGTCCCTTGATCTCCTTGGCGGCTTTGGCGGAACGCTGCGCCAGTTCACGCACCTCCTGTGCCACAACCGCAAAGCCCTTGCCCGCCTCGCCCGCACGGGCCGCCTCGACGCCAGCATTGAGCGCCAGAAGATTGGTCTGGAACGCGATCTCGTCGATCACGCTGATGATCTTGGTAATCTCGGACGATGCGCCTTCGATCCGCTTCATCGCCGTGATGGTTTCCTGCACCACGCAGGAGGACGTGGTCGCAGATTGCAGCGCGCCCTTGACCAGCTTGCGGGTTTCCTCCGCATTGGTGTTGGAGGACCTTACCGTCTCCGTCACCTGCTCCAGCGCCGCCGTGGTTTCTCGAAGCGACGCTGCCTGCTCCTTGGTGCGGGCGGACAGCTGGTCGGCCGCCACCTGCATGTCTTGGCTGCTGTCGTTGAGGCTGGAAGTCTGCTGCAGGACCCCCATCAGCGTCTGTTGGAACGCCCCGATCGAGGCGTTGAAGTCCCGGCGCAGCGGCTCGAATTCCACGATGAAGGGCGTATCCAGCGTCTGCTGGATATTGCAATCGGCGAGACGTGCAAGTCCGGTGCCGAGATCGTTGACCACCCTTACCCGTTCGCTCACATCCGTTGCGAACTTGACGACCTTGAACACCCGGCCGCTGTCGTCGATGATCGGGTTGTAGGATGCCTGGATATAGATCTTCTCGCCGGTCTTGGTGATGCGGGTGAACTGATCGGCCGAAAAGGTGCCGCGTCCGAGCTTCCTCCAGAACTCCTGATAGTCCGACGAGCGCGCATAGTCGGGTTCGCAGAAGATAGAATGGTGCTTGCCGACGATCTCATCGAGACGGTAGCCGACGGCGGCACAGAAATTGTCGTTGGCGTTGAGAATCTCGCCTGTCGGCGAAAATTCGATGATCGCCTGCGCCCGCGACAGTGCCTCAAGCTTGCCCCGGTCCTCGAGCGCCCGCTTGCGCGCTTCCGTGATGTCGGTCGCAAACTTCACGACCTTGTAAGGCTTGCCGCCTTTCAGAATCGGATTGTAGGTGGCTTCGATCCAGATCTCGCGGTTGCCTTTGCCCACGCGTTTGTATTTGCCCTGATCGAACGCGCCTGTGGAAAGCCGTGCCCAGAACGCCGCGTAATCCGAGGAAGCTGCATCGGCCGGATCGACGAACATGCTGTGATGCCTGCCGACGATCTCGTCCAGGCGGTAGCCGAGCGCATTGCAGAAGTTTTCGTTGGCATCGAGTATAATGCCCTTCAGGTCGAATTCGATGATCGCCTGCGACCGGTTGAGGGCCTTGATCACGGCGGCGTTGGACAAGATACGGCCAAAAGAAATCCCAGCCATCGATGCGCTCCAGCTTCAAAGTGATTTGTAGGCTGAAAGATCTAGGAGTTCCGGCTAAACGTTCGGTTAACCCTGTGCCTCGGCCGTGCACATTAGGAAAACGAAAAAGACCCGCACGAGGCGGGCCTTCTCATTGGAAAACGTTGAGGAAATCAGGCCGCGGCGCGGACCAGTTCCTTCTTCACGAGCTCGCGGAGCGCGCCGAGATCCTTGTTGAACGCCCGGATACCGTCCGAAAGCTTTTCGGTCGCCATCTGGTCTTCGTTGAGCATCCAGCGGAAGGTCTTTTCGTCCATCTTGATCGGCGCGGCCGGCTCGAACTTTTCAGGCGAAAGCTTGCGCTCCAGCGTGCCTTCCGCCTTGTCGAGCTCGTCGAGCAGGTTCGGCGAAATCGTCAGGCGGTCGCAACCGGCAAGAGCTTCGATCTCGCCGACATTGCGGAACGAGGCGCCCATGACGATCGTCGAGATGCCGTTCGCCTTGTAGTAATTGTAGATCGAACGCACCGAGACGACGCCCGGATCGGTCTCGGACGTGTAGTCTTCACCGGTCGACTTCTTGTACCAATCGAGAATGCGCCCAACGAAAGGTGAGATCAGGAACGCCTTGGCGTCCGCGCAGGCAACGGCCTGGGCATGGCTGAACAGAAGCGTCAGATTGCAGTCGATGCCTTCGGCCTGCAGGACTTCGGCAGCCTTGATGCCTTCCCAGGTGGAGGCAAGCTTGATCAGGATGCGTTCGCGCTCGATGCCGCGATCCTTGTAGGCTGCAATGATCTTGTGCGCCTTGGTAATCGAACCTTCGGTATCGAAGGAAAGGTCGGCGTCGACTTCGGTCGAAACGCGGCCGGGGACAATTCCAGCAAGCGCCGCGCCTACGTCGATGGCGAGCTTGTCAGCCACGGCAACCGTGATCGCGTCGTCGCTGCCGCCCTGTTTGCGGCCCCAGGCAACCGTTTCCTGGAACGTGTCGGCAAATGCCGGCGAACCGATCGCCTTTAGAACGATCGACGGGTTGGTGGTGCAATCGACCGGCTTGAGGCGGGTCACCGCCTCGATGTCGCCCGTGTCGGCGACGACCGTTGTCATGGAACGAAGCTGCTCTAGTTTCGACGTCATCCGAATAAATCCTTGTTAAGCGAATACAAACGCTCGGGGCGTCGTATGGTTTCTGGATCGCTGTTGACCGGATAACAACCCTTCAGGGTAAAGAAGTCAAGACATTTGTCCTTCACAATTGACATATGTTTCACGTCAGCCCTATGGTCCTGAATGAAAAAGGACATCAGAATTTGGCCAAGCTGAGACGCGATACCCACACCGCATATTCGGAAGCGTCCTCCCTGCGGCTTCGCGCTGCCTGGCTCTACTACAACCAGGGCCTGACGCAGAAGGAGGTAGCCGAGCGGCTCGGCATCAGTCGCTCGACCGTCATCCGCCTTCTCGACGAGGCAATGAAACGCTCCGAAGTGCAGATCTGGATCTCGGAAGGCATCGACACCTGCGTCGAGCTGGCGACCAAGCTGGAACGCGCCTACGGACTGGATGAGGCGGTCGTGGTGCCCGCCCCGCGCGACAACAGCGCCGATGCACTGGCCGGCGCCGTCGGTCTGGCGCTCGGCCAGTTCCTGTCGGAAGCAATCCAGAACGACATGACGATCGGCGTCGGCTGGGGCCGCACGATGACGGCAGCGCTTTCGAGCTTCCGCCCGCCCCGTCGCGAACGCTGCAAGGTCGTCTCGCTGCTCGGCGGCATCGTCGCTGTCCACCAGACCAACCCGATCGACTTCACCTGGCGCTTTGCCGGCCAGCTGGGCGCCGAATGCTTCATGTTCCTCGCCCCGCTTCTGGTCGACAGCGTCGCCACCAAGCGGGCGCTGATCGACAAATGCGGCCTCGATGCCGTCTATGACCTCGCCGAGAATCTCGATCTCGCCGTCGTCAGCTGCGGTGATATCGGCCCGCATTCGACCTCGCTGTCGGAAGGCTTCATTTCAGCCACCGAACTCGAGCGGCTGATCGCCGCCGGCTGCGTCTGCGACACGATGTTCAATTTCCTCGACGAGGAAGGCCGGTCCGTCGATCAGAAGCTCAACGAGCGGGTCATGTCCGTCGACCTCGATACGCTCGCCAAGGCAAAACACATCGTCCTCTCCTCCGGCGGCACACACCGCGCCATCGCCATCCGCGCCACCATCCGCCGCATCGGCTGCAACACCCTCATCACCGACGAAACCGCCGCAGTGGAACTGCTGCGGCTGGCGGAAGCGGATTAGGACGGGCCTGCCTCATCGCCGAATGCGGGCGGGAGATGCCTGTCGGGATCGACAGCGTCATGAAGCACGCGACCGATCCCGATAAGCGACGGCTTAAGATACCGATAGAGAATGAAGGGGCGAAGCTGCACGACCAGTCCGCTTGCGTGCTTAGCCCTCGTCCGGCTATGCCTGAGATGGAAGCTGCGTATGCCTGCCCCAAGCTCCGCCCTATCGATTGAGTCCGGCCGGGTCGGGTCTTGCGACAAATCGCGAAAGGCAGTCACGAGAAGCTGTTCGTCACGGCGCCTTGCGCCGCGTCCGAAGTTCTCATCCGTATAGGCAATGATCTTGGTGATGTCGGCCTGGGCAGATAAGCCGCAGTGCATCGCCCACGATTTCGCTGGCGTTCTGATAGCGTCCCGTTTCCAGAAGCCGCGCGATCACCTGCTGGTGGTGCTCTGTCAGAACGACGTTGCATGTTGGCATGTTGGCTCCTTGGAACTGGCCGAGATCCCAGCGCATTGGGCACGACCCGCCAACTGCCGGCAGAGTTTCCCAGCCTCGGCCGCAACGACGTCAGAGATCGATATCCGTTGTCAGCAATGCAATCCTGTCGCGCCAGGAATGGTGCTCGAGCCGCTCCCATGTCCTGTCCATGGCATAGGCCGACGAGATGACCGGAATGCCGATATGGCCGAAGTACAGGGAAAGCTGGCGCTCGGCGATCTCTTCGGACATGCCGGCAATCTCGCTGCTGTAAAGTCCGGCGGCAAGGCCGGTGCGGTCGGAACCCGAGCGGCAATGGATCAGGATCGGCTTCGGTGCGTCCCGCATCATCGTGACAAGCCGGTCCGCCTCCGCTTCGCTCAACTGCCTGGAAGCCGACATCCGGAAATCGAGATGCGTCAGGCCAAGCCTTTTTGCGGCGGAGACCTCCTCGGCATACCATCCGGCCTTGTCGTCCTCGCCGCGCAAGTTGACGATGGTGCGGATGCCGTAGGTCTTTGCATAGGTCTCGATATCGGCGGCACCCGGCTGGGCAGACCGGTAGAGCTCGCCGTCGATCACCGTATGGAAATTGCCGCTGAGCTGCAGATACCCGAGATAGGCCCCCAAACCCAGAGCGGCAGCGAAAATCGCCGAGGCTCCCATGCGAAACCAGCTTCTGACGCGTGACTGTTCCATGCTGCCGTCCGTTGAAGTGCAGGATGGCAATCATTTCGGCCTGTTTGCTGACACGCACCTGAAGGACGGCAGGTTGTCGGGCGGACTGTGCGGCTCAGGCGTTGCCTGTCTCCCAGCCCAGGATCGCCCGCTTGCGGGTCAGACCCCAGTGATACCCGGTCAAAGCCCCGTTCTTCGCCACAGCCCGGTGGCAGGGCACGACGAAGGAGATCGGGTTGGCGCCGATTGCGGCACCCACTGCCCGGCTTGCCGTCGGCTGGCCGATATCGGAGGCGACGGCGGAATAGGTGACCGCCTTGCCGAACGGGATCTTCAACAGGCTTTGCCACACCTTGAGCTGAAAATCGGTCCCGATCAGAACGACGTTGAGCGGCCGGTCCGCAGACCATTGGCCCCGGTTGAAGATGCGGCCGATATAAGGCGCCGTCGCTTCTTTGTCCTCGACATAGGCGGCATTCGGCCAGCGCCTCACCATGTCCTCGAAGGCCGGTTTTTCGCCGCCGAGATCGGAGAACGCTAGTCCCGAAAGCCCACGCTCCGTCGCCATGACCAGCGCCATGCCGAATGGCGACGGATGGAACCCGTAGCGGATCGTCAGACCCGCGCCCCTTCCCTTCCATTCGCCCGGCGACATCGCCTCATGGGTCACGAACAGATCGTGCAGGCGGCCGGGTCCCGAGAGACCGAGTTCATAGGACGTCTCCAGAAGCGGCAGACCTTCCTGGCCAAGCAGCCGCTTGGCATGATCGAGCGTCACCGCCTGCAGGAACGCCTTGGGCGATAGGCCCGCCCAACGGGTGAACACCTTTTGCAGCTGCGTCGGCGACTGGCCAAGTTCGGCCGCGATCGTTTCGAGCGAAGGCTGCGCGCGATAATCGAGCGTCAGCATCTCGATGACACGCCGCACGGTTTCATAGTCGGAGCCATCAGGCGTCACGTCGATGCCGGGTGCGGACATGTCGGGCCTGGAAAGCGAAGCAAGAGCGTTCATGGCAATCTCCCTGTGCCCTATAGATGCACGCTCGATCCCATCAGAGCCACCCGTTTCTTGTCGGGGTCACAATCGTCTTGTGACGGTCGCCAGCGCGCCCCGAAATGCCCTCGCAAAGCTCTCACGATCGTCCGGGTTCAGAAAGGAACCGATTTCGGTCTGCCGTCCCTCACCCGAGACCTGCATCGCCGTAATCCCAAATTCCTCGTGCCTGCTGACGTTGAATCGCGCCCAAAACGGGTTGTAGCGATGCTCCACCATCCGCCCCGTTGGTGAAAATTTCCGGATCGACAGATTGGTCCTCGACACCGTGACTTCCTCGCGCTGCCGGCCGGAACGGTAGCTGAGTTTCAGCGCGCCATAGAGAAGCAGGAAATCAAAACCGAGGAACAGCCCGATCGGCCAGGCGCCGGTCGCCAGGAAGAAAAGGCCGTAGAACAGGCAGACGGCACCCGATATCGACAGCACGACGAAAAACCCGCGTCGGCCAAGCGACCGATAGGGCGTCAGTTCGGCTGCAAAGACCGGTTTCTCATCGATCGGCTGCGCGTTGATTTCCGTCATGGGGCGAGACTATACAGTGTCATGGCCCTTGCGAAAATCAAATCCACGAAAACCCCGGCGACAAAAAGCAGCACCACCAAAGGCCGGAAGCCGAAGCGCTTCAAGCCCGCCTATACGCCTGACGAAATGGTGGAGATCTTCCGCCGCTTCTCGGTGCAGCGGCCGGAGCCGAAGGGCGAGCTCGAGCACGTGAACCCGTTTACGCTCGTCGTTGCCGTGGCGCTGTCGGCGCAGGCAACCGATATCGGCGTCAACAGGGCGACCCGCGAACTGTTCAAGATTGCCGACACGCCGGAAAAGATGCTGGCGCTCGGCGAGGACGGCGTGATCGCCCATATCAGGACGATCGGCCTCTACCGCAACAAGGCCAAGAACGTCATCGCGCTCTGTCGCATGCTGATCGACGAGTTCGGATCCGAGGTGCCAAGCACGCGCGAGGACCTGGTGCGCCTGCCGGGCGTCGGCCGCAAGACGGCCAATGTGGTGATGTCCATGGCCTTCGGCATCCCGACGCTTGCCGTCGACACGCATGTGTTTCGCATCGGCAACCGCTGCCTGATGGCGCCCGGTAAAACGCCGGATGAGGTCGAGGAGCAGTTCCTGAAGGTCATTCCCGACCAGTATCTGTTCCACGCCCATCACTGGCTGATCCTGCACGGCCGCTATACCTGCAAGGCCCGCAAGCCCGAATGCGAGCACTGCGTCATCGCCGACCTCTGTCGGTCGCCCGAAAAGACCTGTCCCATCCCAGCACCGCTGGTCGAGCTACCGCCTCAGGTGATCGGCGTCTGAAGCCGGAAGGACGGGTCGCGCTTCGATACCTTCTTGTGCAGATGCACCATCAGCCCGGCCGCAAACAGCGGCGTCAGCAGGTTGACGAAGGGGATCGCCAGGAAGCCGGCGATCAGCAGGCCCGCCATGAACACGGTTGAGGAATGCTTCGAGCGGAACGCCCGCGCCTCGGCGGGAGGGCGGAACCGCATCGCGGCGAACTCGAAGAATTCCCGTCCCAGCAGATACCCGTTCACCAGGAAGAACGCAATCAGGTTGACGCCGGGAATGAACAGCAAAAGCAGCGCGATAATATTGCCGATGATCACGATGCCGAGAAACTGGATCGACCCCAGGATCGCCTGACCGAGCGGCATTTCCCGGCCCGGCACGTCATCGGGATAGTCGCGCTTTTCGATCACCGCCGCCACGTCGTCGAGAAACAGGCCGGCAATCAGCGCAGTGATCGGCGCGATCAGCAGAGCCAGCACCAGCGCCAGTCCGATGCCGGCCGCGATCGCCGCAAACAGCGTCAGCCATCCCGTCCAATCAGGCACATCCGGAAAAAAGGCGGCAAACCACGGCCAGAGGTAGAGAGCGAAGAGCTCGCGCAAGCCGAACCACAACCCGATCAGGATCAGGAATGTCAGCCCCAGCGTCTTCCAGAAGGCCGATCTCGTCTCGGGCGCAAACAGGTTGATCAGCGATAGGCGTGCGGCGTCGAGGATCATCGGCGTCTCCAGGTTAGGCTCGCAGCATGTAGGTCAACCATCGCCCGGGAACAAGCGCCGGTGGATATAGGAATCCGGCTGCGAGGAACGTATACTCACGGCATACACCCGCACCGACGTGGTAGTGACGGAGATCCGCATGACAAGCCTGCTGCTCCTTGGCGCGACCGGACTGGTCGGCGGCCACGTCCTCGAACTGGCGCTCAAGGACGACCGGGTCACCCGCGTCATCGCGCCCACCCGCCGGCCGCTGCCTCCGACCGCCTTGCCCGCCCATCCGAAGCTCGAAAATCCCATCACCGATCTCAGCCGCGGCCTTCCCGAGGCGGACTGGTGGGCCGTCGATGCGGTCATTTCGGCGCTCGGCACCACCCGGGCAAAGGCGGGATCGGACGAGGCCTTCCGTCTGGTGGATTACGCCACGCCTCTCGGTGCGGCCCGGCGCGCGCATGAACGAGGTGCAACCCGTTTCTCGCTCGTCTCGTCCACCGGCGCCAATTCGAAGTCCAGCCTGCTTTACCTGCGCACCAAGGGCGAGCTTGAAGATGCCATCCGCGCCATCGGCTTTTCCACGCTCACCATCGTCAGGCCCGGCCTTTTGGGTGGCGACCGCAGCGAATTCCGGCTCGGCGAACGGCTTGCCAGCATCGCGCTGAAGATCGCCCATCCCATCCTGCCGCGACGGCTGCGCATCAGCCCGGCCCATGTGGTGGCAAAAGTTCTGCTGGATGCGGCAATCGGCGGTGAAAAGGGAGAGCGCATCGTCGAGGCGGATCAGCTTTCGGGATGAGTTGCAGCTTAGTCCAGCGACCGCAGCTCTTCGCGGTGACGGATCATCGCGAGGAACCGCCGGTAGTCGCGCTCATAAAGGTCTCGTCCCGTGCTGGGTAGCCGCTCGCTGCCACCGCTGTTCATCGCATGTCCGGCATCAAGCAACGAGCCATGCAGACCGCCCGCAACCGCGGCAGCCATGGCCGTTCCGAGCAGAACCGCATCGCGGTTGTGCGGGATGACCACCTTGCAGCCCGTGACATCCGCATAGAGTTCCACCAGCAGCGGGTTGTTCACATGCCCGCCGGTCACGTGCAGCGTCTCGAACCGGTAACCAAAGTCAGCCATCGCATCGAGAATATGACGGATGCCGAGCGCGATCGACACGCAGGTCCGCCAATAGCGGCGGCAAAGCCCGTCGAAGGACGTATCGAGCGTCAATCCGCTGATGACGCCGGTCGCATGCGGGTCCGCAAGCGGCGACCGGTTGCCGTGAAAATCCGGCAGAATGTGCAGATCCGGCGCGATCTCCTCGCCGCCCGCCGCCGCACGCATCTCGCCGACTCGGGCGATGATTCTCTCATGCAGATCGGTGGTCGGCTCGCCGCCGGCTGCGTGCATCATGACGATATGATCGAGCAGAGCGCCCGCCGCCGACTGTCCGCCCTCGACCAGCCAATGGTCGGGCAGTACCGCCTCGTAATACGGGCCCCAAAGGCTGCGACCGGGTTTCGGCTCCCTGGTGAAGGCGACGATGCAGCTCGATGTACCTCCGATCAGCGCAACGCTCGTCTCCAGCGACGAGCCTGGAAAGCTTTTCGCCCCAACACCGCCAAGCACGCCATAGGCACCCGCGTAAGCGTCGATCATTCCCGGCGCGACCTGAACGCTGGTATCGAGGCCAAGTTCGGCCGCCGCCTTTTCGCTGAGCGGTCCGATCGAGCCGCCGACACCGATCGTATCGTCCGGCAGACCGCCCTTCTCAATAAGGTCGTCGAGCCCGGCAAGCGCCAGATAATCCGCGCTCCAGCCCGGCGTCTCATGCGCCAGGTAATTCCATTTGGCCGTCAGCGTGCAGCGCGAACGCGACGCGGAACCTGTGGCTTTCCAGGTCAGGAAATCGGCAAGATCGAAGAAATAACCGGCCCGGCTCCAGCTGTCTGGAAGGTTCTGCTTCAGCCACATCAGCTTGGGCATTTCCATTTCCGGCGAGATCGATCCCCCGGCGAAATCGAGCACCGCATGGCCGCTTCTTGACAGCGTCTCCGCCTGACTGATCGCCCGGTGGTCGTGCCAGACAATCGTATCCTGATGCGCGTTGCCGCTGACAGATACGCTCAGCGGTGCGCCGTCGCGGTCCCTCGCCACAAGCGAGCAAGTCGCGTCAAAGCCGATGGCCCCCACCTGGGATGCAGAAATCCCAGCCTCGGCCAACGCCGCTTTCACGGAGATGCAGGTTGCGGACCAGATGTCTTCGGAGGAATGTTCGGCGTGCTTATCCCGTGGGCGGAACATCAGGATCGGATGTTTGGATTTCGCAATCAGCGTTCCGTCGCGGCCGAACACGCCGGCACGGGCGCTTGCCGTGCCGATATCGACCGCAACGAGAAAATCACGCATCCCGATTTGTTTCCTGTCCCTGTAAGTCGCGCAGACTGTCCCCGTCGCGTCCCGCCAGCCTGAAAGCCGAGCTTCAGGTGTTCGCGGAAACCGAACCGTTGCGATCCTCGATATATTTTTGGACAAGGTGGAGCAAATCCGGCATCGCGTCAAACACGACGTCGGGCGATAGCGCCTCGATCCGGTCACGGTATCCGGAAGTGTGGGTGTGCGATCCGCCGGTAAAGGCGAATGACGCCATGCCCGCCCGCTGGGCCGCCTCGATGCCCGCGGGGCTGTCTTCAATGACGATGCAATCTTCCGGCGCGAACCCCATTTCGCTTGCTGCCATCAGAAAGAGGTCCGGCGCGGGCTTGCCGTTCTTCACCATTGTGGCGCTAAAGATATGGGGATCGAGCTTGTCGATCAGGCCGGTGATCGTCAGCGACAGCCGGATGCGGTCGGGATTGCTGGAGGATGCGACGCAGGCTTGAAGCCCGAGCGCCTCGAGCGTTTCGGCGATGCCGGGGATCGGCTTCAGCTCGGCCTTGAACAGGCTGTAGAGATCGGTGCGCATACCCTCGAGAAATTCCGGCCCGGTGTGGAAACCGTATTCCTCGTCCATGACCTGGCGCATGGTCGCCAGGCTGCGGCCGAGGAAGCGCTCATAGGCTTCCTCCTCGGCCATTTCGATACCGTGGCGGTTGAGCGCAGCCACCAGAACCCGCACCGACAACGGCTCGCTGTCGACAAGGACGCCGTCGCAATCGAAGATCACGAGATGGCGTGGTTTGATTGCGCTAATTCCCGTCACGGTGTTCACCTCAATCCTTGACGAGCTGGTCGTCGAGATAGAGCTGCAGCGTCTTGGCCGTGCCCTCTGTCCATAGCGTCTTCAGCGCATGCGCAAACCGCTTGCGGAACAGATCCGAGGAAGAGACCTCGCCGAAGATCTCGTCGAACACCAGGAACGCGTTAGGATCGTCCTTGGCCTTGATCGCTGCGGCCTGCAGTTTTTCGGCACTCGTATCATTGAACACGATCTGGCGACCGCTGTCCGACGTGCCCGCAAAATAACGGCACCACAGCGCCGACACAAGCGACAGGCCGACGATATCGAGGCCCTGGTCCAGCCGGTCGCGGGTCGATGGCAGGATGAACTTCGGCTGGCGGTTGGAACCGTCCTGCGCCAGCCGCGGAATGGTGTCGCCGATCTTCGGGTTGAGGAAGCGGTGCTCGATCAGGTCGAAATAGTCGTCGAGGCTCGTATCTGGAACCGGCGGCACGATCGGGATGATCTCTTCCTTCTCGAGCTTTGCAAGGAAGGCCCGGATCAGCGGATGCTCCATTGCCTCGTGCACGAAATGGATGTCCAGCAACTCGCCGGGATAAGCGATCGTCGCATGGCCGCCGTTGAGGATGCGCAGCTTCATCAGCTCGTAGGGCGCGACGTCGGGCACGAACTGAACGCCGACTTCTTCAAGCGCCGGACGGCCGAGCGGGAAATGATCTTCCATCACCCACTGCTTGAACTCTTCGCAGAATACCGGCCAGTTATCGTCGATATTGTAGTCATTCTTGAGGATATCGACTTCGCGCGGACCGGTGGCCGGCGTGATGCGGTCGACCATCGAATTCGGGAAGGCGACATTGTCGTGGATCCAGGTCGCAAAATCCGGATCCGACAGCTTGGCGAGACCAACGACGGTGTTTTCCGTCACGTGGCCGTTGCCCGGAATGTTGTCGCAGGACATGATCGTGAACGGCGCAAGGCCGCGCGAACGGCGAAGCTTGAGGCCGGCAAGGATCAGCCCGAACACCGTCTTCGGCGCATCAGGGTTGCTGCCGTCTTCCACCATAGCCGGATGGGCCGGGTTGAAATGGCCGGACGCGTCGATGAAATAGCCGCCCTCGGTGATCGTCATGGAGACGATGCGGATGGTCGGATCGGCCAGCTTCTCGATCAGCGCCTGCTTGTCGTCAGGCGCAATGATGTCGATCATCGGCGCGGTCACGCGGGCACCGGTCTTGTTGTTGTCCTGCTCCACGACGGTGGTGAGGAAATCCTGCGCCTTCAGCTTGTCGCGCATGGCGGCATCGGACGGCATCACGCCGGCGCCGATGATGGCCCAGTCGTGGCCCTTGCCGATGTTGAACAGGTCGTCCAGGTAGATCGCCTGGTGGGCGCGGTGGAAGTTGCCGACGCCGAAATGCACGATGCCGGGGGAGAGCGTCTTCGGATCGTAGGTGGGCACGCCAGCGGTCGCTGCGGCATCCTTGAGAGTTGCCAACGAAAGCTTCACAGTCATTTTCTCATACTCCGATTGGCCTGCTGTTCAGGCCTTTGGGATCATTCAGGCCCGGATCGCAAGACCCTTGTCGTCGAAGCGATGCAGTTTGGTTTCATCCGGCGTCAGGTAGACCGTGTCGCCGTAGCTCGCGCCGAACTCGCCGCCGGCACGCGCCGTGATCGGGCCGATACCATCGACGTCGAGATGCAGGAACGTGTCGGCGCCCAGATGTTCGGCAACCGAAACCCGGCCTTTCCACAGACCGCTGTCCTTGGAAAGCCCGATATGTTCGGGACGAACGCCCACGGTCTTGCCGTTTTTCGCCTTGGCGTAGTCACCTTCCAGCAGGTTCATCTTCGGCGAACCGATAAAGCCCGCGACAAACAAATTACGCGGCGACTTGTAGAGCTCCAGCGGCGAACCGACCTGCTCGATATTGCCGCGGTTGAGCACCACGATCTTGTCGGCCATGGTCATGGCTTCGATCTGGTCGTGGGTAACGTAGACCATCGTGGTCTTCAGCTGGTTGTGCAGGTCGCTGATCTCCAGACGCATCGTGCCGCGCAGTGCCGCATCGAGGTTGGAGAGCGGCTCGTCGAACAGGAAGGCCGAAGGTTCGCGCACGATCGCACGGCCGATGGCCACGCGCTGGCGCTGGCCGCCCGACAGCTGACCGGGGCGACGCTCGAGATAATCGGTGAGGTTGAGGATGTGCGCCGCATCGGCGACCTTCTTGTCGATCGCCGACTGTTCCATCTTCGCCATCTTGAGCGGGAAAGCGATGTTCTTGCGCACGCTCATATGCGGATACAGCGCATAGGACTGGAACACCATCGCAAGGCCGCGTTCGGCCGGAGCGGCGTCCGTCACGTCGCGACCGTCGATCTTGATCTGGCCGCCGGTCACGTCTTCAAGCCCCGCAATGAGACGCAGAAGCGTGGACTTGCCGCAACCCGAAGGTCCGACGAACACGACGAACTCGCCGTCGTTGATTTCGAGATCGATCGACGGAATGACCTTGGCTTCGCCGAACGTCTTCGAGACTTTGGAAAGAGTAATGCTGCCCATAAGAGTGATCCTTACTTAACCGCGCCAAACGTGAGGCCGCGAACGAGTTGCTTCTGGCTGAACCAGCCGAGGATGAGGATCGGCGCGATGGCCATGGTCGAGGCCGCCGAAAGCTTTGCCCAGAACAGACCCTGCGGCGAGGAGAAGGAGGCGATGAAGGCCGTCAGCGGAGCCGCGTTTGTCGTGGTCAGCTGGATCGTCCAGAACGCTTCGTTCCAGGCAAGGATGACGTTGAGGAGCAGCGTCGAGGCGATGCCGGGAACCGCCATCGGCGTCAGCACGTAGACGATTTCCTTCCACAGGTTGGCGCCGTCCATCCGTGCCGCTTCCAGGATTTCGCCCGGAATTTCGCGGAAGTATGTGTAGAGCATCCACACCACGATCGGCAGGTTGATCAGCGTCAGCATGATGGTGAGGCCGATGCGGCTGTCGAGCAGGCCGAAGTTGCGGAACAGGATGAAGATTGGCAGCAGCACCGCCACGGCCGGCATCATCTTGGTCGACAGCATCCACATCAGGATGTCCTTGGTACGCTTGCCGGGCGCGAACGCCATCGCCCAGGCCCCGGGGATCGCGATGATCAGCGCGAGGATGGTGGAGCCGACCGACAGGATCACCGAGTTCATGAACGGCTTGAAATAGTCGCGCTGCGTCTGCACCGTGATGTAGTTCTCAAGCGTGCCCGATGGGATCAGGCTGAAGCCGGCGATCGCTTCCTGCTCCGTCTTCAGGCTGGTGATCAGCGCGTAGAGGATGGGGAAGAAGATCAGGAGTGCGACGACCCAGGCCAGGATTGTCCAGCCGATCTTCGCTCCGGTTGTTACTTTGCGAGCCATGATCGTTCCTCCTACTTGTCCAGGTTCTTGCCGACGGCGCGCATCAGGAAGAAGGCGACGATGTTGGCAAGCACGACGGCGATGATACCACCCGCTGCACCCCCGCCGACGTCATAGCCGAGACGTGCAGTGCGGTAGATGAGGAAGGTGAGGTTGGTGGACGCATAGCCCGGACCGCCATTGGTGGTGACCAGGATTTCAGCGTAGATGCCGAGCAGGAAGATCGTCTGGATCAGGATGACGACCGTGATCGCGCGCGAAAGATGCGGCAGCGTCAGGTAGATGAAGCGGTTGAAGAAGTTGGCGCCATCCATTTCGGCTGCTTCGCGCTGCTCGCTGTCGAGCGACTGAAGCGCCGTCAAAAGGATAAGCGTCGCAAACGGCAACCATTGCCAAGCGACGATGATGATCACCGCAAACAGCGGATACTGGGCAAACCAGTCGATCGGCTGAACCCCGAAGAACCGCGCGAGATCCGCCAGCACGCCGTAGCCCGGATGCATGATCATGTTCTTCCAGATCAAGGCCGCCACCGGCGGCATCACGAAGAACGGCGAGATCACCAGAATGCGCACGATACCCTGGCCGAAGATCGGCTGGTCGAGCAGAAGCGCGATCGCGACACCGCCGATGACGGTAATGCCGAGCACGCCGAGCACCAGCAGCATCGTGTTCCAGATCGACTGGAAGAAGGCCGGATCGGTGTAGAAATACTGGTAATTGAAGAAGCCTGCGAAGCTCACGTTCTGCGGCGTCAGCAGGTTGTAGTTCTGGAACGAGTAGTACAGCGTCATTGCGAGCGGTACGGCCATCCAGACCAAAAGAACGATGACGGAGGGCGCCATCATCAGGCGTGCCAACGTCTTGGTATTTTGCGTTGCCATCTTTGAGGCCCCTCCCCGGAGGTAAGCGCGCCGCACGCGGCCAGAGGAGGACGCGAAGGCATGATCTTGTTTTTATAGGGTAGCGTGCTGGAACAGCGAGATGCAGTTCAGCATCCAATCGTCATCCTGTGATCTGCTGCCCGGCACGGATGCCGGACAGCAGTGTCTTGACCAAGCTTACTTGATGTAACCGGCGCGGGTCATGTCGCGGGTTGCCGTTGCCTGAGCGGCGGCAAGCGCGTCATCGACCGTGGACTGGCCGGCGACAACAGCCGAGAACAACTGACCGACCGTGGTGCCGAGAGCCTGGAATTCAGGGATCGCGACGAACTGGCCACCGGTATAAGGCACCGGCTTGACGGTTGGCTTGGTGATGTCGGCAGCGTCCATGGCAGCAAGCGTCGGAGCTGCGAAGGCGGCGGCCTTCTGGTAGTCCGCGTTCTTGTAGAGCGAGGTGCGCGTGCCCGGAGGAACGTTGGCCCAGCCTTCCTTGGCAGCAACAAGCGTCGTGTATTCCTTGCTGGTTGCCCAGGAGATGAACTTCTGAGCCGATTCAGCCTTCTTGGACGATGCCGGAACGGCAAGGTTCCAGGACCAGAGCCAGTTGCCGTGGTTGGCGACGCCTTCCTTGCTTGGGAAGAGCGCATAACCGACCTTGTCGGCAACTTTGGAGTCCTTAGGGTTCGACACGAACGATGCAGCGACGGTCGCGTCGATCCACATGCCGCATTTGCCCTGCTGGAACAGCGTCAGGTTTTCGTTGAAGCCGTTGGAAGAAGCGCCCGACGGGCCGGAATTCTTCATCATGTCGGCGTAGAAGGTAAGTGCTGCCTTCCATTCCGGCTGATCGAACTGCGGCTTCCAGTTTTCGTCGAACCAGCGTCCGCCGAACGAGTTGGTCAGCGCCGAAACGAAGGCCATGTTCTCGCCCCAGCCGGCCTTGCCACGAAGGCACATGCCGCTGATGTCGGCCTTGCGGTCGGTCATCTTCTTGGCAGCGTCAGCGATGAATTCCCAGGTCGGGGTTTCCGGCATTTTCAGGCCGGCTTTTTCGAACAGGTCCTTGCGGTACATGATCATGGCGGATTCGCCGTAGAACGGTGCCGCATAGAGCTTGTTTTCAACCGAAAGACCACCGCGGATCGCCGGCAGCAGGTCGTCCATGTCGTACTTGTCGCCGAGACCTTCGAGCGGCAGAAGCCACTTCTGCTTGGCCCAGATCGGAACTTCGTAGTTGCCGATCGTGACGATGTCGTACTGGCCGCCACCGGCCGCGATATCCGTCGTCACGCGTTCGCGCAGGACGTTTTCTTCGAGCGTGACCCACTCGACCTGGATGTCCGGGTTCGCCTTGGTGAACTCGGACGTCAGGCCCTGCATGCGGACCATGTCGCCGTTGTTGACTGTCGCAATGGTGAGGGTTTCGGCAGATGCAGTCGTGGCCACAAAGGCCAGAGCTGAGCAGGCGCCCAGCAGAATAGTTTTCATAGTCATATCTTCCTCCCGAGAAGATGGAATGCGAGCATTCGCTTTGCTCATGGGCAATTACCCACATAAAGCTAGCGCAAGTCAATGGGAATTCATCGCTGCGATGCAACCGAAAGCGACAATTCACTGAAATTTCAGGCAGAATTCTATCTGCCGCGCTTAAGCAGTAAGCAGATACCGCGCTGCGGCCTCGTCGGTGATGATGCCGTTGAGCAGTCCGCCTTTCAGGGCTGCGCGCATGGCGACCCACTTCTTCTTGCCTTGGGCAATGCCAATGACACAGCAGGTCTCGCGCGACGGGATCGGCACGGAGGCCACCCGGCCGTTGACGGCACTGTCGAGCAACTCACCCTGCTGATCGTAAATCCAGCCGCAAATTTCACCCGCGGCACCGCGATCCACCAGCGACACCATTTCGTCGCGATCCAGAAATCCGTCGACGCAAAGCGGCGCATCGACGCCGAGTTCGCCGATCCCGACAAAGGTGACGTCGGCTTGTGCCCCGAGCGCAAGTGTCGAGCGCACGAGCGCCTGGTCATGCAGCGTGTCGCGCTCCTCGATGGAGGCACAAAGGACCGGCAGCGGCATGGGAAAATGCCGCGCCTTGATGGCATCGGCCATCGAGAAGATGACGTTGTAATAGGCGGCCGACCCGTCCGGCCCGATATTGCCGGTCAGCGACACGATACGGTGCTGCGGGCATTCCATCGGCGGCAGCTGATCGACAGCGGCTTTCAGCGTCCGACCTGTCCCGACGGCGATGATGATCGGATCCGGCCGTTTCAGCCAGCGCTCGATCTCGCCCGCCCCGGCTTCGGCAATGCCGACGGTGGACGAGCTGCCGCCCGGATCGCTTGGCACGATTTCCGCATGCTTGAGATCGTATTTCTTGCGCAGCCCTTCAGCGAGTTCGAGACAGGCGGAGATCGGATGGTCGAGCCGGACCTTGATCAACCGCTCGGCAACCGCAAGCGACACGAGCCGCTGGGCCGACTGGCGGGAAATGCCCATGGCATTGGCGATCTCGTCCTGGGTCCTCCCCGCGACGTAATAGAGCCAGCCCGCGCGCGCAGCATCGTCGAGCCGGCCTTGGGTGTCACTCCGCTTAGCCATGGCAGTAAATCTCCTCTGGTCGATTTGCTGACATGTTTTTTGAGGGGCTGTCAAATGGCGATGGGGAAGGAGTGTCATTCCTCCGCTTTGACGGCGACGTCGCGATTGACCGCTTTCGCCCGTCCATCGCGAATTGATTGACGTATTCCGTCAAGAACATCGATCATCATGGCTTTCGGAAGAAAGCCGTAGGCGAAGCCCTGGCCTCGTCCGACCGGCCGCACGTCTGGCCCAGGCCATGTGAATACGTTGAGATCGTCTGTTTTCACCCAGGAAGGTTGCGCGTCTAGGCCAAGACGCCGTTTGGTTTCTGGTGGCAGCTCAACCGCATACTTCATATCTGTCGGCGGGCTGTGCGTGATCGGCGCGACATATAAGAGTAACCGACCTGCTTCAGATCTGACCGCCAGCACAACAGCGCAGGGCCGATCTTTTCCCTCCTCCTGCCCACGGAGGACCTCGTTCCGCCACAGATAAGCGTACCGAATAACAAGACCTGGGCGGGGCTCTGAAGTCAGCAGAGCCCTCCTTTACTTGTATTCATGATCGAACCGAGCTGTTTCTTCCGGAATTTCAACCAAATCCAGGGCGGCAATGACCTCGTCTGGCAATTCCCATGGATAAACGGCTTGCCTGTCATCATAAACCTTGAGCCGTTTGTATTCTTCAGCAGACATGATGACGACGCTGTCCTCGCCCTTCTTCTCTATCGAGACGGGCTCACGCTGCGCCAGATCGAGATAACGCTCGAAGTCATCCTGCAACTGGCTGGCTGTGATCGTGACCATGTACGATCTGTCCTATTGTTTGTTTTTCATATCGGCTTGCACTCGAATCCTGCTGGCGACATAGGCAATTGCCTGATCCGGCGAAAAACCCTCCCGATCGAACATTTCGAACATGGCTAAGTCGTCAGCGTCGAGAGGGTTACCCTCGATCATCTGCAAATGCGCTGCTTCCAGTGTCCGCTGGCGGATATCATCCCTGTCGCTCATGCAGCCATCATACTGCAGATCGCGAAATCCGACAAATGATAGATGCGAGGCGGCGCCCCAGTTGGCGCCGCCTTCGCGTTCGTTCCGGGCCGTCCGACGTCAGGCCACCTGCACGACGTGGCCTGCGCCGACTTCGCGATATTCCCGCACCGGCGGCACGAAATCGACCGATCTGATCGGGCTCTTGATCTCTTCGGTGGAAAGGTTGCGCTTGATCCGGCGTCGCGAGGGATCCGGCACCGGCACCGCCGACATCAGCTTCTTCGTGTAGGGATGCTGCGGGTTTTCAAACACCGCCGCGCGCGGGCCGATCTCGACGATTTCGCCCAGATACATCACCGCCACCCGGTGGCTCACGCGCTCCACCACGGCCATGTCGTGGGAGATGAACAGGAAGGCGAGGTTGAGAGACTGTTGCAGGTCGAGCAGTAGATTGCAGACCTGCGCCTTGATCGACACGTCCAGCGCCGACACCGCTTCGTCGGCAACGATCACCTTCGGATCGAGCATCAAAGCTCTGGCGATCGCGATGCGCTGCCGCTGGCCGCCGGAAAATTCGTGCGGAAAGCGCCGCATCATGTCGGCCGAAAGTCCGACCTTTTCGAGAAGGTTCGCCGCCTTTTCGCGCGCCTGTGCCTTGGTGCCGAGCTTGTGTTCGATAAACGGTTCGGCGACGGCAGACCCCACGCTCATGCGGGGGTTGAGCGAGGCGAACGGATCCTGGAACACCATCTGGATCGACCGGCGCATGGTTCGAAGCGCATGCTGGTCGAGGCTCATCACGTCGTAGCCGTCCACCTGAACGGTACCGCTGGTCGGCGTGATCAGCCGCGTCACGGATCGTCCGGTGGTCGACTTGCCGCAACCGGATTCACCCACCAGCGCAAGCGTTTCGCCGGCATAGAGATCGAACGAGACCTTTTCCACCGCATGCACTGCCCCGGACTTGCGTCCGAGAAGGCCGGAATGGATGTCGAACCGCGTCGTCAGGTCCTTCACGTCGAGGATCGGCGTCTTGCCCTTGGCAACCGTGTCGAACACTTCGCCCAGAACCTGCTGTTCGCCTGTGTTGACATCGATCAGCGGAAACCGCATCGGCAGCTTGCTCTGCCCCATCGAGCCCAGCCGCGGCACGGCCGAAAGAAGCGCTCGCGTGTAGGCATGCTGGCCGCGGTGGAAAATATCGCCGGTCTGGCCGGTTTCCACCGCATCGCCACGGAACATCACGATCGTCCGGTCAGCCACTTCCGCCACAACGCCCATGTCATGGGTGATGAACAGGACAGACATGCCCTCTTCTTCCTGCAGCATCTTGATGAGGTCGAGGATCTGCCCCTGGATCGTCACGTCCAGCGCCGTCGTCGGCTCGTCGGCAATCAGAAGCTTCGGCTTGGCCGCAAGCGCCATGGCGATCATCACGCGCTGGCGCATGCCGCCGGAAAACTGGTGCGGGTATTCGTCGAAACGGCTCTTGGCGTTGGGGATGCGAACCTTCTCGAGAAGCCGTATCACCTCCGCCTTTGCCTCGGCCTTGGAGATGTTGGTGTGAACCGTCAGCGCCTCTGCGATCTGCTTTCCAATCGGGAAGATCGGATTGAGCGAGGTCATCGGCTCCTGGAAGATCATCGAGATGTCGTTGCCGCGCACCCGCCGCATCTCCTCCTCCGGCAGGGCCAGAAGCTCCTTGCCCTGAAGAAAAACCTGCCCCTCGATCCGGCTCGAATTCTTCTGCAACAGCCGCATGATCGACAGCGACGTCACCGATTTGCCGGAGCCGCTTTCGCCCACGATCGCAACCGTCTCGCGCGGTGCCACATCAAACGAGATGTTGCGCACAACCGTCTTCCATTCGTCGTTCACCTTGAACGACGTCGTCAGGTTCTTCACAGACAGGACCGGAGTGACCGATCCGCCAGACTGTTCCATCGCAGGTCCGGAAAGCAGCATGCATGTTTCCTTGATTTGGGCGGCCCCGTCGCGACTGGTGGCGGCATCGCGAGGGGCCGGTCGGAAGAGGATACGATCAGGCGGCGAGCGCCGTCTCGGCAAGCGAAACCCAGTAGCTCACGCCGTAGGGAATGGCCTCGTCGTTAAAGTCGTAGGCCGCGTTGTGAAGATTGGCGGTATCGCCATTGCCGAGGAAGATGAAGGCCCCCGGCCGCTGCTCCAGCATGTAGGAAAAGTCTTCAGCGCCCATATGCGGTGCTGCATTGGCTTCGACCTTGCCCTGGCCCGCCACTTTCGAGGCGATCCCGACGGCAAAATCGGTCTCGTTGTCATGGTTGAAGGTGACCGGATAGCCGCGATTGTAGACGACCTCGGCCGTAGCACCATGTGCGATTGCGGTTGCCTCAGCCACTTCCTTCAGGCGCTTTTCGGCAAAGTCGCGGGTTTCCGGCAGCAGCGTGCGCACGGTACCGGCCAGCGTCACGAAGGCCGGGATGACGTTGCTCGCCTGGCCGCCATGGATGGAAGCGACGGTGACGACGAGGGATTTGAGCGGATCCGTCTCGCGCGAAACGACCGACTGTAGCGCGATCACCACGTGCGACGCGGTCAGTACCGGGTCGATCGAAAGATGCGGCTGGGCGGCATGGCTGCCACGGCCGGAAATGGTGATCTCGAAAGTATCGGCCGCCGCCATGATGCCGCCCTTGCGGATCGAGAAACTGCCGACCGGGAGCGCCGGTGCATTGTGCATGCCGTAGACTTCCTTGATGGAAAACTTGTCCATCATGCCGTCCTCGATCATGGCAAGCGCGCCCGCGCCGCCTTCTTCGGCGGGCTGGAAGATGACAGCAACCGACCCTTTGAAATTGCGGGTTTCGGAAAGATACTGCGCAGCACCCAGAAGCATTGCGGTATGTCCGTCATGGCCGCAGGAATGCGCCTTGCCCGGTGTTTTCGAAGCCCACGGCACGCCCGATGTCTCAAGAATCGGCAGCGCATCCATGTCGGCACGGAAGCCGATAACCGGGCCATCGCCCTGGCTGCCCTTGATGATGCCGACGACGCCCGTCTTGCCGATGCCGCTCTCAACCACGTCGCAACCGAAGGCTTTCAGCTTCTCGGCAACGAAGGCGGATGTGTAGTGAACGTCGTAGAGAAGCTCCGGATTCTCGTGCAGATGGCGTCTCCATTCTGCAACCTGATCCTGCATTTCGGCGACGCGATTGATGACAGGCATTTGGACAATCCTTTAGATTTCTTAGCATTTCTGGTCTCGAAGGCTTGGATATTGCGACGGCTTCGTTTGAATTTGCAAGCGTCAATTTTCGCCCTTGAACACAAAATAGGCCTATGCTTAGATGGCTCAAAATTTGATCACCTCGGCATATTGCGGGTATCAAATGTAATATACGACTTACTTTTCAGGAGGATGCGGGAATTCTAATCTGCGACGCGCCAGGGAAGACAGGGCGCCATGCAGCTCGACGGCATCGACACCGGCAAACGGGCGATCCGGGCACTAAAATCGAGACAAATCAACATCAAGGGGAATAGCAGCATGAAGAAGTTGAAGCACCTATTGGTCGGCACGGTGGCCGTGCTCGCCCTGGGTGGCACCGCAGCCCACGCCGAGCGCGGCACCGACGGAGACCTGAAGGCCCTGTTCTGGCAGGCGGTTTCCACGCTGAATCCGTATCTTTCGGCCGGCACGAAGGAAGTCTATGCGTCCTCGATCGTGATTGAGCCCCTCGCCCGCTACGACGAGAAGGGTGAACTGGTTCCGTGGCTCGTGACCGAGATCCCAACGGTTGAAAACGGCGGCGTGGCAAAAGACCTTCTCAGCATGACCTGGAAGATCAAGCCGGGCGTCAAATGGTCCGACGGCACGGCGTTTACCGCTGAAGACGTGATCTTCACCTGGAAATACTGCACGGCGCCGGATGGCGGCTGCGCCCAGGCGGCTCAGTACGAAGGCGTCAAGAACGTCGAGGCGATCGACCCGAACACCGTCAAGATCACCTTTACCGAGCCGAAGCCCTACCCCTATTCGGCTTTTGTGGGCGCCCAGTCGCCGGTCATCCAGGCCAAGCAGTTCAAGGATTGCGTCGGCGCCAAGGCTCCCGGCTGCACGGCCGCCAACTTCGGTCCGATCGGCACCGGCGCCTTCATGGTCGCCGATTTCAAGCCGAACGACGTCATCACCTTCAAGGCCAACCCGAACTACCGCGATCCGGCAAAGCCAGCCTTCGCGTCGATCACCCTGAAGGGTGGCGGCGACGCTGCCTCTGCTGCCCGCGCCGTGCTTGAAACCGGCGAATACGATTACGCCTGGAATGCCCAGGTCGAGCCTGAAGTGCTGCAGACCATGCTCGCTGCCGGCAAGGGCCGTCTTGAAATCTCGTTCGGCACCCAGGTCGAGCGTATCAACCTCAACCACTTCAATGCAGATCCTTCGCTGGGCGCCAAGCGCTCCACCAAGGAAGCCGGCCCGCATCCGTCGCTCAAGGATCCGGCCGTTCGCCGTGCACTGTCGCTTGCCATCGACCGCGACATCATCGTCGAGGCCGGCTACGGCCAGTCCGGCAGGGCCACCTGCAACATCCTGCCCGCTCCGGAAGTCGTTGCTTCCACCAAGAACGACAGCTGGTGCCTGAAGCAGGATATCGAGGGCGCCAACAAGCTGCTCGAAGATGCCGGCTGGAAGAAGGGTGCTGACGGCATCCGCGCCAAGGATGGCGTACGCCTTTCCTACCTCTACTCCACCTCGACCAACTCGGTTCGCCAGGCGACCCAGGAACTGGTAAAGGCGATGTGGGCGGAAATCGGCGTTGATGCGGAACTCCGCAACGCGTCTGCCTCCGTCTTCTTCGGTGGCGACCCGGCAAGCCCGGACACGTTCCAGAAGTTCTATGCCGACGTTGAAATGTACACCAACAACTTCGATGGCACCGATCCTGAAAAGTACATGGCGGAATGGCTGTGCGACAAGATCCCCGGCCCGGCAAACGGCTGGCAGGGGCAGAACATCCCGCGCTACTGCAACCCTGACTACGACAAGCTGGTCAGCGAACTGTCCAGAACCGCCGATCTCGACAAGCGCGCAGCAATCGCCAAGCAGCTCAACGACATGCTGACCGAGGAAGGCGCACATATCGCGCTCGTCCACCGCGGTGACCAGTCGTCCTTCGCGCTCACGCTCGACGGCATCAAGATGAACTCCTGGGACAGCCAGGTCTGGAACATCGCAGACTGGTCGCGCAAGAAGTAAGGAGACAGCCGGCAACCCTCAGCGGTTGCCGGCGCTCTGTCTCACTCTTCGTATGGCATGATCTTCCCGGGGCTCATCGGCCCGGGAAAATCTGATGCGGCACATCAGGACTTCGCGCCCTATCACCGCATTCTGCGGCATGATCCGGCGTCGTCTGGAGAAATTCGTACATGTTCACATACACGTTGCGACGATTGTTCTTCGCAATACCGACCCTGCTGATCATCAGCTTCGTCATCTTCGCGCTGCTCGATCTGGCACCAAACGATCCGACTGGCGACCTGCCCCTGACGATCCCGCCGGAAGTCCGCGCACAGATCCGTGCCTCGCTCGGCATGGATCAGCCCTTCCTCCTGCGCTATCTCTACTGGCTGCAGCAGTTCTTCATCAACGAGCCGCTGAATATTCTCGAACGTCTGACAGGCTGGCAGTTCGGCGATGGTCAGCGCATGCGTGTCCTGTCCTGGGCAACCCGGAGCCCTGTCGTCGACCTCATTGTGCAGCGCCTGCCGCAGACGCTCTGGGTCGTTGGCCTCGCCTATCTGTTCGGCATTCTGATCGCCGTTCCGATCGGCGTCATCTCCGCCTACAAGCAGTATTCGATCTTCGACCAGGTCGGCACGTTCGTATCGATGGTTGGCTATTCTGTGCCCACATTCTTCACCGGTGTGCTGTTGATCGTTATCTTCTCGTCCTACCTGCAATGGTTCCCATCGGTCTACGACACCAATCTGCAGGTCACGAGCTTTGCCACCTTCGTCGCGCAGGCAAAGCAGATGGCAATGCCGGTGGCGGTTCTGGCGCTTTACAACGCGTCGCAGATCACCCGCTTCGTGCGCGCATCCATGCTCGACAACCTGCATCAGGATTATGTCCGCACCGCCCGCGCCAAGGGCGTCAAGGAAAACGTCGTGCTGCTCGTCCACGTTCTGCGCAACAGCCTGATCCCGGTCGTGACGGTGATTGCGCTCGGCGTACCCACGATCTTCTCCGGCGCCATCATCACCGAACAGATCTTCCGCGTGAACGGGCTGGGCCAATTGCTGATCGTCGCCGTCCAGGGCGCCGATATTCCTCTCGTTCAGACACTGACCTTCATCTTCGCGGTGCTGATCGTACTCTTCAACCTAATCGCCGACGTTCTCTACGGCATTCTTGACCCGAGGATCCGGTATGACTGACGCGACAATCGCAAACCCCGCACCCGCCAGGGCGTCATCCCCAACACGCTCCGCGATGGCCGACATGTGGCGGCAGTTCCGAGCGCATAAGGGCGGCGTCGCCGGCCTCATCGTCTTCACCTTCATCGTTCTGGCTGTCTATGTCGGCCCCTATATCCACAGGGTCGCGCCCAACCAGCTGAACATCCGCGAGAAGAACCAGTGGCCGTCGCTGGCGCATCCGTTCGGAACCGATAATCTCGGCAAGGACATGCTGGCCCAGGTTCTGGCCGGCGGCCGCATCTCGCTTGCGGTCGGCATCACCGCCATGCTGCTCGCGCTCTTCCTTGGCACGCTGGTGGGGGTCCTCTCGGGCTACTTCCGCAGGCTGGATGGGCCGTTGATGCGGTTGACGGACCTGTTCCTGGCCCTGCCGCTTCTGCCGCTTCTGCTCGTGATCCTGCTTCTGTTCCGCGATACGCTGCGCGCAGCCTTCGGACCGGAGACCGGCATCTTCATCCTGATCGTGGTCGTCATCGGCGTCACGAGCTGGATGCACACGGCACGTATCGTGCGTGGCGATGTGCTTGCGGTCAAAAGCCAGGAATTCATCCTGGCGGCGAAATCGAGCGGCATGCGGGAATACCGGATCGTGCTTCGGCATATTCTGCCCAACGTCCTGTCCTCGATCATGGTGTCTGCGACGCTCGGCATTGCCTCGGCCATCATCACGGAATCGTCGCTGTCCTTCCTCGGCCTCGGCTTCCCGTCGGATTTCCCGACCTGGGGACGATTGCTGTTTGACGGCGCCAACTTCCTGCAGCTGACGCCATCACGCGTGCTATGGCCAGGCCTTGCGATTTCTGCAACGGTTCTGAGCGTCAACTACATGGGCGATGCAATCCGCGATGCGCTCGATCCAAGAACCCTGAAGCGCTGATTTCAACGCTCCAGATACGACCCGGAACGGCGGCGAAAGCCGCCGTTTCCCGTTGCGTCGTCCGCTCTCATTTTTTCTTCGATTTTTTGAAAATCTGCCGGAACCTAATTCCCGGACGCCCGTTCTACTGATGTCTGAAGGCGACCCCCCGTCCCCCGCCCTACAAAGAGCCTTCGGACATACTCTTCAATCCCCCTCGAAGAGAAGAACTGGCTCGGCTCCCTAGTGGAACCGAGCCAGCTCCGTTTTGGGCAGCCGCTATCGCCGGCACGACTTGTTCCCTTGTGACGTGAAAACATTGCGCCGAGCAACGAGCCCCGCATGGGGCTATCCCGGTGGCTCGACATTCGCGAACAGCCCGATGCTTCGATCATCGGGCCTTCGCGTCATGTGAGGAATTGGTAGGCCCGACCTTCAGTCGCTGGCGCCTTCGAGCGGAAAGCTCAGGCGGTACTGTATGCGATCGTTGGAGATCACATATCGTGCCTTTCCGTTGACGGACGCAGGTACCACCCGTTCGAGAACCGTGCTGCCGAAATGCGATCGCATCCCATCCTCGCTGACGTCGACGCTGTCGTTTTCTATCAACGCCTCGTCCCAGACGATCTCAAGAACGTCATGCCCATCCACGTGCACCCGGTTGGCCGCCACTTCGATCGGCAGGCGGCTGCGCATGACGGAGCCGTGACTGACGGCGTTGACCACCAGCTCGTGCAGCGCCAGCCCCACATGCAGCGATGCATTGGGCGTCAGCAGGACGTTGTCACCGCCCATGCGGACGAGATGCTTGTTGTCGGGAAGATACTTTTCGGTCTGTTGTTGAACCAGATCGAACAGATAGGCGCCGCGCCAACTCGAATCGGTGATCAGGTCCTGACTCTGCGACAGCGAATAGAGCCGCCCCCGGAACTTGTGCAGGAAAAGATCGAGCGACCCTGAATAGCGCGCCGTCTGCAGCGCGATGCTCTGGATGATCGCAAGCAGGTTCTTGGAGCGGTGACTGACTTCGCGCAGCAAGGCCCGGAGCAACCGCTCACGATGCCGCTCTTCCGAACGGTCATTGATCGTGGTGACCAGATGCAGGTTCCCGCCTTCGACGCCGACGGCCTGGACGCGGAATTCGAAGACCTGGTCCGAACCCGCCGTGACCTCGATATGGCCTTTGCGGCCAAGCTCGGTCATTTCCGATTTCAGCGTGTGGAGTTTCGCAGCCACGTCGTCGCCGAACAGGCTTGCATCGCTTGGCGCGTCCACGCCTTGAAGCGACCAGACCTGAGGCAGGTTGGCAACGAGAAGGTAATTCTGCTGGGTGTCCTGGATAATGATGCATGCGCCGAGATCAATCAGCGCTGGCATGAAAAACTCACGCAACTTGTCATCACTCTGACCAGCTTGCTGCCATGTCAGCGGATGCGTCACTTGGTAAACTCCGTTGCGACTTCCAGGCGAACGGAAGTCTGAATATAGACTTCCGCAACTCATTCAAGTTCAAAATCTTATAAAGTGTCGGTCTTGTCGAAACAACCCAACCCTTTGGTAATCCTTAGCTCTAACGAGACGTACCAACCAGGCCAAATCTCTTTTTCAATATCCGCAGGTAAGTATCCCACGGACGCCTTAAATCAAGGGAAGACATCGCTCGGCATCATAACGGGAAAGCAAGCGGGGCGTTCCGATATCCCAGAACGCCTCTCTTTGGGGTTTGTTCCTGCCTAAAATCGATCGATGGCAGATAGATCAGGCAGCAGCCTTAACCGCGTCATTGAAGAACAAGGCCTGGCTGATCAGAGCCTTCACCATATCCGGATTGAAAGGCTTGGTGACGAGGAAAGCAGGCTCAGGCCGCTCGCCGGTCAGCAGACGCTCCGGGAATGCCGTGATGAAGATCACAGGGACATTGGAGGACTTCAGGATCTCGTTGACCGCGTCGATGCCGGAGCTTCCGTCCGCCAGCTGGATATCGGCGAGAACCATCTTCGGCTGCGATGTCTGGAACAGCGATACCGCTTCCTTGTGGGTACGGGCGATACCCGTGACGCGGTGACCAAGGTCCTGTACCATCTGCTCGATGTCGAGCGCGATCAGCGGCTCGTCTTCGATGATCATGATATCGGTCGCGACCTGGCGGGAAATTTCGCGCGAGGCTTCATCGAGAAGCTTGTTCACTTCACCAACGCTGATATCGAGAACCTCAGCCGCTTCCTCGATCGTGAAGCCTTCGACCGAAATCAGAAGGAAGGCATGACGGGACTGCGACGGAAGGTTCGAAAGGTTAGCCGCTGCGCGCTGTTCCCAAGCAAACGGCGAGTCGATCGGCCGGATCTCGATTGAAGTGGAACCAAAAATTGCGACAAACAGTTTGTAAAGCGATACACGATCCTTAGACGACTCCGGAAAGATGGAGACGTCCGCGATCAGGGCCTCGAGGACCGCCGCGACATAGGCGTCTCCCGATGTCTGCGATCCGGTAACGGCCCGCGCATAGCGGCGCAGATATGGAAGATGAGACGCAACGCGTGAGGTCAGTGACATAAAAAAATACTCCCCGGGACCCAATGAGGGCAATTGACGGACTAATAACGTGGGTACTTAAAAAAAGTTCCGCAAGGGTGGAACTTTTTTTCGATCCGCGAATTGTGAGGTGACGATATCGAACAGGCCATTTGAGTGATGAGTGACGACAACACAAAAAAAGATGACATGACAACAAGCCAATCTCAAGAAGCAAGGCCTGGGTCAGTGTCTCCCAACGCCTCGATCTCTCGCAAACTGCGTGAATTTTATGACGCAGTCCAGGAGGAGGGTATCCCCGATCGCTTCCTCGATCTGCTCGAACGGCTCGACCATGCCGAGCGCAACGCCAAGTCGGTGGATGCGAAATGAGCAAGGAAGAAGACAACGACGATCGCATTTTTAAGCGCGACCTTTTGGCATCGCTGCCGAACCTGCGCGCTTTTGCCGTCTCGCTGACCGGTCGTCACGACAAGGCCGATGACCTTGTCCAGGACACGATCATGAAGGCGTGGGCGAACCAGAAGAGCTTTACGGCCGGCACCAACATGCGGGCCTGGCTGTTCACGATCCTGCGCAACGAATTCTACAGCCAGATGCGCAAGCGTGGCCGCGAAGTGCAAGACAGCGACGGCCTGTTCTCCGAACGCTTTTCCGTGCACCCCGAACAGTACGGTCGCCTCGACCTGCAGGACTTTCGTGCAGCGCTCGACAAGCTCCCGGACGATCAGCGCGAAGCGATTGTTCTCGTCGGCGCAGCAGGCTTTGCCTATGAGGAAGCGGCGGAGATCTGCGGTTGCGCCGTCGGCACGATCAAGAGCCGTGTCTCGCGCGCTCGTACCCGCTTGCAGGAGCTGCTTGGCGTATCCGGCGAGGTCGATTATGGCCCGGATGCCGGTGACGCAGCCATCACGTCCCGCGCCTTCGGCGGCTGAGGGTTCGGCGAACTGCATGTAAACTCATAGACGCCGCCTTCACGGGCGGCGTTTTTGTGTGTTTCGCGTAGCGCCAGACAACTGCCCTTCCCCGTGTTTGCAGTATTTTGCATAGCACAGGTCCATTCGCTCCGCGCGAGCGTCGACCAGAGCCTCATGACAATCCGACAAGACACAAAAAAAGCTGCCGGAATTTGTCCGGCAGCTCGATGATCGAAAGACGAGTAACGGCTGGTGTTACTCTCCAGGATTTGTAAAGCGACGACGCGTCCTGCCACCGCTCAGGGCGAGGAAGCCGAGGCCCCCCGCGATCGATGCAAACATCAGGGGCTTCGACTTCAGAAGAAGCGGAACCGCTGTGAGTGCTGCCGTCAAAGCCAGCGTCTTGCCGCTATTGGCGGCCACTGCCTGCTTCTTGCGCTTGACTTCCGCTCTCGCGGTGAGCGTCACCGAAAGGTAGAAAATCACGGCCAGCAGCAGTGCGCCGCCTGCAACCACCAGAAGCGCTATGGGAAGGCCCCAGAACTGCGACAGATGAACGGCAAGTGCCGCAACGCCCAGCACATAGGCCGTCAGCACGAAAAGTGCAGCCAACCCATACAGCATGATGTTGCGCTTCAGCCGCTCCGTAAATGCCGCGATATCCATCGCGGCAAACGAAGCGATAAGGGGACCAAGGCCCATCATCTTTAGCGACGCGACAGAAGAGCGAAGACGAAGCCAACGCCGGCTGCGATCGCGATCGACTGGATCGGTGCCTTGCGGATCTTCGCTTCCAGGTCGCGCTCGAACGAGATCGCCTGCTCGCGGGCAGCTTCAACCATCTGCATGGACGCATCGGTCGCATCGGATGCGGCGCGACGGGCCTTGCCCTTCACTTCACTCGCCGTGCTGCTGCCGACGGCGCCGACGGTCTTGGCAAGCGACGAGATATCTTCGCGGAGCTGCTGCAGCTGCGCTTCGATGTCAGACGTCGTAGCAGCACCGGCGGCGGTGCGAGCGCGGGCAATTTCGGCATTCGTGGAAGTAGCTGCGGCCATGGAGATCTCCTGTTTCTACGGATCTTGGCGCCGCGCGGAAGGCGCGGGCTTTGCGGAAAGGTTCAAACGACATGCAAACTGTGAGGTTTGGCGAAGATCGGGATATCAGGCCCGGTCATGTTCGAAAGGTTGCCTCTCGCACATCATACTCCACCAGACGCAAAGTGCACGCATTCGTCTGCCAAAATGAAACGCGGCGAAACCGTGAAGGTTCCATCGCCGATTTTTGCGCTCGGACCGTCACTCGATGCGCAGATCAGGGCGTAAGTCTCGGGTCTGGCCAGTTGGTCACGCCGCCGGTCCACTGCTCAAACGCATGCGACAGCTTCAGAACGAGCAAGTCTGCGAACCGGGGCCCGACGATCTGCAGCCCGATTGGCATTCCGCTGCGGGAGAAACCGCAGTTGATCGAGGCGGCCGGCTGCTCCGACATGTTCCACGGCACCGTGTAGCCGATATGCTCGAACGGTTTCAAGGGATCGTTGGTCGGCGATGCCCAGTCGGCCGGATAGGAGACGATTGGGTTGGTCGGCGACAAAACCGCATCGACGCCGGAGAAGAGTCTCGCACAGGCCTTGCGCATCTCGATCGTCTGGTTGAAACCGCGCACCGCCTCGACGCCGGAAACCGAAGCCCCGCCCTTTGCCCATTCGAAGATGTAGGGCAGGATCTGCGCCTTGCGCTCGTCCGGCATCGCCTCGATATCGCCCCAGAACCGCGCCCGCCAGAAACTGTCGAGCCCGTCCAGCATCGTCCGCGTCATGACGGGCGCAACCTCCACGATCTCGGCCCCCGCCGCCTCGAACCGCTTTGCCGCAGCCGTCACCGCCGCGCGGACCTCGTCGTCGAGAGAGATCCCGATGCCCGCATCCAGCATAAGCCCGATCTTCATCCCCTTGACGTCGATGTCGAGATCCACCCAGTCGAAGGCGTTGGGCGGCAGCGATGTCGCGTCGCGCCAGTCGGGGCGCGACAGGGTCGCCATGGCGATCGCACTGTCTTCCACCGTCCGCGTCATCGGCCCGGCACAGCGCCCGACAAAGAACGGATCGACCGGAATGCGGCCCTGGCTGGGCTTGAAGCCGAAAAGCCCCGTCCAGCCGGCCGGCAGCCGGATCGAACCGCCGATATCGGTGCCGATATGCAGGGGTCCGAAGCTCGAAGCCGCAGCAGACGCGGCGCCGGCGCTGGATCCGCCCGGGTTCTGCGTCAGGTCCCAGGGATTGCGGCTTAAGGGGTGAAAGCTGGAAAGCCCTGACGACAGCATGCCGTAATCGGGACATGTGGTCTTTGCGAAGATCACCGCGCCGTCCTCGCGCAGCCGTGCAGCGGCCGGCGCATCGCTGGCCGCCGCCGTCAGCTCCGTCGCGGCGGTCCCGAGCGGCACCGGATGCCCTTTCGTGGCGATCAGTTCCTTGATCGTCACCGGAATGCCGTCGAGCATCCCAAGCGTCTCGCCCTTCGCCCAGCGCTCGGTGGAGGCTTTCGCCTGTTGCCGTGCGCTTTCCGGATCGTAGAGGTAGAGCGCCTGAACTTGGTGTTCGAACGCCGCAACCCGTGCCTCGACCACCTCCCAGTATTCCAGCGGCGAAAGCTTCTTCTGCGCATAAAGAGAAAGAATGTCCCGGATCGTCAGTTTCAAAAGGGCGTTCATGAAAAGTCTTTCACTCAGGTCGTCGTTTAAAATCAGGGTGTCGAGCGCGGATCGAGAAGGTCGCGCAGACCATCGCCGAGCATGTTGAGGCCCAGCACCGCGATCGCGATCGCCAGACCCGGCATCAAGGCGAGCCAAGGCGCTTGTCCAAGGAACGTCTGCGAATCCGCAAGCATACGCCCCCAGGTCGGGTTCGGCGGCGGCATGCCGAGCCCGAGATAGGAAAGCCCCGCCTCGGTCAGGATCGCGAGACCGAGCTGGATCGTCACCTGCACGATGATCTGGTTCGAAATATTGGGCAGGATGTGGACGAACGTGATCTTCAGCTTCGAACGCCCCATGCCGACAGCCGCCGCCACATAGTCGCGCGTCCAGATCTGCCGTGCCGCGGCCAGCGTGAGGCGTGCGAAGACGGGCACCATGAACGTGGCAATAGCGATGACCGCCGTGAACCGGCCTGATCCGATAAAGGCGCCGAGCATCATTGCCGACAGGATTGGCGGAACCGCGAAGATGATATCGCAGCCGCGCATCACGATCTGCTCCACCCAGCCGCGCCGCATCGCCACCACCGTGCCGACAGCCGTGCCGATCGTGGCACCGATCGCCACCGCAAGCAGCGCCGTCGACAGCGAATTCCAGGCGCCGACCATCAGCGCGGAAGCCACATCGCGTCCGAACTGGTCGGTCCCGAGCAGGCCGAATTCGAACGGCGGTTTCAGCTTGTGGATGATGTTCATCTTCGACGGCGGATAGGGCGTCCAGACCAGCGATAGCAGCGCCACCAGAAACAGGAACAGCGTCACGACAAGCCCGGCCAGAAGAACGGGACGGCGCAGCAGATGCCTCATTTCACCCCCACCCTCAGCCGAGGATCGATCACCAGGTAAAGGAGGTCGACGAGGAAGTTGACGACGATGACAAGGGCCGAGAAAAACAGGACGACGTCCTGCATCACAACGATGTCACGCTGCGCCAGCGACTGGTAGGCGAGCCGACCGAGACCCGGCAGGTTGAAGACGTTTTCGACCAGCACTGCACCGGCAATCAGGAAGGTGAACTGCATGCCGATCATCGTCACCACGGGCACAAGCGCATTCGGCACCGCATGGCGCCAGAGGGCTGCCCCCTCGCCCAGTCCCTTGGCACGGGCGGTGCGCACGTAATCCTCGTTCATCACGTCCAGCACCGCGGCCCGCGCAACCCGCGTCAACACCCCCGCCTGCGGCAGCGCCAGCGCGATCGCCGGCAGCAGCAGCGCCTGCAGCCCGGCCAGCAGTCCCGCGTCCCAGCCCGGAAATCCACCCGCCGGCATCCAGCCGAGCAGCGTCGAAAACAGGATGATCGACAGCAACCCCACCCAGAAGGCCGGCACCGCGATACTGACATAGGACACCGCGCCGACAATGGCGTCGAACATGCCGTTATGCTTTTTCGCCGCCTGCACGCCGAGCGGAACCGCGATCCCGACGGAGAGCAGAACCGCCATCAACGCCAGCGGCAGCGTCAGCGTCAACCGCTCCGCAATCAGCCCCGCGACCGGTACGCCATAGGTATAGGACTGCCCGAGATCGCCCTGAAAAACACCCCATAACCAGGCGAGATAACGCACCGGCAGGGGCTGATCGAGCCCCATCTGGGTTCTGAGCGCCGCCAGCGTTTCCGGGCTTGCCGACGTCCCGAGCACAATCGCCGCGGGATCACCCGGCAAGAGATCCATGACGACGAAGATCAGCAGCGACACGACGAGAAGCGTGACGATGAGCGACAGGATGCGGCGGATAAGGATGGAGATCATGGGCCGCACCCTCCAACATCCACCATGCCTACGCCAGTCGCCCCTCCCCACCCTCCCCACAAGGGGGAGGGCTTAACCCAGCCGAACCGCCGGGCCACGATCGAGGCAATCGGGTGCCGCATACCTTCTCCCCCCTTGTGGGGGAGATGGCCGGCAGGCCAGAGGGGGATTTCAGTCATCCGCGATTAAGCCCCATCTTTCCCAAGGCCACCTCATCGCAAAGCTTAACGCCTCTCGCGTTGTCGGAAACGTCACCGGCGCAGATCACGGCGAGACGCATCGTCATTCTTCCCAGAACACCTCGGTCAGCACGTTCGATGGGATCGGCTCGTTCTCCCACAGCCCCTTCAGCTTCGCGTCCCATATGCCGAGCTTCGGCATTACGAACAGGAACAGTGCCGGCACGTCCTCTGCGAGGATCGTCTGCGCCTCGCCGTAGAGCTTGTCCTGTTCCGCAGGATCGGCGGTCGCCTCGACCTTGGCGAGGATCTCGTTGAAGGCGGGGTTCTTGTAGTGGAAGTAATAGGGGTCGCGGGCGTAGATATCGATGTCCATCGGCTCCGCATGGGCAACGATGGTCATGTCGTAGTCGCCGGCTTTCAGCACGTCCGATACCCATTTTGCGGGAAACTCGGTCGTTTCGATATTCATCGTGACGCCGATTTCGGCAAACATCGCCTGCAGGATCTGCGACGAGCGCTGCGCATAAGCCATCTGCGGCGCCTTCATGGTGAAGGAGAAGCCGTTCGGATATCCGGCCTCGCTCAAAAGCGCCTTCGCCTTTTCGGCGTCGTAGGGGTAGACGCCGGTTAAGTCCTTGAAGCCGCGGTCGTTCGGCGTGTAGTGGCTGCCGATCGGCGTGCCGTAACCCGACCATGCACCTTCGACAACGGTCGCACGATCCACCGCCATCATCAGCGCTTGGCGAACCTTCTTGTCGTCGAATGGCTTGCGCGAATTGTTCATGCCAGCCACGACCTTGAGCTCGGTATTGCCGATCACGGTCGTGAGCTTCGTGTCGCCCTCGAAGGAGGAGACCAGTTCCGGCGCGCCGAACTCCGGAAACGCGTCGACATCGCCGGCCTTCAGGGCCGCTGCCTGCGCCTGCGGATCGGCGATGAACCGGAAAACCGCTGTCTCGAGCTTCACCGAAACGGACTTGTTCCAGTAGTCAGTGTTCTTCGCCAGATCGACCTTCGAGCCCTTCTGCCAGGACACGAACTTGAACGGACCGGTGCCGACCGGCGTCGTCTTGTTGTCGGCAGCGGATTTCGGCTCGACCATGACAGATGCCGGCCAGCCGAGCCAGTAGAGCAGGCTGCCGGCCGGCTGCTTCAGCTTCAGCACCAGCGTTGCGGCATCGGGCGTCTCCACCGTCTCGATCGAGGCGAAATAGCGCTTCTGCGGATTGACGCTGTCGGCGCCGCGAGCCCGGTCGATCGTGAATTTCGCAACGGACGAGTCGAAGGCGACGCCGTTGTGGAAGGTCACGCCCTTCCGCAGCTTGAACGTATAGGTCTTTCCGTCCGGGGAGATCTCCCAGCTTTCCGCAAGCTGCGGCTGCACCTTGCCAGCGCTGTCGACCGTCGTCAGGCCCTCAAAGATATTCTGCCAGCTCACCTGGCCGATCGCCACAGGGGCGGCAATCGTCGGATCGAGACCGATGGGTTCGATCGTCATGCCGATCGTGACCGACGTCTTTGCCGCGGCAAACGCCCCGCTTCCCACCGAGGCGGCAAGGCCAAGCGCAACAGACGCCGCAATCACGCTCCGGCGCGAAAACACACCCCAACCAGCAACCGTCTCCATGGCATTGTTCCCCTGCTTATTGATCTCTTAACCGCGATCTTACGGGCATTTCGCAGGTGCACAATAGCATTCTGCCGCCCGCCACAAGGATTAGCCGCGGCTGAAGCCTTCGCTCGCCACCAGCAGCTGTCGGGTGTAATCCGCCGAGAATTCGCGGTTTTCCAGCGCCTGCGCCGGCACGGTTTCCACCACCTTGCCGCTCTTCATCACCGCAAGACGGCCGCACATATGGCTGATCACACCGAGATCATGGCTGACCATCACAAAGGTCAATCCGCGGTCGCGCTTTGCCTGCTCCAGCAAATTGAGGATTTCCGCCTGGATCGACGCATCGAGCGCCGAGGTCGGCTCGTCCAGCAGCAGGATCTTCGGCTCGAGGATGAGTGCCCGGGCAATCGCGATCCGCTGGCGCTGGCCGCCGGAAAGCTGGTGCGAATAGCGGAAGCGGAAACCCGCTCCCAGCCCGACCTCATCCAGCGCGCGGGCAATCCGCACATCGACATCGGTAAAGCCATGGATCGCCAGAGGCTCCAACAGCAGCCGGTCCACCGTCTGTCGGGGATGCAGCGATCCGTAAGGATCCTGGAACACCATCTGGACGGTGCGGTAGAATTCCTTCGTCCTGCTTTGCCCCGAATAGGATTTTCCCGCGACCATCAGCGTGCCGGCGTCAAATGCTGCCAGCCCGGAAACGGCGCGCAACAGCGTCGATTTCCCCGAGCCCGATTCACCGACGATCCCGAAGCTTTCGCCCTCTTCCACATCCATGCTGACATGATCGAGCGCGGCAAAGTCGTCATAGGTGACGAGCATGTCCCTGATGGAGATCATGGCACTCATAGCGACCACTCCGGCTTGCGGTCGAGCACCGGCAGCGGATGCCGGTTCGAGCCTATCGTCGGAAGGCAATTGAGAAGCCCAAGCGTATAGGGATGGCTCGCCTTGGAAAGATCGGCAGACGCCAGTTCCTCCACCACCCGTCCGGCATACATCACCAGCACCCGGTCGCAGAAGGAGGAGACCAGACGCAGATCGTGAGACACGAAGATCAGCCCCATGCCGCGCTCGGACACCAGCTTGTCGAGAATGTCGAGAACGTCGAGCTGCACGGTCACGTCGAGCGCGGACGTCGGTTCGTCAGCGATCAGAAGCTCCGGCCCGCAGATCAGCATCATTGCGATCATCACCCGCTGCCCCATGCCGCCGGAAACCTCGTGCGGATAGAGATCGTAGACGCGGCCCGGATCGCGGATCTGCACCGCTTCCAGCATCGCAATCACCCGCTCCTTCGCCTGCGCTCCCGAGACTTTCTCATGGGTCTTCAGCGTTTCGACGATCTGCCGGCCGATGGTCATGACCGGATTGAGCGAATATTTCGGGTCCTGCAGAATCATCGCGATCTGCTTGCCGCGAATGTGCCGCCGCTCCGATTTCGGCATCGACAGCAAATCGCGGCCTCTGAATTCCAGCTTGTTCGCGGTGATCTTCGCATGCCCCGCCGTCAGCCCCATGATGGCGCGACCGGTCTGCGATTTGCCGGAACCGGATTCACCGACAATGCCGAGACGTTCCTTGCCGAGCGTGAACGAGACGCCGCGCACAGCGGTTACCTCGCCGGTGCGGGTCGGAAACGTCACGCGCAGGTCGTCGACCGCAAGTAGCGGCGCTTCGGTGGTACCAGTCATGTTGACGGAAGGATTGCCCATCATCATTGGCCTTTCTCCGTCATTGTCCGGCCTCCTTCGGATCCAGCGCATCGCGCAATCCATCGCCGAGAAGGTTGAAGCCGAGGCTGACGATCAGGATGGCGATACCGGGCATGGCCGCCACCCACCACTGGTCGAGAATGAAGCGGCGACCGGATGCGATCATCGCGCCCCATTCCGGCAGCGGCGGCTGTGCGCCGAGCCCCAGAAAGCCGAGGCCGGCGGCAGTCAGGATGATGCCCGCCATATCGAGCGTGACGCGCACGATCAGCGACGACATGCAGAGCGGCATGACATGGCGCAGCACAATGCGGAATGGCGAAGCACCCATCAGCTTCACGGCCGAAATGAATTCCGAGTTGCGGAACGTCATCGTTTCGGCGCGGGCGATACGCGCATAGGGCGGCCAGGATGTGACCGCGATGGCAAGCACCGCGTTCTCGATGCCGGGTCCAAGCGCTGCGACCAGTGCAAGCGCCAGCACGAGCTTCGGAAAGGCGAGAAAGATGTCGGTGATCCGCATCAGGACCGCATCCACCCAGCCACCGGCATATCCGGAAACCGTGCCGACGATCAGCCCGACCGGCGCGGCGATGACCGCAACCAGCACCACGACAAACAGCGTCAGTCTCGATCCGTAGAGCAGCCGCGAAAGGATATCGCGGCCCTGGTCGTCGGTGCCGAGCAGGAAGCCGGCCGAACCCGGCGGCAGCAGCCGCGAATTGCGCAGGTCGCCCTGCACCGGGTTATGCGGCGCAAGAACGTTGGCGAAGATGGCGATGAAAATCAGGCCCAGAATGATGAACAGGCCAAGCAGTGCCAGCCGGTTTTCGGAAAACTGGCGCCAGACCACATAGGCACGGCCGACACGGGCCTGATGCCGGGAGGTCGGCCGGTCGGACAAAAGCCACGCCCGGCTATAGGGTTTCAACGGTTCAACGACACTCATCGGCGCGTCCTCGGGTCGAGCGTCCGATAGAGAAGATCGGAAAACAGGTTGATGGCGACGAACACCATGCCGATCACAAGTGTGCCCCCGAGCACCGCGTTCATGTCGGCATTTTGCAGCGAGTTGGTGATGTAGAGGCCAAGCCCCGGCCAGGAGAAGATGGTTTCGGTCAAAACCGAGCCTTCAAGCAGTCCCGCATAGGAAAGCGCGATGACGGTGATCAACGGCACGGCCGCATTACGCAGCGCGTGGAACCAGATGATCCGCGTTTCCGACAGGCCCTTGGCACGCGCCGCAACCACGTATTCCTGCGAAAGCTCAGTCAGCATGAACGAGCGCGTCATGCGGCTGATATAGGCGAGCGAGAAATAGCCGAGCAGGCATCCGGGCAGGATGATGTGACGGAACAGGTCCCAGACCACCTCCCACTCCCGCTGCCAGATGGCATCGACCAGAAAGAAGCCGGTCACGGACGTGAACGTGTATTCGTAGGCGATGTCGATGCGGCCGGGATAGGCGACCCAGCGGAGCTTCGCATAGAACACCACGAGCGACAGCAGTCCCAGCCAGAAGATTGGCACCGAATAGCCGATCAGGCCGATGATACGCACGATCTGGTCGGCGATCGAGCCCCGCTTGACGGCCGCCAGTACGCCGAGCGGCACGCCGATGACGGCGCCGATCAGCGTGCCGATCGTGGCAAGCTCGATCGTTGCCGGAAACACCCGGGCAATATCGGTCATGACAGGGTTCGTCGTCAGCACCGAGGTGCCGAAATCACCGGTCAGCGCCTGTTTTATGTAGATCCAGAACTGATGATAGAGCGGCAGGTTGAGGCCCAGTTCCTCGCGCACCCGTTCCACCACATGGGCTGGCGCCCGGTCACCGACGATCGCCAGCGCCGGATCGATCGGCACCACACGGCCGATGAAAAAAGTAACGGCCAACAGGCCAAGGAAAGTGGTCGCCGCGGTGATCAGAAACCGCAGCGTACCTTTGACAATGGAGGGAGCACGGCGCCTGTTGCGCCGTGTCACAGTCGTTACATCGGGAAGCGTCAAGGAAATCGTCCCCTATCGGCTATTCCTTCGAGACCGGAGCAACGAAGTTGGTGTCGAAGCTCGGGCCGAGCTTGTAATTCTTCACCTTGGATGAATAGCCGGCCACTTCCGTCTGCTGGAAGACGATCACGAACGGGCTGGTGGCCAGAACCTTTCTCTGCAGGTCCTCGTAGGTGGCCGCGCGCTTGGCGGCATCCTTTTCGAGAAGCGCTCCCTTGCTGGCGTCAGACAGTTCCTTCGGCACGTCCCAGGCATTGCGCCAGGCGAGCGTCTTCGTCGTGCCCGTATCGGCATTGTCAGGATTGACGGTAAACGTCTCGGCATTCGAGTTAGGGTCGAAATAGTCCGAACCCCACTGGCCGATATAGATGTCGTGGGTGCGGGCGCGGTACTTGGTCAGCGTCTGCTTGCCGTCGCCCGGAATGATTTCCAGCTTGATATTCGCCTGCGCCAGCGTCTGCTGCACGCTTTCGGCAATGCCGGTCACCGGCTGCGTGTTGCGCACGTCCATGGTCACGGTAAAGCCATCAGCCAGACCCGCCTTGGCCAGCAGTTCCTTCGCCTTCGCCACATCCAGCTTGTAGGGGTTGTCGGAGAGCGCGCCGAGCTGGCCCTTCGGCAGGAAGGTCTGGTGAATTTCGCCGATACCCTTGATCAGCGTCGCGCCGATCGCATCATAGTCGACGAGATACTTCATCGCCTCGACCACTTCCGGCTTGGCGAGGTTCTTGTTCTTCTGGTTGAGGCTGAAATAGTAGACGGTGCCCTTCGGCGCTGAGGTGAGCGCGATGCCCTCCTTCTTCGACACGGAGTCCATGTCGTTCGGCTCGAGATTGCGGGCGACATCGATGTCGCCATTCTCAAGCGCAAGGCGCTGGCCGGAGCTTTCCTTCATGTGGCGGTAGATGACCCGCTTCAGCTTCGGCTTCTCGCCGTAATAATTGGGATTGGCTTCCATCACGACGGCTTCGTTGGCGCGCCATGCGACCACCTTGAACGGGCCGGACCCCGCATAGCCGGTCTTCATCCACTCATTGCCAAAATCGGTGTCGAATTTGTATTCGGCCGTCGGGGTGACGGATTTCGCATGCTCCATCACCACCTTCTTGTCGACCACCGCGGTCACTGTTGCTGTCAGCACGTTGAGCACGAAGCTCGGCGCATAGGCCTTGTCGACCACGAAGGTAAACGTGTCGGCGCCGGATGCCTTCGCCTTCTCAGTGACGTTGTCGGCCTTCAGGCCGAACTGGGTCAGAAGGAACGCCGGCGACTTGTCGAGCTTGACGGCGCGCTCGAACGAGAAGGCGACGTCTTCTGCGGTGATCGGGTTGCCGGACGCAAATTTCAGGTTGGGCTTCAGCTTGAACGTATAGGTCATGCCATCGTCGGACACCGTCCAGCTGTCGGCGAGATCGCCGATCACCTTCGACGTGTCGGACGGATCGAGCGTCACGAGCTTGCTATAGCTGTTGGCGGTCACTTCAGCCGCCGAAAGCTCGAAAGCTTCGCCCGGATCGATGCTGATAATGTCGTCGATCGCAAAGCCTTCGACCAGCGTATCGGCCGGCGTTGCGGCCATCGCCTCTCCGGAAAGACCATAGGGTGCGGCAAACGAAAGCAGCGACAGCGCTGCGGTCGCCGACAGCATTCGAAGAGTGTGGGAGCGAAGATGAAGCATGTGATTTCCCCTGTTCCGTACGTTGCGGAAGCCTGTTTCTAACCCGTTCGAAGCCCGTCTTCCGAGCCTATTCCTGCCAAGCCTTGCCCAGAACCCTCAACCAGTTTTCACGGCAAAGCTTTGCGAGATCCTCGTCAGCGTATCCCTCAGTTTTGAGGGCCGCAACCAGATTTTGATTGCCTGCAGCATCGCTGATCTGCTGCGGTATCGTGGCGCCGTCGAAGTCCGATCCGAGCGCCACGCAGTCGATCCCCATCCGCTCGACCATGTAGTTGATGTGGCGCACCATGTCGGAAAGCGGGGTCGCCGCATCGTCGCGCCCGTCGGGCCGCAGCATGGTCACCGCATAGTTCAGCCCGGCAAGACCGCCGCTTTCCTTGATCGCATCCATCTGCCTGTCCGTCAGGTTGCGGGCGACCGGCGTCAGCGCATGCGCGTTGGAATGGCTGGCGATCAGCGGCTGGTCGCTGGTCTTCGCCACATCCCAGAACCCCTTCTCGGTAATATGCGAAAGGTCGATCGCGATGCCGAGCCGGTTGCATTCCTTGACCAGCCGGAAGCCGGCATCGGTGAGCCCCGGCCCCGTATCGGTCGTCATCGGAAAGGCGAACGGCACGCCATGGCCAAAGATGTTGTGGCGGCTCCAGACGGGACCGAGCGACCGCAGGCCCGCCGCATGGAACACGTCGAGATTGACGAGATCCGCATCGATCGCCTCACAGCCCTCCATATGCATCACGGCGGCAAAGACACCGTCCTCGACCGCCTTGCGGATTTCGCTGACGGACCGGCACAACCGCCAAGCCCCGGCCCGGTCGAGCCGCAGTGCGATGGACGCCATTTCCAGTGCGATATCGAGCGACGGCGCATAGTCGAGCGGCGCTGCCAGCGGCGTCGCATAATGTCCGTCCGCATCCGGATCCGACAGAACCAGATCGCCCGAGGGAATGTAGATGGCGCAGAGCCCACCTGCGAGACCGCCCTTTTTCGCGCGCGGCGCATCAATATGCCCCCCCGCCGTCCCCCCGGCAAACTCCGCCACCGGATCCCCACCAGCCTTCATGTTCCGCCAAAGCCGCAAAAGCACATCGTTATGGCCGTCGAACACCAATTGCATGATTTCATTCCCGATATCGTGATTGTCAGAAGCGGTGGGTGATCGCGATCCTATCCCGCCGGCCGTGTTTCGCAAGGTGGAAATGCGCTCTGATGCACCTGTCGAAATCATAGCCAATCAAGAGCTCCCCGCATTGCGGACGCGATGGCACTGGATTCCTGTGACAAGCTCCCTCATCACTTTGCTCGTCACAGGAACCCGGCCGCGCGAAGTCCTTCGCGTGAGAGAACACTTTTGGACTGACGTCACACCCCCCACAACCCCTCGCCCGCGTTAACCAGCAGCGGCGTCCCGAACACCCCCACCGCCCTCTCCCGCCACTCGGCGCCATACCCATCCAGCCTGTCATGCCAGCGCACCGATTGCAGCATCGCCGCGCCGATTGCGACCGGCTCGATGCCCTGCGACGCCAGCAGCGAGAGACCGGCGACGATCGAGGTACCGGAGGAAATGACGTCGTCCACCAGCACCACGCGCTTGCCCGTGGTGAGAGGCAGCATGCGCGGATCGACATAGAGGCGCTTCACCTGGTCGGGCGTGGTGATCGACGATAGCGGCACCGACATCGCCTCGTCGTACCAGAATTTCCTGGAGGTCCCCAGCGGAACGTAGCGCGGCAATCCCAGCGCGCGGGCGACGGCTGAGGCGAGCGTCAGGCCAAGCGTCGGCAGGCCGACGATCACCTCGGGGCGGTAGGGTTCGAGTTTCTTTGCGAGATCCGCGGCCAGCGCATCCTGCACCTCGAAACTCGCCTGGTTGATGATCAGCGAGGCGAGTGCGTGTTTGCCGTCGGCGAGCGGCCGGATCGGCAGGCGCAGCTGTTGCCCGTCATCGAGACTGACGGGAAAGAACCCTGAAAACGGCGCCTCGCCCGAAAACGTGCCCGCCGGATGGATATCCTGCCAGAAGTCGTGCGGCTGCATGAACGCCCCTTATCCGAGAATTTCGAGAACGGGGCTTTCCAGCACCTTGCCTGTTGCGACATCGGCGATGCCCCTGTCGGTCTGGTGCGGACCGGGATTGCAGGCAAGCGTCGCGCCAAAGCAGGCCTTGAACACAAGATAGGGCGGCGTCCAGTCGACGATGCCGTCCATCGCGGCGCGGATGGCACGAAAGCCGTCTGCTACCTCTTCCATCGGCGCTTCCGAAACGAGACCCGAGAGCGGCAGCGGCAGCAGCACGTCCACCTTGCCGTTGATCGCCACCGCCATGCCGCCGCCGGCAGAAATCACCGCATTGGCGGCAACGGCCATATCGACTGGATCGGCGCCGAACACGGTCAGGTTATGGCTGTCATGCGCAAGCGTGGTGGCAAAGGCGCCGCGCCATGTGCCCCAGCCGGTGAGGAACCCGACGCGGGTGCGGCAGTCCGCCCGACCGTGGCGGTGGGTCACGGCAATCAGCGTCGCACCGTCGGGCGGCACCACGAAACCATCGACGACATCGGCATCCGCGCTTCCCCAGCGGGTAAACCGTGGCCGGTCGATCGTGGCGAGGCGCACCATTGCGCCCTCCGACCGAACCCGGAAATCGTCCGGCTGCAAAGGCTTGAGCTTGACCGAAGCTGTGAGCGGGGCCGGATCGGTCGGTTTGATCTCGACCGAAATCGCTCCGCGGCAGCCAACTTCCGTACCGCTGGCCAGCACATGCCGGGCGCGAAATTCCGTGAGATCCTCGAAGATGGCGATATCGGCACGACGCCCGGCGGCGATCAGGCCGAGATCGGCGCGGCAGATGCGCTGGGCCGCGTTCAGCGTTGCGGCCTGAAGCGCCCATTCCGGCTTCATGCCGTAGCGCACCAGCCTGCGCACCACATCGTCCAGCCCGCCGCCATCGACGAGATCGTCGGGAAACACGTCGTCGGTGCAGAGCGTCAGCGTCTGCGGCAGACGGCCGAGTTCGCCAAGCGCTGCGACGAACTCCGGCAGAAGATGGTCATGGCTGCCGCGCAGCTCCACCGTCAGTCCGGCGCGCAGCTTGGCGATCAGGTCTGCGCCCGAAACAAGCTCGTGGTCGGAGGTGATGCCGGATGCCATGAAGGCATTGAGATCCGCATCGGCAAGGCCGCGGGCATGGCCGCAGACCAGCTTTTCCGCAGCCAGCGCCACTTGGACGATCTCGCTCATGCGCGGGTCGCGATCGATCACGCCGCGCATGTTCATCACTTCGGCCAGACCGGCGATCTTCGGCCAGTAAAGCATTTCCTCGATCGCATCAGCTTCGAAACTGGCGCCCGCCATTTCGAGCCCCGGTGCAGACGGTACGCAGGACGGCGCAAGAACCAGGCACCGCAGCGGCAGGCACTTCACTGCCTCGACCGCCCAGCGCACGCCATCGACACCGTTGACGTTGCCGAATTCGTGCGGATCCCACACGACGGTTGTGACGCCGCGCGGCAGCACGGTTTGTGCGTAGGTGGCCGGCGTCACCATCGAGCTTTCGATATGCATATGCGTATCGATCAGCCCCGGCGACACAAAGGCACCGCCGGCATCGATCACCCGGTCGGCATCGCTGCGGCTAGCAGGCGCGTGGACGCTGGCGATCAGCGGCCCGACAATGCCGATATCGGCCGCGCGGAGTTCGCCCGTCACCATGTCGACGAGGGTGCCGCCGGTGATCAGGATATCGAAAGGCGCATCGCCGCGGGCAGCGATCACGGCCCGGTCGCGCAAGCCCGCATCGGTAAACCCGTAGATGTCAGTCACGATGGTCTTCATCTCGCCGCTCATGACCACGTTGCCTCCGCCTTGAGGGTTTCAAGGATCGTATCGCGCGCCTTTTCGACGTCTATCTCGGCCGCATAGGATCCGTTGAAACCGCTAACCTTGGCCGCCCGGGTCTCCACCACGGTCCGCCCACGCGTCACGGTACCGGCGGTTTCCATGTCGATGCGCGCCTCGCGCCAGGTGACGTGATCCGGATAGGCGAAGGCGAAAGCGGCAACCGCATCGTAAAGCGCCATCGCCGGCCGGCCGCGGCTGGTGGCGATCTCGACGAAGCCGGCCAGGAGATCGGCCACCAGCGTCGCATTGCGTCCGCCGGCAGCCCGGATCGGCGCCACATCGTCTGGAAAGCACAAAACCTTGCGGCAGATATCGAGATCGACCATCCTGAGCGGGATCTGATGCGCAAGCACGATGGCCACAGCTTCCGGATCCGCCCAGGCGTTGAATTCGGCAGATGCTGTCTGATTTCCGGCCGTCAGGCTGCCGCCCATCCAGGTGAGATCGGTGATCTTGGCGGCAAGATCCGGCCGTGCCAGTGCAACGGCTGCGATATTGGTGAGCGGGCCCATCGCCAGGATCCGGCGTGCGTCGCCGTCGCTCTTCTCCAGCCACCGGCACAGCGCCTCGAATGCATCGTCGTGAAATGTGTCGGGCATGTCCGGCAGGTGCAGACCGGTGCTTGGCATGCCCTCATTGCCCAGCACGTCCTGCGCCGTCTCAAGCCTGCCCATCACCGGAAAGGCGCGGCCCGCGTGAACCGGGAACGGCCAGACGAAGGCCGCACAGGCACCGGCCGCATTGCCGCGCACCCGTTCAATCGGTGCATTGCCGAACACAAGCGAAACCCCGTCCACGCCGAGGCCCGCATGCGCCGCGACCATGATCGCCGCGATGTCGTCGAACCCCATATCGGTATCGATCCAGATGCCCATGGCTATATCTCCTCAGGCAATGCGCGAAAGTTGCGCGGCCTTGTGTACCGGCAGGTCGAAAGACAGGTCCGAGCCGGACACATGCACCGGTTCGGAAGCATCCACCTCAGCCTTGATCGGACCGAGCGCGCTGTCCAGCAAATATTCGCGGGAATGGCCGGCAAACGATGTGCCGCGCACGGTTCCGCGAAACGGACCGGTTCCAAGCGTCACCATGCGCGGACGCCAGGCGAGACCCGCAGCCTTAGGCGCCTCCAGGCCGGGTGCGACCGAGAGCGGAACGCTGCCGTTGTCCGTCTTCAGCCCGCCGCCTTCCAGCGCAAAGATGTTCTCGAAACCGACGAAATCCGCCACGAAGGAGGAGGTCGGCCGATTGTAGATATCTTCCGGCGTGCCGATCTGCTCGATCGCGCCGTTCTTCATGACGACGATACGGTCGGCAAGCGACAGGGCTTCCGCCTGGTCGTGGGTGACGAAGATCATCGTCACGCCGGTCTCGCGCTGCACGCGCTGCAGTTCGGTGCGCATTTCCAGCCGCAGCCGGGCATCGAGATTGGACAGCGGCTCGTCGAGCAGCAGAACCTTCGGCTCCATCACCATCGAGCGGGCAAGCGCCACGCGCTGCTGCTGGCCGCCGGAAAGCTCGGCCGGCTTGCGGTCGGCAAATTTTGCCAGACCGACGGAGGTGATGCCGGACTGCACCTTGGCATCCAGTTCGGCGCCTTTCATGCCCTTCAGCCGCAACCCGAAGGCAACGTTTTCGTAGACGGAGAGATGCGGGAACAGTGCATAGGACTGGAACACCAGCCCCACGGCACGCTTGTTCGGCGCCGTGCGCGTCATGTCCTCGCCGTCGAGGATGACCTTGCCGGATTTCACAGGCAACAGCCCGGCGATTGCCCGCATGGTCGTCGTCTTGCCGCAGCCGGAGGGGCCGAGCAGCGCGATGAGTTCGCCACGCCGGACCGACAGGTCGAGATCGGCAACGGCCACGCTGTCGCCATAGGCAAGCGTCAGCTTTTCAAGCGAGAGATAGGATTGATCAGACATAGCGGGAAAATCCGAGAAAGCGTTCAGCAGCAAAAACGATGCCGATGGACAGGAAGGCGAGCAGCGACGAGAGCGCCGCAACCGACGGATCGAAGACGATTTCCATATAGGCCATCATGTCGATCGGCAGCGTGCGCACGCCGGGACCGGACAGGAACAGCGATACGGGCACCTGGTTGAACGAGGTGACGAAGCCGAGGATGAAGGCCGAAAGAATGCCGCCCTTGATGTTGGGCATGACCACCCGGAAGAAGGCACCAAGCCGGGACGAGCCCAAAAGCACCGCCGCCTCCTCGATATCCGAGCGCAGGTTGTCGAGGCTCGCCGAAACCACGCGCACCGCATAGGGCAGGATCAGCGCGGTATGGGCGAGAAACAGCGCAAGCGTGATGCCGACGCCGAACGGCACGACCACGTAGCGCAGCAGCGAAAGGCCGACGATGATGCCGGGCACGATGATCGGCGCGGAAACGATGGTGCGGATGATTTCCGCCCCCGGCAGCCGGTAGCGCGACAGCGCGTAGGATGCGGGAATGCCGAGCACCAGCGCTGCCGCCGTGCCGCCGATCGCCAGAAACATCGACATCGCGAACGAGGCGCGGAAACTCTCCACCGTGAAGACCTTGAGGATCCATTGCAGCGAAAAGCCCTGCGGCGGAAAGGCCAGCGTCTCGCCGGCCGAAAACGAAGCCGTGACGATGATCAGAAATGGCCCGATCAGGAAGGTCGCGAGCAGAAACAGGGTGGCGGGGACGAACAGGCTGCGAGCGGTCATCGGGCGGCCTTTCTCTGCGTGTTGCGCGCCGTTGCCACCCGCTTCAGAAGAAGGTTGGCGGCAAAGCTCATGACAATCAGGATGCAGGCGATGACGCTTGCGGCGACGAAATTGTTGCTGACGGCAACCTGCTGGTACATCAGCGTTTCCAGCATCAGCACCTTGGAGCCGCCAAGGATGGCCGGCGTGATATAGGCGGTGAGGCAACCGGTGAAGACCAGCGTTCCGCCGATGACAAGCCCTTCCTTGGTGAGCGGCAGGATCACCTTCCAGAACACCTGAAACCAGTTGGCGCCGAGCACCCGTGCTGCTGGAACCGCATCCTTCGGCATATTCTCGAGCGCCGAGATCAGCGAGATGATCATCAGCGGCAGGAACAGCTGCAACAGGCCGATAAAGATCGCCGTTTCGGAAAACAGGATACGCAGCGGCGCCTCGCTGAGCCCCAGCGCCTGCAAGGCCTGGTTGACGATGCCGGTCCGGCCGAGAATGACGATCCACGCATAGGTGCGCGCAACCGGCGAAATCATCAGCGGCAAAACGACCAGCCCGGTCATGCGCCCCTTGGCGGCGGGCGACAGGCTGACAATGGAAAACGCCGCCGCATAGCCGATCACCGCCGAAACCACCGTCACCAGCGCGCCGAGCTTCAGCGTGCGCAAAAACACCGCCTGGTTGAGCGGCGAGGAAAAGAACTCGCCATACGCCGCAAGCGTCCAGCCGCCATCAAGGCTCCTGAACCCGTCAGACAGAAGGATCAGCACCGGCACCAGAAACACCGCCGCCGCGAAAATCGCGGCAGGCAGCGCCAGTGCAAACGCCTCGGCCCGGTTTTGAAACATGCGTGGTCTCCGGTAATCGTCGGACTGTGTCTCGTCATCATTCCCGCGCGCTTCGCAAGCCGCGCCCTTTCAGCCCGGAACCAGGGCCGAAAGGTATGCGACGCCGCAAGACGCGCGTTTTGCTGAAGCTTACTGGCCGACCTTGTCGTTCCAGGTCTTGATCCAGCCCGCGCGGTTATCGAGAGCGATCGCAGACGGGATGAACTTGAGGCTTTCGGCGGTTGCCTTGCCGAAGGTGAGATTGCCGGCGATCTCGTCGGACACCTTCACCTCGCTGTTGGCAGGGCTATCCACCAGCTTTTCGGCAAGCTTGGTCTGGATCTCGGTCGACAACCAGAAATCCATGAACTGCAGCGCCAGGTCGCGGTTCTTGGAACCCTTGGTGACGACCATGACATTCATGCCGCCGGCCTGGCCTTCCTTAGGCGTCGCCCATGCCATCGGCAGGCCGAGCTTGGTAAACGGCGCCCAGGCGAAACGACCGGCGGGCGCTGCCCAGATCTCTTCCTGCTTCATCAGCTGCACCAGCTGCGAGGATTTCTCGTAGAAGGTGACGATCTCGTCCTTGTTCTCGCCGATCGTCGCGATCGGGGCTGCAAGGTCAGGCGTATCCTTCCCCAGCGCCTGGCCGAGCATATAGAGCGTTGGTGCCGCGCCATTGGTGGTGATGTTCGGAAACGCGATATGGCCGACATATTCCGGCTTGAACAGATCCGCCCAGCTTTCGATCTTCATCTTGTCGGACCGGTAGACGATCGAGTTGGCGTAGAACGTGTAGCCGACGCTCTTGCCGTCCTGGTTGGGATCCTTGGCGATGTCGTACAGCGCGTTGAAGCTCTTGAGCTTGGCCGTATCGATCGTGTCGGTCAGATCCTTGCGGGACGCAGACAGCGCATCGGCCATGGAGACGACGGCCATGTCGATGACCGGATTGGCCTTGTTGGCCTCCATCTTGGCCACCCGCTCGACGCTGTTGCCGGTCTCGACCACCAGCTTGCAGCCGCAGATCGCCTGGAAGGGATCATAGACGATCTGCTTGTACTCGTCCTGCGCCAGCGCATAGACGGAAATGGTCAGCGTCTTTTCCTGGGCCTGGGCAAGGCCTGTCGTGGCAAGCAAAACTGCGGCGGATGCGGTAATCAGGGTCTTCATGGGTCATTCCCTTCCAAGGCTGGGGATGCGGGTGAAAATTGGGGGCTGGAAACGGATGCGGTGGTCTGGCGGGCAACGAGTGTCATCGGCACGCGATCGGTCTTTGCAACGGCTGTGACGCCGACCGTTATGGTCGCGGCATCAGGCTCGGCCGCATCATCGCCGATCACGCCGACCAGCGCGCCGACGGCAATCTCGGCAATCGCCGCCATATCCTGGCGCACGGTGGTAAGGCCCGGCGAAACCACCGACGACCAGACGAGATCGTCGAAGCCGGTGACGCTTGCCTGCTGCGGAATGCGGATGCCGGATTGCTGCAATTCGGTCAGCGCACGCAGCGCATGCAGATCGCTCGTGGCGGCAAAGGCGGTAAAGCCGAGCTCGACCTTCTGCTTCAAACCGAGCGAACAACCGGCTCCCGCCAGTGCCTCAAGCTTTTCGATCCAGATCGTCTCGAAGCGGGCACCCTTCGGCAGGCGCGATTTCATGCCGCCGATGCGATCGTTCTGAACGTTCGAGAGCGGATTGGCGCCGATCAGCACGAAATTCCGGTGCCCGAGCCCGACCAGATGATCGGCGACCACCTGGCCACCCTGCCAATGATCGGAAGAAACCGTGTTGCCTGGAGTCGACGGGCTGTCGATGACGGCGACCGGGCAACCGAGGTCGGCAATGCGGGTACCGAGCCGCGGCACGATGACGATCCCGTCGACCTGGCGCTCGACCAGCCGCTGGATCGCAAGCGTCTGCATCGAACTGTCGCCACGGCTGTCGGCGATCAAAACGCCGTAACCGGCATCGGCTGCAGCATTCTCGATCGCCTGGGCAATCTGCGGGAAAAGCGGATTGGCAATATCGGGAAGCACCAGCCCGATGACGCGGCTGCGCCCCGTGCGAAGCGCCCGCGCCGTCACGCTCGGCACATACCCAAGCTCCTCGGCCTTCGCCCGTATCTTCGCCCCAAGCTCCGGCGAAACCCGCCCCTTGCCCGACAACGCATTCGACACGGTGGCCGCCGACACGCCAAGGGCGCTAGCTATCGCAGTCATGTTCGAACCGGGGCGGATGGGAGCCATCGAGGCGCTCTGATTAATCGTTTAATCAGAAAAGCAGAAAACGGATGAGGAGTCGAGTCCTGCCGGATGGTTGCAAACTCACGCCCTGGGCGGCCAGAGCGAAAATCCGGCACCACAGCATGGGCTTGGGGCACACCCAGCGTGAAGCAGAGGGCTTGGTCTACAGAGGGGTCAATCCGCGGCCGAAGACATGGCTGGGGTGTCGCCTGCGGTCATGGCGTGCATCGTTGACCGCCGTCCTGTTCGCTCGAGCCTTGAAACCCGTTGGCGATATCGGCAAGCGTTACCCCGGCAAACCTCTTGCGCAGCAGGTCCTCTGCTTCGTTGAAGACGTCCGTCAAAGTCCCGTTGACCGCCTGTTCGATCGGACATCCCGGCATGTCGTAAGCGGGTCCAACCGCAAAGATCGACGGTTCTCCGACCGCCCGGTAGATATCGAGAAGCGTCAGCTCCTCGAGAGGACGCGCCAGCGTCCAACCGCCACCATGCCCTTTTACGGAGCTGACATACCCTTCGTCGCGCAGTCCCGCCATGGTGCGCCTAATGACGACAGGGTTGGCGTCGAGCATCTGTGCGATCATCTCGGATGTCATCGCCCCGTCATGTCGCCCCATATGGATCAACACATGCAGCATGCGCGATAGCCGACTGTCCTGCCTCATCCTCTGCTCCCCCTCGTGCTTTCCGCGCCGACACTAGCACGATCGTCATTCACGATACAATCGAAGTGTCATGAGGCTTGACCCGACTTTTCACGATACTTATGTTGTTGCGAGAAAAAGGAGAAAGTCATGAGCGACACGATCTACGACGTCATCATCATCGGAGGCAGCTACGCTGGGCTGTCGGCTGCGCTTCAACTCGGCCGCGCGCGTCGAAAGGTCCTGATGATCGACGAAGGCCTCAGGCGCAATCGGTTCGCATCCCACTCGCATGGCTTCCTCACCCAGGACCATGTCGATCCCGCTGAAATTGCAGCCGAGGCCCGGTCACAGGTCATGGAGTACCCAACGGTGGATTGGGTCTCGGGTCGCGCAGATACCGTTCAGCGCAACGGTGAGAAAGGCTCCGGAGCGGCTCATGTCACCGTTTTGGTGAGAGACACCCGTTACCGTTCGCGCCGGCTGATCCTGGCGCTGGGCGTACGCGACATTCTTCCCGACATCGAGGGGCTGAAGGAGCGTTGGGGCAAAAGCGTGTTCCATTGCCCCTACTGCCACGGCTACGAACTCAACCAGGGCAAGATCGGCGTCATCGCCGGCTCGGCGCTCTCGATGCACCATGCGCTGATGCTTCCCGACTGGGGACCGACAACCCTGCTTCTCAACCAGGCATTCGAGCCGGATAGAGATCAGCTTCAATCCCTCGCAGCGCGCGGCGTCGTCATCGAGCGCTCCCCCGTGAAGGCCCTCACCGATCGCGCCGATGTGGAGCTTGTAGATGGAAGAACCCTGTCTTTCTCCGGCCTGTTCGCACTTGCTCCCTTCGAGGTCTTCACCTCGATCGCGCAGCAGCTCGGCCTCGACATGGAGCAAGGCCCCCTTGGCGCCACCATCAAGACTGATGCGATGAAGGAAACCAGCCTGCCCGGCGTCTTCGCCTGCGGCGACGCCGCGCGGCCGATGGCCTCAGTTGCACTCGCGGTCGGCGATGGAAGCCTGGCGGGCGTGGCTGCTCACCGGTCGTTGCTGTTAGCGACCATCAACGATGAATAGGTTCAAGGAGCGACGGATGGATTATGATGAAGGGGCGAGACGCACCGTTCCGCCACCCCTCCCCGCCCACTCACCACCCCACCACCTCCTGCCCATACCGCGCCACCTCCTCCAGCAGCCACTCCCGAAATGCCACGACCGGGCGGAAATCGCGTTTGCTGAGAGGTGCCACCGCGTAATAGGCGCTGGGACTTCTGACTTCATGCGGGAAGGCTTCGACGAGCTGGCCGCTCGCCAGTTCGCTGTCGATCAGGAACAGCGGCATGAGCGCGACGCCGAGCCCCGCGATCGCTGCCTGCGCAACGCTTGAGAACTGTTCGAAGCGCATCGCCTGGGAGGGTGCCGTGTCGATGCCAAGGCTCGCGAACCAGTGGCTCCAGGCGCCGGGTCGCGATGCCATGTGCAGAAGCGGCAGCCGCAGCAGGTCCTCGCCCGCGCGGATCGGATGGCTGGCCAGAAACTCCGGCGAGCAGACCGGCGCCACCATTTCGCTCATCAGATAGGTGCACTCGGCCCCCGGCCAGTCGGGCGTGCCCACATGGATCGCCATGTCGATGCCTTCGCGGTCGAAATCGAATACACCGATGCGGGTCGCGAAATTCAGCGTCACCTGCGGATGCCGGGCCACGAATTGCGGAATGCGCGGCATCAGCCAGCGGGTGCCGAATGTCGGCAATATCGCAAGGTTCAGCTGGTCGCCATGCCGTTTGCTCATGGCGGCAAGAGAGGCGGAGCGGATCTGAGAGAGCGCCACGCTGATCGACTTGGCATAGTCCGCCCCGGTCTCGGTCAGCACCACGCCGCGGCTGGTGCGCTCGAACAGCGGCATGCCCAGCTGCTCCTCAAGCCCGGAAACCTGCCGGCTGATGGCCCCTTGCGTCAAAGACAGCTCTTCGGCCGCCGCCGAAAAGCTGCCGAGCCTGGCAACGGAATCGAAGGCGGCGAGCGCCGAGGTGGACGGCAGAAGCTTTCGCGACAGGGTGAGCATGCGCTATGACTATAGATCATGGCGGTTTGAGTAAACGGGTCTTGCCCTTCAGCGCCCCACGACGATAATCGCCATCAACAGAATTGCTGAAATCCGGAGGCCTCAGAAGCATGGCGTTTAACTGGAACGATCCCTTTCTCATCGAAGACCAACTGAGCGACGAAGAGCGGATGATCCGCGATGCGGCCGCTAGCTTTGCGAAGGCCGAACTCGCGCCCCGCATCAACGATGCCTATCTCGATGAGACCACCGACAAGGACCTGTTCAAGCTGATGGGCCAGACCGGCCTTCTCGGCGTGACGCTGCCCGAGGAATATGGCGCCGCCAACGCTTCCTACGTCGCCTACGGCCTCGTCGCCCGCGAGATCGAACGCATCGACAGTGGCTATCGCTCGATGATGAGCGTCCAGTCCTCGCTGGTGATCTATCCGATCTTCACCTACGGCTCCGACGAGCAGAAACAAAAGTACCTGCCCGGCCTCGTCTCCGGCGATCTGATCGGCTGTTTCGGCCTGACCGAACCGGACGCCGGCTCCGACCCCGGCGGCATGAAGACCCGCGCCGAAAAGATCGAAGGCGGTTATCGCCTCCGCGGCGCAAAAACCTGGATCTCCAACGCCCCGATCGCCGACGTCTTCGTCGTCTGGGCGAAATCGGAAGCCCATAACAACGAGATCCGCGGCTTTGTGCTCGAAAAGGGCATGAAGGGTCTTTCGGCCCCGAAGATCGGCGGCAAGCTTTCGCTGCGCGCCTCGATCACAGGCGAAATCGTCATGGACGGCGTGGAAGTGACCGAAGATGCCATCCTGCCCAACGTGTCGGGCCTGAAAGGCCCGTTCGGCTGCCTCAACCGCGCCCGCTACGGCATTTCCTGGGGCGTGATGGGCGCTGCCGAAGACTGCTGGTTCCGCGCCCGCCAGTATGGCCTTGATCGCAAGCAGTTCGGCAAGCCGCTCGCCGGCACCCAGCTCTACCAGAAGAAGCTCGCCGACATGCAGACCGAAATCACACTCGGCCTGCAGGCTAGCTTGCGCGTCGGCCAGCTGATGGACCAGCGCAAGATGGCCCCGGAAATGATCTCCATCGTCAAGCGCAACAACTGCGGCAAGGCACTCGACATCGCCCGCCAGGCCCGCGACATGCACGGCGGCAACGGCATCCAGATCGAATACCACGTCATGCGCCACGCCCAGAACCTGGAAACGGTCAACACGTATGAAGGCACGCATGATGTGCATGCGCTGATCCTCGGCCGTGCGCAGACGGGGATTCAGGCGTTTTTCTGAGGCGGGATTTTGGTGAACCATGCCCGGCGCGCGGATGCGTGCCGGGCTTTTTTTGTGCGAGATGGGGATGGGGGGGGCTGGTTCTCACAAGAGGCGGCCATGGCTGCGACCTAGAGAAAAGACCGAGTTGGCGTCGTAAGCGGACTGTCCGAAGGCTAGGTGCCGAAGGGCGATATCGGACTTCGAATCATGTGATGGTACTTCGGTCCAACTTTGACCCAAAGGCAACCTCTTGTCGGAGGTCGTGATCCGACTATTTGCCGATCTGGTTCAATTGCCGGTCGAATTCCGCCGGATCGAAATAATCACGCCAGACGGTGATCATGCCGTTCTCCACGGTCACTGTCCCCATGACGGGCAGCGTGATCCGTCCGCCGTTTTCGTGAAGGAAGATGTCGATCCGCTCGTTCAGCACGACGTTTCCCGCGGCCGCGATGTGCACCACCTTCCAGTCGACAGTAAACTTGTTGCCGATGCCGAAATCGCGGTGAAATTTTCGAACCTTCTCGCGGCCGGTGATATCGGGAAAGGGCACGTTGTCGTAGAGGACGTCTTCGGCGAGCATGGCGATGGCCTCGTCGATCCGATTGGCGCTCCAGTGGTCGAAAAACGTCTGTGCTATTTCGATGGCTGTGGTGGACATAGCGGGCTCCTGAATTGTTGAAGAGACGGCGCGGAAGATTGTTAAACCTTAGCCGAATTTGACGAGGTTGTGCGCCGGCAACGGGCCGCCCGGAAACTGGACGAGGCGGCTTCCAACGGCGAGGTCACCGAGATCGATGCCGAAGAAGTCAAGACGGTCGATCAGCGCGCCGATCTCCGCTTTGGCCGATGCATCATCGCCGGAATAAAACAGCACGCGTCTGCCGCCTTCGCTGGTCGGGTCACCGGCGAGCACAGCGGCTGACAGATGGTTGAACGCCTTTACGACCCGAGCACCAGGAACCATCTCGACGAACACATCCGACGACGTCCGGCCGCCGAGGTCTGCGGGCTGGAACAGTGGCGCTTCGATCGGGTTGTTGGTATCGACGACGATCCGACCGTTCCAGTTGGGCAGACCGGCCATCGCCGCAGGAAGCTTCGACCAATTGACGGCGATGAAGACGATGTCTTTCGATGCGGCTTCCTCGCGCGAGCCGGCGGTAATCGATGGGCCGAGCGAGGCGACGAGTTCCGCAAGCGTTTCAGGGCCGCGGCTGTTGGAAAGCGTGGCTGCGATGCCCTTCCTTGCGAGAGTTGTCGCAATGGCGCGACCAATGTTTCCAGCGCCGATAATTCCGATGGATGTCATGGATTTGTCTCCTTGTTGAAAATGGTCGATCAGGCTGTCTGTCCGCCGTCGACGTTGAGTGTTGCTCCGGTAATGTAGCTGGCGTCCGGGCCGGCGAGGAAGGCGACCGCCGCGGCAATGTCTTCGGGCTTGCCGTAGCGCCCAAGCGCCGCAAGTCCTTTTAAAGTGTCTGCAAAGGGGCCGTTTGCCGGGTTCATGTCGGTGTCGATTGCACCGGGCTGAACCAGGTTGACGGTAATGTTGCGCGGGCCGAGATCACGGGACCAGCCGCGCGTATAGGCGCCCACTGCAGCCTTTGTTGCGATGTAGTCGGCTGCACCTGGAAAGGGAATGTGAACTGCGCCCGTTGTCCCGATCGAGACGATCCGTCCGCCGTCCTCCATCAGAGGAACTGCGGCGCGGACCGCGGCCGCGACACCCTTGACGTTGATGTCGATCTGTCGATCGAACGCCGCGATATCTGCGTCCGGGTCGCCGACCCCGCCGGTGACGAAGACACCGGCCGAATTGACCAGGATGTCCAGCCGGCCGAACGCTTCGTGCGCCTGTCGCACAAGGTCTGCGACCTCGGACGCATTGGCCTGATCCGCCTTGATTGCCAGAGACCGATGCCCAAGGGCTTCGACCACGCGCACGATCTCCTCTGCCCTGTCGCCGGAAGTTGAATAGCTGAACACCACATCTGCCCCGTCATGGGCAAGGCGCTTGACGATGGCTGCGCCGATGCCCCGCGACCCGCCGGTCACGAGAGCAACCTTGCCGAGAAGAGGCTGAGAATTCCGTGTCATCTGTTTGCTCCTTGCGATGTCTGATGACGCAGATATGAACGATCCAATTCCCTTTGATTAGCTGGAATTGACTTGTTATATCTTCAACGATCACTTGAAGGGTGCGGCGATGGAGACACTGGCGAATCTTGAATCCTTCGTGCGGAGCGCCGAGCACGGCAGCTTCTCCGAAGCGGCCAGACGCATGTCGCTCACCCCGGCCGCCGTCAGCCGCAACGTCGCCATGCTGGAGCGCAACCTCGGTATCCGGCTGTTCCATCGCTCGACGCGCAAGCTGGTTCTCACCGAGGCGGGCGAAAGCTTCAGGCTGTCGGTCGCCGATAGCCTGGACACCATCCAGGCTGCGATCGGAGGTGCGGCTGTGCAGGGTGAGCCGAAGGGCGTGCTCAAGGTCAGCCTGCCGCCTACCCTCGGCGTGCTGCATATCCTTCCCCATCTGCCTGAGTTTCTGAAGCTCTATCCGGGTGTGAAGCCGGAATGTCATTTCGATGCCAGACCCGTCGACCTCGTGGCCGATGGCTATGATGCAGCGATCGGCGGAGGCTTCGATCTGAACCCGGGCATTGTCGCCCGAACGCTCGCTCCGGTGCACATCATTGCGGTGGCATCACCGGGCTATATGGCAGGTCGCGTGCCGCCGTTCGACCCGGCGGGGTTGAAGACGCTGGATAGCATCGTGATGCGTTTGAGGCAGAGCGGACGCATCCGCCAATGGACGATGCGCGATGCGGCTGGCCGTCAGGCGGCTGCGGAGTTATCCGAAACTCTGGTCGTCAACGATCCCGCCGCCATGCTCAGCGCTACCGTTCTAGGGGTAGGCGTCGCCCTAGTTCCGAAAGCAGACGCCCAGCCTCATCTCGAGGCCGGGCGTCTGGTCCGACTGTTGCCGCAGTGGTATTCCGACGCAGGCGCGATTTCGGTGTACTTCGCAAGCCGATCACAGCTCCCTGCAAAGACCCGTGTCTTCATCGATTTTGTGGCAGCTCTGGCAGAGCGCAATCGCTGGCCAGAGCAGTTTGCCGGCAGTCTCGGGTAACCGCATTTGGCGCACTGGGGACATGACGCCGCCGCCGAGACGATGGCTGCTTTTGTGCAGGTACGGCGACGACCTCTATGGCCGACAAAAGGGCGCATAGCGGCAACACAACAGCAACCATACATGTCCTCCACCCTCACCACCCACGCCGCTTTTCGTCATTGGCCATCCCCCACCCTTCGGTGTATCACAAGTCCCTGCCGCCGCTTGGGCGTGGCGATGCATGAACAATGCACGGAACGAAAAACCCGATCACCCGCACAGCGAACCCGAAGCGGCTTTCGATGTCGGCGATCGGCTCCGGCTGGTGCGCCAGGCCCACGGGCTGTCGCAGCGGGCTTGCGGTTAAGGGCGGCGTCACCCCCTCGGTCGCCTCGCTGAATAAGATCCTGGAACGTTCGGGTGTTTCAAGAATTCTACGAGCCGGGCGGCCGGTTTGGGGTGGAAGCGCCATACGGTCCTCACCCGTACAGCGTTTCGGCCACCTATCCCTGTGCGGTCGGTCGCAGCACGATCTCTCCCACATCGACATTCGAGGGCTGAGCGATCGCAAACGCAATGGCATCAGCTATGGCGGATGCCGGGATCGCCGTGGCCTTCATGCTGGCTTCCCCTTGTGCCCGCATCGCGGGGTCGGTCATCGAGGATGGGAGCTCTGTGTCGACGTACCCAGGTGAAATGCCCGTCACGCGCAGCAATGGGCCAGCCTCCTGACGAAGCGCTTCGGTGATTGTCCTCACGGCGTTCTTCGACCCTGCATAGACAGCCATCGTCGGAACGATCTTGATTCCCGCTGTTGACAGTGTGTTGACGAAGTGGCCGAAGCCCTGACGACGAAAGAGCGGCAAGGCGGCTGCGATCCCGTAAAGGACGCCCTTGACGTTGACGTCTATCATCGCCTCCCAGTCCTCGACCCTCAGGGCGTCCAGCGGCGAGATCGGCGCTATCCCGGCATTGCTCACGAGAACATCGAGTTTGCCAAATTTTTCGACCGCAAGGGCCACAAGTCCGTCAACGTCCTGACGACGCGTGACGTCGGTGACGATAAAGCATGCCGTCCCACCCCGTGACACGATAGAACTGCACAGGGCTTCCAACCGGTCGGCACGCCGCGCACCAAGGACAAGGATCGCTCCCCGTTCCGCCAGATGCAGGGCCGTGGCCTCGCCAATGCCGCTGCTTGCCCCGGTGATCGCAACGACTTTTCCCTCGATACCCATCATGCTCAATCATCCTTTTCTTGAAGGCTGATCTTTGCATGACGAATTGAGGCGATCTATGCTGGAAAGACTTTGAAATCGTCGTGATCGGCTCAATCTGATGGACCCGCTGTCCGAAGTCTTTTCCCTCATCAACATACGAGGCGCACGCTGCACACGGTTCGAGGCAAGCGGACGATGGTCTTACCGCTTTCCTGCCAAGCCTGCAGTCAAGTTCGGCGCAGTCCTGGCCGGTGACTGCTGGATCGACTTCGGCGAAGGGCAACGTCACCAGCTTGCCGCAGGGGACTGTTTCCTGCTGGCCAACGCGCCAAGCTACGTCCTGGCGAACGATGATCACATACTTTCCGAAGATGGATTGGCGGCATTCGATTGGGCGCAATCTGACGTCGCTCGCCACGAAGTCAATGACACCGTGTTGATCGCTGGCACCTTCAGTTTTCAAGAATCCGATGCTGACCTGCTGCTGGATTCGCTGCCAACCTTTCTGCTGATTCCGTCGCGCAATGCTTCGGCAACCGTCGTTCGCTCCACGCTCGCTATTCTCGATATCGAAATCAAGGGGACGCAGATCGGCGCCGCCGTCCTCACCGACAGGCTTGTCGATATTCTTCTCGTCCAGGTCTTGCGGGCGGCATTGATCCAGGACGATGGCGACAATTTGGGCTGGATCAGCGCACTGGCCGATCCGCGGATCGGCAGGGCAATCGGGTTGATGCATGGCGATGCTGCCTATCCTTGGAGCCTGGAAACTTTGGCAGCATCGGTAGCGATGTCACGATCGGCCTTTTCCAAACGATTCAAATCTTTGGTGGGTCTGGCGCCACTTGATTACCTTCTCCGCTGGCGGATGCGGCTGGCGCGAAATGCGTTGCGCCGTGGATCAACCGTCGCGACCGTTGCCTCAGAGGTCGGGTATTCTTCAGAAAGCGCTTTCGGGCACGCGTTCAAACGAATTTACGGAATAGCCCCCCGACGATACTGGCGAAGCGTCGAGCCTTAAGCGTCAAACCCTTCATCGCGCCCCCTTCGTCCCACATCCCCTCACCACCCACGCCGCTTTTCGTCATTGGCCATCCCCCACCCTTCGGTGTATCACAAATCACTGCCGCTGCTCGGGCGTGGCGATGCATGAAGGCGCGCGCGAAGAATGCACAGAACGGAAAAACCGGAAACCGATAACCCGCTGAGCGAACCCGAAGCGGCGTTCGATGTCGGCGATCGGCTCCGGCTGGTGCGCCAGGCCCGCGACATGCACGGCGGCAACGGCATCCAGATCGAATACAACGTCATGCACCACGCCCAGCACCTGGAAACGGTCAACACGCATGAAGGCACGCATGATGTGCATGCGCTGATCCTGGGCCGTGCGCAGACGGGAATTCAAGCGTTCTTCTGAGGCGGATTTGTTGCGAACCATGCCCGGCCCGCCACTGCGTGCCGGGCTTTTTTCGCGATATGCGGATGGGGTGGCAGCTTTGCGCCAACAGTTGATGTCCTCGGCCATCGGTGAGACCAACGACGCGGATCTCCCTGCCGACTTTTATGAACGTTCCTACACGTCGGGGAGACAGGTGAAATGCCCTTGGAAGGCTGGTAATACGACAGGCAGCAATACCGGAGGCAAGAGCAATGACCAGAGAAGAAATTCTTAGCTATTCCCAAGCGGTTTGCGATGGTCTTCGTGAGGACGACGATGGGGTGAGACGCGAGGTTCTCACCCATGCGGGAAGCCGTTGGTCGCTCGGCGTCATACACACGCTCGGCGTCTATGGCAGGCTTCGCCACGCAGACATCGGAAAACGAATGCACGGCGTAACGCAGCGGATGCTCACGCGCACGCTACGCCAACTCGAAAGAGATGGTCTCGTCACGCGTCACGATCTCGTTGAGGTGCCGCCTCGGGTGGAATACGAACTGACCGAACTGGGAATGGGTCTTCTCATTCGCATGATCCCGTTGTGGACGTGGGTCGTGGAGAATTCCGAGCAGTTTCGAACGTCACGCGAGGATTTTGATGCCCGTCCGCCAGAAAAGCCCTCCTGGCAGACGTTTTAGCAATCGAGACATGCGCCCGCTCCGCTGGTGTCGGCGGCACGGTGTTCGACCTCGTAATGATATTGTTTCGGATCAACTCTCATTGGGAGCGCGGCTATACCGCGCTCCCGGTCTGTTATCTTCCATTGATCTGCATCTCAGAGGCCATGTCACTTGCCGCTCAGGTTCGCGTTGATCCAATCGGACACATCCGTCACCTTGATGCCTTCGCGCGCGTTGAATGTGCCTGCCTTGTCCCATGCCATTCCTCGCCCAATACCAAAGGCTGCCCGGTACTTGCGCATCATGTTTTGGGGGTCATTTGCCAGTTCTTCCATAAGGACGGGCACAGTCCATACGGACCGGCTGAAGGGCCGGTTCAAACCCGCCTCCAGCTTGTCGGCAAGCTCGCCATAGGTGACGGTGTCGCCCGCCAGGAAGACGATCTCGTTGCTGATGGTCGGCTCGTAGAAGACGATTTCAGCGGTGAGCACGCCGATGTCGTCGGGCGTCGTCAGCGTGACAGCGGTATCGGAGCTGCCAAGAGCGTTGACTGCGTTCTTTTCCAGATCAACGACGCCGAATTCCGGTTCGAAAAGATAACTCATGAACATGCCGGTGGAGATGATGACCCAGTCCATCTTGCTTTGGGAGCGAAGGAGTTCGCGCACATCGAGTTGAGCGTCGAAGATGTCCTGCGGACCGCCTCGACCAATTGCCTCGAAATCGACACCAAACTGCCAGGGGAAGTAGCGCGGAATACCGGACTGTAACGCCGCCTTGGCCAGCTTCATCGGCGTATTAATCCCAGCCGCGTAGCCAGCGCAGCCAATCACGGTATCGTACTGTGCAAACAGAGATGCGAGTTCATCGATCGAGCTATTGACCAGATCACCTGTGACGATCTCGATATCCAATTCGCGGATCTCGGCGACGTCGCGCTGTTTGGCGATCGAGTCTGATTTTGTGGCACTGGCGCGAAGCAAAACACTTATCTTTGCGTCTTCAATGCCCTTGGCGCGACGGGCCAGATTGCGAAGGACGGGCATGCCGAGTTCCCCGGCCCCGAGCACGAGAATGTTTCGTGACTTCACATTGGAAACTGTCTGGTTCATCAATTTCAATCCTTCAAAACGCTACGTCACCGCTACTTGGCAAGGCGGAACGACGAAGGAAAGAAGGTACACGGATGATACTGCAGCGAAATAGAAGGACAACACTCCCGCTGCATTCCTCTTGCGCACATAACCGTCTGCCCGCCCCCTCCTCGCAAGCACTCACCCCCTCCCCCTCACCACCCACGCCGCTTTTCGTCATTGGCCATCCCCCACCCTTCGGTGTATCACAAACCGCTGCCGCCGCTTAGGCGGTGGCGATGCATGAAGGCGCGCACGAAGAATGCACGGAACGGAAAAACCGGAAACCGACAACCCGCACAGCGAACCCGAAGCGGCGTTCGATGTCGGCGATCGGCTCCGGCTGGTGCGCCAGGCGCACGGGCTGTCGCAGCGGGCCCTGGCGGTGAAGGCCGGTGTTACCCATTCGCTGGTGTCGCTGATTGAAAAGAACAAGGTCAGCCCCTCGGTCGCATCGCTGAAGAAGATCCTGGAAGCGATCAACTATCCGATGACCGATTTCTTCGCCCTGACGCTGCCGCCCGTCGACCAGATCTTTTACCGGGCCGATGAACTGACGCCTTTGTCGACAGGCGCGCTGACGCTGTTGCAGGTGGGCGATGCCAAATCCCACAGCGTGCAGGTGTTTCACGAATTCTACGAGCCCGGCGCCGATACCGGCGAAACCATGCTCAGCCACGAGGCGGAGGAAGGCGGCGTCGTTGTTGCCGGCGAACTGGAAGTCACCGTCGGCACGCAGACCCGTATCCTGAAGCGCGGCGATGCCTATCTGTTCGACAGCCGCCTGCCGCATCGCTACCGAAATGTCGGAACTGTGCGCTGCGAGGTGGTCAGCGCCGTCACGCCTCCCTATCTATAGAGCACGCGGGGGCACGGCAGCTGAAAACGCTGCCCGGTTTAATCGATATAAGTATGACTTATTCGATGCCCGCCGTTGATTGTCTCCCGTCTTTGTCTTAACTCAGGCACCGGAACATTTGACACCTCTGCCGGCGGCCGGACGAACCTCCTCGGCCCCTGCCCTTGCGCGAATTCACGAACGAAAGTGGACCCTATGCAGACCTATCCCGACGTAAAGCTCTTCATCAACGGCGAATGGCGCGATGCGATCGCCGGCGAGACGATCGAAGTCACCGATCCCGCGACCGACGAAGTGATCGGCAAGATTGCCCACGCCCGTAAGGCGGATCTCGATCTGGCGCTCGAAGCGGCCGACAAGGGTTTCAAGATCTGGCGCGACACCGCGCCCTTCGACCGTTCCAAGATGATGCGCAAGGCAGCCGACCTGCTGCGTGAGCGCGCCGATAGCATCGCCTTCATGATGACCCGCGAACAGGGCAAGCCGCTTGCCCAGTCGAAGATGGAAATCATGGGCGCCGCCGATACGATCGACTGGTTTGCCGAAGAAGCCCGCCGCACCTATGGCCAGATCATTCCGGCCCGTTTCTCCGGCGTCAACCAGATGACGATCAAGCTGCCCGTCGGCCCGGTCGCGGCGTTTACGCCGTGGAACTTCCCGATCAACCAGATCGTCCGCAAGCTTTCCGCAGCGGTTGCCACCGGCTGCTCGATCATCGTCAAGGCACCTGAGGAAACTCCGGCATCGCCTGCCGAACTGATCCGCGCCTTTGCAGATGCCGGCGTACCTGCAGGCGTCATCGGCCTCGTTTACGGCATCCCGTCGGAAGTTTCGGAATATCTCATTCCGCATCCGGTCATCCGCAAGATCTCGTTCACCGGCTCGACGCCGATCGGCAAGCATCTCGCGAGCCTCGCCGGCAAGCACATGAAGCGCGCAACGATGGAACTCGGCGGCCACGCACCGGTCCTGATCTTCAATGACGCCGACCTCGACAAGGCGATCGAAGTGACTGCCATGTCCAAGTTCCGCAACGCCGGCCAGGTCTGCGTCGCACCGACCCGCTTCCTGATCCAGGACGGCGTCGCCGACAAGTTCCTCGAAGGCTTCGTAAAGGCTGCAGAAGCCCTCAAGGTCGGCAACGGCATGGACGCCGGCACCACGATGGGCCCGCTTGCCAACGAACGCCGCATTCCGGCCATGGAAGCGCTGATCCAGGACGCCGTCTCGTCCGGCGCCGAACTGAAGACCGGCGGCAAGCGCATCGGCAACAAGGGCAACTTCTTCGAACCGACGGTTCTTGCCAACGTGCCGACCTCTGCCAAGATCATGAACGACGAGCCCTTCGGCCCGATCGCCATCGTCAACCGCTTCTCGACCTATGAAGAAGCCATCACCGAGGCAAACCGCCTGCCCTTCGGCCTCGCGTCCTACGCCTTCACCGGCTCGGTCAAGACCGCCCACGCGCTCGGCCGTGAAGTCGAAGCCGGCATGCTGACCATCAACCACAACGGCCTCGCGCTGCCCGAAGTCCCCTTCGGCGGCGTCAAGGATTCCGGCTACGGCACCGAAGGCGGCTCCGAAGCCGTCGCGGCCTATCTGGAAACGAAGTATGTCAGCCAGATGAACTGATCGGCTGATTGGTGAAATGCGAAACGGCCGGGGTGAGAACTCCGGCCGTTTTTTTGTGTCGTGGCGGTGGTGCCGGTTCAGGCAGGCGTATTGGGCTGAGGGCTTTTAAGCCTGGGCCTCGGCGCCGGAAGTTTCGGCCCGATACTGCTGCATAGTCTCCATGGCCTTCTCGAGCATCGTGAGCGTGTCCTCGTCGTTGCGCGAAATCGCTCCCTCGATACCTGCGCGAACCTTTTCCGTAAAATCAACGCATTCGCCATCATCGGAAGCCTGCAACTCGCCGGCAGTGCCGCCATCCACCGGAATTTTCATCGTCATCGCCATAAAGGGAAGGCCTTCATCAAGCGACATATTCCCGCTGTGGATCTGGTCATTGCACCAGTCCTGCATTTCCTGGCGGGTCATGCTGGTAAAATCAGTCTGCTCGGCACCCTCTGCATCCGACTGGGACGTACCCGCTGTGGCCGAGTTCAGCGCGGCCGAAAACGATGCCGAGGTGTCGTCAGAAGCCGCAGATATCTGAGTGCTCTGGCTTGCGTAGAGGCGACTTGTTGATGTGTCGGTTTTCATTGTAGCAATACCTTAAGTATAGAAATGGTACTGCACTATCGAATGCAAAGCTTGCGCCAAGCATTTTGACGTCCTGGACTTGGATAGAGACCTAAATCAACAATATTTTCGAATATTTCATAATAATCGTATGAAAATTAGAAGAGTTGCCCTGAACTTAGCTTAACGTGTTCATATTGCTTCCACTTCCTTCTCGCGGAAAATAGAAAATGGCAGGCCTTCGGGCTTTTCGGGCGCCGTTTTAGAGCGAAGTGCGTTCATCGAACGCACTTCGCTTTAGTCTTATGACGCTAAAGCATTTGATACGCCTCAGACCGCCGTCACCCTGACGGCCAAATGCTCTCGTCACAGCGGTGAGACGTTATGCGCCGTTATCGTATATCCAAATGGATCGACGAATGCGAAGTAGCGCCCGAACGGCCCGTCTTTGGGCGGGAATACTATCTGCACATCCCTCTCGGAAAGATGCGCGTGCAATTCGTCAGCGTCGTCACAACCAAACCAGATTGCAACGCCCGTTCCGAGCTTTACCGTCTCATCAAAGTCCTCGATCGGCGTGCGAACGGCGAATGGAATAGGGTGGGTTTCGAAAACAATCGCGCCGGGAGGTCCTTTCGCCGAGGGCGTAAGCCCGACGACATCCCGATAGAAGGTGAGTGCGGCGTCCAGATCCTTCGTCTGGATGCCGATGAAATCCGGTCCAATTAATCGAGCCATAGGCTGCCTATCCTTTTCAATGAGACCCGGTATTATCAGGGTACTGACATCTTATATTATAAGGGCCCTGATATGTCTACTCTCATGGATCCACCGGTCGATGACACATACCGTTCGCTCGGATACGCGCTGAAGCGAGCGCAGCAAGCGCTGCGGGGCCATCTCGACAACAAGCTGAGAGATATCGGACTGACGACCCCACAATATTCGGTACTGGCGGGATTGGAGTTCAGCGCGGGCTTATCAAGTGCGGACTTGGCCCGGCGCGCCTTCGTGACACCGCAGACGATGCAGTCCATCATAGCCACACTCGAACGGGACGGCCTGATCAAGCGCATGGCTCATCCGGTACGCGGCCGGGTTCTCACAACCGAACTGACACCGAAGGGCCGAACCGCATTGTGTGCGGCCCATAAAATCGCCGGTGACGCCGAAACCATCGCCCGAAATGCCGTAGCACCTGACAACCCGGAGATCATATACGCGGCCCTGCTCCGTATAGCAGAGGCAATGCGTTAAACTGATTGGTCGAACCTAACGCCCGACCATAGCTCCCTGCCGCTCACTACCGCAGCCAGAGAGCCACCCACCTACTCCCTCATCAACCCACCATACCCCGGCGGCCCCACCGTCGAGATCATCCGCAGATTCCTAATGTCGCGGGCGGGTGGCGATCCGAACATTCTTGCGTATTCCCGGGTGAACTGGGACAGGCTTTCATAGCCGACGGCGAGTGCAACGGCTGCCACATCGCCGGGTCTCGCAAACAGCATGCCGCGCGCCTCGTAGAGCCGGATCCGCTTTTGATACTGGATCGGCGACAGGCCTGTACTCGTCTTGAAGCGCCGCTGAAAGGCGGATGGGCTCATGTTTGAAGCGGAGGCAAGCTCGTCCACGTGGAAGGTGGTGGCATAGTCCTTGCGCAGCCGGACCAGCGCGTTCCTGATCTGCGCGAACCGATCGTCGATGCTGGCGACTTGCCGCAGCACGGCGCCTTGCGGGCCGCGCAGCAGTCGGAACAGGATTTCCCGTTCCAGCAGGGGTGCCATCACCGCAATCTCATCCGGCTGCTCCATCAGGCCTAGCATCCTGAACCAGGCGTCGATCAGCCTGTCGCTTGCGTGACTGACGCAAAAACTGGGCGTGTCGGCCGACACAGCGGGGCCGGGATCGTCCAGCAGCAAGTCGGCGATCATCGCCCGATCGAAGATGAGCCTGACCGCGAGATAGGGGCCCCTCGCACTCGCATGAACGATCTCGCCGATGACAGGCAGCGCCACGGACGCGATGAATGTCTGCCCGGCCGTGTAATTCATCACCTGGCTCCCGATCAGCAGGCGCTTCTCGCCCTGCAGGATCAGGCTAACCAGAGGCTGATAGATTTCGGGAAACAGCTCGGTCGGTTCGGTCACCTTGAGGATGTCGACACGGGGAATGCCCGTGGTCGTGAGCACGCCTGCAGCGCGTTCTTCCACAATCTCCCTCAACATCCCGATGGCAGCGCTCATGAGCAGAGATGTGGCACGGCTTTCCCTCCAGAGCAACGCATTAGCAGGAATGTGCAAATTTCAGACCGGATCGGACACGCGACGGGATCGCCTCCGGTCTACGGATACTCACCAGCGCTGCCTTGTTGCGATGCTGCGCGGGACACCATTTTACTAGGGAATATGCAGATGGAAATCAAAGACGCGGTTGTAATCGTCACCGGCGCTTCCTCGGGTATCGGCGAAGCGACGGCGCGCGCTGCGGCCTTGTCCGGCGCGCGGGTCGTATTGCTGGCCCGCAGACAAGATCGCATCGAAGCGCTGGCACGGGAGATCGGCAATGATGCGCTGGCGGTGGCATGTGATGTCACGCGCCCGGAGCAGGTTGAACACGCCGTCCAGGCCGCCGTTCAGAAATACGGTCGCATCGATGTTCTGGTCAACAACGCCGGACAGGGCCTGCATGCCACGATCGAAGAGATCGGCATTGATGATTTCAAAGATGTGCTCAATCTCAACTGCGTCGCGCCGCTGGTCATGATGCAGGCGGTCATTCCCCATATGCGCAGGCAAGGTGCCGGCAGCATCGTCAATGTCAGCTCGGGTGCAACGCTTGCCACCTATCCGGGCTCGGCCGCCTATACCAGTTCCAAGGCAGCGCTGAACATGCTTTCAAGTGTCGCGCGCCTGGAGCTTGCCGATGCCGGTATTGCCGTCTCGATCATGCATCCGTTCATCACCGCGACCGAGTTTTATGGCGCTGTCAGGTCTGGGCTGGAATCCGCCAAGGAGCAGGAAACCCAGACATCATCTTTCGCACACCCGCCGGAACGTGTGGCAGACATGATCCTTGAGCTTGTGCGTAGTGGCAACGCGCAAGCCGACCTCGTCCCGAAGGACTATGGCGGCAGCTTTGAGGGCTAGGGGATGTAACCTGCCCGCCAGGTATCCCAATAAGCAAACGGGGGACGAAACCTCGCCCCCCGCTATCAACTACTTGCGCTTGTCGAACCCGCCCTTGGGGGCCGGCTTCTTGAATGGCTTGTCGCCGCCAGCCTTGTTGAACGGCTTGTCGCCCGGCTTCTTGGCGAAGCTGGACTTCGGCTTTTCGCCCCAGACTTCGTCATCGACGCGGCGATCGACATTGGCGCCGGCGGGCTTGGCTTTCCAGTCCTTGCGCGGCGCATCGCCGTAAGGCTTGGCTCCGGCCGGCTTGTCCTTGTTGAAAGGCTTGTCGCCGTAGGGCTTGTCTTTGTTGAACGGCTTGTCGCTGCGCGGGCCATCCTTGCTGAACGGCTTGTTGTCCTTGTAGGGCTTGTCGAGACGCGGGCCTTCGCGCTTGACGAAGCCTTCGTCATCGCCGCGCGAGAACTTGCTGAAATCCGGAACGCCATCCAGGCGCGTCACGCGCACGCCGCGTTCCATCATTCCGTCCTTGCCGAGCTTGGCCATGAACTTGTCGGCATGGGCGGCGGCGATTTCCACGAAAGTCTCGTCGGCCTGCATCTTGATCGCGCCGATCTCGTGCTTGGTGAGATCACCGGCGCGGCAGATGGTGGGGATCAGCCAGCGCGGTTCGGCGCGCTGCTTGCGACCGACCGACAGCGAGAACCATACGGCTGCGCCAAAATCGCCACGCGGCGTCAGCGGCCGCGGTGCGGAATCATTGCCGCCTTCGCGGGGCTTGCGGGTCTCCAGCGACACTTCGGTAATGTCTTCCGGCGCCGAATTCTTGCCGCGATAGAGGCTGACGAAGGCGGACGCCAGCTTCGTCGCGTCAAAACGCGCCACCAGCTTGTCGATCAGGCCCTGTTCTTCCTCGTCCTTGGCGATCTCTTCAAAGATCGGATCGGCAAACAGACGTTCCTCGTCGCGCGCGGTCACCTCTTCGGCCGATGGCGGGCGGGCCCAGGTGGGCTCGACCTGCGCGCCGGCGAGAAGACGCTCGGCCTTGCGGCGCTGGCTGACCGGAACGATCAGGGCGCTGACGCCCTTGCGCCCCGCACGGCCGGTGCGGCCCGAACGGTGCAGCAGCGTTTCCGAATTGGTCGGCAGATCCGCATGGATGACGAGTTCGAGGCCTGGCAGGTCGATACCGCGGGCAGCGACGTCGGTTGCGATGCAGACGCGGGCGCGGCCATCACGCATGGCCTGCAGCGCATGGGTGCGCTCGGTCTGCGTCAGCTCGCCCGAAAGGGCCACAACGGAGAAATTGCGATTGGCAAGACGGGCATGCAGATGGTTGACGGCAGCACGCGTCGAGCAGAACACGATTGCGTTCGGCGCCTCGTAAAAGCGAAGCGCATTGACGATCGCATGCTCGCGGTCCGACGGCGTGACGACCAGCGCGCGATATTCGATATCCACATGCTGCTTCTGTTCGGATGCGGTTGCAATGCGCACGGCATTGCGCTGGTAGCTCTTGGCAAGCTTGGCAATGGCCGACGGAACGGTTGCCGAGAACATCAGCGTGCGGCGTTCGGCAGGGGCTGCCTCGAGAATGTATTCGAGATCTTCGCGGAAACCGAGATCGAGCATCTCGTCGGCTTCGTCGAGCACGGCCACGCGGATTTCCGTCATGTCGAGCGCGTTGCGGCGGATATGGTCGCAGATACGGCCAGGCGTGCCGACGACGATATGCGCGCCGCGTTCCAGCGAACGACGCTCGGCGCGGATATCCATGCCGCCGACGCAGGAGGTGATCACGGCGTCCGCTTCGGCGTAGAGCCAGTCAAGTTCGCGCTTCACCTGCATGGCAAGCTCGCGGGTCGGCGCGATGACAAGTGCGAGAGGTGCAGCAGCCCGGCCGAATTTCTCACCATCGTCGAGCAGCGTGCGCGCCATGGCCATGCCGAAGGCAACCGTCTTGCCGGAGCCTGTCTGGGCGGAAACGAGCGCATCGGCGGTTTCGAGCGCAGGATCGAGCATGGCCAGCTGGACGGGGGTTAGCGTCTCATAGCCGCGCTTTTGCAAAGCCTTCGCGATCGCCGGGGCGGCGCCGTTGATATCGGTCATCAAATCTGTCTTTCGGATATGTCGGGCTCAAAGGCCCCATGGCTGCAACGATCGCAGCCGAACGTTTGCGCCGTCCCTATAGGCTTCGGCGCGAAAAGTCAAAGGATGGGTGGCCGCGGGGTTACGGTTGGTCGCGAGTAGATCTGTCCCTCACCTCGACCGATGTCATGACGCGGAGCTGAGTTCGGCCCGAATGAGAGAGGAATGCCCTAACGTTTTATGCCCCGCCACGACCACTCCTGCGCCGCGCAGAAGCTCTGCTGCTGGCCGAAGGAAGAGTAATCGTCGTACGCTATCATTCCACATTCTCCTCGCAGCTCTTGGCACGACGCAGAAATTCTCTGTCAGTCCTTTTTGGTTGGCAGTTCATGCGCTCTAGCAATAATCTCTCGACGAAATATGCGGCAAAGCAAGTCCGCCGGTTGTCATAGGAGTTACTATTGCAGAGCCTTAAGAATGGACGGTGGCTCAATCAGCCCGCAAATTCAGAAGCTTCGGATCTCGGACTCTCTGTCACGACTGACGCCAACACGGATTTCTGGCGAGAGACACATTATGGCTTTGTCCGCGACAACGGCCACTTCTACGCATTCAAGGCCGAAGGCGATTTCACCGCCCAGGTTCGAGTCCAGGCCGTTTTTGAGCATCTTTACGACCAGGCTGGCCTCATGGTCAGGCTTGACGAAAGACGGTGGGTCAAGACCGGGATCGAGTTTTCGGACGGCTATGGCTTGCTCGGCAGTGTGCTGACGAATGACGCCTCCGACTGGGCCACGGGACGATACGACGGCGACCCATCAGATTTTTGGATAAGAGTGACCGTCCGGAGCGGCGTTCTCAGAATACAGGCGTCAGGCGATGGAAAGACTTGGCCACTCGTCCGCCTTTGCCCATTCCCAAAAGCGGATCATTATTTTGTTGGCCCGATGTGCTGTACGCCCGAAAGAGCAGGCCTGGAGGTAAGATTCAGTGAGTGGCAGATCGGTCAGGCCCTGGGCAAAAACCTCCACGACCTGTCATAGCCGCCAGAGCGCTTAAATTTCCGTGCCGAGAGCAACATACTGATCGAGACGCCTGAGCCATTTGCGCTCGATGGCCGCCTCGATGTCGATTTCGTTTGCGCGAAGATACAAAACGAACTGCCCGAACAAGTCGGCCGCTTCGTTTTCCAGGGCTTCGCGGGTACCGCCTGAACCATCGGCATTTGGCTTCGCCCGACCGGTGATCAGGAGATGCTCAGCGGTCAATTCGCCAAGTTCCTCGGTCAGCTTCAAAAGATACCAGTCGGCGCTCCGTTCAATGGCATGCACCCTGGCATAGAGGTCCCCGACGTGACCAATCCGGTCACTCAGCTCCTTGAAGGTCGCACTCATTCTGTCCTCGGCAATCGTAGAGAGACGCAGTTTGTCGACGCTACCACCGATTTGCGACAGGAGCGCTGCGATGACCGCAAATGGCGGATTAGAAAAGTCGCCAATCTCAACGTTTGAAAACTGACGCTTCACGTTCACTGACGACGGTCATGCGTCCGGCAGATGATGATGCCTCGTGATCATCCGCAATGACCGCGTCTTGCGATGGCAGACGTCTGACTTCCCTCATACCTGTGCTCGTCACAGGAATCTAGCAGCGTCGCGTCTGCGGCACGGGAGGGCCTTTTCACGCGAAGGACTTCGCGTGACTGGATTCCTGTGACGAGCACAGGAATGAGGGGTGTGGATGGGAAACGTTACCCCCTAAACCGCAAACACCTTCGCCCGCCGCAGCGTCACAAACCCGCCCTCACCGGCTGAAATCTGGCGTTCCGGTTCCACGTCGAATTCCAGCTGTTCGCCGGTTCTCGTTACCGCCAGCACGCGTCGGCTGTCGGGGCGGTCGAGGACGCGGGAGATCGTTGCGGCAATGCCGGGTGCCTGCGCCGACCAGTCGAGATCTGCGGGGCGGGCGTAGAGTTCGGCCTTGCCGTCTGGTATCCCCAGTGCATCCACCGAAAGGCCGCCGGCATGGGCGCGGCCGTCGCGGACCTGGGCTGAGAGCACGTTGGCATCGCCCAGGAACTTCATCACGAAGGCCGATTGCGGATCGCGGCAGACTTGCTGCGGCGTGCCCTGCTGCACGATCTGGCCGTCCTTCAGGATCACCACCCGGTCGGCGAGATCGAGTGCTTCCTCCTGGTCATGGGTGACGAAGATCGTGGTGATGCCGAGTTCGGAATGGATCTCGCGCAGCCAGCGGCGCAGGTCGTGCCGGACATTGGCATCGAGCGCGCCGAACGGTTCGTCGAGCAGCAGCACCTTCGGATCGACCGACAGCGCCCGTGCAAGCGCCACGCGCTGCCGCTGGCCGCCGGAAATCTGCGCCGGGAAACGGTCGCCTAAACCATCCAGCCGCACCAGCCGCAACAGATCCGTGACGCGGGCATCGATCGCCGCCTTGTCGCGCTTCACCTTGGAAACCTTCATGCCGAAGGCGATGTTTTGCGCCACCGTCATATGCGGAAACAGCGCGTAATGCTGGAACACGAAGCCGACGCCGCGGTCGCGCACCGGAATGTCGGTCGCATCCTGATCGCCGAAATAGATGGCGCCGCCATCGGCATATTCGAGCCCCGCCACCATGCGCAGGATGGTCGTCTTGCCAGAGCCGGAGGGGCCGAGCAGCGCCACCAGTTCGCCGCTTTCGATATCGAGCGACACGCCCTTCACGGCACGGAAGGTGTCGAAGGTTTTGACGACGTTTTCGAGACGGATCTTCATGCTGTTTTCTCTGCCGGAATGGCGGTTTTGCGGACGCGGCCCGCACCCTGGCGCTCGAGCGCGACCTTGGCGATGATGGTAAGGACGGCGATCAACGCCAGGATGGAAGCCGACGCGAAGGCGCCCGCCGCCTGATAGTCGTGATAGAGCAGCTCGATATGCAACGGCAGCGTATTGGTCTGGCCGCGGATATTGCCTGATACGACCGAGACGGCGCCGAACTCGCCCATCACGCGCGCATTGCAGAGAATGACACCGTAAAGCAGTGCCCATTTGACATTCGGCAGCGTCACCGAAAAGAAGGTGCGGAAGCCGGATGCGCCAAGCGAGGTCGAGGCCTCCTCGAGATCGCGGCCCTGCGCCTGCATCAGCGGAATGAGTTCGCGGGCAACGAAGGGTGCGGTCACGAACATCGAGGCGATGATGATGCCCGGCACCGCAAACAGGATCTTGATCCCGTAGGCATCGAGAACAGGCCCGAACAGGCCCTGCAGGCCATAGACGAACAGATAGGCGACGCCGGCAACGATGGGCGAGACCGAAAACGGGATCTCGATCACCACCAGCAGAAACCGCCGCCCCCAGAAATCGAACTTGGTGATTGCCCAGGCGGCGGCGATGCCGAAGGCGGTGTTGACGGGAACGGCGATCAGCGCCGCCACAACCGTGAGCATGATCGCGTGTCGGGTATCCGGATGGAGGATCGTATCGCGATAGACCGCCCAGCCCTTCGAGAATGCCTCGACGCCGATGATGATCAGCGGCGCGACGATGACGAAGGCGACGAGCACCAGCACGATGCCGATCAGCGTGCGGCGGAACACCGTGTTGTCGCCGACCCGCGGCGGTTTGCGATGGGAGGAAACGGCGCTCATGGTCTTATCCCTTCACCGTGTAACGCAGCGCCCGCGACTGCAGCCAGTTGGTAACGGCCAGCATCGTAAAGGCGGCGAGCAGCAGCACCGAGGCAATGGCGGCGGCCGCCTGGTAATCGTATTCTTCGAGCCGGATAAAGATCAGCAGCGCTGTGATTTCCGTCGACATCGGCTGGTTGCCGGCGATGAAGATGATCGCCCCGAATTCGCCAAGGCAACGGGCAAACGACAGCGAGAGGCCCGCCAGCAATGCCGGCGCCAGCAGCGGCAGGATGACCTTGGCAAAGATCGTCCAGTCGGACCCGCCGAGCGATTGCGCCGCTTCTTCCAGCGCCGGATCAAGATCTTCCAGCACCGGCTGCACCGTGCGCACGATAAACGGCAGCGAAGTGAAACACATGGCGATCATGATGCCGAGCGGCGTATAGGCGACCTTGATGCCGTAACCTTCCAGCACCGAACCGAACCAGCCATTGTTGGCAAACAGCGCCGTTAGCGCAATGCCGGCAACCGCCGTTGGCAGCGCAAACGGCAGATCGACCATCGCATCGATGATGCGGCGGCCGGGAAACCGGTAGCGGGTAATGACCCAGGCAAGTGACAGCCCGAAAAACAGGTTGAACACGGTGGCACCAAGCGCCGACAGCACGGTCACCCGGTAACTGGCAAGCGCCCGCGACGAGGAGACGATCCGCCAATAGTCTTCAGGCCCCAGGCTCGCGGCCTTGATGACAAGCGCCGCCAGCGGCAGCACGACGATCAGGCCGACATAAAACAGGGTCACGCCCAGCGATAGCGGCAAGCCAGGCAGGACATTGCGTCGTCTCAAATGATCAGTTCCTCGTTTTCAACTGCAACAAAGTCTTCAACAGCAAGAACCGGCGGACGAATATCCACCGGTCTGGTTTCGCAGTTCTTTAGCGTCCCCCATTCTTGTGGCGGCCACAGGACCCGACGCGTGCCGGGTTGAAGGGTTTTTTCAGCCTAAGGACTTAGGCTGGCTGGATTCCTGTGACAAGCACAGGAATGAGGGTGAATGGGTAGCAATCCTTGAGAGACAACTCACCTCAGCCAATCAACCCCAGTCCAATCAGCGGCTGCCGTAGAGCTTGTCGAGCGTGCCGCCGGAGGCGAAGTGTTCGGATTGGATCTTGGCCCAGCCGCCGAACACATCGTCGACCTTGAAGAGGCGGATTTCGGGGAACTGGCTCTTGAACTCGGCCGCGACCTTTTCGTTATGGACGCGGTGGCCGAATTCGGCGGCGATCTTCTGGCCTTCCTCGGTGTAGAGGAATTCCAGATAGGTCTTTGCCAGCGCTTCCGTGCCATGCTTCTTGGCGACCTTTTCGACAACGGCGACCGGGAATTCGGCGAGCAGCGAGACCGACGGAATGACGTTTTCGACCTTGTCCTTGCCGAACTGCTTTTCGATGCCGCGGGTTTCGGCCTCGAAGGTGATCAGCACGTCGCCCTGGCCGCGTTCGACGAAGGTCGTCGTGGCGGCGCGGCCACCGGTATCAAACACCGGCACGTTGTCGAAGATCTTGGTGATATAGGCCTCGATCTTCTCGGCATCGTCCTTGAACTCTTCCTTCGCCCAGGCTGTTGCCGCCAGATAGGTGTAGCGGGCGTTGCCGGATGTTTTCGGGTTCGGGAAGATCGCGTGGACGTCGTCACGGGCGAGATCACCCCAGTCCTTGATATTCTTCGGATTGCCGGCGCGCACAAGGAAGGCCGGGAAGGAATAGAAGGGCGAGGCGTTGTTCGGAAACGCCTTGTTCCAGTCCGCGGCAACAAAACCCTGCTTTGCCAGGAAATCGACGTCGGTCGACTGGTTGAAGGTGACGACGTCAGCCTCGAGCCCCTCGACGATCGAGCGTGCCTGCTTGGACGTACCCGCATGCGACTGATCGATCGTGACGCCCGGATGCGCCTTCACGAAGGCCTCGTTCTCGGCCACGAACAGCTCGCGGGCGACGTCATAGGAAGCGTTGAGCAGTTTCTGCTCCTGCGCAAACGCCGGCTGCACGAAGAGGGCGGCAAGTGCCGTGCCGAGGATAAGAAGGCGGTTCATCAGTGTCTCCGGAATGGGAAGTTGAGGCGACACTACCGGGAGTATCGGTAGACCGCGAGGAACCGCCCTCTCCTGCAGGTGATACACGGAGAAATTTCATCCATTTATCGCAGCATTCGGCGATGGTTTTGCCGGAAGGCGCCAAAGCGCAGTGGATCGCCCCGATCCGGGGGGCAAAGAAGATACGGCTGTTTTGGGCCGTGAGGACGAAACGGGCAGCATGTTTTTGTTAAGCCCCTGAAAGACAAGCGAAGAAAAATTCGTCGTAGCCTTTTTCATCCTCACGCCTGAAAGCCACGCGATAATGCCGTCGTCATCGGATGGGAAACCGTTTTCGCGAACCGGTCCCCGACGGTTCAGCGCTTCTGAGGACGAAGCTCGGTTTCCGGTGATGGTCGAACGACATGCGGTCTCTCGGGAACTGACATCTCCCGAAAATATCGCAGGAAACTCGATCGGGGCAGGCAGATCATCATCTCCCTCATACCCACGATACCGCTGCCTGCCCCACTCCCGTTTCAACCATGCCGGTTTCGCCGGTGTGGACGGTTTTGCTGCTACAACCGATGATCGGCAAACAGGACCGGGTGATCGGCTGCAAGATAAGGAGCAAGATCGGCTTCCGTCACCTCAGCAGGGCTTGCCGGTTGCCAGCGCGGGTTGCGGTCCTTGTCGATCACGGCGGCCCGCACGCCCTCGTAGAAATCATGGTGTTTCAGCAGTTCGCAAGCGGCGGTAAATTCCCGCTCCAGGCATTCGACGAGGCTTGAACTGTCACGGCCGAGACGCAGAAGTTTCAGCGTCAGCTTGAGGCTGGTCGGCGAGCGTTTCGACAGAGTCTCGAGGGTTCGGGCGGCGAACCCGCCTGTCTCCCGGCTGAGCGCTGCAAGGATCTCCTCGACCGTATCATGCGCAAAGGTCCGGTCGATCACGTCACGGTTCCGCGCAAGCGTGCCACCTTCGCCAGACACGGCAAAAGCATCGATCACGGCCTGCACTGCCTCAGCCTCTGAGTCTCCGGGAAGCTGTCCAATTGCGGCGACGAGATCATCCAACTTCTCTGATGGCACGAACGAATCCGCCAACCCGGCATGGATCGCATCGGCACCGTCAACCACGTCACCGGTCAGGCCCATCCAGGTTCCCGCCTCGCCGGGCGCCCGGGGCAGCAGCCACGTCGCGCCCACATCCGGCACATAGCCGATCCCGGTTTCAGGCATGGCGAGTTTCGTGCGCTCGGTAACGATGCGGTGGCTGCCATGCGCCGAAATGCCGACACCGCCGCCCATCACAATCCCGTCCATCAGCGCCACATAGGGCTTCTCATAGCGCGAGATGCGATAATTAAACGGCATCTCCTCCCGCCAGAACCGCGTCACCTCGGGGTCGGACGCCCGCCCTGCCTGATGAATGGCCCGGATATCGCCACCAGCACACAGGCCACGCTCGCCCTCGCCCCTGATGATGACGCAGGAGATCTCAGGGTCAGCGGCGCAGCGGTCGAGTATCTCATCGAGCGCCCGCACCATGGACAGATTGAGGCTGTTCAGCGCCTTCGGCCGGTTGAGCGAGACCACCGCAGCAGACCCGCGGCGACTGAACAGCACCTCGGCTTCAGTTGCAGGTTGCACTGGATTGGCCATTGTGTCCTCCATCCTCTACCCCACCGACCCTCATTCCTGTGCTCGTCACAGGGATCCAGCCGACACGCGTCTGCGTGGCGAAAGAGGGTTTGCAGCCCCAAGGACTTGGGGCAGCTGGATCCCTGTGACAAGCACAGGGATGAGGGAGATTATGGCGCTGTCCCACCGGGAAAGCCCCTCACTCCGCCGCCATCGGCATATCATGCTTGTCCTCGAACAGCTCGCCCTGGTTGGCGGGCGTCTCGGACTTGTCGTCTTTCTTCGCCTTCGGCTCGCGGCCGAAGAAGAGGGAGTAGCCGGCAGGCAGCACGATGATGGTGAGGACGGTGGCGACTAGGATGCCGCCCATCATGGCATAGGCGAGCGGTCCCCAGAACAGGCCGCGCGAGATCGGAATCAGTGCCAGCACCGCCGTGAGCGCGGTCAGCATGATCGGCCGGAAACGCCTGACGGCGGCGCCTACGATCGCTTCCTGGCGATGCATGCCCGCCGCGATATCCTGGTCGATCTGGTCGATCAGAATGATCGAGTTGCGGATGATGATGCCGAGCAGCGCGATGACGCCGAGGATGGCGACGAAGCCGAACGGTGCACCGGTGATCAGAAGCGCCATTGCAGCGCCGATGATGCCGAGCGGACCGGTCGACAGAACCAGCATCGCCTTGCCGAAATGCTTGAGCTGCATCATCAGGAGCAGCATGATGACAAGCAGCATGATCGGGGCCTTTGCCGCGATCGAGGCCTGGCTTTCGGCCGCATCTTCGGCGCCGCCCTGGATGTCCACGGAATAGCCGGCCGGCAGGGCCGCGCGCAGGTCGGCCATCGAGTTATAGAGGTTTACCGAGGCCTGCGTCGGCTCGACGCCGTCAGGCAGGGTTGCCTTGACGGTAATCGTCGGCAGACGGTCGCGACGCCACTCGATACCCTGTTCGAGGACAGGCTCGACACGGGCCACCTGCGAAGCTGGCACAAACGTGCCGAGATCGGTCGGAATATAGACCGACTGGACGGCGGCCAGCAGGTTGCGGGTGGCATCCGGCTCGCGCACCACGATCGATACGGTCTCCTCGCCATCGCGGAAGTCGCTGATCGGAGCGCCTGACGTTGCGGCCTGCAGCATCTGCCGCACCCGCTGCGACGAGACGCCGAGCGCACGCGCGCGGTCCTGATCGATGACGAGCTTCATGCCCGCGACCGGCTCCATCCAGTCGTCGTGAATGGCGCCGAAATCTGGCTGCTGTTCGTAACGTGCCTTGACCTGGTCGGCGATGCGGCGGACTTCCGCCTTGTCCGGGCCAACGACGCGCATCTGCACGGCCCAGCCCGTGGGCGGGCCGAGGAAGAGACGGTCGACCTTGCCGCGCACCGTCGGGAATTCTTCGGCGAGAATCTTTCGCAGCTTGACGATCATCCGCTCACGCTCTTCAAGACCGTTCGACATGATCAGGAGCTGGGCGTAGTTCGGGTTGCGCAGCTGCTGGTCGAGCGGCAGGAAGAACCGCGGCGCGCCCTCGCCGATATAGGTGGCGACAAAGCTCTTGTCGGGGTCGTCGAGGATCCGGTCTTCGAGCGCCTTGGCCTGACGTTCCACTTCCTTGATCGCGGTGCCCTCCGGCAGCCACATGTCGACCAGGATTTCCGGTCGCGACGACTGCGGGAAGAAGCTCTGCGGAATGAACTGAAACGACCAGAGGCTGGCTGCAAACGCGCCGAGCGTGGCGATGAGCACGATCGCCTTGTGGCGCACGGACCAGCCAACCGCATGGCGCACGCCGCGATACATGCGGGTATCATAGGCATCGTGATGATCGCCGCTGCCCGCATGGCTCCGCTGCTTGAGGATCATGTAGCCGAGCCACGGGGTGAAATAGACGGCCACGAACCAGGATACGACGAGCGCGATGCCGACGACGTAGAACAGCGACCGTACGTATTCGCCGGCGGTCGAATCCGCGAAGCCGACCGGGATAAAGCCGGCGGTGGTGATCAGCGTCCCGGTCAGCATCGGGAAGGCGGTGGAGGAATAGGCAAAGCTTGCCGCATCGAGCCGCTCGAACCCCTCCTCCAGCTTTCTTTCCATCAACTCGACGACGATCATCGCATCGTCGACGAGCAGTCCAAGCGCGATGATCAGCGCGCCGAGCGAGATACGCTGCAGCTCGATGCCGAGATAGAACATGATGGCAAGCGTTGCCGACAGAACCAGCGGAATGGCGATCGCAATCACGATGCCCGAGCGCCAGCCGATCGAGATCAGCGACACGACCAGCACGATGACCAGCGCTTCGAGAAGCGCCTGCGTGAACTCGCCGACGGCTTCGGTGACGACCTCAGGCTGGTTGGAGATCTGCTCCACCTGAACGCCGACCGGCAGCGTCTCCTCAAAGCGCTTGTAGGTTTCCTCCACTGCATGACCGACGTCGGTCACTTTGTAGCCGTTCGCCATCACCACGCCGAGCTGCACGCTGTCATGGCCGTTGAAGCGGAACTTGCGCTGATACGGATCCTCGAGACCTTCCTTCACCGTGGCGATATCGCCGAGACGGAAGACCTGGTCGCCGGCGCGCAGCCGCAGCGCCTTGATATCATCTGGCGTGGTCACGCCACCCTCGACCGAGATCCGCACCGAACGGTCCGCGGTTTCCACCGAGCCGGACGCATCGACATCGTTCTGGCCGGCCAGCGCGGTGCTGATGTCATTGACGGTGAGGCCGCGCTCGGCAAGCGCCTGCGACGACACGTCGATGAAGATCTTCTGCGGCTGGTCGCCGAGGATCGTTGCCTTTTCGACGCCGGGCGTGGCCAGCAGCATGTCGCGGGCCTGGATGGCGTATTGCTTCAGCTCCGGATAGCTGTAGCCCTCGCCGGTAATGGCGTTGAGGGTGATATAGGTATCGCCGAACTCGTCGTTGAAATAGGGCCCGTAGATACCGGACGGGAGATCCTGGCGAATGTCGCCGATCTTCTTGCGCACCTGGTAGAAGGCATCTGCAACGTCCTGCGCATTCGTGTCGCCCTTCACCTGGATCGTGGTGATCGAGATGCCGGCGCGGGTGTAGGATTTGACCCAGTCGAGATGCGGGGTTTCCTGCAGCTTGCGCTCGATCTTGTTGACCACCTGGTTCTGCATGTCCTCGATCGAGGCACCCGGCCACTGGGCCTGCACGACCATGACGCGGAAGGTAAAGTCCGGATCTTCCTTCTGGCCCATGTTCATGATGCCAAGCGCACCCATGACGATGATGAGACCGAACAGAAAACGCGCGATGCTGGGATGGCCGATGGCCCAGCGGGACAGGTTGAAACTGCCCTTTTCCTTCTGCTTTTCCAGCGGATTGGCCTGATGATCGGAACTCATGATCTTGATCCTCTAACCGGAAATATCAGGGCTGGACGGAAGCGGTGGACTGGCTCGACACCGAGCCGAAGCGTGTCGCGACCGTTTCCGGCAGCTTCACCTTCATATCGTCCTTCATGAACTGGGTGCCGGCCGAGACGATGAGATCGCCTTCGGCAAGGCCTTCCGAGATGCGCACGCCGTCATCGGAAAAATCCGCCACCTTGACCGGACGCGACGCGACAATTCCCTTGCCGCGATCGACCACCCAGACGATCGGCTGGTCACCCTTCTTGGAAAGCGCTGCAAGCGGAATGGCAAAGGCCTTGACCGCGTTGCCGGCGACAGCCTCGATCGATGCGGTCATGCCGAGCAGGATCTTCGGGTCGGCGGGAAGGCTCACCCGCACCGCGAACGTGCGCGACTGGGCATCGGCGCTCTGCGCGACTTCACGCACCTTGCCGTCGATCACGAGATCGGCAGACGACCAGATCCGCGCCTTGACCCCGTCGCCCGGCTTGAAATGCGAGACATCCATTTCCGGAACCGCGATCTGGACTTCCTTCTCGCCATCCACAGCGACCGTGACGACGGAAGTGCCGGTGCTCACCACCTGGCCACGATCGGCGCTGACGGCCGTGACGATACCGTCGCGGTCGGATTTGAGTTCGGAATAGGCAACCTGATTGCGGGCCTTTTCGAGCGCAGACTGCGCTGAATCCCGTTGTGCCAGGGCCTGCTCGCTGCTGAGCTGTGCCTGTTCCAGCTGCGATTTCGACGTGACGTCCTTGGCCGCAAGCGTTTCCGCGCGGCGCAGCGCCAGACCGGAGATCTCGACCTGCTTGGTGGCCGATGCGAGATCGGCTTCGGCGCTGCCGAGATCAAGCTTGTAATCGGTGGAATCGATCCGAGCGAGCACTTCGCCCGGCGTGACGCGGTCGCCTACATCCACAAGCCGCTCGGTGATCTTGCCCGCGACCCTGAAGCCGAGATTCATTTCGGTGCGGGCACGCACGGAACCGGAATAGACGAGCTTGCGGCCCTCATCCGGCGCACCGATCTGCGTCACCTTGACCGGCCGCACGATCTCCGGCGCCTCGGCCTTTTTCTCTTCGGAACATGCCGCGAGCGAAAGAAGCGCCGCAGCGACTGCAACGCCTTTCAAGGCGGAAGAAAATTGACGGGCTGCGACGAAAGACTTTCCTCGGAAAGACATGATCCCACTCCATAAGGCGGGTTACGGTGAGCGCGACAAGCGCAGGTTCTTATTTCAGCGCCCTGAGGGCGAAGTCGACGACATCGGCCGGCGCGGCGCGCCGGGTTTCAAACAGACATTCAGCAATGATCTGCGGGTGACACAGCGTAACCGTGCAATCACAGAGGCATTCTGCGGCAAGCTCAGCGTCCTGTGCGCGGAACTCTCCCATTGCAATCCCCTCCTCGACGAGGCCTGCGACGATCGCTCGAAGCTGCATGATATGGTCTTCGATCACCGACCACTGTTCCTCGATCGCTACGACAACCATCTCGTGGACCTTGTTTTCGTGCAGCAGCGTCTCGACCGTGATGCGGTGCTGCTGCAGAAAATGGTCACGCAGTCGCTCGGTGGCACTGACAGCGCGCTTTGCATTCTCCCAGGCAACGGCTCGGCTCGCCTCGAGCATCCGGTTGGCAAGCGCCTTGTGGATCTCGGATTTCGACCCGAAGAACCGGTAGATATTGGCCGGCGACATGCCGAGATCCTTGGCGATGTCGGCCACTGTCGTCTTGGCGTAACCGTAATGCTTGAACAGTCGCTCGGCCGCTTCGAGGATGCGGACCACGTTTTCCTGGCGTGTATCCTCGGGAGTGCTGACGGGAACGTCCATAACGTAATGGCTTTCAATTAACGACTGACGAATTTCATTTTTCGTCACTATTCATCTTTAACCTCATTGTGTCAAGGCACTCGTATTTTTCTGCAATGCAAGGCATGGTGGACCCACTGGCGCCTCGAGACGTAAGCTCGGGGTACATCGCATATTGAGTTTGGGCGGTGGGAAAGTTGAAGACCGTGCAGGAAGGCCATCAGGTATCCCCGTTTAACGAGGAGCGGTATCGGCTTCTGATTGATTCCATCACGGATTACGCGATCTACATGCTGGATCCGAAAGGCCACATCGCCAGCTGGAATCCGGGCGCCCGGCGCTTCAAGGGGTTCGAGGAATCCGAAATCCTCGGCCAGCATTTCTCCAGATTCTATACGGAAGAAGATCGGCTTGACCATCTGCCGGAACGCGCACTGAGGATTGCTGCGGCGGAAGGCCGGTTCGAGAACGAAGGCTGGAGGGTTCGCAAGGACGGCAGCCGTTTCTGGGCGCATGTCATCATCGATCCTATCCGCGACGGCGATGGCCAGCTCCTCGGCTTTGCCAAGGTCACCCGCGATCTCACCGAGCGCAGGAATGCCGAAGCAGACCTGAAACGCAGCGAGCGGCAGTTCGAAGTCCTGGTGCAAGGGGTCAGAGACTACGCGCTCTACATGCTCGATGGCAAGGGCAATGTCAGCAACTGGAACCACGGTGCCGAACGCATCAAGGGCTACCGCGCCGAGGAGATCGTCGGCGAGCATTTTTCGACCTTCTACACGGTGGACGACCGCGCCGCCGGCGAACCGACAAAAAATCTTGCAACGGCTCTGCGGGACGGCCGCTTCGAGGGCGAGGGTTGGCGCCACCGCAATGACGGCACCCGTTTCTGGGCGCATGTGATCATTGACGCGATCCGCGACGAGACCGGAGAGCTGAAAGGGTTCGCCAAGATCACCCGCGACATCACGGAAAAGATCGAGGCGCAGAAGGCGCTGACCGTCGCCCGTGAGGATCTGTTTCAGGCGCAGAAACTGGAAGCGATCGGCCAACTGACTGGCGGCATCGCCCATGACTTCAACAACCTGCTGATGGCGGTCCTGGGAAGCCTTGAAATCCTCAAGAAGAGATTGCCGGACGACCCGTCGCTAATGCCGCTTCTGCAAAACGCCATTCAGGGCGCCGAGCGCGGTGCAGCGCTGACACAGCGCATGCTGGCCTTTTCGAGGCGGCAGGAACTCCACATGGCCCCGATCGGCGTTGCCGGTCTGATCGATGGCATGATGAATTTCTTCGAGCGTTCGCTGAGATCTGACCTCACAATCAGAACCGACATTCCCGACAGCCTGCCCCCGGTTCTAAGCGACGCTGTGCAGCTCGAGAGCGCGCTTCTGAACCTCGTCGTCAATGCCCGTGACGCGATGACAACAGGCGGAACCGTGACGATCACCGCCATTGATGTGCACTTCGCGCAAGGCGACGACAGGCTCCAGCCGGGTCACTACGTCAAGATCAGCGTTTCCGATACGGGCGAAGGCATGGATCCGGAAACGCTTGCCCGCGCTACCACACCGTTCTTCACCACCAAGGGCGTCGGCAAGGGAACGGGTCTCGGCCTGCCCATGGTGCAGGGCCTGACCGAGCAGTCGGGCGGCCGGCTTTCGATCGACAGCGAAGAGGGCAAGGGAACCACGGTTTCCCTGTTTCTGCCCGTTGCCCGTCTTGAAGACTGCCCGGAGGAAAAGAAGCCCGCCTCGGATCTCCCTGCGGCGCGACCAAAGGAGAGGCTGACGGTGCTCGCCGTCGACGACGACGCGCTGGTGCTGATGAACACATCCCTGATGCTGGAGGATCTCGGCCACACGGTGATCGAAGCCCATAACGGACGCGAAGCGCTGGCTGCGCTAGCCCGCACGGATACGATCGATCTCGTCGTCACGGACCATTCCATGCCGGGAATGACCGGAAGCGAACTCGCGTCGGAGATCAACCGCCAGTGGCCCGGCCTGCCGGTGGTGCTGGCCACCGGCTATGCCGAACTGCCGCCCGGCGAGGACGACCGCCTGCAACTGCCGCGATTGCCGAAGCCGTTCTCCCAGAACCAGCTGGCGGACGTGATCGCCACCATGCTCGGAAGCGCGAGCTGAACCAACGGCTGTGCGCCGCGTTGTATCTCCTGATGATCCGCAGGTGCCGCGCGAGGGTCGTTTCGCCCTCATCTCCTGCCGGACGCGACGACATCAGGGAGAACGTCACATGGTATTCAAACATCCGCAGTTTAACGAAACCGCTCCGGAGATCGAAGTCGAGTTCCCGGCTTACGCCCAGCTGGAAGGCAAGGTCGCCGACGCGCTTGCCTCGGCCGGCGGCATTGATGCAAGCGAAGTGACCGTCACCGTCACCGGAACCTCCATTGCTCTCGCAGGCCGGGTCGCCGACGCCCGCGAGATCGCCCGCGCCGAGGAAGTGGTCCGCAGCGTTGAAGGCGTGACCGAGGTGCGCAACAGCATCACCGCCGAAGCCGGCAGCCATCTCACCTGAGGGTTCGAAAGCCTTCAATGCAAAAAGCCCGGAAGCAGACGCTTCCGGGCTTTTTTTTTGGCNCGGGTGTGGTGCCGACCGAGCCGTGGCCGCCTGCGACCATGACGACGAACTGGCGTCCGTCCTCGACCGCGTAGGTCATCGGCGTCGCCTGACCGCCGGCCGGAAGCCGGGCTTCCCACAGCGTCTTGCCGTTCTTCAGGTCATAGGCACGCAGGTAGTTGTCGACGGCGGCACCGAGGAAGGCAACGCCACCCTTGGTGATCATCGGGCCGCCGATGCCGGGAACGCCAACCTTGAACGGCAGCGGCAGCGGGGTCATGTCGTGGACAGTACCGTTGCGATGCTTGTAGGCGGTCTTGCCGGTGCGAAGATCGACGCCGGCGACATAACCCCATGGCGGTGCCTGGCAAGGAATGTTCAACGGACCGAGGAACGGACCCATCAACACGCCGTAAGGTGCGCCGTCATTGCGGTTGAGGCCCTGTTCCGAACCCTTTTCGTCCTGACCCTTCGCCGGGATATCCGCACGCGGAACCAGCTTGGAGGTAAAGGCGAGATAGGTCGGCATGCCGAACATCACCTGGCGTTCCGGATCGACTGCGACGGAGCCCCAGTTGAACGTGCCGAAATTGCCGGGATAGATGATCGAGCCGTTGAGCGACGGCGGGGTATAGCGACCCTCGTAGTTATACTGGTGGTACCAGATGCGGCACACCATCTGGTCGAGCATCGAAACGCCCCACATGTCGCTTTCCTTCAGCGGCTCCGGCTTGAAGGAGACGGCCGAGGTGGGCTGGGTCGGTGCGGAAAAGTCTTCCGGAATGGCACCCTTCGGAGCAGGCTCTTCGGTGATCGGGAAGATCGGCTCGCCGGTGCGACGGTCGAGAACGTAGATGTCGCCCTGCTTGGTGGGGCCAACCAGCGCCGGCACCACGGAATTATCCGGGCGCGACAGGTCGATCAGCACCGGCTGCGCCGGCACGTCCATGTCCCAGAGATCGTGATGCACCGTCTGGCGAACCCAACGGTCGGCACCGGTATTGATGTCGAGCGCAACGATCGAGGACGAGTATTTCTCGACGCTTTCCGAACGGTTCATGCCGAGCTGGTCGGGCACCTGGTTGCCGAGCGGAATGTAGACGAGGCCGAGTTCCTCATCGACCGAGAACACCGACCAGCTGTTGGGCGAATTGGTCGTGTAGGTCTGGCCCTCGGCAATCGGCTGGGTCTGGCTCGGATTGCCGGAATCCCAGTTCCAGATCAGTGCGCCGGTGTTGACGTCGAAGGCGCGGATGACGCCGGACTGTTCCTGCGTCGAGTAGTTGTCGTTGACGGCGCCGCCGATGATGATCTTGTTGCCGACGATCGCAGGCGGCGATGTGGAATAGTAGTAGCCGGCCGGATTGTGCTGCATGCCGGTTTCCAGACGCAGCGTGCCGTTCTGCGCAAAGGCCGGGCAGACCTGACCGTTGGCCGCATCAAGCGCGATCAAACGGGCATCGGATGTCGGAAGATAGACGCGCTCGGCGCATGCGGAACCGGCAGCGGCCGCCTGGTCCTTGTAATAACTGACGCCGCGGCAGGTCTGGTGCTGGCGGTCCGGGTTCATGCCCGAATTCGGGTCGTAGCGCCACTTCTCCTTGCCGGTCGTCGCATCGAGCGCGATGGCGAGATTGTGCGGCGTGCAGAGATAAAGCGAGCTGCCGACCTTGAGCGGCGTGACCTGATAGGTGGTCTCGCCCACGTCGTCCGGTCGCTTCACGTCACCGGTCTGGTAGCGCCAGACTTCCGTGAGGTTGGCAACGTTGTCCACATTGACCTGGTCGAGCGGCGAATAGCGCTGGCCATAGGGGGTGCGGCCATACTGGTGCCATTCGCCATCCGGCACATCACCGCCGAGCTTCGGGGCGGCTGCGACCGACTGGTCCGGCAGCTCGCCGCTCTGGTCGTAGGGATCGAAGAACATCGAGGCGACGGCGACGACCACGGCAATGACCGAGGCGATGGCCAGCGGTACGGCACTGGCGCTGTATTGCATGCCGGATGGGCTGAGAAAGCCGAGCGGCTTGCGGATCCACGGTGTCAGCAGCCAGAAGCCGAGGACGATGATGAGACCGCCGCGCGGGCCGAGCTGCCACCAGTCGAAACCGACTTCCCAAAGCGCCCAGACGAGCGAAACGATGACAATACCGGCATAGACATGCAGTGCCGCGCGTTTCCGAAGGAAAAGCAGAATGGCGGTCAGCACGAAGGCAAGGCCGCAGATGAGATAATAAACGCTACCCCCCAGCATGACGAGCTGTCCGCCGCCGATGGCGAGAGCGAGCCCGAGCAGGGTGAAGATGATGGCGGTGATCTTGAGAGCCATGGTGGTTTCCGTTCCGAACTGAAGACGGGCATTATAGGTGGCAAGCCGGACATTCAGCCGGTGTCGCGTGGTAATCTAGCGCTCTCCGGAGATGTTCAAGATACGATACGGAATGCCAGCCGTGCAGAAGTGCGAGAACAAACGGGCGCTCTGCTCGTTCGGAAAGAGAACGCCGCAGCGATCGACGGCGACCCACTCAAACAGGGATTGCAAGCACAGCCATGGCATATGAACTCTACTACTGGGACGGCCTGCAGGGTCGCGGCGAATTCGTCAGACTGGCGCTGGAAGACGCCGGTGCGGACTATCTCGACGTGGCGAGAACCACGGACGGGTCCGAAAAGATGATGAATTACCTGAAGGGTAGCCAAGCCTATCCCGACCTGCCATTCGCTCCGCCGTTTCTGAAAGACGGCGAGATCGTCGTCTCGCATGTCGCCAACATCCTGCACTATCTCGGCCCGAAGCTCGGGCTTGCTCCCGATGACGAACGGTTGCGTGTGTTTGCGCAGGGTCTGCAGCTGACGATCACCGACTTCGTGGCCGAGGTTCACGACACCCACCATCCGATCAGCACCGGGGACTATTACGAGGATCAGAAGCCGGAGGCCAAGGCGCGCACAAAGGCGTTTCTTGCGCAGCGGGTGCCAAAGTTTCTCGGTTATTTCGACGGCGTGATCGGATCAAACCCGACCGGCGAAGGCTGGGCTGTCGGCGGCGCCATCACCTATGTGGACCTGTCGCTCTTCCAGATCGCCGAAGGGTTGACCTACGCTTTCCCGCGAGCGATGGCATCGCTGGACAGCCGCTATCCGAATGTGGCGAGACTTCGCGACGCCGTTGGGAAAAGGCCGAGGGTCGCTGCCTATCTCAAATCGGACCGCCGCATCGCTTTCAACGAGAACGGCATCTTTCGCCACTATCCCGAACTCGACGAGGATCCGGCATAGGCGCTTTGGCGCCTTGACGTTTCTGGCTAGATAAATGCGAAGACAGGAGCGACCGTGGCTATCATGATCGCGGTCGCGATCAGTACGAACTTCATGTCCTTGCGCTCCTGAGCATTGATGGCTGCCTCTTCGGGCAGCCGCGTTTGGATGACGAGCGGGGTTATCTTGCTTCCTCCCCCAGTTCCTGAAGGATCTGGTGCCGTGCGCGATTAAGACGGCTCTTTACCGTTCCAACAGCGCAGCCGCAGATTTCAGCTGTTGCCTCGTAGCTCTCACCGAGAATGGCAACCAGTGTCAGTACCTCGCGGTAATGGGGAGGCAGCTTTACGAGAGCGTCGCGAACTTCCTTCGCCCTGATTGCCATTTCCTGCGAAGCAGCTATCGGCGTATCGCCCGACACGTTTTCTTCGAGCCCTGGAGCCTCGCGGCCTAAAATCTTGGATCGGGTATAGAACGTGTTGCGCATGATGGTGAAGAGCCAGGACTTCAGCCGCGTGCCGCGCTCGAACTTGTCGAGGTTGGCCAGCGCCTTCATCAGTGTTTCCTGCACGAGATCGTCGGCGTCCGTCGTATTGCGGCAGAACGTACGCGCGAAGGCACGAAGCGCCGGTATAAGCTTCACGATATCTGCCCGCGCAGGATCGCCATTCAACTGTGATTCAGACACCGTTGCCTACCTCTCCCAAGTCTCGACGGCCGGATTGACTTCTGCAAACGCGTGCCCCTTCATTTTGGTTCCGCCCTCTCAACCCCACCCGGAGATTGCCGGCAGATCACCTTGAAAATATGGGGCTCTGGCCGGCCTGCCGGAACAAACTGAAGCAGCAAGCCGTTTTTTCAGCATCATCGGCAACGCCAAGGAGGGAATGTCATGAGCTTTACCGACAAAACCAACGACAACGACCAGAACAGCGCACAGAGCGACGAGTGGAAGGCCAGGAAGGCTGAGCAGTCGGCGCGCGAAAAGGGCACCGACGCTGACCTCGAACAGCAGCTCGACGAGGGCCTGGAAGATACGTTTCCGGCGAGCGATCCGGTCGCCGCAACAATAACGTCCATTCCGGCCGGCACCCCGGAGCCGCCGAAGAACTGATACCGACCCGGACCATTGGAACAAAGTGGGCGGCCTCCGAATAGGAGGTCGCCCTTTTTCATTCTTCGCTGTGACTTTTTCGGGATATCCGAAATTAATCTTATTGGTATAAGAGGTTTCTAAAGGGCTCAGGGAATGCGGGCGAAAGCGTCCGGCAGAGGGTGTTTTCGGTGGCGGTGACGTCAGAGGTCGGAATGAAGAAGCAGAGCAAGCCGGTGGAAGAAAAAGACGCGAGTTTCGGACGCAGCGTCAACCGCAAGGTTTCCGTTCTGTTGGCGGAGATCGAGAAGGAAGACGTGCCCGATCGCCTGCTCGGTCTTGCCCTGCAGCTTCAGAAGGAATTGTCCGAAAAGCTCGACGGTAAAGGCAGCTGACCGCCTGACCTCGAGATGAGCGCCCGCCGGCGCATGCGCGAACATCTGATCTGCGGATCAACCGCAAGCTGTCGCCCCATCTCGACCTTTTTCACAAATATGTGAGGAACTTTCAGCTTCTGCTTTGGTTCATTGGGTGCGAATTCGACTCTCAAGGAGATCCACCATGGCTAAAGACAAAACCCTCGAAGACCTGTTCTACGAAACGCTGAAGGACATCTACTACGCCGAGCGCCAGATCGTGAAAGCGCTGCCGAAAATGGCCCGCGGTGCCCAGGATCCGAAGCTGAAGGCCGCTTTCGAGACCCATAAGGAAGAGACCGAAGGCCAGATCGAACGCCTGAAGCAGGTTTTCGAACTGATCGGCAAGCGCGCCCAGGGCAAGACCTGCGACGCGATCGAAGGCATCCTGTCCGAAGGCGAGGAAATCCTCGAAGAATTCAAGGGCACATCGGCTCTCGACGCCGGCCTTCTGGCCGCTGCACAGGCAGTCGAACACTATGAGATCAGCCGTTACGGCACGCTGCGCACATGGGCGACCGAACTCGGCCTGAAGGACGTGGCAAAGCTTCTCGACGAGACGCTTGCCGAAGAAAGCAAGACCGACGAAGCGCTGTCTGCACTGGCACAGTCCACCGTCAACGCCGCTGCCAAGAAGGCAGCCTGATCGCGCAGCGACAGACGCCCGGTCACCAGATCGGGCGTTTCTTCGCGAACGTGACGCCAGAAAAAAGAAAAAGTCCGGCACATGCCGGACTTTTTTGGATTGATTTGCGGTCTGCGACATCGGCGCCCGGACTATCGCCAAAACAAAACGCTCCGCAGTCCCACAGGATTGCGAAGACGTATGAATGACGTGGCAGCTAGAAAATGGTGTCAATCAACTATGGTAAGCGGCTTTCGGAATGCCGGATTTCGGCAGCATTTCGATCGGAGCCATCTTTCCATCCACACCAAGCCTGCGGAAAACTCCGGCATGGAATCGTCCACGCCGCAGCAGTTGGACCTTCGCCGCCTCCACGGCAAGTTCCACTGTATGGAAGTACGAAGTTGAATGTACCCCGTCAATTACATAGACCCAGCCCGTTGCGTCTGGAACAATATCGCAGTAGTTTTGCATTGCAGCGTCTCCTCCCGGCGGTCTCGAACGCGTAACTCCTCGAATAGTTCCGTCCGGTCGGTTGTTTGTGCCAACACGATTTGAATCAATCGAATTTCTGTCGTGAAATCCATGGAACTTATTCCCAACAAGGTCGTTTCGGCTTTTGGGTGAATGGAGACAAAGATGGCTGATTCCGAACAAGACTGGATCAAGCACCGCGCGTATGCGCTCTGGGAGGAAGAGGGGTATCCTTCAGGCAAAGATACGGAGCACTGGGAGCGCGCAAAACTGGAGTTTGCGACGTTGAAGCCGACTGCGTCGGCACCGGCCGCCCACGAACAGCCTGCAGCATCCGCGCCGAAACTGCCCACCGCAAATGCCAAGGATTCCACCGCCAAAGCAGCTAAGCCTGCCAAGTCAGCGGCGGCGGGGTCCGAAAAATCGAAAAAAGCGCTCGCCTCCGAGGCCTCAAGCGAAAAGAAGTCCGTGCCGGTTTCTCCGGCCCCGGTTCCCGCGGGCAAACAGCCTGCCAAGAAGCGGTCCCGATAGGCCGGGCTGGCCTTTGACGCCAGCCGGGTCACGCAGACAAGAGCGGACATGACGGGCCGCGGCAGTCTCTGCCGCGGGGTAATCATTACATCTGAAAGACGGCAATGGCTTTTGCGTATTCGTGTATTTCTCTGACTGGTTTTCCCATTTCGGCGGTCGCTGACACAGGTCTCCCCTCCGGCACTGATGTGAAATGGCATGGACAAGGGTGGGAGTTGGCATGATGGACGCGTACGGCCCCTTGGATGGCCCCATCGAAATAGCATCAGTTGATGACCCGGTTGCCAGTCAGAGTACTGACCGTTCGCACTCGTCGGACGCCGTTCCCGGGCGTAGCACGCAGCGGAGCCTTGGGGGACGCAGTGGGGAAAATTTCGCGATGAAAGTATTGTCGGTCACCTCGGAAATCTTCCCGCTGGTCAAGACCGGCGGATTGGCCGATGTGACAGGATCGCTGCCGAAGGCGCTTGCTGCCCTCGGGATCGATACCATAACGCTCATTCCGGGTTATCCGAAAGTGATGGCCCAGGTAAGCTCCGGCGTGACGCCGCTTGCTCTGTTCGACGACCTGCTCGGTACCCGCGCGTCGCTGCTGCATGTGAAAATCGAAGGCCTGAACCTGTTCGTGCTCGACGCGCCGGAACTCTATGACCGGCTTGGCGGACCTTATGTGGACGAGCATGGCAACGACCATCACGACAACTGGCGGCGCTTCGCAGCTCTGTCGAAGGCTGCGGCGGAAATCGCCGGTGGGCTTCTGCCGGGTTTCGTACCCGATGTCGTTCATACCCATGACTGGCAATCGGCGATGACGTCGGTCTACATGCGCGAAATGGGCTGCGCGATTCCGAGCGTGATCACCATCCACAACATCGCGTTCCAAGGCCAGTATTCCGCAGACATCCTTCCCGCGATCGGCCTTCCCAGCTCGCTGTTTTCAATCAACGGGATCGAATATTTCGGTGGCATCAGCTACCTGAAGGGCGGATTGCTGACGGCCGATGCCATCACCACGGTCAGCCCCACCTATGCCCGGGAGATCCTCACGCCGCGTTTCGGCATGGGCCTTGACGGTGTCCTGAACGAGCGCGTGACCGTGTTGCGCGGCATCGTCAACGGCACAGACCTCGACATCTGGGACCCGGCAACGGATCCGCATATTCCGCGCAATTACGATGTCTCCTCGCTAAAGCGCAAGCGCGACAACAAGACCGTATTGATGGAAAAGTTCGGGCTCGACCCTGAAGGCAACGGACCGATCTTTTCCGCCGTCAGCCGCCTCACCTGGCAGAAGGGTTTCGACATGTTCGCCGATACGGCGGACGAGGTCATCCACAATGGCGGCCGTATCATCGTGTTCGGCCAGGGCGACAAGGATATCGAACAGGCGCTGCTGGATACGGCTGCGCGCTATCCCGGCAAGATGGCCGTCCACATCGGCTACGACGAACCGACCGCGCATCTCATCCATGCCGGTTCGGACGCGATCGTGCAGCCATCGCGGTTCGAGCCCTGCGGCCTGACGCAGCTTTACGCGCTTCGCTACGGCACCGTGCCCGTCGTCTCGCGCACCGGCGGGCTGTCGGAAACCATCATCGATGCGAATGATGCGGCGATGTCGGCACGGGTTGCGACCGGCTTCCAGTTCCACCCTGTGACGACCGACGGACTGCGTCTCGCGCTGCGCCGGGCCATGCACGCCTACCAGGAACCAAAAATGTGGGCCCGGCTGCAGAACCAGGCGATGAAGGCGAAATTCTCATGGGAGCGCAGCGCCCAGCAATACGCCACCGTCTACACCAACCTGGTGCGCAAGGCCGGCAACTCCTCCGCGGATCGACGAGCGAGCTACTGATCCGGCAGGTGCCGTGATCGGCACCTGCGTCGTTTGATTCCTTGACGAACACGGCGCACACAGCGTTCGGCTAACGAGAACCGCAGGTCTTAGACCGACCGCGTCAAACCACCGTCCACTTTCAGGTTCTGCCCGGTGATGTACCCGGCACCTTCGGATGCCAGGAATGCCACGGTTGCGGCGATTTCCTCGCTTGTGCCGTAGCGCTTCATCGGCACGCTGTCGCGCCGGTCATCGGTTGCCGGCAGGCTGTCGATCCATCCGGGCAAAACGTTGTTGATGCGCACATTGTCGGCCGCATAGGTATCTGCAAAGATTTTCGTATAAGCGGCGAGCCCGGCGCGAAACACGGCCGATGTCGGGAACATTGCAGAGGGCTCGAAGGCCCAGGCAGTCGAGATATTGACGATAGAGCCTGATTTCTGAGCCTGCATGATCGGCGCCACCAGCCGCACCGGACGGATGACATTGAGCAGATAGACATCGAGGCCGGTATGCCACTGGTCGTCGGTGATTTCGACGATCTGCGCACGTGGTCCATGGCCGGCGCTGTTGACCAGCACGTCGATCCGTCCCCATGCCTCCATAGTCGCATCAACGAGCCGCTTGAGATCGTCGTTGGACTGGTTGGAGCCGGTGATGCCGAGCCCCCCGAGTTCCTGCGCCAAGGCCTCGCCCTTACCTGAAGAGGACAGGATCGCCACCTTGAACCCATCGGCCGCGAGCTTCTTCGCAGACGCCGCTCCCATACCGCTTCCGCCCGCTATGACGATCGCTACCTTTTCTGCCGACATGCTGTGCTTCCCTTCCCTGCATCGTGGTGTGAACAGAGACATAGCATGAGGAAAAGCTGTCATCGAATGAGTTCGGCTGAAGGCTGGTGAGTTCTGCCTTTGGGGCATACCACCCAAACGAAAAACCCCGCCGGAGACCGGCGGGGCTTGGAGATCAGAGTATTCAGGCTGCCATCACGGACGGCGGAACAGTGCCAGGCTGCGGCCTTCGAGTTCGAAGTCCCGTTCCTTGGTGATCACGAGACCCTTCTTGGAATAATCCGACGTGGTCATCTCCAGCACCCAGCCACCTTCGCCGAACTGCGGGATCTGGAACGGCACGTTGCCTTCGAACGGGTTGAACAGCAGCAGCACGTCGTGCCAGATGCCTTCTTCTTCCTTCAGGTCGCCACGGCCAATGTAGAGACCGATCGTCGAGCCTTCGTCCCACTGTTCGGAGGTCTGGAAACCACCGCCGGCGTTGAACCACTTGATGTCCATGCCATCGCGCCAGTTCTCGCGGCGCAGCAACGGCTGCTCGTGCCGGAGCTTGATGATCTGGCGGGTAAACTCGCGCAGCTGCTCATTGCTTTCCGGCAGGTTTTCCCAGGCAACCCAGGAGATCTCGCTGTCCTGGCAGTAGCCGTTGTTGTTGCCGAGCTGGCTGCGACCGAACTCGTCACCGGCCAGAAGCATCGGCGTGCCGTGCGAGAACATGAGCGTGGCGAGGAAGTTGCGCTTCTGGCGCTCACGCACCGCGTTGATGCCCTCGTCTTCCGTCGGGCCTTCCTCACCGTAATTGTAGCTACGGTTGTCGTTATGGCCGTCGTTATTGTCCTCGCCGTTCTCGTCGTTGTGCTTCTCGTTGTACGAAACCATGTCGTTCAAGGTGAAGCCGTCATGGGCGGTGATGAAGTTGACCGATGCCCAGGGACGACGACCGCGCTGATCGTAAAGATCGCCGGAACCGAGAAGGCGCGCCGCAAAGTCCGTCGAGACGTTGTCGCCCTTCCAGTATTCGCGCACCGTATCGCGGTACTTGTCGTTCCATTCGGCCCAGCCAGGCGGAAAGCCGCCGACCTGGTAGCCACCCGGACCGATATCCCAAGGCTCGCCGATCAGCTTGACCTTGGAAAGGACCGGATCCTGAGTGATCGCATCGAAGAAGCCACCGCGCTCGTTGAAGCCTTCCGGCTCGCGACCGAGAATGGTGCCAAGATCGAAGCGGAAGCCGTCGATGTGCATGGCTTCAGCCCAGTAGCGCAGCGAGTCGGTGACCATCTGCAGAACGCGCGGATGCGAGGTGTTGACCGTATTACCGGTGCCGGTGTCGTTGATGTAGTAACGATGCTGGTCGGGCATGGTGCGGTAGTAGGAGAAGTTGTCGATGCCCTTGAACGACAGGGTCGGTCCAAGCTCGTTGCCTTCGGCGGTGTGGTTGTAGACCACGTCGAGAATGACCTCGACGCCGGCATCGTGGAAGTTCCGCACCATCTCGCGGAAACCCTGGATGCCCTTCGGCCCGAAGTAGCGCGAGGCCGGCGAGAAGAAGTTGAGGGTGTTGTAGCCCCAGAAATTCTTCAGGCCACGATCGAGCAGGTGCTGGTCGTCCGGGAAGGAGTGGACCGGCAGCAACTCCACCGAGGTGATGCCGAGGTTCTTGATGTAGTCGACGGTCGCCTTGTGGCCCATGCCTTCGTACGTGCCGCGCAAGTCGATCGGAACGCCGGGGTTGAGCTGGGTAAAGCCCTTCACGTGCGTTTCATAGAGGACTGTCTGTGGCCAGCTGATCTTCGGACGGTTGTTGTCGTGCCAGTCGAAATTCGGGTCGATGACAACGCCCTTCGGCGTGTAGGGACCGCTGTCGCGTTCGTCGAAGGTCAGGTCCTTGTCTTCGGCAAGGAGGTCATAGGCAAAGTGTGCCTCGTTCCACTCAACGTCGCCGAACAGTTCGCGTGCATAGGGGTCGATCAGCAGCTTGTTGGGGTTGAAGCGATGGCCGTTTTCCGGGTCATAGGGGCCATGCACGCGGTAGCCGTAAAGAGCGCCGGGCTTCAGGCCGGGGATATAGCCGTGCCAGATCTCGTGGGTGTATTCCGGCAGCTCGAGGCGGGCGATTTCCACCTTGCCGCTCGGGTCGTACAGGCAAAGTTCGACGCGCTCGGCATGCGCCGAGAAAATCGCGAAGTTGACGCCATCGCCGTCGTAATTTGCACCCAGCTGAAGCCAGGAACCCGGGTGAACGACAAAGTGGCTCGATTTCGTATCCATATTTCCCCGCTGGTCATACCAATTGAAACTTTCGCCTATAGAAGGTGCGAGGCTGCAATTCGTTCCAGAGGCCCTGCAATTTAGGAGGTTTCGCAAGTTGCCCGCGAAATTTTGAGGGCGGCACGCGTTTCCGGATGGGCCGCCTCCCCTATCTCTCTAATGGTACCCATAACAACAGGGAGAAGACCATGACGACCATGCCCCCGGAAGAGCTCGAAGGCCGGCTGAACGCGCATCGCGAACTGATGATCGATCTGATCGCTGCAATGATTGGCGGCGAGCTGACGACCACCCGTTTCGTGCAGCGGCTGCGTGACGACGCCACGTTCAAGGACAACGAGGAAGATCCCGGTTTCTCCCCCGATGGTGCCTTCGCGATCGAAAACGCCATGGCCCGCGAAGTGCGCTCGGTGCTGGAAGCTGCACGTGCAAGGGCAGAAGCCGACAAGAGTTAATCAAATTTTATGAATAAGGCCGTTTCGCCGCATTTGTGGCCATTTCGTGGAACCATGATTCCGTATCGCAGTTGATAGGCTTTAGGAGTGTGGCGGGAGGCAATCATGGTCAAGGAATGGATCGAGGCTGCAGGTTTCGTGATGGTCATCGCGGCCTGTTACATGATGGTCGTTCCGATCTAGCGATCGACCGGTCATCCCATTGACTGACACCAGCGACACATGACTGTGGCTGGCCTCTTCGCTGACGCCAACCTTTTATCGGCGAGACTTCCTGTGAGCTTGGCGCGTTCGAGTCGTTCAGTAACGTACTATTACATCGTGTAAGATCTGGAACGAAATGACACCGGTCGGGTTGGACATCCAGTGACCGGGCGAAAAACCTTGTGTTCACGACGGGAGATCCATCATGCATCACGTTCTGACAATGCTGAAGAACCGGTTCCTTTCGCATCGCAGCTTCGGCCATCCAAAGCATCTTGCGGCCAAAAGCCCGCAAGAGCTTAGGGTCCTTGTGCCCGATGCCGTCGTACTGCCGCTTCCCAGAACAGCGCGAGAGGAGATCAGTGTCCCCGCGTCTATCAATGGCAGGGATCTCTCGACTGGCCGCCTTTAACCGGGCCGGCCCACGACAACAGTCCATGACAATAAAAAGGAGTGAAACATGGCTGACATGAAGTCCGCTTCCATCCTGATTCTTGCAACCGACGGCTATGAGCGCTCGGAGCTCCGGTTTCCGCTCGATGAACTGCGCAAACGTGGTGCTGACGTGAAGATCGCTTCGATCAAGTCTGGAGAGATCAGAAGCTGGGACGAGACCGACTGGGGTGACTCTGTCGCGGTCGACCTTGAAGCGAAGGACGTCAAGGCAAGCGATTTCGATGCGCTGGTTCTGCCCGGCGGACAGATCAATCCCGATGTGCTGCGCAAGGATGAAACGGCGATCAGCGTCGTGCGAGATTTTGTGGCGAGCGGCAAGCCTGTTGCTGCCATCTGCCATGGTCCATGGCTGCTGATCGAGGCGGATGCCCTGCGTGGCCGCAAGGCGACATCCTACCCGTCGATCCGGACCGACGTTCGCAATGCAGGCGCGTCCTGGCAGGACGAAGCCGTGGTCTGCGATAACGGCATCATCACATCGCGGTCACCCGACGACCTGCAGCAGTTCGTCGACAAGATCGTCGAGGAAGTCAACGAGGGCCGTCACAACAGACAGGCCGCTTGATTGCAGAATGACTGGTAACGAAAGCCCGCTCCGCCATGGTCGGTGCGGGCTTTCTCTTGTCTGCGTGCCACGAGATCATACGCTGGCTGATGGAGCGAGAACCGGTCCGGTCAGGTCTGTTCCTGCTTCAGGAATGCCAGAAGCCGGCGCTCGTTCATGCGCAGACCACGGCGGCCGTCCGTCGGCAGGGTCTTCGCGTTCATGATCTTTTCGAGCGGCGAGACATCCTCGGCAAGGCTCAGGATCTGCGGATGGATATAGCTGGTGCGGCAGACGGCTGGCGTGTTGTGCAGCGCTTCAGAAGCTGCGTTGCACAATGCCTTGATCTTGGGACGGTGGCCGTCCTCAGCCATTGTATTCCAGGCTGACATGAAGGCTGCGAGGCTTCCGCCCCAGGTGCGGAACGTCTTTGCCGTGACCGGAAAACCGGCGGCCTTGGCAAGATACGCGTTAAGCCGGCCAGAATCGATCGGTCGCGGCGTACCGTGTTCATCGGGAAACGAAAACAGCTGGCGTCCCGGGAGGTCGGCGACGTCTTCCAGGATACGTTGCAGACGCGGATGTTTCAGCGTGTGCTGCACCCGCTTGCCACCCTTGGCGGTGAATTTCAAAAGGATACCGTCGCCGGACAAAACCATGTGCCGCTTCAGAAGCGTCGTTGCGCCGTAGGTGCGGTTTTCCTTGGCATAGGCGCGGTTGCCGACCCTCAGATGCGTCATGTCCATCAGCGCCACAAGTGCGGCGATCACCGCCTCGGACTTGTCGAGACCATGCGACAGATCGCGGGCAGCTCTGGACCTGATGCGCGGCAAGGCCTCGCCAAACTGGGCAAGCTGGTCGAACTTGCGCTCGCTGCGGAAATTCTGCCAGTCCGTGTGATAGCGATACTGCTTGCGGCCGCGGCTGTCATAGCCGGTTGCCTGGAGATGGCCGCTGGCATCAAGGCAGATCCAGACGTTTTCGTAGGCTGGGGGCAGGCCGAGTGCGGAGATGCGGGTATGGTGGTCATCCTCAACCAGCAAGCCACCATCCGGCAACCGATAACTGAACCCCTTGCCGCGTCGTTCCCGCCGAATGCCGGGTTCGGTATCGTTGACATAGGTGAGGCCGATCGTCTTGAGAGACTCGACGTCAATTTCAATGGTGCTGACTAACGTATCCATAACCGCTAAACTGAGATGGATATCGCTTCGTTCCCAGGCATTGAAACACCCAGAGAACTTAAAGAGGAACGTCGCGCAAGCCTTCCGAAGCGTCCGGGCGCTCCAGGTTGGCACGCGGTACCGTCATCCGCCAGACCAGGCCGCCGGGCCGGAAATCAATATCGACAGTGCCGCTGAATGCAGCGGTCGCGTGGCGCTTGATGATGGTCGTGCCGAACCCGGTGCGGGTGGGCGGCTTTACCGTCGGGCCGCCGCTTTCTTCCCAGACCAGAAGCAGGTTCACACCACGGCTCTCGCCGTCTCCATCCGAGACCGTCTCCTCGGCGATATCGCTCCATGAGATCCGTACCGTACCATGGGGTACAGACAATGCGCCGTATTTGACGGAATTGGTGGCGAGTTCATGCAGCACCAAGCCGAGATTCTGAACTGCACCCGCCTTCAGCACAAAATCCTCGCCCTGGATCTGGACGCGGTCCGCCGCTTCCGCAAACGTGCTCATGTGGATCTCGACGACCCGATGCATCGGAACACCGCCCCATTGCTCTTCGGCGAGAGCCTCGATCGATTTCCCCAGCCCCTGGAGGCGGGTGCTGATTGCCCTCTGGAACTCGTCCATCGGCGTATCCTTGCGTGCCAGCTGGCGCATCATCGCCTGGACGAGCGTGAGGATGTTCTTTGTCCGGTGAACCAGCTCGTGCAGGATGAGATGGATACGGTCTTCCGCCTGGCTCCGGTCGAACGAGGCGTTCGAAAGCGCGACGGCGATCTGGTTCGCCTCGGTGATCTTGGTCTCCACCGGCGAGACGATTTCGCCCTTGCCGATCCGTTCGGCCATGTCGGCGATCTGCCTAATCGGGATCCGCAGCTGCCAGGCGACGAGGTAGGCGACGACCATGGCTATGGCGAGAAAGACGATGCCGCCCGCAACGAGCTGCCGCCAGGTGGAGATAATGTTTTCCTGCGCGGACGCGATCGGCCCCCAGACGACGGTCTTCCAGGCCCAGCCGGTAATCTGCGCATAGCCGTACATCTGTTTGCCCGCACCATCGACATCTTCGATCGTGCCGCGAAAACCGGTCATCAGCCGAAGAGTTTCGCTGGGAAACCTGGCGCCCTCCGCCATCTTTGCGGCACCGACCGAGGTGACGACCTGACCGCTGCCATCGAGGACCGCGGCAGACCAGCCATCCGGCAGGCCATCGACGGAGGTAGCTTTTGCAGATCCTCGGCATTCTGCGTGATGATCATCGCAGCGCCCGAGGCGTTTGTCTTCTCAGACAGCGGCATCGCGACGTTGAAGACCCACTTTCCGCTGGTCGTGCCGCGAAACATGCTGGAGGCTTCCGTCAAGCCGCTGCGCAGCATGGATTCGAGCGCTGGCATGTTGGCGGTCTTGCCGAGCGGCGTATCGAAGGGGACGCGGGTATTCAGCCGAAGCTGTCCGTCCCGGTCTGCGACGATCACGAAAAGCTTGGTGGAACGCAGGCTCGACCGGGTCCGCTCGTGGAAGGCGCGAAGGTCACCGGACTCCAGCTCGGGAGAACTGACCAGCAGGCGCAGCGTCGTTGCCATGTCCTGCAGCTCGCGGTCGACCGCACGAGCGATCATCTGGGCGTCTTCTGCCGTATTCGAGGAGAGCATGTCCCGTTCGTGCTCTTCCAGCTGCAGCATGAGAAAGGCGCCGAAGACAAGCAGCGGTAAAGCCACGCCCACGACGAGCGCGATCAGATAAGCCCCGATCGGTGCCGTCGGGAAGAGCCGCGCAAACCTAGCCATCCCGCACGACCGTTGCGCGGGAAGGTTGGCAGGCAGCAGAGCCGCCGCGCTGGTGATCCATTCTTAGCCCCGTCCCTTGGCTTTGAAAGCAACGCCATGAGTTCTAGCGGCTTTTGGAACACTGGCCAAGGACTTGGTGATGCGGCCGTCACCTTTCCGATGAATATTCGAATATTCAGTGCCGCGAAATCGCGGCAAGCAGCGACGTTGCCGGCATGACGAGCGGCCCAGTTCCATCGGCAACGACGGTTTCCGGCACCCGGTGGATCACAAACCCGGAAATGCCAGGTGCTTCGACCTCAGACGCGTTCAGATTGGCACGCAGTTGCACGAGACGATCCGACAGCTGCCAGTCGATTGCGATCGTCTCCGGCGCGGAGGCAAGAACGCGACCGACGCTGTGAGGCATGCCGGAAAGCCCCGGAACCACGTGCTCGCGCCGCTTTCCGATCAGATCCCGGATCTTCCCGTAGGCGGCAGAGCCCTCCGCCGTGTCGCGACGCTCCCAGCGCAGTTTCGATTTCTCGAACGCTTCCGGCGCATTCGGATTGTCCAACTGCCAAGGTTCTGTGACGCCTTCCGGCAGGCCGCCGAATTTTTCCGCCTCGATCAACCGGTTGGCCCAGGTGGTCATGGCGATGTCGCCCTCGTAATCGGCAAAGAACGCGAACGGCTGCACTTCCCCATATTCCTCGCCCATGAACATCATCGGCACCTGCGGCGACAGAAGCAGCATTGAAGTCATGACGTCGAGAAGCCCCGGCTCCGACAGGGAGATCAATCGTTCGCCATGGGCGCGATTGCCCACATGATCATGGTTCTGCAGGAAGTGGATATACGAAGTGAGCGGCGAAGATCCGCCCGCGTCCGCGTCTGACCTCGCGTCTTGCTCGTCATCGTCCCGCGACGGCATGCCGCCATGCGCGAGGCAAGCGGCGAGCTTGGCGACCGGCTGCGCGGCAAAAGGTCCGGCATGGCCCACGGCCTCGCCTGTCGCGATCACATGTGCGGCGTGGTAGGCGTCGTTGTTCCATCCGGCCGCAAACGCATCCGGCGTACCGCCACGTTCCGGGTTGCGCAGGATGGCGCGATGGTCCTCCATCACGAGATGGCGCCGCCGACCCGTCGTTTCGGAATGAACGCGCTCTGCAAGTTCGACGAGAATGTGCTTCTCTGACGTTTCATCCAGGATTTCGTCCACCGCATCGATGCGAAGGCCGTCGAGATTGAACTCTTCCAGCCAGTAGAGCGCGTTTTCGATGAAGAAAGCACGCACGGCTGGTTGGGCAAAGTTGATCGACGGACCCCACGGCGTGATAAACTGCGGATCGAAGAAAGACGGGATGTTCGAGACGATCAGGTTTCCAGCCGGGCCGAAGTGGTTGTAGACGACATCCAGCATGACCGACAGGCCGACCCGGTGGGCGGCATCGACGAAAGCCTTCATGTCATCAGGCGAACCGTAGGCGTGGTGCGGGGCATAGGGGAGCGCGCTGTCATAGCCCCAGCCGCGATCGCCCGGAAATTCGCTGACCGGCATCAGCTGAATGACAGTGAAGCCGAGATCGGCAAGGTCGGCGAGACGCGACGCTGCGGCGCGAAACGTGCCCTCGGACGTGAAGGTGCCGATATGCATCTCGTAAATCACAGCCTCTTCCCAGGCATGCCCCTTCCAGGCCGGCATGTTCCAGCGGTAGAAGGCCGGATCGACGATCATCGAGTGGCCATCATCGCCACCGTCCTGCGCTCGCGATGCGGGATCCGCGAAGGCCTTACCGTCGGGCATGACGAACTGGTAGGGCGTGCCGGGCTCGACGCCTTCGACGGTCAGCGTGAACCAGCCCTGCCCGGCCGGCAGCATTTCGCGGTTGCGGCCGGCGATGCGGAGGCGCAGGCGCTCGATGTCCGGAGCCCAGAGGCGGAACAGAACGCTGTTTTCGCCGACATGTTCGGCACCCCAGGATTTGGGGAAGGATCGGCGCACGGGCGCGCCGGACGAGACGTGGCCGGACGCGGTCCGGCGCGAATCGTAGGGCGTGAAATCGCGGGTCAGCGACATGGCATCTCTCCCTTGTTTCAGTCACAAGGGAAACACGGGGCGGACAGGAATAGTTCCCTATTGCCCCGTAACGACCGGATTCGGGATAGGAAAATTGTCTTTTGTCAAGTCAATTTTCTGGCCCGATCATGGACTTAGCCGATGCGGTTGCCGCTTTCCGGATCAAACACGACGGCCTTGTCGAGATTGAAGGCGAAGCGGAATGTCTGGCCAAGCGTGACCGGTACTTCGGCGCGAGCGCGTCCCGTGAAATTGACCCCGTCCATCCGCCCGGTCACGAACGTGTCGGAGCCGGTCGGCTCGACCATCGTTACCTGCGCATCAACGAAGGCAATCGCATGGGCTGTCGGATCGGCAAGGCCGGAATCGGTGATCGCTTCGGGGCGCAGGCCGAGAATGACATCCTTGCCCGCGGGCAGAACGGATGTCACCGTCGGCGGCACGGCAACCGTCGTCGAACCGCCGAACAGGGCGACGCCCCCGGAGACGACCTTGCCTTTCAGCATATTCATTGCCGGCGAGCCCATGAAATCGGCGACAAACAGATTGGCCGGCAGATTGTAGATTTCGGCAGGCGTTCCGACCTGCTGTACGATGCCTTCCTTGAGGACGACGATCTTGGTCGCAAGCGTCATCGCCTCGATCTGGTCGTGGGTGACATAGACGATCGTCGCATTGGTGTTCTGGTGCAGCGCCTTGATCTCGGCCCGCACCTCGACGCGCAGCTTTGCATCGAGGTTGGAGAGCGGTTCATCGAACAGGAACACGCGCGGCTTGCGAACCAGCGCCCGGCCCATGGCGACGCGCTGACGCTGGCCGCCGGAAAGCTGGCTCGGACGACGCTTCAGGAGATGCTCGATCTGCAGGGTCTTTGCCACGCTTGCGACGGCCGTTTCCCGCTCCGCCTTGTCGATGCCGCGCATCTCCAGCGCAAACGCGATGTTCTCCTCCACCGTCATGTTCGGATAGAGCGCGTAGGACTGGAACACCATGGCGATATCGCGCTTGGACGGATGCAGGTCCGTCACCACCTCGCCATCGATGACGATGTCACCGGATGTCGGTGGCAGCAGGCCGGCAATGGCGTTGAGCAGCGTGGACTTGCCGCAGCCGGACGGGCCGACCAGCACCAGAAAGCCGCCCTTTTCCAGATCGATGTCGATGCCCTTGAGGATCTCGACATTGCCGATCTTCTTGCGGATATTCTTGATCTCGAGAAAGCTCATATTGGATCAACCCTTGACTGCGCCGGCCATCAGGCCACGCACGAAATAACGTCCGGCGACGACATAGACGAACAGCGTCGGCAATGCCGCGAACACGGCGGCGGCCATGTCGACATTGTATTCCTTCACGCCGGTGGAAGACGAAACGAGGTTGTTGAGCGCCACCGTCATCGGCGATGCCTCGCCCGACGAGAACGAGACGCCGAACAGGAAGTCGTTCCAGATATTGGTGAACTGGTAGATGACCGTGACGACGATGATCGGGCCGGAGCTTGGCAGAAGAATGCGCCAGAAGATCTTGAAGAAGCCGGCGCCATCCATCATCGCAGCCTTGACCAGCTCGTCCGGAAACGCCTCGTAATAGTTGCGGAAGAACAGCGTGGTGAAGCCGAGGCCGTAGACCACATGGACGAAGACGAGGCCGGCGGTGGAGTTCGACATGCCCATCGCACCCAGCAGACGCGCCATCGGGATCAACACCGCCTGGAACGGGATGAAGCAGGCAAACAGCATCATCCCGAACACCAGCTTGTGGCCGGGAAAGCGCCACTTGGTCAGAACATAGCCGTTGAGCGCCCCGAGCAGCGTCGAGATGGCCACAGCCGGAACCACCATCTTCAGCGAGTTCCAGAAATAGCCCTTGATGCCGACGCAGGAGACGCCGATGCAGGCCTCGCCCCATGCCTTGACCCATGCGGCGATCGACGGATCTGACGGCAGCGCCAGCATGTCGCCGCCGCGGATTTCATCAAGAGACTTCAGCGACGTGGTGAGCATCACATAGAGCGGCAGCAGATAGACGGCGGCAAGGATGATCAGTGCGCCATAGATGAAATAGCGGACGGTGCGGACCGAGCCGGCGCTGACATTTTCAGGGATCGCGCTCAATGGTTCTTCTCCCGAAGCTCGGAATAGAGATAGGGGACGATGATCGCGGTAATGCCCATCAGCATCATCACGGCGCTGGCCGAGCCCACATTCATCTGGTTGCGGGTAAACGTGTAGGAATACATGAAGGTCGACGGCAGTTCGGTGGCATTGCCCGGCCCGCCGCCCGTGAGCGCGATGACAAGGTCATAGGACTTGATCGCCATATGCGCGAGCACGATGAAGGCCGACAGGAAGACCGGGCGCAGCATGGGAATGATGATGCGGCGATAGATCGAGACCGTTGATGCGCCATCAATCTGGGCCGCCTTGACGATCTCGCCGTCGATGCCGCGCAGGCCCGCCAGAAACATCGCCATGATAAAGCCCGAGGCCTGCCAGACGCCGGCAATGACGACGGTGTAGATCGCCATCTTTGGGTTGACCAGCCAGTCGAACTTGAAGCTTTCCCAGCCGAGATTGTGCATCGTGTTCTCAAGCCCGAGGCCCGGGTTGAGGAACCACTTCCAGGCCGTGCCTGTCACAACGAAGGACAGCGCCATCGGATAAAGAAAGATCGGCCGAAGCACGCCCTCGGCGCGGATGCGCTGATCCATCAGGATGGCGATGAAAAGCCCGATCGCGGTGCAAAGCACGATGTAGAGAACGCCGAAAATGGCGAGGTTCTGCATCGCCACATACCAGTTGGGCTGCGACCAGAGCCGGTAATAGGCATCGAACCCGCCCCATTTGTAGATCGGCATCATCTTCGACGTGGTGAACGACAGATAGACTGTCCACAGAATGAAGCCGTAGACGAACACCAGAATGATGGCAAAGGACGGCGCCAGAACGAGCTTCGGCAAGCCATTGCGCAAGCCATCGGCCATGGACCGCCGCGGCCTGGTCGGCGTCACCATCGGAGCCGGTTCGATTGTCGTCATGGGGGATCTCCGGCGGAACAAGAAACGGCGACAGCCAACCTCCCCCTTGAGGGGGGAGGTCGCCGCGAAGCGGCGGGTGGGGGTGACGCTTCAGATCTGCAAGGATCACCCCACCCCGGACCTCTGGTCCGACCCTCCCCCTCAAGGGGAGGGTAAAGTCACATTACTTCGCGGCAGCAACCGCTTCCGGCAGACGCTTCAGCGCGGCATCCGTGGTCAGCTGGCCATTCAGATGCTGGGTGATGACGTCAAGCATGGCTTCCTTGACAGCGGCCGGCTGCGCATAACCATGAGCAAGCGAGCCCATCAGCGTGCCCTTGGACGAGGCTTCCGCCAGATCCTTCATGCCCTTCTTGGCGCAATCGTCGAACTTTTCGTCCGAGACGTCGGTACGGGCAGGCACGGAACCCTTGACCGTGTTGAAGGCGATCTGGAACGCGGGATCTTCGACGGCGGATGCCATCTTCATCTGTGCGTCCTTCTGCTCTTCACCCACGTCGAACATCATGAACTGGTCAGCGTTGAACAGGACGGAGCCCTGTGTGCCGGGGAAGCGCATGCAGACAAAATCGGTGCCGGGGGTCTTCTTGGCGCGCAGCCATTCGCCCTTCGACCAGTCGCCCATTTCCTGAGCGCCGGCCTTGCCTTCGATGACGAGCGCGGTGGAGAGGTTCCATTCGCGGCCGGAGAAGTTGGGATCGAAATAGGTGCGAAGCTTCGACATATCGTCGAACACCTTCTTCATCGTATCACCCGACAGCGCCGTCGGATCGGCGTCGAGCACGGCCTTCTTGTAGAAATCAGGACCGCCGACGGAGAGAACCACGGCTTCCCAGAGGGTGCCGTCCTGCCACGGAACGCCGCCATGGGCGAGCGCGGTGATGCCCTGCGCCTTGAAGGCGTCGAGCATGGTGAACAGCTCGTCCATATTCGTCGGCTGCTTGCCGCCGGCCTTGTCGAAGGCAGCCTTGTTCAGCCACAGCCAGTTGGTGGAGTGAATGTTGACGGGGGCAGCAACCCAGTGGCCATCATACTTGGAAAACGCCTGCAGCGCTTCCGGAATGACCTTGTCCCAGCCTTCCTTGGCGGCGAGATCGTCAAGATTGGCGGCGACGCCCATCTCGGACCAGTCGCGCAGGTCGAAACCGAGCAGCTGGACGGCGGTCGGCGGATCGCCGGCGGTCACACGGGCGCGCAGCGCCGTCATCGCGGCAGAACCGGCACCACCGGCAACCGGCATGTCTTTCCAGCCGATACCCTGCTTGGCCAGGTTTTCCTTAAGCACGTTGAGCGCCGCGGCTTCGCCGCCGGACGTCCACCAGTGCAGAACTTCAACCTGTTCGGCTGCCTTTGCGGCGCCAGCGGTCAGCGCAATCATAGCCGCACCGGCGGCCAGTTTGCCGATCAAACGAATAGTCATTGAAATATCTCCCTCAAAGCCGGGCTCCTCTCCGGACATCGATTTATAACGATATAACTGATGTAAGTGTCAACCCCGTAGGGGACAGAATTTCAGTGATGTCAAAGATCCGGCATCACCCTGTTATCAAACGATAAAAGCGATCTTTCCCGTTTGCGACGGTGAAGAGTTGATTTGCACTTGCCGAATTTGCGGCGTTTTGCAACGATACAAACAGGGCGCCTGGAGGGGCGCTGGAGGAGACAGGAATGCCGCTTGACGACCGGGATGACCGGGGTGAGGACATCGACCCGGATACGCTGCAGCAGGGACGCCCGGCGCGGCCGCACGCGAACCGCTTGCCCCGCGATACAGCCCAGAAGAAACCGACGCTGAAGACCGTCGCCGAACTGACCGAGCTTGCGGTCACGACCGTATCGAGGGCGCTCTCCGACGATCCCCAGATTGCGCTCGAAACCCGCATCCGCGTGCGCCAAGCGGCCGAAGATGTCGGCTATCTGCCGGATCGCGCGGCGCAGCGGTTGCGCACCGGACGCACCAACGTGATCAGCCTCGTCCTTGATCCGCACGAGGAAATCCTCGGCTATGGCACCTCGATGATCCGCGGCATGAGTGCGGCACTGCGCGGCACCAGGTACCACTTGGTCATCACGCCGCATTTTTCAGACACGCCGCAGATCGATCCGGTCAAGCATATCGTCCGCAACCGGATGGCCGACGGCATCCTGTTCAGCCGCACCGAAGCCGCCGACGAGCGCGTGAAATTCCTGATGGAACAGGGCTTTCCCTTCGTGTGCCACGGCCGCACCGAGCTTGCGACGCCGCATCCTTACGTGGATTACGACAATTACGCCTTTAGCTATCGTGCCGCGAAAAGCCTGATCAATGCTGGCTGTCGGCGGCTGTTCATCATCCTGCCGCCCGCCCAGTTCACCTTCGCCCATCACATGCGCCACGGCTTCATGACGGCGGTGCGCGAGGAAGGCGTCGCCTTCGAGATTTCCGACCGTGTCTCGCTCGACAGCAAGTCCGACGCGATCCGCGACCATGTGGCGGAACGACTGGCGGCCGACGACGCGCCCGACGGCTTCATCTGCGGCGGCGAAGTCTCCGCCATGGCCGTGATGTCGGCGGCCTACGACACCGGCCGCATCATCGGCCAAGATGTGCGCCTGGTCGCCAAACAGACGTCCGGCCTGTTCGACCAGGTCCGCCCCCGCATCGAAACGATCTACGAGGACCTCGCGGAGGCGGGTCGTCTTATGGCCGCGCTGCTTCTGAAGCAGATGGGTGGAGAGGTGCCGGTCGAGGAACTGCAGGCGCTGCAGACGGTGTAATGAAGGGGACTTCGGCAGCCCCAACCTCCCCTCATTTTTGTGCTCGCCACAGGAACCCAGCCGACGCGTCCGCAACCCCCGCCCCCCTCATTCCTGTGCTTGTCACAGGAATCCAGTAGCGCCGCGTCTGCGGCGCTGAAGGGTCTTTTCACGCGAATGACTTCGCGTGGCTGGATCCCTGTGACAGGCACAGGGATGAGGAGGAGAGGAAACGCTTCCCCTCCTCCCCCAAGATCTACCGGCAACTCATACTCGTCCGCGACGGCCTGTAAGAGCCGCCACCCCTCAATCCTCTTCGACAAACACCTCTTCGCGCTTCTTGCGGACGCTTGGCAGGAAGACGACGATGAGCACGATGGCGGCAAGCGCGAGCAGGCCGGCGCTGATGGGGCGGGTGATGAAGGTGGTGGCGTCGCCGCGCGAGAGGATCATTGCGCGACGCAGGTTTTCTTCCAGGAGCGGGCCAAGAACGAAACCGAGCAGAAGCGGTGCCGGCTCGCAGCGCAGCTTCAAAAGCACGTACCCGAGCAGACCGAAGAAGGCGACGGCATAGAGATCGAAGACGTTGGAATTGACGCTGTAGACCCCGATGGCGCAGAACGCCATGATGATCGGGAAGAGCACGTAATAGGGGATCGTCAGAAGCTTTACCCACAACCCGATCAGCGGCAGGTTGAGGATCACAAGCATCAGGTTGCCGATCCACATGGACGCGATGATGCCCCAGAACAGCGCCGGCTGTTCGACGGCAACGTTCGGACCTGGAACGATGCCCTGGATGATCATCGCGCCGACCATCAGCGCCATGACCGGGTTGGCCGGAATGCCGAGCGTCAGGAGCGGGATGAACGAGGTCTGTGCACCCGCATTGTTGGCCGATTCCGGCCCGGCAACGCCGGCGACCGCGCCGTGGCCGAATTCTTCCGGATGTTTCGATACCTTCTTCTCGACCGTATAGGACGCAAATGCCGCAAGGATCGCGCCGCCGCCCGGCAGGATGCCGAGGATGGAGCCGATCGCCGTGCCGCGCAGAACGGGGCCGACCATCGCCTTGAAGTCCTCGCGCGACGGCATCAGGTTGGATACCTTCGCCATCAGCACGGTGCGGGTCTTTTCGCTTTCGAGATTGCGCAGGATTTCAGCGATACCGAAGACGCCGACCGCGACCGCGACGAAGTTCAGACCGTCGGCATATTCCCGTATTCCGAGCGTGAAGCGCGGCGTGCCGGTGTAGATATCGGTGCCGACGAGGCCAAGCAGCAGGCCAAGGCAGACCATGGCAAGCGCCTTGATGATCGACCCGTGAGCAAGCGCGATCGACGAGACGAGACCGACGACCATCAGCGAGAAATATTCCGCCGCACCGAACTGCAGGGCGATCGAGGTCAGCGGCGGCGCGAAGATCGCCACAAGAAAGGTGGAAACCGTGCCGGCAAAGAACGATCCGATGGCAGCGATGGCCAGCGCCGGTCCCGCCTTGCCCTTGCGCGCCATCTGGTAACCGTCGATGGCGGTGACCGCCGACGAGGATTCGCCCGGCATATTGATGAGGATGGCCGTGGTGGAGCCGCCATACTGCGCGCCGTAGTAGATGCCGGCCAGCATGATCAGCGACGACACGGGTTCGAGCTGGAAGGTGATCGGCAACAGCATGGCGATCGTCGCGGTTGCGCCGATGCCGGGCAGGACGCCGATCAGCGTGCCAAGCAGCACCCCGATGAGGCAGAAGAACAGGTTCTCGATCGACGTGGCGGTGGAGAAACCGAGGGCGAGATTATTGAATAATTCCATGAACCGAGCCCCTTACATGCCCAGCCACGGCCCGAACCGCCGGAACGGCAGACCAAGACCATAGCTGAAGACGAGAACCGAAAAGACCGTGAGCAGAGCCGCCAGGATGACGGCCATCAACGGCTTCATCTTGTGCGAGGCGAATGCCGCGATCAGCGCCGTAAAGAAGATCGCCGGCACGAAGCCTAAACCGCGCACGGTGAGACCAAAGAAGATCGGTGCCGGCAGGATGAAGGCCATTCCGCGCCAGGCAAGCGCACCCACCGGTTCGCCGTGAACGCGAATGGCCTGGAAGACGATCACGCCGCCCAAGAGCACGAGAACGCAGGCGAGGATGAACGGAAAATAGCCCGGCCCCATGCGAAGCGCCGTGCCGAGTTCCAGTTCGATCGATTGATAGGCAAAGAACAGGCCGGTCAGCATGAGCGCCAGCCCGCAGACCAGATTGGTCCTGTCGATATTGAGTGAATTCATGATGGCTCCGAAATATTGGAAGAGCTCTGCGGATCTGCGCCGCGGGTCGGCATGGTCGCTAGCAGGAGTGTCGCTTGCCGGTGGGGTCCTTGCAGACGTTCGCGCCGATCAGCGGTCGATCTGAGCGATCAGCTTGCCGGCAATTTCTCCCCCGCGGGGGAGAAGGACGAAAGGTTGCGGGCTCCAAGGCCGATCGAGCAGAACCCCTCACCCTGCCCAGAGAGGGGCCAGGGTGAGGGGCAGTGCCGTGACGAGAGATCAGTCGGCGTACTGGCCGGCTGCCTCGATGACCGGCTTCCAGCGGGCGATTTCGCTTTCCAGCTTGGTCTTCAGCGCCTCAGGCGTGGCGTCGGCTTCCGGCGAAGGCTTGGTGCCGAGTTCGCCGAAACGGGCAACGACGTTCGGGTCTTTGAGTGCCACCTTGAGTGCCGCCGACAGCTTGTCGTTGGCTTCCTTCGGCGTGCCCTTCGGCGTGTAGATGCCGTGCCAGATGCCCACTTCCATCTGCGGATAACCGGCTTCCTTGACGGTCGGCAGGTCCTTCAGGATGTCGAGGCGGTCAGCGGAGGTGACGGCGTAGGCCTTTACCGTGCCGCCCTGGATCTGCTTTGTCGTATTGGTGGTCTGGTCGCACATGATATCGACCTGTCCGCCGAGGAGATCGGTCATGGCCGGGCCGGTGCCCTTGTAGGGAACGGTCACGAGCGGCGTTTCGATCGAGCTCATGAACAGCATACCGCAGAGATGCGACGCAGCGCCGATGCCGGCATTGGCGACCGTCACCTTGTCCTTGTTCGCCTTGGCGTATTCGATCAGTCCCTTGAAATCGGTCGCTTCCATGTCCTTGCGGGCGAGAAGCGTCATCGGCACTTCCGTGACGAGGCCGACATATTCGAACGCGTTCAGCGTGTCATAGGCGAGCTTGCGATAAAGCGTGGCGCTGGTCGCCATGCCGATATGGTGCAAAAGCACGGTGTATCCGTCCGCTTCCGCATTGGCGACGCGTCCGGCACCGAGCGAGCCGCCGGCGCCGCCGACATTTTCGACGACGATCTGCTGGCCGAGATCCCGCGACATGGATTCGGCGACGAGACGTGCAACCGTATCGGTCGGGCCGCCGGCCGCAAACGGTACGATCATCGTGATCTGGCGTTCCGGATAGCTCTGCGCATTGGCAGAAGCCGAAAACAGCGACATTGCGGCCAGAGCCGTTGCGCCGATCATGGCGTTGACGATTTTCATGAATTGTCCTCCCGAGCGTGAAAATCAGCATGCAAACTGGTGTGCTGGCGATAGTCCTCCCTCGCCAGCCTCGGTGCCATTTGCAGTGGTGATTTCACTGGCCGCAATCAGGCGGGACGCAGCGTTGCTAAGTTTATCGCTGGCGTGCAATGCAGCATGGGTGGATTAGGGAACAATCACATCAAAGCCTGGGTGGAAATCCACCCAGTGCGGGGTTTGGGATATGTTCCGTCACCCGTTCAGATCGTCCTGCAGCATCTGGTCGGCCGAGATCAGGCGCTTGTCGAGCCCGTGTTTCTGCATCTTTTCGTAGAGCGTCTTGCGCGAAATGCCGAGCGATTCGTAGACAGGACGCAGGGCACCGCCATGCGCGGCAATTTCTCCGGCGATCAGGCTGCGCTCGAAGGCTGCCACCTTGTCGGCCAATCGCCCGGCCGGATCGCGAAGCCTGCCGTTGGAATCTGTCGACGGAAGATCGAGACCCAGCACCAGCCGGTCGGCGGCGTTGCGCAACTCGCGGACATTGCCGGGCCAGGCCTGGTCGCCGATCGTCGCGATCACGTCGACGGGAACGTTGAGATCGTCACGGCCGTAGCGGGCGGAGGCTTCGCGAACCAGCTGCAGAAACAGGAGCGCGATATCGGCCCGACGCTCCCGAAGTGACGGCACATGGATGGTTGCGACGTTGAGACGGTAGAGAAGATCGGCCCGGAACCGGCCGGCAGCGACTTCCGCCTCCAGATCCACCTTGCTGGTGGCGATAAAGCGGACGTCGAGGGCCACGGTTTCGTTCGAGCCGAGCCGGGTGATGACACGCTCCTGCAGGACGCGCAGGAATTTCGCCTGCAGGTCGAAGGGCATCGAGCCGATCTCGTCGAGCAGGATCGTACCGCCGCGGCCATGTTCGAACTTGCCGTAGCGCGGCCTGATCGCACCGGGAAAGGCGCCCGCCTCGTGGCCGAACAACTCGCTTTCGATCAGCGTTTCCGGAAGTGCTGCGCAATTGATGGCAATAAACGGCCGGTTGGCGCGCGGGCTGACATCGTGCAGCGCCCGCGCCACAACTTCCTTGCCGGCGCCGGTCTCGCCGATGATCAGCGTATCGGCATCGGTGGCGCCGATCGCGCGGATCCGGTAGCGCAGGTCGACCATCACCTGGGTGCGGCCGGGCATGCGGGTTTCCAGATCGTCGCGCTTGCCGGCCACCGCCTTCAGCCGGCGGTTTTCCATGACCAGCGCGCGGCGATCGAGCGCCCTTCGGATGACGCCGGCCAGATGCTGCGGCGTGAACGGCTTTTCGAGGAAATCATAGGCGCCCTCGCGCATCGCCTTGACCGCCAGCTGCACATCGCCGTGGCCGGTGACGAGAATGATCGGGATTTCCGCATCGAGTTCGCGCACCCGCTGCAGAAGCGTCATGCCGTCTGTTCCGGGCATGCGGATATCGCTGACGATAACGCCCTCGAAGCCGAAACCGGCGAGTTCGAGAACATGATCGGCATTGGAAAAGGTCTGCACCGAGAGCCCGAACAGCTCCAGCGCCTGGGCGGTGGATCGGCGCAGCTCCTCTTCGTCGTCAACCAGCAAAACCCTTTGCGCCGCATCCCTTGCTTCGCTCACTCGGCAGCCTCCATCAGGTTTTCATCGGCAATGTCGAGCTCGATGGTGAACACGGCCCCCCCATCGGGATCATCGGTGACGGAAAGGCTACCACCGAAATCCTTGACGATGTTGTAGGAGATCGACAACCCGAGGCCGAGACCCTTGCCGATGCCCTTGGTGGTAAAGAACGGGTCGAAGATGCGCTCGCGAATCGACGCCGGCACACCCGGCCCGCCATCGCGCACCTGCACCGTGATGGTATCGTGGGTTCTTGATGCCGAAACGGCGATGCGCCGGTCGGGTAGTCCCTCGACGGCATCTGCCGCATTGCCGATGACGTTGACCAGCACCTGCTGCAGACGGATCGAACCGGCCCTGACCTTCGGCAGGTTTGCCGGGATGTCGACGACGAGATCCGCATCGGCCGCCTTCAGCCGCGCCGCGACGATTTCCAGCGTGTCGTCCATCACCTCCTGCAGCGAGACGGCGCCGAGCTTCTCGTTCGGCTTGCGCGCGAAGTTGCGCAGATGCTTGCTGATCGAGGCCATGCGATCGATCAGCGCTGAAATGCGCCGCACGTTGTCGCGTGCCTCTTCCGTGCGGTCGAGATCCATCAGCACGCCGGCTGTCTCTGCATAGGTTTTGGCCGCGGCGAGCGGCTGGTTGAGCTCGTGCGACAGCGCCGCCGACATCTGGCCGAGACCGGCAAGCTTGCCGGCTTGGATGAGATCGGCCTGGGTCTGGCGCAGCCGCTGTTCGGTCGCCCGGCGCTCGGCCACCTCCTCCTCGATCTGGGCGTTGACGCGGGCAAGATCGGCGGTGCGCTCGGCGACCCGGTGTTCGAGCGCATTCTGCGCTTCCGCTTGGAGATGCATGCGCTCGGCAAGCCGCGCCCGGCGCTGCAGGATGACCGCAAGCCCGAGGACGGCGAGACACAAGGACAGAAGCAGGGCAGCGACGGTGGTCTTTGCCTGGGCATGCACGGACCCGGTATCCATCAGCACGCTGACGGTCCAGCCGGCGTCGGGCATCGGTTGCGACACGACGAGATATTCCCGGTCGCCACCGTTGTCGGCAATCGTCATCACCTCGTGGCCGGCGAATTCGCCGCGCCGAACCGGCAGCTCGCGCAGTTTCGCATCCGCATAGCGCCGCGAGGTCTGGGTGCGGGCGATGCGCCCCGGCGACAGCGGCAGGGTCGTGGCATAGAGCCATTCCGGCCGGCTGGTCATGAAGATGATGCCCTCGGGGTCGGCAACGAAGATGCGGTCTTCGGTGCCCTGGTCGGTCCCCTTCCCCCAGCTGTCCTCGACCAGATCGATATCGACCTTGAAGACGATGACGCCACGGATCACTCCGGCGATCTCGATCGGCGACGAGAAGTAGTAGCCGCGTTTGAGCGACGTCGTGCCGAGCGCATAAAAGCGCGACTGGCGGCCCTTAGCAGCCTCCTGGAAATACGGACGGTAGGAAAAGTTCTCGCCGATGAAACTGACGTCGCTGTCATGGTTGCTGGCGGCAATGGTCTGCCCGTCCATCGTCATCAGATAGATGTCGGAGGATTTGAGGAGCGCGTTGGTGTCTTTCAAATAGGCGTTGGTGGCGGCCTGCAGGGTTGTGTTGGACGGATCGAGCACGAAAGCCTCGACATTCTGCTGGTCGGCGATCAGGGCCGGCAGCGCCTCGTAGCGCTTCAGGTGCCCGTCGAGACCGGAAACGGCAAGCCTCAGCGTGGTGTTGGCCTGCGCCTTCGCCTCCTCCATGTAGCCGCTCGCGATCATGCCGGCGCCCTGGACATAGATGCCCAGACCGATCATGACCGCCACGCCCGCCGCTGCAAGAATTGCGTATCTCACCAGATGCCGGGCTCCTCCTCCCAACTCGTCCTCGGTCGTCACCTTAAAATCCGGCACTGGCGAATTCCACTAAAACTTGCGAAGACTTGATTTCACCGGCATCCGTCGGCGGCGGCAAAGGGAATCATCATGAGTTACATGCTTGCACTCGTCATCGGCGCGGTGGCCGGGCTTCGCGCCATGACGGCACCGGCGATCGTCAGCTGGGCGGCCGGTCTCGGCTGGCTCGATCTCTCCGGCACCTGGCTCGCCTTCATGGGCTCCAAATGGGCCGTGCTGATCCTCACGCTGATCGCCATCGTCGAATTCATCACCGACCAGTTGCCATCGACGCCAAGCCGCAAGGTGCCGCAGCAATTCGGTGCACGCATCTTGACCGGCGCGCTATCGGGTGCTGCGATCGGAATGCCCTACGGCTACTGGCTGGCCGGCCTCGTCTCCGGCATTATCGGCGCCGTGATCGGAACGCTGGGTGGCGCCGCAGTGCGGGCAAAGCTTGCCGCCCATTTCGGCAAGGATGCACCGGCAGCCTTTATCGAGGACGGCGTGGCCGTCGTCGCAGCCCTGATTGTCATCCTGCTTTTGCCGGGAACGCCGGCCGCCTAACGGAGATCTGAGCATCATGCAGACATTCGACGCGATCATCATCGGCGCCGGCCAGGCCGGGCCATCGCTTGCCGGACGCTTCAACGACGCGGGCAAGACCGTCGCCATCATCGAGCGCAAGCATGTGGGCGGCACCTGCGTCAACACCGGCTGCAAGCCGACCAAGACGCTGGTGGCGAGCGCCTACGCGGCGCATCTCGCGCGCCGGAGCGCCGATTACGGCATCGGCATCGGCGGCGAAGTCACGATCGACATGCCGGCCGTGATGCGGCGGGCCCTGAAAGTGACGATGGACAGCCGCGGCAGCAACGAGAGCTGGCTGGAAAAGATGCCCCATTGCACGCTGATCCGCGGCCATGCCCGCTTTGAGAGCGCTAACACGATCCGCGTCGGCGACGAGCTGCTGACGGCACCGCAGATCTTTCTCAATGTCGGCGCGCGCGCCACCATTCCCGATTTCGAGGGCGTCAACGACATCCCCTACATGACCAACAGCGACATCGTCGGGCTGGACCGGGTGCCGGACCATCTGGTGATCATCGGCGGCAGCTATATCGGGCTGGAATATGCGCAGATGTATCGCCGCTTTGGCGCCAAGGTGACCGTGGTGGAGCGCGGCGAGCGTATCGTCAGCCGTGAGGACGCGGAGATCTCGCACGCCATCCACGAGATGCTGGAAGCCGAGGGGATCGTTATCAGAACCGGCGCCGACTGCATCCGCTTCAGCAAGACGGACGACGGCATTGCAGTCGGCCTCAGTTGCGACGAAGGCGAGCCTGAAGTCATCGGCTCCGACGTGCTGCTGGCGGTCGGACGCCGTCCCAACACCGACGATCTCGGGCTCGACAAGGCAGGCGTAACGCTCGATGAGCGCGGCTACATTGAGGTGGGCGACGATCTGTCGACCAATGTCGAGGGCATCTGGGCGATGGGCGACTGCAACGGCCGCGGCGCGTTTACCCACACCGCCTACAATGATTTCGAGATCGTTGCGGCCAATCTGTTCGATGGCGAAAGCCGCAAGGTCTCCGACCGTCTGCTCGGGTATGCGCTCTATACCGACCCGCCGCTCGGCCGTGTCGGCATGACCGAACACCAGGCGGTGAAGGCTGGCCACAAGGTTCTCGTCGGCACGCGGCCGATGAGCCAGGTGGGACGCGCCGTGGAAAAGGGCGAGACGATCGGCCTGATGAAGATCGTGGCCGATGCGCAGACGAAAAAGATCCTGGGCGCCGCCCTTCTCGGCACCGGCGGCGACGAGGCGATCCACGGCGTGCTGGACATGATGAATGCCGGAGCGACTTATGATGCCCTGCGCTGGGCCGTGCCCATCCACCCCACCGTTTCGGAACTGTGGCCGACCGTGGTCCAGTCGATGAAGCCGGCAGGCTGACGAAACCATCCGGAATGACGGGGCGTTCACGCGCTGCGGCGCGCTCACTGACAATCCCGTCATTACAGGAATTTAACCTTCTCCCTCCCTTTGCAACGGGGGGGAGTTTGCTTAGACTTCACCCATCGTCGGCACAATCGAAGGCCGCCGGCGACGGGAAGACATCAGAGCGATCTCCCCCAACATCCATTCCACGACGGGAGGCCACAGATGAATACACCTGCATTCAATGCGGCAATGGAACCGCGGGAACTGGATTTCCTGCAGCACGTCTTCGATGCCGCCTGCGCCGAACGCGGCTTGTCTGGCGAAAGCACGGCGGCAAAGAACCTCGCGGCCGAGATCATCGATCTCTACCAGCACGGCGCCTGCGACGAAGGCGCCCTCCAGCATCGGCTGGACCTGTCAGGTCTTCTGAAAAGTCAGGACTGAAGCAGAGGCGTCTCCTACCGCTTCGCCTGGAGATCCCGCTCGTCGCGCATCAGGAATATCCGCGTGATGCTGTCGATATTGTCGTTCAGCCATTCCGCCATGTCTTCTTCCTCGGACAGGATGTGTTCGAAGACGGCGACGGCTTCCGGTTCGTCCAGTTCGTCAGCGGCAGCAATCAGCACCTTGTAGGTAGCGATTTCCGTGTGCTCGAATGCGAAGGCAGTCGTCATCGTCTTGATGACCTCGTCGCTGACCAGCAATCCGCCGACACCTTGGGCCGTCGCGGCAAGCTTGGCGGTCATGTCCTTGAAGGTCGGCGTCGTCACGGCGAACTTCTCCAGCATCTCGGTCAGCGCCGCGACGTGGCCGCGGGTTTCCTCGAGATGCTCCAGAACGCGGTCCTTGAGATCCGGGTAGCTTTCGATCCGGCGTGCCTGCGCTGTCAGAAGCGTGACTGCCTGTTCCTCCATCGCATGGGCATTGCGTAGCCAAGTAATGAAATTGTCACGCGCATGCGTCATGTTCACGTCCTCCTCGTTACGTCTTCCCCCGGGTCGATTTGGTACGCAACGACTGTAAACCCGTCAACGTCCGCGATGTTCCAGCGTCCCTGGAACATCTTGCAGCTTAGCGCGTTGATGGGCCACGCAATTGACGGGGGTCAAAAGGTGGACGTGTCTAATTTTTCTTCAAAAACTTCGCCGAGCCAGACAGGCTCTTCCGCACTTTCGTCCTGGCGCCGGTCGGAGCCATCCGGCCGTGCGATCATTCGACCCGGCCGCAACGTCTGGCGCAGCGCCGAGGCCGAGCGCGTCGGCTTCCTGATCGATGGCGAGGAATACTACCAGCGCCTGGACGACGTGTTGAAGCAGGCCGAACGGTCCGTGATGATCCTCGGCTGGGACTTCAACCCTGGTATCAAGCTGCGTCCGCGCGATCCTGATTGCCCGACGCTTGGTGCTACGCTGCGCCGCATGGTCGAGGAAAAGCCGGAACTGGAAATCCGCATCCTCGTCTGGGGCATGGGTCCGGTCTATTCCGGCAAGAGCCTGAAGATGTTCGGCAAGATGGACTGGAACGACCATCCGCGCATCGAATTGCGCTTCGATTTCGAGCATCCGCTGCGTGCCAGCCATCACCAGAAAATCGTCGTGGTCGACGACAGGACCGCCTTTGTCGGCGGCATCGATCTGACCGCGCGCCGCTGGGACGACCGTGGGCATGCCTGCATCAACCCGGCCCGCACCTCTCCCGACGGCACGACCTATGGTCCCGTTCACGACATGCAGACGATCGTCACCGGCGATATCGCCCGGCTGATCGGCGACGTGACGCGCCGCCGCTGGAAGAAGGTGACGAAGATCGAGCTCGAACCGGTCACGGTTGCGGGCGAAGCCGCCTGGCCGCAGGATCTCGAACCCAATCTCACCAATTGCCGCAGCGGACTTGCGCTGACCGAACCCTGGAAATGGAAGGGTCGCCGCGGTCATCGCGAGGCGATCAAGCTCACCCATGATGCGCTGAAGGCAGCCGAGCGGCACCTCTATATCGAGACGCAGTATCTCGCCTCCTTCGGCGTGGCGCGCACGCTTGCCCGCAAGCTCAAGGCAGCGCAGGGCCCGGAAATCGTCATCATCGTGACGCGCGAATCCCACGGCTTTCTCGAAAAGCTGATGATGGGCAACAACCGCACCCGCCTGATCCGCCGCCTGAAGCGCGCGGATCGCTACGGCCGGCTGCGGATCTACTACGCCACGACCCCGGATGCCGATGGCAACGATCGCGAGATCATCGTCCATTCCAAGCTGATCGTGGTCGACGACCGCTTCGTGCGGGTTGGCTCGTCCAATCTCAACAACCGGTCGGAAGGGCTCGATACGGAATGCGATATCGCGCTCGAGACCGTCGAGGCTGCGTCGCAAAAGGCAATCCTTGATCTGCGCGACGATCTTCTGGCCGAGCATCTCTGCGCCAACAAGGAAGACGTGTCCCGCATCATTCAGCAGACCGGATCGATGCTGGCGGCGATCGACATCCTGAACGTCAACCCACGTTGCCTGCGGCCGTTCGAGGTGGATACGCTGAAGGGCGAGATCACCTCGCTGATCGGCACCGGCATTGTCGATCCGAAACAGCCGTTCTGGCCGATCCCGGAGATCAAGTCCGGGATCAGGAAGCTGTTTTCACGCCTTTCCTTCCGCCGCGCGGCCTGAATAGGCACTTCCCTGACGCCGGTAATAGGCCTCGCTTGCGATCAGCACCGGTACGCCGATCGCGAGCGGCACGAAGAAGTAGAGGACGCGGAAGGCGATCAGTGCCCCGATCGCCGATGTGCCCGGCAACAGGTTCAGCATGACCGCTTCCAGCACGCCGAGACCGCCCGGCACGTGGCTGACCAGCGCGCCGAGATTTGCGGTCACGTAGGCGCTGGCGACCTGCAGGAATCCGACATCGGTAAACGCAAGCAGCAGCTGGCGGATCGCGGAGGCGACACAGAGGAAATTCAGTGTGCCGACGATGATCTGGCCGATCGCGAGCGACAGATCCGGCGGCGTGAAACGCCACGAGCGGACGGGCAACGGCCGGCGCACGAAAGCGCAAAGCAGTAGATAGGCAGCCGGCACGGCCAGACAGGCGAAACCGATGGCGGCCCTCTCTCCCCTGCCAAGGCCGAAGAAGTCGTCCGATCCATTGACATCGAGCAGCATGGCAATGCCGCCCAGTGTGGCAAGCCCCAACCCAACAGTCGCGCCGCAAAACACGATGACCTTGGCAATGTCCTGAGGCTGAAGGCCCCAGCGGGAGTAGAACCGGTAACGGACCGCGCCGCTGCTGAGCGCTGCCATGCCGACATTGTGGCCGATCGACAGGCTTGTGAAGGACGCGAGTGCCGTCTTATGGTAGGCAAGCGGCTTGCCCGCATAGCGCACGCCAAGCGCATCGAACATGCCAAGGCAGGCATAGGAGAGAATGACGAAGCCGAACGCGGCCACCAACCGAATGCCGGCGATGGACAGCACGGACTCCTCGATTTCGTCCCATGTGTAGCGTTGCAGGCTGCGGTAGACGAGGAGTGCGGCAAGGCAGACCGCGGCAACCACAAGACATTTGATGAGGGGCCGCCAGATCTTCATTCCATCTCCATTCATGCTGTGCAGGGTGGAACGAAATGACTGTCCAAGGTGTTCCCGCGCTATGATCGATGCGCTTCCCAAACCGCCCTCCGACACCTCGCCTCAAACTTCCTCCCGGCGCCGCCTGAAAATCCTGAGCTACAACGTGCATAGCTGCATCGGCGCCGATCGACGGCTCGATCCCGCGCGGATCGCCGACGTCATCTCGGAGTTGAAGCCTGATATTATCGGCCTGCAGGAACTGGATGTCGGCCGCTCGCGCACCGGTGGCGTCGATCAGGTCGATATCATCGCCCGCGAGGTGGAGATGGACTACCATTTTCACGCGGCGCTGCATGTGGCCGAGGAACGCTACGGCGACGCCATTCTGACATCCCTGCCGCTGAAAGTGATCAAGGCCGACATGCTTTCCTCGATCGGCGAGCAGCGCGGCGCAGTCTGGGTGGAAATCGACGTCGGTGGCAAACCGCTGCAGGTCTTCAACACCCATCTCGGACTCCGCGGTAAAGACCGGATGGCGCAGATGACGGAGCTGACGGGCCCGGACTGGCTCGGCGGCCTCGAGAAGGAAAACCCGGCGCGCATTCTGATCGGCGACTTCAACTCGACACCGATCACGAGGACCTACCGGCATGCGGCCAAGCGCCTGACCGATGTGCAGACGGCGCTTGTCAAACCGTGGCGGGCAACGTTTCCGTCCCGCTTTCCGCTGCTTCGGCTCGACCACATCTTTGTTTCCGACAGCATCAAGGTGATCGATGCGGAAGTGGTCTCGACACCGCTGACGCGGCGGGCATCCGACCACTTGCCGTTGTTGGCGACGATTGAAATCTAGTTGAGCAACCGCTCCGACCGTCTGGCTTCCTTGAGCAGCCGGACGACGTCCTGATCGGTGGTTTCCGGGAAATCCTCGTAGTGGTCACCCACATCGCCGAATGTTGGCGGGATCGACAGGCAGACCACGTCTTCAACCTTGTCCCTGATTGCATCGAGCGTGTCCTGCGAGGCGACCGGTAAGGCAAGGGTAATGATCGCGACACCCAGCTGCCTGAGCGCGTGGATGCTGACCTCCATCGACCCGGCATCGGAAAGCCCCTCATCGATCAGTATGACGTGACGCCCGGCAAGATCGTGCTCGTCGGCGTGATCCTCGCCGAAATACATCCGGTGATGGCGGTCGACCTCGGCGATCTGATGCTGCCGCTCCGTGTTAAGATAGCCAGGAGGCAGGGGAAAGCGCCGCACGCTTGCCTCGTCGATATGGACGATTGGTTCTTTGGCGTCGACAACGGCGCCGATGTTAAATTCCGGGTGGCCGGGGGCAGCGATCCTGCGCAGGATCAAGAGATCGAGATGCAGTCCAAGCCGCTGCGCCACTTCGAACGCCACCGGCACGCCGCCGCGCGGCATGGCGACCACCACGGGATCGCCGGCGACAGAGGACAAGGATTGTGAGATTTGCAGTGCCTCGGTCAGCTGCCGGCCGGCATCACTGCGATCGGCAAACTCGGGCGTTGCCGTTTCCGCCTTGCGGGCCTGCACCCGTTTCCAGAAATGACCCAATCCCAGCATCGCATCCTCCTCCCAGGCTTCGATCCGTTCTTGCGGTGTAACCGACAGGATATCGGATCGTTCCGGGCAAGAAAAGGATTTCACACTTTCTGCGGGAACAAACCGCTAGGGGTTCGTGTTCACGGACTTGTAGGTCGCATCCATCAGCGCGACCGGCAAAGTCACAATCTCCCCAACTGGCGCTTCCTTCGGGAAGCGCCTTTTTCACGTCTGCCGTTCTGCTCCGTTACCTTCGGGAAAGCGCCACAACGTAACGCGCCGGGACCTTACCGGGATTGAAGAAGACGCAGTCGGCGGGCGGCCCCAGCATGAGACAATCGCCCTCCTTCAGAGAATGCCGCACCGTGCCTTCGATGAAATCGAGCGCGCCCGCGAGAAGCCAGATCTGCTGATGCTGGAAGGCGAAGGCGGAGGCCGGATAGGGAACGCGCACGGCAGGCGGCAGCAGAACCTCGATCAGTTCGAGCGGCGCATTGGGCGGCGACAGGGCCCGGCGGGTATAGCCGGTCTCGGGATCGGTCCAGACCGGCTGGCCCGACTGGACGCGCAGCCGCTCCTCCCCGCCTTCCGCCAGTGCCAGAAGCACCGACAGCGGCAGGCCGAAAGCGCCGGACAGCCGGCCGAGCACGGCGGCCGATGGACTGGCCTCGCTGCGCTCGATCTTGCTGATCATCGCCTTCGACACGCCGGAGCGTTCGGCGAGTTCCGCAAGCGACCATTTGCGTGTCTCGCGTTCCGTTCTGAGCCGCGATGCGATGGCATCTCCAACATCTGCTTCCATGGCTTTATCCGCTTGCCTCCGAACGATCGTCTTCTATAGTGGACGATAGGAACTTATAAGAGACGCACCAGATCTGCAACGCGGAGGAATGCTCTTTGCGCGAAATCCGATTCAACGCCTTCGACATGAACTGTGTCAGCCATATCCAGCACGGATTGTGGACGCATCCGCGCGACCAGTCCAACCGTTACACCGAACTCGCCTATTGGACGGATTACGCCAAACGGCTGGAAGCCGGCCTGTTCGACGGGATTTTCCTGGCAGATGTGGTGGGCGTCTACGACGTCTATGGCGAAAGCCCGGATGCGGCCTTGAGGGGCGCCGTGCAGGTGCCGGTCAACGATCCCATGCTGCTGGTGCCGGCCATGGCGGCGGTGACGAAGCACCTCTCCTTCGGTGTGACGGCGAACCTCACCTACGAGCAACCCTTCCTGTTTGCCCGCCGCATGTCGACGCTCGATCACCTGACCGGTGGTCGGATCGGCTGGAATATCGTGACGGGCTATCTCGACAGCGCGGCGAAAGCGATCGGCCTCGACGCGCAGATGGCACATGACGACCGCTACGATCTCGCCGACGAATATATGGACGTGATCTACAAGCTGCTGGAAGGCAGCTGGGACGACGATGCCGTCGTGTTCGATCGCGCCGCTGGTATCTACGCGGATCCGGCCAAGGTTCGAAAGATCAGCCACGAAGGCCGGCAGTACCGGCTGGACGCCATGCATCTGTCCGCCCCCTCCCCGCAGAGAACGCCGGTTCTCTATCAGGCCGGCTCTTCCACCCGCGGCCGCGCCTTTGCCGCAACCCACGCCGAATGCGTCTTCGTCAACGGCCAGAAGATGGAAGGCGTGCGGGACCTCGTCCACGACATCCGCGCCCGCGCGCTCAGCGGCGGCCGAACCGCCGATGACCTGAAAGTCTTCGTCGGCGCAACCATCATCACCGGCCGCACGGAAAAGGAAGCGCAGGAAAAATTCGAGGATTACCGTAGCCATGCCAGTTCCGAGGCAGCACTTGTGCATGCCAGCGCATCGCTCGGAATCGATTTCGCGCGCTATGATCTCGACGAGCCGATCCAGACCGGCAAAAGCGATGCCATCGTCTCCAATGTCGAGGCGATGACCCGCAGCGCCGGACCGCAATGGACGAAGCGAAAGCTGCTGGACCAGATGATTCTCGGCAGCCGCCAGATGCCGATGGTGGGCTCCGCCGAACAGATCGCCGACCGCCTGCAGGAGTGGATGGAGAAAGCCGATGTCGACGGCTTCAACCTGTCGCGCACCGTGGTGCCGGAATGTTTCGACGACGTGATCGAGCTGGTGATCCCCATTCTGCAGGAACGCGGTGTCTACAAGACCGGCTATCGCGAAGGCACGCTGCGCGAAAAGCTGTTCGGTGCACTGAGACTGCCGGCCCGGCATGTGGGCGGTCGTTACCGGACGGGAAACAAGGATTGAGCGCCAGCACCATCGCCGCGCCATTTGCTCCGGCGCGGCGTATTTGCTAGAGGCGGCCCATCCTAATCCTCGAACATGAGGCCTATTCATGCGCTATGCCACGATCACCGACCGTCTCGCCCATCTCGGTTCAGGCCGCTGGGCGCTGCATCTGACCGCAAGGCGCATGAAGGCCGAGGGGGAGGACGTGGTCGAGCTGACGATCGGCGAGCCTGATGTGGTGCCTGACCGAGCGCTGCTGGATGAGGCCGCGCGCGCCATGTATGCCGGTCGCACCCGCTATTCCAACGGCCGCGGCGAGCCGGATACGCTGAAGGCGCTTGTTGCGAAATATTCGAAACGCCGCCCCGGCGTGACGGAAAAGAATTTTCTCTGCTTTCCCGGCACCCAGAGCGCGCTCTACTGCGTCATGACCGGCCTGGTTGGCGCTGGCGACGGCGTGCTGGTCGGCGATCCGCTCTACGCGACCTATGAGGGCGTCATCGCCTCCACCGGCGCGCATATGATCCCCGTGCCGCTGCGGCCGGAGAAGAAATTCCACATGCAGCCGGACGATCTCGAACGTGCCGTGACGCCGGAAGCGCGGGTGCTGCTTCTGAACACGCCGCACAACCCGACCGGTGCCGTTCTGTCAGCCTCCGAAATCGCAAGGATCGGCGAGATCTGCCGCAAGCACGATCTCTGGATCATCTGCGACGAGGTTTATGAACAGCTGATCTTCGACGGCACCAGCTTTGCCTCACCCTTTGACATGGCGGAACTGGCGGAGCGCACGATCGTGGTCTCGTCCATCTCCAAGTCGCATGCGGCACCCGGTTTCCGATCCGGCTGGGCAGCCGGCCCGGAGGAATTTTGCGAACGTCTGCTGCCGGTGTCCGAAATCATGCTGTTCGGAGTGCAGCCCTTTATTGCCGACATGACCGCCATGGCGCTGTCTGAAAACTTCCCGACAGCCGACGTGATGCGCGCCAATTATCACAGGCGCGCCGCGATCGTCGAAACTGTGCTGAAGGGCAACAATCTGGTCAAGCCGATGATGCCGGAAGGTGGGATGTTCATCCTGCTCGACGTGACGGCAACAGGCCTCGGTGGCGAGGAATTTGCCTGGGAACTGCTGCGCGAGGAAAAGGTGGCAGTCATGCCCGGCACGTCCTTCGGCGATCAGGCGGCAGGCTTTCTGCGCATATCGCTGACGGTGCCTGATGATGTGCTGGAGGGAGCGATCCGCCGCATCGGCGAACTCGCCGGCCGGATCGCGGCGCGCGAAGAAGCGCCGCCGCATATCCAGTAGTCTCTCACCCGCGGCGACCGCGGGTGGAAGTCTCAGCCGCCGATGTCGCCGGCGTCGGCCTCATGATCGCTCGGGACGCCGGAGCCTTCGGCTCCAGCCGCCTTGCGGGCGCGATTGAGTTCGACGGTTGCCGCATCCGTCTTGCGCACTGACCCATCCTCGCCGGTACCAAAGCTCTTCTCGACCTTGTGGTCAGCCTGTACATCCTCAGCCGCATCGGCGGCCGGGTGGATGCTATCCCTTGAGTGTTCGGAAACCTTGGGCTGGCTGCTGCCGAACCGGGTCGCTTCCTTGGAAGCCGTATCGGCTGCGGGGTCGACGTCTTTTTGGTCTGACATAGCAAGTCTCCCTTGTTCCCAAGGAGAACACGGTCCGGCCACCATCGTTCCATCCGAACTGGGAGGCCCAATCCCTGATCTAGGCTTCCTCGCCCTTCTTCGCTTTGAGCGCGTCCAGCGCATCGGCATTGTCTCGACCCCAACCGTAGAGCAGATCGATCAGCTCGACGAAGCGCTTGCCAAGCGGGGTCAGCGTATAATCGACTGCCGGCGGCACCGTGCCATAGACGCGCCTGATGACAAGACCCGAGGCTTCCATGTCACGCAGGGTCTGGGTCAGCATTTTCTTGGAAATGCCGGGCAGGCTGCGCAGGAGAACGCCGGTGCGCGCACAGCCCTCCAGCCGCGTATCCAGCACATGCAGGATCATGCTCGTCCATTTCGAGGAGAAAAGGTCGAGGACGCGGCGCGGTGCGCAGTCTTCGCGCCATTCGTTGTCAGGTGAGCCTGGCTGCATGATCTGTTCCCCATCTGGTTACGTCAGGGTGCCTATGTCCCATTCGGGTGCCTTCTGGCACAGTCTGCCGCAAGACACTAGATCACCGTCAGAACGACAGGAGCAATTATGACGAAAAAAGCATTGATCGTGGGCGCAAGCGGCATCGTCGGCAGCGCAACAGCAAAGGTTCTGGGTGACGACGGCTGGCAGGTTCTCGGCCTTTCGCGCACACCGCAGCAGCAGACTAACGTGACACCGGTGGCGGCGGATCTTCTCGATCCGGCCTCGCTTTCAAAAGCGCTGGCGGGTCTTGATCCCTCGCATGTGTTCATCTCGAGCTGGCTGCGACAGTCGACCGAAGCCGAAAACATCCGCGTTAATTCGTCGATGGTACGCAACGTCCTCGACGCGCTGTCTCCGGCCGGTTCGGTGAAGCACGTGGCGCTGGTGACGGGCCTCAAGCATTACCTCGGCCCATTCGAAAACTACGGCAAGGGCGCCCTGCCGCAGACGCCGTTCCGCGAGGAACAGGGCCGCCTCGAGGTCGATAATTTCTACTACGCCCAGGAAGACGAAGTGTTTGCGGCAGCCGCCCGCGACGGCTTTACCTGGAGCGTCCATCGCCCGCACACGATCGTCGGCAAGGCTGTCGGCAATGCCATGAACATGGGCACGACGCTTGCCGTCTACGCTGCCATCTGCAAGCACACCGGCCGCCCCTTCCGCTTCCCGGGCGTCGAGATGCAGTGGGAGGGTCTGACCGACATGACCAGCGCCAACCTTCTCGCCCGCCATCTCCTCTGGGCTTCCACGACACCGGGTGCAGCCAACGGCGAATTCAACGTCGTCAATGGCGATGTCTTCCGCTGGAAGTGGATGTGGAGCCGCATTGCCGCCTGGTTCGAGCTGGAACCCGCCACCTTCGATGGCACCGTACAGCCGCTCGAAAAGCAGATGGCCGAGGATGCTGCGATCTGGCGCGAGATTGCCGAGCGCCACAATCTGGCCGAACCGGATATGAACCGCCTCGTCTCGCCGTGGCATACGGATGCCGATCTCGGACGCCCGATCGAAGTCGTCACCGACATGTCGAAAAGCCGTCGTCTCGGCTTCCTTGAATACCAGCCGACCGACGATGCCTTCTTCGATCTGTTTGAAGATCTGCGCGCAAACCGTCTGATCCCGTAAGGGAGCGAGCGCCGATAGAATCATGTGCCCGGGCGTTCTTCCCGGGCGCATTCACGTGTTGAGCGACATTGGCTTCGTTCCGCCCGGCGACAGACCGAAGCGGCGCCTGATGAAGTTGAGGAAGGCTCCGTAGGGCCGACCCGATGCCAGCATGATCACGATCACACCCAGTGTTCCCCGCAAAAGCTCAGCGCTATCAGCCCCGGTGATGGCGAGGATTGCGGCATAGAGCGGCACCTGGAAGCTGACGAGCGCGAGCGTATCCCACAGGATCTGCGACATGCGCCCGGGGCCGGCAAAGCGCATCACCCAGTCTCGCCAGAGCCCGTATGGACGTCCCGACGGAACCATCAGCACGGCACCGAGAAGGCGCGCGTCAAAAACCTGCTCCCAGCTCATTCCTGCAACGAACCGCTCGTTGATGATGCCGGTCGTGGTGAAGAACAGGATGAGGGCTAACGTATCGGCCGCGAACGATCGCCACCCGGCGCTTCGCGTCTCCGTTTCATGCGTCAAATTGCTGGTCTCCCGGCCATCTCTGGAACGAGGTGCCTTCAGTTTCGGTGGATATGGGACGATCGCAGAAGGCAACTATCCCGTCCGTTTATCGTCTTCCGCCGCCGGCTCCCAGCCGAACACACTGCGTCCGCCCCATTCGTGCGAGTGGGAAAATTCGCCGGCGACGATTTCCTTGAGGTCGGGGCCGGTCACGTATTTTTCGAGCTGGCGGGCTTGGTCGTCGAGGCGGCGCAGTGCCTGCATTTCCTCGTCGCGGCCAAGCCTTGCCTTGCCGACGGCCGATTTCATCACCCTGATCGTCTCGTCATAGACCCGGATCGGTACCGGGAACGGATGCCGGTCCTTGCCGCCATGGGCGAGCGAAAACCGCGCCGGATCGGAAAAACGGCAGGGTGCGCCGTGCACGACTTCGGCGACCAACGCGAGCGCTGACACCGTCCGGGCGCCGACGCCCGGCGTCAGAAGCAGATCCTCGAAATCCTTCGGCCCACGATCGGCAGCGGCGGCAAGCGTGCCATGCAGGCGTCTCATGTTGACGTCTTCCTGACGGACGTCGTGATGGTCAGGCATGATCAGATGCGGCAATATCGGCTGCGACAGATCCTTCTTGCGCTGCCGGCCCGGATCGATGGCGATCACCTCGCGCACGATGCGGTCTGGGCCGAGCGATGCGAGCAGATCGAGCTGGCCATGGCGCGAGGCCTCTGCCCGGTGATCGGCGAGGTTGACGATGTCACCCTGGCCGCGGCCCTCGATCGCTGCATGCGGCGAATCCACGAAGCTTTTCAGGCCCTGTGACTGCCAGTGATAGCGCCGCGCCTGTTTCCGGTCGCCGTTCATGCCCTGCTGGACGACGACCCATTTGCCATCGTCGGTGACGATGAAACCGTGCAGATAGAGATCGAAACCATCCTGAACGGCGGCGCTGTCGACCTTGGCGACGAGCCGGCTGGTCTTGGCAAGCGCCAAACCATCGATGCCGACGCGGTTGCCGATGGCGATCAGTTCGTCCGGCGTCTGCCGCGAATTGCGGCCGCGACCGCCGCAGACATGAATGCCGAGTTCGCCCGACATCGGCGTCAGCCCGCGTTTGAGCGCGCCGATGACGCTGGTGGTGATGCCGGACGAATGCCAGTCCATGCCCATCACCGACCCGAAGGATTGAAACCAGAACGGATGCGCCAACCGGCTGAGCAATTCGTCACGGCCGTAATGCAGGACGATGGCTTCGGTAATGACGGCACCGAGCTTGGTCATGCGGTCGCCCAGCCACCGGGGAACCCGGCCACCATGAAGCGGAAGATCGGCGCTGCCTGCTCTTTGAACCATGGTTCCTTATAGAGCCGGCCGCCGCTTTACGACAGCGAAAAGTTCCGCAAACGTTCTTCCAGAAGACCGATGGTTTCGACATCCGCATTGGCGAAGGCAAACCGCAGATAGCCATCCTGGCCTTGCCCGAAATAGACGCCGGGGATGCAGCTGATGCCGGCGCGTTTGGCGAGCTGTTCGGCAACCTCGGCCGAGCGCCTGCCCGGGAAAGGATGCCGAACGAAGGCGAAATAGGCGCCGATCGCATCGAGTTTCCAGTCGGAGACACTGCGCATGACGGCTTTCAGCGCTTCGGCGCGGCGGCCGATTTCCTGGCGGTTTTCCTCGCGCCAGGCGGCGAGCAGCGGCAGCGCTTCGGCAACGGCTGCCTGGGCGGCACGCGGGGCGCAGATCTGCAGATTGTCCATGATCTTGGCGATCTGACCGATCGCCGCCTCGCCGGCGGTGATGGCGCCGAGCCGGTGACCGGGAATGCAGAAGGATTTGGAAAAGCTGTAGAGGCTGATCAGCGTTTCTTCCCAGCCGGACTGCGAAAACAGGCCATGGGCACGACTTCCGGCTTGCGGCAGAAAATCGCGATAGGTTTCGTCGAGGATCAGCCAGATGCCTTTTTCCTGGCAGAGCTTGAAGATCGCCTCGAGCAGCGACGGCGGATAGATGGCGCCGGTCGGATTGTTGGGCGACACCAGCGCCAGCGCCTTCACCCCATCCGTCATCGCGGCTTCGAGCGACACCAGATCCGGCAGGAACCCGTTTTCGGCAGAACAGGGCACGAAGGCGGTGCCGATGCCCATCATGGCAAGCGTCGTTTCGTGGTTGAAATAGAACGGCTCGGTCATCAGGATGGTGCTGCCGGGGCCCGCGACCGTCATCGCCGCGCAGACGAAAGCCTGGTTGCAGCCGGAGGTGATGTGGATGTTTGCCTCGCCAAGCGCTGCGCCATAGACCTCGGAGACGTGGCTTGCATAGGCGGTGCGCAGAACCGTCTCGCCCTCGATCGGGCCGTAGCCGGTATAGGCCTTGGACGACGCCGTCTCGCCCAGAAGCCGCAGCATATCCGGATGGGCGGGATAACCGGGCACCGCCTGCGACAGGTCGATCAGCGGCCCCAGAGCCTTGTCATAGGCACGACCCCAGGCCGCGACGGCTGGAACCGGTGGCAGGGACAGTTGTTCGATCAAGGGGTTGAAGCGGGCATTCAGGCGCGGATGGGAGGCGGGCATGGGGTCTCGACGAAATCTTGGGAAGGGGCATCAGGAATTGATTGCCCTTGTTGTTTATCAGATTATCCTCGGAGGCAAGGAGAACCACTTATGGACGACAATCTTCCGCAGGATTCCAAGCTCACCAGCACCAAGCGCAAATGGGCCGATGAGGGAAAATTCCTGACCGGCCGGCATGCGCGGCCCGATACCGACCGCCTGCCGCCCGGCCAGCATCTGGTCAAGAACTGGCCGGTGCTCGATCTCGGCCAGCAGCCCAGCATTTCGCCGGCGCAGTGGAAGCTCGACATCTACGGCCTCGTCAACAAGCCGACGACCTTCAACTGGGAAAGTTTCCAGGCCCTGCCGCAGACCGAGATGCGCTCCGATATCCACTGCGTGACGACCTGGTCGCGCTACGACAACGACTGGAAAGGCGTTTCCACCCGCGACCTGCTAGATGCCGTTGAGCCGACCGACAAGGCGACCGCAGTGATGCTGACCGCCTATGACGGCTACACGACCAACGTTCTCCTCTCCGATTTCGCCGTGGCCGACGCACTCATCGTCACCCACTGGGATGGCAAGCCGCTGACCGAGGAGCATGGCGGACCGGTGCGCCTCGTCGTGCCGCATCTCTACTTCTGGAAAAGCGCGAAATGGCTGAAACGGATCGACTTCCTCGGCATCGACAATGCCGGCTTCTGGGAAAAGAACGGCTACCACATGCGCGGTGATCCCTGGGCCGAGGAAAGGTATTCGGAGGATTGAGCGGCTGCGGCCTATCCCGTTGCTTTGCCTGAAAGAATATGCAACGAAAAGTTGATCACCCGTCCGTTGCTCCAGGAATTTTCATGCGTCCGATAGCCCTATTCTTACTGAGCTTTCTCGTTGTCGGCTGCAGTCCTGGCGAAAGAATTGGAGAGGTCCTGATCAGGACAGATGCGGCGGGAAAAATGGCCACAGTTTCCATGAGGAAATCGACTGGAAATCCCAAGGCAGATGCCCGCGTCATGCTGTATGCGCGCACTACGTTTCCGTCCAGAGTGCCGGATGCAAAGCCTAACTCAAGCTATACCCACTCGGTCCTTGGTGATCCGAAAAGAAGTTCTGGCGACGTAAGGGTGTGGGGACCTCTTGGGTTGCGGTAACGCCGCAAGCGACGTTCAAGCCAGCCGATACCGCAAAGTGTGAGAAAGGCTGCCGCCAGAGGCGACAGCCCATAAGATCACATCAGTTTTTCCAGCGTGATCGGCAGGTCGCGGATGCGTTTGCCTGTCGCGTGGAAGACGGCGTTGGCGATTGCCGGGGCGACGCCGACGATGCCGACTTCGCCCACTCCTTTGCCGCCCAGCGTGGATGCATCAAGATCCGGCACGCCGACCGAGATCACCTCGATATCCGGAATGTCGGCATTGGTCGGCACCAGATAGTCCGCCATGTTGCTGTTGATGGTGCGGCCGTTGCGCGGATCGACGACACCTTCCTCAAGCAGTGCCTGGCCGATGCCCATGATGATGCCGCCCTTCCACTGGCTTTCCACCAGCTTCGGATTGTAGAGGCGGCCGCAATCGAAGGCAGAGACCATGCGCGACACCCGGATCGTCCCGAAATCCTCATCGATCCGGACTTCGACGAAATGGGCAGCCCAGCTGTGCATCGAGAGGTCGCCCGAGGTCGGCCCCTGCACTTTCGACATGGTGGTCCAGGCCTGTTTCTGATCATCAGGCGACTGCGCGTTTTCGGCAAGCGTGTTGCGGCGGATCTCGAGCTCATTGCGGCCGAGAGCCTGCATCAGCTCCTGCAGCGACAGCGATGGTCCACCGCCGCGTGATGCCTCGATCCGCCCGCCAACCAGCGAGAGCGTGTTGGCGCCGGTATCGCGGAACGGCGAGCCGGTCTCGTTGAGCGCAAGGCCGATCAGTTCGTCGCGGGCTGCGATCGCGGCCTTGTGCACGGCACCGGTGATGGATCCCGCCAGCATTGATCCGCCGGCGATCGATGAGCCCGGCATGCGGCTGTCACCCAGGAGCACGTCGACCTCTGAGACCGGCACGCCGAGCGCTTCTGCTGCCGTCTGGGCAAGGATCGTATAGGTGCCCTGCCCCATGTCGATCGAGCCGCTGACCACCTCGACGCGACCGTTCGCGAGGACGCGGATCATCGCTTCCGACGGTGCCCGGATGACCGGGAACGTGCCGCAGCCGATGCCCCAGCCGATCAGCGTCTTGCCGTCCCGCATCGAGCGGGGCTGATGGCTGCGCTTTTCCCAGCCGAAGGCGGCAGCCCCTTGCGTCAAGGCTTCGCGCAGCATCCGCGTCGACCACGGCTTGCCCGACTGATAGTCGTGATCGGCATAGTTCTTCAGCCGCAGTTCCAGCGGATCCATATCCAGCTTGTAGGCAAGCTCTTCCATGGCGCTTTCGATGCCGTAGGCGCTCGGGTTCTTGCCCGGTCCCCGAAGCGCGCCCGGTGTGACGGTGTTGACCGGCACGACGCGCGACTGGGAGGAGAAGTTCTCCACCTTGTAGAGGATGGGCGTCGCTGCTCCGGTCTGTTCCGGGTAATCCATATAGACTGACGTCTCGGTCCGGCCGCGGTGGACGATCGCCTGCAGCACGCCGTCTTCGGTGGCGCCGAGCGCGATCGTCTGCCGGGTTGCCGCACGACCGCCATAGCTGGTGAAGTTCTGCGGCCGTGTGACGGCAAGCTGGACCGGCCGGCCGAGCTTTCTCGCTGCCGCAACCGCCACCGCGCCATAGGCGAGCGGCTGCCCCTTGGAGCCGAAACCGCCGCCGATATAGGGCGAGATGATCCGCACCTTTTCATAGTCCATGTCGAACCATTCGGCATACATGCGGGCCATGCCGTGCGACCACTGGCTCGGTTCCCAGATTGTCAGCTCGTCGCCGTCCCACTTGGCCGTCAGCCCGTGCGGCTCCATCGCGCAGTGATATTCGCGCGGCGTGCTGTATTCGCTTTCGATCCGGACCGGCGATGCCGCAAGGGCTGCTTCCGCATCTCCCCAGCCGATGGTGAGATTGTCCATCAGCTTGCCTTCGCCAGCCGCGGGGTCGTCGATGCTCATGACCGGCGACGTTTCCTCATAGGTGACGACAACAAGCTTTGCGGCCTCTGTCGCCTGTTCGCGGCTTTCGGCAATCACGGCTGCAATCGACTGGCCGTTGAACTGCACCTCGCGCGGCAGCGGATGATAGGGCTTGTCTTCCGGCCGGTTGCCCTGCCAGTCGGCGGAAACACGCAATCCGAGATCGTCTTCCGGTGTCAGCACCATCAGCACGCCGGGCGAAGCCAACGCTCTGGTCGCATCGACGCTGACGACGCGGCCTGCGGCAATCGTGCTCTGCACGAGGGCCGCGTGGGCGAGGTTATCGATCGGGTATTCCAGCGCATAGGTGGCAGCACCTGTGAGCTTGAGGCTGCCTTCGAACCGGGTCAGACGTCCGCCGACCATGCCGTCGGAGGCATCGCCGTGTTTGCGGGGGGGCATAATAGTCATGCGAGACCTCCAGATTTGTCCGTCGAGACCGTCTCGATCGCCCGGGCAATGACCCGTGGCGCAAGATCGATCTTGTATGTGTTATCGCCCTGCGCAACGGCGCCCTCCATGGCAAGAAGGCTCGCCGTCTTGATGGTCGAAGCGTCGAGCACTTTGCCGATCAGTGCCTGTTCGACGGCGCGCGCCCGCAATGGCTTGGTGGCAACGCCGCCAAGTGCCACGCGGATATCCCTGACCGTGCGGCCATCGTCCTCCAGTTCCAGGCCGACCGCAGCGCTTGCGGCCGCAAACTCGTAAGACTGGCGATCGCGGACCTTCAGGTAGGTGGAGTTTTTCGCGGCAGCGCTTTTGGGGATCGACAGGCCGACGATCATCTCGCCGGGCTGAAGCACGGTTTCCCGGTCCGGGGTATCGCCGGGCAGGAGGAAGAACTCGTCGAATGGAACCCTGCGGGAACCGAGATCGACGACGGCATCGAAGGCGACAAGCGCCACAGCCAGATCGCCCGGATTGGAGGCGAGACAGTGCTCGCTGGTGCCGAGAACCGCATGGTTGCGGGTGATGCCGCCAAGCGCCGAACAGCCGGAGCCGGGATTGCGCTTGTTGCAGGCCGGAAACGTGCCGGGATCGCGGAAATACGGACAGCGCGTGCGCTGCATCACGTTCCCGCCGATCGTCGCCATGTTGCGCAGCTGCGCCGACGCCGCCAGCAGGAGCGATTCCGAGACAGCCGGGAGTTCCGACTTGATCCCCGCATGATCGGCGACGTCAGACATGCGCGAAAGCGCGCCGATGGTGACCGAGCTGGGTGTGACCTCGATGCCGGAGAGACCTTTGAGATGGGAGATATCGACGACCGTCTCCGGCTCGGCAACGCCGCATTTGGCAAGGTCGATCAGGGTCGTGCCGCCCGCCAGAATGGATGCCCCTGCCTGCAGCACCGCCTGGCGGGCCTCATCGAGGGTGGCGGCGCGAAGATAGGAAAAATCACGCATCGGCCATCTCCTTATTCGAGGGAACGACGGCCTGCGCCGCCTGGCGCACCGCAGCCACGATGCTGTTATAGGCGCCGCAGCGACAGAGATTGCCGGACATATATTCGCGGATTTCCGCATCCGATCCCGCATGACCCTCACGGATACAGGCGACTGCCGACATGATCTGGCCCGGCGTGCAATAACCGCACTGGAAGGCGTCCTGCTCCAGGAAAGTCGCCTGAACCGCATGCAAGGTTCCGTCGGCCCCGGACAGTCCTTCGATCGTTTCTACCTGACGGCCTTCGACCTGGGCCGCCAGGGTGAGACAGGATAGTACCCGTCTGCCATCCACATGGCAGGTGCAGGCGCCGCACTGGCCCTGGTCGCAACCCTTTTTGGTTCCGGTGAGAACAAGATGGTCGCGCAGCGCATCGAGCAGCGTCACGCGCGGCTCGACATCGAGGTCGTAACCCTTGCCGTTGATATCGAGGTTGAGGTGAATGGTTCGTGTCATGACAGGCTCCTGCAATCTTCACGAAGAGAATTTCAAAGAATTAGGCTGGACCGGCCGTCTGGCGAGGGCATGGGTCCCTGATATCGTCTAAACGCGCGCCGCCGATCGCGGTCGATAAGGCGGAGCGACATCTTTCGACATGACATCCGGCCGCCTTCTGATCTAAAAAGACATATGCGCCGCCTCAAACGGAGGCAACTCCGTTTAAACTAGCCGCTCGCTGAGATCAGTCAAGGCTGGATTTCGAAAACATCCGTTTCAGGATGCCGGAAACCAGGATTACGACCCCAGAGAGCCTAACCACTGGAACAGGATTTCGGGCTTTGGCCACGCCGAAAAATGCACAGACCCCGGCTCCGAAACTTCGCGCGGACGCTCGCCGCAACCGCGACAAGCTGGTCGAGGTGGCAGCGCAGGCATTTGCGGAAAAGGGCGTCGAGACCTCATTGGAAGAGATTGCCCGCCAGGCCGGCGTCGGCATCGGCACGCTCTATCGGCATTTCCCGACCCGCGAACATCTGGTCGAACTCGTCTATCGCCGCGAGCTGACGGCACTGGCGGCAGCCGCGGACGAACTTGCCGCCAACCATCCGGCCGACAAGGCACTGGAGCTCTGGATGCTGCGCTTCGTGGGCTATATGGCGACCAAGCGCGGCATGGCCAACAGCCTGAAAATCATCGCCAGCTCCAACACCACACTGTTTTCCGAAGGCTTCGGAACGATACGGCATGCGCTCGACAGACTTCTAACAAACGGCCGCGAGGCCGAGCTCATCCGCAGCGATATCGGCCAGGCGGATCTGATGCATGCCATGTCGAGCATCTATTCCATTCCGGATTCGCCCGAATGGCGCGCCAGCGGCAATCGGCTGATCATGCTTCTGATGGACGGTCTTCGGGTGCGCAACTGACGGCGTGAAGCGCGCGCAAAACAACTGTTGACGCGATGAACAGTTGTTTATAAACCGTGATCCTTCACGGGAAGCCACGATGGACGATCTGACCAGCCAGGAAGCCGCCGTTCTCGGCATTATCAGGGACAATCCCTTTGCCGGACAGCAGGAGATTGCCGAGATGCTGGGGCTCGCCCGCTCCACGGTGGCGGCGCATATCGTCCAGCTGATGCAAAAGGGCCATGTTCTCGGCCGCGGCTATGTGATGCCGCAGCCGTCGCGCGCGATCTGTCTCGGCGGCGCCGTTCTCGACCGGAAATATCACGCGAAGCAGGAGATCGTGCCGGGTACGTCGAACCCGGTCGACAGCACCCGCTCGATGGGTGGCGTCGCCCGCAACGTCGCCGAAAACCTCGCCCGCCTCGGCACGCAAACCGGCTTCATCTCGATCGTCGGTGACGACGAGGGCGGCCGCACGCTGATGACCTATATGCGCGAGCGCGGCATCGACGTCAGCCAGATGATCATCAGCACTGAGCGACCGACGGCCGAATATGCGGCAATCCTCGATCCGCGCGGCGATCTTTCGCTCGGCATTGCCGACATGGGCATATTCGATCTGCTGCGGCCCGAACATCTCGACCGCGTCTGGCCGCATCTGGCTTCCGCAAGCTTCGTGTTCTCCGACTGCAATCCGCCGGCCGAGACGCTGGCAGCGCTGATCACGCGCAGGCGCGACGCGCGCTTCCGGCTGGCGATCGACGCCGTCTCGACGGTAAAGGCCATGCGCCTCCCTAAGGATTTGACCGGTATCGACCTTCTGTTCATGAATATCGATGAGGCGAACGCCATTCTCGGACTGTCGGCCCGCGAGACGATCGACGACGCGCTGAAGGCGGCACACGGCCTGCAGGCAGCCGGCGCCCGCGAGGCGGTGGTGACGATGGGGGCAGCCGGCATCGCCGTTGCCGGCATCGATGCGTCAGCCAGTTTCGAAGCGGTCGAAGCAAAAGCGATCGACATGACCGGCGCCGGCGACGCGATGATTGCCGGAACCCTGCACCGGGTGATTGCCGGCGACGACATCCACACCGCTGCCCGCATCGGCGCGCTGGTTGCGACGCTCACCACAGAAAGCGCTGCAAGCGTCCACCCCGAACTCTCCGAGGCCTTTTTGCAGGTCCATATGCACCGTTTGTCCTGAAGCACGTGAGTGCTTCCAGTGTTTAATCCCAACGCAGGTCCAGACGCAAAACCGCTCCACGGCTTTGCCGGAACTGCTTCCAGAAAGGAAATCCCATGTCTCTGCTGAAGCCGAAACTCAGCCAGGAAGTTGCAGACGCTCTCGCAAACGGCGGCGCCATCGTGGCGCTCGAATCGACCATCATCACCCATGGCATGCCCTACCCGGCCAATCTGGAGACGGCGCTATCGGTCGAGGCAGTCGTGCGTGAAAACGGCGCCGTGCCTGCTACCATCGCCGTCATCGACGGTGAACTCCGCGTCGGTCTGGAACGGGACGAGCTGGAAAATCTGGCTCAGGCCAAGGGCGTGGTCAAGGCTTCCGGCCGCGATCTCGCGGTTGCCATGGTGCGCGGCCAGACGGCGGGCACGACGGTGTCCGCCACCATGCTTCTGGCAGAGCTTACCGGCATCGAGATCTTCGCAACCGGCGGCGTCGGTGGCGTACATCGCGGCGCCGAGCAGACATTCGACATCTCCGCCGACCTGACCGAGCTTGGTCGCACCAAGACGGCCGTCGTCTGCGCCGGCGTGAAATCGATCCTCGATATCGCAAAGACGCTCGAATATCTGGAAACCCAGCGCGTGCCGGTCATTGCCTACGGCACCGAGGACTTCCCGGCCTTCTTCACCCGCCAGAGCGGCTACAAGGCCGATCACCGGCTGGATACGGCAGAAGAGATTGCAAGCGCCATGCATTTCCACCACCAGCTCGGCACCGGCACCGGCCTCCTGATCGCCAACCCGATCCCGGAAGAAGCCGCCCTGACCCCTGACTTCATCGACGGCACGATTGCCGATGCGGTGCGCGAAGCAGATGAGCGCGGCATCGGCCGCAAGGAACTGACCCCGTTCCTGCTCGCCCGCATCAACGAGCTGTCGAAGGGCGAAAGCCTGAAAGCCAATATCGAGCTGGTCCGAAACAACGCCCGCCTCGCCGCCAAGATGGCCGTGGCCTATGCGGCGCTGAAGAAGGGCTGACATCACGTGCGGCGGGGTGCGACAGCATCCCGCCCTCTAACGCCCCCGTAGCGGAGCTGGCCGCTATCGGCGAACCTGTCCCGGCCCGCAAGCCTCCGCCATCACCAGGCGCCCGAAAGCGCGTTCCCCAGCAACGGCACGCTTTTTCCCGGCTCGCTTGCGATGGACAGTGAATTCGGCATCTGCTTAGGCGACTTCCGGAACCAGTTTGCGGCAACCGAGGCCAGATCACCGATCATGGCGTGCTTGTGCCAATCCGCGAACCGCCTTGCGCTCGCCTCCGGCTCCGACTGATAGAAGAAATCGCCGGATTGCTCGAGATCGTTGATGCTTGAAGCCATTGATGACAGCGGCCGCTGGAACATCTTCGAAGGCACCCGAAGCTCGGAAGCGCTCTGCGATAACGCCGGCGCCATGAAATCGATCGCCCAGCCGTCGGCCTCCACCCAGCAATGAAAATTCTCGCCGGCACCCGTGACATACCCGTCTTCGCGCTGATCTGCGAAGAGAATGCGGGTGCCGCCGAGGTTATAGGCAGCCAGCCCACTCTTCGGCGTGGCCGTGACCCCGTAATGCTGGCGCAGGATGAACGCGCCGAACGTGCTGAAATACATTCCGGCAACGGCGGTATTGGCGTTCTCGTTGACGAGCAGGCTGTTGATGACCCGGTAAATGCGGTGATAGTCGCTCTGCTTGATCAACATGATCCGTAACCTGCCCGTTCCTGATATGGCACCCTGCCTAGGCGGCCAGCGCGGCAATGTAAACTGCAGCGTTGCAGTGGGGTTTGAACCGGTTGGAAAGGGGCAGGAGCTTTGAACCAGATTGGGGTCAATTTTCTGATTGACCCTTTTTTGGGTAAATCGTAGATTTGACCCATGATAGGGTCAAACAAAAATCCACTTGCGATCATCATGGGTGATATCGTTCAAAGCGAGATCAGCCCATCTATCGAACGCCTCCATGAACAATTTAACGCAGCGATCGACCGTCAGAACACCGAATCTGCTCGAATCCTGGCCTCGCCGCTTACGATCACCTTGGGAGACGAGTTCCAGGGTTTCGCGACCTCGCTTGCTGGTGCGATGCGGATTGCCCGCAAGATTCGATACGATTTGATGCGCGATTCCATCGACTGCCGGTTTGCAATCGGAGTTGCCGCGTTGAAAACGCCGCTCAACCCAGAGCGCGCCTGGAACATGATGGGGACGGGTCTCGCCGCCACGAGGGCGAAGCTCAACGAGAAAGCGGCCACCACCTATTACCGGTTCCACATTCCAGGCTATCAGGTGCTCGAGACCCTGCTGGAGGCAGGCGGCGCAACGCTGACCGCCATCGAACGTCGATGGACGCCGACCCAGCGTCACGACATCCAGGCCTTTCTGGCGGGAAAGACGGCAAGCGAGATCGCGAAACTACGCAATGTTTCCGTGCACAGCATCTACAAGGTCAGAAACTCTGGAGACTTTGATCTTTACCTGCTTCAATGGAATGCCATTCAAGAGGCCCTTGCCGAACTGGACGGTTCCTTGTCGCTCGAAAGGCAGCACGCATGATCCACGCACTCGTCTATACGGCTGTCGCACTGGGCTTGCTGACTTACGGAGGCAACTGGCTATGTCGCAAGCTTTTCGATCTGACCGGCCTGAAGGACATGGTCTCGGAAAGTCCTCCCTCGACCATCAGCGCCGGACGAGTGATCGGCATTCTGGAGAGGCTGATACTCGCGGCCGGGATCGTTGTTCACAGTTGGGAGATCCTCGCCGCCGTGATAGCACTGAAAACGGTCGCCAGGTTCCAGAAGCTGGATCAGCGTGAATTCGCCGAATATTTTCTGGTCGGATCCCTGTTCAGCGTCCTATGGGCACTTATTATAACCAGCGCATGGGCAGCCTACGACCACAGCCTCGGCATAGATCTTCGACAGACCATTGCCAACATGCTGGTGATCGACTGAGCGGTTTGGCGAAATCCACCATCCCTGCCCTACCATTCACCCCTTCATCTCACCCAGCTTCGCCAGCAGCGCAGCACCGGTGCGGATGCCGGCGTGGAAGAGGTCGAGCTTGAGGTTTTCGTTGGGGGCGTGGTTTGCCTGGTCGGCATTGGCATAGGGCACGACGAAAGCGGGCTTGCCGAGGATTTTGGTGAAGACGTAGTCCGGGAGGCTGCCGCCGAGGCTTGGGTAGAGTAGTGGCTCGACGCCGCGGGCAGCAACGATCGCTTCGCGGATCACGGATGCGAACGGGCTGTCCATCGGCGTTTTCGATGGCAGCATGGAGTTTTGCGGCACGAACTCCACGTCGGGTGCGTGCTTTTCAACATGCGCCCGGACTTTTTCGAACACGTAGTCCGGCGTCAGGCTCTCGACGAGGCGGATATCGCATTTGGCATAGGCTTCGCTCGGGAGAACCGTCTTCTGCCCGGGCCCGCCATAGCCGCCATGCAACCCGTTGATGGTGAGAGTCGGCTGGAACATCAGCCGCTCGTAATAGGGACGATCCACCGGCTCTTCGATCGCCGTCATGCCAAGCTCGGCCTTGATCTTGTCGACATCGAGCGGCAGCGCGGCCATCGCCTGCAGTTCCAGATCGGTCGGCGGCACCACCGGATCGTAGATGCCATCTATGGTGATCTCGCCGCGGTCGTTCTTCATCGTTGCGAGAAGATGCACGAGCTTCCAGATCGCATTCGGCATGACGCCGCCGAAATTGCCGGAATGGGCATCGCGGTTGGCAGTCTTCGCCCGCAGCTCGAACGAAGCGACCCCGCGCACGCCGAACGTGACGACCGGTCGGCCGCTGTCGTGCAGCGAGCCATCCGAGGTGACGACGAGATCGGCATTGAGCTTGTCGGCATGCTCGGCGACGAATTCCGCCATATGGGGACTGCCGATCTCCTCCTCGCCTTCGAGCAGGAAGATGACATTGCAGGGCAGTTCGCCGACCACCTTGAGATAGGATTCGATCGCCAGCAACTGGGCGAAATGCTGGCCCTTGTTGTCGCCGATGCCGCGCGCATAGATGCGGCCGTCGCGGATCTCCGGCTCAAAGGGCGGGCTTTTCCAGAGTTCCAGCGGCTCGGGCGGCTGCACGTCGTAATGGCCGTAGAGCAGCACGGTCGGCTTGCCGGGCTGGCTCTCCATCCGTCCGATCACCATCGGGTGGTTGCGGGTGGTGATCGTCTGGGCCTGCATGCCGAGGCCATTGAGGATGCCGACGAGGATATCGGCGGCTTCCGTGATCCCCTCGTTGGAGGCGCTGATCGACTTGTGCTTCACATACTCCATCACCCGTTCGACAAAACTGTCGCTGTTGGCATCGATATGGGCGAGAACGCGGGCGAGATCGGTGTTTTCAGGTGTCATTCTCAAAAACTCATGCCGGTTCGAACAGGGTCTGGATCTGCATTTCCGGCACCAGCACGAGGCCCTTGTCGGTAATGCGGATATCCGGAATGACCGACAGCGGAATGAGGTTGAAGCCCATATAGGCGATCGTGCATTCGGCCTTTTCCCATTCGAGCTTCAACGCCTTCACCTCGTCGGCGACCTCGTGGACGCGCTTGTCGGACAAGAGCCCCGCGATCGGCAGCGGCACCATGGCGGTCACCTTGCCATCCATCACCACGCAGACGCCGCCTTGGACCGCCTCGATGGCATCGAGCGCCACCTGCATGTCGCGTTCATTGGTGCCGGCGACGATGATGTTGTGGCTGTCATGCCCGACCGAGGAGGCGACGGCCCCCTTCTTCAGGCCGAAGCCGTTGAGCAGACCGTGCGCGACATTGCCCGGCGATTTGCCGTGACGTTCCACGACCGTGACAAAGCAAAGCCCGTGGCGATCGAACTGGGTCTGCCAGTCGTTGGCGGGCTTGAGCGTGACGGTGACGTGGCCGAGCGTGATGCCCGGCAGCTCCGTCTTGATCGTGTGGGCAATGACGGTCTCGGTCGGCAGGTCAGGCGTCAGCTTGAGGTTCTTCGGCAGCTTGACCGTGTGATAGGCGGCCTCCGGATAGCGATAGGGTTTGGACAAAGCCTCATCGAGAACAGGCGTGATCTTCTTCTGGTCAACGACCAATTCGCCGCCATACCAGGTGCTGACCGGCTCCAGGTTATCGGACAGGAGCACCAGATCGGCACGTCGTCCGCCGCCGAGACCGCCGATCTCGTTTTCCATGCCGAAGCGGGTCGCGCCATGCAGCGAGCCCATCGCCCAGGCCTGTTCCGGCGTCATGCCGTATTTGACCGCCTCGCGGGTGACCCAGTCCATTCCGAAGGCGAGCAGATCCTCGGCGTCGCGGTCGTCGGTGCAGACAGCGACGCGCTTGTGCGAGGCGCCAAGCTCGGTGATGGTCTTGATCGCCTGTGGCAGCGAATGCCAGGGCGTGGTCGGCGGGCCGCCGCGCAGGAACAGCCAGACGCCCGCTTCCAGCAGATCGTCGGCAATATCGCGGTCGATCGCCTCATGGGTGTCGGTGACGCCGGAGGCCGCATAGGCCGCGACGAATTCGCGGCCATAGACATGGCCCGATACGGGACGGCCGCGCGACAGTGCGGCAGCGAGGATCGCATGGCTGCGTTCGTCGCCCATCGCGACGGGAACGAAATCCATCTTTTCGCCGAGCGCTACCGCTTCCGGCCATTTGTCGAACAGCGCCGCGATCTTGTCCGGCGTCAGGTCGCCACCGGCGGTTTCCAGTTCCGGCGAGGTGGCGGGAACGGTGCTCGGCACCGTCAGGAAGATCGACAGCGGCGCCATGCGCGCGTCTTCCAGCATCGCCTCGACACCGGCGACATCCATGACATTGCCGATCTCGTGGCTGTCGCAGAAGATCGTGGTGGTGCCGTTGAGAAGGGCAGCCTCCGCATAGGCGCAGGCCGTCACCATCGAGGATTCGATATGGATATGCGGATCGACGAGGCCAGGCGCCAGAATGCCGCCCTTGGCATCATAGATCTTCGCCGATGTTCCCTTGTAGGAACCGGTGGGCTTAACCGCGGCGATACGCCCGCCGGAGAGCCAGATTTCCCGCCCCGGCAGGATGCGTTCCGAATAGGTGGAGAGCATCCGTGCATCCCGGATGACCAGATCAGGCTCGCGCCGTGCCGACGCGACGTCGGCAAGCAGCCGCGTCATGGATGCCAGCGATTGAACGGAGAAACGGTTGAGAGTGCTCATGAAATCGGCCTCGCTGATCATCGGACTGGCGACATGGTAGGGAATTTTGTTCCCGCACGGAAGCGTGGATTGGCGCAAATCTCGAAAATGGACAGGTCAAACCATTGAAACGCAAAGGCCGCCGGTTCCAGGGGAGCGGCGGCCTTCGATCATGCTTTGGGAACTTGCCGCAACTTAGCGCGGCACGCCGGGAATGGCATCCTTGTAATAGGATGAATAGCTTGAATGCAGGCGCTCTGGCGCGCCCGGATCGGCATATTTGCGCAGCTCGCCCATCTCGGTCTTGTTGAGAATGACGCCGATCGTCTTTGCGGCAATCTGCGGTTCCGACTGAAGCACGCTCTGCACGGCCTTGACCGGCGTGACACCCCATTCGGTGACGAAGATGAAGCCATCGACATAGGGCTCGAAGGCCTTCGCATCGATGACCGGGATCAGCGGTGCCAGGTCGACGATGATGACGTCGAACGTGTCCTTGATGCTTTCGAGGAACTGGCTCATGCCGGTCGAGGCGAGAAGCTCCGATGTATGGGCAAGCTGGCGGCTGCGGGTGGTCATCGGCAGGATCGTCAGGCGCGAGCGGCGGTCGACGCGGGCGGCCGCCGTCCACGGAACCTTCTGCAGCACGACGTCGATCAGGCCGACATCCGGTTCGCTCGCCAGCATCTTGGACAGACCCGGATTGCGCAGATCGCCATCGATGACCAGCGTGCGAACGCCGTTGGATGAGATGAGGCCGGCAAGGTTGGCGGCAACCATCGACTTGCCTTCGCCGGGAAGGCAGGAGACGACGCCGATGACCGAGCATTTGCGACCCTGCAGCACGATATCGGCGGCAAGCTTGGCATTGCGCAGCGTTTCGGCAAACTGCGAGCGCGGTGCTTCGACGGCGACACGCATCTTGCGGCGAAGCGCGATCGGATCGCCCTCCGGCAGGATCTGGCCGTCGATGGCGTCGGCGGGCTTGTCGGAGCCGTTGTCGTCGGTCTGGGCGCTGCCGATCTTCGGAAGGTATCCGAGGAAGCGGACGCCGAGCTTGTCCTGAACGTCGGCACCGGTGCGGAAGAAGCGCTCGCGGAATTCCAGGAGTGCAGCGATCGCGCCACCGAGCAGCAGGCCAAGCACGACTGATAGCGCCATGGTGAGCGTCTTGCGCGGGCTGGACGGCGAGATCGGCACGCCGGCTTCCGAGATGACGCGGGCCTTGGCGATCGGCAGCGATTGCAGCTGCGACGCCTGTTCGAACCGCTGCAGATAGGACTGGTAGAGCGTCTTCAGAGCATCGGCGCGCTGCTGCAGTTCCTGCAACTGCACCATGGAGACATTGGCATCCTGGTTGCGGCCGGCCACGCTTTCGATGCTGGCGCGCAACGACTGCTCGCGCGAGCTTGCGACATCCAGCTCGTTGCGGAACGAACCGGTCAGCTGCTGCAACTCGCGCAGGATCTGTTGCGCCAGGTCCTGCTTTTCGGAGCGGAGCGCTACTGCCTGCGGGTGATCGGCGCCGAACTGCTCGACCACGCCCTTTTCACGATCGTTGACCGTCGTGTAGCGCTGGCGAAGGTTCTGCAGCACCGTGTTGTCGGTATCGCGGTTGGCAACGACGGCGTTTTCGACGGCTGCTTCCGAGCCCTTGTCGATGATCACCTTGTACTGGTTGTAGCGGGCCTGGGCGCTGGCGACTTCGGCCTGCGCCGAGATCAGCTGGGTATTGAGATCGGACAGCTGCTGGGCCGACATCAGCTCGCCGCGCGGCGATACGAGGCCGTTGTCGCGTTTATACTGCTCGACCGTCAGCGATGCCTGCTGTGCGCGGATGTTGAGGTCGTTCAAACGTTCCTGGAGCCACACGGAAGCGCGCTCGGTCGCGTCGAAATTGGCATTGAGCTCTTCCGTCAGGAAGGAACTGGCATAGGTCTTGGCAAGCTGGGCGGAAAGAACCGGGTCTGGCGAGCGGACGGAGAGCGAGATGACCGAGCTGCGTCCGACGCGCTCGACGGTGATCGACTGCTGAAGGATGGCGGCAGCCTTTTCACGGCGTCCGGCGCGCACCTGGTCTTCGCTCGGCAACGGGCCGCCTGATGAAACCAGCGAGACAACGCTTTTCACCATGTCCTTGGCAAGATCGACCGGCGATTTGGGCGGATCGACGATCAGGTCGTTTTCCGCAAACTTGCCCTTGTCGACGACGCTGAGCGCCAGCGCCTTGGATTTCAGGATCTCGACCGAACTGGACATGCGGTTGTCGATCTGCTGCGCGGTCTGGCCTTCGGTTTCCTCTTCCGCATAGCGGGACAGGTTGTCGTCCACCAGGATCTGCGTCGCGGCCGTGTATTTCGGCTGCGCCGTAAACAGATAGGCTGCCGCAAGCGCGACCATGGCGACCACGCAGATGATGATCACGCCAAGCCGACGCATGGCTGCCGACCACAGCTTGTCGAGGTCGATGAACGTGTCAGTTTCTTTTTGCTCGTTCGGGAAGATGTTCATCGGCCTATAATTAACCTGGTCCATGGCTTTGTCCGCTTTCCGGAATTGTAGAGAGGAACGGCAGAAATGGACTGCCGTTCCTCGGGCTTTGGTCTGACTGCGACGTTGGAGCGGCCCTTAAGCCGCCTTAACCTTCGATTCGTGGTTGGCGAGAAGCTCCTTGACGGAGTGATAGATCTCCTCGCCCATATCGCTCCGCAACATCGCGAAGGCCACATTGGCTTCGATGAAACCGCGCTTGGAACCGCAGTCGAAGGTCCGTCCGGTATAGGGCTGTGCGTGGAACGGCTGCTTCTGCAGCAGTTTCTGCATGCTGTCGGTCAGCTGGATCTCGTTGCCGGCTCCGCGTTCCTGGCTTTCCAGCAGTTCGAAGATCTGCGGCTGCAGGATATAGCGACCATTAAGGTAATAGTTCGACGGTGCATCGGCAGGTGCTGGCTTTTCGACCATGCCGGTCACTTCGAAGCCGTGCTGCTTGCTTTCGCCGATCGCGACGACGCCGTAGCTGGACGTCTCCTCGGGCGCACACTGCTCGACGCCGAAGACGTTGCCGCCGACTTCCTCGTAGAGATCAACGAGGCCTGCCATGCAGCCGCGGGCGCCATAGGACACCATATCTGGCAGAAGCAGCGCGAAGGGCTCGTTGCCCACCAGTTCGCGGGCGCACCAGACGGCGTGGCCGAGACCGAGCGGAACCTGCTGGCGGGTGTAGCTGACGGTGCCGGCGAGCGGCAGCATCTTTTCGAGCTGCGTCACCTGAACCGTCTTGCCGGCGCGGGTGAGGCTGGCGATCAGTTCGGGATTGCTGTCGAAATAGTCTTCGATCGCAGTCTTGTTGCGGCTGGTCACGAAGATGATGTGCTCGATACCGGCCTGCATGGCCTCATCCACCGCATACTGCACGACGGGCCTGTCGACGATCGTCAGCATTTCCTTTGGCATTGCCTTGGTGGCCGGCAGGAACCGTGTTCCATTGCCTGCAACCGGAATGACCGCCTTGCGAACAGGTCTCATTTCCATAGTGTCGTTGTCCTTTCCGGGACGCCCCCGCCCCGTCGATCGGATTGTCAAGAAACGCCGGCAGCTCTTGCGAACCGGCGCATACGGACGGCAATCGGCATGCGCAGGTGCTTGAGCGCCCGCGGGTTGTCGATTGCCGTTTTCAGAATCCCGCCGAATGATCGTTTCTTGATCTCGTCGACGAGTGTGAGGAAGGAGGCCGCTTCGCGAATGCTCTGCGTGCGGCGCAGCTGTGCTGCCATCGCCTGCCGTTCGAGCGTGAAGCGGCCGAGGAACTTCTCGTCGCCGGCAAGCATCGCCGTGAGATGTTCGGGTTTGAGCACCCGCGAGATCGAACCGTGGCGCAGATGGTAGACGTAACCGGCCTCGGGCTCGATGGCGCAGACGCCGCCGCTCGCGATCGCAGATGCAAGCAGGATGTAATCCTCGCCGATCCGCAGGTTTTCGTCAAACCGCAGACCGTGCTCGTTGAGGAAATCGCGGCGGAAAATCGGCTTCATGTAACCGAAATTGAACGTGCTTTCGAAGATGATGTTGGATTCGATGAAATCGGCGAGCTCAAGCGTGTTCCGCGCTTCCAGATCGGAGCGCGAAAACATCGCCGTCGGCTGGCCGCCTTCGAGCGGGACGACGTCGATATTGTCGACCACGATCCGTGCATCCATCGCCTCGGCGCGTGCGATCATCCGCTTCAGGCGCTGCGGATGGATCGTGTCGTCGGCATCGAGCACGGCGATCCAGCGGCCGGTTGCCGCATCGAACCCGGCATTGCGCGCGGCCGCCGGTCCGCCATTGACGGGCTGGACGATGAGCTTGACGCGATCGTCGCGATCGCGGCAGCGAAGCGCAAGCTCGCGGGTGCCGTCGCTGGAGCAGTCGTCGACGACGATCACTTCCAGGGAGACGTCGACCTGGGCAAGCGCGCTATCGATCGCGCTTTCCAGCGTCTCCTCAGCATTGTAGGCGGCGATGACGAAGCTGACATCGGGTGCGGTGACAACAGATGTCATGTGGCCTCCACCATGCCGTACTGGCGGATCTCGCGCATGCCGAGCGTCCCCATGACCGAACCGGCGTGCAGTGCTGCGCGCAGGGCATAGCGCGTGCGGGTGACCGGAATTGCGACAGTTGCGATGGTGACCACGGCGCAATGGCCAAATTTCAGCCCGGCGATTGCTGCTTTCTTGAACCGCGACAGACCGGCACTCTTTGCGGCAACGATGCGGCCATGGGTCTGGCCGGAGCGGAAGCGGCGTTTGGCAAGCCACGAGAAGCTGGCGCGCTTGTGCGGCACCGGCTCTTCCAGCATGGCCTCGCGGGCAAACTCGATTTTTCCGCCGGCATCGGTCAGCTGAGTGAAATAGTGCGTATCCTCGCCACCGCTCTGGCCGAGCGACAGCGCGAACTTGCGGGCCGCAAGCTTCGGTGAGCGCATGTCGAGAAGCACGTTGCAGGTATAGCCGGTGACGATACGGCCATCGACCCACACGGGATTGGTCGAGTGGAAATCACCGCTGCGCATCCAGGCCGGCACATTATCCGGATAGATGGCGCGGACAGGGCCTAGAACCGCATCGGCCGACGTCGCTTCGGCGCGGTCGACAAGCGCTGCAAGCCAGCCAGGACCGGCTGTCTCGTCGTCGTCGATAAACGCCAGATAATCGGCCTGGCAGGCAGCAAGGCAGGCATTGCGCGCAATCGAGATGTTCGATTTCGGGCAATGGACATACTCGATCTCGAAGGGCGAGACGGCTTTCAGCCGCTCCACCAAGGCTTGCGCGCTTGGCTCCGCGTCATTGTCGGCGACGATCAGCCGGACCTGCGTGTGTTCAGGCACGTCGAGCGCGAACAGCGACCGCAACGTGACCTCCAGTTCCGGGCGCCGATAGGTGCAGATGCCGATATCGATGCGGAGCTTGCCGCTGCCAGCCACGATCATGCACGCCTCCTCGATTTGATGCCGATCAGTTCCAGCCAGAAGCCTGCCGACCAGGCGAAGTGCATGATCATCGCGGACACCGCAGCAAGCGGGCCGAGCGGGTTATTTTGGCCCACAGCCATCCAGACGCCGTAGCCGAGGCAGGCGACCGCCCAGACAACCAGCGGAATTGCCGCCCACCAGTAGAGGACGGCAAGCACGGCGCCGATCACGACCGGTGCGACCGCCAGCGGAATGGCCTGGCGGATCTTGGGGATCGACCGATGCTTCAAAAGGTTCTTCGCCCGGCCGCGGCCATAGCCGAGATACTGCCGGAACAGCGCCGACGCACTGGAGCGCGGATAGTAGGTCATGTAGGTCTTGCCGGTCATCCAGATGCGGAAACCGGATTGGCGAAGGCGGAAATCCAGTTCCGCATCCTCGTTATGGCTGAAGCTCTCGTCGTAGCCGCCGACAGCCTGAAACGCGAAGATGCGCATCAGGGCGTGGTGGCCGTGATCGACCCACTCGCCGCCGCCGCCGGCCCGGTGCTTGGAGCCGCCATTGCCGAGCTTGGAGTTTTGCGCCGCAGCCGTTGCCCGCTGGAACAGGCCAAAGCCGACCGTTTCCATGCCGACCACAATGGAATCCGCCTCAAGCGACACCGCTTCCTGCAGAAGCGTCCGGCAATAATCGTCGGGATAATCGCCATGCGCGTCGATGCGGATCAGATATTCGAACTCCGCGCCGAAGCGCTGGACGGCGAGATTGATCGCCGCACTCTGGATGCGCTTGGCATTGTGCATCAGCGCCACGTTCGGCAGTTCCTGAGCGACGCGAAGGACGATCTCCTGCGTGCCATCCTTGCTGCCGCCATCGGCAACGACGATCATGTCGCTGGCCGAGCTACGCTGCTGGTCGAGCTTGCGCAAAAGCGGCTCGATGGTCTTTGCCTCATCAAGGCACGGAACGACGATCAGTGTCCGGATCAAGGACAGGTCGCCATGGGAAACATCGGCATTCGAAGGCACACGCATGACCTATCTCACCTCACGACTGCACGGTTGAAACGGCCGGTACCGACGGTACGGCCAGCGAAATATTGCGATTGAGCCCCGCAAGCCTGTCGACCAGCGCGCGGCAATCGTCAGCATCAGTGACCCACTGGCTGCGATCGACGGCCGCAAGCCGGGTGAACCGATCGAGGTAGAGTGCGTCGGTCATGCCCGAGAACAGGGTTTCCAGATCGGAAGGCGTCGCGTTGTCGAGAAGGATGCCGATATCGCGCTTAGCCACAAAGCGGCCGGTCTCGGTGCGCGACAGCGCGATGGGGACCGCGCCATGCAGCCCGCCTTCATAAAGACGGTTCGGCAAAAGCCACTCGGAGTTCAGACCTTCCTCGAAGAAATCGATCGCCCAGGTGAACTGCACCTCGTTGTAGATCTCTGCCAGATCCTCCGGATTGCGGTAGGGACCCTCGAAACGCACGAACGGCGCGTTCTTCACCTGCGCGTCGAAATCGGCAAACTCGCTATAGGCCGGCCGTCCGCGGATGATGACCTCGACCCTGCCGTTCATCTTCTCGGCAAAGGCTGTCAGGATATCGAGCGACTTGCGGCAGCGGATCGCACCGAACCATCCGATCTTCCAGGGTTCACCCTGCTTCGGAAGACGCGGTTGCGGCTTTGCGGCGGACGCTTCGCCCAGCTGCAGGACCTTGTTTTCGAGCAGAAGGACCGGAAGATCGAGCCCGGATTTCGGCTTGAAGAAGTTTTCGACAAAGGCCGGCGAGCTGGTGATCAGCAGCCGGGCCGACTTTGCGAAATGCCGCTGCACGGCACGCAGCACCCGGCCCTTGGCACCCTCGTCGAGCAGCAGGCGGTGAATATCGAGACATTCGTAGACGACGGGCACGTCGCCGCCGAACAGCGACGCGGCCCCCTCGGCGAGAACCAGCATTTCCAGATTGCGGGCGATGATGACATCCGGCATCGGAACGCCGACAAGCCTCTTTTGCAGCTGCATCCGGGCAGCAATCACGGCCTTGATGCGCTGGCTGAACTGTCCGTCCTGCGTTGAACCGAGATCGATGGAGCGCACGCCGTCTTCCTGGCCCAACAGGTTTCCCGCACGCCTGAAGCCTGCCACCGTGACGCTGGCGCCGCCGGTCTTCAACGTCAGCACCCGCCGGCGAATGGCCGGGTCGGCAAGATCATGGGCCAGATAGAGGACCTGCAGTGTCACTTCGTTCAACTCCCTGTCGAGATTAGTCGAGCGTGCAAAGCACGGATTGCGGGAAAGCGCAGTCTTCGCCGAGCGCCGTATAGGCGATGCGGTCGACTTCCATCGTGGTGGGACCGGAATAGGCGAACGGGCCCATCCAGGATTTCAGCGTATCACTGCCCCACAGGCTCAGAAAGATCTTCTGGGCGTTCTGCGGGATCTTCGACGGATCGGTAACTTCCTGCACCAGCTTGCCGTTGAGGAAGTAGCGCAACCGCTCCGGCTCCCAGATGAAGGCGTAGTCGTTGAAGCCCTTGTCGGCGCCACCGGCGACGGGAACGATCTTCTCGTTCTTGCCCTTGCCATTGATATACTGGTTGAGCTGAACCTGATCGACATTCTTGCCGAGCACCTCGAAGTCGATCTCGTCCCACGGCTTTTTGTCGGTCGGGCCGATATAGGTGAAGAAGGCTGAGTTGAGGCCAGGACCGGTCGCCGACTTGTAGCGCGCCTCATAGGTACCGTAACCGAAGCGGGCGCGGGTCTGGATCTCGCCGCAGACGTTCTTGCGGTCCTTGTTCTGGCGCTCCTCGAAGGTGAGCTTGAGATTGCCGCCATCCGTCGTGACCTGGCGCTGCGACCAGGTGCAGTTCTGATGGGCGCCGTTGTTCCAGCCGTTCGAAACGAACCAGAACGACCGGTCGAGCCGATCGAAATTTTCGACGAAGGACGTGCCCTTGGCATCCGGCTGCGGCTTGCCACCCGGGTGGGGTTTGCCACCCGGATGCTTGCTGGCTGCCTGATCTGGAGCATTAGGGGCTGTCCCGGGAGGCGCCGGAGGCTGAGGCGCCTGGGCAAAAGCTGGAGCGCAGGCGAGCACCGTCAACGCGGCGAATGCCGTTGCAGCGGCTCGGAAAGCGGGTCGAATCTGTCTGGCTGGTGCCGTCATGTTTCACCTCTTCTGTGGGTCAGGGCGGGCTCGCGGCCATGCGCGGAATGCCCGGACGAATTGGAGTTCTGTGTCTGCGCAAGCTTTGCCTTGCGGCCGCGACTGCCCGTCAGCGTCTGATAAAGGCCGGGCATAAGGCGCGACACCAGCGCATTCGAAATCACTAGGATCACGAGGGCCGAGGAAATCGCGCCGACATAGAACAGCGGGTAAAGCTGATCGCCCGCAATGCGGTTCCAGACCATCCACATCACCACCAGCAGCGGGTAATGGGCGCAGAAGATCCAGAAGCTGAGGCTGCCGGTGGCGGCCAGCCGTTTGCCGAGCGTCGAGCGGATAGCAAGTGCCGACATCAGCCAGAATCCGCCCGCACCGATGATCGACAGCGCGTTGCGCAGAAGCTCAAGCGACCAGGAATAGTCCGGTCCCGTCTGATAAAGCGCGATCGACAACAGGACGGCGGCGGCGACAACCAGTGCCGTTCCGGGAATGGCGAAACGGTCGAGCGCCGAGAGATCGATCCGGTTCAAAGCGAGGAAGATGCCGAAGGTAAAGGAGAACAGGATCGACTTCTTCAAAACGATGAAGAGCGTGAGATCCGGCAGGATCGCCACCACGAACAGGATGACCAGCGTCGGCACCGCAGCCTTGCGCACGAAGAAGGCGAGGATTGGCGACAGGGCGATGCAGACGACAAGATCACGCAGGAAATAGAGCGGGATGTCGACGGGAAAATTCTCGCTCGCAAACGCATAGTTCGCCAGTTCACGGGAGGATGCATTCCACAGGTCCGGGAAATACCCGATGCCCATGCCGGCGCGCTGCACCAGAAGGACGACGGCGAACAGGCCGAGGTTCCACAACAGGAACGGCACAAGCACGGTCCGCGCCTTGGACTGCATGACCTTGCCGTAGTCGAAAGCATCCCAGCCACGGCGAAACAGCAGATAGCCGGAAATCGCGCTGAGGCACGGCACGCCGATACGAAACAGGCTGTCGCCAAAAAACACGCGGAGCCAATCGAAGAAACCGTTCTGGCCGAGGAACGGGCTGGTCTGCGGATCGAACGGGACGTGGACGAACACGATGCCCGAGATCAGAAGGATGCGCATCAAATTGATACGGGAGGAAATGGTTTGATCAACAGTCAAACGAACTACCCTTTTTGGGCGGCGCCTCCCGTCACCACCGTTTCAATCAGAGCAGACTTTGAGCCCGCATTTTCGAGTGCCAAGGATCAGGTGCAGTTTGGCACAAAATGTGGCGGCGCAGCGAAAAGCCGGGATCCGCCCGGCCCGCAGCGGCATCCCGTTACCCGTTCCATTCGCGAGTTCTACTTTCGCGAGTGCTGAAACGCTATGGATTCCGGGGGGATCACTGATTTCCTATGCTGCACTGCACAACATAGAAAAAAATCAATTCGTCGTGAAAATAACTTCGACCTCAGACGATGCTCAATCAAATCGGTTCGCATCCTCGCCCGATTGCGGCGCGATTAAGGCGAAAATGCGTCTCAACGATGAGGCAAGGGCATCCTTCGTTATGCAGGAGGTGCGTCCGCAACCGCCCCACCACGACGCCGCTTGACCATGCCGATTATTTTTTTGACGAGCGCCCTTTCCGTCACGAGGAACATCGCGCCGTAGAGCACGCCGCCCACGACAGCGCCAACAAGGAGCTGGAGATAGGGACTGGTGAGCTGTGCTTCGAAGGTGGAAAGGGTCAACCGGACCCCGACGCCCATGACGAGCGAGGTGAGCATCGACCGGCTGCTGGTCATCAGACCCCAAAAGAACGGAATGCCGTCGACCCGGAACACGGCCCAGGAATAACCGACCAGCGTGATGGCGTTGACGACGCAAAGCGCCACCATGGCATCGACAAGGCTGCCATAGGTGGCACCGAGGATGATGGCGAGTGTCGTTGCAATGGCGCGCAGCACCGCCGACCAGAACAGAACCCGGCTTTGGCCCGTGCCCTTCAGATAGGGGATGAACGTGCTGCAGGGCGTTACGATCGCCTTCGACAGCGCGAGCAGGCCAAGCACCGGCCAGGCATAGGCCCATTGCGGCCCGAACAGCACCAGCATGGCCGGTTCCGCCACCGCCCACAGCCCGAACATGGCTGGCGCCAGCACCACCGTCATTACCTGAGTGGACAGCATCAGGGCGTCGGTGCGGCGCTTGCGGTCGTCGCCCATCAGGCTAAAGGCGGGGAACAGCACGCCCATTACCGCCGACAGCACGACCTGATTCGGAATGCTGGCAAACCGGTTGGCGGCCGAATAGGCACCCGCATCGGCAAGCGTCAGCATTCGCGCGATCACCACCATTGGCGCCTGGAAAGTCACGAAATTGGCGATCTCGGACCCCATCAGCCCTGAAGAATAGCGCACCAGCGGCCCCATGCGATCCGGCTTGATGACAAAACGCGGCACGTAGCGCGTGATCGAGTAGAGGCCGACAAGCCGGATCACCGCCGAGGAAAACAGCTGCACGACCAGCGCCCAGATGCCGAACCCCATGAAGGCGAGCGCCAGGGCGACCAGCGCCGCCGTGGTTTCCGATACGGTGCTGAGGATCGCGTCCTTGCTGAAATTCATCTCGCGGGCGAGCAGCGAATAGGCGACATCGGCCGTCAGCTGCAGCGGAATGAGAAAGGCCATGATACGCAGGAGATCGGCGCTCTGGGCCGCACCCATCCAGCTGCCGATGCCGTTTGCACCGAGGAAAAGGATCACCGACATGATCAAAGACATCGCGAGATTGGCCCAGAAAACGGTGTGCACCGTATCCATGCCACTGTCCCGATCGACGATCAGCGCCGACGTCAAACCAGCACCACCGATCATCGCCAAAAACTGTACAACGGTGAGTGCGACAGCCACCGTTCCGAAATCTTCCGGGGTCAACAGTCTTGCCAATATCGGTACAGTGACAAATTTCAGCCCGAATGTGGCGGTCTTTGACAGCACACTCCAACCGACATTTGTCGTGATCGTCTTCACGCCTTGGGTTGGAGCCATCTTCGAATTCCTATTGTTGGATACTGATTGAGAGCCAGCGTGAAGCCGCAATCCAAGCCGTCCAGGCGGCTAGCGGTTTGCAATTCTTGAAAAAAGCAGGGGCAGAAACATGGCGACATTCACCGTAATTATTCCATTTTATCAACGGGAACCGGGTATCCTTACCCGGGCCCTGCAATCTGTTTTCAGCCAGAGCTTCGTGGATTTTGATATCATCGTCGTGGACGACGAGTCACCCCATAACGCAAAAATCGAACTTCGGGACGCCGATCCGACCTGGCTCGAGCGCATCCGAATCATCGAACAAAAGAATGGCGGGCCGGGGGCGGCGCGCAATACCGGGCTGGACGCGGTGCCCGCCGAAACGCGTTTTGTGGCGCTTCTCGACAGCGACGACGTGTGGCTTCCGGATCATCTCACCAACGCATTCGAGAGTATGAGCCGCTTCGGCGCCGAGTGCTACTGGGCCTCGATGCAGGCGAGCGAAGAGTTCTATTACCACTTCGGCATGGCGCAGCTGGAAAAGACCGAAGGCGGCACGCGGCTATCGGAAAAGCCGCTCATCATCGAGCTTCAGGACCTGGCAAGCGTCATGCTGCGCAACTGGAGCTTTCTGCATCTCACCTGCATGGTGATGTCCCGTCCGGTCTTCGAGGCTGTCCGCTTCGAGCCCGAATTGAGGCTGGCCGCCGAAGACGTGCTGTTCTTCTGCGACTGCATCCTGAAATCGAAACGGACGATCCTGTGCGACGAGCCGGGCGCTGCGCGCGGCATGGGTATCAACATTTTCCATTCGATCGACAACCAGTCGCCGGAATTCCTGCGCCAGCAGTTCAACACCTGGGTCGCGCTCGATACGCTGGAACAGCGTTTCAGCAACAGGCCGGGCGACGTCGCGTCGATTGCAGGCTACAAGAACACCGCAAGACGGCAGGCCCTGTGGGGCCAGGCCGGGCGGATGAAGCGGCGCCAGAGCCCGGAATTCGGCCTTCTGGCCAAGTGGGTGATGCGCGATCCGGCACTCATCCGCGCGGCCTTCGAACTGGGCGCGGGAAAACTCGGCATGGGTGCGCGCGAGCGCTCGGCGACGTAAACTTCGCATTCTTTACAAAGACTTCACTCCCATCAGGAGGCTTGCATGCAACCTTATTACTGGGCATCCCACCACGGCAATTTCGGCGACGACCTCAATCTGTGGCTCTGGGATTATCTTCTTCCGGGCTTTCGCGACGTCCACGCCGATACGATGCTGGTCGGCGTCGGTACCGTTCTCAACCCCGTCCTGCTTCCGCCCGGGCAGAAGAAACTGGTGATCGGCAGCGGCTATGGCTATGGCGAGGCACCCGATATCAATGATCCCGAATGGGACGTGCGCTGCGTGCGCGGACCATTGACGGCGGCGAAGCTCGGTCTTCCCCTCGACAGAGGGATCACTGACCCCGCGGCCCTCATCCCGGACATGCCGGAATTCCAGAACCTGCCAAAGATCCACAAGAAGACCTTCGTTCCCCATTGGGAATCGGCGGAATTCGGTATGTGGCAATCGGTCTGCGAGCCCGCCGGACTGACTTGGCTCGACCCGCGCGGCGAGGCGAAATCGGTCATCCGGGCGATTGCCCAGTCCGAGATGATCGTTGCCGAATCCATGCATGGCGCGATCCTGGCCGATGCATTCCGGGTGCCCTGGATTGCGGTCAGCACATCCAGATCCATCAACAATTTCAAGTGGAACGACTGGGCGCAGTCCGTCGGTGCGACCTATAACCCGCACTTCGTGCCGGTTTCAACGCGCGCCGAGGCGGTCGCCAAGAAAACCAAGTTCTGGGGAATGAGCTTCGACGGCGGCGGCGGCCAGCAGCAGCCGGCCCATCACGAACCTACAAGCGCGGATGCGTCGGTGATGACGCGGACGTCTGCGCCGACAGCTCCTGCTCAGTCAGGCCTTCGCGGCATGGCGAAGCAGGTCCTTGCGGCACCGTCGATCCTGGCGCTCTGGCAGGCCAGCCGGACCGAGCCACAGCTCAGCCCGGATGGGATGCTCCAAGACAAGAAGCAGCGTTTTCGCGCTGTTCTGGACGAGATCCGCCGCGACTACTTCTGAACGGCGGCAGGGTCCGCTGCGGCCGGAACCCCGGCAAGCAGATAGCGCATAGCATGCGGCGTGGCGACCGGAACCGGTCCGCCACGTCTTGCCTCCATCTTGTCCAGCAGGATCGCCTGCGCGACATAGGGCAGGAACTGCGGCCGGCCGAACATGTAGCTAGCGGCTGCGACAATCCCCGAATTAGACTTGGTATCAAGGAAGGCGCGATGCTCGTAGCGTTCCCGGATGTGGTCGCGGTGACGGGTAATTACCGCCCTTGCCTGCGTCGGCAGAAGCGGATCCGACAGGATCGCCTCATCCGCTTCGAATAGCGTTTTCAGATCATGGGTCCGGTGGCGGCTGCTGAGCGAATCGGCCCTGACGACGGCGCCGTAGCCGCAATGCTCGATCACCTTGTAGCGCGCACCCTTGGCCAGAGCCCGCAGATAGAGATCGTAATCCTCGCCAAGCCTCAGGCCCTCGTCGTACCGAAGACGATGGGCATCGAGGAACGAGCGACGAATGATCGGCTTCAGAAACCCTGTCTCGCCGCGCGGCTTTCCGCGCTCGGAAATATTGCCCTCGACGAATTCGATGAGCGAGATCGTCCGCGCCCTCGATTCGAACTTTTGGGGCGGCACTGCGGCGGCAGGATCGGAGATGAAGGCGATGTTGTCGGCCAGCATGTCCCAGTCGCCGAGCGCCAGCATTGGCTCGAACCGTCCGGGAAAGAAGAAATCGTCCGCATCGAGAATGGCGATCAGCGGCGCACTGGAAGCGGCGATCGCCCGGTTTCTCGCAGCAGACGGGCCCTGGTTCTTCTCCAGCGAGATGATCTGCAGCCGCCCGCTGCCATCATCCACACTGCGGGCAGCGCCGGCCGTGTCGTCGCTCGAGCCGTCATCGACCACGACGACTTCGCTGACAAGCGCTTCCTGCAACGCGGACCGGACGGCGGTGGCGATCGTGTCTGCTGCGTTCTTGGCTGCGATGACGACGCAAATCGTCTGAACATCGGGGTGGGCCGTTGCGCTCTCCATGAGACTGTCTCCATCGTTCGTCGTGCGAGGACCTGAACGCAGGAAGATGGCCTCCATATGGAAGCACTGCAACAAAAACCGAAATGGGACTGAGAGCGCCGGCTAGATATCCCGGGCAGGCAGGTGTGACGTCACGTCGGACGGAAGGTTGGAAACCTCTCTGGAGCGCGCAGCGACGGCGGTATCTGTCCGACCCCTGCTACCCGCAAGCTTCTCGCGGTGAACGAGGTAAACGATGCCAACGAAATAACCCATCTGGATAATAACCGCGCAGAGGAGCGTGTGTATAAATGCTGTGTAGACGGACCCGCTGATGAAAAAGGACGCGAGCGCGAAAACGACCAGGACGCAAAGGATACTTATAAATACGCGCGGCGCATACATGATCGCCCTCCCGAGCAGCTTATAGTTCTTGGCTTCTAGACGCAGGCTCCTCCCTGCACCGTCACGATAGGACCGGCAGTAGTCGGATGCAAGCAATACAGCATCTGCTATGCCGAGTATTAATGAAACTTTCGTAAGGTTTGCCGGTTCCCTGCCCCGCCTTGGCAGTTCCTTGCGAATAGCGTGAATGGTTTCTTACCTTGGTACCACAGCCCCCAATCGCATTTCCGCCACAATTTGGACGTGAAGCTCGCCGTCTGGAACATTCCGCTGCTGGATGTCGCGGAGTCGGGGTCACCGGCGTTCAACTTTTGTTACAAAGGTAACGAGGCCCGACCAAGCCATATTGCGCTGCATCATTGTATTGCGGTGCGAAATGCGTAGGCCTTTGGTCTGATACGCAAGCTACTTCCTGGCCCTGCTCAAAGAAGCAATCACAGGTTTAGCTCTGGACTGGCCCTGCGCAGAAGCCCCCCAATACGCTAATGGCACGGGTATTATTCTAACTCCGGGTATAGTTGCCAGAAAAGAACAGTAGACCTGGGGTGGCTATTCAATCGATTGTAAAAAAATCGGAGTGCTGATCGGATTTCGGCGCACATCGACCCGCATCGGGACAGCGCTCCCGGAAAAAATTGGCTGGCATCAAATTCCGAACACAGACTTATTATCAAATTGTCGACGAAAAGACCCGCCGAAAGGCATCACCGACTATCGCAAAACCTAAATGGAGTTACCCTCTATGAAGTCAGCGACACGTTCGGCTAGTTCGCCGTTTGTAGACTCCGACCAGGCCTTCGGTACCCTCCCGATCGGTGGCCTCGCTAAACGCAGCTTCGATATGACCGCAGCTGCCTGCGCGCTGATCCTGTTCAGCCCGCTATTTCTGATGCTCATGGCCCTGGTGAAACTCACCGATAAGGGCCCGGCCTTTTATGGCCATAGCCGCATTGGCCATAACGGACGCATTTTCAAATGCCTCAAGTTCCGGACCATGGCGACCGACGGCGACGAATTGCTGCGCAACTATCTGCGTGACAATCCGCATGCCGCGGAAGAATGGCGTCTGACGCGCAAGCTGAAAGACGACCCACGCGTGACGTCTGTAGGCAAAGTCCTGCGCAAGCTCTCTCTCGACGAGCTGCCGCAGTTGCTCAACATCGTGCGTGGCGAAATGAGCGTGGTTGGACCGCGTCCGGTCGTGGACGAGGAACTGAAAGTCTATGACGCGTTTGCCGTCTATTACCTTCGCACCCGTCCTGGCCTCACAGGCCTGTGGCAGATCAGCGGTCGCAACGATGTGTCCTACGAGACGCGCATCGCTTTCGACACGCAATACGTCCAGAACTGGTCGCTGGTTCGCGACATCGCCATCATTGCAAAGACCATCCCTGCCGTCTGCTTTGCCCGCGGCAGCTATTGATCTGAGTTTCTTTTGATAGCCTGAGAAATCCTGGTCGGTCACCGGCCGCAAGAAAAACCAAGAACAAGTCACCAGACGAACTCAACAGTCGAAACAAGCGCGAGCCGACCTCCCACGGATTTGCGTTTGAATGCGATTGAAGGACCCGTAGATGTTGAAGAACGATCATTCGAAAAGCGGTTCGCCGGCGCTCCTTTTTGCAGCCGGCGCCCTGCTGCTGAGTTCAGTCGCGCCAGTCCTGGCGCAGGACAAAGCCCCGAAGACCACACAACAGACCTCCACTGAGGCCGAAACCGCAACACCTGGCAAGGCTGCGGCACCCAAGACCCCTGCAGCGGTTGCCGCAAGCGGTCCCGCCAGCGGCGGCTATAAGCTCGGCGTCATGGACAAGCTGCGCATCCGCGTGGCCGAATGGCAGCCGGCCGATGGCACGGTGCGCGACTGGGACGTGGTCGGCGGCGAATACACGGTAGGCCCGTCCGGCGCGCTGTCGCTTCCGTTTATCGGCGATCTCGACGCAGCCGGAAAGACGACCGCCGAAGTTGCCGGTCTGATCGGCCAGCAGCTGCGCGACAAGTTTGCGCTTCGAAACCTGCCCTCTGCCTCGGTTGAAATCAGCCAGTACCGGCCGGTCTATCTCGCAGGCGACGTCACGACCCCGGGAGAGTTTCCCTACTCCCCGAACCTGACGGTGCTGAAGGCGGTAAGCCTTGCTGGCGGCTTGCGCCGTTCCGACGCGGGTCAGCGCTTTGCCAAGGACTTCATCAACGCGCAGGGCGACGTTGCCGTCTACGACAACCAGCGCGGCCGCCTGATTGCCCGCCGGGCACGGCTTGTGGCCGAGGTTTCCGGATCGCGCGATCTGCCGATCCCGGCGGAGCTGAAAGACGTGCCGAATGCCGCGCAGCTGATTGCCAGCGAGACATCGCTGATGAAATCGCGCCGCGACCGCTATGAGCTGCAGCTGCAGGCCCTCAACGAGCTGCGCAGCCTTCTCGAAAGCGAAGTGAAGTCGCTCGCGCAAAAGACAGAGACGCAACAGCGCCAGCTCGATCTCGTGTCGGAAAACCGGGACAAGATGTCCCGGCTCACCGAACAGGGTCTGGCTACCAGCAGCCGCCTCCTGACCATCGAGGAGCGCACGGCCAGCATCCAGTCGACCCTGCTCGACATCGACACGTCGACCTTGAAGGCAAAGCAGGATATCAGCCAGGCGAACCAGGACGAGATCAACCTGCGCAACGACTGGGAAGCAGACCGGGCAAAGGAGCTTCAGGATACCGAAGCGGAACTTGAAAAGCTCGGCCTGCAGCTGACCACCAGCCGCCAACTGATCTCGGAGGCAGTTGCACAGTCTGCCGAGGCGCTGCGCTTCGACCCGAGCAAGACAGCCGCGACGATCAAATACACCGTCGTGCGCGACGAAGGCGACGGCCCCAAGGAAGTGGCCGTCGACGAGAATGCCCGTCTGATGCCGGGCGACGTGGTGAAGGTGACCTCCGAACTGCTGATGCAATAGGGGTAACCGGATGAAGATTGCCAAGTCGTCCCTGATCGACCCGGAGAAGAACGAGATCTACGGGATTGCCGCTGTCGCGCTGTCCTTTTTCGTCTTCGCCTATTCGAGCAGGTTCGGGCAGATCTCGATCCTTGCCTATTACGGTGTATGGTTCCTCCCGGTCGTGACCGACTACCGACGGGTGCTGGGCCGCTATTCCCGTTTCCTCTGGATCTTCTCCTTCGGCATCTTCTGCTTCATCTCCGCTTTCTGGTCGCCAGCCTTTGGCGTGTCGCTGCGCACGGCCATCCAGTATCTGACGCATATCGTCTGCGCATTGATTGCCATGCGGATGCTCAGCACCAAGACGCTGCTGCGCGGCGGCCTGATCGGAACCGGGATCGTGCTCGTCTATTCGATCCTGTTCGGCACCTATCTGATGGACGCGATGGACAATACGTTCAGCTTCGTCGGCGCATTTTCCTCCAAGAACCAGCTGGGTTTCTTCGCGTCGCTCGGCGTGATCTTCTCCTATGCGGCGGTGATGCTGTTTCGCATGCGCGGCATCTGGATGATCGGTGCCGGCGGCAGCGCGCTTCTGTCGGCCTATTGCCTCCTCGCCTCGCAGTCTGCGACCTCTGTCATCACCACGGCCGGTGTCGTGGCGCTCTGCATCGGCCTGCAGGGGTTCATGTTCTTTTCGCCGAAGCACCGACGCGGCTTCTTTGCGATTGCGCTCGTGTTCGGGCTTGCCGGCATCGTCGGTGCGCTGCAGTTTGGCGCGATGGATGCGATCCTCGGCGTGTTCGGCAAGGACTCGACCCTGACGGGCCGCACCTATCTGTGGCAGCAGGGCATTGCCGCCGCTGCACAGTCTCCCATCATCGGCATGGGCTACCAGGGATATTGGGTTCCAGGCGCCTCCGAGGCCGAACGCCTCTGGCAGGAATTCTTCATCACCGGCCGCAGCGGTTTCCATTTCCACAACACCTATATCGAAAGCATGGTGGAGACTGGAATCATCGGCACGGGCCTGCTTGTCTTCATCCTGATCGCCTGCCTCACCGGCCATCTGAAACGGCTGCTGACCATCTCGCGCACGCCGGAATCGCTGCTGTTTGTCGGCCTGTCGACCCTGCTTGTGATTCGGTCCTTCGTGGAGATCGACATCCTCAACCCATACCAGGTCGGGTCTTTCCTGTTCTACTTCATGGCCGGTCGTCTGACGCTGGCGGTGAGGCCGGTCAAGGCAAAGGCGGACCGCCCTCAATACGGTTTCATGCCGAATTCACCCACGGGGCCCGAGCGCGGGCAAAATGGCGAACCGGGCATTCCGGCAGGCTGACACGCCCGAACGGGCGTCGAAGGACGTGAAGACAATGCCTACTCTCTATTCGATCCAGTATCTGAGAGCCTTTGCGGCGCTGGCCGTGGTGCTGTTTCATGCCGGCGAGAAAAGCGGCCTGCACTTCACCATCGGTGCGGCGGGTGTCGACGTGTTCTTCGTCGTCAGCGGCTTTATCATGATGGCGATCAGCGACGCCCGCTCGGCAAGTCCCGGCAAGTTCTTCAAAAACCGGCTGCTGCGCATCGTGCCGATCTACTGGGCGGCGACGCTTCTGATGATTGCCGGCGCCCTTGCCGGTGCGTTTCCAAACCTCGTGCTGAGCCTGCCGCATGTGCTGGGTTCGCTGCTGTTCCTGCCCGTTGCCTCGCCCAGCACGGGCGCACTGTGGCCTGTCCTCGTGCAGGGCTGGACGCTGAACTACGAGATCTTCTTCTACGCCGTGTTTGCGCTCACCCTGTTTGCGCGCCCATCGGCCCGGCTTCCGTTGCTGGCGCTGGTGTTCGGAACGCTTGTCGCAATCGGCCTCGTCATGCCGCCCGAAAATCCGTCGGTTGGCTTCTACACGGCCCCGGTCATTCTGGAATTCGTGGCAGGTGCAGCACTTGCGAAACTCTGGCAGCGCGGCGCGGTCCCGCCGGCCACGATCGGGCTGGCGCTGATCTGCCTGTCGATCGCCGGGTTCGCGGCGATCCAGATTTTCAAGCTTGAATTCGATGCGTGGTCCTGTGGACCGCTTGCGATCATGCTGGTGACCGGCGCGCTCAGCCTTGAAAGGAGCTGCTCGGTCCCAAAGATCCCTGCCCTCGCCTATCTCGGCGATGCGTCATACTCAATCTACATCTGGCATACGTTTGCGGTCTCGGTCGCCGTGAAGATCCTGTCGTCTGCATCCCTGCCGCCTGTCGCGGCAACCACGATCGCCGTGGTCGCCGGCACGCTGGTCGGCGTCCTCGCCTATGAGGCGCTGGAGCGGCCGATGCAGGCACTGGTGAGGGGAAAGCGGACGGGCCTGTGGCGCCTTCCGGCGAAGCAGACAGAAAGACAGCCGGTCCCTTGACCGGCCGTCCGTTCTTCGTGGTGAGCCGCTAACTCAGGCGTATTGCGGCGGATCGTCGTTTTCATCCGGGTTCGGCACCGGATCTTCATCCGGCAACCTGTCGGGCTCCGGCTCACCGATCGGAGGGACCGGCGGAGCGGGTGTTGGCGGGATTGGGCCGGGTACGGGTTCAAATGGATCCTGGGCCATGGGCACTCCTCTCTCTGTTGACTAAAGGGAACATCGCAGCCTCAGGCGGCCATGCGTTCCTCGACCGAACGCCAGTTCACGAGCTTGTCGAGGACGGCGCGGATATGCTCCGGCTTTCGGTTCTCGTAATCGACGTAATAGGCATGTTCCCATATATCGATGCCGAGATAGGCGGGACGTCCGACAGCAATCGGGTTCTTGCCGTCCTCATAGCCGATCAGTGCCAGCTTGCCAGCGTCATCACGAGTGAGCCACACCCAGCCTGTGCCGAAGACCGTATCCGAGATATCGACGGCGCGCTTGATAAAGCCATCATAGTCGCCGAACGTCTCGTTGATCGTCGTCGCAACCTCGCCCTGCGGCCGGTTCGGGCCACCGGGTACGAACTGATCCCAGTAGGCCACATGGTTCCAGGCCTGGGCGGCATTGTTGAAGATCTTCTTGTCCGCATCGGCATCGGACTTGGCTGATTCCACAACGATCGCCTCAAGATCCATGTCGGCATACTTGGTGCCGGTCGACAGCGTGTTCAGCTTGTCGAAATAGGCCTTGTGATGCTTGCCGTAATGCAGGCCCACGGTCTTTGCGGAAATGACGGGTGCCAGATCGCCCTCGCCGAATGGCAGCTTCGGCTGTGCAAACGGCGCGGCGGCCCGTGCAATATTGGGAATTGGAAACACCGCAGCGGCCGCTGTGAAAGCGGTTGCGGTGAGAACGGTTCGACGGTTGAGTTCCATGAATTGAGCTCCTTCCCTGTTACCTCTAGGAAGGAACAACCCCTGAAGCGTGGATCGGTTTCCCGATTCCGCCTGACAATTGCGTGTTGTGAACCGCCGAGATCATACGTCCGGCACGTTGTCCTTCAGCTCCTTGATCCAGATCCGGCCATTGCCATCCGACGGTGCCCGCCAATCGCCGCGCGGCGACAGCGATCCGCCCGACGTCACCTTCGGGCCGTTTGGCGATGCAGAGCGCTTGAACTGGCTGATGGTGAAGAAGCGGAACAGGAACGTCTCCATCCAGCGCTTGATCACGGGCAGATCGAACTGCCGCTTCTTCTCCTCCGGGAAATGCGACGGCCACGCGCCAGCGCCGGCATCCTTCCAGGCCTGCAGCGCCATATAGGCGATCTTCGACGGCTTCAGGCCGAAGCGGGTGAGATAGTAGAGCGTGAAATCATGCAGATCGTAGGGACCGATCTTGTCTTCCGTGCTCTGCATGGCCCCGTCGGCGCCCGCCGGCACCAGTTCCGGCGAGATCAGCGTATTGAGAATGCGCTGCAGCGTTGCGTTGGTTTCGTCATCGAAGCTCTCGGCCTCGATGACCCAGCGGATGAGGTGCTGGATGAGCGTCTTCGGCACCGAGGCATTGACGTTGTAGTGGCTCATCTGGTCACCGACGCCGTAGGTCGACCAGCCGAGCGCGATCTCCGACAGGTCGCCGGTGCCAAGCACAAGCGCGTTGCGCTGGTTGGCGGCACGGAACAGGAAATCGGTTCGCAGGCCCGCCTGCACGTTTTCAAACGTCACGTCATAGACCGGCTCGCCGCCGCTGAACGGATGTTTGAGATCGTGCAGGAGCTGGGTGGCGAGAGGCCTGATATCCACCTCTTCGGCCGTAATGCCCATGCCGCGCATCAGCGCCCAGGCGTTCGACTTGGTGTCGTCGCCGGTCGCAAAGCCCGGCATGGTAAAGCCGAGGATATCGGTGCGCGGCCAGCCGAGCTGATCATAGGCCTTGGCTGCAACCAGCAGCGCATGGGTCGAATCGAGGCCGCCTGAAATGCCGATGCAGAGCCGCTTGATGCCGGTCGATTTCAACCGCTTCATCAGGCCCTGGACCTGGATGTTGAAGGTCTCGTAGCAATCCTGGTCGAGCCGTTTCGGATCTGCTGGCACGAACGGATAGCGCTGGATGGCCCGCTCCAGATCAAGCGTTTCTTGCGGCCGCTCGAAGTCGAACAGGACGCGCCGGAACGTCTTGCCTGCCGTCAGATGCAGCGTTGCGGCATCGTTGAACGTGCCGGTGCGCATTCTCTCGAGACGCAGCCGCTCGACATCGATATCGGCGACGCACATCTGCGGGCCGGCCGGAAACCGCTCGGTCTCGCCCAACAGATCGCCCAGTTCGTAGATGCAGGCCTGGCCGTCCCAGGCGAGATCGGTGGTGGATTCGCCGGGGCCTGCGGCCGAATAGAGATAGGCGGCAAAGTTGCGCGCCGACTGGGTGGCGCAAAGCAGCTTGCGCATCTCCGCCTTGCCGACGGTGATGTTACTGGCCGACAGGTTGGTGAGGATCAGAGCACCGGCCATCGCGCCGAAATCGCTCGGCGGCGCTGGCAGCCAGACGTCTTCGCAGATCTCCACGTGGAAGATGAAATCGCGGATATTTTCAGCGCCAAACTGCAGATCGATCCCGAAGGGCACCGATTGTCCGGCAACCGAAATCATCATGTCGCGCACGCTCCGGCCGGATGCGAACCAGCGCTTCTCGTAGAATTCGCGGTAATTCGGGATATGGGTCTTCGGCACCACACCGAGAATGCGGCCTGCATGGATGACGACGGCGCAGTTGAACAGACGTCCTTCGTGACGCAGCGGTGCGCCGACAAGAAGCACGGGAAGCAGCGCCTTGCTTTCCTCGACGATCGTAGCAAGCGCGCTTTCGACCGCATCGAGTAGAACGTCCTGGCCGAGCAGATCGTCGATCGAATAGCCGGAAATGCCAAGCTCCGGAAACACCATCAGCGCAACGCTGCGCGCGTGACCTTCACGGGCGAGGTCGAGCGTCGCACGCGCGTTGAAGTCCGGGTCGCCGAGTTCGCAGACGGGCGTGCAGGCGGCCGCGCGAATGAAGCCGTGGCTATAGGGCGAATGGAAATTCATCTGGCACTCCGAAGGCATGGTCATTGGCCGCGATCGTGACGTCTCGCATTTGCGACTGCCCGAGACGCCTACCTAAATCATTGGCCTGTATAGCACCTCTGTAAACACGCGCCAGCATAGCGACATCAGAATCGGGTGACGTTGGAAATGGCGACGGCGATTGGCAAAATCGAATTTCCGTGACAGCTTGTCCGAACGTGTGACCGCACACGGTTTTTCCCGCATGCAATTTTTCAAGAAAGCCAGATTCAAACGTCATATTTTGGAGCGTTGTCATGTCCGTACTGGATGATCTTCTTCGCCAGAAAGCTGAGATCGAGGCACGCATTCTCGATGCCCGGGCGCAGGAAATCGATCGCCTCAAGCTGGAATTTGCCTTCCTCGCGCTCAAGCTGCGGGAGCTGAACGGTCTGCCGAAGCCGCTTGTGGACCTGTTCACCGACAAGGGAGGAACGTTCAACTCATTCCGGGCGCTGAACGTCAAGAAGCCATAGCCGCCAGCGTCAGAGGACCCTGCGATGGACCTGGCGCAGCTTGCGAAAGACTTAGCTCTCACCGAGCGGACACGACTGAAGATACTGCGTTCGGGCTTCACCGTCAGCGGACACAAGCTCTGGACGGATGAGGAAGACCTGATCTGCCGGATCTTTCATCCCGATTACTTTGCCATAAGCCAGGTTCTGCATGCCCGGTCGAAAAAGGCCATACAGACACGCTGCCAGAGACTGGGTCTTGCACCACGCCGGCAGGCCTGGGGATGGTCGGCCCGGCAGAAATTGCGCAGGCTCTATCCCGACGCAGACCGGAAAGAGATCTGCGACGCGTTTCCGGGCGTCAGCTGGGACCGGATCCAGGCGGCGGCCCGCTATTACGGTTTTCGCCGCAGCCGGAAGCCCTACAAGCTGACAGGCATTCCGGCGCTCGATCAGCTGCGAAGCCGCTGCTACGCGATCCGGTGGATCATGCGCGATATGGATGAAGAGGCCGGCACCGGCCAGTATTTCCAGACCCGCGGATACAAGAGCCGCTACCCGGATTTCAAAGCCATCGACAAGGGCGTCCGGGCGCTCGGCGGCCATCTGGAAGTCCGCTGGGACGACGCAAAAGGCGGGCATGTCCCGCCGGACATACCCGCCTTTCAAACCAGCCTTGGGAGGCTAACTCGTTAGGTCGTTCAGGCTGCGGCCTGGGCGCTCGCATTGAGCGGGATCTCGACGTCGATCTCCAGGATAGTGCAATGTTCGTCGCGATCCATCTTTACCGTTACGCGGTCGGCGTCCAGCTGGACGTGTTTGGCGATGACGGCCAGAATTTCCTCGCGCAGCACGGCGACCAGATCGGTGCCGACAACCATGCGTTCATGAGCAAGCAGTACCTGGAGACGCTCGCGGGCCGCGGGCGCCGATTTCGGCCTGTTGAAAAGGCGGAACATGTTCATGCGGCCTTCCTTCCGAAGATCTTGCCGAAGAGACCGCGCTTTTCGCCCGGGATGGTCATTGGCAGGACCTCGCCGGCGAGACGCCGCGCGGCATCGAAATAAGCCTGGGCCGGAGCGCTCTTGGCGTCGGCCAGCGTCACCGGTGCACCGATGTTGGAGGCACGCAGCACATCCATGCTTTCCGGAATGATGCCGATCAGCGGGATCGACAGGATTTCCAGAACGTCGTCCACCTTCAGCATGTCGCCACGCTCGGCACGGTTGACGTCGTAGCGGGTCAGCAAAAGATACTTTTCCATCCGCTCGCCATTTTCGGCCTTGAGCGTCTTGGAATCGAGAAGACCGATGATGCGGTCGCTGTCGCGCACCGAAGAGACTTCCGGATTGGTGACCACGACGGCCATATCCGCATGGCGCATGGCAAGCGTTGCACCGCGCTCGATGCCGGCAGGGCTGTCGCAGATGATCCAGTCGAAGTAGCGCTTAAGATCGGCCATCACGCGCTCGACACCTTCGGATGTCAGGGCATCCTTGTCGCGTGTCTGCGAGGCGGGCAGCAGGAACAGGTTGTCGAGGCGCTTGTCGCGGATCAGGGCCTGCGGAAGCTTGGCATCACCCTGGATGACGTTGACGAGGTCGTAGACGACCCGGCGCTCGGCACCCATGACGAGGTCGAGGTTACGCAACCCGACATCGAAATCGACGACGACGACCTTTTCGCCGCGGCTGGCGAGCGCCGCGCCGAGGGCCGCGGTCGAGGTCGTCTTGCCGACCCCTCCCTTGCCCGAAGTCACAACTATGACTTTCCCCATACCAATCTCTCCTGTGTCCTGCCGGCCCGTTATCATTTGCTTTTTTTCATTTCTTAACTGAGCGTTTCTGCCATTATGATGTCGCCGTCGAGCCAGAGCTGGACCGGCTGCCCGCGAAGGCTTGCGTCCATGTCCTCGGCCATCTTGTAGATGCCGTCGATCGCGACCAGTTCGGCCTCGAGCTTGCGGCAAAAGATCCGAGCCGTTGCATTCCCCAATGATCCAGCCATGACTCGGCCGCGTATTGCGCCGTAGACATGCACCGAACCGCCGGCAATCACTTCGGCACCGGAGGCAACCGAACCGATAACGGTCACGTCACCTTCCGCGAAGATGACCGACTGACCGGAGCGAACCGGCTCGTTGATCACCAGCGACTGGATGACCGGCCGGACCTCGGCAACCTTGATCGGCTCGTTGCGGAGCTGACTGTCGGTATCCGTTTCCGGCTGCTTGGCACCTTGCTTGGTAGCAACGCCAACTTGTCCGGAGCTTTCTTGAGCCGACTTATCCTCGGACTTTTCCGGGACTTCGAAATCGGATGCAGCCTTGCCGCCCCGCATCGCCGGCGGCATGCCGGGGCCAAGCATCGACGGGCGAGCGCCTTCGATACCCATGATCCGGACATTGCGTTCGGCCAGTTGTTCGAGCAGGTCCTTCAGCTCGATCTTGTCGATCGAAACCTCGGAAATATCGAGCACGACCGGCCGGTCGAGAAAGAAGCCGGCCGAGCGGGCAGCCAGATCGTCAAGGCGCGCGAGCCAGTTGTCGAGCGGCAGATCGGGGGACAAGACGACCGCCAAAAACGAGCGGCCCTTGATACGGATTGAGCGAGCGTCTGTTAGCACTTTGGTCATCTACGTAAACAAATCGTTGACGTTAGATGTAGCGCCGGGGTGGTTAACAAAAGGTTAACGCACCCCTCCAAAGCTTTAACGAAGACCCCTTCTAGGTCAATTTCAGCCCCGCCGTTTCGGCAGCCTCGATCGCCTCGTCATAGCCGGCATCCGCATAGCGGATAATGCCGAGCGAGGTGTCGTTGGTGATCGAATGTTCAAGCCGTTCGGCGGCTTTTTCCGTGCCGTCGGCAATGATCGTGACACCGGCAGATGTCATGTAACCCGCATAGCCACCACCGCCCGAATGGATGACGACGAGATCGGCCATCGACGCGCACATCGTCATCGCGTTGATCAGCGGCCAGTCGGCGATCGCGTCCGATCCGTCCTTCATGTTCTCGGTCATGATATTGGGATGCGCCATGGCGCCTGCATCGAGATGGTCGCGCGAAAAGGCAATCGGCCCGGCAAGTTCGCCGCTTGCGACCAGCGCGTTCACGGCCAACGCGAGCTTGGTGCGTTCGCCATGCCCGAGCCAGGCGATGCGTGCTGGCAAGCCTTCGAAGGGCACGTTTTCGCGCGCCAGCCGGATCCAGTTGGTGACGATGAAATTATCCGGGAAAAGCTCGAGCACGAGATCGTCGATGCGGGCGATATCGCTTTCCTCGCCCGACAGCGCCATCCAGCGGAACGGCCCGATCGCCTTGCAGAAGAGCGGCCGCAGATAGGCTTCGGTAAAGATCGGAATGTCGAAGGCGTTGGCAACGCCGCCTTCGCGCGCCTGGGTGCGGATCAGGTTGCCGTTGTCGAACACTTCCGCACCCTTTTCCTGCAGGCTCAGCATGGCGCGGACATGATCGGCGATCGAGGCGCGGCTTGCCGCCATCAGCTGGCCCTGGCCCTCCTTGCGAAGCCGGCGGACTTCCTCAAGGCTCATCCCCTTGGGGACATAGCCATAGACGAGATCATGCGCCGAGGTCTGGTCGGAGACGATATCGGGCACGATGCCGCGTTTGACGATCTGCGGGTAGATGTCGGCGGCATTGCCGACGAGGCCGATCGAGACGGCACGTTTGTCGGCTACCGCCGCATCGATCATCGCAAGCGCCGTATCGAGATCCGGCGCGACCTCATCGAGAAACCCGATCTCACGGCGTTTGGCGACCCGCTCCGGATCGATATCGACCACCAGGATCGCAGCGCCCGCCATGCGACCGGCAAGCGGTTGCGCGCCGCCCATGCCGCCGAGGCCGGCGGTCAGGATGAAGCGACCGGCAAGCGTGCCGCCGAAGCGCTTCTCGGCAATCCGCATGAAGATCTCGTAGGTGCCCTGAATGACGCCCTGGCTGCCGATATACTGCCACGCTCCGGCCGTCAGCCCGCCCCAGCAGATCAGACCCTTTTCCTGCAGCGCGTAGAAATACTCGGCCTTCGCCCACTGCCCCACGATGTTGCAATTGGCCATGATGACGAGCGGCGCCTTGTCATGGGTCTTGAGCAACCCGACCGGCTTGCCGGACTGGATGATCAGCGTCTGATCCTCGTCCATCGTCTTCAGTGCTCTAACGATCGCCTCATGCGCCGCCCAGTTGCGCGCCGCCTTGCCGAGCGCCGCATAGACGATCAGATTGTCCGGATCCTCGCCGACTGAGAGCACGTTTTCGAGCAACCGCAACAACGCCTCCTGCCGCCAGCCCGTGGCGCGAAGCTCGGGGCCGCCGGGGATCGGGAATTTCGGATGGCGCGGATTGGGCTTGGGCATGGCGTGATCTCCTGTCTCGTGAGGATTGCCTCACCCAATGTAGTGCCGGGCCAAGAAAGACCCCCTCTGGCCTGCCGGCCATCTCCCCCACAAGGGGGGAGAAAACCAGCGGTACTCTCCCTGCCCCAATCGAGGCACGTCGCCTCTCCCTGCTCGCGGGGAGAGGGTTAGGGTGAGGGGCAGCCAGGCCCCCTCTGGCCTGCCGGCCATCTCCCCCACAAGGGGGGAGAAAACCTGCGGCACTGTCGTGTCCCCAAAAGGCTGTGACGGTGCGGCAGGTTAAGCCCCTCCCCCTTGTGGGGAGGGGTTTGGGGCGGGGACTTTTCTACCCTATCCCAGCGCATAATCCGCAATGCTAATCCCCAGCGCCGCCTCGCAGATCGGGTAGACCGATGGGTCCTTGACGCTGGAGGACAGCGGAATGAGTGTCTTCGGCACATGGAGCAGAAACACCGGCATACCGACCTGCAGCTGACCGACGCTCATCGGTTCGCCCTGCGGCGACAGCGTCGCGATGATGTCCGGGAAGGTTGCGAGCCGGTTGCCGCCGGCATCGTCCACCGCCATGTATTCGTTCATGACATGCAGCGTGATCGCCCCGTCGCCTGACCCAAGCGTGATCGTGCCGACATCGAAGGCTTCCTTCGTATAGACCACCGATTTGGCCGTTACCTCGGCCTCTGCCAGGATCGTGCCGCCGGTCGTCCTGACGATCGCGTCGATGACGGCGGATCCACCCTTGGCATCGGCCTCTATGATCGCCTCGCCAAGCGTCAAAGCAAGGCTGATGCCGCCGAGCGCTGCATTGTTGCGCACATAGGAGGCCCGCAACGGATTGCGGCACGAGGCGATGAAGCCGCCGGACATGTCGGACGCGGTGCGCAGGATCGGCGAGACCTTGGCGGTGGCGCCGCGCACGACGAGTTCAATATAGCGGTTTTCCGCCCGGTTGCCGCCGACTGCGGTCTGGATCATCTGCTGCGGCGCATTTGCCATGCCGATCGAGCCCATGTCGCCGGTCGGATGGGCGCGCACGTCGCCGACAGCATCGAGCACCTTGGTGCCGAGGATGGCCGATGGCAGCCAGCCGTTGAGCGTCGAGGATTTGCCGTTCTGGCCGATCATCAGCGCGGTAACCTTTTCGCCCAGCGCATCCTGCAGCAGCTGCACCGCCTTGACGTAGTCGATGCCCTGCATTTCCCAGGCGGTGGTCGAGGCCGGTGCGCCGATCGCGGCAGCCGTCGCCACCCAGTCGTCGTCGGAAAGTTCGTCGATGGACACGAGTTCGGGCCTGCCAACCGAGACGGCGGCATAGCCGAGCATGCGGCCGTGATCCGACCAGCCGCCGCCGCCGGCCGCATAGACCGAGCCGCCGCGCACCGCCGCCTCGACATCCTTCTCCGTCAGTATGCGACCCATCCCGGGCTCCCTTTATCGTTTGTCCAGTTCCAGCACCGCTTCAAAGAGAACGGCAGCGCCGAGCGCGATATCGTCGTTGTCGGACCATTCTTCCGCCGCGTGGCTGCGGCCATCCTTGCTGGCGATAAAGATCATCGCCGCCGGCGCCACCTTGGAGAGGAAGGCCGCATCGTGACCGGCGCCCGACACCATCGGCCGGCTGGTCGCGCCGATCCGCTGCGCACTTTCGGCAAGCACGCCGGTGACCATCTCAGACATCGGCGTCGGAGCCGCATGCGACACCCGCCGCGGCTCGGCGATCGTCACGCTGCGCTCCGAGGCCGTCTGTCCACAAAGCACGGTGACGGAAGCGACGAATTCATCCATCACCGCGTCATCGACGGCGCGCGCATCGATCAGCATGCGGACATGCGAGGGGATGACATTGGCGGCGTTCGGCTCCATCGAGAACTCGCCGACCGTGCCGGCGAAATAGCTTTTGCCCGACGCAAGCTCCCGCGCGATCTCCTCGATACCGAGCACGATGATCGATGCGGCCCCCAGCGCATCATAGCGGGCATTCATCGGCGTGGTGCCCGCGTGATCGGCGCGGCCTTCCGCCAGGATCTCGAACCGGGAGATGCCGGTAATGGCGCCGACGATGCCGATATCGACGTTTTCGCGCTCCAGCACCGTGCCCTGCTCGATATGCAATTCTAGGAAAGCCTTGATATCGTTGCGCTTGAAGATCACGTCCGGATCGCCGCCGACCTGACGGATGCCGTCTGCGAGCGTGACGCCATCGGTGCTGCGCTCCAGCCATTCCGGCGGGCGAACGCCGGTCATGCCGCGGCTGCCGATGCAGGACACGCCGAAGATCGAAACTTCCTCGGCGAGAAAATCGACGATTTCCAGATCGTGTTCGAGCGCGATGCCGGCATCCTTGAGCGAGCGCGCCACTTCGAGACCCGCGATGACCCCGGCAATGCCATCGAACCGGCCGCCGTTCGGCACTGTATCCGTATGCGAGCCGAGCATGATCTTGCCCTTGCCCTCCACCGTTCCCTTGCGGCGCCCGGTCAGGTTGCCGGCGGCATCGATCTCAGTTTCGAGCCCGGCCTCGCGAAAGATCCTCTCGACATAGGCGCGGCCTTTGAGAAACATCGGCGTGAAGGCCCGGCGCGTCCAGGGCCTGTCCGGTTCGGTGATAGCAGCCAGCGCTTCGATATCGGCAGCGATCCGGTCGGCGTTGACGGCGAGATTGGAGGTCATGCGATCAAAAATCCTGAAGTGAAAGGTTGGCCGGGGGACGCACGAACCGGCCGGTGCCGGGCTGCGCCAGCACCTTCGATCCGTCATAGGCGAGTGTGCCGCGAAGATAGGTTCCGGCCACCTTGTAGGGCAAGGTCATTCCGTCATAGGGCGACCATCCGACGACGTTGTTGCCGGTCTTCGACGCGTCGAACACATGCTCTTCCGCCGTCAGCACCGCGATATCCGCATGCTTGCCGACCTCAAGCGCGCCCTTGACGTGATCGATGCGGAAATGCCGGGCGGGATTGAGCGCCATCAGCTTCGCGGCCCAGGTGAGCGACACGCCGCGTTCCAGCGCGCCCTTGATAAACAGTGGCACCATCGCTTCGAGACCCGGCAGGCCGGAGGCGTTGGCGAGCATGTCCGGATTGGTCTTGCGGTCGAGCGACCAGCTGACGTGATCGGTGGAGAGAAGCGTGACATTGCCGGCCGCCAGATGCCGCCAGAGCTTTTCCACCTCCGCCCGCGGCCGGATCGGCGGATTGCATTTCGACTTGCCGCCGAGCCTTCTCGCATCGGTTTCCTGGTCAAGCGTCAGGTAATGGATCAGGCATTCGACCGTGGCGCGATGCCCTTGCGCGCGGTAGCCGGCGGCGATCTCGTAACCGCGACCGAGCGAGCAGTGCACCACATGGGCCGGACAGCCGGTGGCCGCACCGATCTCGTAGATCTCGGTCATCGCCAGAAGCTCGGTCAGCGGCGGACGCGACATCTCGTGGGCACGGTAATCGGTGATGCCGGATGCCTTCACCTCAGCCATCGCCCAGCGCACATATTCATCATTCTCGTTGTGGACGCCGGCCGTCAGGCCGGTTGGCGCGATCGCGGCAAAGCACTCGGCCATCAGCGGCGCGAAGATGCGCGGAAAACGCTTCGGGTCTGTCCCGAAGGTGGAGAACTTGAAGGCCGCGACACCGGCTTCAACCTGTTCGCGGATGCGCACCGCGCCCTCCTGCGGATCGACGGTGCCATAGAGCGCGAAATCGACCCGCGCTTGGCTTTCCGCATGAGCGGCCTTGCTTCGCACGGCATCCGCCGAGCAGACCAGATTGCCCTCGTCATAGGGCATGTCGACGATGGTGGTGACGCCGCCGGCAGCAGCCGAGCGGGTCGACCAGATGAAATCCTCCTGGTTCTTCTGCGAAAGCGAATGCACCTGCGCATCGACGGCACCCGGAAGGATCAGCGACGCGCCGAGATCGTGGCTTTCGCGCGCGGACGGCATCTGGCCCTGACCGACTGACGCAACCAGCCCGTCGCGGACCGCCACATAACCTTCGGGAACGATGCGGTCGGCAAGGACCAGCGTGCCTTTCAGAACAAGATCGAAATCCGACATCGGCCTGTCTCCTTGAAGCCTTGAAGCCTTGAGCCCTTTAGCCTTGGGGCGCGCGTTCGATCGGAACCGCTTGGGGGCAGACTAGGAGAATTTGATCGGCAGAGGGATATCCCATATCGTGAACGCACGATATCATTGCTGTCATCCTCTTATATGCTCACCCGGAAGCCGTCATGGACCTTGCCTCGCTGCTGATCGCCCATCATGTGCTCGCCTTGGGCGGCATCCGCGAAACGGCGAAGGTGCTGGACCGACCGGTCTCCAGCGTCTCTGCCGCGCTGGCACGGTTGCAGTTTCATATCGCCACACCGCTGACGACGACATCCGGCAACCGCATCCAGCCGACGCTTGAGGGCGTGCGGATCGGCCGCGATCTGCAGCGAGCTGCCATGCTGGTCGGCGAGCTCTCGGGTCTCGGCGACAAAGACGGCTCGCCCGAAGACGGAGCCCGGCTTTCCGTACCGCTTCTGGCGCTGCAGCGTTTCCTCGTGGTCGGCCGCAGCAGCAGCATAAGGCGGGCGGCGCAGGAGATCGGCATCGGCCAGCCGCAGCTGACGCGGCAGATCCGCAGTCTGGAGCGCGATCTCGGCCTTCCCCTTCTCGACCGGGCGGCCGCCGGCGCCGTTCCCAATGCGAGCGGGCAACGGGTGATCGCTCTCGGAGAAGAGCTCGAAGCGATCTGGCTGAAGATTTCCGATCATGCCGGCGACCGTTTCCGGCGTGCCGCATCGACGACCCGCGTCGGTTCCGTGACGCCGCTTGGACGCGAAAGCCTGATTGCCCGGATCCTCGCAAAACTTGCCGCCGACTGGCCGAAGCACATGCCGCGACGGCCGCTCTATATTTCCAGCACCAATGCCGAGGAGCTGCTGTCCGGCATTACCGACCGGACCTACGATCTCGTGCTGGTCGACACGCTCGACATGCCGCCCGGCGTCGAACACCGGGTGATTTCGCGGAGCGGACTTGCCATGGTTGGAGCCGCTGATGTGATCGCCGACCACCGCGGCGATCTGCGGCAACTGCTCCTGCGTCATCCGATAGCGCTGCCGAGCCTCAAGAGCGGGTTGCGGCAGAAATTCGGGTTGCTGACCGAGGACATCCTGACCCCGGACGAACGGGCGGGACTGTCCTTCGTCGAAATCGATTCCATTCCCGTCATCGCCAACCTCGTCAGCGATCACGGCTATATCGCGCTTCTGCCGCTCTGGGCCATTCCACAGCCGGACGAGCGGATGGCGGCGATCGCGCTTCCCGAGGCCTACGACATGCATCTGTCGCTTGCGTGGAAAAAGGGAGCGGCAGCCGAGACGATCGCTCGCACGGCCGAACACATCCTGGGCTCGATGCCTTTTCCGGTTACAGGACGAAATCCACCAGCAGCTTGATGTTGAGGGCGCCGATGACGATGGCGATCAGCCAGGCAAAGGCACGCAGCCAGAGAGGTGCAACGAACACGCCCATCTTGCGCTTGTCGGACGTGAACATCACCAGCGGGAAGACTGCGAAGGACAGTTGCAGGCTGAGCACGACCTGCGTCAGGATCAGAAGCTCCGCCGTGCCGCCATCGCCGTAAAGGATGGTGACCGCTGCCGCCGGAATGATGGCGATGCCGCGGGTGATCAGCCGGCGCACCCAGGCTGCCAGCCGGATATGCAGGAACCCTTCCATGACGATCTGGCCGGCAAGCGTCGCCGTCACCGTCGAGTTCAGGCCGCAGCATAGGAGCGCGATACCGAACAGTGTCGGCGCGATGGCATAGCCGAGAACAGGTGAGAGAAGATTATGCGCATCGCCGAGTTCCGCCACCGCCGTATGGCCGTTGGCATGAAAAGCGGCGGCCGCCAGAATGAGGATCGATGCGTTGATCAGAAGCGCGAACATCAAGGCGACGGTGCTATCGATCGTCGCGAACTTGATCGCCTCCCGCTTCTCCTCGACGCTGTCTCCGTAATTGCGGGTCTGGACGATGCCGGAATGCAGATAGAGGTTATGCGGCATGACGGTGGCGCCGAGAATACCGAGCGCCAGATAGAGCATGTTGGGATTGGTGACGATCTCGGTGGTCGGCGCAAAGCCACGAATGACCTCGCCCCAGTTCGGGTCCGCCATGGCGATCTGGATGGCGAAACAAGCGGTAATGACGCCCAGCAAACCGATGACGAAGGCTTCCAGGAACCGGAATCCGAGCTTCTGCAGGTAGAGAATGAGGAAGACATCGAGCGCGGTGATGAGAACACCGATTTCCAGCGGAATGCCGAAGATCAGGTTGAGACCGATCGCGGTGCCGATCACCTCGGCGATATCAGTGGCGATGATGGCGATTTCGGCAAACAGCCAGAGCATGTAGGCGACGGGACGCGGGAATGCGTCGCGACAGGCCTGGGCGAGATCGCGGCCGGAAGCGACCGCCAGCCGGGCGCAGAGCGATTGCAGCACGATCGCCATGATGTTCGACAAGAGTGCGACCGACAGGAGCAGGTAACCGAACTGCGAACCGCCGGCGAGCGACGTCGCCCAGTTGCCCGGATCCATGTAGCCGACGGCGACGAGATAACCCGGACCGAAGAACGCGAACGCCCGCCGGAGCTTCGATCCCTGTCCGCGCACCGGGATCGAGCGATGAACATCCATCAGCGAGGCATCACCGCCGCTTTTGAGCCAGCCGCTGGAATTCATTCGGGATCGGATATCCATCGTCGATCGTGCTCTCGTTGTTGCAATTGCAATTCATTCGCACATAAAGATCGTAGTTGCAAATTATTCGCAATAAGAAATCCGGAAACAGGGAAACTGTTCCGCGCAGCTTCATATTTTGCGAAACAGCAGTATTTCGGCCATGCTGGGGAGATCTGGTTGCTTCGCGAAACGTGGAGCAGAACCAGTTGATCGGAGAATGACATGGCGCAGGATAATGGCATCCGCGAGAACGAGGTTCAGGTGACGCCGCCGGAGGCGAACGATGCGGGGCTGATCTTCATCGGACGCATTTCGACCCCCTGGACCGCACGCAGCGAAACGCCGCGTCAGGGCAGCCATACCGGACCGATCTGCCGGATCGAGATATTCGAGCCCTGGGTTGCGGCCCTGAAGGGCGTCGAGACATTCGAGAGGCTGGAAATCCTCTACTGGCTGCATCAGGCGCGCCGCGATCTGGTTCTGCAGAGCCCCGCCAGCAGCGGCAAGGTGCACGGCACCTTCTCTCTGCGCTCTCCTGTCCGGCCGAACCCGATCGGGACGTCGATCGTGGTTCTTGAAGGCGTAGAGGGCAATGTGCTTCTGGTGCGCGGCATGGATTGCCTCGATGGCACGCCACTTCTTGATCTCAAGCCCGATCGGAGCCTGTTCAAGCCGATCGTGTCGCCGCAGCCAGGCGAAGCCGAGCCTGACAGTAACGCACCGACGGCGCATTACTGTCAGAAGGCTTAGAGCTCAGCCCTTCAGTGCAGGGCTGAAGCGGATCAGGCTGAGGATCTCGAACAGCATCTGCGCGCCCGCATGCGCCGTGTTGGTCGTCGTATCGTATTGCGGCGCCACTTCGACGACGTCGCCGCCGACGAAATTCAGACCTTTGAGCCCGTGCAGGATATCGAGCGCCTGACGGCTGGTGAGCCCGCCGATTTCAGGCGTGCCGGTGCCCGGCGCATAGGCCGGATCGAGGCTGTCGATATCGAAGGACAGATAGGTCGGGCCATCGCCGACGATCTCGCGCGCCTTGGCGATGACGGCGTCGATGCCCATCGTGCCGATCTCTTCGGCATGAATGACGGTCATCCCGCTTTCGAAGGAGAACTCCCACAGATATTCGGCCGCACCGCGAATGCCGATCTGGATCACCCGTGTCGGATCAAGCACGCCGTCGAGAACCGCGTTGCGGAACGGGCCGCCATGGTGGAACTTGGTGAGATCGTAGGCGCCGCCCGTATCGCAATGGGCGTCGATATGGATCATCCCGACCGGACGGTCGCGGCCGACCGCCTTGAGGATCGGATGCGTGATCGAATGATCGCCGCCGACCGACAACGGGATCACGCCCGCATCGATCACCTTGTTGAAATGCGCCTCGATATCGTCATGGCTCATCTCCAGCCGGTAGCGGCTGCGAAACGGCACGTCGCCGATATCGGCCACCTTCATCTCGAAGGTCGGCGCGGTCTTCAGCACGTGATTATAGGGACCGACGCGCTCGATCGTGCGCAGTGCCCGCGGCCCAAAGCGGGAGCCCGGACGGTTGGTGACGCCGAGATCCATCGGCACGCCGATCAGCGCTACCTGAAGATCGCCGAAATCCGGATTGTCCGCATCGATGTGGACGAGCGGCGCATCGAGAAGCGTCGGAACGCCCGCATAGGGGGCCGAGCGCGTGCCGCTTGCGGAAAAGATCCGGTCGGCGACGGCGCGAAATTCCGGATCATGGATGCTGCCGCCGTGGCCTTCGCCGTATTTTGCTCGAAGCTCTTCCAGCTTTTTCGTGTCGAACGTCATGTCGGTTTCTCCAGGTCTTTCTTAAAGCTCTGCGCGGGCCGCTTCCAGCGCGTCGAAATGGTGCGATATCTCGGCGCCCGTGGCAATCCAGACATCGGTTCTGCTTTGCACATGGATCAGGAAATCGCGCAGCAGATGCCAGCGCATCGGCCGTCCCGAAACCTGCGGATGGAGGACCAGCGTCGTGACGCCGCCCCAAGCATGTGTCGCCTCGAATTCGTCAATCCACAGCTGCAGCACCGCGTCGCGTCCGAAGATCGGCCGTGAACTGGTGCGGCTCGTCATGCCGAAATTCCAGTCGTCGAAGGCGAAGTTGACCGGGATCTCGATCAGACCGCGCTCGCCGCCATGATCCGCATGCCTGTAAGGCAGGATATCGTCGCGGAAGGAGCTGGAATAGCGCATGCCGGATTTCGAGAGATAGGCGAGCAGTTCCGGGAAATTCTCACCCGATGGTGCGCGGTAGCCGATCGGCCGCACGCCTAGCACCTGCTGCAACGCCTCATAGCCGCGATCGATTTCCTCGAAAGCCTCATCCAGCTTGTCGCGGTCGGGCAGCTTATGGAGATAGCCGTGATGGCCGATCTCGTGGCCAGCTTTCAGGATCGCTTCGCACTGGGCGGGATGCGCCAGTGCCGTCCAGCCGGGAATGAAGAAGGTCGCCGGCAGCGACAATTCATCCATCAGCGACACGATTTTCGAAATGCCGACGCGGGCGTCGTAGCCGCCATGCGACGTCGTAACCATGCGATCGACATTGGAAGGATTGTTGCCGATCCAGGCGGTTTCCGCGTCCACGTCGAAGCCGATGAAGAGAGCGCTTTTCGCGCCGTTCGGCCAAACCATGGCGGGTGTGACAGGCGCCGGATTGAGCGGACGGGGAGAAAGGTCGAAGGGCATTATAAAACCTCCGGTCGGGAAGAATGCAAAGCCGGGCCACCGCTGAACAGATAGCCCGGCTTCCGATGCAAAACGGACTGGTCCGCCGACCGTCCGGCCTGAAGGAGATCAGGCCGGAGGCACCCGTTTTGCAAAACGTGAAAGCTTACTTCTGGGCTTCGCTGTTGACGTAGATGCCGTCGAGGGCAGCCGATTCCAGGTTCCACTTGGCAAGGATCGTCTTGTATTCGCCGCTGGCCATCAGGGCCTTCATCGCGCCGATATAGGCGTCACGCAGTTCGGTGTCCTTCTTGGAGAAACCGATGCCCTGGTAGATGGCAGTGAACGGCGCGCCGATCGAAACATACGCACCCTTCTCGAGCGTCATCAGGTAGGGAACGGTTTCCGAACCCTGGACGGCGGCATCGACGCGGCCCTGCTTCAGCTGGGTGCGGGCATCGGCCGAACCTTCGGTGCCGACGACCTTGACGGCCGGCAGGCCCTTGGCTTCGCAGTTGGCCGCGCTCCACTTCGCCGTTTCGTCCGGGAAGGACGTGCGGCGGCTCATGCCGACATTCTTGCCGCAGAGATCGGTTTCGGACTTCAGTTCATCCTTGCGGGCCGCCGTCGTGTAGAACTGGGCGCCGGACTTCATGTAATCGACGAAATCGAGAGCGTCGCGGCGCTTCGGCAGATCGCTCATGCCCGAATGGATGATGTCGACGCGGCCGGTGGCAACCGACGGGACCATCTGTTCAAAGCCGATATCCGACCACTCAACAGTCACGCCGAGCTGCTTGGCAAGCGCCAGACCAAGATCGATATCGAGGCCCATCAGCGTGTTGGTGGCCGGGTCCTTGTATTCCATCGGCGGATAGTTCGGCGTGTTGGCAACGACGATCTTGCCGGCGGTCTTGATACGCTCCGGCAGAGCCTGAGCTGAAACCGAGTTGGCGGCAGCAACGGCTGCGAGGGCGACGATTGCGAATGTCTTGGTCATGATATCCCCTGTTCTCTTGTTTTTTGTCGACTGGTTGAACGTGAAGGCGGTCAGTTATGGACCGCCCGGATGAATTCCGCGGTGCGCGCGCTTTTCGGCGCCGACAAAACTTCCGAAGCGGGTCCCGTTTCCACGACCTTGCCCGCTTCCATGAACGTGACGGTGTTGGCAACGTTGCGTGCAAACCCCATTTCATGGGTGACGACGATCATGGTCATGCCGGACGCTGCCAGATCCTTCATCACATCGAGCACTTCAGACACGAGTTCCGGATCGAGCGCCGACGTCGGCTCGTCGAACAGGATGAGGTCGGGCTGCATGCCCATGGCACGGGCGATCGCGACGCGCTGCTGCTGGCCGCCGGAAAGTTCGGAAGGGTAATGGTTCGCCTTGTCGGACAGGCCGACGCGGGCGAGAAGCGCAAGCGCATCCTCGCGCGCCTTGGCGACCGGCTGGCCGAGAACCTGGACCGGTCCTTCCATGACGTTTTCGACAGCCGTCTGATGCGGAAACAGGTTGAAGCGCTGGAACACCATGCCGATGCGGCGACGCTGGCGGGATATTTCCTTGTCCGCCAGTTCATGCAGGTTGTCGCCTTCGCGGCGATAGCCCATCAGCTCGTCATTGACCCAGATCGCACCCTCGTCCATCCGCTCCAGAAGGTTGATGCAGCGCAGGAACGTGCTCTTGCCGGAACCGGAGGGTCCGACGATGCAGGCGACTTCGCCGCGCCGGACTTCGAGGCTCACCTTGTCGAGCGCCTTGAACGCATCGAAGCTCTTGGTGACGTCGATTGCCTTGACCAGAATATCTTTCGTCATGTCCAACCTCACATCGATGCTCTGATAGATTTCGATCCGCGCCCGTAATAGCGCTCGATGCGCTGCTGGATGACGGACAGAACGGACACCACGACGAGATACCAGAAGCTTGCCACCAGCAGCAGTTCGAGAACGCGGGTGTTGGCGTAGTAGATGACCTGCGCATTGTGCAGGATTTCGGAAAACTGGATGACGCTGGCAAGCGAAGTGAGCTTGACCATGCCGATCACCTCGTTGCCGACAGGCGGCACCATGACGCGCATGGCCTGCGGCAGAACGATGCGGCGCAGCATCTTCATCTGCGTCATGCCGATCGTGCGGGCCGCTTCGTACTGGCCGCTATCGACCGACAGAAGACCGCTTCGCACCACTTCCGACGTATAGGCGCCCTGCTGGATACCGAGACCGAGCATGGCCGCCACAAACGGCGTCATGATATCGACGGTGCGGAATTCGAACAGGCCGGGAATGCCGAGCGTGGGGAAGATCAGCGCCAGATTGAACCACAGCATCAGCTGCAGCAGTGCCGGCGCGCCGCGGAAGATCCACAGATAGCCGATCGCGATCCACGACAGGACCGGATTGCCCGAGATCCGCATGATGGCGATCACGACGCCGAGCACGATGCCGATCGCCATGGCAGCAACCGTCATGACCAGCGTGTTGACGAGGCCCTGCAGAATGACGGGCGCAAACAGGAAGTCGCGCACATAGGACCATTCGATCTGACCGACGCTGAAGGCGCGGATAAGCGCTGCCATCAGCAGAATGACGATGCCGGCGGCCACATTGCGGCCGATATGCCGCTTCGGCACCAGCTTCAGATTGGCAACTTCGTATTTTGCACTGTCGTCTACAGCAACGGTCGTGGATGCGCTCATCGTGTGCCAGCCTCCGCAGAGTTTGCGGCATTAGCCGTCTTTGCGACGATCTCTTCCATCGCGAACTGACGGCGGGTGTCGATCGCTGCCTCGAACCGGCCGATCTGGTCGCGGACCGCAGCGGGTGCCGTGCAGCCGTAACCGGTGCGGCTGGCAAGCGCATGTTCGAGCGTGATCGCTTCGAGCAGGCCGGGGCCGAGACGCGGATCGATCTTCGGCAGATCTTCGGCGGTGAGGCCTTCAAGATCATAGCCGCGCTCTTCGCAGTAGCGCACCACGGCGCCGGTGATTTCGTGGGCTTCGGCAAAGGTGACGTTCTGGCTGACCAGCCAGTCGGCCACTTCCGTCGCCAGCGTAAAGCCGCGCGGCGCTTCTGCCTTCAGTTTCTCGACGTCGAACTCCAGTGTCGCGACCATGCCGGCAAAGGCGGGCAGGATGAGCTGCAGCGTATCGATCGTCTCGAACAGGACCTTCTTGTCCTCGGCGAGATCGCGATTATAGGCGAGCGGCATCGCCTTCATCGTGGCAAGAAAGCCCGTGACATTGCCGATCAGCGTACCGGACATGCCGCGCGTCAGCTCGGCGATATCAGGGTTCTTCTTTTGCGGCATGATCGACGAGCCGGTGGAATAGCTGTCATGCAGGCGCACCCAGGAGAACTGCTTGGAGCTCCAGATGCAGATTTCCTCAGCCAGACGCGACAGGTTGACGCCGATCAGCGAGGCGATGAACAGGAACTCGGCGACGATATCGCGCGAGGCGACCGAGTCGATCGAGTTCTCGGCAGCGGCCGAATACCCGAGCTCAAGTGCCGACAGGTCCGGCCGATTGACGATGCCGGAACCGGCAAGTGCTGCCGCACCGAGCGGCGACCGGTCGAAGCGGCGGTCGAAATCGCCAAAGCGTTCGAGATCGCGCAGCAGCGACTGCGCATGCGCCATCAGGTGATGACCAAGCACGACGGGCTGCGCCGGCTGCAGATGGGTGAAACCGGGCATGACCGTTTCGACATGGCGTGCCGCCTGCTCGCGGATCGCGTCCTCGACCTCGATCAGGCCGGCGGAGAGTTCGCGTGCCATGCGGCGGAGATAAAGACGGGTGTTGTTGGCGGTCTGGTCGTTGCGCGACCGACCGGCGCGCAGCTTGCCGCCGAGAGCGCCGAGACGGGCCATCAGCAACCGCTCTAGAAACGTATGCACATCCTCGTCGCCGGCGACAGGCGTTTCACGGCCTGCCGCGACATCGGCCTCGATCGTGTCGAGCGCCGAACGGATGGCCGAAAACTCGGCGGCATCCAGCACGCCGGCGCGCTTCAGCTCGGACGCATGCGCCCGGGAGCCGGCGATGTCTTCGCGATAGAGACGGAAATAGGAGGCTGGTGCCCGTGAAAGATTGGCCAGAGCTTCGGAAGGGCCGGACTTGAAACGTCCACCCCAGAGCTGTGCGGATGCCGACATGAGCAAACCCTTCTGTTCAGATAATGGGCAGGGATCCCATGTGCACCACGAATGGGCAAGCGAACTTATTTCCTTGGCCCTATGACAAAAACGACTAGCGCAAAACGGCGCGCTGGCGATAATGGATCGAACGCATCCCGACAAAACAGCGAGACCCTGATGGAGCAACGTCGCAGGCGCCTGCCGTCCACCGCATCGCTTCAGGTTCTGCTGGCGGTGGCCGAACGCGGATCGACGAGTGCTGCCGCGGAAACGACGGCGCTCTCCCAGAGTGCTGTGAGCAAGCAGCTGCTGGCACTTGAGGAACTGATCGGCAGCCCCGCCTTCCTGCGCACGCCGCGCGGCATGGTGGCGACCGAGGCCGGCCGCATCTATATCGACCACGCGCGCACGGCACTGAAAGCAATGGAAGACGCCGCGCTTCTGGTGGCCCGGCTGAAACCCGGCCCCGGCGTGCTGCGCCTGCAGGTCCTGCCGATTTTCGGCGATCGCTGGCTGTTGCCGAAGTTTCATCTGTTTGCGGAACAGCATCCCGATATCGAGGTGCAGTTCACGACCTTCATCTCGCCGTCGCAGTCTGAAGTCCCGGACGGCATTTTCGAGTTTGCGGCGACGCCACAACACCGGGACAACAGCACCTATCTCTTCGGTCACGACGTGCTTCTGGTGAGCGCGCCGAACTATTTCGCCAAGGCCGGAACGCCTTGTGACATCGACGACCTCGCCGAACACGTGATGCTCGAACATCCCCAGACGCCGTTTCACTGGCAACATTTTGTAGCTCATCACAACCGCGACGGGGCCACTGTTCGCCACATTACCCGCTTCGGCTATTACACGATGGTGATCCGCGCCGCACTTGCCGGCCAGGGCTTGGCACTGATCCCACGCGGCCTGATCCTCGACGAGATTGCTACCGGCAGGCTCATCAATCCGGCCGGCCTCGGTTACCGGAGCGATTTCGGCTACTGGTTCAGCACGCCCCATATCCATTCCAGCCCGTCCATGCTGACATTCAAGACATGGCTGACCGCGCAGCTGGGACCTGAACTTGATCGCCCGTAACCGCGACTGTCCACAGCCAGATCTGGCACACCTGCCCCATACCCGCACGCTTCTGTCGCAAAAAAGGACGGCCCGAACAGTCGCGTCCAGAAATGGGAACAGCTTGTTCAGCCCGCCAGCGGTTCGCGCTGTGCGGTGCAGCATCGACGCGGTAGCCTGAAACAGGGAGCTCTAACGAAACGGAGGAGAAGACCAAAGGTCAACGTTTTTCAAACAGGAGACACTTTGATGACCAAAACCGTTTTGAACGCCCTTGGCGAAACCTTGTATTACAGCGGCACATCCAAAGCCTGGATTTCGGCGACGGGTGCCGGCAACGCACTCTCAGGCACAGCGGCCAATGATTCCATGTACGGCGACAGCGCCGTCAACGTGACCATGAGCGGCGGCGCCGGCGACGACGTCTATTACCTCTATTCCAGCATCAACCGGGCCGCTGAAGCGGCAGGCCAGGGCATCGATACGGTCGATACCTGGATGAGCTACACGCTGCCGGACAATATCGAAAACCTGCGCGTCACCGGTGACAACCGCTTCGCCTTCGGAAACGATCTTGACAACATCATCTCGGGCTCGTCCTCGCGCCAGACCTTCGATGGCGGCGACGGAAACGATGTGCTGACCGGTGGCGGCGGGGCCGACACATTTATCGTCGCCAAGGGCAATGGCAGCGACCTGATCACCGATTTCAGTGCCGACGACAAGATCCGCCTCGATGGCTACAGCTTCACCTCCTTCGAACAGGTGGGCAACAGCCTGACCCAGGAAGGCGCAGACCTGCGGCTCGATCTCGGAAATGGCGACAGCCTCGTCTTTGCCGGCACCACAGCCGACGAACTCTCTGCCGACCAGTTTGCACTCAGCCTCGACCGCTCGGTCCTGACGCAAACATTCGGCGACGAGTTCAATTCGCTTTCCCTGAATGACGGCACAAGCGGCACGTGGGACGCGAAATTCCACTGGGCGCCGGATGAAGGCAGTTCCCTGTCGACCAATGGCGAAGACCAGTGGTACGTGAACCCGCTCTATGAGCCGACGTCGGACTACAGCCCGTTTTCGGTCGCCAACGGCGCCCTGACGATCACCGCGCAGAATACGCCGGATGCGATCTCCGACGAGGTCAACGGCTACGATTACGTGTCCGGAATGCTCAACACCCAGTCGACATTCTCGCAGACCTACGGCTATTTCGAGATGCGCGCCGACATGCCGACCGACCAGGGGACGTGGCCCGCCTTCTGGCTGCTGCCCGAAGACGGCTCATGGCCGCCGGAAATCGACGTGGTGGAAATGCGCGGCCAGGACCCGAACACGGTGCATGTTTCGGTGCATTCCAACGAGACCGGCAAGCAGACGACCGAGACCTCGGCGATCAGCGTGGCCAGCACCGAAGGCTTCCACACCTACGGCATGCTGTGGACCGAAGAGGAAATCGTCTGGTATTACGACGACGTGGCAATCGCCAGCGCCGAAACGCCCTCCGACATGCATGAACCGATGTACCTTCTGGTCAATCTGGCCGTCGGCGGCATGGCCGGAACGGCGGGCGATCTGTCTGACGGAGCCGAGATGGTCATCGACTACATCCACGCCTACTCGATTGACGACGATGCCGCACCTTCGTCGTCCGTATCGAGCGCTTCGGAAGCCGGCCTCGTATAGGCCGTCTGTTGCTGCCGCATGATGGCGGCCGCACCAAGCACCACGTCCGCCACCTGCAGCAGCTGCTTGGCAAGCGGCGTCGAATTGCGCCAGATCATGCCGATGCTGCGGGCCGGCGGCGGTGAATCGAACCGCGAAATGGAGACCCGCGCCGAGCGGGTCTCGACCGGCACCGCCATTTCCGGAATAAGCGTGACGCCGATGCCGGCACCGACCATCTGCACCAGCGTCGACAGCGAGCTTCCCTCCATGATTTCCCGAGACAGGATCTCGCGCGGGCGGTTCGACCCGATGCCGCAAAAGGACAGCGCCTGATCGCGGAAACAATGTCCCTCCTCAAGAAGGAGAAGCCGCATTTCCTTCAGCGCATCCGGCTCCGGCACCGGCTTCGCCCCATCCTCACGGCTGCGCACCAGCACGAATTCCTCGTCGAACAGTTTGAGCTCCGTCAGTGAAGGCTCGGAGACGGGCAGCGCCACGATCGCCACATCGAGCCCGCCCTGCATCACTTCCTGCACCAGTCTGGTCGTCTGCGTTTCGCGGATCTCGACCCGGATACCGTCGAATGCCCGGTTGAGCTCGTTGATGACAGACGGCAGCAGATAGGGTGCCACGGTCGGGATGACGCCGATGCGAAGCCGTGACAGAAACCGGTCCCGCGAGGCGCGGGAGAGATCCGCGAGTTCGTCGGCGGCCCGGACGATGTCGCGTGCTCTGAGCGCAAAAAGCTCTCCGAACGCGGTCAGCCGGACGTCGCGCGTGCCCCGGTCGAACAGGGCGCGACCGACTTGATCCTCGAGTTCCTTGATCTGCATCGACAGCGCAGGCTGAGAGATGGCGCAGGCTTCAGCCGCCTTGCGGAAACTCGCGTCGCGCGCCAAAGCCTCGAAATAGCGGAGCTGTTTGAGAGTAAAATTGGTCATAAGGTGAAATTATCGCAACCATCAGGAAATCCAACTTAAATTTATCGAAATGTTCCTGTAGGACTTGAGACACCGGGTTGCGACACACAATCCTCCCCTTTTCATGCAATGCACGACAGACAATCTAAGGAGAATGTCATGGACACGAAAACTGACACTGCGGGCAAGTGTCCCGTTGCACATGGCCAGAACCCCCAGGGCAATACGCCTCGCGGTCGCTCGAACCGCGACTGGTGGCCAAGCCAGCTAAACGTTCAGATTCTGCATACCCACACGGCACTGGCCAACCCGCTGGGCAAGTCGTTTGATTATGCCGAAGAATTCAAGACGCTCGATCTCGACGCCGTGAAGCAGGACCTTCATGCGCTGATGACCGATAGCAAGGACTGGTGGCCGGCCGATTTCGGTCATTACGGCGGTCTTTTCATCCGCATGGCCTGGCACAGCGCCGGCACCTACCGCATCACCGACGGCCGCGGCGGCGCCGGCATGGGCCAGCAGCGTTTCGCACCGCTCAACAGCTGGCCTGACAACGTCAACCTCGACAAGGCTCGCCGCCTTCTGTGGCCGATCAAGCAGAAATACGGAAACAAGATCTCCTGGGCCGACCTGATGATCCTGACCGGCAACGTCGCGCTGGAATCGATGGGCTTCAAGACCTTCGGTTTTGCCGGCGGCCGTGCCGACGTGTGGGAGCCGGAAGAACTTTATTGGGGTCCCGAAGGCAGCTGGCTGGGCGACGAGCGCTATAGCGGCGAGCGCGAGCTGGCCGAACCCCTCGGCGCCGTGCAGATGGGTCTCATCTACGTCAACCCGGAAGGCCCGAACGGCAATCCGGACCCGCTGGCCTCGGCCCGCGACATCAGAAGCACCTTTGCCCGCATGGCGATGAACGACGAGGAAACCGTGGCGCTGGTCGCCGGCGGCCACACGTTCGGCAAGACCCATGGCGCCGGCGATCCGTCGCTGGTCGGAACCGACCCGGAAGGCGGCGAGCTGGAATCGCAGGGCCTCGGCTGGGCGAGCAAGCACGGCACCGGCATGGGCGCCGACACGATCGGCAGCGGCCTCGAAGTCACCTGGTCGCAGACCCCGACCCAGTGGAGCAACTACTTCTTCGAAAACCTGTTCGGCTTTGAATGGGAACTGACGAAGAGCCCGGGCGGTGCCCACCAGTGGCAGGCAAAGAACGCCGACGCTTCTGTACCGGACGCGCACATTCCCGGCCGCAAGCATGTGCCAACCATGCTGACGTCTGACCTGGCGCTGCGTTTCGACCCGATCTACGAGCCGATCTCGCGCCGCTTCCTCGAAAACCCGGCCGAATTTGCCGACGCGTTTGCCCGCGCCTGGTTCAAGCTGACCCACCGCGACATGGGACCGAAGGTTCGCTACCTCGGCCCGGAAGTGCCCGCCGAAGACCTGATCTGGCAGGACGTCATTCCGCCGGTCGATCATCCGCTGATCGACGATGCTGACATCGCCAACCTCAAGGAAAAGGTTCTGGCAACAGGTCTTTCGGTTCAGGAACTGGTGTCCACCGCTTGGGCTTCGGCTTCCAGCTTCCGCGGTTCTGACAAGCGCGGCGGTGCCAACGGTGCCCGCATCCGTCTGAGCCCTCAGAAGGACTGGGACGTCAACCAGCCGGAACAGCTTGCCAAGGTTCTCCGTCAGCTGGAAAACATCCAGACCGCCTTCAACACGGCCCATGCCGGTGCAAAGAAGGTCTCGCTTGCCGACCTGATCGTGCTGGCTGGCGCTGCCGGCGTTGAAAAGGCGGCGAAGGCTGCTGGTCACGATGTCGTCGTGCCCTTCTCGCCCGGCCGAATGGATGCCTCCGAGGCGCAGACCGACGCCCTGTCGTTTGCAGCACTCGAGCCGCGCATCGACGGTTTCCGCAACTACGTGAACGAAAAGCGCACGCAGTTCATGCAGGCGGAAGAAGCACTGGTCGACCGCGCCCAGCTTCTGACCCTGACGGCACCGGAAATGACCGTTCTGGTCGGTGGCCTTCGTGTTCTGAACGTCGGCACCCCTGAGCATGGCGTGTTCACGAATGCCAAGGAAACGCTGACGAACGACTTCTTCGTCAACCTCCTCGACATGGGCACCGTCTGGGCACCTGTCGCCGGCGAGCGTGGCGTCTATGAAGGTCGCGACCGCAGCACCAGCGCACAGAAGTGGACTGCCACCCGCGCCGACCTCATCTTCGGCTCGCATTCGCAGCTGCGCGCGATTGCCGAGATCTATGCCCAGGCCGATGCCAAGACGAAGTTCGTCAAGGATTTCGTTGCCGCATGGGTGAAGGTGATGAACGCAGACCGTTTCGACCTGCGCGCCTAAAAACAAACCGGCCGGACGCAACACCCGTTGCGACCGGCCGATCTCTTTCAGGCGTCAGCGCTGGCTGAAGAAAGCCGAGAGAGCATCGATATCGTCGTCCTGAAGATATTTCGCAGCATTCACCATCAGATGGTTCGATGACGTGCCGCCACGAGCGCCGCCTCGAAACAGATCGAGCTGCTGCTTCAGATAGGCGGCATTCTGACCCGAGAGTGTCGGATAGGCGGGATTGGCACCATCCTTGTCATGACAGCTGAGACAGACGGGGATCTTGTCCGCGGACCTTCCCCTTTCGGCAAGCTCGCGGCCTCTTTCCACAAGCGCCTGGTCCTTCGGCGGCATATCTCTCTTGGGACTTTGCTGACCGGCATAATAGCGCGCCAGTTCCGGCAGGCTTTCCTCTGAAAGCGTGCCGACCGCGACACCCATGATGCCGCTCGGCCGCCGGTTGTCGTGATAGGCCTTGAGGCTTTCCAGCAGATAGGTCTCCGACTGTCCTGCGAGGCGCGGAATTATGCTGCCGTCGTTGAGTTTTGCCTCCGCATGACAGCTTTCGCAGGTGATCGGCAGCGGCGATACTTCGCCGGCGGTTCCCATGCCGTGCAGCCCTGACGCGGCGATATAGGCTTTGCCATCCATCTCAGGCAGTTTGCGCAGAAACGCCACCATCGCCCAAACTTCGTCGTCGCGCGTCTGCACCGGCCAGGCCGGCATGCCGGTAAAGCGAACGCCGTGCTTGACGATCTCGAACAGTTGCGCGTCGGTCCAGGTCGGCACGACTACTTTCAGATCCGGCGGCGGCGGCAGCATCGACAGCACAGCATCGGACCGGCCCTGTGCCGGCGACCCGTGACAGGTAGCGCATCCGCTTTCGAAATGGCCGGCGCCTGCAGGCACCAGGGCCGGATTGTCGAGCGGTGGCGGATCGACGGACATTGAGGCAGTGCTGACCGAATTGCGCATCACCCAATGCAGGAACCAGTCGGTCGCTGCCCAGTGTCCCGACGAGGCGCGCACGCTGATCAGGCCCGACCAGGCGACGCCGAAGCCGAGGATCGGCGCAAGGATGGCAAGAATGATCAGATGCTTCCAGCGGATCGTCATCATGCGTTCCCCTCAAGCTCAGGAGCCGGATCATGCCTCAGCATGCCGGCGAGCAGCGCCACGCCGCCTGCAAGATAGACGATAGCACCAACCAGCAGCATCACCACACCGCCTGTCTGTTGATCGTTGAGCGCGGTGAGCGGAATGCCGAAACAGCTGACCTCCCCATCCCCATAAAGCGGCCGCGGCGACAGCGACAGAAGCGCGCCGAGCAGCGTCATATGCATCGAGGTAAACAAGAGGCCGAACGTGCCGGCAAGTCGACGCGCCTCGCGTCCCGATGCCGCACCGCCGAGACAGGAGAGCCACAGCGTCAGCCCGGCCGTGAGAAATACCATCTGCTCGAGAGCGGCGAACGGGACCGACCCTTCCGATAGCTCGCGCATGGCCGGAATATGCCAGCCCCAGACGGCAAACAGTTCCAGCACCGAGGCGAGCATCGGTGTGAGCCAGAGATGACCGGCCGTGAAATCGAAGCGGCTTCCGGAAATGCCAAACGCGATCAACGGCGACGCGATGGCAACCACACCCATATGCGCGACCATGTGCACCGAGAACGAGCCACGATCGGAAAACGGCAGGATGCCGAACCAGAGCAGACCGAGGACCAGCGCTCCCGAGATCAGCGCAAGGCGTTTCATGGCTGGCACTCCGCAATGAAGATCAGCGGAATGGCCGCATAGACGACCGACACGAAGCTCAGGCCCGACAGAAGCAGCGTTGCAAACCCTTGGAACAGCGTGCGCGACGAGCGCGTCGGTTCGTCATGCGGCGCGTCCTTGGCACCGAACCCCCACTGGCGCCAGGCGAGATAGGCCGAAAGCACGATCATCGCGAGCGCGGCGAGTGTCACGACGACAAGCACGATCCGGACCGTGTCGAAGCTAAAGGACGCCGGCAGACGCTTGGCGCAGAAAACCGCGACCGTCGCGTAACAGATGATGAAATGCAGCGCCCAAACCACTGGCGCCGTAAACAGGGTCCAGAGAGTTTCGACCTCGCGGGGGATAACGCTCTTCATGATGCCACCAGCGGAAAGAGACCGAGCACGCCGAACGTGACGACGGCGGTAAACGCCATGAAATGCCAGTAGAGCGTGACGTTGCGGATATCCTGATCGTATTCGCCTGTCATGTTGCCGGTGAGGCTGCGGGCAAGGCAGTAGAGCTGCATCACGACGCCGACCACGCCGTGGATGACGGTCCAGAGGGCAATCACCCAGACGGTGGCCGGATAGACGTTGGAAGTCGGGTCCATGCCGGTAAGATATGGACCGGCGAGACCGGCAAGCGAGGCGGCGATGGTAACGGCTGCGGCTGCAACGAGGGCAAAGCGGCAACCCGTTGGGCCCTTCTCGTTCAGCTGCCGGGCCAGCATCGTCAGGCCCCAGGCCGCTAGATAAAGCAGTAGTGCCACCATCGGCCAGAACACGCCGGGCCCGGCACTGACGCCGGTATAATCGTCATGCACCGTCCAGTAGAAGAAATAGCCGAAGATCAGGCTGGCAAAGGCGGTACCGTCACCGACCATAGTGATGAACATCGCCCACCATCCGACGGACGCGGGGCCTGAAACATAGACCGGCAGGCTGAGGCCCAGCCCGACATCGGTTTCAGCCGTCTCCGGAATCTGTGCCGTGCCCGTCCACAGCCAGTAGATGATTGCGATAAAGGTGATGATGGCGCAGATGACGGTGGGGATCCACCAGTGGAAGGTGAGCGCGATAAACACGCCACCCAGCGACAGGGCGGCTATGATGGTGACATAGGACACACCGCCGACGCGCAGGCACTGCAGCGGCTTGGCATCGAGCACCGACGTGACCAGCGTCTCACGCCTGCCGGATTTCGCATCCGGCAGATAGAACCGGCCAGCCTCGATATCGGCCTGCAGGTTGGGCTGGTCCCAGAGCGGATAGCGGCTGGTGATGATGGGCACGGAGCGCATGCCCCAGCTCTCATCCGGATCGTTGGTCCATTCCAGCGTGCCGGAATTCCACGGGTTGAGATTGCGCTCTGCCGGCTTGGGTTTCGGGCGGAAGATGTCGATCACGAAGGTGGCGACACCGGCTGCAAAGATGAAGGCGCCGATGGTCGAGACGAGGTTGAAAATATCCCAGCCGAATTCTTCCGGGTAGGTGAAGACGCGTCGCGGCATGCCCCGCAGCCCGGAAAAATGCATCGGGAAGAACGCGGTGTTGAAGCCTGTGAACATCAGCCAGAACGACACCTTGCCCCAGGTATCCGACAGCTTTTTGCCGGTCACGAAGGGGAAGTAATAGTAGATGCCGGCGACGATCGGGAAGAACATGCCGCCGATCAGCACGTAATGCAGGTGGGCCACGATGAAATAGGTGTCATGCGCCTGCCAGTCGAACGGAACGAGGGCCACCATGACGCCGGTCAGCCCGCCGATCACGAAGATGATCAGCCCGCCCGCGCCAAACAGCATCGGCACCGAAAAGATCACCCGGCCCGCAAGCATGGTGGCGATGAACACGAAGATCTGCACCCCGGTCGGGATCGCCACCGCTTCCGATGCCGCCGAGAAGAAGGCGAGCGAAATCTGCGGCAGGCCGGTCGCAAACATGTGGTGGACCCACAGCCCGAAACTCAGGAAACCCGTACCGACAGCCGCCAACACGATCCAGGAATAGCCAACGATCGGACGCTGCGAAAATGTCGGCACGATCATCGCCATCAGCGCGATGGCCGGCAGGAAGACGATGTAGACTTCCGGGTGGCCAAAGATCCAGAACAGATGCTGCCAGAGCAAGGGATCGCCGCCGCGCGATGGATCGAAGAACGGCCAGTTGAACATCCGCTCCATCTCGAACAGGATGTCGCCGGCAATCAGCGGCGGGAAGGCAAACAGGATCATCCCCGCGACGATCAGGAGATACCAGGCAAACATCGGCATCATGTTGATGCGCATGCCGGGCGCGCGGCATTTCATGATGCCGACGATGATCTCGACGGCTGCGGCAATCGATGCCACCTCGATGAAGGAGAGGCCGAGCAGCCAGATGTCGGCGCCGATGCCGGCATATTCCTTGTCGGTCGCAAGCGGCGGATACATGAACCAGCCGGCATTGGGTGCCGCGTTGAAGAAGATCGAGCCGCAGACGAAGATGCCGCCGAGAAGGAAACTCCAGTAGCCGAAGGCCGAGAGCCGCGGGAACGGCAGTTCGCGCGCGCCGAGCATGGAGGGCAGAAGAAAGATCGCGATCGCCTCGAAGATCGGCACCGCGAACAGGAACATCATGACCGTGCCGTGCAGGGTGAAGACCTGGTTGAACAGCTCGGCCGACATGAAATCATTGTTGGGAACGACCAGCTGCAGCCGGATCAGCAGCCCGAGAACGCCGGCAAACAGCATGAAGACGAATGCCGTGACGCCATACCAAAGCCCGATCTCGCTGTTGTTGACCGAGGTCCAGTAGCGCCAGCCCTTTGGCGTTTCCCAGGTATCGCGCAGCCTCTTTTCCTGGGCGGCGCGCTCCTCGGGCGAGAAATTTCCGAGTTCAACGCTCATCGAAGCCCCTTCAGATACTGTGCAATGCGATCGGTTTCGGCTTCAGGCAACATGTTGTAATGCGGCATCCGCACGCCGGGCTTGATGCCGGCGGGATCGCGCAGGAAGCGGGCGATATCGGCGGTCGAATTGCCAAGCGTTCCGGCCCCGACCGAACCGCGTTCGCCGAATGCAGTCAGATCCGGGCCGATGACGCCGCGCGCCTCGGTGCCGGAAATCGCATGGCAGGCGGAACAGCCGTGTTTCAGAAACAGCGCCAGTCCCTCGGCATCGCCGCCACCGGAAGCGCTGCGGCGGGAGGCGAGCCAGGCGTCATAGGCCGGCTTTTCCATCACCTCCACGGTAAAGCCCATCAGCGCATGCGAGGTGCCGCAGAATTCGGCGCAGACACCGCGATAGGAGCCGGGCTTGTCACCCTCCAGCGTCAGCACGTTGCGACGACCAGGGATCATGTCCATCTTGCCGCCGAGCACCGGGATCCAGAACGAATGGATGACATCGGGTGAGGTCAGCTGAAACGCCACCCGCTCGCCGACCGGCATGCGGATCTCGTTGGCGGTCTCGAAGGCGACAGAGCCGTCCGGATCGAGATAACGGACCCGCCACCAGTACTGCTCGCCCGTGACATCGATCTGTTGCAGCCCCTCACCGCCTCCCGAGAAAAACGGACGGACATTGGGCATCAGCCACATGGCGTAGGATAACAGCGCGCCAAGAACGATGCAGGGCATCACGGCGCCGCCCCATAGGATCAGCTTGCCCGCCCCCTGTTCGGAATGGGCGTTCTTCTTGCGCGCCGCATAAAACAGAAGCGCCACGACGCCGACCCAGATCACCGCGCCGCCGATCAGCATCGCGAAGAACAGTGTCGCGACACCCGCGGCTTCCCGTCCCGCGGGATCAAGCACCGACTGCACGCCGGAGCAGGAAACCATCAGCGGACAGAGGAGAATTAGGGAAAGGACTGCTTTCGCCGCAGGCAGAAGGGCGCGGACGATGACATCGTCGAAATAGGTTTGAGATCGGGTTGGCCGGCTGTCGCCGGTCACGCGGTCATCGTTCATTCTGCTCTTCACCCCCGGCTCGAACAGGCGCAATGCATCACTTCTAATTTTGTTCCCACCCCAAACGAATTTTTTTACCCGGTGAAAACGATGAGCGTTAAGGGCCGCGTCGCATCGAACTTCATGACAACCGCTCGCGAAAAGGAACTATCGCCCTCTGGCTCCGTTACGTCACCTTCGTTGACGATCCCGCCGTCAAGCAAGGGAGCAGGTTGATATGAGTGCACCACGTGCCAACTGGAAAGGTGATATCAAGTTCGGCGAGGTGAGCTGCCCTGTCGCGCTCTACACAGCGGTTTCATCGTCGGACCGTATCAGCTTCAACATCCTCAATCGCAAGACCGGAAATCGCGTGCGCCGCGAGTTTGTGGACAGCGAGACAGGTGACCCCGTCGAGCACGACGACCAGGTGAAGGGCTACGAGACCGGCAGCGGCAAATACGTGGTGCTGGAACCCGAGGAAATCGCCGCCGCTATCCCCGAGAGCGACAAGACACTCGATATCGACGCGTTCATTCCATGCTCGGAAATCGACGACATCTATTTCGACAAGCCCTATTATCTCGCGCCCCAAAAGCTCGGCGAGGAAGCCTTTGCGCTTCTGCGCGACGGCATGAAGGAGGCGGGCGTCGCAGCGATCGCCAGCACCGTGCTTTTCCGGCGGTTGCGGACAGTGCTGATCCGTCCCCACGGCGACGGGCTGATCGGCACCACGCTCAATTTCGATTACGAGGTCCGCTCGACGGACAAGGCCTTCGAAGACGTGACAGAGGTCAAGATCGACAAGGAGATGCTCGAACTCGCCTCCCATATCATCGGCACCAAGAAGGGTAGTTACGACCCGACCAAGTTCGACGACCGGTATGAAGAAGCGCTGGCCGAACTGGTGAAGGCGAAGCTCGAGGGCAAGAAGATCCCGAAGCGGAAGGCCCCGACAGCCTCCAAACCATCCGATCTTCTGCAGGCCCTGCGTGAAAGCGCCGGCATGGGCGGCAAGTCCGGATCAACGGACAAGCCAAAGGCAAAGACCAAGGCGAGCGCCAAGCCGAAATCCGCCAACACCAACAAGACGCCGCGCAAGACTGCCAAGTCAGCACCATCATCCTCGACAAGCACGCGCCGCAAGGCCGGTTAAGGGAAACGACAGCCATGGCGATACGTCCCTACTGGAAAGGCTATCTGAAGCTTTCGCTCGTCACCTGCTCCGTCGAGATGACACCGGCGACATCGGAAAGCGAGAAGGTGCGCTTTCACACGCTGAACCGCGAAACCGGCAACCGCGTGCAGAGCCACTACGTCGACTCGGTGACCGGCAAGCCCGTGCGCGATGACGATGAAGTCAAAGGCTATCAGCGCGGCGAAGACGACTACGTGATGCTGGAAGACGAAGAGCTCGACAATGTCGCGCTCGAAAGCACCAAGACCATCGATATCTCGACCTTCACGCCACGCGCCGAAATCGACTGGATCTGGCTCGATACACCCTACTATCTGACGCCCAACGAGAAAGTCAGCGAAGAGGCATTCTCGGTGATCCGCGCCGCCATGGACAGCCAGGAGATGGTTGGCATTTCGCGACTGGTGCTCGGCCGGCGCGAACGGGCCGTGATGATCGAGCCCCGCGGCAAGGGCATCGTGCTCTGGACGCTGCGCTTCGGCGACGAGGTGCGCGAAGCCAAGGACTATTTCGACGGACTGGACAAGGCCGAGCCCGAGAAAGAAACGCTGCCGCTGATCCGCAAGCTGATCGAACAGCAGACCCGCCCCTGGGACGCAAAATTCGTGACCGATCCGGTGCAGGACAATCTGCTCGACATCATCAAGTCGAAAAAGAAGCAGCGCCGGCCGACACCGAAAAAGGCCGAGAAGGAAGAGTCGGACAAGCCCAGCAACGTCATCGACATCATGGATGCGCTGAAACGCTCGCTGGCGGCAGACAAGCGGAAAAGCAAGTAGGCTAACGGCTTTTGGGGAACGGTGGCCTCAGGCTGCTGACAACCACTGAAGAAGCTACTGCTCAGGATGCAGGCGATACCGCGGTCGCGCAGGCCTTGAAAGTCCCCCAGCCGCGCGTTGCTTGACGAGAGCGACGCCCCACTTCCCTCATCCTCACCCTTGTGGCGGGGATCCAGCGACACGACGCCTGTCGGGTCGAAGACTCTTGTCAGCTCAAGGACTTGAGCTGACTGGATCCACGCCACAAGGGCGAGGATGAGGGGCGTTTGGGACTAGGCTCACTTTTCCAATTGACTGTAGAGTTGTTCGATAACAGCATTGTCAGCTGCGTGAGTAGGCCGAACGCCGGCCTACTGTCCTCACCACTCAACCTCGAGCCTCAACCTTCTTCAACCGCTTGATCGCCTCGGCAAGCGGCCGTTCGGCGTCGCAATAGTCTTTCCACGCTTCGCTTTTCGCAATCAGCGCCGTCACCGTATGAATGGTGAAGCGGTGCGGGTCGAGGTCGGCTTTGACCTGGGTCCAGGTGAGCGGCATGGAGACCGTCGCACCCTCGCGCGCACGCGGCGAAAGCGGCGCGACGGCTGTCGCCATGCGGTCGTTTCGCAGATAGTCGATGAAGATGCGGCCTTCACGCAGCTTCTTCGACATCTTGGTGAGATAGAGATCGGGATCGTCCTGCGCCATCAGGTTGGAAACCCGGTGCGCGAAATCCTTGGCTTCATCCCAGGTTAGTTCCTTGCGGCCGCCCGTCTTCAGCGGCACGACCACGTGCAGGCCCTTGCCGCCCGTCGTCTTGCAAAAGCTCATCAGCCCCAGTTCGTCGAGCCGATCGCGGATTTCCCGCGCCGCCTCGACTACCTTCGGAAAGGCGACATCGGGAGCGGGATCGAGGTCGAAGACGAGCCTTCCGGGAACCTCGGGCTTGTTCGGCTGGCAGTTCCATGGGTGCAGTTCCAGCGATCCGACCTGCGCGAGAGCTGCCAGTCCCTCGATGCGATCGACCTGCAGATAGGCCTTCTTGTCGCCATGGACCTTGACCAGTTCCAGAAGGTTCGATGTGCCCTGCATGGCATGCCGCTGGAAGAACTGCTCGCCGCCGATCCCGTCGGGCGCGCGGATGACCGAGCAGGGCCGACCCTTGATGTGCTCTATCATCCAGCCCGCGACCGATTCGTAGTAATGGCCGAGATCCTCCTTGGTAACAGGCGTGTCACCGTTCTGGGCATCGCTTGGCCAGAGCGGCTTGTCGGGATTGGAGAGCATCACGCCCATCACTTCCGCCTTGCCGCCCCTGCCGCGCGGCACCTTCGTGGGTTTCGCGCCGCTGGCGGTCTTTTCCGCCTTTGGCTGCGGCGTCTCCTGATCCGGTGAAGCCGGCTTTTCCGCCTCAACTTCATCAGCCGGCTTGTCTTCGCGCAGGCCCTTGAATGCCGCCTGGCGCACCTGACCATCATTGGTCCAGCCCGCGAACTGGATCTCGGCAACCAGCTCCGGTTTCACCCAATGCATGTCCTTGGTCTTCTTCGGCGCTCCGATACCGGTAAACGGACTTTTCTCGGCTGAAAGTGGTTCGAGCTTGGACATCAGATCCGCAGCCCTGCCCGCACCAAAACCGGTTCCGACGCGTCCGACATAGACGAAATGGTTGTCGCGATAGACCCCGGCGAGAAGCGAGCGGAACTTGCCTTCGGTTGTCGCATAGCCGCCGATCACCACTTCGTGGCCGGCCCGGCACTTGGCCTTGACCCAGGTGTCGCTTCGCCCCGACCGGTACGGCGCGTCCGCCTGTTTCGAGACGATGCCTTCGAGCGAGAGACGGCAGGCGGAACGCAGAACCGCATCGCCACCGGTTTCGAAATGGTCGACATAGCGGATCCGGGCGCCCGCTTCCACCTCGGCAATCAACTGCGAAAGTCTCGATTTGCGCTCATCGAGCGGCATGTCGCGCAGGTCTTGGCCCTCGTGGAAGAGGAGATCGAAGGCGAAATAGACGAGGTCGTCTGTCTTGTCCTCGGAAAGTGCCGCCTGCAGCGCTGCGAAATCCGGCGCACCGTCATGATCAAGCGCGCAGATCTCTCCGTCGATCACCGTATCCGGCAGAACTTCGGCATCCTCGGCAATCTGCGAAAACCGATCCGTCCAGTCGAGCCCCTTGCGGGTCCGGAGGATCGTCTTGCCCTCCTGCACGCGCATCTGAACCCGATATCCATCGAATTTGATCTCATGCAGCCAGCCTTCTGCCGATGGTGGACGGTCGCGGATCTGGCAGAGCTGCGGTGCGATGAAATCCGGCATCTTTACCGAAGCAGGCTTGGCCTTATCTGCACTCTTGCCCTTATCTGCGCCCTTGTCCTTGGCCTTGCCGCGCCGTTCTTCAGCCGCCAGTCCTTCGCTGCTGTCCCAGACCGCATCCGCATCGACCGCGCTGCTGGTCAGCATGAACGGCTTCGGCTTGCGCCCCTTGCCCGCAGCGATCGTCGCCATGTCGCGACCGGAAGCGACCGACGTCTCGGTCTCCTTCAGGACCGCATCGCCATCCTTGTCGACCGAGTGATCGTCGTGATGCTTGATCAGCAGCCAGTTGGTGCGCTTGCCGCCATCGCGATCCTTTTTCATCCGCACCAGCACGAAGCCGCCGTGCAGCCGTTCGCCATCAAGGATGAACTTGAAATCGCCCTTGGCGAGCGCCTTTTCGAGTGGGAGCGCGCCATCGACTTCCCAGTAACCCCGGTCCCACAGCATGACCGTGCCGCCGCCATACTCGCCTTTCGGAATGGTCCCTTCGAAATCGCCGTAATCGAGCGGATGATCCTCGACCTCGACGGCGAGGCGCTTGTCCTGCGGATCGAGCGAGGGGCCGCGGGTCACCGCCCAGGACTTGAAAACGCCATCCATTTCCAGCCGCAGATCGTAATGCAACCGCGTCGCATCGTGCTTCTGAATGACGAAGCGGCCGCGCTTGGACGGCCGCACTTCAGCGGCGCCGCTCGGCTCCTTGGTCTTCTTGAAATCACGCTTGCTGCGGTAGGTTGAAAGAGTATCGGACATGGAACGCTCCCGGCACGGCTAGGGAGTCCGAATGTCCCACCGGCGCAATAGTTCCACAACGCACGGTGGATGGATCGAAGGCGCTCGTCTTGCTGCCTAACTCTCTTTTCGATACAAACGCACTCAAGGTTCGAGCCCAAGGAAAACGCCACCATGAGCATCCAGCAGAAGCCGGTCTTCACGGCCGACGACGTGGCGCGGGCAGAGAGCTACAAGGCCCGCGATTATCCTGACAATGTCGATCCCAAGGTGGAAGACCTCGTCCGCCAGATGATCTCGGGCTTTGCCGACAAGTGGACGGTCGTCATCCTCGATACGCTGTGGGACGAAGGTATCTTGAGGTTTTCCGACCTCGCCCGCCGCGTCACCGGCATCAGCCAGAAAATGCTGACCCAGACGCTCCGGCGCATGGAGCGCGACGGTCTTGTCATCCGCAAGACCTATGCCTGCGTGCCGCCGAAGGTGGAATACAGCCTCTCGCCGCTCGGCCTCACACTGGGTGCCGCCTTTTGCAATGTGTGGATCTGGGCAGTCGAAAACCACGATGAGGTGGCGAAGGCCCGGACAGCATTCGACGGCGAAGGTTGAAGGCGCCAACGATATCGGCGCCTCCAGAGATTGCAGCCTTCAGCTCGGGTTGATCATCGCAAAGACCTGATCGAAATTGCCGGTGGCTTCGGCCGTGCGCTGCCGCATCACCCGCTGAACCATCACTTCTGACGGCGTCGGATCGGCGCAGAGCAGCCCGACGGACTCGGACACGAAATCGGCAAGCGGCATGGCCGTCGCGAACTTCGACTGTCCCGGCGTCAGCTCCGTCGCCACCTGCGGCGGCGCAAGCTCCACCACGGCGATCTTGGTGCTGCGCAACTCGTGCCGCAGGCTTGTCGTCCACGAGTGAATAGCCGCCTTGGTGGCGCTGTAGGTCATGGAATCGGTGCGCGGCACGAAGGCGAGACCCGAGGACACGGTGACGATCGCCGCTTCCGGCTTCTGTCGCAGATGCGGAAGCAGGGCCGAGGTCAGCCAGATCGGCGCGAGAAGGTTGGTGGTGATCGTCCGCTCGGCCACATCGACGTCATAAATGTCAGCAAGCACGTTCTCGCGCTCCATGATCCCGGCATTGTGGATGACGACGTTGAGATCCGGATGATCCTTCACGACCGAAGCGGCAAACTCGTTCAGGCCGTCCTTGTCCGTGACATCGAGCTGGTATCCGGAAAGCGCCGGATTTTCCTTCAGCGTTTGATTCAGACTCGCCTCGTTGCGCCCGGTGACGATCACCTTCGCGCCGCGTTCGGAAAGGGCGATGGCGAGACCGCGGCCGATGCCGGAATTGCCGCCGGTGATCAGGATTGTTGCTTTCGTGAAATCCATTTGCATTCTCCAATGCTGCTGATGCGCTTCAATATCATCCATAGTAACTTTTAGTAAGAAGGCACCTTTTCGTAAGAAATGGGAAATCGGATGGGGCCATCACGGCAATGTGCCGCACACGCCCTGCCTGACAAGGGGCACACGGTTTACAGGATGGCCGGTTCTGATTTACAGCTGCGCCCGAAATCTCGTCGGGAATACAAGGATAAGCCGATGGCGCTGACAGCTTCCACCACCCATGCCCGCAAAGGCCTCGGCCATGCGGTCATCGTCACGCTCGGCATGGCGGCAACCGTCGGCACAGCGCTCGGCTTCCAGTATCTCGGCGGCTATATTCCCTGTGCGATGTGCCTGCTGCAGCGCGAACCCTATTACTATGCAATTCCGGTCGGCATTCTTGCGATGGGTGCCCTGGCCTTCGGCATGCCCGCCTGGATCGGCCGCACGCTTCTGATCCTCGTCGGCCTGATGATGCTGGTTGGCGCCGGCATGGGCGTCTATCACGCGGGCGTCGAATGGGCCTTATGGGAGGGTCCCGCAAGCTGCGGCGGCGGCGCGGGCGTCACCACCAATGCCGGCAGCCTTCTCTCCGATCTCAACACGGTGCACGGACCATCCTGCACGGAAGCAGCACTCCGCGTGCTCGGTCTGTCCTTTGCAGGCTGGAACGTGATCGCCAGCGTCATCCTCGCGGCCATCGCCTTCATCGGTGCCAAGAAGGCCGCGTAAGCCGTAACTCTTACGGCTGCAGCTCGGAATCCCAGTAAAGATAATCCATCCAGCTTTCGTGCAGATAGTTGGGCGGAAACAGCCGGCCGTTGTTATGCAGGTCCTGCACGGTCGGCGCATAGGGCTTCTGGTGCGGGAACATGCCGGCCTGCTTGGGAAGCTTGCTGCCCTTGCGCAAATTGCAGGGCGAGCACGCCGCCACGACATTCTGCCAGGTCGTTTCGCCGCCATGAGCGCGCGGAATGACGTGATCGAAGGTCAGATCGTCATGATCGCCGCAATACTGGCACTCGAACTTGTCGCGCAGGAACACGTTGAAGCGCGTGAAGGCGGGATTGCGGGTCGGCTGGATATAGGTCTTCAGGCTGACGACGCTCGGCAGTTTCATCGAGAAGCTGGGCGAACATACCGAATGATCGTATTCGGCAATGATGTTCACACGGTCGAGGAAAACCGCCTTGATCGCGTCCTGCCAGGACCACAACGACAAGGGATAATAGCTCAGTGGCCGATAGTCAGCGTTCAACACGAGCGCCGGTAAGGCCTGCGGGGAGACTGCAATCGTCAAATGACGCTCCTAACGGATTCGGCATCTATCTCCTCTATATTAGGACCGTTGTTACAGGATTGTGAAGCCCTTTAAATACAGGCGGCTTCGTCACTCAAACTTCATAAAATCGGAGAGACGTCGCGCTTGGTCCGGACCCCGTAATAGGACCAGAAAAGCCTCGTCGCGACCGAGCGCCAGGGACGCCAGATGAGCGCGATGGCGGCGAGCTGCTTTTCTGTCGGGCGCGCTTCCATGCCAAGCCCATCGGCAACCGCTGCCTGCAGCGCCACGTCACCTACCGGAAAGAAATCCGGGTGGCCCGCGGAAAACATCATGTAGCACTCTGCCGTCCAGGGACCGATGCCGGGAAGTGCGATCAGCTGTCGTGTCGCCTCTGATGCCTCCAGTCCCGCGATGGCATCGAGATCGAAGCCCTTCTGCGCAATCGCCGTCGCAAGATGCATCAGCGTCGCAGCCTTGGCCCGCGATAGACCGAAGCTCGCCACGACCTCGGGATCGAGCGCTGCAAAAGCCTCTGCTTCGGTGGCACCAACAGCTGCCATGCGCTTCCAGATCGCGTCGGCGCTCGCCCGCGAAACCACTTGCGAGACGATGATGGAGGCAAGGCCGGCAAAACCCGGTTCGATCAGCCGCAGTGGCAGCTCGCCGGACATCTCGATGATGGGGGCAAGGCGCGGATCGGCGATCACCAGTTCGGCGAGCCCCTCATTGATATCCGATCGGTCGCGGATGATCCGCACGGTTTTCTCCATGGTTGCGCATCACAAATCATGGCACAAGGAGGCATGCCAGCCGCCCAAATCGCCACCAATCCTGATAGACCAATCCTGCGTTTCGCGCCAAGCCCGAACGGACTGCTGCATCTCGGCCATGCGCTTTCGGCCATCCTCAACCACGACATGGCCCGGGACATGAATGGCCGCTTCATGCTGCGGATCGAGGATATCGATCTTGCCCGTTGCACGCCTGACTACGAGGACGCCATCTACCGCGACCTTCACTGGCTTGGCCTTTCCTGGGAAGAACCGCCGCGCCGCCAGTCCGAGCATTTCGAGACCTACCGCCAGGCACTTGCTGAATTGATGGAGATGGGGCTCGTCTATCCGGCCTTCATGACGCGCGGCGAGGTGAAGGCAAGGGTCGCAGATTTCGAGGGCGATGGCGCGACATGGCCGCGCGACCCGGATGGGTCACCGCTCTATCCTGATCATGACCGGTACCTGAGCGAGACCGAGCGAAAGACGCTGATCGAAAGCGGCCTCCGCCACAGCTGGCGGCTCGACATGGACAAGGCGCTGGCGAGAGTTTCGGACGCTTTGACATGGCGGGAGATAAGCGACGGCGCCGAAAAGCTCGTTCCGGCCGATCCGGCAGCCTGGGGCGATGTCGTCCTGTCGCGCTCCGATGCTCCGTCGAGCTACCATCTCTCCGTCACCGTCGACGACGCGGCGCAGGGCATTACCCACGTGGTGCGCGGCATGGATCTCTATCACGCAACCTCGGTTCACAGGCTTCTGCAGGAACTGCTCGGCCTGCCGCAGCCGATCTACCACCATCATCGGCTGATCCTTGGCACAGACGGGCGAAAACTGTCGAAAAGCGAGGGATCAACCGGGCTTGCGGCCCTGCGCGACGCGGGTCTCAGCCCGCTCAACATTTGCGGCCTCCTCGGCCTTAAGGGCTAGAGCCGAAGCATCGCCCCGGCGGCGACGCTCTTTCCGGACGCGGGAGAAGACCGAATAGATCCGGTACTTCATCAACGCCGCATTGAACTCGGCGCCGAGCATGAAGATCACGCCCACCATATAAAGGAAGATCAGCACGATCATGATCGACGCCAGACCCGCATAGGTCGCTGCGTAATTGGCGAAGGTCGAAAGATAGGCCGCGAAACCGAAGCCGAAGCATGTCCACAAAAGCACCGTCAGCGCCACACCCGGCATGATGTCGATCAGCCGGCGATCTCCAGCCGGAAGGTATTTGTGCGACCCGAGCAGGCCGATCATCAGGAGAAATGCCGTGCCGACGAGACCCCAGTTGGCGGCCGCGTTGAGATCGCTGATCAGCCACGGAAAACGGGTCTGGGCAAACCGCGATGCGACGGGCACCGCCAGCAGAAGAATGCTGATGACCGCAAAGATCACCACCGCCAGGATGACGTAACCCAAACTAGCAAGACGCGTCACATACCAGGGCCGCGTTTCGGTAACACGGTAGGCGCGGTTGAGCGAGATGCGCAGCGCCTCGACGCCGTTCGACGCAAAGTATGCAGCGGCCAGCACCGACACGGTCAGCAACCCGCCGCGCGGAATTTCCAGCACCCGCTGCAGTTCAGACGCGATCGGATCGGCGACATCGGCCGGCCATGTATCGAACAGGAGATGTACAGTCGTCTGCGAAAACCCGCCTGCACCGAGAAAGCCGGCAAGTGCCGTGCCGAAGATCAGGAATGGGAACAGCGCCAGTAGCCCCGACAGCGCAACGTGGCTCGCCATCGCCCACCCATCATCCTCCGAGAAATGCCAATAGGCATCCCAAAGCACCTTGAACGCCAGTCTCGGCCACCTGACCGGGGAGTTTTCTTCCAAAGACGACATCTCCCTAGGAGCTTAAGTGCAGGATCAGTTGAGGCTTGTGGCGAAATATGGAAGGTAGGCGGCAACTTGTACAGAGAGACCTTAACGGTATGCAATCGGCATGACAGACGGAAGAACGATTATCGTGACAGGCTGTTCCTCAGGGATCGGCGCTCACTGTGCCCGCGCGCTGAAATCCGAGGGATGGCGGGTGTTCGCGACCGTGCGCAAAGAGGCCGATCTGGCAGCGCTGGAACAGGACGGCATCGAAGCCCTGCTGATGGACTACACCAAGCCTGAGACGATCGCGGCGTTGGTCGACACCGTTCTCGCCCGCACAGGCGGACGCATTGATGCGCTCTTCAACAACGGCGCCTATGGCCAGCCAGGTGCTGTCGAAGACCTTTCGACCGACGTGCTGCGTCTCCAGTTCGAGACCAATCTGTTCGGCTGGCATGACCTGACGACCCGCATCATCCCCGTCATGCGGCGACAGGGTCATGGACGCATCGTCAACTGCTCCTCCATTCTCGGCATCGTTCCCTACCGCTACCGCGGCGCCTACACCGCCTCGAAATTCGCGCTGGAAGGTCTGACCGTGACGATGCGGATGGAGCTGCACGGAAGCGGCATCCATGTGAGCCTGATCGAGCCCGGACCGATCGACACGCAGTTCACGGCCAACGCGCTCGCCAAGGTCAAGGAGCATATCGACCTGGTCAATTCGCCGCATGCCGAACAATACAAGCGGCAATTGCAGCGGCTGGACGGGAGCGGGCCGGTCAACCGCCACAAGCTGGGTCCGGACGCCGTTCACACGGTACTGAAGCATGCCTTGACCGCAGACAACCCGAAGCCACATTATCTGGTGACGAAGCCGGCCAAGCAGGGCGCGTTCCTGAAACGTATCCTGCCGGCAGCGCTCTTCTACAAATTGATGCAACGGATCGACTGATCGCCCGCAAGCGGAAAGCAAAACCTCGATGGCCACCTTTACCACCGTTCTGACCGTGATCGTCATCGGCCTGGTCGTGCTCGTGCTGATCAAGGGCCTGTTCAACATGGTGAAGGGCACCGATGCCAACCGGTCGAACAAGCTGATGCAGTTGCGTCTGCTGCTCCAGGCCGTGGCCGTCATCCTCATCATGTTCACGCTCTGGCTGACCGGCGGCGGCCGGCCGAGCTAGAGCAAATGCCGAACTAAGGAAATTACAGTCTTCATGGTCAAGCTCAACAAGATCTACACGCGCACCGGCGACGACGGGACGACAGCACTGGTATCCGGTCCGCGACGCGACAAGCACGATATCAGGGTCGAGGCCTATGGCACGGTCGACGAGGTCAACTCGACGATCGGCATGGCGCGGCTTCATACGGCAGGCATGGGCGAGGTCGATCAGATGCTGTTTCGCATCCAGAACGACCTTTTCGATCTCGGGGCCGATCTTGCAACGCCAGACACCGGCGAAAAGCCCGAATACGAGCCTCTGCGCATCATCGAAGCGCAGGCGACACGTCTCGAAACCGAAATCGACACGCTGAACGCGGATCTCGAACCGCTGAAATCCTTCGTCCTGCCCGGTGGCTCGCCGGCATCCGCCTATCTGCATCTCGCCCGCACCGTGTCGCGGCGTGCAGAACGGCTGATGGTCGAGCTTTCACGACATGAGGCGATCGGCCCGGCTGCGCTCAAATATATCAACCGCCTGTCCGATTTCCTGTTTGTCGCGGCCCGCGTCGCAAACGAGAACGGCAGGACAGACATTCTGTGGGTGCCCGGCAAGAACCGCTAGGCGAAAGCGCGACCAAGGCGCGACGGACGGGAGGAGAGGAAGCGACGCATGTTCATTCCGCTGCATGATGCCGTCGCGCTGAAATACATCCGTGTGCAGTGGGTGACGATCTCGCTGATCGCCGCGAACGTGCTCATGTGGCTGTTCACGACCCTTGCTCCGTCGGAAACGACGGAGATCGCTTCGCTTGGTCTCGGCTTCATTCCGGCGATCATCTTCGACTATGCGGTGCTCGACCCCTCTGCCATCCTGGTCCCCGAAGACGCGACCTTCGTCACCTATGCCTTCCTGCACCTGGATTTCTGGCACCTTGCATCGAACATGCTGTTTCTCTGGGTGTTCGGCGATAATGTCGAGGACGCCCTGGGGCATGTACGCTTCCTGATATTTTACCTGCTTTGTGCCGCAGCCGGCGCCCTTGTGCACGGCCTGGTCGGCCCGATGTCCGAGGGGCCGCTGATCGGCGCATCGGGCGCGATCTCCGGTGTCGTCGCCGCCTATTTCCTTTTGCATCCGCGCGTTCGGGTATGGGTGCTTGTTCTGTTTCGAATTCCGCTGCCGCTACCCGCTTTCGTGCCGCTGACGCTGTGGATCGTCCAGCAATTCGTAATGCTTTGGCTGGAAGCCGATAGTGCGGTGTCCTGGGGCGCCCATGTCGGCGGAATTCTGGCGGGCGCCGCACTCGTGATCGTGATGCGCCGCCGGGGCGTACCTCTGTTCGACCGCGAGATCGTCACGCCGAAGGCCGTGCTGCACAAGCAGAGCATATCGCAAGAGACGCGACCGGCCGAATAGGCCTATGAGAAAACCGCAACCCAGATGGGAAAATCCACGTTGTCATCAGGGCAAAAATGGGTATCCATGTCGCCCACTGACAAATGGATAAGCCGCAAATGTCGCAATCTGCGGCTGGAGAAAAGTCAAGGAAGGACCCCATGAAGATCCTGGTGCCTGTAAAGCGCGTCGTCGACTACAACGTGAAGATCCGCGTCAAGCCGGATGGATCCGGTGTCGAGCTTGCCAACGTCAAGATGTCGATGAACCCGTTCGACGAAATTTCCGTCGAGGAAGCCCTGCGCCTGAAGGAGGCCGGCAAGGCCGAGGAAGTGATCGTCGTATCGATCGGTCCGGCAAAGGCTGAAGAAACGCTGCGCACGGCGCTTGCAATGGGCGCCGATCGGGCGATCCTGATCGAGACCGACGAGACGGTCGAACCGCTTGCCGTGGCGAAGCTCCTGAAGGGCGTCGTCGACGCCGAACAGCCGGGCCTGATCATCGTCGGCAAACAGGCGATCGACGACGATTCCAACCAGACCGGCCAGATGCTGGCGGCACTGCTCGGAACCGGGCAGGCAACCTTTGCCTCGAAGATCGAACTTTCGGCCGACAAGGCCGTGGTCACCCGCGAAGTCGACGGCGGCCTGCAGACCGTCGAGGTCAAGCTTCCGGCCGTCGTCACCACGGACCTTCGCCTCAACGAGCCGCGCTACGCGTCCTTGCCGAACATCATGAAGGCGAAGAAGAAGCCGCTCGACAAGAAGACGGCAGCGGATTTCGGCGTCGACATCGCCCCTCGCCTCAAGGTTCTAAAGACCGAGGAGCCGGGCGGCCGCAAGGCAGGTATCAAGGTAAAGTCCGTCGAGGAACTGGTCGGCGCCTTGAAGACCGCCGGCGTGATCTGATTTTAGGGAGATAAACTCATGGCCATTCTTCTTCTGGCAGAACACGACAATGCCAGCCTCAACGACCAGACCGCCAAGGCGCTGACGGCAGCGTCACAAATTGGTGGCGACGTCCACGTTCTGGTCGCCGGTTCGGGCGCACAGGCCGCAGCCGATGCGGCAGCGAAACTCTCCGGCGTCTCCAAGGTTCTGCTTGCAGACGACGCAAGCCTTGCCAACAGCCTTGCCGAACCGCTTGCAGCACTCATCGTGTCGCTGGCCGGATCCTACGACGTCATCATGTCCTCGGCGACAGCGTCCGCCAAGAACGTCATGCCGCGCGTTGCTGCGCTGCTTGATGTGGCGCAGGTTTCCGAGATCATCGAGGTGATTTCGCCCGATACGTTCCGTCGCCCCATCTATGCCGGCAACGCCATCCAGACCGTCCAGGCAACCGATGCCAAGAAGGTGATCACCGTGCGCACGGCATCCTTCGCGGCAGCCGACGAAGGTGGTTCTGCTTCCGTGGAAACCGTGGCCGCCGCAGCAAACCCTGACGTCTCGTCCTTCGTATCCGATGCACTCGCCTCCTCGGACCGTCCCGAACTCGCTTCCGCCAAGATCATCATCTCCGGTGGCCGTGCACTCGGTTCGTCCGAGAAGTTCCAGGAAGTCATCCTGCCCGTCGCCGACAAGCTGGGTGCGGCCGTTGGCGCTTCGCGCGCAGCGGTCGACGCAGGCTATGCTCCGAACGACTGGCAGGTCGGCCAGACCGGCAAGGTGGTTGCGCCGCAGCTCTACATCGCGGTCGGGATTTCCGGTGCCATCCAGCATCTGGCCGGCATGAAGGATTCCAAGGTCATCGTCGCGATCAACAAGGACGAGGAGGCCCCGATCTTCCAGGTGGCCGACTTCGGTCTCGTGGGCGACCTCTTCGAGATCCTGCCGCAGCTCGAAAAGGCCCTGTGAGGCCAACCGGCTTTTTCGCACCGCAGTTCGGCGACGCGAAAATGCTGGCAAAAAACACGCTAGCAGACTAGAAAAATGCCGGGCTGTCTCAGGCAACCCGGCATTTTGCTGTGAGACGCCGTACGGTTATGATGAATGCGAGACGCGGGCGAAAACCGGACCCAGGGAGCGAGTGAGATCATGAAGAATATCGGCGTCATCGGCGCAGGCCAGATGGGCTGCGGAATTGCACATGTTTCGGCGCTCGCCGGCTATCACGTGCATATCTATGATCTCTCCAAGGACCGGATCGAAGGCGCACTTGCAACGATCAATGGCAATCTCGCCCGCCAGGTTTCCAGCAACAAGCTTTCCGACGAGGATCGCAACGCAGCCCTTTCCCGCATCACCGGCTCCGCCGATGTCAACGACCTCGCACCGATGGATATGGTCATCGAAGCTGCGACCGAAGACGAAAGCGTCAAGCGCAAGATCTATGCGCAGGTCTGTCCGGTTCTGAAGCCCGAGGCGCTTCTCGCCACCAACACCTCGTCGCTCTCAATTACCAGGCTTGCCGCCGCGACCGACCGGCCGGAACGGTTCATGGGCATCCATTTCATGAACCCGGTGCCGCTGATGAAGCTGGTGGAACTGGTGCGCGGTATCGCCACTGACGAGCCGACCTTCCGGGCTGCCAAGGAATACGTGGTCGCTCTCGAAAAGACCGCGACCGTTGCCGAGGACTTCCCCGCCTTCATCGTCAACCGCATCCTGCTGCCGATGATCAACGAGGCGATCTATACGCTGTACGAAGGCGTCGGCTCGGTCGAGGCGATCGATACGGCCATGAGGCTTGGCGCCAACCACCCGATGGGACCGCTGCAGCTCGCCGATTTCATCGGCCTCGACACCTGCCTGTCGATCATGCAGGTGCTGCATGACGGCCTCGCAGACAGCAAATACCGCCCCTGCCCGCTTCTCGTCAAATACGTAGAAGCCGGCTGGCTCGGCCGCAAATCCGGCCGCGGCTTCTACGACTATCGCGGCGAAGTCCCGGTCCCGACGCGGTAGGGATCAGCCTTGTGGCGGTTCGCTCGTCACCCGCTTGACTGGACGCTAGAAGGGGTCGACTGAGGTGAAGGGCAAGCCCTTCATCCGCAGCCCTCAAGCGCCCTTGGCGGCCGTCACCAGCGCCTTCGCGTCGTCGCTGTCCCATGCGGCGGGGCCGTTCATGGCGCCGATCAGGCAGCCCTTCTTGTCGAGGATCAGCGTTGCCGGCAGGCCGAAGGCGAGGCCTTCCTTTTTCAAGGCGTTGAACGTGCCCATCGAACTGTCGCGGTAGAAGCCGAGCTTGTCGATCTTGTACTCTTCAAGAAAGGTCTTCGGCTTCTCGTCGCTGCCGGTATCGATGTTGATGGCGACGACCTCGAAATCAATGCCACCCATCGCCGCCTGCAACCCGTTCAGCGCCGGCATCTCTTCGCGGCAGGGCACGCACCAGGTGGCCCAGAGGTTAAGCAGCACCGTTTTGCCGGCGAGATCGGCCGTCGTCATGTCCTGCCCCGCCGGTCCCTTGAAGGACAGGGAGAGCGGGCGCGGTGGCTGTGCCTCGACCATGGCGGCAACCTGGCCCTTGGAGAAGGCACCGACGGACTTTGCGAGTTCGGCCGAGCCCTCGCATTGGCCGGCCGACGGGGAGAGTGAGGCCTCTGCCGCCCCATCCAAACCCCCACCCGAACCATTGCCAGACCCCATGTTCGTCACGTATACGGCGACAGTGCCGGCGACGATCCCGAGGACGGCGGCAATCAGGATCAATCGGACAGACGGAAGGCCAAGCGGTCTTTTGGACGTCATCAACTACTCCAGGACTGAATTCATGGCCGACACGAAGGACGCGACATCTTCCAACCAGATGTGGGGCGGGCGCTTCGCTTCCGGGCCGGATGCGATCATGGAGGAGATAAATGCCTCGATCGGTTTCGACAAGAAGCTGTTCGCCCAGGATATCCGCGGTTCGATCGCCCATGCGACGATGCTGGCGGAACAAGGCATTATTTCGCACGAAGATAAAGACAAGATCGTTTCCGGCCTGAACACGATCATGTCAGAGATCGAAAGCGGACAGTTCCAGTTCTCGCGCAAGCTCGAGGACATTCACATGAACATCGAGGCGCGGCTGGCAGACCTGATCGGTCCCGCCGCCGGTCGCCTCCACACCGCCCGCTCCCGCAATGACCAGGTCGCGCTCGATTTCCGCCTCTGGGTCAAGGAAGAGCTCGTCAAGACCGAGAAGATGCTGACGGGCCTGATCGCCGCGTTTCTTGACCGCGCCGAAGAGCATGCAGATACGGTCATGCCCGGCTTCACCCATCTGCAGACGGCACAGCCGGTCACCTTCGGCCATCACTGCATGGCCTATGTCGAAATGTTCGGCCGTGACCGCGCCCGCGTTCGCCATGCGATCGAACATCTCGACGAAAGCCCGATCGGTGCCGCAGCGCTTGCCGGCACGCCCTACCCGATCGACCGCCACATGACGGCAAAGGCCCTCGGCTTCCGCGAACCGACCCGCAACTCGATCGACACCGTTTCCGACCGCGATTTCGCGCTGGAATTCCTGTCGGTTGCTGCCATCTGCGCCGTGCATCTGTCGCGTCTTGCCGAGGAAATCGTCATCTGGTCGACGCCGCAATTCGGCTTCGTGCGCCTGTCCGACGCGTTTTCGACCGGCTCCTCGATCATGCCGCAGAAGAAGAACCCGGATGCCGCCGAACTGGTGCGCGCCAAGACCGGCCGCATCAATGGATCGCTGGTAGCGCTGCTGACCGTCATGAAGGGTCTGCCGCTCGCCTATTCCAAGGACATGCAGGAAGACAAGGAACAGGTCTTCGACTGCGCCGAGAACCTGGAACTGGCGATTGCCGCCATGACCGGCATGATGCGCGACATGACCATTCGCGCCGACAAGATGCGCGCCGCTGCCGGTGCCGGCTTCTCCACCGCGACCGACCTTGCCGACTGGCTGGTTCGCGAAGTCGGCCTGCCCTTCCGCGAAGCCCACCATGCGACCGGCCATGCTGTGGCGCTGGCGGAGAAAAAGGGCTGCGACCTCTCCGAACTCACGCTTGAAGAACTGCAGGCGATCAACCCCGCCATCACCGACAAGGTCTTCGACGTTCTCTCGGTGGATGCATCGGTTGCCAGCCGCGTCAGCTTCGGCGGCACGGCGCCCTCCGAGGTGCGCAAGCAGATTGCCTGGTGGCGCGAGAGAAACTGACGCCTGCGCGACGAATGAAGCGGCAAGGATACTGCACAAGCGCGCGGAACTTCGCTATGAAGTCTGCGTGACCGTGCCGGAGAAGGAAGAGAATGTCGAAATCCCTGGTGAAAATCGCCCATGTCAGCCTGATCCTGGGCGTCGTCAGCCTCGTTGTCGCCGGTTGCGGCCGCAAGGGCGACCTCGACCGCCCCAGCACGCCCGTCGAACAGCAGAACATCCGCAAGAGCAGCAAACCCGGTGACGCCAACAAGGAACCGGTTGCCGAGCGGCCGTTCGTCCTCGACCCGCTTCTGTAGTTCCCAGACCCCTTCAGTTTTCCGAGTTTTGACGTGAATCATTTCCACTACATCGACGGCGTCCTTCACGCCGAAAACGTCGCCATCCCGGAAATCGCAAAAGCCGTCGGCACGCCATTCTACGTCTATTCGACAGCCACGCTGGAGCGCCATTACAAGGTGTTCGCGCAGGCGTTTTCCGATGTGGATGCGATGGTCTGCTACGCCATGAAGGCGAACTCCAACCAGGCAGTCCTCAAAACCCTGGCAAAGCTCGGCGCCGGCGTCGACGTCGTCTCGGGCGGCGAGTTGCGGCGCGCGCTGGCGGCCGGCATTCCCGCATCCCGCATCATGTTTTCGGGCGTCGGCAAGACCGTTGCCGAAATGGATCTGGCGCTCGAGGCCGGGATCTACTGCTTCAACGTCGAATCCGAGCCGGAACTGGAAGTGCTGAACCTGCGCGCTCTCAAAGTCGGCAAGCGCGCGCATGTCTCCTTCCGCATCAACCCGGATGTGGATGCGGGCACCCATGCCAAGATTTCGACGGGGAAGAAGGAAAACAAGTTCGGCATCGCTTACGACCGGGCCCGTGACGTCTATGCCCATGCGGCAACGCTTCCCGGCATCGAAGTCACCGGCATCGACATGCATATCGGCAGCCAGATCACCGAGCTCCAGCCGTTCGAGGATGCCTACCGGCTCCTGCGCGAACTCGTCGATGTCCTGCGCGGCGATGGCCACACGATCAGCCACGTCGATGTCGGCGGCGGTCTCGGCATTCCCTACAAGGACGACAACACCCCGCCGCCGCTGCCGGATGCCTATGCGGAAACGATCAAGCGGCAGCTGCGCACGCTCGACTGCAAGATCGTCACCGAACCCGGCCGCCTGATCGTCGGCAATGCCGGCATTCTGGTGACCGAGGTCATCTATGTGAAGGATGGCGGCGAAAAGACCTTCGTGATCGTCGATGGCGCGATGAACGATCTGATCCGCCCGACACTCTACGAAGCCTATCATTCGATCCGCCCCGTCGTGGTACCGCCGGCCGATGCGCCGCGGATCAAGGGCGACGTTGTCGGTCCCGTCTGCGAGACCGGAGACTATCTGGCGCTCGACCGCGAGATGGCGGAACCGAAGCCCGGTGACCTGATCGCCGTCGGTTCTGCCGGTGCCTATGGCGCCGTGCAGGCCGGCACCTACAATTCCCGCCTGCTGGTGCCGGAAGTGCTGGTGAAGGGCTCCAAGTTCCACGTGATCCGCCCGCGCGGCTCCTATGATGACCTGATCGGACTGGATTCCGTGCCTGCATGGCTCGGCTAGCCCCGCGCAGAAACGTTCACTTTTGCGGCAAACCGCCTGGAAATATCGGGGCCGGCATGTCGCCGCCCTCGTCTTCGCCACAAACATTGTTATGTTGATAGCTTGATTTGGGCCGCCACGATCGGAGACGGACCGCATGAGCTTGATCCGCAAAGGTGCATTCGAAACACATCCGGCGCTCGCAAGACGCGTCGCGTTGAAACGGTCGTTTGCCCGTTTCGTGCTGTTTTCCGAACGCCTTCTGCCAAAGCTTCTGGCTCCGCTCGCGGTCGTCGCCCTGTTTTTCTCCGTCTCCTGGTTCGGCCTTTTCCGCGTCACGCCCGATCTGCTGCGCTGGATCCTGCTCGGCTTTTTCACCTTTGCGTTCCTGACCTCCCTCCTTCCCTTGGCGCGACTTCGTTGGCCCGACGCTGCCGATGCGGATCGGCTGCTGGAAGAGCGCAATGGCCTGCCGCACCAGCCCGTCGCTGTGCAGGAAGACCAGCCGGCGTTCGAGACGCCGTTTGCCCGCGCGCTCTGGAAAGAACACCAGATCCGCATGGCCGAGCGGATCGCAGCGCTCGATACGGGAATGCCGCGCCCGGATATTGCCAGCCATGACCGGTTCGCGCTGCGCGCCGTGCCGGCGCTCGTGTTTGCCGTGGCGCTCGGCTATTCCTTCTCGAATGGCGGCGGTTCGCCTGCGGACGCATTCCGTCCGGCACCGCTTGCGGCAAGCACCAACCCTGACCTGCGCATCGACGCCTGGCTGACACCACCATCCTACACCGGCCGCGCCCCGATATTCCTGACCGGCCGCGACACGGCGCCCGCAGCCGCGGGCGATACGGCCGGCAACACGGCATCTGTGCCACAGAATTCCGGCCTGACCGTGCGCGTAACCGGTGGCGAGGGCGAGGAAGCGGTCGTCTTCACGCCGAAATCCGGCGGAGAGCCGCTGACGCTGATCACCGAGGAAGCGCGCAAGGCAGCCGAAGAGGCGAGCAAGCAGGCACAGGGCAACACCGCAGGCACACCCGCGCCCGAGGGCCAGCAGGCCAAGCCTCAGCCACCTGTCAAACAGCCGCAGACCGCACAGACCGTGCCGCCGCGCAGCTACGCCTTCAATGTGGACGAAAGCGGCGAACTCACCGTCAACGGTCAGACATGGACCTTCGACGTCATTCCCGACCGCCCCCCGGAAATCGCTTTCGACGGCCAGCCGAAGCGGTCCGTCAATGGCGCGCTGGAAATCGGTTTCCGTGGCAAGGATGATTACGGCATTCGGGAAGCCCATGCGCTGATCGAGCCTGTCGGCCCTGTCGACCCGGCGGCCACGCCGCTTTACCCGGCGCCAGAATACCGCCTCGACCTGCCGCGCCAGAACCGCGGCCAGGAGGTTAAGGCCCTGACCAGCCGCAGCCTGGTCGAGCATCCGCTGGCCGGAAAGCGCGTCAGGATTACGTTGATCGCCAAGGACGGCGCCGGTCAGACTGGCCGCAGCCCCGCCCATGAAATGGTAATGCCGGGCCGCGGCTTCTCGGAACCGCTGGCGGCAGCCGTTGCCGAACAGCGCCAGGTTTTCGCGCTCGACACGCGCCAGGTGCCGCGCGCGATCGAGCTCAACGACGCGCTGGCGATCCGTCCCGACGAGACCATTCCGAACCTTGGCCACTTCCTGGCAATCCGCTCGGCCCGCGAGCGTATGAAGATTGCCCGCAACGAGGAACAGCTGAAGGACGCCGCCGACTACCTCTGGGAAATCGCGCTCGGCATCGAGGACGGCGATCTTTCGGCCGCCGAACGCCGGTTGCGCGATGCCCAGCGCAATCTCTCCGAAGCGCTTGAAAAAGGTGCCGGGGATGAGGAAATCGCGGCCCTCATGAAGGAACTGCGTGAGGCCATGCAGCAGTTCATGAACGAGCTTGCGCAGCGCATGCAGAACGCACCGCAGGGCCAGCAGAACATGCAGGCGCAGAATGTCATTCGCCAACGCGACCTGCAGAACATGATGGACCAGATCGAAAACCTCGCTCGATCCGGCAATCGTGACGCGGCCAAGGAAATGCTGTCGCAGATGCAGCGGATGATGAACAACCTGCAGGCAGGACGCCCGCAGCGCGGTCAGCAGGGCCAGCAGCAGCAGCAAAACAGCCAGATGCGCCAGCAGATCGACAAGCTCGGCCAGATCATGCAGGAACAGCAGCGGCTTATGGACCAGACATTCAAGCTGGACCAGGCATTGCGCGATCGCGTGCAGCGCGGCGACCCCGATCCGCAAAGCGGCGAACAGGGCGAGCAGCAGCAGGGCCAGAACGGCCAACCGGGTCAGCAGGGCCAACCGGGTCAGCAAGGCCAGCAGGCACAGCGCGGGCAGCAGGGCCAGCAAGGTCAGGGCCAGAACGGCCAGGGCGGCGAACAGAATACCGACCAGATGACAGCCGAACAGCTGCGTGAGGCGCTGAAGAACCTGCGTGCCCAGCAGGAAGGCCTCGGAAAACAGCTCGGCGAGCTACAGCAGGCCCTGAAGGGCATGGGCATGGATCCAGGCCAAGGCTTCGGGGAAGCCCAGAGTCAAATGGGCAGCGCCGGCAAGGCGCTCGGTGACGGCCAGGGCGAACAGGCCGTCGAAGGCCAAGGCAACGCGCTTAACGCGCTTCGCCAAGGCGCCCAGAGCATGATGCAGCAGATGATGCAGGCGATGCAGCAGGGTCAGGGCCAGGGCGAAGGCCAGCAGGACGGTCAGGGACAGGGCATGGCCAACCAGGGCGGCCAGAACGGTCGCGATCCACTGGGTCGCCCCCGCGCAACGTCAGGCCCGGACTTCGGCGATCAGGTGAAGGTGCCGGATGAAATCGACGTGCAGCGTGCCCGCGAGATCCTCGATGCGATCCGCGAGAAGCTGGGCAACACCCTGTCTGGCGATGCCGAGCGTCAGTATCTCGAGCGGTTGCTCGAGATCCGGTAAATCGGCTGCCGGTCGATCAGGCAGCGCAGGAGGTCTGCACGGCGAGCGCCATGGCGACCGCCTTGCGGATTTCGGGCAATGCGAACGGCTTCTGCACCACATCGACGATCTTCAACGACAGGTCGTCGCAGCGTTCGCGCTGTTCGGCATAGCCGGTCATCAGCAGGATCTTCATGTCGGGATACTGGGCGGCGGCTTCATGCGCCAGCGCAATGCCGTCCATAACAGGCATGCGGATATCGGAAAGAAGCAAATCGAACGAGCCCTGCTCCAGCTTTTCGAGGCCTTCGGCGCCATCGCCGGCCTCATGCGTCTCATGGCCATCCATCCGGAGGGCGCGCGCAACAAACATGCGCAGCGTGTGTTCATCCTCGGTAATAAGGATCTTGGCCATAGCGATCATCGCTCCCATTTTGTGTATCAATCCGGGAGCAATTCACCAGAGTTTGGTTGTCGAGGAGTAAACAGGCGAGGCTCAAACCGCGCCATGGTTAACACCTTGCGACCGAGCGGCGGCAGATTTCTGCCCCCACCCGAACCCAAGTCAACTCATGCGTCGCCGGTCACGACGCCGACGAAAGGCAGTTCGCGGAACGCGTAGGCGACATCCATGCCGTAGCCGACGACGAAGTAGTCGGGGCATTCGAAGCCGACATAATCCGCTTCCAGATCTTCCTTGCGCTTCACCTTCTTGTCGAGAAGGACGGCCAGCGAGACATGGCGGGCGCCACGCTCATAGAGCAGTTCCTTGGCGAATTTCAGCGTGCGGCCGGATTCCAGGATGTCGTCGATCAGAAGAACATCGCGGTCCTTCACGTCGCTGTCGATATCCTTGACGATGCGAACGCCCTGCGAGACCGTGCCGGTGCCGTAGCTCGAAAGTGTGATGAACTCCACTTCCGGTGCAAGGCCCGTCTCATGCAGCGCGCGCAGAAGATCCGCTGCGAAGATGAACGAGCCCTTCAGGACGGCGATGACGAGCAGATCCTTGGTGGGACCGGTCGCAATTTGCGCAGCGATTTCGTGATTGCGCACGGCGATCTGTTCGGCAGTGAAAAGCGGCTCGATGTTTTTGCCGCGGACGACGGGCATGCGGATACTCCTGATAGATCGGAAGCGCCGCGATAGCACAATCAGAGGCGGGACGCATCCCGTTCCGCAAAGGTGAGGCGCAAATCCGGGAGTTTTCCGCCGGGATGCGGCACCCGCGCCGAAAACCCGCGGCTGTGGCCGGCAGCAATGGCGGAAGCCGGCGGGGCAATCAACGTCGAGGCGACCAGCGTGTCGCCGGCCATGAATTCGGCCCGGATCGCGGGCATGGTCTTTGCGTCACTGGTCCGGTTCTCGACGATTCCGTTGATCAGTAGAACCCGCATGCCATCCGCATCGCGTGGCGTCATGGTGATGTGAGTAATATCGAGCGATGGCTCGGCTTGGGCTTCTCCGCTGTCGTTGAACAGGAACGAGAAGCCACCGGCACTCGCAAACACCAGCACGAAAGCGGCAGCCACAAGAGCGCAGAACAGATCGGCCGAAAGCGTATTCAGCACGCGCTCGACCTTGCCGACGAAGCCATTCGGCACCGGGGCCGGAGCACCGGACCTCACCCTCTCTGCAGGCTTACCGGTCGCCCGGTTCTTGGTCCTGTTGTCTGAATTGTCGTTGTGCGAACGCGGTCTGGACCGCTGCCACCCGCCATCAGTCACGGGCACGAACTGCGCATCCACCACGGGACCACGCGCCTTCACCCGGCCCTTGGGGCCTGTTGTGATTTCGGGCGGCAGGATGTCCATGCGGACAATCGTCTTGCCGGCGCGGCTGCTGAACGTGTTCATCGGACCTCTTCGGCGCCGCTTGTCCCCCGATATCGAAAGAGGCGGCCATTGAAACGAATCCCCCCTAGTCGTAAATTCGATTGGTTAACCGTTTGCAAACAGCGCCCGAAATAAGCCCTTTTCGGCCGGCGTTTTACCTTTCGTTTACCTTCATCGTTAAGAGATGGTCAGGTGCGAATCTGAAGGGTTCAGGGATTTGGTCTTCCGTTGATTCATTTCGAAAATGTTGGATTGCGATACGGCATGGGCCCGGAGATTCTCCGGGACATGACGTTCGACATCCCGAAACGGTCATTTCAGTTCCTGACCGGCCCATCGGGTGCCGGCAAGACGACGCTTTTGCGCCTGCTTTTCACCTCACTCTACCCCACCCGCGGCATCATCCGCATGTTCGGCCGCGAGCTGTCGCAGATCCCGCGGAGCGAGCTGCCGATGCTGCGCCGGCGAATCGGCATCGTCTACCAAGACTTTCGCCTGCTCGACCATCTGACCACCTATGAGAACGTCGCCCTGCCGCTTCGGGTGCGCGGCAAGGACGAGGCGTCCTATCGCAATGACGTGATCGAGCTCCTCAAATGGGTCGGCCTCGGCGAGCGCATCAATGTGCTTCCCGCGGTGCTTTCAGGCGGCGAAAAGCAGCGTGCGGCGATTGCCCGTGCGCTGATGGACCGTCCGGAAATCCTGCTCGCCGACGAACCCACCGGCAATGTCGACCCGCCCATGGCCCGCCGGCTGCTCAGCCTGTTCCTCGAGCTCAACCGGCTCGGCACCGCCGTCGTCATCGCGACGCACGATCTGGCGCTGATGGATCAGGTCGATGCACGGCGGATGATCCTCACCGAAGGGCGGCTCGATATCTATGAATGAGCCGCGCCCTCCCAAGAAGACCAAACCGGCTAAGACGGAGAAAGCACCGGCACCGGCAAACGCTTGGCAGGAGAAAGGCGCCGAGACAGCGACCGACCAGGGTCCGCGCCGCGCCTCGATGCGCGTGCGCCCGACAGCCCCGATCCTGCCTCCCTCCAATATCCAGGGCAATGCGCTGATGGTGGTGATCGCCATCATGGCCTTCCTCGCATGCCTGACGCTCGGCGGGGTCAGCATGGTTCGCGCCACCGCGGCCGGCTGGCAGAGCGAGATCGCCCGCGAAATCACCATCCAGATCAAGCCGGACGATGGCCTCGACATGGATGCGGCGCTGAAGAAGGCGCGCGATGTCGCACTCACCTTCGTCGGCACCCGCGACGGCACGATCATGGACGACAGCGCCACCGCCCGGCTGCTGGAACCGTGGCTCGGCACCGGCCTCGATCTTGCCGACCTGCCCGTGCCGAGGCTGGTCATCATCACAATCGACGAGCAGAACCCGCCGGATTTCGGGGCCATGCGTGACCTCCTGAAGACCGAAGTGCCGCAGGCCTTCCTCGATGACCACCGCACCTGGGTCGATCGGCTTGTGTCGATGGCCCGCACCACCGTGCTGATCGGCATGGGCGTGCTGATCCTGGTCTTTACCGCGATGATCCTGACCGTCGTCTTTGCCACCCGCGGCGCCCTCTCCGGCAACCGGCATATCATCGAAGTCCTGCATTTCGTCGGCGCCGAAAGCGGTTTCGTCGCCCGCGAATTCCAGAAGCATTTCCTAAAGATCAGCATCAAGGGATCGGCAGCCGGCGGCGCGCTGGCCGCACTGCTGTTTGCGGCCGCCAATCTGTGGCAGTCGAATTCCCGCGCGACGCCCCAGAGCGAGCAGGCGACAGCCTTGTTCGGTTCCTTCACGATCGGATTCGGCGGCTATCTCGGGATCTTTGCGACGATCCTGGTGATCGCCCTTCTGACGACGCTGACCGCCCGCCTGACTGTGATGAAAACGATCGACGAGATCGACCTGATCCGCTCCGATCCGGCACGGGCGGATGGCGCGCCGAAATCATAACCCGCACGTGTTTTTTGAAGTGAACCCGTTGTGGGACTAGGCGACAACGAAATCTAGGTCTATCAACGAAATCATGACACTCGGCCAGACCCCTCCCGATGTGACGGACGACCGGACTTCGGACCGGAGACGAAGGGCTTTGCTCTCGCGCCGGAGCACGTTTAGACGAATAGCAAGACGGATCGTCATGGTGGCGTTTATCTGCGTTGCGATCGTCGTCGGCGGCTTCCTCTGGTTCGCGGACGCGGTCACATCGTTGCGAGCGCCCGATGGCGTCAAGGCCGATGCAATCGTTGTTCTGACAGGTGGATATCTGCGCATAGAACAGGCGCTCGGTCTGCTGCGCGACGGGGCCGGCAGGCGGCTTCTGATTTCCGGCGCGCATCCATCCACCACGCCGACGCAGATCCGCAAGGTCACGCAGGCCTCGCCCGATCTCTTCAAGTGCTGCGTCGATATCGGCTATGATGCGATCGATACGATCGGCAATGCCAACGAGATCTCGCGCTGGATCCACGACAACGACTACAAATCCGTGCTCGTCGTGACCAACAACTACCACATGCTACGCAGTCTGCACGAACTGCGCCGCGCAGATCCCGCGACGGAATTCATTCCCTATCCGGTCATCAATGCAGATCTCGCTCGCCGCGCCTGGTTCGCCGAGCCGGATACGCTGCGCACGATGCTGTCGGAATACGTCAAGGTGGTGCTGGCAACCATTCGCGACTGGGTGGGCATGCAGAAGGGCAGCGGGCTTCGAACCGACGGCGATCCGACCGGGTCGGTGCCGAAAAAATCTCCCTGATCTGAGCAGGCCGTCGATCTCGCGCTTTTGTCCGCTCGAGTTCTCGTGTAGGCAACGGGCAGTCTGCAAGAAAGCCCGTTCCATGCTTCTCATCCGCTCCGTCGTGTTCAATACCGCCTTCTACGCCAACATGATCCTGCGGATGATCGTGTTTGCTCCCTATTATTTCCTCGCATCGCGCAAGGCCGCATTCAGCGTTCCCAAGGGCTGGGCTTCGTCCAGCAACTGGCTGATGGGCAAGATCGTCGGTGCCACTTTCGAAATCGAGGGCCTCGAGAACATTCCGGAAGGCGGCTGCATCTTTACGCCCAAGCACCAGTCTGTGTGGGACACCTTTGCGCTGATGCCCCACTATCCCGACCCGGTCTATATCCTGAAGCGCGAGCTTCTGTGGATCCCGTTGTTCGGATGGTACCTGGCCAGGCAGCGGATGATCCCGGTCAATCGCGGCGCCCGCGGCAAGGTCATGGTCGAGGTGATGAAGCGCACCAAGGAAGAGATGGCGAGCGGCCGCCAGCTGATCATCTACCCTGAGGGAACCCGTCGCTCGCCTGGCGCCGAGCCGGACTATCGTTACGGCATCGCCCGCATCTATCGCGATGCGAAGGTTCCGGTCGTCCCGGTCGTTGCCCATTGGGGCCTGTTCTGGGGACGCCGCAAGCTGGTAAAATATCCGGGCCATTTCAAAGTCCGCATCCTTCCGGCCATCCCGCCTGGAATGGAGCCGGATGCCTTCTACAAGCACCTGATCGAAACGCTGGAAACCGCAAGCGACCAGTTGCTGGTCGAAACCGTGGCGGCGAACCCGCATCTGCCGCTGCCGCCGACGGCGTCGAAACGTCTGGCGGAACTGAAAGCGCAACAAACGCCGGTTTGAGCGGGGAACTTCAGGCCGCAAGCGCTGCGGCAACCCCTTCCAGCCACAGGTCGCGAATACCGATCTGGGCGAGATGCTCGACGGTGTTGAACACATAGGCATCGTTTGGGCCGGACTGGCCGGCCGCCTGACGCACGATGCCAGCTGCTTTCTCGACATCCATCGCACCGGCATATTGCCGGTGCGAACGATCGACCACATAGGTGACGGCCTTCACCTGCCGCCCGTCCATCAGCGTGATCGGCACGATCTTTTCGAGATAGACATTGGTGACAAGTTCGCGACGACGCAGATACTCGATCGCATCGTCCCATGCGTCACCTGCCACCCGGAAGGCCGCACCCCTGCACGATCCGCCACGATCGAGCCCCATGACCAGACCCGGACGATCCGGCGTTCCACGGTGCACTGTCGACCAGATGCACAGCGACCGGCGAAAGCCGTAAACGCGGGCCTGCGCCTTCTCTTCGAACGGAAAGCCCGGGTTCCACATCAGCGATCCGTAGCCAAACACCCAAAATTCGTCCATATCGCACGCCATGCCGTCATCGAGATTTGCGAAAAGACCTTTGGGAGAACAACATGGCAGCGTCAAGCCGAAGCGGCGTCAGCAGAAAACTATGGATCCTGGCGAGTGCCGTCATTCTGGCGATAGCCCTTTATACGGCAGGCTGGTTCTATGCCGCATCGGTCCTGAAGCAGAACACGCTGGCGCTCCTGGGCAGCCAGCAGAAGCGCGGCATCGTCGCCGAATGCACCGATGCCGAATATCGCGGCTATCCTTTCCGGATAGGCCTGTTCTGCTCCAAGGTGACGGTGGATGACCGTGAAAACGGCATTTCGGGCACGTTCGGCGCTTTGCGCTCGGCAGCCCAGGTCTATGCGCCTGGTCACATCGTCTGGGAACTCGACGCACCCTCTGAAGTCCGCACCAGCCATGGCTTCTCCGTATCCACCACCTGGAAATCGCTGCAATCCAGTATCGCTGCCAAGCTGAAAGGCGTCGAGCGGGCGTCAATGGTCATCGAGGGCTCGCGCGCAAGCGTCGTTTCCGCGACGAACACCCAGCCCTTCGACATCACCACCGACCGGACGGAAATCCACCTGCGCCAGAACGGCGACGATCTCGATGCCGCGATCTCGCTCGACGGCACCTCGACGACAGCCGAGGGCATGGCAGAGCTTCTGCCCAAGCTCAACGCTCTCGTGGACGTGACGCTTGCCGGTCGCGCCGGCATGATTGACGGCAGCGATCCGAACGGTACAGCACTCTACAATACCAAGGGCGAGCTTCGTTCCCTGAAGGCCGATCTCGGCGAGGGACGGGTTGCCACTATCTCCGGCCCCTTCTCCTTCGATGACGAAGGGCGCATGTCAGGCAAGCTCAAACTGCGCGTGGAAAAGATCGACGCGTGGCAGCAGAGCCTCGGCGAAGTGTTTCCGGATCTCGCATCGACCATCAAGACCGCGGCAAACATGCTGGCAGCGCTCGGCGGTGGTGAAAATGCCTCGCTCGACATCACCATCCGGCGCGGCAAGGTTCTGGCCGGCGGGCTGATCCAGATCGGCGAAATTCCGCGGATCTAGTGCAGACAGACCTGCTTATTTCTTCACATCCAGTGCGTGCCGGCCAAAGTCCGGCGCGTCCACATCCTGGCCGGCCTGAACGATGGAGCGGCGGATGGTGCGGGTGCGGCTGAAGAGTTCGAACAGCTTGTCGCCCTCGCCCCAGCGGATTGCCCGCTGCAGGTAGGCAAGATCTTCCGAAAACCGGGCCAGCATTTCCAGGATCGCATCCTTGTTGTGCAGGCAGACGTCCCGCCACATGGTGGGATCGGAGGCCGCAAGACGCGTGAAATCGCGGAAACCGGAGGCGGAATACTTGATGACTTCCGATTCGGTGACCGTTTCCAGATCATCCGCCGTGCCGACGATATTATAGGCGATGATATGGGGCAGATGCGAAACGATCGCGAGCACCTTGTCGTGGTGTTCGGGATCCATCTCGTCGATGCGCGAACCGAGCGCCACCCAGAAAGCCTTCAACTGCTCGAGCGCCGCCTGATCCGTTTCCGGCAGCGGCGTGAAGATGCACCAGCGATCGCGAAACAGACCCGGAAAGCCCGCATCCGGACCGGACTTCTCGGTACCGGCCAGCGGGTGACCGGGAATGAAATGCACGCCATCAGGCATATGCGGCGCCATCTGCGCGATAACCGAAGCTTTGGTTGAACCCACATCGGTGACGATCGCACCTGGCTTGAGGCTGCCCGCAATCTGCTTTGCGACCGTTTCCGACGCACCAACGGGAACGGAGACGATGACGAGATCGGCATCCTTCACCGCGTCAGCTGCAGACGCGGTATATTCGGTGCCAAGCTCCAGCTCTTCGGCTCGCTTCAGCGTGTCGGCGCTGCGTGTCGAGATGACGACGTGATTGGCGAGCCCGAGCTCCTTCACGTCGCGCGCAATAGATGAGCCGATCAGGCCGATGCCGATCAGAGCGATCCGATCGAACTGCGGATGGGTCATGATGTCGGTCCCGTTGCTGTCAGCGTGCCAGAAATTCGCCGAGCGTTTCGATAACGCCGCGATTGGCCTCTTCCGAGCCGATCGTCATGCGCAGCGCGTTCGGCAGGCCATAGCCCTTGACGACCCGCAGGATATAGCCACGGCTGGTGAGGAAGGCATCGGCATCCGGCGCACGCTTGCCGTCCAGATCAGGGAAGTGGATCAGCACGAAATTGGTGACCGACGGCGTGACCTTGAGCCCGAGCGTCTCGAACGCATGGGTCAGCTTGTCGAGCCAGAGCGTGTTGTGCTCGACGGCCTTCTCGACGAACGCCCGATCGCGGATTGCCGCAGCACCTGCGGCAATCGCCGGCGCATTCAGGTTGAACGGTCCGCGAACACGGTTGAGCGCATCGAGGATCGCGGCCGGGCCGTACATCCAGCCGATCCGCAGCGCCGCAAGACCATAGGCCTTCGAGAAGGTCCGGCACATCACGACGTTCTTGCTGTTCGAAACGAGCTCAAGACCGGCCTCGTAATCGTTCTTCTTCACGTATTCCGCATAGGCCGCGTCGAGAACGAGGATGACGTTTTTCGGCAGGCCGGCATGCAGGCGGCGGATGTCGGAAACCGGGACATAGGTGCCGGTCGGATTGCCCGGATTGGCGATGAACACCATCTTCGTGTTTTCCGTCACAGCCGCGAGGATCGCGTCGACATCGACGGTGCAATCCTTCTCCGGCACTTCGATCGCCTTGGCGCCGGCACCGGTGATCTGGATCTTGTAGACCAGGAACCCGTGCTGGGTGATGATCGCCTCGTCGCCGGCACCGAGATAGACATGGCACAGCAGGCCGAGCAGTTCATCCGAACCATTGCCGCAGATGATGTTGGCAGCGTTCAACCCGTGCACCGAGCCGATCGCTTCGCGCAGCGCCAAGGCCTGGCCATCCGGATAGAGTTCGAGGTGACCGGCTGCCTCGCGAAAGGCTTCGATCGCAGCGGGGCTCGCACCAAGCGGCGTTTCGTTGGACGAGAGCTTGAACACGCGCGCAACGCCGGGAGCATGATCCTTGCCGGGCACATAGGCGGCGATATCCAGAATGCCTGGACGCGGAACGGGCTCACTCGCAACGATGCTCATCGATTGGACCTTCTCGGTAATGTCTGTGGGCAGGGTATGCTCAGGCATTAAAGCTCAAAAGGCCCAATGTCGAGCCGGTTTTAAGAGCCTTTGGGTGTCTCGGGCTGCGTCCGCGTCGTCGGCACGCCGCGCGGTGCCATGACCGGCACGAACACACGTCTCGACGCGCGGGCTGCCACCGGCAGACCCTGATACAGCCGCTTTTGCGCCTCCAGCACGATGACGCCGGAAAACACCGGCCAGAAGCGGCGACCGATACGATCGAACACCTGCCGCATCTTCATGATCGTCCGCGCTTTTGACGGCGGAAAGAACAACGCCTCGGCGCTGGCGCCCGGCGTGAAGTTCGTCTCGCGCATCAGCGTCGTCAACTGCCCGCGCGAATAAGGGCGACCGGAGCCGAAGGGCGTATGTTCCATGCGGGCCCAGACGCCGCGACGGTTGGGAACGACGATCACCAGGCGCCCGCCTGGCGCCAGCACCCGCCAGATTTCCTTCAGCGTCTCACGCGGATTTTCGGCAAATTCCAGCGAATGCACCAGCAGCACGCGATCGACCGAACTGTCCGGCAGCGGCAATTCCTCGTCGAACACCAAAGCCGTGCTCGAAAGCTCGCCCGGCGGCCAGTTCACCGCCCCCTGCCCGGCCGGCATGAAAGCGAAGGTGCGCTCGGTATCGGCCCGGAAGTGATCGAGATAGGGCACCGCGTATCCAAGCCCGACCAGACGCTCCTCCGGCAGGCGCGCCCAGAGCGACGACAACGCCACGACGATCGACTGCTCGGCGAACCGGCCAAGGGCAGAATGATAGAACTCACGCAGATCGACGATATCGACGGACAAGATTAATTGCTCGCTGAAGGTGGTTGGACTTCAAGGCACCAGTCTCTACATTGTCTGCCAAGTGGAATTGAGCAAGAGGTGAGGCAGAATGAAGCCGTTGGAACTCGAAGTTTTTCCCTGCCGGAGCGATAATTTCGGCGTTCTCGTGCACGATCCCGAAAGCGGACTGACCGCTTCGATCGATGCGCCGGAAGAAAAACCGATCATCGAGGCCGCCGCCCGCCGCGGCTGGACGATCACCCACATCTTCACCACCCATCACCACACCGACCATGTGGAAGCAAACCTTGTGCTGAAGCAGAAGTTCGGACTGGAGATCATCGGCCCCGTCAACGAGGCGGTCGCGATCCCCGGCCTCGACCGGACAGTTGCAGATGGCGATGAGTTCCATTTCGGCGACCATCTCGTTCGCGTCATCGAAACGCCCGGGCACACGGCCGGCCATATCTGCTTCCATTTTCCGGACGACAAGATCCTGTTTGCCGCCGACACGCTGTTTGCGCTCGGTTGCGGCCGCCTGTTCGAGCGGCCCGCTGCCGACATGTGGTCTTCGCTGCAGAAGCTAGCTGTTCTACCGGATGAGACGGCGATCTATTTCGGCCATGAATACACGCTCTCCAACGCACGTTTCGCGCTGACGATCGATCCGGACAACGAGCGGCTGAAGACCCGCGCCGCCGAGATCGAAGAACTGCGCGCCGACGGAAAGTTCACCATTCCGACGATGATGGGCCTGGAAAAGGAAACCAACCCGTTCCTGCGCCCCGCCGATCCCGCGATCCGCCGCAACCTGATCATGGAAGGCAAAACCAACGAGGAAGTGTTTGCCGAAATCCGCAAGCGCAAGGACAATTTCTAAAGCGATGACTGCGCAAGAGATCATCACCATACTCGGCATGCAGCGCCACCCGGAAGGCGGCTGGTATGCGGAGACGTTTCGCGATGGCGACGGCACCGGGCGCGGCGCCTCGACAGCGATCTACTATCTGCTGCAGGCCGGCGAGAAATCGCACTGGCATCGGGTGCGCGATGCAGCGGAAGTCTGGCACTATTATGCCGGCGATCCGCTGCTTCTGAAGATCTCGGATGGAACGACCGTCGAGGAAATCCGGCTCGGTGTGGATCTATTGAACGGCGAGCGTCCACAGGCGGTAGTGCCGGCCGATGTCTGGCAGGCAGCAGAACCCCTCGGCGCCTATACGCTGGTGGGCTGCACCGTGGCGCCGGGATTCGAGTTTGCGAGCTTCGAGATGGCAGCGCCTGGCTGGGAGCCGGGTTAAGGGCGCTGGAAAAGGATCGGCTTATTCAGCAGGAGGAAGCTTGCGTTTGCGCTCTTCACTCTTCACGAAAAAATACGCGTAGGCAGATCCAACCGCCGCGATCGAGAGCGGCAAAACGATGAATGCATAGATCTGCAAGCCAGTCATAGCAGCCTCCGTAAAATGAACCTTCCTACGAAATGTAGTATGCCTGCCGTGAAAAGCCAACAGGGGCCGGCGATTGAAAGCACCCATAAGTTCCCGACCGAGCTTGCCGGCGCATAGATCGCCGCCGCGATCGGCGCGAAGACGCCGACTGTCAGGGAGGACGTGGACGCACGATCAAATGCGTTGGCGACATATTTTACGCGTTCGTTGTCTGCCGCCGACATACTTTACTCCACCGGAAGCTGAACTGGTTTCCTCGGCCGCAGCATATCACGTGCAGCGAGCACCGCTCCACCGGTGATCAGCACGCAGGCCGCGAGAATGCGCCAGTCCGGTTCGGCAAAGCCCGAAAGCACCAGGATCAATGTCGAGAGCAGCGGCGCGGCATAGCTTGCGGCGCCGATCACCTGGATATCGCCGTTCTTCACGCCATAATCCCATGCGTAGAAGGCGGCGCCAACCGGCAGCAGGCCTAGGCCGACGACCGCCGCCCACTGGCTGGCGTCTGCCGGCCAGATCGTGGTCTCCAGTGCCAGATGGCACACAAGCGACAACAGGGACGTGGCGAGGCAGAACCCCGTCACCACATCGGTCGAGACACGGTCGAAGCTGCGGGTAAGCAGCGAGTACCCCGCCCAGGTGAAGGCGCAGATAAATGCCGTGCCATAACCCAGCGTATAGGCACCGTCGAACGACAGGCCGTTGCGCGAGACGATGGCAATCGTGCCGCAAAGCCCGGCAACCGCACCGGCGACGTGGTACCAGCGCAGCCGCTCGCCCGGCAGGAGCGCCGAGCCGACGACGATGAGCAGCGGCCAGAGATAGGCGATCAGACCCGCCTCGACCGCCGGCGCATTGCGCAGCGCGGTAAAATACAGAAAGTGGTAGCCGAATAATCCGCCGATCCCGATGATCCACACCTTGGCGGGCTGTTTGAGCAACCGGATGCGCTGCGGCCTGAAGGCGAACAGGATCAGCCCCGGCAGGCTGCCGATCGCAAACGTCATCGCATTCATCTGGAACGGCGGAACCTTGCCGGATGCCGCCGTCATCAGCGCCAAAAGCGACCACATCAGAATGGCCGTAAAACCGATCAGCGTACCCCGGATCTTCACTATGCCTCCTTCGGCATGAGCCGATCTGCTAATCGCCAATCTTCACGGCCGTCACGTAGAGCGGCCCCATCCTGGTCGGGATACGGGCATAGACGGGAGCATATACATTTGCGCCCTCGGCCTTGGCAAACCAGATTTCCATCGGCGTCTTGCGCAGATACTCGATATCTGTGCGTCCGCGACGGAACCCGGATTTGGGCGTATAGCGGATCGAGCAGACGATGGCCTCTCCCTTGAACCCTTCCGCCGCAAACGGCTTGGTGCCCATCGGCGACAGCACCAGATCCATGCGCGATTCACCGTCATAGATCGGCAACCGGTTCGGGCAGATCTTGGCATCCGCCGGAAAGATCAGGCCGCTCAACGGGTCGAGCACGGCGCGAAGATCCTTGTCCGTCACGGGCACCCAGTTTTCCCGGTTGCGACGCGGCGGCGGGGTGACCTTCGTATCGGTCACATTACCGTTGCTGTAGGAGATATCGTAGACGCGCTTCCTCTTTCCGACATTGTAGACAAGATTATAGCGGTCAGCCTGCAGCTTCTGGCCCTCGATGCGACCCGTCACGCTGGTTTCCGCCGAAACCTTGCTGATGATATCGGCGATACCTGACGATTTGAACGTTCCGTTGATCTTGTACTGGCCGCCGTCGAATTCGCTCGAAAAGCTCGCCGTCGCGATCGGCAATATCCCGAGCGTGATACTGTAATGGCTGACCTGCCGGGTTTCGGCCGCCATCGAAGGCGTTGCTGCACCGAAACTCACAAGAGAGGACAGGGCGACGGCGAAATATGTGCGAGAAAACATGAACGGCCCTGACGGATGAGATGGAAGCGACTTGCCTGGCGATAGTGACTGACCATAATGGCAAGAAAACAGCGACGCGCCAGCCGCAAAAGCACCAAGCGACGCCTTGAGAGTCGGAAACACAAGGTTTTGGCTTGACGCGCCGGACCTCACTGACTATAGAACCGCAACTTTCCAATCAGGACCAATTGGATCGGCATGTCGGGCATTGCCCGGAAATTGCTTCCGATTGCAGAATAGAACAAAGGTGTATCCCATGTCTCGTGTATGCGAACTGACCGGCAAGGGCGTAATGACCGGCAATAACGTCAGCCATGCCAACAACAAGACCCGTCGTCGGTTCCTGCCGAACCTGTGCCAGGTCACTCTGATCTCCGATTCGCTCGGCCAGCGCTTCCGTCTGCGGGTTTCCGCTCACGCGCTTCGCTCCGTTGAGCATCGCGGCGGTCTCGACGCGTTCCTTCTGAAGGCCAGCGAGACTGAGCTTTCGATGCGCGCTCGTCTGCTACGTCGCCAGATTGCCAAGAAGACTGCAGAAACAACGACTGCTGCTGCTTAATCAGCGCCTTCGACATCACCGGCTTTGAAGAGGGCTTGACCGGATAACCGGACAAGCCCTTTCTCATGGCCATATCCGCAACTGGTGGCATACCCCAGGATAAAAAAATGCAAGCGAAACGCTATACCCTTATCTATGCCCTGCTCATGGCAGCGGTCGTCGTCGCCTCGAACTTCCTCGTGCAGTTTCCTGTCACCGGAAGTCTTTTCGGAGTAGCCCTAGGCGATCTCCTGACCTGGGGCGCTTTTACCTATCCCTTCGCCTTCCTCGTCACAGACCTCACCAACCGCCAGTTCGGAACGACAATCGCACGACGTGTGGTTCTCGTCGGCTTTATCTTCGGTGTGACGCTGTCGCTCTGGGCATCCGCCCCGCGCATCGCGATCGCGTCGGGCACCGCCTATCTGGTCGGCCAGCTGCTGGATATCTCGGTGTTCAACCGCCTGCGTCGCCAATCCTGGTGGCAGGCACCTCTTGCCGGCTCCCTGCTCGGCTCGGCGCTCGATACGCTGCTGTTCTTCTCGCTGGCATTTGCCCCGATCTTCGCCTTCCTCGGCGCCAATGACGACTTTGCCGTCGGCTGGTCTCCGATCCTCGGGGCGCTTTCGACAGAAGCACCGCGCTGGATCTCCTGGGCGCTCGGCGACCTCGTGGTCAAGATCCTGGTCGGGATCGTGCTGCTGCTGCCCTACGGCGCGCTGATGACCGTGTTGCGGCCGATGCCGCAGGTCACGGCAAAGAGAGCTTGACATCATCAGAGGGGAGCCTGGCGCTCCCCTTTTTTTTATTCCGACAGCCGGAATTCCAGCATCAGGTTGCGCTGCAGGAAATTGCCGTTGTCGTCGGAGACGAGGATGAGATGCGGGCGGCCGTCGGGCGCCTCGATCACGTCGAGACCTTCCATATTGTCGATCGCGGAGGTCATGTCCGCTTCGAGCAGGACTTCGCCGTCGATTTCGGCACCCGGACGGATCTGCGCGCCATCGAAGCGACGGATGCGCATGCCGAGGCCGCCGAGAAAGCTGAAGCGGCGCTCCAGCAGCAGGAAGTCACCATTAGGCAGAAACGCGCCATCGGTTGCGTCATAGGGGTCGTGACGGACGATCTTGAAAACGCCCTTCAGCGGTCCTTCGAGAATGGCTGCAAACATGTTGCCATTTTGATCGAGGCTGTGTTCCGTCACCGTCACGAGCGAACCCTTGAGCGGGCTGTCTATAGGCGAGAGCGCCAGCGTTTCCATGCCGGCATTCATCCGCAATTCCCTACGGGGAAAGACGAAGTCTATGGTGCGCGTCGGGCCTGAAGCCTCGAAACCGGGATCCGGATAGGTTTCGATGCGGTGCAGCTGCTCGAAGCTTACCATTGCCTCGCCCTTACGCAGGGCAAGACCCTCCGCATCCGAATGGAACTTCGACCCCGGCCGCCCGCCCCTGTAGAGCAGTGGCGACACCTGCAGGCGGCTGAGACCCGAGAGACGGCCCTCCGCATCCCGTTCGATCTGCCCGGTCAGCCAGTGACCGGTATCGAGCACCGAAACAAAACTCTTACCGTCCGGACGGAATCGGATCGCGGATAGCGATTGCAGCATGCTGTCATTTGAGGAGAACTGCAGCCCGCCCAAAAATTCGAGCTTGCCGAAACGGGTGGCGTCAGAGCCCGTCTTGAAACGGGAAATGGTATGGACACTCGCCCCTACATCAGGACCTGCGGCACCGGCCGGCAGAGCGGCCAGTGCAGTCGACATCAGAGCCGCAGCTACGGCGACGCGGAAGGACTTCACCGAAGCCCTCAGCCTGCCCGTCGCATACGGCCACCGCGGGCGCCACGGGCGCCCTGTGCCGACGACTTATCGGCAAAGAGTTCGGCCAACTGCTCGGTCATCGCACCTGCCAACTCGTCTGCGTCGACGATGGTCACGGCATTGCGATAGTAGCGCGTCACATCATGGCCAATGCCGATCGCCAGAAGCTCGACAGGCGACTTGGTCTCGACCTGTTCAATGACGGCGCGCAGATGCCGTTCCAGATAATTGCCCGGATTGACCGAAAGCGTCGAATCGTCGACCGGCGCGCCATCGGAGATCATCATCAGGATCTTGCGCTGTTCCGGCCGCGCGATGAGGCGGTTATGCGCCCACATCAGCGCTTCGCCGTCGATGTTTTCCTTGAGCAGGCCTTCTCGCATCATCAGACCGAGATTGCGGCGCGAGCGGCGCCATGGCGCATCGGCGGACTTGTAGACGATGTGGCGCAGATCGTTGAGACGGCCAGGCGTCGCAGGCTTGCCGTTCGCAAGCCAGTTCTCGCGGCTCTGGCCGCCCTTCCAGGCTTTGGTGGTAAAGCCGAGGATCTCGACCTTCACGCCGCAGCGTTCCAACGTGCGCGCAAGGATGTCGGCGCAGGTTGCCGCAACCGTGATCGGACGGCCGCGCATGGAGCCGGAATTGTCGATCACCAGCGTCACGACCGTATCGCGGAACTGCGTATCGCGTTCTTTCTTGAAGGACAGCGGCTGCATCGGATCGATGATCAGGCGCACCAGGCGGGCCGGATCGAGATAGCCCTCCTCCAGGTCGAAATCCCAGGAGCGGTTCTGCTGCGCCATCAGGCGGCGCTGCAGCCGGTTGGCCAGACGGCCGACGGCGCCCTGCAGATGCGCAAGCTGCTTGTCGAGGAATGCGCGCAGCCGCTCAAGTTCGGCTTCGTCGCACAGTTCTTCGGCGGTGATTTCCTCGTCGAATTCCTGCGTGAAGATGTGATAATCCACCTTCTCGTTGAAATCGTCGAACGGGCTGTTGGGGCGGCGGGTTTCGCCTGGCGTCTCGGAGTGATCGTCGCTTTCGTCGGACATCTCCTCGTCCGACATTTCGGCGCCGTCCATCTCGCCTTCGTCCATGTCGTCGTCGGCAACGTCGCTCTGTTCGGCGGGCGCGGCGTCCGATCCGGCTTCTTCCTCGACTTCCTCGTTCTCGGTCTCGCCGCTGCTCGGCTGTTCCTCGTCGTTCTGGTTGTCGATGTCTTCAGGCTCGCTGTCGTCGCTGGCGAGATCCTCGGCCATCTGCATGGATGACAGCATGCGGCGCACGACCTTGGAAAAGGCCTGCTGGTCCTCGATGACATTTCTCAGATTGTCGAGATCGCCCGACGCCTTGTCCTCGATGAACGGACGCCAGAGGTCGAGCACCTTGCCGGCGCTTTCGGGCGGCTTCACGCCGGTCAGCTTCTCGCGAACCAGCATGGCGATCGCTTCGCCGATGGGTGCGTCTTCCTGACGCTCGATGCCGGTGAAATTCGCCTTGGCGTATTTTTCCTGATGCATCGAGTTGAGGTTGGAGGCAACGCCTATCATTCGCAGCGCGCCGATCGATTCGATCCGGGCCTGCTCGACCGCATCGAACACGGTGCGCGCATCCGATCCCTGGGGCGCCAGATTGGCATGCACGGCCGTATCGTGGCAGGCAATCCGCAGCGCCATGGAATCGCCGAGACCGCGGGTGACGGCGAGCTCATGGGCCGTCGGACGCCTGGAGATTTCAGGCAGACGAATGCGATCACCGGCAAGGCCAGGGCGCTCGTTGGCGAACGACACCTCGACCTCGCCATTGGCGGCAATCGACCGGACGCAGCCGGTGATCGCCCGGCGCAATGGCTCGATATCGACCATGCCGCTGGACTTGGGCTTCGAATTGTCTCCACGACCTGACATGGCCTGCATTTCCTTCGCTTGGCGCGTTAGGTCACGCCCCTGCCGACGTTCATTAAGCGCCAAGAACCATGTTCGCGGCACTTTCCTTGAGCTCGACGCCGAAGGCGCGCTGATACTGTTCGGCCACCAGCGTGCGCTCAAGCTCGTCGCACTTGTTGAGGAAGGTGATGCGGAAGGCGAAGGCGACATCACCGAAGATCTCGGCATTCTCTGCCCAGGTGATGACCGTACGCGGGCTCATCACGGTCGACAGGTCACCGTTTATAAAGGCGGAGCGGGTGAGATCAGCCACGCGCACCATCTTTGACACGGTCTCGCGACCTTCCGCCGTCTTGCCGAACGACTTCACCTTGGCGGCAACGATATCGACTTCCTTCTGGTGCGGCAGGTAGTTCAACGTGGTGACGATCGACCAGCGGTCCATCTGTGCCTGGTTGATCTGCTGGGTGCCGTGATAAAGGCCGGTCGTATCGCCCAGACCGACCGTGTTGGCGGTCGAGAAGATGCGGAATGCAGGGTGCGGACGAATGACGCGGCTCTGGTCGAGGAGCGTCAGGCGGCCCGACGATTCCAGCACGCGCTGAATGACGAACATCACATCCGGGCGGCCCGCATCGTATTCGTCGAACACAAGTGCGACATTGTGCTGGTAGGCCCAGGGCAGGATGCCGTCCTTGAATTCGGTAACCTGCTTGCCGTCCTTCAGCACGATCGCGTCCTTGCCGACGAGATCGATACGGCTGACGTGGCTGTCGAGGTTGACGCGCACGCAAGGCCAGTTGAGGCGTGCCGCAACCTGCTCGATATGGGTCGATTTGCCGGTCCCGTGGAAACCGGACACCATGACGCGTCGGTTATGGGCAAAGCCTGCAAGAATGGCGAGTGTCGTGTCGCGGTCGAAAAGGTAGTCCGGATCGAGGTCCGGAACATAGGGGTCGCCGTGGCTATAGGCGGGAACCCGCAAATCGGAATCAATGCCGAAAACTTCCCGGACGGAGACTGTGGTGTCGGGAAGGTTGGAAATGTCTAAGTCGATCTTGCTCATCATAACTCCAGGGCACGGGCAAATGTCCGGCCTTCATCCTCGCTGCCATATGTTTTTACGGCTTAGCAGAAACCCGCCTGCTTCAACAACTGGTATGCTTGAATGACGGCGCGAAAACGGTCTTCAGACCCGCGGTCTCCGCCATTGGCATCCGGATGGTGCTTCTTGACCAGTTCCTTGTAACGCCGCTTGATATCCGTTGAATTCGCGTTTGCCGTCAGTTCCAGCGTATCGAATGCCTTGGCTTCCAGCGTTTTCAGCTTGCGTCCCTGCGTCTCGAACCGTCCACCGGTGCCCGCACGGGCCTGGGAAACAAAGCCGAACGGATCTTTGAAACGCTGCTGCGCGTAAGCAGTTCCGCTGGCACCGCCTGCACTGGAACGCGCGCTCGAATGCAACGGCCCGTCTTTCGCCGCCTTGTTGACGCCAACTGTCCATGTGGGGCGATGACCGGTGATCGCCTCCTTCTGGTAGCGCGCAATCTCGCCATCCGACAGGCCGGAGAAATAGTTGTAACCCTTGTTGTATTCCTTCACATGCTCGAAGCAGAACAGGAAGAACTGTCCTTCCGCATTTCGACCCACGGGCGCGCGGTGGGCGCCGGGCTTGTCGCACCCGTCCCACTGGCAGGTCGGAGCCTGCGCAGCCGTTTCCTGCTGCCTGTTCCGGCGCGTCCGGATACGGTCGAAATATTTGGAATCGAGTTTCATAAGGCTCCTATTATGGGGCCGCCGAGAAGTCGGGACAAGAATTGACAAACCGGTTTGTTGCTGGTTTCTGAGATGCCCTTCTGCGTCGCCCTGTCTGCCATCAAAGGAAGCCGAACATGACCGTAAGAGCCCGCATCGAAGCTACGCTTCGCGACAACCTTGCCCCCGATCGGCTCGAGGTGATCGACGAGAGCCAGCATCACGCCGGACATCAGCCGGATATTACAGGAACCGGCGAGACCCATATGCGGGTGCGGATCGTGTCTCCGGCATTTGCGGGAAAGAGCCGTATCGACCGGCACCGGGCCGTGAATGCGCTGCTGAAGCCCGAACTCGACGCAGGCCTGCACGCGCTGGCGGTGGAAGCCGCGGCACCGGGCGAAGCGACGCGCTGGTAGCGGAGACTTATTCGCCGGGTAGAGCCGTCTCGACTGCCGGGCGGATCCTCAGCCGCGTGATGCGGTTCTTCTCGCGCTTCAGGACGATGAAGCGCTTGCCGTGGAAGGTGAAGGCCTGGCGCTCTTCGGGGATCAGCTTGGATTCGTGGATGACGAGGCCGGCAATGGTCGTCGCCTCCTGATCGGGCAGGCTCCAGCCGAGCGCCCGGTTGAGATCGCGGATCGGCACCGAGCCATCGACGAGGATCGAGCCGTCCGCTTCCTGGCGCACGCCGCGGACCTCGATATCGTGCTCGTCTGCGATATCGCCGACGATTTCCTCGAGAATATCCTCCAGCGTGACGATGCCCTGCACCTCGCCATATTCGTCGACCACGACGGCGAAATGCACCTTGCGCTTCAGGAACGCTGCAAGCTGGTCCTTGAGGCTGGTACTGTCAGGCACAAACCACGGCCGCTGGGCGATCTTCACGACATCGACAGGGGCCCCGTCGGCCTCCACGTCGGCAAGTGTGCGCAACAGGTCCTTGGCATGCAGCACGCCGATGATGTTTTCGGTCGAATTGCGCCACACCGGCATGCGGGTATAGGGGCTTTCGAGCACGGTGCGCACGAGAACCTCAGGCGGATCGTCGGCGTTCAGCGCGCGCATGACGGTGCGATGCCGCATAACGTCGGAGACTTCGAGCTCCTGAAGCTCGAACAGACCGCTCAGCCGGTTGCGGTCCCGCTGCACCGGATCGCGCTCCCGGTGCCTGGCCTCGAGTGCGGAATGCAGATCGTCGCGGTCCGCAAAGACCAGCGTTTCCGGCGACAGCGTCAGGCCGGACATGCGAAGCAGGCGGCGGATGACCGCGTTCAGCAGGCGCGATGGCAGGCTGCGTTTGGCGCTCATCGGCTCCGCTTTTCGTCAAGGAAGCTCAGCACTTCGGAAGACGGCACATCATCAGCGACGAAGGACTGGCCGATCCCGTGGGTGAGGATGAAGGTGAGCTTGCCGCTCTTGACCTTCTTGTCCTGCGCAATCGCATCGAGAAGCCTCTGCGTCGGCGGCAGTTCGCCCGGAATATCGCTGATCCTGGTCGGCAGGCCGACGGCTTTCAGATGCGCCTCGACGCGGCTTGCATCATCAGGGCTTGCAAGGTTCATGCGCGCCGAAAACTGGTAGGCCAGCACCATGCCGATCGCGACGCCTTCGCCATGAACGAGGCGCTTCCCATCATATTCGACGGCGGCTTCCAGCGCATGGCCGAACGTGTGGCCGAGATTGAGGAGCGCACGACGGCCGGTCTCGCGCTCGTCTTCGACCACCACATCGGATTTCGACTGGCAGCTTCTGGCAATCGCCTCGATCCGCTCGGGCTCGCCTGAGAACACGGCCTTCCAGTTCTTTTCCAGCCATTCGAAGAAATCCGGCTGGTCGATCAGCCCGTATTTGGCGACTTCGGCATAGCCTGCGCGAAACTCCCGCTCCGACAGCGTGTCGAGTGCTGCGGTATCGGCGAGAACCAGATCCGGCTGGTGGAAGACGCCGAGCAGGTTCTTGCCGTGACGGGTGTTGATGCCCGTCTTGCCGCCGACGGACGAATCCACCTGCGCCAGAAGCGAGGTGGGGATCTGCACGAAGCGCACGCCGCGCCGCACGATGCCTGCGGCAAAACCTGCGAGATCGCCTATCACGCCGCCGCCAAGCGCGATCACGGCATCGTTACGTTCGATCCGGGCCGACAGAACCATGTCGCACACCGTTGACAGGTGTTCGAGGCTCTTGGTCTTTTCGCCGGCCGGCAGCGTCAGCGACACGGCTTCGATACCGTCGGTCTGCAGACTGTCCATCAGCGCTTCGAGATAGAGCGGCGCCACATTTTCGTCCGTGACGATGGCTGCACGGCGACCTTTCAGCCGCGAGGTGATCTCGCCGCCGGCGCGCTCGATGAGGCCGGGGCCGATCAGAATATCGTAGGCGCGCCCTTGGAGCAGCACATGCACCAGGCGTTCGGAAGCACGGGAGGTTTCGTTCATGGCATGTCACCTGTCTTTGCAAGGCCGGCCTTGGGAAGCCCGGCCAGCGCTTTTAGCACCTCGTTGACCATCACGTCCTTGCGGACATTATGCGACAGCACGGTGAGATCGGCTTCGGCATAGATCGGGTAGCGCTGGATCATCAGGTTCTCCAGCGTCTGCTTCGGGTTTTCGGTTTTCAGAAGCGGGCGGTGATCGCGCCGGTTGACGCGCTCCCACAGAACATCCAGATCCGCTTTCAACCAGAGCGAAACGCCGCCGGCCTTGATCTGCGCGCGGGTCGCCTCGTTGATGAAGGCACCGCCGCCGGTCGAGACCACCCGCGGTCCCTGCTTCAGCAACCGCTCGATGACCCGCGTTTCCAGCGCCCGGAACTCCGTTTCGCCGTATGATGCGAAAAGCTCCGAGATCGTCATGCGGGAGACTTTTTCGATTTCCGCGTCCGTATCGACGAAGGGCACGTTGAGAGCCTGGGCGACCAGCTTTCCGATCACCGACTTGCCCGCTCCCATCAGGCCGACAAGGGTCAGGTTGCGGCCATCGAGTGCCGCGCTCGCCCGCTGCTTGAGGGACTGTTCCGCAATGGATGCAACTTCGTTCATCGTCTCGTCCGTTTGCGAAACGGTATCGACAAATGCGGGATGGGCGTCAAGCCGCGCGGCGCCTGAAACACCGCCCTCACCGTTTCTTCTTGTCGATCTATAAACATTTACGGATATAGTGCAGCGCAACGAAGCGGAGTTCTCGATGCCTACCCTGTTCCGGTTTCTATTCGTGCTCGCGGTGATCGCTGGCATCATTTACGGAAGCATGGTGGCACTGGTCTTTCTGGTGGAGCCGCGCGAACGCGATGTCACGGTGCGCGTGCCCTCCGAACGGCTGAACCCGCCCGCCCAGAAGCCCTGACCGCCTGACAAGGATAGGACGAACCAATGGCCGACCTGTCTCGCGCTCACATCGAAGCCTTTCTGGAAATGATGAGCGCCGAACGCGGTGCGGCGATGAACACGCTCTCCTCCTATGAACGCGATCTGGAGGACATGCATTCCTTCCTCGCAACCCGCAAATCGACGCCGTCGTCTGCGCAAAGCGGCGATCTGTCGGCCTATCTCGGCCATCTCGGCAAGCAGGGCTTTGCCGCGTCCTCGCAGGCAAGACGCCTTTCTGCCATGCGGCAATTCTACAAGTTCCTCTATGCCGAAGGCCTGCGCACCGACGATCCGACCTCCATTCTGGACGCGCCGAAAAAGGGGCGCTCGCTGCCCAAGATCATGACTGAGGCAGACGTGACCCGTCTCTTAAGTCTTGCCATGGAGGAAGCGGCACAACCGGGACCCGATCAGATTTCCCGCGCCCGCATGCTGGCGCTGCTCGAGCTTCTGTATGCAACGGGGATGCGGGTGAGCGAACTCGTCTCACTGCCGGCAAAGGTGCTGGACCAGGAAGGCCGGTTCCTGATGGTGCGCGGCAAGGGCAACAAAGAACGGCTGGTGCCGCTCTCCCGCTCGGCCATCGCCGCGATGAAGGTTTATGGCGAAATGCGGAGCAGCCGCGAAAAAGATGCGGACAGCATCTGGCTCTTCCCTTCCAGCAGCAAGGAAGGTTATCTTCCCCGCCAGGTTTTCGCCCGCGACCTTAAGGGACTGGCGGCGCGGGCGGGCTTAAAAACCGCTGCGATCTCGCCGCATGTGATGCGCCACGCGTTTGCAAGCCATCTTTTGGCAAACGGCGCCGACCTTCGCGTGGTGCAGGAACTGCTTGGACATTCAGACATTTCCACCACTCAAATATACACGCATGTCCTGGAAGAACGGCTTCGCCAGACGGTGCAAACACATCACCCTCTTGCAAAACAGGCCAAAAACCGGGATTAGAAGCCCCGATCGAAAATTGGAACGCTACGTTCCTCAAGAGAAAAACAACCGGAAACCGGATCTCATGCAAACGTATCTCGACTTCGAAAAGCCAATCTCTGACCTCGAGGGCAAGATCCACGAGCTCAAGAAGCTCACGGACGAGAATGAAGGCATAGACACGACCGACGAGATTACCCGCCTTGAAGGCCGGGTGAAGGAAGCGGTCAAGGACATCTATTCCAAGCTCGGCGCCTGGGAGAAGACGCAGGTTGCCCGCCATCCGCAGCGCCCGCATTTCGTCGATTATGCCGCAAAGCTGTTTACCGATTTCACGCCGCTTGCCGGCGACCGCAATTTCGGTGAGGACGCGGCGATCCAGGCAGGCCTTGCCCGTTTCAACGGTATGCCTGTCGCGCTGATGGGCCAGGAAAAGGGTCACGACACCAAGAGCCGCCTGAAGCACAATTTCGGCAGCCCGCGTCCTGAAGGCTATCGCAAGGCGATCCGCATCATGGAAATGGCCGACCGCTTCGGTCTTCCGATCATTTCCCTGATTGATACGGCAGGCGCCTATCCGGGCGTTGGCGCGGAAGAGCGCGGCCAGGCGGAAGCCATCGCCCGCTCGACGGAAATGTGCCTTGGCGTGAAAGTCCCGTTGATCTCGATCGTCATCGGCGAAGGCGGCTCCGGCGGTGCGATTGCCATCGCCACCGGCAACCGGGTCTACATGCTCGAGCACTCGATCTATTCGGTCATCTCGCCGGAAGGCGCCGCCTCCATCCTGTGGCGCGATTCGACCCGCGCCCGTGAAGCTGCGACTAACATGAAGATCACCTCCGACGACCTGAAGGGTCTCGGCATCATCGACGAGATCATTCCGGAGCCGATCGGCGGCGCGCATCGCGACCCGGAAACCGTTATTGCTGCCACCGGCAAGGTGATTGCTTCGGCTCTGGAAGAACTTGGGAAGCTCTCCGGCATCGAGTTGCGCAACCAGCGCCGGCAGAAATTCCTCGATATCGGCCGCAACCTGTAGGATTAGGCGTAAAACCGATCGTCTGCCCCTGAAATTGCCAAAATCGCCGGTATAGGACTTTGGGAATTGCCGGTGTGCGGTGAAAACCGCGGCGGTTTTGCTAGACAGCCGCGTGCAAGCGTTTAAGAAGATGTAAAGCTTACCGTCTTATTGATCGTGTCTCGTACGGTTTTGTTCGCCATTCCTGATATGTGGTTTGTCTCGATGCGCCTGAAACACATCGCCTTCGCCCTTCTTGTCGCAACGGCCCTTACCGGCTGTAACGATACGCTGGACTCTGCAAAGATCGATCTCTCGACCGTCAAGAACAAGAAGGAGCAGCCTCTTCCTTCCAGCATCGTTGCCGAGATGCAAAAGAGGAACATGCCGCGCCAGTCGCCGATCATGATCCGCATCCTCAAGGAAGAGGGTAAGCTCGAGATCTGGAAGGCGAAGGCCGACAACCGCTTCGACGTCATCAAGAGCTATGACATCTGCGCCTGGTCCGGAAAGCTCGGACCGAAGGTGAAGGAAGGCGACCGTCAGGCGCCGGAAGGCTTCTACAGCCTGACCCCTGCGCACCTGAACCCCAATTCGCAGTATTACCTCGCCATCAACACCGGCTTCCCGAACCGCTATGACGCCGCCAACGGCCGCAGCGGCACCAATCTGATGATCCACGGCGCCTGCTCGTCGTCGGGTTGCTACTCCATGACCGACGAACAGGTTCTGGAAATCTACGCCTTTGCACGCGACGCCTTCAAGGGCGGCCAGACCTCGATCCAGCTGCAGGCGCTTCCCTTCCGCATGAGCGCGGAAAACATGGTGCGCCACCGCGACAACCAGAACTACGACTTCTGGAAGATGATCAAGACCGGCTACGACAATTTCGAAGTGACGAAGCGCCCGCCGGAAGTGAACGTCTGCGAAAAGAAGTACGTTTTCAACCAGCAGACCGACAGCAACGGCAAGTTCGCACCGGCCGCCGCCTGCCCGACCATGTCGACGCCGCCGACGCTGGTATCCGCACTGTCGTCCTATTCCAAGACCTACGACCTCGCCTATCAGAAGGCGATGGACAAGTATGACGGCAAGGTCTGGTACGAACCGACGGAAGCCGAGCGCAAGGCCGTCGTTGCCGGCAAGCGCAAGGGCCGTGAACTCGCCTATGCACCAACAGGCACGTCGCTGGAAGCCGGCAAGCTGCTGAGCCAGTCGGAATTCAAGCAGATGATGGAAAAGCGCATGGCCGCAACCGGCGAGAAGCCGGCGACCACCGTGCTTGCCTCCGCTGGCCCGACGTCTGCCCGTACAGCCTCGATCAACGAGCGCATGATGGTAAAGCAGGACCGCCTGCCTGCAACGACGACCGGCTCGATTGCCAATACGCAGTTGCGTGGCGCCCAGACCGCCAGCGTTCCATCGGCGCCGGCACCACAGGCTGCAACGCCGACCGTTCAGACAGCGCAGGGCACGACCGTTGCCGTTCCTGTGCCGGAACAGAACCCGCTTGCCTATACGGCAACACAGCCGGTGACCGAGACCGCCAAGAAGCCCGCCTGGAAGTTCTGGTCCAAGGACTGACGCCAGTGCGTGGGGAAGCCCTCGGAGAGACCTATGATCTTCGCGGGCTGAAATGCCCCCTGCCCGTGCTGAAGACCCGCAAGCGTCTGAAGTCCATGGAGACGGGCGCGTCTCTTACCCTGGAAACCACCGATCCGCTTGCAGGCATCGATATCCCGCATTTCTGCAGCCAGGACGGCCACGTCCTGCTCTCGTCCGAGCGGACCGAGACGGGCCACAGGTTCGTGATCCGCAAGGGTTGATCCCGGCGACAGGCTCAAGCGTGTGCCGGTGCCGGACGGCGCAGCCTTAGAACTGCATTCCCGGCACAGCGAGCGGATTGTCTTCGAGCGCCGCACGATCCGGACGATCAATCTGCGGCTTGCCCGTGAAGGCCGCGAAAAGATCCTGCACGAACGCTTCCGGCAGATGCTGGGTGATCAGCACCATGCGCGTCAGCCGATCGGAGCCCTCGGGCCATTTCGCCAATCGTTCCGGCGGATGGAAAATGCTTTGCACCCCGTGCAGCACCAGCGGGCGCTCAAGATTATCCGACATCGCCACGATCGCCTTCATGCGCAAAAGCTTCTCGCCATGCGCCGAACGCAGCAGATCCACGAACATGCTGAGCGCCATCGGCTCGATCGGCTTGTCGTGGACGATCGAGAAGGAGCGGATGTTGGCGCCGTGCCGGTTTACATCGTGATGATGGTGGCCGTGATCATGAGGATCGTGCTTATGGTCGTGATGGTCGTGCCCGTGCCCATCGTGCCGGTGCCCATGAGCCGCGTGCGCGTGATCGTGCGCCACCTCTTCCCGCAGCCAGCGGCCGACATCGGCGATCTTCGTTTCCGGATCGTAGAGCCCGTTGACGAGGATCGCGGCGGCACCGGTGCTTTCGTCATCGCCATCGACGATGGGTGCCCGCGGGTTGAGCGCGCGCAGCCGGGCCCGGAGCGCCTCGCTCTCCTCCGGTGTCGACATGGAAAGCTTGGAGAGAACCAGCCGGTCGGCGACCGCAGCCTGCTTGACCGCTTCCGGATGACGATCGAGCGTCGAGATACCGTTGACCGCATCGACAACGGTGACGACGCCGTCCAGCTCGAAATTTTGCGCGATGACGGGATTGCCCATGACCGACTGCATGACAGGCGCCGGATCGGCAAGGCCTGTCGTTTCGATGACCACCCGGTGGATCGGCTTCAGCCGCCCGGTCTGCACGCCGTCCATCAGCGTGGCGAGCGTATCGATCAGCTCTCCGCGCACGGTGCAGCACAGGCAGCCGTTGGAAAGTTCAAGCAGCGCATCGCCCGAGCTTTCGACCAGGAAATTGTCGATGCTCACATCGCCGAATTCGTTGATGATGACGGCCGTGTTGCTGGCGGCGGGATCCTTCAGGATCCGGTTGAGAAGCGTGGACTTGCCCGCCCCCAGAAAGCCGGTGAGGATGGAAACCGGAATGCGACCGCTAAAGGACATGTTTTAGTACCTTAAAGTTCAGCCAGCTCTTTAGAGATTGGCTGGGCGCGGCTGCGGGATCGGCACGGACTTTGTGCCCGTATTGGCATCCGGTACGTCTTCGCCGCCGAGGATGAGGCTTGTCACCGCATATTGCGGCGGACGCGTCATCTCGTGGATAAAGGGCGAATGCAGAACGGTGCGCCCGGCATCGTCGCGATTTTCACTGCGGACTTTGGCAGCCTTCGGATTGCAGATCTCGGCGCTGACATCATTCACCTCGGCCGTGTTTCCATAGGGCGGCAGCGAGGCGAGCGGCACGCCTTCGTTTGCCTGGGAGGTGAGCCCCTGCTGCAGAAGGTTCGCAGTATCATCCGCACGGCCGGCGAGACTGTCGGACCCGAGCACGACCGAAATCACCGTGCGGCCGTTGCGGGTGGCCGAGCCGATCTGGTTGAAGCCGGCGGCACAGATGAAGCCGGTCTTCATGCCGTCGGCCCCATCAAAGCGGCCGATCAACGTGTTGAAGTTCGGATACTGCTTCTTGCCGGTATCGATGCCTTCCAGCGAGAAATAGCTCTGGTACTGCGGAAATTCCCGCTTCAGCGCCAGCGTCAGCACGGCGAGATCGCGCGCCGTGGTAAACTGGCCCTTGCCCGGCAAGCCATGCGGATTGATGAAATGGCTCGATGCCATGCCGAGCCCGTGCGCTTCGGAATTCATCATTTCCACGAACTGATCGAGCGAACCACCCACCGTTTCGGCGACGGCCACGGCGATATCGTTGGCAGACTTGACGAGAAGGATCTTCATCGCATTGTCGAGCGTCAGCCGCGTGCCCGGTTTGAAATACATCTTGCTGGCCGGCTGGTCCGTCGCCTTCTTGCTCATCACCACCTGGGTTTCGAGCGAAAGGCGGCCGGTCCTGATCGCCTTGAACACGACGTAGGCCGTCATCAGCTTGGTGAGCGAGGCCGGATACCATTTCAGGAACGCATCCTGATGGGCGATGACCCGCCCGCTCTTCACATCGACGATCAGCCGCGGATTGGCCGCAGCGCTGCCGGCGGAAACGAGGAGGCCTAGTGCCGCAATGGCGGAGACCACCCGAACGGCGGTCGCGGATTTCAGATGCAAGAATGACAAGAGCGTTCCTCGTCGCTGGAGCCGGGAATGGAGGCCCGAAACGTTTGGCGCATATGTGGCCACTGTGGCCAAGCAATGGCAAAGATGATTGATTACGTCAATCAGGCGAGGCACACTCCCTTCGGGAGGATGGGTCACAACCTTATGAGCAGCAGCACAGGAAATCCGAATGCCCATCTTGAACCGCGCCGCCGAACTTCAAGGCGAAGTTAGCGAATGGCGCCGACATCTCCACGAAAACCCTGAGATTCTCTATGACGTCGTTGAGACCGCAGCCTTCGTAGCCGCTAAGCTGAAGGAATTCGGCGTCGATGAGGTCGCGACCGGCATCGGCCGCACCGGCGTTGTCGGCATCATCAGGGGCAAGGGCGGCGCAGACGCGGGTACAGGCGCAAACGCCAGCGGACGCACGATCGGTCTGCGCGCCGACATGGATGCGCTGCCGCTGACCGAGCTCACGGGCAAGCCATGGGCCTCGAAAACCCCTGGGAAGATGCATGCCTGCGGCCATGACGGGCACACATCCATGCTGCTGGGTGCTGCAAAATACCTCGCCGAAACCCGCAATTTCGACGGCACCGTGGCGCTGATCTTCCAGCCCGCCGAAGAAGGCGGTGCCGGCGCGCTGGCGATGATCGAAGACGGCATGATGGAACGCTTCGGCATCGACGAAGTCTATGGCATGCACAATATGCCGGGCATTCCCGTCGGCCAGTTCGCGATCCGCAAGGGCGGCATCATGGCAGCACCCGACCGCTTCACCATCACCATCAAGGGTCGCGGCGGCCACGCGGCCCAGCCTCACAAGACGATCGACCCGATCTTCATCGGCTCGCAGCTGGTGGGCAGCCTGCAGGCAATCGCCGCCCGCAATGCGGACCCCGTCCAGTCGGTGGTGATATCAGTGACCCGCTTCGATGCCGGAACGACACACAATATCATCCCCGACAACGCGATCATCATGGGCACCGTGCGCACGCTGAACGAGGACACCCGCGATCTCGCCGAAAACCGCATCCGCCAGATAGTCGAAGGCTTGGCACGCGCCCACGGCGCCGGCTGGTCGATCGACTATGAGCGCAAATGCCCTGTCACCTCCAACCACGACAGCGAGACCGACCACGCAATCGGCGTCGCCTCATCGATCGTCGGCGCCGCCAATGTGGATGCCAACGTCGAACCGACCATGGCCGGCGAAGACTTCGCCTTCATGCTCAAACGCCGCCCCGGCGCCTTCATCTTCATCGGCAACGGCGATACGGCAGCGCTGCACAACCCCAACTACGACTTCGACGACGAAGCCCTCGCCTACGGCATCTCCTACTGGGTGAAGCTCACGGAGCAGCGCCTGTCACCATAACCCGCAGAAAAACACTTGGCTAAACGCATCACCTTTTGTATGGGTTTTGCCGAGTGGTCCCATAGCTCAGCAGGATAGAGCGCAAGATTCCTAATCTTGAGGCCATTGGTTCGAATCCAATTGGGATCACCACATTTGCAGGACTTTTGGGGCGTCCGCGTTCCCGGCGTTCCCACAAACTGATCATTCGCTGGCTGATTACGTCCGAGTTCGCTCAGCCGTTACCCGCGACGTGATGCGTTGCTGCACAGTAAGAACAGCTCAGCACCACAACCATCCGCTACCGTCGAAATACGCAAACTCAGAACCGCGGCGAGAACTCGTAGTTGCGAAGGATTTGCTTCGACCCAAGCCATCGTAACTGCTTTGCTGCGGCCATGCTCAACGTCTCGATTTTGGCCAGGCTTGAATTTTCGCATGGCTCTTTCAACACACAATAGAGCGCCTGCAAAATTCATCAAACAGCGGATCAACTAAATCCCGACCTCGACGAAATTTATACTGTTTAGCTCGAATTTATTTAACGTTGCCTCGAGACAAGATTGAAGATCGGTGTCCAAGGCCATTCTGATTGCGCTGATCATCTCTGCCTCGAAAGCATCGATGCTGTCGTAAGCGATCAGGTTGGACGACGAAGCCGCCTTACACAGCACTTCGACAACGCGTCTTTCGTTCGTGAGGCCCCTCAATGCTCCAGCGCAGGCGACCACGGCATCATGGTAAGCTGCGTCCCGGGAACCCGGCCACGCTTCGATCAAATACTTCGCCGCCTCCTTCGTGCTTTTGATACGCACAAAGGTCTTGGTTTCCCCCCGCAACTCGATGGTGACGACGTTGTCCCATTCAGCCATGGCTATGCTCGCCCAATCCGCAAGTAGAGCTAATTTAGCGGGCAATACTTGAGCGGGGCTGGTGACTGTCGTGTGGAAAAGAGGACCTGGCGATGTAGTAGATCAGCGCCACCGTACGAGATCGACTTGAAGTCGATACCTATAGAAAGCGGGTAATTGGCCAACGTGTAGCGCCAGCAGGTCAAACTCTTATACCAGTGTACGATGTCCACATATTGCGCCACGCCTTTCATTTCCCGAAGGCCGCTCCCGTGGCTGAGAACGCGCGCTTTCGGAAGGATGTCGCGTTTTTCCCTACGAAAATTCCGTGTTCCCGGGATTACGTTCTCGGAGATTTCGCCGTCCATTCGGGATCACCACTTCCGCGCCCTCCTCGTCTATACTTGCGGCGTGGCCTGCTTCCTGGCGCGGTTTGTGCGCAATGGGCGGGTCGCCCCCTTGAGCACGAAACCGAGAATGCCGGCGGCGACCCAGCCGGCGAAGAAGCCACCGCCGGCCCAGGTGAGGCCTGCGGCGTCGATCGGCACGGCCGGCACATAGTCGCGCCATGTGTTGGTGAAGGTCATGGGGTCGGCGTTGCGCATCACCACGAACGGCTTGATTGGCAGCGAGGCCTTGATCAGTTCATCCTGCTGCGTCAGCAAAGTCTCGTAACGCTGAAAGATGCCGCGCATCGTGTCGCCTTGGTCGCGCAGGAAGGTTTCCGGCGAGCTCGAATAGACGTTGAGCGCTTCTTGCCGGCCAAGACCGTGGTGGTTGGCCTGGGTGTCGAACTGGGTGATCATCACCTTCAGCTCATCGAGCGCGCCGCCGATGCGCTGGCGGTATTGCTGGGCAAACTCGGGCGCCTGAGAGAAAAAGAGGCCGCCTAGTATCGCTGCAGCCATCGTCAGCATTCGTCCGAACATCAGCATCGCATCACCCCGTTCGTGGACCCCTTTCACAACGGGAGATACCTGGAAAGGTTGCGGGCAGGAATACTGGTGGCATTTTGAGGTGCCTCAAAGTTGCGCTTTACCCGCTGCGCCGACCTCGTCGATCTGAAAAACTACGGCGACCGGTTCAGGTCTTGCGGACATGCTCCATACGGAAGCCGAGGCCCATCAGTCGTCCCGAGAGATGGGCGAGAAGCGGAAAGCGGGCGATGCCGCGGATAAAAGCTGGCGGGCCTTTGCGTTTTTGCGCATCGACCTCATCGCTGCGGCGGCTCGAGCGCATCATCAGCTGCAGTTTCTGCGTGGCGCGCGTCGGAAAGCTGCGGCGCTTTTCCACGGCCGCGAGATCCGCATCCGAGAGCCTGTTTTCCCGCAGCGGCTTTGCCAGAATGTTTGCCGTCGCCACCGCATCCTGGATGGCAAGGTTGACGCCAACGCCGCCGATCGGCGACATCGCATGCGCCGCATCGCCGATGCAGATCAGGCCGCTGCGCCACCATTGTGTCAACCGGTCGATCCGCACGGTCAAAAGGCTGACGTCGTCGAAGGAGGAGATCTCCTCCATCCGCGCGGCCGGAAGCGGCGAAACATCCACCACTCGCTGACGAAAAGCCTCGATGCCTTTTTCGCGGATGTCTGCATAGGTCGTGCGACGGACCACATAGCCGCATTGCCAGTAGTCACCCCGGTCGATCAGCACCAGACCCTGGCTTGGACCGGCATGCCCCATCACCTCGTTCGGATCATCCTTCTGCTTGGAAAGCTTCATCCACAGGACTTCGCTCGGCTCTCCAAAACTTTCGACGGTGAGACCGGCCCTGTCTCGGATGATGGAATTGCGGCCATCGGCCCCGACGACGAGTTGCGAGCGGATGGTCAGCGGACCATCCGGCGTTTCGACGCAGAGGCCGGCAATTGCGTCCTTCTCCTCAATGAGCCCGGTTACCTTGGCATCCATGATCAGCTTGAAATTGGGATAGCTTTGCGCCTGCCTTGCCATGAAATTCAAAAAATCCCATTGCGGCATGAAGGCGATGAAACGGTTCTTGACCGGGAGACGGGAGAAATCCGCCATGGTGATCGTCTCGCCGCCCATCTGCGCGGAAAGCTTTGGCGCCCTTGTGTGCGGCAGTGCCAGAAAGTCGTCGATCAGGCCGAGCTCTGTGATCACTTCCAGCGTCGAGGGATGGATGGTATCGCCACGGAAATCGCGCAGGAAATCCGCGTGCTTTTCGAGCACGACCACATCGACGCCGGCCCGCGCCAGAAGAAAGCCCAGCATCAGGCCCGCCGGCCCTGCCCCGGCGATGACACACTGGGTTTCGATCGTCTGGGTCTCGATCGTCTGCATATCCGTCATGACCTACCGGGCTCTTCGAAAGTTCGGAGTTGAGCGCTTACACTTGTGAGCCGCCGCTTTCTCTTTTAGACCAGCGGTCACCGTAAAGACAGGACATACCATGGCCGAAACCGGCAAGCGTCGCATCAGCATTCTTGGTTCCACCGGCTCGATCGGCGTCAACACGCTCGATGTCGTGAGCCAGCTTGGTGGGCGCGACGCATTCGATGTCGTGGCAATTACCGGCAACGCCAATGTCACATTGCTGGCCGAGCAGGCGATAGCCTGCGGCGCAGCGCTGGCCGTAACCGCCGATGATGCCCATTACGACGCGCTGAAATCAGCACTGTCAGGCACCGGGATCGAGGTCGCGGCAGGACGCGCGGCGCTGATCGAAGCGGGTGCACGACCATCCGACCTGGTGATGGCGGCAATCGTCGGGACTGCCGGCCTTGCGCCGACGCTTGCTGCGGCGGAGCGCGGAGCAGACATCGCCCTTGCCAACAAGGAGTGCCTGGTTTCCGCCGGCGAACTCTTCGTTCGGGCGGTGGCCGAGGGCGGCGGTCGACTGATCCCGGTCGACAGTGAGCACAGCGCGATCTTCCAGTCGCTGGAAGACGACCAGCACCATGCGGTGGAACGCATCGTTCTGACCGCGTCCGGCGGACCGTTCCGGACATGGAGCCGCGAGGAGATGGCCGGCGTCACGGCAGAGGTTGCCCGCGCCCATCCCAACTGGTCCATGGGACTGAAGATCTCGATCGGCAGCGCCTCGATGTTCAACAAGGCGCTTGAAATCATCGAGGCGAAGCACCTGTTCAATATCAGGCCGGACCAGATCGAGGTGATCGTGCATCCGCAATCCATCATTCATTCCATGGTGGGTTACCAGGATGGATCCGTCATTGCGCAGCTCGGCAGTCCGGATATGCGCACCGCCATCGGCTATGCGCTGACCTATCCCGAGCGGCCGAAGCTGAATGTGGACCGGCTCGATTTCGCCAAGCTGGCAAGGCTCGATTTCGAGGCGCCGGACGAGGTTCGGTTTCCGGCACTCAGGCTTGCCCGCACTGCGCTGGAGCGCGGCGGCGCGCAGGGCGCGATCATGAATGCCGCGGAAGAGATGGCGTTTCATGCCTTCTGCGCCGGCAGGATCGGCTTTCTCACCATGGCGGATGTCGTCGAAGACGTGATGGACGCGATGATGGGTCACGCGGCAACAACGATGGACGCCGTGTTTGCAGCAGACGCTGAAGCACGCCGCGTTGCCGACGAAATCATCGACAAACGGGAAATGGCCGCCTAAGCGCCGAAAGCCATCGGCGGGACGGCCGCGTGATCAGACAAGTTCATTGCGTGATGTGAAGACGGGGCGACTTGGAGCGCCCGGCATCCCCGTGACACGCACGGGGATGAGGCAAACGTCGTGTCAGGCGACCTGGCGTGCCAATGCGCAGCGCGACCACAGCTGATGCAGCGAGCTGACCAGATGTTCCAGATCCGCATCCGTATGCAGCGGCGTCGGTGTGATGCGCAGGCGCTCGGTCTTTTTCGCAACCGTCGGATAGTTGATCGGCTGGACATAGACGTCGCAGGTGTCAAGCAGGATGTCGGAGATCCACTTGCACTTGGCCGCATCGCCGACCATGACAGGCACGATATGGCTTGGGTTGTGCATATGCGGGATGCCCTGCTGGTCGAGCATCATTCGCAGTTTCTTGACGCGATCCTGGTGACGCACGCGCTCGAACGGGCTTGCCTTGAGGTGGCGGATCGAGGCGATCGCGCCGGCCGCAAGTGTCGGTGGCAAAGCCGTGGTGAAGATGAAACCGGATGCGAACGAACGGATGAAGTCGCACAGCGCCGTCGATGCCGCGATATAGCCGCCCATGACGCCGAAAGCCTTGCCAAGCGTACCTTCGATGATCGTCAGACGGTCCATCAGGCCTTCGCGTTCGGCAATGCCGCCGCCGCGCGGGCCGTACATCCCGACCGCATGAACTTCGTCGAGATAGGTCATCGCACCGTATTTGTCGGCAAGATCGCAGATCTCCTTGATCGGCGAGATATCGCCGTCCATCGAGTAGACGCTCTCGAACGCGATCATCTTGGGCGCCTTCGGATCGGCTGCCGCAAGCTTTGCTTCCAGATCGTTCAGATCGTTATGCTTCCAGATCACCCGGTCGCATTTGGCATAGCGGATGCCCTCGATCATCGAGGCATGGTTCAACGCGTCGGAAAAAATGATCAGACCGGGGATCTTCTGGCCAAGCGTACCCAGCGTCGCCCAGTTGGAGATATATCCGGACGTGAACACGAGCGAGGATTCCTTGCCGTGAAGGTCCGCGAGCTCCTGCTCCAGAAGAACATGGTAGTGGGTGGTGCCAGAAATATTCCGGGTGCCTCCCGCACCCGCGCCACAGTGATCAATGGCCTCGTGCATGGCCTCGATCACGGCCGGGTTCTGGCCCATGCCGAGATAATCGTTGGAACACCAGACGGTAACCTCTCTCGGTCCCTCGGGCGTATGACGCGTCGCGCGCGGAAAACTTCCGCGATGCCGCTCGAGATCGGCGAACACGCGGTAGCGGCCTTCCGAATGAAGTCCGTCCAGTTCGCTTTTGAAAAATGCCTCGAAATCCATGTCACACTCCAGAACCTACCCCGGTTTTGGGTCCGGTTTCGCCATGCGTCAAGCCCGAATAGGTCAATTTGCCCCGACCTGCGGCGAAAAGTCCGAATTTTTGGAACAATTCCAATGAAGCGAAACTACCATTGAAATCTGCCAAAATCGTTACGAGTCAGGCGACCCCGAAAAGACGAAAGACTTTCCGAACAATCGGCTCGAGCTGGCGTGATGCGACTTCCCCCACCTTCTCATCATTCCCCAAGTCGGCCAGCCGATCAATACCCATTTCATACCGGCGAAACCTGACTGAAAGCGGATTTTTGCCACAGCCATCGAAGAATGAGATCAGAATGTGTCTTGCTTATATGGACTATTTGAAGAGCCGGCCTATTGTTCATCGGATGCACAAAAGCCCGGCGTGCGCACCTGCAAGGGTTTCGCCGGACACAATCAATCGGCAGGAACTACTCAGGAGGAATTCATGAAAAAGGCTTTGATGCTTCTCGTGCTCGGCGCATCTCTCGCGAGCTGCACCGCGACTGAAAAGGGTGCCGGTATCGGCGCTGCATCCGGCGCCATCATTGGCGGCGCAGTTACCGGTAACGTCCGCGGCGCAGCAGTCGGCGCAGCCATCGGCGGCGTTTCCGGTGCGGTCATCGGCAACGTGTCGGAACAGCCGGGCCAGTGCTATTATCGCGATCGCTACGGCCGTCGCTACATCGACGATTGCCCGCGCCGTTACTAATCGGAGCGGCGCTCGACGAGCACCGCAAGACTGTGGCCCTGGAGCATGCTCCAGGGCTTTTTCATTTATGAAGACATACTTATCGACGAGACGGGGGTACCCCGTTAAACAATTTGCGGCTACACAAGACCAGGAGCTGGTCATGATGGCCGGGGCGGTGATAAGTCGGCAATAAGTTAGCGTATGCAGAACGTAAGCAGCGGGCGGAAGAAGATGAATTACCGGAGGACCGGTTCCGTCGCAGCGATTGCGGCCGCCCTTCTTTGTTCGCCTGCGCTCATCGAGAGCGCCTACGCTTTTAAGCTTTTCGGCATTACACTGTTTGGCGACGACGAGGACAAGGTCGAGGTGATCGACCCGGTCCGCTACGACGCGACTCTGGAAGCCGGTGATGCGGACAAGAAACTCAAGGATCGCCTGGAAACCGCGGCATCGCTGATCGCCGACAAGGACGAGCCTGTATCCGGTGATCTCGGCATCGTCATCAAGGCCCGCGAAGACCGGGACCGCCTGGTTGCTGTTCTCTACGAAGAAGCCCGGTATGGCGGGGTCGTCCGTATCTCTGTTGCCGGAACGGATATCGACGCGCTGCCACCCAACCCCACCTTCGACCACTCATCACCCGTTCCCGTGACGGTTCAGATCGAACCCGGACCGGTTTTCAAACTTGGCTCGGTGCGGTTCGACAAGGATGCGACCGGTCGCAACCCCGCGGACTACGATCTGGAGCCTGGCGGCGAAGCCGGCTCGCGCGTGATTCTGAAAGCCGGCGAAAAGCTGCTGGTCGACGTCAAGGCAGAAGGTCGACCGCTTGCCAAGCTGACCGAACGGCGGGTGACCGCCGACCATCGCACCAACACGGTCGATGTCGTGCTCGGCGCCATCTCGGGCCCGATCGCACCGTTTGGCATGGTCACGGTCAAAGGCTCGCGCACAGTCGACCCAGCCTTCATCAAACGCTATTCCCGCCTCGACAAGGGCGGCCGCTATTCACCGGTGCAGCTGAAAAAGGCCAATGACCGGCTGCGCGAGCTCGGTGTGTTTTCGAGCGTCACGATTCAGGAATCCGACGCCCTTGCGCCGGATGGATCGCTGCCGCTGATGATCGAGGTTTCGGACGGCAAGCAGCGGTATTTCGGCTTTGGTGCCGAATACTCTTCGCTCGATGGAGCGGGTCTCTCGGGTTACTGGGGGCATCGCAATCTGTTTGGCCAGGCCGAATCGCTGCGCGTGGAAGGCAAGGTCTCCGGCATCGGCGCAACGACCGACGTCACCACATTCGACTATTCCGCCGGTATCGTCTTTACCAAGCCGGGCTTTCCCGTGCCTGAGGCAACGTTCGAATCGCGCCTGGAAGCCAAAAGCGAAAATCCAGACGATATCTACGACGCGCAGTCGATCGCCTATTCGGCCGGCTTTTCCTACGAACTCAACGACACCGACAAGCTCACCGCCGGCGGTGAAGTCGCGTATATTCTCGCCGACGATGCCTTCGGAAAGAATGAGTACCTGACGTTCAGCGTGCCTGTCGGCTTCGAACGCGACGCGCGTGACAACAAACTGGACCCAACCGAAGGTTACCGCGCAACGCTTTCCGCCAAGCCTAGTTATGAGTTCTTCAATCAAAGCATTTTCTCGTCTTTCGAGGGCTCGATTTCCGGGTATCTCGGATTGGGTGCAGAGGATCGGGTCGTGTTTGCAGGCAAGCTGAGTGCGGGGACGCTGGTCGGCGCCGACGAGCTGCAGGACATCCCAGCCACCAGGCGCTTTTATGCCGGCGGCGGCGGATCGGTGCGCGGCTATTCCTATCGCGAAATTTCGCCTTATAACGGCGATGACGAAGCGCTGGGCGGACGATCCTACACTGTGGCCTCTTTTGAAATGCGCGTAAAAGTGTCAGATAGCATCGGCATCGTACCGTTTCTCGACGTCGGTACGGTTTCGACCGAAATCGTGCCTGATTTTTCTGATATAAGAGCTGGAGCGGGGATCGGGTTGCGTTACGCCACTCCTTTCGGGCCGATCAGGCTGGACGTCGCGCTTCCGTTGCGACGCTATGACGACGGTAGCCAGTATGGAATTTATGCCGGCATTGGCCAGGCATTCTGAAAGGTAAAGTTGCCAGCATGACGCTTTTCGTTCGCCTGCTGAGATGGGTCTTCAAGGCCGCGATTGCCGCGGTCGGGGTCCTTTTCGTCATGGCGCTCGGCGTCGTCCTGTTCGTTGCATTGACGCCGTTCGGCGGAAACATTGCGGCAGAACGGATCTCGGCGCTGGTGTCCACCCCGGACCGCAAGGTCAGTTTCTCTCGACCGGAAGGTCTGCTGTCGGGTGATCTGCGCATCGACAGCCTGACGCTGTCGGACAAGGACGGTGCCTATGCCGAAATCGGCGGCATCGAGGTCGACTGGTCGCCATCGGCGCTGGTCTCCGGCGTGTTCCGCGCAGACCGGGTTTCCGCAACGACCGTGAACTTCATTCGTCCGCCGCAGCCTGATGCGACCATAACGACGCAGAGCACGACAAAGTCGTCCGGCTCGCCGCTGCCGGTCGGCATTCGGGTCGCGCAGATAGATCTGCCGGATATCAACCTGTCGCAGGCCCTCTCCGGACGCGATTTTGCGCTGTCGGTGAAGGGCTCGATCGATGCGACCGGCCCCAACATCTCGCTCAAGCTGGAAGCAACCCGCAAGGACGAGATGGATGCGAAGGCATCCGCAGATATCGTCTACGCACCGTCGGAAAACCGCCTGCAGCTGAAGGCCTCGGTCTCCGAACCGCAGGGCGGACTGCTCGCCCGACTGTTGCGCCTTCCCGGCGCTCCTGCCGTCGCATTGGGGCTGGATGGCGAAGGACCTCTCTCGAACTGGGCCGGCCGTCTCGTCGGCAATGTCGATGGCGCACCTGTCATCTCCGTCGATGGAAAACATGTCCTGGTCGACAACGGCGCCCACCGCGTGGAAATCATCGGTGGCGGCCAGCTTGCAACGCTGATGCCGCCAGCCTTCCGGTCGCTGGTCGAAGGTACAACGGACATCAATGTGGCCGCCATCTACGCGCCTTCGGGTCGCGTCGACATCCAGCGCGGCGACCTCACCTCCGGCGCCGTGAAGATTACCGCCAAGGGCGCATGGGACCCGAACGGCGACAACAGCCTGACGGCCGGCGTTTCCGGCACCAAGGGCCCGGTCTCGATCGCGTGGCCGATCAACGGCCAGGAGAGCCGCTTCTCCATTGATACGATCAATTTCACCCTGACCGGCGCCGCAGCCTCTGCCCGTTTCAATGCGACGGCAGCGCTGAATTCCGCCGAACTTCCGCAAGGCCGGTTCGGCCAGGTGCGGCTGCAGGCTGAAAGCGAGGATCTCGACCTCATCCAACGGGCCGGCAGCATCCGCAGCCGCCTGACAATTGGTCAGATGAGCTTCGTCAATCCCGACCTCAACCGTGTGATCCGCGGGCCGCTGACGCTCGACGCACCACTTCGGCTGGCACCACCGGCCATCGGCCTGGATGCAGCGACGCTCGAAAGCGCCGGCATCAGCGGCACGGTCAGCGGCGCATTCGATACGTCGAAGCAGACAGTCACCGGCAATTTCCGCATTTCGACCAATGCCTCGGTCCTGCCGCCGTCGCTGGCACCGAAGTTTGAAGGCGCAATTGCCGCCGAAGGCTATGTCGACGCCTCCTCGGCAAACCGCATCAGCCTGGAAAACGTCACGCTGAAATCGAACGCACTCGAAGCCCGCGGCAACGTGCTCTATGAAAACGGCACGCTGGTCAGCCACCTTGCCGGACGCCTTCCGGACATCAAGCGCTGGCTGCCGGATGCCGAAGGCGCCGCAGGCTTTGACATCACCACCAGCGGCCCCACCACGGCACTGGCCGTCAAGGCCGTCGTCAACTCCGCCGAGGCAAGGCTCGTCGGCCGCAAGCTCGAAGATCTGAGCTTCACGATCAATGGCACCGCCAATCCACAGGCGCCGCAGGGCACGATCGTCGCCAAGGGCACTCTGGACAGCCAGCCGATCCGCATCAATGCCGATGTGCAGTCGGCGAACGGCCAGACGTCTGCCCCCAATATCGTCGCCGAAATCGGCCCGAACCGCCTGAACGGCGCACTGACCTTCTCGCCGGAATTCCTTCCCACCGGGGAAGTCACATTCAACTTCCCCGATGTGGCACTTCTTGCCGCACTCGCAGCCCAGCAGGCGCAAGGCGACCTTCGCGGTTCGGCGACCTTTGCCAATGTCGACGGCAAGGCGAGCGCTGTCGTGAAGGCCGAAGGTTCCTTGCTGAAGCGAGGTGCTATCGAGATCGCCCAACCCAAGGTCGACCTGACGATACCGGACCTGAAGGCGATTGCGGCTGCCGGTTCGATCAGTGCGGCGCGCATCGGCAGCGGCACCAACGTCATCGATAACATGCAGTTGGGTATCACCCACGGTGGTACGACGACGGACTTCAAGCTGTCCGCGACCTACGACAATGCGCCACTCGAGGGTGCCGGCGCGATCCAGACCGCGGACGGGCTTGCTGTCGAGATCAACAGCTTCAATGCGACGCCACGCAAGATCCCCGTGCGCCTCGCTGCCCCAACCCGGATCGTTGTCGAGAACGGCAACGCGCGGTTTACCGACTTTACCATTGCCACCGGCAACGGCCGTCTTTCTCTGAACGGGACCGCCGGCACGGCGCTTGATCTTTCCGCCAAGATCACGTCCCTGCCGGCCAGCCTGATCAACACGTTCGTACCCTCGATCAATGCAGCCGGCGTCATTTCCGGCACGATCAATGCAACGGGCACGACCTCTGCCCCGGCGATCAAATATGATTTGGAATGGAGTGATGCACAGCTTCGCCAGATGCGCGACGCTGGCATCGCACCCTTTCGACTCCAGGCTGCCGGAAGCTTCGCCGACCGTACAGTCACACTAGACCGCACCCGTCTCACGGGATCCGATGGTCTCGAATTGACCGCCGACGGACGCGTGATCCTCAACGCCGACGGCGCGCCGGCGCTCGACATCAATGCCAGGGCCAGATCTGTCCCGGCCAGTCTCGCAAATGCCTTCGTACCGGGCCTCGGCGCAAAAGGCGCGATCTCCGGGACCGTGGTGGCAACCGGAAGTCCCCAGGCGCCGGCCGTTCGTTACGATCTGCGTTGGGCGAACGCCTCCGTCAGCCAGTCGACATCCGCAGGCGTTGCTTCGGTGGATGTGACTGCCAAGGGTACCTATGAGGGTACGCGCGTAACCGTCGACCTCGGTCTCACCGGCGGCGGCGGTATTTCGCTCACCGGTGGCGGCGCTGTCTCGCTCGAAGGCGACAAGGCGCTGAACCTCAAATTCGATGGGCGCTTTCCGTTTTCCATACTCGCGGGCCAACTTGCCGCCCAGGGCTTCGTGCTGACAGGCACCGGCAATGTCGATCTCGGCATTCGCGGAACGGCCAAGGCACCGCTTCTCTCGGGCAGCGTCACCTCCTCAGGGGCGAAGTTCGTCGATGCCAGGCGCAATCTCGCCATCAACAATCTCGCTCTCAACGTTCGGCTCGACGGCACCCGCGCCACGATCGAGCGGCTGGGCGGAACGCTTGCAAGCGGCGGCACCGTCGCCGTGACAGGCTCCGTAGAGACGACCGAGGGCTTTCCGGCCGATCTGCGCATCGTCCTCAACAAGGCGAGCTATGCGGACGGAAACCTGTTTGCGGTCACCGCTGACGGAGATCTCACGATCAACGGCCCGCTGCTGTCGGGCCCGGCGCTGAAGGGCAAGGTGTCGCTGACCAAGGCTGCAATCACCGTGCCGGCCCGGCTTCCGTCATCACTGTCATCGATCGATATCCGCCACCGCAACGCCCCACGCGACGTTGTGCGCCAGATGGAGGAAATCCGGCCGAAAAGCGCAAAGGGTGCCAGCGAGCCGATTGCACTCGACCTGCAGATCCTGGCACCGAACGGTATCTTCGTGCGAGGCCGCGGTATCGACGCCGAGCTCGGCGGCGACCTGACGATCAGGGGCGACGCAGTCACCCCTGTCATTTCCGGTGGCTTCGACATGCGTAGAGGCCGCATTGTCATCCTGTCAAAGCGGCTGGACTTTACCGAAGGCAAGATCACCTTCGGCGGCGGTCTGGTACCGATCCTCGACATGGAAGCAAACACGAGCTCCGGCCAGACGACGATCACTGTGAACATTACCGGCGTTGCCAACGATCCGACGATTTCCTTCTCCTCCGCCCCTGCCCTGCCGCAGGACGAGGTTCTGGCACGACTGATCTTCAACCAGTCGATGTCGCGTCTGTCGCCGCTGCAGATTGCACAGCTGGCCGATGCCGTGACCCAGCTTGCCGGCGGGGGCTCGACGTCGCTACTCGAAAAGCTGCGCAGCAACCTCGGCGTCGATGACCTCGACATCAGCACAGACGATACGGGCCAGACGACGGTATCGGTGGGGCGCTACATCAACAAGCGCACCTACTTCCAGGTCGAGCAGGGCGGCCAGAACGGCGCTCAGGCCACCATCAATCTGGATGTCGGGCGTGGCGTCAAGCTGAAGGCCGGCGCCGGCAGCGAAGGCGGCACCGCAGGCGTATTCTACGAAAAAGAATACTGACCAGGTGACGTAGAGCCACCCACAGCCCACCAGACGGGAAACATCCGACTGCCCTGAACGTGGCCGGAAACCGGGCGCAGCAAGAGCTGCCCTGCCTGCGGAGACATGCCAGAACATTAGCGAACTGGTGAGCAAGTTTAGAATTGCGAAATACTCTTCGCATACAGTTAGAGAATTGAAACTTGCCATACGGTTTGCAGCACCGTTGCGGAAAGGTCAGCAGCGCCAGCTGAAAGCCTTGAACCGGACCTGCCGCTGTCGCCGTAAAGGCCTGCACGAACCGGGAAGAACTTTGATGTCCGCGACGATCAACTCGAAGACTTACAGTGGCGATACGCTTGAGATCATCGCCTTCCGCCTTCACGATCAGGAGTTCTGCGTGAAGACAACCACCATCCGCGAAATCCGCGGTTGGGCCCCGTCGACACCGCTCCCGCATGCACCGGCCGACGTCATCGGCGTCATGAACCTGCGCGGATCCGTCATCCCGATCATCGATCTGGCCTTCAAGCTGGGCATGAAGAGCACTGTCGCCAACGAGCGGAGTGCGATCGTCGTCGCCGAGGTGCATAACATGGTCATCGGCATGCTGGTCGATCGCGTGTCCGACATCCTGACCATTCCCGCAAACACGGTTCAGCCGGTTCCGGAAGTCTCCGCTTCGTTCGACAAGTCATTCTCGGAAGGTATCATCGCCAACGAAAACGGCATGATCTGCTTCCTCAACCTGTCGAAGATGTTCAAGGGCACCGAAGTAGAAGAACTCGCTGCCTAAACCATTCCCGCGATTTGAACAAAGGCCGCATGACTTAGTCATGCGGCCTTTGTCGTTTGCTTCGTAATACTTGCTCACAATCCGGTTTCATCCATCACTTTTTAATATTTATGCCTTCTAATATTACCCCGGGGCGACGACCATCCCGCTGTTGGGAAAAGGCGTCAAAAGTACGCAGCCAAGTGTCCGACGCGGCGCGGCAAGGGGATCATCATGCTGGGATTGGGTAAAGCCGGGGATGTGGCGCGGATCTTCGACGCCATATCGCGTTCGCAGGCCGTTATTGAATTTGATCTGACCGGCACCATCCTGGATGCCAACGAGAATTTCTGCCAGGCGCTGGGGTACACGCTCGCAGAAATAAAAGGCAAGCATCACCGCATGTTCTGCGAGCCCGCTTTCGTTGCGTCCGACGAATACCGCTCTTTCTGGAAAGACCTCGCTGCCGGCAAGTTCGAGGCGCGGGAGTACAAGCGGATCACCAAATCAGGCGGGGAAATCTGGATCCAGGCCTCCTACAACCCGGTCATGCGCAACGGCAAACCATACAAGGTCATCAAGTTCGCGACCGATATCACGGCCACGAAGCTGAAGGCAGCCGACGACGCGAGCAAGCTTTCGGCAATCAGCCGGTCGCAGGCCGTCATCGAATTCACACCACAGGGCGAAATCCTCGACGCCAACGAAAATCTCTGCAACGCTGTCGGCTACGATCTGGCCGAGATCAAGGGACGCCACCACCGGATGTTCTGCGAGCCTGGCTATGCGGCGTCACCTGCCTATGCGGAATTCTGGAAGAAGCTGTCGGAAGGCGAGTTCATTGCCGACGAGTTTGTCCGCTACGGAAGGGGTGGCCGCGAGATCTGGATCCAGGCCGCCTATAACCCGATCCGCGATCTCAACGGCAAGGTCACGAAGGTCGTCAAGTTTGCAACCGACGTGACGCCGCGCATGAACGCAATCGGCATGCTGAGCAAAGGCCTGCGCAATCTCGCGGACGGCAAGCTTGACCAGGCACTCGATACGCCCTTCGTGCCGAGCATGGAAACCACCCGAAGCGACTTCAACGAGGTCGCCGCCAAGCTGACCGATGCCATGCGCACCGTGGCGCAGAATGCAGCCGGTATTGCCGCGGCTTCAACCGAAGTCCGTGACGCATCTGGAGAGCTCGCAAAGCGCACCGAGCAGGCGGCAGCCGCACTTGAGCAGGCCGCAGCAGCCCTTGAGGAAGTGACGCGCACCGTCACCGATTCCAGCAGCCGCGCCGACGAGGCCGGCAAGCAGGTCAGGGCCACCAAGGAAAATGCCGAGCAATCCGGCCTTGTCGTGCGCAGTGCCATTTCGGCGATGGACGAGATCGCCGCATCGTCGAACGAGATCAACAACATTATCGGTGTAATCGACGACATCGCCTTCCAGACCAACCTCCTAGCCCTGAACGCCGGTGTCGAGGCGGCGCGCGCGGGTGAAGCGGGCAAGGGATTTGCCGTGGTTGCTCAGGAAGTGCGCGAACTCGCTCAGCGTTCGGCCAAGGCCGCCAAGGAAATCAAGACTCTGATCAACACCTCGGCACATCAGGTCTCCAGCGGTGTCGAACTGGTCGGGCGCACCGGCAGATCATTGCAGGAAATCCTCGTGCAGGTGGCAAGCATCCATGAAAATGTCGGCGCGATCGTCGAGGCATCCCGCGAACAGGCAACCAGCCTGCGAGAGATCAGCAGCGCGGTCAATCACATGGACCAGGCGACCCAGAAGAACGCCGCGATGGTGGAGGAAACCACCGCTGCCAGCTATTCACTGGCCAACGAGGCCGATAGCCTGAAGGCTCTGCTCAGCCAATTCGATATCGGCTCCGTCACCTCACAGGTCCGCAGGCCGGAGTCGAACTATACGCCGGCAGCAGCCAACGTGGCGCCGCTGCGCATGGTTCAAGGCAATCTGAAAACCGCCGGTGGCTGGGAAGATTTCTGAGACACACCCTCAAGAGCAGCCGGGGCGGCGTTCAGGCAACCTCGGCTTACTCGAAACGGATCCGGTGCGGATGCGAGAAGATCTCGAAATCCTCGCCGCGTGAGAGTGCGACAAGGGTCATGCCTGCGGCGTCCGCCGTGCGGATGGCCAGTGCGGTCGGCGCCGATATGGCGATCAAGACTGGGGCACCGAGAATGGCGGCCTTCTGCACCATTTCTACCGAGATGCGGCTGGTAACGACGACGACGCCTTCGGCGCCCGTGCGGCCTGCGCGCATCACGGCGCCCGCAAGCTTGTCGAGCGCATTGTGCCGACCGACATCCTCGCGCACCGCAACCAGTCCCTCGCCGAGGACGTAGAAACCGGCTCCGTGAACCGCGCGAGTCTGGGCATGCAACGGCTGGGCGGAATTGAGCGCGTTGCTGGCACGCGCAATGTCGGCGGCTGACAGAAGCATGTCGACACCGGAGACATCAGGCACCGGACGCATCGCCTGCTCGATCGATTCGATGCCGCAAAGGCCGCAGCCGACGGGTCCTGCCATATGGCGTCGTCTGGCGCGCAGAGCATCTTCCTTGTCTTCGGCAAGCGTGACCTGAACATCGAGACCGTCGCCCTCCTGGAGCACCTCGATCCCTTCAATCTCGGCGATGGAAGCAATGATGCCTTCCGTCAGCGTGAAACCGGCCGCGAAGTCCTCGAGATCGGCAGGCGTGCCCATCATCACCGCCTGGGTTGAGCCACCGTAGGAAAAGGCGATCGGCACCTCTTCGGGTACGAACCGGCTCGTTTCCTTGACGAGCCCATCGCGATAGGACGTTTCAGCCAGCGAAACGGTCGGCGCGATGCCGCCCTTGTGTTCATCATTCAACGTGGACATCAGGACTTTCCGAGCAGGCGCGCTTCATGGAGCAGCGCTGAAACCAGTGGCGTATTGGGTTCACGATGCGGAGCAACGAGACCAACCGTATGGCTGACATGCGGCTCCACGATCGGAATGGTTCGGATATTGTGCGAGAAGCCGAAGGACTCGGCCACGTTCTGCGGCATGATGCTGGCCCAGCGGCCGGTACCGACATGCGCCAGCAGCGTCACCATCGAATTGGATTCAAGCATCGGCCTCGCCGTCACGCCGGCTTCCGCGAGGTGCTGGCTTATAATCCGGCGGTTCTGCATATCCGGCGTCAAAAGGCAGAGCTGCAACCCGGCCATTTCGGTCCAGGTCACCTGTTTACGGTCGGAAAGAGGCGTGCCGTCGGCCGTGACGAGATTGTAGCTTTCTGAATAGAGCGGAATGCTGACGACACGACCGAGCGGCTCGTTGTCGAGATAGGTAATGCCCGCATCGATCTCGAAATTGTCGAGCTGCGTCAGGATCTGCAGCGATGTGCGAGACACGACCGAGAACGTCACATCCGGATACCGGGTCTGGAAAGGCCCCGTCAGGCTGGGCACCATGGCAAGCGCCGTCGGGATGACGGCAAGACGGATGTGGCCCGCAAGCCCCTTGCGCGCGGCGCGCATTTCCTCGCGCATCGTGCGGGCGTCGCCTACAATGCGTTTTGCCCATTCCAGCACGCGCTGTCCCTCGGGCGTCAGGCCCTGATAGCGCGAACCGCGCACCACGAGCTGGACGCCGAGACTGTCTTCGAGGTGCCGGATCGCCGCCGACAGGGAAGGCTGGGCAATGCCGCATTCCTCGGCCGCCCGACCGAAATGGCCTTCCCGTGCCAGCGCAATGAAGAATTCCAGCTTGTCGATCAAAGCCCGCTCCCACACGATATGGCTCTGAATTGCCGGAACTTCCGGCGCCACATCCTATCAAATCACTCTGCCGGCAACTTATAGCGGCAAAAGAAATCGATTGCGCAGGAGATTTCGGCGTCGTCAATCACCTCTTCGTTGGTCGACGCTGGTAGACCGCAGGCTCTGCGAACTCAGGGTGCAGACGGCCTGGGATCAGGCAATCCGGGTTGACGCGAGACGATCCTCGTCCAGCACGATGCCGAGACCCGGCGCATCGCCGAGTGTCAGCCAGCCGTGACTGTGCTTCAGCGGCGAAGCCATCGGATAATCCCGCCGCGCCCCGCTCCATTCCGGATTGTCGTAAGGGTATTCGAGGAAAGGCGCATCCCCCACGCCGGCAGTCAGATGCGCGTTGGCGAGCACGCCGATTCCGTTGGTCCAGCTGTGCGGCGTAAACGTCACCCCCGCCTCCCGCGCCTGATAGACGAGGCGCCGGCAACCGGTAATGCCGCCCACCAGCGCAACATCCGGCTGGATCACGTCAAACGCACGCTCCTCGATGATATCGCGGAATTCCGAGAGCTCGCGGGTCATCTCGCCGCCCGCGATCCTCACCGACGTCGCCTCCTTCAACGCTCGCATGCCCTTGCGGTCGGACCGGAACAGCGGTTCTTCCATCCAGTAGATGTCGAGCCTTTCCAGTTCCTTCGCAACCGCAAGTGCATCCTTGAACGTCCATGGCAGTGTCGTATCCCAGGGCATGCGCCAGCCCTGATTGCAGTCGACCATCAGTTCCAGGCGATCGCCGACGCGGGCACGGATCGCTCCCAGCGCCTTGATGTCATCCCGCCAGCTCGACCGTCCGCCGGCAGAGGACGAGAAGCGCACCTTCATGGCCGGAAAGCCTTCCTCGACGTAACGCTCCGCCTGATCCGCCATCGCCTGTGGATCGCGCAGCACGCCCGAGGATGCGTAGAGGCGCACCTTGTCCGAGCGGCCTCCGAGCATGCGCCAGACGGGCTCTCCATTGATCTTACCCGACAGATCCCAAAGCGCCAGATCCAGCGGCCAGCAGCGGCCATAGTGAAAGTTGATATGCGAGAGCACCTCGTAGTGCCGCTCCAGATGGCGAGGGTCCTGGCCGATGAACAGGTCCTCGTGACCCTTGAAACCCTTCATCAGGTCGCCCGAGCCGATCCCCTCCCGGCCCTCGTCGTCCCTGACGCGCACGATCGTGGCGTCGAAATGATGCCGCGGCCTGCCATCCCAGCTCGCCTTGAAGGCTGGATCGAGCGGCAGGCGATGATGGGTGATCTCGATCGATGCGATACGGCTCATGGCTTTCCTCCGCTGATGTTGCCGGACTGACGAAGACCCCTCCCCACCCTCCCCACAAGGGGGAGGGCTTTAACCCGCCGCAACGCCGGAGATCAATTCCAGACGAGCGACCGCCACGAGTCTTCTCCCCCCTTGTGGGGGAGATGGCCGGCAGGCCAGAGAGGGCCTTCCTACCCAAACTGCTGCCAGATGGTTTTGTAGTCGCAGTATTTGTCGATCGCATGCACCGAGCGGTCGCGTCCGAAACCGGATTGCTTGAACCCGCCGAAGGGTGTCGAGAAATTCGCCATGTCATAAGTGTTGATCCACACGGTGCCCGCATGGATCGCTTCCGAAATGCGGTGAGCGCGGTCCATGTCTTTGGTGAAGACCGCGCCGGCCAGACCGTAGATCGTATCGTTGGCAATCCGGAGAGCTTCTTCCTCCGTATCGAAGGGAATCACACCAAGGACGGGTCCGAATATCTCCTGCCGCGCCAGGCTCATGTCGTTGGTCATGTCGACAAAGACACCGGGCGAGATATAGAAGCCGCCCGTCTCGGAAAGCACGCGTTCGGCGCCGAAGACGCGTTTGGCACCCTCCGTCTCTCCGGCAGCGATCATGCCGAGTACTTTTTCCATATGCGCTTCATCGATCAGCGCGCCGATCTGGGACGAAGGCTCGAACGGATGGGCCAACGCGATATCGCTTGCCGTCACCGCCTCGATCTTTGCGATGAGCTTCTCCTTAACTGAGCGCTGCACCAGAAGGCGGGTCGCGGCATGGCAGGTTTCGCCGGCATTGTAGAAGCATCCCCACGCGGCGGCAGATGCTGCGGCATCAAGGTCTGCATCCTCGAACACGACGATGGGCGACTTGCCACCGAGCTCAAGCGCCACGCGCTTGACGTTGGATTGGGCTGCATACCCCATGATCAGCTTGCCGACTTCGGTCGAACCGGTGAACGCGATCATGTCCACATCCATATGCAGCGCCAGCGGCTTGCCCGCCTCTTCGCCGTAGCCGGTGACGACGTTGAACACGCCGGCCGGAAGACCGGCTTCCACCGCCAGTGCCGCAAGCCGGAGCGCCGAAAGCGACGACTGTTCGGCCGGTTTGAGGACGACGCTATTGCCGGCCGCGATTGCGGGACCGAGCTTCCAGGCATCAATGATCATCGGGTAGTTCCACGGCGTGATGACACCGATCACGCCAAGCGGCACTTTTCGCACCAGGGCCCGGGCATTTGGCCCGGTCGGTGCGACCTCGTCATACTGCTTGTCGATCATTTCGCCGTAATACTGGATGCCATCGGCGCAGAGGCGGACATCGACATTGAGCGAGGCCAGAACCGGCTTGCCGACATCGAGCGTTTCCAGCATCGCCAGCTCTTCCGCATGGGCACGAATGAGTTCGGCCCATCGGAGCATGATCTTCTTTTTCTCGAGCGGCTCCTTCTTGCGCCACACACCGCTTTCGAAGGCTGCGCGGGCAGACGCGACGGCGGCGTCGATATCTACGCCGACCCCGCGCGCGAGTGCCACACCCGGCTTGCCGTCCATCGGGCGTGGACGGGTGAAGGTCTCGCCTGACTGCGCCGGGCGGTAGTCGCCTTCTATGAAAAGACGGCCTTCGAGCTTGAGCGTGGAAAGCGCGCTTTCCCAATAGTCGCGGGTATAGGTCGTGGTCATCGGAGTGTCCCTGTTCCTAAAGCGTCTTCGGCAGCGCCATGATCGTGTTCGCGATGGCATCGATATCGGCGTCCGAAACTTCGCGAACGGTCGAGCGCCGCATCGGCTGGTTTTCCGGCGCCAGCATTTCGGCGGCAAGGTCTGCACCCGAAAAGGCCTCGAACGCCTTCGGCAGCGAGCGCTGCACTCCGCAGCGATCCATGAGGTCGAAAACGAACCCGGGCAGCGCCTGCGCATCGGCAAGGCCCAGCACCCGGGCCGCATCGTTCAGGTCCGGCGTGTCGACATCGCACAGCCAAGAAAGCGTCGCCTCGAAGCCGAGCGCTGTGGCAAGCCCGTGATGAACCGGCGCAAGCCCGGCCAGCGCATGACTGATATTGTGGGCGATAGCCGTGCCGCAGTTGTCGATCGCGATACCGGCATAGCAGGAGCCCAGCAGCACCTTGCCGCGCGCATCGAGATTATCAGGAGCCTTGACGGCCGTTTCCAGCGAGCCTGCCACAAGCCGCATGGCCTCATGGGCATAGAGTTTCGCGCCGGCATGGGTGTTGCGGTTCGTTGCCGCCTCGAAAGCGTGAATAAAGGCATCCAGGCCGCACCACGCCGTCAGGTGCGGCGGAAGCGAAATGGTGAGCTCCGGGTCGAGGATGACGAGATCAGCCTTGGTCTCCCCTCCCCAGATCCACAGCTTCTTGCCTTCCGGCCCGGCAAAGATATTGGTCGCAGACGTTTCCGAGCCGGTGCCCGCCGTCGTCGGCACCATGATCTTCTTCAGGGGGTTGCGTGGAAGCGGATTGGCGGCCAGCGCATAATGCATCGGGTCCTCGCCGGACGCGGCGCAGCAGGCAGCAATCTTGGCGATATCCAGCGCCGATCCACCGCCGATACCGATGACAAGATCGGAACCCTTTGCGAGTTCACTTGCCGCGCGAAGATGCGCGAGTTTGGGTTCGCCCGAGAAATCGCAATAGTGTCGCGGCTCGATCCCGGCGGCGACCAACTCATCCGCAAGTGCTGCGGCGATACCTGTCGACGCCAGAAACCCGTCCATGACCACGGTTGCGATCGCCACGTCTTCGAAGCCCTTGGCCGCGGAGGCGAGATCGCCAAACAGGCCGGAGCCGAAGCGGATATCTGGTACTGATGACGTCTGAAACTGCATGACGGAAACACCCTGACAGGAACGCTAGCCGTGAGTGTGCAACACAATTTCACATCTTCAAATCCATCAGTTTTTCAGGCTTAATGATGACTTCAGATCATGGAGACGTCGATGCTGGACAGAATTCCGCTGGAAGCCTTCCGCGTCTTCGATGCCGCCTGCCGGCTCATGAATTTCTCCCGCGCCGGTCGTGAGCTTCATATCACCCAGGCCGCCGTCAGCCGGCGTATCCAGGGGCTGGAAGACCAACTCGGCGCAAAACTCTTCACGCGGCGCGGCCGCAATCTCAGCCTGACATCGGAGGGAGACCGGCTTGCCCAAAGGGTGCGCGCAACGCTGGAATATCTGGAGGAAAGTCTGGAGCCGTTCCGGGGCGGCGGAAGGGAAACCATCTCGATCGCCGCCAGCAGCTCGGTGTCCCATCTGTGGCTCGGCAAGCGCCTGAAGGATTTCGACAATGAGAGCCCGTCTGTCTCCGTGCGTTTGCTCACAACCGACGTGCCGTCGGAACTGGCCTCGGAAGCCAACGACCTCGTCATCCTCTATGCCGCCGGCGAACACCCGCGGTGGAACCTCACTTTGTTGATCCGGGAAAGCCTCGTCCCCGTCGCCTCCCCCGCCTATGTGGAAAGACGGGGGCTGGATGCAGCGTCGCTGACGGCAGACGCCATGACACAGCTGGACCTGATCGATTACGAGCGGGCCAACGCCCACTGGATTTCGCTCAGGCAATGGTTCGCGCGCCTGCCGAAGCCACCGAAGGCGGCAATCAAGCCGCGCCTGTCCTTCTCAACCTACTCACTGGCGATAGATGCCGCCCTTCGAGGCGAGGGCGTGACGCTTGGCAGCAGAGGATTGATTGCCGAGGAGCTGGCATCAGGAACACTGGTGGAACTTGGCACCGCCCAGCTCGATACGGGCTATGGCTACTATCTCGGCATGCCACGCTATCGCTCGCTCACACCGGGCGCCGCTCGCCTCCACCAGCACCTGCTCGGAAACCCATAGGCACCGAAAGCGCAAAAACGCGAAAGGCGGCCCGATGGACCGCCCTTCGTAAATTATATCGGACTCTGAAAAATCAGGCCGGAACGACGATGCCGTTCAGATGTGTCAGTTCGGACAGGAACTGTTCAAGCTTCGTCTTGTGCTCGTCGCTGTTGGCGTTGTCGATGGCAGCCTGCGTGGCATCGATGCGCTTCTGCAGCGTGTCCTGGTTCAGTTCGGTTACCGGCACAGCGGATTCCGCCAGCAGCGTGCAGCTGTCCTGGACGATATCGGCAAAACCGCCGAAGACGACGTATTTGGTGACCTGACCCGAGGCAAGCTTCACGGACACGACGCCCGGCTTGATCGTCGTCATCGTCGGCGCATGGTTGGCAAGCACCGTCATTTCGCCAAGCGTTGCCGGGATCACCACTTCGGAGACATTCTCCGACACGAGCAGGCGCTCGGGCGATACCAGTTCAAATTTGAAAGCGTCGGCCATCAAGGTCCACTTCCCTCGAGTGTTTCAAGCAGGAATGGCGCGCCGGATCATGTCCCGCGCGCCGTCTTATAGGATCAAGCAGCTTCGGAAAGCTTCTTGGCCTTTTCAATCGCTTCTTCGATCGAGCCGACCATGTAGAAGGCAGCTTCCGGCAGGTGATCGTATTCGCCGGCAACGAGGCCCTTGAAGCCCTTGATCGTGTCTTCGAGAGCGACCAGCTTGCCCGGCGCACCGGTGAAGACTTCGGCGACGAAGAATGGCTGCGACAGGAAGCGCTCGATCTTGCGGGCGCGCTGAACGGTCATCTTGTCCTCTTCGGACAGTTCGTCCATGCCGAGGATGGCGATGATGTCCTGCAGAGCCTTGTAGCGCTGAAGCGTCGTCTGAACCTTACGAGCGATCTCGTAGTGCTCTTCGCCGACAACCAGCGGGTCGAGCATGCGCGAGGTCGAGTCGAGCGGATCCACAGCCGGGTAGATACCCTTTTCAGCGATCGAGCGCGACAGAACCGTCGTTGCGTCCAAGTGGGCGAAAGAGGTTGCAGGAGCCGGGTCGGTCAAGTCGTCGGCGGGAACGTAGATGGCCTGAACCGAGGTGATCGAACCCTTGGTCGTGGTGGTGATGCGTTCCTGCATCTGACCCATGTCGGTCGCAAGCGTCGGCTGATAACCAACGGCCGAAGGAATACGGCCGAGAAGAGCCGACACTTCGGAACCTGCCTGGGTAAAGCGGAAGATGTTGTCGACGAAGAACAGAACGTCCTGGCCCTTGTCGCGGAAGTCTTCAGCGATCGTCAGACCCGTCAGAGCGACGCGAGCGCGGGCGCCCGGCGGTTCGTTCATCTGGCCGTAAACGAGAGCTGCCTTCGAGCCTTCGCCGCCGCCATGCTTGTTCACGCCGGATTCGATCATTTCGTGGTAAAGGTCGTTGCCTTCGCGGGTACGTTCACCCACGCCAGCAAATACCGAGTAACCACCGTGCGCCTTGGCGACGTTGTTGATCAGTTCCATGATGAGAACGGTCTTGCCAACGCCGGCGCCGCCGAACAGGCCGACCTTACCGCCCTTGGAATAGGGAGCCAGCAGATCGACAACCTTGATGCCGGTTACCAGGATCTGGCCTTCGGTCGACTGCTCGACGTAGGACGGTGCTTCCTGGTGGATCGAGCGCTTGCCCGACGTGATCAGCGGACCAGCTTCGTCGACCGGCTCGCCGATGACGTTCATGATGCGGCCGAGCGTCTCAGGACCAACCGGAACGGTGATCGGAGCGCCGGTATCGGTAACGCGCTGACCGCGAACAAGACCTTCGGTCGAGTCCATGGCGATGGTGCGAACCTGGTTTTCACCAAGATGCTGCGCGACTTCGAGAACGAGGCGGTTGCCGTTGTTCTCTGTTTCAAGCGCGTTGAGGATCGCCGGCAGTTCGCCGTCGAACGCCACGTCGACGACAGCGCCGATAACCTGGGTCACTTTGCCGAGGGACGTGCCCGTTGCGGTAGCCATGATTATTACCCTCTTTCTTTACCTCAGAGCGCTTCCGCGCCCGAAATGATTTCGATGAGTTCCTTGGTGATCTGTGCCTGACGCTGACGGTTGTAGGAGAGCGTCAGCTTGTTGATCATGTCACCGGCATTGCGCGTCGCGTTGTCCATTGCAGACATCTGCGCGCCATAGAAGGAAGCGTTGTTTTCAAGAAGTGCACGGAAGATCTGCACTGCGATGTTCTTCGGCAGCAGGTCTTCCAGGATTTCCTGTTCGCTCGGCTCGTATTCGTAAAGTGCGGCAGAACCGGCATCCGGCTGTGCTGCATCCCTGACGTCGAACTTTGCGGGGATGATCTGCTGGGCAGTTGCCACCTGCGCGATAACCGACTGGAAGCGCGCAAAGAAAAGCGTCGCAACGTCGAATTCGCCGGCGTTGAACAGCTCGAGCACCTTGTGGGCCACTTCGTCGGCCTGGACGAAACCAAGCTGCTTGACTTCGCGGAAGGTCACGTAGTGGACGATGTTGTCCTTGAACGTACGGCGAAGCACGTCGTTGCCCTTGCGGCCGACGGTCAGGATCTTGACCGTCTTGCCCTGTGCAATCAGCTTCAGCGCATGCTCGCGTGCCAGACGGACGATCGAGGAGTTGAAGCCCCCCGCCAGACCACGCTCGCCGGTCGCAACGATCAGGAGATGAACCTGATCCTTGCCAGTCCCGGACAAGAGAAGCGGTGCTTCGGCATTGCCGGCATTGGCAGCCGTGAGGCTGGCCAACACCTTGGTCATACGCTCCGCATAAGGACGGGCAGCCTCGGCCGCCTCCTGTGCACGGCGCAGTTTCGCAGCGGCGACCATTTTCATCGCCCTGGTGATCTTCTGCGTCGCCTTGACGGAGGCGATCCGGTTTTTCAGATCCTTAAGTGAAGGCATCCGTTATCGGTCCTCGATCTAGATCCGTTTTAGGCGAAAGACTTGGCGTAGCTGTCGAGAGCTGCCTTGAGCTTTGCCTTCGTGTCGTCGGAAACCTGCTTCTCGCTGCGGATCGTTTCGAGAACCGCCTTGCCTTCGGAACGAAGGTAGGAGAGCAGACCCTGCTCGAACTTTCCGACATCGGAAACCGCGATCTTGTCGAGGTAGCCGTTGACGCCAGCAAAGATCACCGCAACCTGCTCTTCGGTCTTCAGCGGCGAGAACTGCGGCTGCTTCAGAAGTTCGGTCAGGCGTGCACCGCGGTTGAGCAGGCGCTGGGTCGAGGCGTCGAGGTCGGAGCCGAACTGCGCGAACGCAGCCATTTCACGATACTGGGCAAGCTCGCCCTTGATCGAGCCGGCAACCTGCTTCATCGCCTTGATCTGCGCGGCCGAGCCAACGCGGGACACCGACAGACCGACGTTAACGGCCGGACGGATACCCTGGTAGAACAGGTCGGTTTCAAGGAAGATCTGGCCATCGGTGATCGAGATCACGTTGGTCGGAATAAACGCCGAAACGTCGTTACCCTGGGTTTCGATGACAGGCAGAGCCGTCAGCGAACCGGCGCCACGCTCGTCGGAGAGCTTGGCAGCGCGCTCGAGAAGACGCGAGTGCAGATAGAAGACGTCGCCCGGGTAAGCTTCGCGGCCCGGAGGACGACGCAGCAGCAGGGACATCTGACGATATGCAACGGCCTGCTTGGAAAGGTCGTCATAAGCGATCAGCGCGTGCTGACCGTTGTCGCGGAAGTATTCGCCCATCGCGCAACCGGCGAACGGAGCAAGATACTGCATCGGTGCAGCGTCGGATGCCGTCGCAGCGACGATGATCGAGTAAGGCAGTGCGCCGCGTTCTTCGAGAACCTTGACGAACTGGGCAACCGTCGAGCGCTTCTGGCCGATAGCCACGTACACGCAGAACAGCTTGTCGTTTTCCGGGCCGTTCTCGTGAATGGCCTTCTGGTTCAGGAACGCGTCGAGAATGATCGCGGTCTTGCCGGTCTGACGGTCGCCGATGACGAGCTCGCGCTGGCCGCGGCCAACCGGGATCAGAGCATCGATGGCCTTGAGGCCGGTCGACATCGGCTCATGAACCGACTTGCGCGGGATGATACCTGGAGCCTTGACGTCGACGCGCGAACGGCGGGTCGCGTTGATCGGGCCCTTGCCGTCGATCGGGTTGCCGAGCGCGTCAACGACGCGGCCGAGCAGTTCCGGACCGACAGGAACGTCAACGATGGCGCCGGTCCGCTTGACGGTGTCGCCTTCCTTGATGTTACGGTCGGAGCCGAAGATAACCACGCCGACATTGTCGGATTCGAGGTTCAGCGCCATACCGCGGACACCGCCCGGGAACTCGACCATTTCACCAGCCTGGACATTGTCGAGGCCGTAAACGCGAGCGATACCGTCACCGACGGACAGAACCTGGCCGACTTCAGAGACTTCGGCGTCCTGGCCGAAGTTCTTGATCTGGTCCTTGAGAATTGCGGAAATTTCCGCTGCACGGATATCCATCAGCCGACCTCTTTCAATGCAAGCTTAAGGGTGGAAAGTTTGGTGCGAAGGGACGTATCGATCTGACGCGACCCGACCTTGACGATCAGGCCACCGAGGATCGACGGATCGATCGTAACGGCGATTGTCACATCCTTGCCGGTGACGCCCTTCAGCGCCGACTTAAGTTCAGTTTCCTGCGCTGGGGTGAGCGCGTGGGCAGACGTTACCTCTGCGGTAACCTCGCCACGATGCTCGGCAGCGATTTGGCGGAAGCTGCGGATCATGCCCGGAAGCGCAAACAGACGGCGATTTCCGGCAACGACCTTAATGAAGTTCAGAACGGCACCGGAGATGCCAGCCTTTTCGGCAACGGCTGTCACCGCGTTCTGCTGATCGTGGGCGGAAAACACCGGGCTTGCAACCAGACGCCGAAGGTCTTCGCTCTCATCCAGCAACGCCTGAAACCGATCGAGATCGGCGCTGACTTTATCGATGGAACCGGTTTCGAGCGCGAGCTCGAAAAGCGAAGAAGCGTAACGCTCTGCGACACCGGAAATAAGCGGGGACGTGTCAGCCACGGGCACAGTTTCCCTGAATTGCCATCCAAGCGCTGCGCCCTTTTTTAGAGGATCAGCAAGACCTTGAAAATATTTGATTTTTAATCAGAACCAGCGAGGCCTCCACCCCACCCTTTCCGACTTTCGCGGTCCGTCTAGCATAGGATGTAGGGACTCGCAACACGGGAGAGGCGGGAAAACGCCCCTGGGACTAGAGCTTGAGTCGTTTTTATGTCGGACACCGCTGGAATTGACCGCGTCTGAGATGAACACTCTTGATTGGAAAGCTCAGAGATAGCCGAAGACATAGGCGAGCGGGCCGGCTGAAAGGACAACTTGTAGTAGGAAAATCAGCGTGTTTTTCACAGTTGCGCCACGATCGAAAGCAAACGAGACCAGCCTTCCGAATGCCCCCAGACCAAGCACGATGCCGAGCACCATATAGAACCAGTCCTGGGCAAAGATGATCGGCACGACGCCGAGGCCGACATACTGAGCGCCGGCGGCCCGCACGGAACCGTAACCCTCCGGCCGGACATCGCCGACACGGAACGCCGAAAGCCGCAGGCAGGGGCCGGGAAACAGGAGGATGAGGAGCCCGATGAGAGCCGTCGCGGCAGCGCAGACAAACGCCAGCTGCTCGCCGGTCTCGGTGGGGAAATACAGTTCCATGGAATCCTCGAATCGTTCCTGTGCGGCGATTTTATCGAAAGCGGTAAACAACTCGCAAAGATAGGATCAGAGAAAACTCTGCGGATCGATATCGAGCTGGATCTGGACCGTACCACGGACCTTCGGGCCGGCAGACATCATCGCCTTCAGAAAAGCCTGCATGTCGGAATTGCGCCGTCCGTGCACCAGAAGCCGGAATCGATGGCGGCCGCGTACCAGCGCAAGCGGCGCTTCCGCGGGGCCGAGCACGGAAATACCGGTCACCCGCGGCGCGGCAGCCCGCAATCCGCGTGCATGGGTTTCCGCATCGGCCCGCGTATCGGCCGAAACGATCAGCGACGCAAGCCGCCCGAACGGCGGCAGGATCGCCTTTTCGCGCTCCGCAATCTCACGCTCGTAGAAAGCACCCGCATCGCCGGAGACGATCGCCTGCATGACGGGATGCTGCGGCTGGAAGGTCTGGATCAGGCCGTGGCTCTTCAACCCCGTTCGCCCGGCGCGGCCCGTTACCTGGCTCAGCAGCTGGAACGTCCTCTCGGCCGCCCGCGGGTCTCCGTTCGACAGACCGAGATCCGCGTCGACGATACCGACCAACGTCATCAGCGGAAAGTTATGGCCCTTCGCCACCAGCTGCGTGCCGATCACGATATCCACATCGCCCTTGGCGATCGCATCGAGCTCCATCCGCAGCCGCTTGACGCCGCCAAGCAGGTCCGACGACATCACGATCGTGCGCGCTTCCGGAAAATGCTTCTCCACCTCTTCGGCGATCCGCTCCACGCCCGGCCCGCAGGCAACGAGGTGGTCGAACGTGCCGCATTCCGGGCAGGCTTCCGGCGTATGTTCGTGATAGCCGCACTGATGGCACTGGATCTGGTTTCTGAAGCGATGCTCCACCAGCCAGCTCGAACATTGCGGGCACTGGAAGCGGTGGCCGCAGACCCGGCAGAGCGTCAGCGGCGCATAGCCGCGACGGTTGAGAAACAGCAGCGACTGCTCACCGCGCTCGAGCGCCTTCTTCATGCCGCGCAGGAGAATGGGCGAGAGGAACCCGCCGCGCTCCGGCGGATGGCGGCGCATGTCGACGAGATGAAGGTCCGGCAGTGCCGCATCCCCAAAGCGGGTCGGCAGGTGGACCGTCGTGTAGCGGCCCGAGAGCCCGTTGACCTGGCTTTCGACTGAAGGCGTTGCCGACACCAGCACGATCGGGAAATCGCCGATCCGGGCCCGCACCACCGCCATGTCGCGGGCATTGTAGAACACGCGATCTTCCTGCTTGTAGGCAGGGTCGTGCTCTTCGTCGATGACGATCAGCCCGAGATCCTCGAACGGCAGGAACAGAGCCGAACGGGCCCCGGCAACCACCCTCACCTCGCCCGTCACGACGCCGCGCCAGACCTTTTCGCGGATACGGGGGGAAAGATCCGAATGCCATTCGGCAGGCTTTGCCCCGAACCGCTGCTCGAACCGATCGAGAAAACTCGACGTGAGTGCGATTTCCGGCAACAGGATCAGAACCTGCTTGTCTTGTCGGAGCGCCTGGGCGATCGCCTCAAAATACACTTCCGTCTTGCCGGACCCGGTGACGCCATCGATCAGCGAGGCGGCAAATCCGCCAGCGCGGACAGAAGCGACGATCTCTTCGGCCGCGCCTTTCTGAGGTCCCTCGATACGGGGCGCGGTGTAATCCGGGTCAGGCCGTGCCACGACAGGCGGCGGCGGCAGGAAAATCGTGTCGAACACACCCTGCTTGATCAATCCGTCGACGACACTCAGGGACACGCCGGCCGCATGCGCAAGGCCGCTGCGGGTCCAGGGCGCTTCCTGCTCCTTCGCAAGGTCGAGCACCCGGGTTCTGGCCGGTGTCAGTCGCGCCGGCTCGCCGCCGATAAAGCGCAGCCCCTCCACCATCGGTTCCGGATCGAGCGCTGCCGGAGCCCGGATCGCCATGCGGGCCACGAAACCCGGCGGCGACAGCGTGTAGGCCGAGACCCAGTCGACGAAATCGCGCATCTCCTTGGAAAGCGGCGGGCAATCGAAAGCGAGCGTGATCGGCCGCAGCTTCTTCGGGTCGAGCGTGCTGTCGTCTGCGCCATCCCAAACGACGCCGATCATCTGGCGCGGACCGACCGGCACCTGCACCACCGAACCGGGCACAACAGTCAGTCCCTCGGGCACGGCATAGCTATACGGACCCGGCACCGGCAAAGGCACCAGGACCGGCACGACGGCCGCGACGGGCTTATCGAGGAGCGGACCGAACAGGTCGGACGAATCTGTGTCCATGGCGGGACCATGCCCAAAACCGGAACGAAAGGGAACCGCTGTTTGGCGCTCCCCGCCGTTGACGACACACATCGCGGCGTGAAATTTAGGTTGTATCGTAAATAAAAATTAACTATAGGTAGAGTCCTAACCGGAGTGGGGGCTACGGATGTTCTGCAAGTCGATGACGACGCTTGTCGTGCCTGCTATTCTGCTGGCCGGCTGCAATATTCATCCTCTGCCAGAGGATTTCTCCAAGCCGGATACGACCTACCAGATTGTCGCCAAGGTGCGCTGCGAGGCGCGCGATGCCATCCGCGAGATCGCCACGGAGCTACTGCGCGAATACGGATCCCCGGCGGAGAAGCAGCTCTCCGCAGAGCTTCTAGCCGGGACGGTAACCTATGCCGATGCTTTCACACGCCGCTACAGCCCGGACATCAGTCTCTATTTCGACCGCTATGCCAAGTCGTTCATCGCGTACGACTTTCAGCTCAACATGACGGAAATGGACAGCCACGGGTTTTCGTTGGGCCTGCTCAACCCGTTCTCGAACGGCACCCGCAGTCTCGGACTGGGCAGCAGCGTCGATCTGTCCCGCCAGAACAACCGCAGCTTTCGCGTTACGGATGAATTCGCGAAGCTGGCGACTGAGGTCAACGACCTATACTGTGCCCCGAAAGCGAGAGGCGGCAACCTCATCTACCCGATCGTCGGACGGATCGGCTTGAAGGAAACGCTCGAAACATTCGTGTGGCTCAACGAGAAAGGCAATCTCAAAGCCCCGAGCGGCACCGACGTGATCACCATGGCCGATACGCTGGAATTCTCGACCACGCTGAAGGGAAATATCGATCCGAAGATCGAGCTCAACCCGGTGACCTCAGGTGTCACGATATCGAGCCTCGGCATGACGAATTCCGCGTCGCGCATCCACAAGCACCGGCTGCTGTTTGCACTCTCCATGCCGACGCTGACGGAAGAGAAAGAGAAACTGAGACAAAAACCGAAGCCGCAGAAGATGACGCCGACGGCGCCCGCGCGGCCGAGGCAACAGCCTGCGACATCGGCAGTGTCTGCGACCGAAGAGCGGGCGATCAAAGAGCTGGATCGCCAGCAGTATCTACGCCTGAACCGGGGCCTGGAGCGCTTCCTCGAGGACTACTGATTGTGGCGCAAACTGCGCATCGCCGTCGGCTGCGAGAGCGAATACCGTATGCCGCTCCAGCGCCTTGGTGACCTCGACGACGTCACCCTCCAGCTGGTCCGGTTGGATCATGTGTCCGATGGTGAAATCGAACTGGTTGCCCTTCTTGTTGAGGAGTTCATGGAACACCGTCATGTCGCGCAGCTCGGTCGACCATTTGGCAAGCCAGTAGAACAGCCCGGAATTGCGCGCCGTCATGTGGATCGGTAGGATCGGCAGATTGTATTTGCGGGCAAGTCCGACGGCCGAGGTCTTCCACGGGCGTTCGTTCAGCCGGCCATTTTCCCAATAGGCGATGCGGCCGGAGGGGAACAGGATCATGACCTTGCCCTCCTCGACCGCCTTGTTGGTGAGAACCAGGGTCTCGCGTGTCTTGAGTTTGCTCTTGTGATCGTCGCGCCATTCGACGGGAATGATCATCTCGGCGAAACGCGGATTGACCCGCACCGCATCGCGGTTGGCAAACACCATCAGGTCCGGCCGGCGTGATTTCAACAGGTCGAACACGGCGACACCGTCAGCGATGCCGGTCGGATGGTTGCTGACGAGGATGAAACCGCCCTTTTCCGGGATCCGCTCCTCGTTTTTGACCGAAAGCTTCAGCTTCAGATGGTCGCTCAAATATTCGAAACACTGGTAACCGGACTTCGGCGCGATATCGTCGGCGAACTCGATCGCCCGGCCGTAGCGTAGCAGCGTATAGAGAAACGGACGCATGACCGGCCAGAACGGATTGCCGACGATCCGCTTGCCCCGCTCGGCGATCAGGGTATCGACGATGTGGCCCGGACGCCCTTGAGATACGCGTGCGATGGCTTCGGCGACCTGGCCGAAGCTCGTCATGGAATCACGGCGGTCCATTAAAACTCCCTTGAAGCGGGTCCCCACTGGAGCAGGCCCGCATGATATTACGATGGCAGGGTTACCGTGCCCTTAGGGATTCCGTAACGATGCTGGGAGCAATCTGGGGCGGCATGCCACGGAAATCAACGTCGCCCTCATGAACGAACTGCTCATTATCGCTGCCCCCGATCTCCTCGAGAGGCGCCGCGAATGGCTGGAAAGCCTGAGTGGAGAGCGCCGGCTCTCGCCCAACACGCTTGACGCCTATGAGCGCGACACCCGGCAATTCCTGACTTTTCTGACCACGCACCTCGCCGGACCACCGACGATTTCGGACATCCATACGCTGCGTCCGGCAGACTTGAGAAGCTTTCTCGCAGCCCGGCGCCGCGAAGGCTCCGGCGCGCGCTCGCTGGGCCGTCATCTGGCCGGACTGCGCTCGTTCCTGCGGTATCTGGAGCGCAAGGGACTGGTGAATGCCGCAGCAGCCGGTGCCATCCGTGCCCCGCGTCAGCCGAAATCGCTGCCGAAGCCGCTGACCGACACCCAGGCTCTGAACATCGTCACCTCAGAGGCGCAACTGCACGAAGAGCCGTGGATCGCGGCACGCGATGCCGCCATCCTGACGCTGCTTTATGGCTGCGGCCTGCGCATTTCGGAAGCGCTGGGCCTGACGCCCGCCGATGTCGATGCAGGCGCAACCTCGCTTCGCATTCTCGGCAAAGGTGGCAAGATGCGGATCGTGCCGCTTCTTCCGGTCATCCTCGAAGCTGTCGAAACCTATCGGAAACTCTGCCCCTACCATCTCGCCGCCGATGCGCCGATGTTCCGCGGTGCGCGCGGCAAGACACTGCAGCCGGCGATCATCCAGCGCGAGATGCAGAAGCTCAGAAGCGCGTTCAATCTGCCCGACAGCGCGACGCCGCATGCACTGCGTCACTCGTTTGCGACCCATCTTCTCGCCGGTGGTGGCGATCTGCGCACGATCCAGGAACTGCTGGGACATGCCAGCCTTTCCACCACGCAGGTCTATACGGGCGTCGATACGTCGAGACTGCTCGAAGTCTACGACCGCGCCCATCCAAGGGCATGAACCCATCCTTAACCACATCGGTTAAGCCGCTGTTCGAGCAGTCCCGCTAGGGTGAGCCCAACAATTGGGACCGATGACATGATCCGCAGCATTTTCGCCGGCACAATCCTTCAACGCGCCCAGACGGCTGCGCTTTGGTTGCTTGCCGCCCTGCACGTTCTGCTGCTGGCCTCGGTCTGCCTCGTGATCACCTCGCTTGCCGCACGCGCGGAGACGCCGGCCTGCACCGGGCGGGACCTGATCGCGGAGATGAAGGCCAACGATCCGGCCGCCTATCGGCAGGTTGTCGCAGAGGGCGAAAAAATCCCCAACGGCCGCGGCATCTTCTGGAAAATCGAGAAAGCCGGCCTCCCCCCGTCCTACCTTCTCGGCACCATGCATGTGACCGATCCACGCGTTCTGAAAATGCCTGAGGGCGCAGATGCCGCGCGCGAGGAAGCAAAGACTATCGTCGTCGAGTCAGACGAAGTGCTCGACGAGCAGAAGGCAATGGCCGGCATGCTGTCCAAGCCGGAGCTGACGATGTTTACCGATGGCACCTCGATCGAGAGCCTGCTGACGAAGGATGATCTCGCACTTCTCAGCGATGCCCTGAAACAGCGCGGCGTGCCGCTCGCTGCCGTCTCAAGAATGAAGCCCTGGCTGCTGATGGGCCTCGTCTCGATGCCCGCCTGCGAGATGGCCCGCAAGACCCAGAACACCCCTTTCCTCGACAAGCAGCTGGCGCTGGATGCGGCGAAAGCCGGCAAGTCGGTGAAGGGGCTTGAGACCTTTGCCGAGCAGCTTTCGACGTTGGCTGCCATTCCGGTCGATATCCACATGAAGTCGCTGATCGAGGCGATCAAGCTCGGTCCCAAGCTGGACGACGTGTTCGAGACGATGACCGGCCTTTATCTCTCCGGCGACGTAGGCATGACCATCCCCTTCCTCAAGACCGTCGTGCCCGAGGGCGAGGATGATGAAAGCGGTTATGCCGAATTCGAGGAACTGGTGGTGCGCAAGCGCAACCTGCTGATGGCCGAACGCGCGGCACCCATCCTCTCAGAAGGCGGCGCCTTCATCGCCGTCGGCGCACTGCACCTGCCGGGCGATGACGGCCTGGTCGAGCTCTTGCGCAAACAGGGTTTCACAGTCACCGCTGTGAACTGAGCCCTCTGGCGAGGGACGTACGCCCGTCAACCGGACATAAAAAAACCGGCCCTGTTACGAGGCCGGTTTCTTCTGAGCGATATTGTCGCCGATCACATATGGATCGGCTTGGCAAAGGTCGCGAGTGCGGCTTCCTTGACGGCTTCCGACAGGGTCGGATGCGCGTGGCAGGTACGGCCGAGATCTTCGGAGGAGCCGCTGAATTCCATCAGCACGGCAATCTCGTGGATCATGTCGCCGGCGCCGAAGCTGACGATATGGCCGCCGAGAACGCGATCGGTTTCCTTGTCGGCGAGGATCTTGACGAAGCCGTCGGTGGCGAGCATCGCGCGGGCGCGACCGTTCGCCGTGAACGGGAACTTGCCGACCTTGTAGGCGATGCCTGCAGCCTTCAGCTCTTCTTCCGTCCGGCCGACCGATGCCACTTCCGGCTGGGTGTAAACGACAGACGGAATGACGTCGTAATTCACGTGTCCGTGCTGGCCGGAGAGGATTTCTGCGAGCGCGACACCCTCGTCTTCGGCCTTGTGCGCCAGCATCGGGCCCTTCACCACGTCGCCGATCGCGTAGATACCGGCGACATTGGTCTTGTAGCCGCCGTCGATTTCGACACGACCGCGATTGTCGAGCGCAACGCCCGCTTCTTCAAGGCCAAGGCCTGCGGTATACGGCTTGCGGCCCGTCGAGATCAGCACGACATCGGCTTCGAGGCTGACAGCTTCGCCACCCTTGACCGGTTCATAGGTAACCTTGGCGCCGGATGCCGTCTTCTCGACGCCCGTGACCTTGGCTTCGGTGCGGATGTCCATGCCCTGCTTGGCCATCATGCGCTGGAACTGCTTGGAAACGTCTGCATCCATCGAGCCGAGCAGCTTGTCGAGATATTCGATCACGGTGACCTTGGCGCCGAGACGCGACCAGACCGAACCGAGCTCCATGCCGATGACACCGCCGCCGACGACGATCATGTTGGCCGGGACCTTGTCGAGCGTGAGACCGCCTGTCGAGGAGACGATGACCTTCTCGTCGATGTCGACATTGACGCCCGGGATGCCCGCGATGTCGGAGCCGGTGGCGATGACGATGTTCTTCGTCTCGATTTCCTGGACCTTGCCGTCTTCACCGGTCACCGAAACCTTGCCGGCCGAAACGACCTTGCCGGTGCCGATGAAACCGTCGATCTTGTTCTTCTTGAACAGGAAGGCGACGCCGTCGGTGTTCGACTTTACCGTCGCATCCTTGTGGGCCATCATCTTCGAAAGGTTCAGCGTCGGTGCCGGAACCTCGACGCCCAGTTCTTCCACTCCATGCGCCACATGCGCAAACATTTCCGAAGCATGCAGCAGCGCCTTGGACGGAATGCAGCCGATGTTGAGGCAGGTACCGCCGTAGGTGGAGCGCTTTTCGACGACAGCGACCTTGAGGCCGAGCTGGGCCGCCTTGATTGCGCAGACATAGCCGCCCGGGCCGGATCCGATTACGACAACATCATAAGCCATCAGACTATCCTTTTGATTGAGCAGGAGGCGGTCACACGAACAGTGCGATCATCATCAGCGCAAGGCCGACGAGGCTGACCAGCCATACAAGCGAGCGGACATAGGGAATGCCCTTGAGATAAAGTGGAATGTAGACGATACGCGCCACCAGCCAGACCGCGGCCCCGAACAGGCCAAAGCCCGACGAATCCCCTGTGAGGATCATCGCCAGCAGCAGGCCGATAAAGGCGGGATAGGTTTCCTGGTAGTTTCGCGAGGCGCGGGCCGCACGACCGGCCATCACGCTCTGGGGTTCGTTATCGCCGTCCCGCGGACCGGCATTCCATGCCGTGCCGCGATCCTTGGTGGCGAAATTCCCCTGCAGCAGAACATGCACGAGAAGCAGGACGACGCTCAGGCACAGAAGTACCAGAAGATAGGTCGCATTGGCTGAAGCGGCGTCCATTTTGCTCTCCGCAAATTACAGATCGAGAACCAGACGTTCCGGATCTTCGAGGCTTTCCTTGACGCGCACGAGGAAGGTGACCGCCTCCTTGCCATCGACGATGCGGTGATCGTAGGACAGCGCCAGATACATCATCGGACGGATCACGACTTGGCCGCCGATCGCAACCGGACGCTCCTGGATCTTGTGCATGCCGAGGATACCCGACTGCGGCGCGTTGAGGATCGGCGACGACATCAGCGAACCATAAACGCCACCATTGGTGATGGTGAACGTGCCGCCCTGCATGTCGGCCATCGACAGCGTACCGTCACGGGCAGCCTTCGCGAGACGACCGAGTTCCTTTTCGACGCCGGCGATCGAGCGCTGGTCGGCATCGCGGATGACGGGAACAACGAGGCCCTTGTCGGTGCCGACGGCCATGCCGACGTGGCAGTAGTTCTTGTAGATCAGGTCAGTGCCGTCGATCTCGGCGTTGACGGCCGGCAGTTCCTTCAGCGCGTGCGTGACCGCCTTGGTGAAGAAGCCCATGAAGCCCAGCTTCACGCCGTGCTTCTTCTCGAAAACGTCCTTGTATCGGTTGCGAAGGTCCATCACAGCCTTCATGTCCACCTCGTTATAGGTGGTGAGCATGGCGGCGGTGTTCTGCGCATCCTTGAGGCGCTTGGCGATCGTCTGGCGCAGACGCGTCATCTTCACACGCTCTTCGCGCGATGCATCGTCAGCCGACGAAACCGGGCGGGGAGCTGCCGGAACCGAAGCCGGTGCGGCGGGAGCAGCCGGGACCTTGGAAATGGCAGCGATCACATCGCCCTTCAGGACCTGACCGCGCTTGCCCGAACCGTCGACATCCGAGGTGGAGATGTTGTTGTCGGCGGCAACCTTGGCGGCAGCCGGTGCTGGCGGCATGGACGAACCACCAGCAGGCGCTGCGGCGGCAGCAGGTGCCGGGGCAGCAGGTGCAGGTTCGGCTGCTTTCGCCGGAGCGGCTTCCGCCGGCTGTGCAGCAGGAGCGGCAGTGCCGGCAGCAGCGCCGCCGGCCGAGATCTGGCCGAGCAGCGCGTCGAGGCCGACGGTCTCGCCGTTCTGGGCGACGATCTCTGTCAGAACGCCGGATGCTGGAGCTGGGACTTCGACGGTAACCTTGTCGGTTTCCAGTTCGACCAGCGGCTCATCGGCCTTGACCGTGTCGCCGACCTTCTTGAACCAGGTGCCGACGGTTGCCTCGCTGACGGACTCGCCGAGGGTAGGGACGCGGATTTCGGTGGCCATGATCTATTTTCCGTGTTTGTCAGATATCGTTTCGGAGCAATTGGTGGAGACGGCTGAAAAATCAGCCGCCGAGAGCGTCTTCGAGGAAGGCTTCCAGCTGTGCCAGATGCTTGGACATCAGGCCGGTTGCAGGCGATGCTGCCGCCGGACGGCCCGTGTAACGGACGCGCTGATACTTGGCATCGATATGCGCCAGAACCCATTCCAGATACGGATCGATGAACGACCACGACCCCATGTTCTTCGGCTCTTCCTGGCACCAGACCATTTCCGCATTGCGGAAGCGGCTGAGCTCGTTGATGAGCGCCTTGGCCGGGAACGGATAGAGCTGTTCGATGCGCAGCAGGTAGATGTCGTCGATGCCGCGCTTTTCGCGCTCTTCCAGCAGATCGTAATAGACCTTGCCCGAGCACATCACGACGCGACGGATCTTCGCATCCTTCTGCAGCTTGATCGGACCGTCCTTGATCATCTCCGCGTCGTCCCACAGCAGGCGGTGGAACGAGCTTTCGCCTGCCATTTCCGCCAGTGTCGAGGTTGCGCGCTTGTGGCGCAGCAGCGACTTCGGCGTCATCAGGATCAGCGGCTTGCGGAAGTCGCGCTTCACCTGACGGCGCAGGATGTGGAAGTAGTTTGATGGCGTCGTGACGTTTGCGACCTGCATGTTGTCTTCGGCGCACATCTGGAGCCAGCGTTCCAGGCGGGCGGAGGAGTGCTCCGGACCCTGCCCTTCGTAGCCGTGCGGCAGAAGGCAGACGAGACCCGACATGCGAAGCCATTTGCGTTCACCCGACGAGATGAACTGGTCGAACACGACCTGCGCGCCGTTGGCGAAGTCGCCGAACTGGGCTTCCCAGAGCGTCAGCGCGTTTGGACGCGCCAGCGAGTAGCCGTATTCGAACCCGAGCACTGCCTCTTCCGACAGCATCGAGTTGATGACTTCGTACTTGCCCTGGCCAGCCTGAAGATTGGAAAGCGGGATGTAGCGCTCTTCGGTTTCCTGATCGTAGAGAACCGAGTGACGCTGCGAGAACGTGCCGCGTTCGCAATCCTGACCCGAAAGACGGATCTTCGTGCCTTCGACGGTCAGCGAGCCGAACGCCAGCGCTTCCGCCATGGCCCAGTCGATACCTTCACCGGTCTCGATCATCTGCGCACGGTTGTCCATAAAACGCTTGATCGTGCGGTGGGCGTTGAAACCTTCCGGAATGGTCGAAAGCTTGCGACCGATCTCTCTCAGATCCTTGATCGGCATCGCGGTCTTGCCGCGGCGCTGCTCGTCCGCATTGTCGGCGGAGCGAAGACCCGACCACTGGCCGTCAAGCCAGTCGGCCTTGTTGGGCTTGTAGCTCTGGCCGGCCTCGAACTCGGTTTCGAGATTGGCACGCCAGTCGGCCTTCATCTTCTCGAATTCGCCTTCGGTGATGACACCTTCGCCGATCAGACGTTCGGCATAGATCTCCGCCACTGCCTTGTGCGCGCGGATGACCTTGTACATCTTCGGCTGCGTGAACGCAGGCTCGTCGCCTTCGTTATGGCCGAACCGGCGGTAGCAGAACATGTCGACCACGACCGGCTTGTGGAACTTCATACGGTATTCGATGGCGATCTTGGCCGCGTAGACGACCGCTTCCGGATCGTCGCCGTTGACGTGGAAGATCGGTGCCTCGATCATCTTGGCAACATCAGACGGATAAGGCGACGAACGCGAGAAGCCAGGATTGGTGGTAAAGCCGATCTGGTTGTTGATGATGACATGCATCGTGCCGGCCACGCGGTGGCCGCGCAGACCCGACAGGCCGAGAATTTCAGCCGTCACGCCCTGGCCAGCAAAGGCCGCATCGCCGTGCAGAAGCAGCGGCAGAACCTTGGCGCGCTCGGACAGCGGAATGATGTTGTCCTTGTCCCAGACCTTGGTCAACATGTCCTGCTTGGCGCGGGCCTTGCCCATGACGACAGGGTTGACGATTTCGAGGTGAGACGGGTTGGCAGTCAGCGACAGGTGAACCTTGTTGCCGTCAAATTCACGGTCCGACGAGGCACCCAGATGGTACTTCACGTCGCCCGAACCCTCGACTTCGTCGGGCTTGAACGAACCGCCCTTGAACTCGTGGAACACGGCGCGATGCGGCTTGCCGAGGACGTTGGTCAAGACGTTCAGACGACCGCGGTGGGCCATGCCGAGGATGACTTCCTCAAGGCCTTCCTGACCGCCGCGCTTGATGATCTGCTCCAGCGCCGGGATGAGCGACTCGCCGCCATCCAAGCCGAAACGCTTGGTGCCCTTGAAGCGCACGTCGAGGAACTGCTCGTAGCCTTCGGCTTCGACCAGCTTCGAAAGGATCGCCTTCTTGCCTTCAGGCGTGAACGTGACGCCCTTGGCAGGACCTTCGATACGCTCCTGGATCCAGCCCTTTTCCTCGGGGTTGGACATGTGCATGAATTCGACACCGATGGTCGAGCAATAGGTGCGCTCGAGGATCTCGATCATTTCGCGAACGGACGCGTATTCAAGGCCGAGAACGTTGTCGATGAAGATCTTGCGATCGTAATCGCTCTCTTCGAAGCCGTAGGACTTCGGCGACAGCTCGTTGTAATCGTCGACCGGGCTCGCGATCCCGAGCGGATCGAGCTTGGCATGAAGGTGGCCGCGCATGCGGTAGGCACGGATCATCATGATGGCGCGCACGCTGTCGCGGGTCGCCTGCAGAACGTCGGTCTGCTGCACCGGCTGGCCGGTCACTGCAGCGGATGCTTCCGCCTTCGCCTTGACCTTAGTCTCGATCGCCTTTTCGACGATCGGCCAGTTGCCGTCGAGTGCCGAGATCAAATCGCCATTGGCAGGGATCGGCCAGTTCGAACGTTTCCAGGAGGCGCCCTGCGCGGCCTTCCTGACATCTTCGGGGCTGTCTGCCAGCGCCTTGAAAAAGGCCTGCCATTCCTCGGAAAGCGACGTTGGATCACTTTCGTAGCGCCCATAGAGCTGCTCGATATAGGCAGCGTTCGCACCATCGAGGAAAGACGTGATAAGGAACTGTTCGTTGGCTTCTTGCCGTGCCATTGCTTCCCGCGGGCGCCGCGCCCGCCTCCTGACCTGATCGGCACCGGATGAATTGACCGGAAACCGCATTCTCTGACGTATGGCTCGATACCGCTGCGAGCGGCGCCGCTCTTTAGTAGACCTACCTCGGGTAGACCTACCCTTGAGCGACTTACCCGCAGGTCGCATGCAGCAACCCGCGGGTCATTTGATGTCTGGTCCATCGCCGTCTATCTATCGGCGATGGGTGACCTTTATGTGGCGTTAGCCCTTGAGGACTTCAACCAGCGTCGTGCCGAGACGTGCTGGCGAAGGCGAAACCTTGATGCCCGCTGCTTCCATGGCAGCGATCTTGGATTCCGCATCGCCCTTGCCGCCGGAAACGACAGCGCCGGCATGGCCCATGGTGCGGCCCTTCGGAGCGGTCCGGCCGGCGATGAAGCCTGCCATCGGCTTCTTGCGGCCCTTCTTGGCTTCGTCGATCAGGAACTGTGCCGCTTCTTCTTCAGCCGAGCCGCCGATTTCGCCGATCATGATGATCGACTGCGTGGCTTCGTCTGCGAGGAACATTTCCAAGATGTCGATGAACTCGGTGCCCTTGACCGGATCGCCGCCGATGCCGACAGCCGTCGTCTGGCCGAGGCCTTCGTTGGACGTCTGGAACACGGCTTCATAGGTCAGCGTGCCGGAGCGCGACACGATACCGACCGAACCCTTGCGGAAGATCGAGCCCGGCATGATGCCGATCTTGCATTCTTCCGGCGTCAGAACGCCCGGGCAGTTCGGGCCGAGCAGGCGCGAGTTGGAACGGTCGAGGCGAGCCTTGACGCGAACCATGTCCATGACCGGAATGCCTTCGGTGATGCAGGTGATGAACGGGATCTCGGCTTCGATCGCCTCGATGATCGCGTCAGCAGCCCCTGCCGGCGGAACGTAGATCACGGACGCATCGGCGCCGGTCTTTTCCTTGGCTTCGGCGACGGTCGCATAGATCGGCAGGCTTTCGCCCTTCGAACCGGTCCAGGTTTCGCCACCCTTCTTCGGATGGATACCGCCGACCATCTGCGTGCCGTAGTAAGCAAGCGCCTGTTCGGTGTGGAACGTGCCGGTCTTGCCGGTCAGGCCCTGAACCAGGACCTTGGTATTCTTGTTAACGAGAATAGACATTATCAGGTCCCCAAATTAGGCTTTGATCGCCGCGACGATCTTCTTGGCAGCGTCGTCGAGATCGTCAGCAGCCGTGATCGCAAGACCCGATTCGTTGAGGATCTTCTTGCCCAGCTCGACATTGGTGCCTTCGAGGCGCACGACGAGCGGAACTTTGAGGCCGACTTCCTGAACCGCTGCGACAACGCCTTCGGCGATGACGTCGCACTTCATGATGCCGCCGAAGATGTTGACGAGGATGCCCTCGACCTTCGGGTCAGCCGTGATGATCTTGAAGGCAGCCGCGACCTTCTCCTTGCCGGCGCCACCGCCAACGTCGCAGAAGTTTGCAGGCTCTTTGCCGTACAGCTTGATGATGTCCATCGTCGCCATCGCGAGACCGGCACCGTTGACCATGCAGCCGATGTTGCCGTCGAGCGCCACGTAAGCGAGGTCCCACTTGGACGCTTCGATTTCCTTGGCGTCTTCTTCCGACTCGTCGCGCAGCGCCTTGACGTCGTCATGGCGGAAGATCGCGTTGCCGTCGAACGACATCTTGGCATCGAGAACGCGCAGATGATCGTCCTTCATGACGATCAGCGGGTTGATCTCGAGGAGCGCCATGTCCTTCTCGTTGAAGGCCTTGTAGAGCAGCGGGAACAGCGACTTCGCATCTTCCGCAGCAGCACCCGACAGCTCAAGCGCCGAAGAGATCGCAGCGATGTCTGCTTCAGTCACGCCGGCTTCCGGATCGATCGCGATCGTGTGGATCTTCTCGGGCGTGTCGTGAGCGACAGCTTCGATGTCCATGCCGCCTTCGGTCGAAACGACGAAGGCAACGCGACCAACCGAGCGGTCGACGAGCAGCGAGCAGTAGAGTTCGCGGGCAATGTCGGCGCCATCTTCGATATAGAGGCGGTTGACCTGCTTGCCGGCGTCGCCGGTCTGCGCGGTTACCAGCGTGTTGCCGAACATTTCCTTGGCGTGGCTCTTGGCTTCATCGATCGAGAAAGCCAGGCGAACGCCGCCCTTGGCGTCCGGTCCGAGTTCCTTGAACTTGCCCTTGCCGCGGCCACCAGCGTGGATCTGGCTCTTGACCACGTAAAGCGGACCCGGCAGCTGCTTCGCAGCAGCTTCTGCTTCTTCTGCGGAGAAGATTGCAACACCTTCCGCAACCGGTGCGCCATAACCCTTCAGGAGGGCTTTGGCCTGATATTCATGAATGTTCATCGAGGTATCCTTAAATCCGTGCGCCCGAAGGCGATTACTTCAGCGCAGGCGCGATATTGATGCAGGCTTCGCAGAGAGCCGAAACAGCGCCGACCGACTTCTGGAAGGCAGCTTCTTCGTCCTTGTTGAATTCAACTTCGATGATCCGCTCGATACCACCGGCACCGATGATCGTGGGAACGCCGACATACATGTCCTTCACGCCGTACTGGCCGGACAGGTAAGCAGCGGCAGGCAGAACGCGCTTCTTGTCCTTGAGGAAGGATTCGGCCATCTCGATCGCCGAAGCAGCCGGAGCGTAGTAGGCAGAACCGGTCTTCAACAGGCCGACGATTTCTGCGCCACCGTCACGGGTGCGCTGGATGATTTCTTCGAGACGCTCGGCAGTGACCCAGCCCATCTTGACGAGATCGGTCAGCGGAACGCCGCCGACAGTCGAGTAGCGGGCGAGCGGCACCATCGTGTCGCCATGGCCGCCAAGAACGAAGGCCGTGACGTCCTGGACGGAAACGTTGAACTCTTCCGACAGGAACAGGCGGAAGCGAGCCGAGTCGAGCACGCCGGCCATGCCGACGACCATGTTCTTTGGCAGGCCGGAGAACTTCTGCAGCGCCCAGACCATCGCGTCGAGCGGGTTGGTGATGCAGATGACGAATGCGTTCGGGGCATATTTCTTGATGCCGGCGCCGACCTGTTCCATCACCTTCAGGTTGATGCCGAGCAGATCGTCGCGGCTCATGCCGGGCTTGCGGGCAACGCCGGCCGTGACGATGCAGACGTCAGCGCCTTCGATGGCGGAATAGTCGCTAGCACCGGAAAGCTTGGCGTTGAAGCCTTCGACGGGACCGGACTGGGCAATATCGAGGCCCTTGCCCTGCGGGATGCCGTCGGCAATGTCGAAAAGGACGATGTCGCCCAGCTCCTTCAGGCTGGCAAGATGTGCCAGCGTGCCACCGATCATGCCCGAACCAATAAGTGCAATTTTCTTGCGCGCCATCGAAAAGCTTCCTCTCAAGACTTTACCTGCGTCAAGTCATAGCAGGTTCACGTGCGGCGCCACCGATAGCGCCATATCGGAAAAATCGCAATCGATTATTTCGGAGTGATATTTTTCAATCGGTTAGATATCAATTACCTTACGTAAACGTAAGAACTTCTGTCATGAAAGTGTCAGGCTTCTTGACGCTTTGCGTTGTGCAGAGCGAGGTAATCGGCGCTCCGCATCTCCCAGAGACGGGAGATTGTTCGATCGAACTCGAACCCCTCGGTGCCGCGCTTCTCCAACAAAAGCTGATCCGGTTCGCTCGCGGCGGAGACGTAGAGTCTGACCGAATGGTCGTAGAACGCATCGACGAGATTGATGAAGCGCTTGGTTGCGTTGCGCTTTTCGGGTCCGAGCTGCGGGACGTGCTCAATGAAGACAGCGTCAAAGCGATCGGCGATCGCCAGATAGTCCGACGCGCCTAGCGGTTTTTCACACAAGTCCGAAAAGCTGAACCGTGCAGCCCGGCCGGACGCCAGCGGCACTTTGATGGTGCGACCTTTCATCGGCAACTCGACAGGGCTCGCCTTCTCGCCGTCGATCACCTGATGCCAGGTGTTTTCGATCGCGAGATCCGCTTGGGGGCTGAGAGGCGTCACATAGACGGGCAGGCTCGCCAGCTTCTGCATCCGGTAGTCGGTTGGCGAGTCCAGCGTGACGACATCCACGTAGCGGCCGAGCAACGCGATGAACGGCGTGAACAGACCGCGGTTGAGGCCATCCCTGTAAAGATCGTCGGGGGCTACGTTCGATGTCGCGACGAGAACGCATCCAAGGCCGAACAATTCCGTGAACAGACGTGCAAGGATCATGGCATCGGTGATATCGGTCACCGAGAATTCGTCGAAGCAGAGAAGTTCCGCTTCTGCGAACAGGGCCGCAGCGATCGGCGGCACCGGATCTGCCTGTTTCGTCTCTCCGCGTTTCAGCTTTTGACGGTGCTCGTGGATACGTCCATGCACGTCGGCCATGAATTCGTGAAAGTGCAGACGCCGCTTTTTTGCGATGGATGCCTTCTTGAAGAACATGTCCATCAGCATGGTCTTGCCGCGACCGACGCTGCCATGCACATAAAGTCCGCGGATTTCCCGCGGCTTGCCACCACCGCGGGCAAACAGCCAGCCGAGAGCACTCGTCTTCTTGGCTGGCTTCGTGTCTCTGAAGCATTTGAGAATGTGGTCGAGCTTGGCGGCCACCTGCATCTGCGCAGTGTCCGGAGTCAGCACCCCGGACGCCGCCAGTGCCTTCAGCTCTTCACCGACGCTCGATGTGTAGTCCGGGATCGGCTCCACCCTGCCGCCTCCGCAGACCGTTTACCGGCTGAGACCGAGAGGCTGGCCCGAATTGGTGGTGCCGTCGAAACGGGTATCGCCGCTCTTGTAGACGCGGCCGATGACGTCGCCGGCGCGGTTCTTGAACTGAACCATCTTGCCCGACACTTCCCACGAACCCATCGTCGTCAGTTCGCCGGAGCAGCCACGGGTGCCGCCGCGCGATCCGCTGCCGAGATTGGTCAGCGTCAGGAACATGTCGCAGGACGAGCCGCCATTGGCAACGCGCCAGTTGCCGACCATCTGCTGCTTGGTAATATCAAGAGCATTGGCAGGAGCCGCAGCATTCGGATCGACGGATGCCATCTGCTGGCCACCCTGAGGCGCCGTCGGATATTGGGCTGCACCACCCGGAGGTGGAAGCTGGCCGCCCTGCACACCCTGAACAGGCTGTGCCTGAAGCGGCGCGGGCCGGGACGGCTGTGCTGGCAGATCAGCATAAGAGGAGGTATTGGACGTCCGCTGGCAACCGGCAAGAGCCAGCGCAAGAACAACGCCTGTCGCCACATATCTGAACTGCATCACAAAACTCCTGCTTTCAGCCGCATCTCTGCATGGAACTGATCCATTCAATTGAGACGGAATTACCGTAAAAGGACTTAGTTAATCAAGTCATACCGGCGCTATTTGGCGAAGGCACGACAACTGTCACGATTACGCGAGCTGTTTTAATCTAAAAATCCCGACCGTGCGTCTGCAGGGTCGGGATACTGTAAGGTTTTACTAGACGCGGCGCTCGACCATCATCTTCTTGATTTCGGCAATCGCCTTGGCAGGGTTCAGACCCTTCGGGCAGGTCTGCGCGCAGTTCATGATCGTGTGGCAGCGATAGAGCCGGAACGGATCCTCGAGGTTGTCGAGGCGCTCGCCCTTGGCTTCGTCTCTGGAGTCGATCAGCCAGCGATAGGCCTGAAGCAGAACAGCCGGACCGAGATAGCGGTCGCCGTTCCACCAGTAGCTGGGACAGGATGCCGAGCAGCAGGCGCAGAGAATGCACTCGTAGAGACCGTCGAGTTTCTGACGGTCGTCGTGGCTCTGCTTCCATTCCTTGGCAGGCGTCGGCGAGACGGTCTTCAGCCAGGGCTCGATCGAGCGGTGCTGGGCGTAGAAGTTTGTCAGATCCGGAACCAGGTCCTTGACCACAGGCATATGCGGCAGCGGATAGACTTTGACCGTTCCCTTCACGTCATCCATGCCCTTGGTGCAGGCAAGCGTGTTGGTGCCGTCGATGTTCATCGCGCAGGAACCGCAAATGCCTTCGCGGCACGAACGGCGCAGTGTCAGCGTCGGGTCGATATTGTTCTTGATGTAGAGAAGACCATCGAGAACCATCGGGCCGCAATCGTCGATATCGATGTAGAACGTATCGATGCGCGGGTTCTGGCCGTCATCCGGGCTCCAGCGGTAGACGCGGTATTCCCGGACGTTCGTGGCACCATCCGGCTTTGGCCAGACCTTGCCTTCGGTCATCTGGGAATTCTTGGGCAGAGCGAGTTCAACCATGTTCCAGTTTCCTCAGATCAATACACGCGCGCTTTCGGCTCGATCTTGTAAGGATCGATGCCGTCGGCGATCAGGTCCGTGTGGACCGGGCGATAGTCGAGCTTCACGTCGCCCGCGTCGTTGACCCAGGCAAGCGTATGCTTGCGCCAGGTCACGTCGTCGCGGCCGGAAAACGCGCCGTCCGTATAGTCCTCGCGTGCGTGAGAACCGCGGCTTTCCTTGCGCGCTTCGGCGCCGTAGACCGTGGTGATCGCGTTCGCCATCAGGTTATGCAGTTCGAGCGTTTCGACGAGATCCGAGTTCCAGATCATCGAATGGTCGGTGACCTTCACGTCGCGCATTTCGCCCCAGATCGCCGACATGCGCTTGCAACCGGATTCGAGCGATTCCTGGGTGCGGAACACGGCGGCATCATCCTGCATGGTGCGCTGCATCTTGTCGCGCAGGATCGCCGTCGGCGTGGAGCCGCTGGCGTGGCGCAGGCTGTCGAAGCGGTCCATGATCTTGTCGCAGGCGGCCGTGTTCAATGCCGGGATCGGTCCGACGCGGTCGATCACCTGGCCGGCGCGGATGGCGGCGGCACGACCGAACACGACGAGATCGATCAGCGAGTTGGAGCCGAGACGGTTTGCACCGTGCACCGACGCGCAACCGGCTTCACCCACGGCCATCAGGCCAGGCAGGATGCGTTCCGGATTGTTGCTGTCGGCATTCAGCACCTCACCCCAGTAATTGGTGGGAATGCCGCCCATGTTGTAATGCACGGTCGGCAGAACAGGGATCGGCTCGCGCGTCACGTCGACGCCCGCAAAGATCTTGGCGCTTTCGGAAATGCCGGGAAGGCGTTCGTGCAGGACGGCCGGATCGAGATGGTCGAGATGCAGGAAGATGTGGTCCTTGTTCTTGCCGACGCCGCGACCTTCGCGGATTTCGAGCGTCATGCAACGCGAGACCACGTCACGGGAGGCGAGATCCTTGGCGGATGGCGCATAGCGCTCCATGAAGCGTTCGCCCTCGGAATTCACGAGGTAGCCGCCTTCGCCGCGTGCACCCTCGGTGATGAGACAGCCCGAACCATAGATGCCGGTCGGGTGGAACTGGACAAATTCCATGTCCTGAAGAGGCATGCCGGCACGCGCCACCATGCCGCCACCGTCGCCGGTGCAGGTATGGGCAGAGGTTGCCGAGAAATAGGCGCGGCCGTAACCGCCGGTCGCCAGAACCACCATCTTGGCAGTAAAGCGATGGATCGTGCCGTCGTCGAGGTTCCAGGCAACGACGCCTGTGCAGCGACCATCATCCGACATGATCAGGTCGAGCGCGAAATACTCGATGAAGAATTCCGCGTTGTGCTTCAGCGACTGGCCGTAGAGCGTGTGCAGGATGGCGTGGCCGGTGCGGTCAGCGGCAGCGCAGGTGCGCTGCACCGGCGGGCCTGCACCGAAATTCTGCATGTGGCCGCCGAACGGGCGCTGGTAGATCTTGCCTTCTTCGTTGCGCGAGAAAGGCACGCCGTAATGTTCGAGTTCGTAAACGGCTTTGGGTGCTTCCATGACCATGTACTGCATGGCGTCAACGTCGCCAAGCCAGTCGGAACCCTTGACGGTGTCATAGAGATGCCACTGCCACGAATCGGGCGTCATGTTCTGCAGCGAGGCGGCAATGCCGCCCTGCGCTGCGACCGTGTGCGAACGGGTCGGGAAGACCTTGGTGATGCAGGCCGTCTTGAAGCCCTGTTCGGCCATGCCGAGCGTGGCGCGCAATCCTGCACCGCCGGCACCCACGACGATCACGTCGTAGGAATGGTCGACATAGGTATAGGCCTTGCCGGTCTGAGAGGCGCCTGAAGCGATGGGGGTGACGGATGCCATGACGGATTATCCTACGAAAGCGATCTTCAGAACGGCGAACAGACAAAGCCCGGCGATCAGGATCGAGAAGAATGTGTTGAGCATGACGAACAGGACCTTCGCGAACTCGCTGTGCACGTAGTCCTCGATGATGACCTGCATGCCGAGCTTCATGTGGATGATGCCCGAGATCACGACAAGGCCCATGACAACAGCGACGAACGGGTTCGACAGCGCCTCGACCACTTCGGCAAACGGCTTGCCGGCATAGATGATCATGAAGATCACGAAAAAGGTCATCAACGGCACGTTGGCGACGGCGGTCATCCGCTGACGCCAGAAATGTTCCGTGCCGTCTTTGGCGGAGCCCAGTCCGCGGACCTTACCGAGCGGGGTGCGCATATCCATGGAAGCTGTTCCTTAGCGAACGATGAAGCCGACCACCCAGACCAGCACGGTCAGACAGAGCGATGCGATGATGTTTGCGATGGCGAGCTTGGTCGAAAATTCCTTCTCGAAGCCACGGCCCAAGTCCCACATGAAGTGGCGGAAGCCGCCGAGCATGTGGTGGATCAGCGCCCATGTATAGCCGAGAAGAACCAGCTTGCCGGGAATGCTGCCAAGCGCCCAGTTGGCCCAGTCGTAGTAAGCCGGGCCGCTTGCTGCAGCGATCAGCCACCACGCGACAAGGATCGTGCCGAAATACAGAGCGCCACCGGTGATACGGTGAACGATCGACATGACCATTGTGGGGATTGGCTTGTAGATTGAGAGATGCGGCGACAGAGGCCGGTTGTTAGTCACATTCGCCATCAGAACCTCGCGGCGTCGTAATGCGTCAAAGAGCGGGAGCCCTTGGCAATGCACGCTGCCGAGAAAATGTGCATTGCATCATTCGCGTGGTTTAATCTTGGAATTCCCCAACGACAAGAACAATTCTAAACGATCGAGAATTTAATCGATTGTGTTTTTCTCAAGGTCTCGGGTTTGCCAGATCGCGGCACGATATCTGGCAAACCCGAACAATTGGTTTCTTGCCAGAAACCCGCTTTCGCTCCATGTTAATGTTTCGTTAACCTGTGTGTCGCGGAGTTCGTCATGATCAGTCACCGGATCAAGCCCCTTGTCATCGCCGCAGCAGTGCTTGCAGCCTTCGCATCAGTCGCTTCTGCGGCAGATCGCAGGCATCACCATCAGGGCTATGCCGACCGTGGATACGACAGAGGCCATCGCCACCAGTTCGTCGAAAACAATCGCTGGGATCGCCAGGGTGACGGACGACGCAACCGTCCTGCCGAGATCAACCGGATGACCCGTACTTATGCATCGGGTCGCTTTGATCGGGGCTCGTCATCCTTCACGCGCGGGATTGATACCTATGCAGGTTCGATCCAGGCCTACTCGGTCCCTGGCAATGGGACCTATCTTGTGCGCGACGATATCTACTGGCCGCAGCAGGAACGCCGCAGTCTGGCACTCGCCCCGAAAGCCAAGGTGATCGATGTAGCGCAGGAGATGGGCGGCAACGCGGTGGCCTCGAACAAATCCTGCTCGTTTGAAGCCGGCGTCTGCGTCATTCGCGGCGGCCGATAGTCGTCTCAGGCGAACTGCCACACGGTCGTCTTTTTGACCTCGCTGTCTTCAAGTGCCCGGGTGACGGGTACCTGGTAGACGGCCATCTCGGTAAGCCGATCCTTGGGGCAGTAGCTCCTGCCGGGATCACCGACCAGAACGACCTTTCCCGCTTCCGATAACCGGGTAAACCACGGTATCAACAGATCGGCCATGCCGCGATCGTAGAACACGTCGCCGGCGAGCAGCACATCCGCCTCGATCTCTCGCCCGATCAGATCTTGCGACGTGAAGGATATAGAGACGTCGTTCTCTGCAGCGTTGAGCCTTACCGCCGCTTCCGTCCAGGGATCGATATCGGCGGCCAACACATGCGCTGCGTCAGCCTGTTTTGCCGCAATCGCCACCAGCCCGGATCCCGATGCGAAATCCAGCACCCGCTTGCTGGCAACTGTATCGGGATGGTCGAGAATATAGCGGGCGAGCCCCTGCCCGCCGGCCCAGGCAAAGGCCCAGAACGGCGGCGGCAGACCGACTGCCTGCAACTCTTCCTCGGTCTTCAGCCAGAGGTCATGCGCCTCGGTCGCCAGATGAAGCCGGATCTCCGGAACATGCGGCGGCGCGGTCACATCCGTGTTGGCGAGGATGAAGGTCGCAGGGTCGGTTTTCAAGGACGCGTCAGTCCGGTGAACGGGGCGGGTTCTTGACACCACCCAAGCGGCAGATCTCGAGATATTCCTCTTCCGTCACCGGCTGTACGGAAAGCCGCATCGAGGTGACCAGCGCCATCTTTTCGAACTGCGGATTGGCCTTGATGTCCTTCAGCGTGATCGGCTTCGGCACATCCTCGACGGCGCGAATATCGACGCAGTCCCACTTCGGATCGCCCTTGGCCGAGGAATCGGGATGCGACAGCGCGCAGACCTCGACGATGCCGACGATCTCCAGCCCCTCGTTGGAGTGGTAGAAGAACCCCTTGTCGCCAATCTTCATGGCCCGCATGTTGTTGCGGGCCTGATAGTTGCGCACGCCGGTCCATTCCTCGCCAGCTTTTCCCTTGGCCTTCTGCTGCTCCCAAGACCAGACATCCGGTTCGGATTTATAGAGCCAATAGGCCATGGTTATCTCACTCCGCAGGCTTGTTGATCGTCCAGTTCCACGGCTTCACATCGACCGTCTCGAACAGGCCGGCGAGGTAATAGGGATCGGCCTCGGCAAGCGTGCGGGCAGCCGCCATATCGGCGGCTTCAACCACGACCAGGCTGCCATTCGGCTTGCCTTCATCGTCCAGGAAAGGACCGGCAAACTTCAGCGTGCCGTCGGCATTCAGCTTGTTGAGATGTTCGAGATGGACCGGACGGGTTTCCATCCGGACGTTGAGATGGCCGGGCTTGTCGGTGCAGAGGAAGGCAAACAGCATCGTTCTCTCCTTGGGTTGATCTATTCCGTCGTGATCGGGCGGGTCATCAGGCGTTCCATCGCGTCAGCCACGCCAAGCCGTCCGTCGATGATCGCGGCAACGGCCTCCGTCACCGGCAGATCGACGGAGTGGGTCTGCGCGAGCTGGGCAGCGACCGACGCGGCAAAGGCGCCTTCGACCAGCGGTCCGCTGGACGCCGATGCCGGCTGCCCCTGCCCGAGCGAAATGCCGAAGCGCAGATTGCGGGACTGGTGGCTGGTACCGGTAAGCACCAGATCGCCGAGACCGGACAGGCCCCGCACCGTATCCGCCTTGCCGCCCATCGCCTCGACCAGACGCGACATTTCCGCAAGTCCGCGCGAAATGAGCGCGGCACGGGCCGAATCACCAAGGCCTGCGCCCTCGACGATGCCGCAGGCAATCGCCAGCACGTTCTTCATCGCGCCGCCGAGCTGCACGCCGATCCGGTCGGACGAGGCGTAAAGCCGGAAGGTGCGGCTGGACAGCACGGTCGCCAGACGCTCAGCGAGCAGTTGGTCCTCCGCCGCAAGCGCCATCGCCGTCGGAAGCCCGCGCGCCATGTCGAATGCAAAACCGGGGCCGGAGAGAACCGCGATCGCGTGGCTCGGAAGCGATGCCTCCAGAACGTCCGTCAGCAAAAGCCCTGACACGCGGTCTATGCCTTTGGCACAGGTAACGACCGCCGCATCCTTTGCGAGATACGGACCGTAATACCGCGCCGCATCGCTCTGCGCCTGCGAAGGCATGGCAAACAGCACAATGCTCGCATCCGAGATGGCGTCGGGTTCAGCGGAGAATTCGAGCGCATCCGGCAACGTCACGCCGGGAAGTGCCGCGTCATGCACACGGTCGTTTCTGAGATCGGCCATCAGGCCGGTATTGCGGCCGATCAGCGTTACCGGGTGACGACCTTCGAGCGCGATGACGGCTGCGAGTGCCGTACCGAAGGCCCCGGCCCCGATCACGACGATCCGTTCTTGCGGCATCTCTGCCCCGTTCATGCCTTGGCACCCCGTTTGCCGGAGCCAAGCAGCGTCTGCGCATTGGCATCCAGCGGCCAGCGCGAGCGCGGCGCGACATCCATGCCGTCGAACGGCATGTCTTCGGCCAGCCGTTCAAGCCCTGCCCAGGCAATCATCGCTGCATTGTCGGTGCACAGCTTCATCGGCGGCGCGATAAAGCGAAATCCGTGTTCGATGCAGAGCGCCTGCAGCGTTCGGCGTATCTCCTGGTTGGCGGCAACGCCGCCGGCAACCACCAGCGCAGGACCGACATCCAGATGGCCGAATTCCTTGGCAAACCGCGCAAGTCCACGCCCGATCCGGTCGCGCAGCGTTCGCGAGATCGCCTTCTGGAACGAGGCGCAGATATCGGCGATATCCTGCTCGGACAGCGGCGCGATCTCGGTCGCAGCCTGACGCACGGCGGTCTTGAGACCGGAGAACGAGAAGTCCAGCCGGGCTTCGCCGACCAGCGGCCGCGGCAATTGAAAACGATCGGGATCGCCCGTCAGCGCCGCCTTCTCGACGGCGGGACCGCCCGGGTATGGCAGGCCGAGCAGCTTTGCCGTCTTGTCGAAGGCTTCGCCCAGAGCGTCGTCGATCGTGGTGCCCCAGCGCTCATAATCGCCGACGCCACGCACCAGAACCAGCTGCGTATGCCCGCCGGAGACCAGCAGCATCAGATAGGGGAACGACAATCCGTCCGTCAGCCGCGCCGTCAGCGCATGGCCTTCGAGATGGTTGATCGCCATCAGCGGCTTGCCGGTGGCGCGCGCAATCGCCTTCGCCGTCATCAGTCCGACGATCAATCCGCCGATCAGTCCGGGGCCGGAGGTCGCCGCCACCGCATCAATCTCATTGAGCGAGACGCCAGCGCGCGAAAGCGCCTCCTCGATCAGGCCGTCCAGCGCCTCCACATGGGCGCGCGCCGCAATCTCGGGCACGACGCCGCCATAGGCGCTGTGCTCGTCGAGTTGCGAGAAGACGACATCGGACAGGATTTCGCCACGACCGTCCTCGTGGCGCACGACGATTGCGGCCGCGGTTTCGTCGCAGCTTGTTTCAATGCCGAGGATGCGAAGAAATGCCGCCATGACCTATCGTTGATTGAAGAGGAAAACAGGTTTACGAGGGCTTCCGGTAACAATGGAATGACGCGGATGCAAACAAAACCTTTCCGGATAGGAACGCGGGGCAGCCCGCTGGCGCTCGCCCAGGCGGCCGAAACCCGTGCACGGTTGATGGCAGCCCATGACCTTCCCGAGGAAATGTTCGAAATTGTCGTCCTGTCCACGACCGGCGACCGCATCACCGACCGGGCGCTGAGCGAGATCGGCGGCAAGGGCATGTTCACGCTGGAGCTCGAAGAAAAGCTCTCCTCGGGAGATCTCGACTTCGCGGTGCATTCCTCCAAGGACATGCCGACCAAGCTTCCGGAAGACCTTTACATCTCCGCCTACCTGCCCCGCGAGGATATCCGCGACGCTGTCATCGGCCGCACGGCGCCGAGCCTCAAGGCTCTGCCTGACGGTGCGACCGTCGGAACCGCATCGCTTCGGCGTCAGGCGCTGGTGCGCCGTCTTCGCCCCGATATCCAGGTTGCGATTTTTCGCGGATCGGTCGGCACGCGCCTGCGCAAGCTCAACGAAGGCCATGTGGATGCAACGCTTTTGGCCTATGCCGGGCTGAAGCGGCTGGCCCGCGAGGAAGTTGCGACCGAACTCCTCGACCCCGTCGATTTTCCGCCAGCCCCTGCACAGGGCGCGATCTGCCTCGAGAGCCGCATTGGCGACACGGCCATCGATGACCTGCTGAAAGCAGTCAACGACTGTCCCACCTATGACGCGGTCAGTTGCGAGCGCGCATTTCTGGCAGCCCTCGATGGCTCATGTCGGACACCGATCGGCGGGTACGCGATCTGCGACGGAGATCACCTGAAATTTTCAGGCCTGATCCTGACGCCGGACGGATCGACCGAACATGCGGTCGACATCAGCGGCCGACGGGCGGATGCTGAAACGCTTGGTCGCCAGGCCGGAGAAACCGTCCGCGCCGCTGCCGGACCGGGCTTCTTCGAAGGCTGGGTCTGACGCCATGCGGGTCATCGTTACCCGCCCTGACCATTCCGCCCGGCGAACCGCAGCACGGCTCGAAACCCTCGGCCATCAGCCTGTCTTCCTGCCGCTCACTCGCGTTGAGCATAACCTGGAGATCGCCCGAGAAGCGCTGTCCGAACCCCATTCCGCGCTTGTCGTGACCAGCGCCGAAGCCGTTCGCGCGCTTGGCGAACTTGGACATGAAATCCGCCCTCGCCTGTCCACGCAGATATACGCCGTCGGCGAAGCGACCGGCGAGGCAGCACGCACCCTCGGCTTTACCGATATCCGCTGCGGCGATGGCACCGGGCATGATCTGGTGGAGAGGATCGCCCAGGATGTCGGCGAAACATTCAGTCTCCTCTATCTTGCCGGCAATCCGCGTTCGCCGGATTTGGAGGACGGGTTACACGCCCGCGACATCGCCTGCAAATCGATCGAGATCTACCGGATGGTCAAGGTCGGCTACCGGACCGAGATAATCGAACCGCTTCTGACCCGCCCGGCGGCCGACGCAGTCCTTCTCTATTCGCGCCACAACGCCGCGCTGTTCTTCGAACTCGTGCAGCCGTTTGCAGCCTCGATCGAACATTTGCAGGTCATCTGCCTCAGCAAAAACGTCGCTACCGCGGTGCCTGAAAAATTTCATCCTGCTATCTTCGTCGCTGAAACACCCGACGAAGACGCACTTTTCGCGTTTCTTTCACCATAGTGCCAAGCCAAATTCTCTCGCTCCCCTTTCCTTACCCTGCCCCACCAACTACTTTCCCTGAGCAGATGCGAAAAGAGGTCGAGATGGTAACGGAAAAACCACCCCGCCGATCGATGGCGGAGAAAGAACCGGTCACGATCGACCTGACGGCCGATGGCGCTGGCGTGGTGGCCGAGCCCGTGCGCAGCAATGACAGCGACATCCCGGAAACCGCTTCGGAAAAAGTCGAAGCTTCTGAGACGACGGATGCCATCCCGCTGGCCGGCGAGCCGGTGACATCGACCGTGCCTGAAGAGAGCGACACGTCCCATGTGATCGGCGAGCCGGATAGCTCCCATGGGCGAGACGAGCCAGGTGTGACGGGAACAGCCGATCCGGTTGTGACCGAGCCGGACGCACCGATTGCGACAGACGCTGCTCGTGACGCTGCCCCCTCGCCGACCGAGGAATTCACCCCGTCGCCCACGCCCGGTTTTGACGAACCTGCCGCTAAGCATGAAACCTTTGACAAGGCATCGGACGCCCAGCCAGCCACCCGCTCCGGTGGGACCTCGGCGTCCACGCTGATTGCTGCCGGCATTTTCGGCGGCATCGTCGCGCTTCTGCTGGCGGGCAGCATGCAGTATGCCGGTTATCTTCCATCATCGACCCCCGCAGCATCCGGCTCGACCGAACTGTCGGACGAAATCGAAGCTCTTCGCCAGGATATCCAGACGCTGCGCAGCCAGCCGGCGTCTCCCGATACGGAACTCGCAAGCCGCGTTCAGGCGCTGGAAAGTTCTGTCGCGCAGAATTCCGGCGGTCCGACCGAAGAAAGCTTGAATGCCCTCCAGCAGCAGCTGGCAGATACCAAGGCTGCGGCAGCCACGCAGACGGCCGAGCTTTCCCGTCGGCTGGAAGCGGCCGAGGCCCAGATCAACGATCGCGGCCCGGAACAGCAGGTTGCCCGCGCCGTCGCTGCTGCCGGATTGAAGGCCGCCATCGATCGTGGCGGCTCGTTCGAGGCAGAGCTTCAGGCCTATACGAACATTGCCGGCGACGATCCCGCGATCGCCGAGCTCAAGACATTCGCCGCAGACGGTGCACCTTCGCGTGAACAGCTGCAGAGCGAGTTTCCGGCCGTCGCCGATGCGATCATCCAGGCGTCGGTGCCAGCGGATCCGAACCAGGGCATTGCCAGCCGGCTTCTGTCTTCCGCCATGTCGGTGGTCAAGGTTCGCCGTGTCGGTGATGTCGAGGGCGAGACGGTCGACGCGATCGTCTCCCGCATTGAGGACCGGTTGCGCAACGGCGACCTTCAGGCCGCCGCCCAGCAGTGGGATACGCTGCCGGAAGCCGCAAAATCCGCATCCGCCGAGTTCAAGCGCAAGCTCGACGCTCGGGTACAGGTCGAAAATCTCGTGAGCGGAACTCTTTCGCGCGCGCTTGCTGGCACGAAATCAGGCTCTTAAGGCTGAAGAAGAAAGAAACGGATGATCATCAGGCTCTTCATTTTTCTTCTCGTGGTTCTGGGCCTCGGCTGGGGCTTTTCCTGGATTGCGGATCGCCCAGGGCTGATTTCCATCACCTGGCAGGACCATCTGATCGAAACCAGCATCATGGTGGCCGCCACCATGGTCGTGGCGCTGATTGCGGCTGTCATGATCGTCTGGTGGATCATCGGCGTCATCTGGACATCGCCGCTGTCGGTGCGGCGCTATTTCCGCACCCGCAAGCGTGACCGCGGCTATCAGGCGCTCTCGACCGGCCTGATTGCGGCCGGCGCCGGCAACGCGGTTCTCGCCCGCAAGATGAGCATCCGCACGCGCGGCCTGCTCAGCGCCGATCAGGAACCGCTCATTCACCTTTTGGAAGCCCAGGCAGCCCTGATCGAAGGCCGCCATGCGGACGCACGTGCGAAGTTCGAACAGATGGCCGAAGATCCGGAGACCCGGGAACTCGGCCTGCGCGGCCTTTACATGGAAGCACGCCGCCTCGGCGCCAACGAGGCTGCCCGTCAGTATGCCGAAAAGGCCGTCGAGAATGCGCCCTACCTGCCCTGGGCAGCCCAGGCGACGCTCGAATCGCGCAGCCAGTCCGGCCGGTGGGACGATGCCATCCATCTTCTCGATCAGCAGCGGGCGGCAAGCGTGCTCGAACGCGGCGAAGCCGATCGGCTGAAGGCTGTGCTTCTGACCGCCAAGGCAAGCGAACGCCTGGAAGGCGACCCGAACGGCGCGCGTGAAGATGCAAAAGCCGCCCTGAAGCTCGCCAAGGGCCTCGTCCCGGCCGCAATCATCGCCGCCAAATCCTATCTGCGCGAAGACAATGTCCGCAAGGCAGCAGGCATCCTCGAAAGTGTCTGGAAGCTCGAACCGCATCCAGATGTCGGCCGGACCTATGTCCGCGCCCGCAGCGGCGACAGCACGCTCGATCGCCTGAAGCGCGCCGAGAAACTCGAAGCGCTTCGTCCCAACAACATCGAATCGCTTCTGGTCGTTGCCCAGGCTGCCCTCGATGCGCAGCAGTTCCCCAAGGCGCGCGCAAAGGCGGAAGCCGCAGCCCGCATGCAGTCGCGTGAGGCGGCCTATCTTCTGCTGGCTGACATCGAGGAAGCGGATACCGGCGATCAGGGCCGCGTCCGTCACTGGATGGCGCAGGCGCTGCGCGCCGGCCGTGACCCTGCCTGGGTTGCCGACGGCATCGTGTCGGAGAAGTGGCTGCCGCTTTCGCCGGTCACGGGGCGCCTCGATGCATTCGAGTGGAAAGTTCCGTTCGGCCAGATCGAAGGCCCCGTCGAAGACGGCACACTTGCGGCCGACCAGGCGATCGCAACGCTTCCGGCAATCACGGTTCGCGAAGAGGTTACGCCGCCTGTCGAGACGCCGGAAAATCGCAGCACTGATCAGGTTGTTGCGGACGCACAGCCCGTTGTGGTGCCGCAGGAGGACTTAGCTGTTGCAGCAAAAACACCTAAGCCCATGAATGTGACAGCGGAACAGCCTCCGGAGGCAGAAAAGCAGGACGAGCCCGTTCCCTTTTTCGGCCGTCCGCCCGATGATCCCGGTGTCAAGGACGCAAACGCCGAGAAGTCTCCAACGAGGCTCCGGCTCTATTAGAAAAACCGGAGAAGGCCAAAACCACCTATGCTCGATCGCATCCAGGCCTTCCTCCACACGCTGACCGCCCCGCACCATACGGATGAATTTGCGCCGGATGACCCGCGCGTGGCTTTCGTTGCGCTCTGTTTCCAGGTCATGGAAGCCGATGGCAACATGTCCGTAGAAGAGCAGCAGAAATTCCGCGACCTGATGCGCGATCGTTACGATCTGAGCCCTGAAGGGTTGCAGTCGCTTATCGAGGCGGGCCGGCAGGCTGGAAGCGAAGCTGTCGACTATTACCGGTTCACCTCCGATCTCAGAAAACATCTGGTCGACGAAGAAGACCGCATCGAGCTGCTCGGTATCCTCTGGGATATCGTCTACGCGGACGGGCAGCGCAGCGAGATCGAGGATCATGTGATCTGGCGTATCGCCGATCTCCTGGGCGTTTCCGCCCGAGACCGGGTTCTACAGCGGCAGGAAGCGGCCGCACGCACCTCGGCTCATCTGGTTGGAGGCGAAGCGGAAGAACAGGTGTGAGCGCGATGAGTACGCCTTCCCGCCCCTCCGCCAAACTCCCCATCCTCGCGATCCTTCACCAGGAAACCTCCTCCGCCGGCCGTGTCGGCCAGATGCTGGTCGAAAAGGGCTTTGCGCTGGATATCCGCAGGCCAGCACTCGGCGATCCCCTTCCCGATACGATGTCCGCCCATGCTGGCGCCGTCGTGTTCGGTGGTCCGATGAGCGCCAACGACCCGGAGCCGTTCATCAAGACGGAGATCGACTGGATCGACGTGCCGCTGAAGGAGAACAAGCCCTATCTCGGCATCTGCCTCGGTGCCCAGATGCTGGTGCGCAATCTCGGCGGCCGCGTCGGGCCGCAAAAGGGCGAGGTGACGGAGATCGGCTGGTACCCGCTGCGCGCCACGGAGCATGGCCGGCTTCTGATGCACTGGCCCAAAATGGTCTACCACTTCCACCGCGAAGGCTTCGACCTGCCGCGGGGCGCAAAGCTTCTGGCGGAAGGCGACGCCTATCCGCATCAGGCGATCCGCTACGGCGAGAATGCCTGGGGCGTGCAGTTCCATGCGGAACTCACGCGCGCCATGATGCATCGCTGGGTGGTGCACGGCGCCGAACGTTTTAGCATGCCGAATGCGCAGCAGGGAAACCAGCATCTCGAGGGACGGATGATCTTCGACCACGCGTTGAAGGACTGGCTGTGGACCTTCCTCGACATCGTCTTCGACCGGCCAGCCGCCGAGGCAAGCCGACCGGCCGTGCCAGCCTACCCCGCACCGATCAACGGATAACTCAGCGCTGCGGCGCTTCCAGATTGTCGATCTTGCGCAGCTTCGGAAAGCCGAGCGACCAGATGACGGCGACCGCCAGCGTGCCGATGCCGCCGATGACGACGGCAGGGACCGCGCCGATCGCGTGCGCCATGGTGCCGGCCCGGAACTCGCCCAGCTCGTTCGATGCGCCGACGAACACCATGTTGACGGCGTTCACACGGCCGCGAACCTCGTCCGGTGTCCAGAGCGCGATCAGCGTCTCGCGGACATAGACCGAGATCATGTCAGCCGCACCCATCAGCATCAAGGCCGCAATCGAGATCCACGGGGTGGCCGAGAGGCCGAAGATGAGCGTTCCGAGACCGAACAGCGCCACGCCGATGAACATCGCCGTACCCGCATGGTGCCGGATCGGATGGATGGCAAGCCAGACCGCAACGCCGATCGCGCCGATGCCGGGCGCTGCGCGCAGCAGGCCGAGGCCCCAGGGGCCAAGCTCCAGCACGTCGCGGGCAAAGATCGGCATCAGCGCCACGGCGCCGCCGAGCAGCACCGCAAACAGATCGAGCGAGATCGCGCCGAGCACGATCTTCTCGCCGGCGATGAAGCGGAAACCGGCCAGCATCTCATCCCAGCTGACTTTCGAGGCAGGAGTGCGCTGCGCCGGCTTGGGGATCATAAACACGAGGATGGCGGCAACCGTCATCAGAAAACAGGCGACCGAATAGGCCGCAATCGAGCTGGCGCCGTAGAGTAGCCCGCCGAACACCGGCCCGAGGATCGATGCCGTCTGCCAGGACGACGAGTTCCAGGCGATGGCGTTGGGGAGGTCTTCTTCCGGCACGAGGTTGGGTCCCAACGACTGCACCGCCGGCCCCATGAAGGCGCGCTCGATGCCGAACACGACGAGGATCGAAAATACGAGCCACGGCGTGAACGAGTCGGTGATGGTGAGCGCCAAAAGCGCCGCCGAACAAAGCCCGCCCACGACCATGCAGATCGCCATGATCATGCGTCGGTTGTAGCGATCGGCGACCGAACCCGTCACCAGGATCAAAAGCAGCGACGGCAGAAACTGGAAAAGCCCAATCAGACCGAGATAGAGCGGATTGCGCGTCTCGTCATACATCTGCCAGCCGACCGACACGCTGACAATCTGGATCGCGAAGGCTGCGAAGAACCGGCTGAGAAAGAAACGCGTATAAGCTGCGTGACGAAAGGCGGCGAAGCGATCACCCGATGTGGGTATGGACATGGAACCTGTACTTTCAGCGAAGCCGGAAACCCACGATATGCACACGCCGCCGTTAAACATCCTGCGACGCGGGCCATAGACGGCACTTGCCCGTTAGTTCGCCAATGTCTACATGTCTGTCAACAAAGAAATGGAGACGTGAATGCTCGCCCTGTTTCAGACCATTGACTTGGCCTTGAACCTTTACACCTGGATCCTGATCGCCAGCGCCATCTTTTCATGGCTCTTCGCCTTCAACGTGATCAATTCGAGCAACCAGTTTGTCGATGCGATCGGCCGGTTTCTCTTCAATGTCACCGAGCCCGTCCTCGCGCCGATCCGCCGGGTCATGCCGAACCTCGGTGGTATCGACATTTCGCCCATCATCGTGCTTCTGATCATCTTCTTCATTCGCTCGCTGATGTGGACCTCGATCTATCCTGCTCTCGCAGGCTGAAGCCAAAGACTTTCAGCACGGACACGGTCGGCCCGCGCTGGGAAATTTCCCGCGCGGGCCGTTTTTGTTTTGGGCTTACGAGCGGAAACAAAAAATCCCCCGGCTCGAGACGAACCGGAGGATTTTGGAAGCGGTCAGCGGTAAAGATTACTTCTGAGCGTTGAAGCGTTCGATCGCCGCGACGATCATTTTCTTGGCGACGTCAACGTCCTTCCAGCCTTCGATCTTCACCCACTTGCCGGGCTCCAGATCCTTGTAATGCGTGAAGAAGTGCTCGATCTGCTTCAGCGTGATCTCTGGCATATCGGTGTAGTTCTTGATCTTGTCGTAGCGCTGGGTCAGCTTCGGAACCGGCACGGCAATGATCTTCTCGTCCTTGCCTCCGTCGTCTTCCATCACCATCACGCCGATCGGGCGGACATTGATGACGCAACCGGGTACCAGCGGGCGGGTGTTGCAGATCAGAACGTCGATCGGATCACCATCCTCGGACAGCGTATGCGGCACGAAGCCGTAATTGCCTGGATAGGTCATCGGTGTGTACAGGAAACGGTCGACGATCAGCGCGCCGGCTTCCTTGTCCATCTCGTACTTGATGGGCTGGCCGCCGACAGGTACTTCAACGATTACGTTGACGTCTTCAGGCGGATTCTTGCCAACAGAAATTGCATCGATGCGCATAGTCTTCCCCGATGAGGTTTACGAACTTGTGAACCGTCGATAGCGGGAATTGGCTGGCAAGGCAACACAGGTTTGCCGCCAAGGTTAAGTCGTGGCGCACCTTTCCGCCCCGAAGTCAGTGCCAGACGAAACCAATCTTCTTCAGGGACTTTCCGTCGAAGTCCTCCATGCCCTCTGCCAAATCCGCCCCGCCATGGGATCGCAGAAAGCGGACGGCATGCTCGCTGTCTTCCAGGCACCAGACGACCAAGCCCTTGCAGCCAAGCGATTTCAAAAGCCTGCGGCTTTCGCCGAACAGGCGGCGGCCAAGGCCGACGCCCTGATATTCCGGGCGCAGGTAAATCTCGTAGATCTCGCCGTCATAGGGAAGCGCACGGGCGCGGTTGAGGCCGATCGTCGCATAACCCGCGATAACGCCACCGATATCCAGAACCAGAAGCGTCGCCGGCCCGCGGACGGCCTTGCGCCACCACCCCTCGCCGCGGCGCTCCAGCATCTGGATCAGCGGCTTGTGCGGAATGAGGCCGGCATAGGCTTGCGACCATGCCTGGCGGTGCACCTCGGAGATAGCCGGGGCGTCTTGCGGCTCCGCACGCCTGACATCGATCGATAACGTTTTCATAACGCGATTCTAGGTCCTGCCATGGGCTCTCCGCCATTCCCGAGACCCGGGTAAAGTGGATTGCCCACAAGCTTCTCATGTGGACGATGGCAAGGAGGTTAACGCATTTTTTACCTTCGCCACAAGCGTGGCCCAGACCAAGCCACAAAAAAACCCCGGCATTTCTGCCGGGGTCTTGGATGGTCTCAGAAGCGCGATGTTAGAGAGCGGCCTTGGACTTGTCGAAGCGCTTGCGGTCGTTTGCGTCAAGATAGATCTTGCGCAGGCGGATCGACTTCGGCGTGACTTCCATCAGTTCGTCGTCCTGGATCCAGGACAGCGCGCGGTCGAGCGTCATGCGGATCGGCGGCGTCAGGCGAACAGCTTCGTCCTTGCCGGCCGAGCGGATGTTGGTCAGCTGCTTGCCCTTAAGAACGTTGACTTCGAGGTCGTTGTCGCGGGTATGGATGCCGATGATCATACCGGCATAAACCTTTTCGCCTGGCTCGATGATCATCGGGCCACGGTCTTCCAGGTTGAACATCGCGTAGGCGACGGCTTCACCGGACTGGTTCGACAGGAGAACACCGTTGACGCGACCGACGATCGCACCCTTGTAAGGCTGATAGTCGTGGAACAGGCGGTTCATGATCGCCGTGCCGCGCGTGTCGGTCAGAAGTTCCGACTGGTAACCGATCAGGCCGCGGGTCGGCGCGTAGAATACCAGGCGAACGCGGCTGCCGCCGGACGGACGAAGCTCGACCATCTCGGCCTTGCGCTCGGACATCTTCTGCACGACGATACCGGAATGCTCTTCGTCGACGTCGATCACGACTTCTTCGATCGGCTCCAGCGTCTGGCCGGTTGCTTCGTCCTTGTGCATGACGACGCGCGGACGCGAAACGGCAAGCTCGAAGCCTTCGCGACGCATGGTCTCGATCAGAACGGCAAGCTGCAATTCGCCGCGGCCGGACACGAAGAACGAATCCTTGCCGTCAGACTCTTCGATCTTCAGCGCAACGTTGCCTTCGGCTTCCTTGAACAGGCGGTCACGAATGACGCGGCTGGTGACCTTGTCGCCTTCGGTGCCAGCAAGCGGGCTGTCGTTGACGAGGAATGACATGGTAACGGTCGGCGGATCGATCGGCTGAGCCGTCATCGCTTCGGTAACCGAAGGATCGCAGAACGTGTCAGCAACCGTACCCTTGGAAAGGCCAGCGATGGCGACGATGTCACCTGCATGGGCTTCTTCGATGGCGGTGCGCTCGATACCGCGGAATGCGAGGATCTTGGAGATACGGCCCGTTTCAACGGTCTTGCCGTCCTGCGCCAGAACCTTGACGGCCTGGTTCGGCTTGATCGAGCCGGATGCGATGCGGCCGGTGATGAGACGACCGAGGAAGGGGTTGGCTTCGAGAAGCGTACCGATCATGCGGAACGGGCCTTCGCCGACATTCGGCTCCGGAACGTGCTTCAGGACCAGATCGAGCAGTGGTGCAAGACCTTCATCCTTCGGACCTTCTGGGTTGACGTTCATCCAGCCATCACGACCCGAACCGTAGAGGATCGGGAAGTCGAGCTGCTCGTCGGTGGCGTCGAGGTTCGCGAAGAGGTCGAAGACTTCGTTGATGACTTCTTCGTGGCGACCGTCCGGACGGTCGATCTTGTTGATCGCGACGATCGGGCGAAGACCAACCTTCAGCGCCTTGCCGACCACGAACTTGGTCTGCGGCATCGGGCCTTCCGAGCTGTCGACCAGAACGATGGCGCCATCCACCATCGACAGGATGCGCTCGACTTCGCCACCGAAGTCGGCGTGGCCGGGAGTGTCGACGATGTTGATGCGAACACCCTTCCACTCGACCGAAGTTGCCTTGGCGAGAATGGTGATGCCGCGTTCTTTTTCGAGGTCGTTCGAATCCATCATGCGCTCGACGGTGCGCTGATTGTCGCGGAACGAGCCGGACTGCTTCAGAAGTTCATCAACAAGGGTCGTTTTGCCGTGGTCGACGTGCGCGATAATCGCGATATTCCGCATAGCCATTTTTAGATCTCGGATGTTTCGGGGCGCAGATCGACGGACCGCACCTATTTCGTTGGCGCGCTCATACCCTGTTTTTCGCAAATGCGAAAGGGGGCGAGCGCGATCTGCGATCAACGCCCGCTCTTCATCTTTTAAAGATAATGGCTTTTGTCAGCCGTCTCCGCCCGAAAGCTCGGCCATGATGGAGAGGCCCCGCTTCTTCAACATTGCGGTCGGATCCGGCAGTTTGCCGCGGAAGGCTGCATAAGCTTCTTCCGGATCGATCGAGCCGCCGACCGAATAGATATTGTTCTTGAGCTTGCGCGCCGTCACCGGATCGAAAGCATTGCCGACCTCCTCGAACGCGGCAAATGCATCCGCATCAAGGACTTCCGACCACATGTAGGAATAGTAGCCGGCCGAGTATCCGTCACCGGCAAACACGTGCTGGAAGTGCGGCGTGGCGTGGCGCATGACGATCGAGGCCGGCATGTCGAGCTCGGCCAGCACCTTGGCCTGCACCGCCATCGGGTCTTCGACCGTGCTTTCCTGGGTGTGGAAAGCCATATCGACCAGTGCCGACGAGGTGAATTCCACCGTTGAGAAACCGGCGTTGAATGTCTGCGCGGCAAGAACCTTGTCGAGCAGCGCCTTCGGCATCGGCTCGCCGGTCTTGTAGTGGACGGCATATTTCTCGAAGATTTCCGGCACCGTCAGCCAGTGTTCGTAAAGCTGCGACGGCAACTCCACGAAATCGCGCGAGACGCCAGTGCCCGAAACCAAGGGATAGGTCACGTTGGACAGCATGCCGTGCAGCGCATGGCCGAATTCATGAAACAACGTGCGCGCATCGTCGAGCGACAGAAGCGCCGGCTTGCCTTCGGCAGGCTTTGCGAAATTGCAGACATTGTAGATGATGGGCAGCTCACCTTGCATGCCGTTCTTCAGCGTCAGCTTGTGCTGCGACTGGAACGAACTCATCCAGGCGCCGGAGCGCTTCGAGGAGCGGGCAAAATAATCGCCGAGGAAAAGCGCTTTCAGATTGCCGTCCTCGTCATGGATCTCGAATACGCGGACATCCGGGTGATAGACCGGCAAGTCCTTGACCTCGACGGCCTTGATGCCGAACAGGCGCTCGGCCACATCGAAGGACGCCTCGATGATCTTCTCGATCTGGAGATAGGGCTTCAGCTCACTCTCGGAGAAAGAGAACGTCCGCTCGCGCAGCTTTTCGGCGTAGTGGCGCCAGTCCCAGGGCATGACCGGATGATTGCCGCCCGCTTCCGAGATCAGACCTGAAAGACTTGCCTCTTCCTCCAGCGCTTTGGTGCGGGCCTTCTGCCAGACCTGGCCGAGCAGACCGTTTACCGCCTTCGGTGTCTTCGCCATCGTGTTGTCGAGCTTCAACGCGGCGTAATTCTCATAGCCGAGCAGCTTGGCCTTTTCGGCCCTCAGCGCCAGCGTTTCGCGAACGATCGCGACATTGTCCCGCTCGCCGCCATTTTCGCCGCGCGCCACCCAGGCCTTGAACGCCTGTTCGCGCAGATCCCGGCGGGTCGAGAAGGTCAGGAACGGTTCGATGATCGAGCGCGACAGCGTGACGAGATAGCCTGAGCCCTCGCCGCGCTCCTTGGCAGCTTCCGCCATCGCCTCTTTCACAAAAACCGGCAGACCCTCGAGATCGGCTTCTTCGGTCAGTTTCAACGACCAGGCCTTTTCGTCGCCGAGAACATTCTGGCCGAAGCTCGCCCCGAGACCGGCAAGCGTCTCGTTGATGCTCGACAGCCGCTTCTGCTGGTCCTCAGGCAGATTGGCACCCGATTTGACGAAGCCCTTCCAGTGACGCTCCAGCACCCGCTGCTGCTCGACGGTCAGATCAAGGTCGTCCCGCTTCTGCCAGAGGGCGTCTATACGCGCGAACAGTTCGGCATTGGTGCCGATCTTCGAATAGTGGCGCGACATTTTCGGCGCGATTTCGCGCTCCAGCGTCTGGATCGTATCGTTGGTATGCGCGCCCGCCTTGCCCCAGAAGATCGACGAAACGCGCGACAGCTCGTCACCGGCGATTTCCAGTGCAACGATCGTGTTTTCGAATGTGGGCTCAGCGGAATTTCCCGCGATCTCAGCGATTTCCGCCTCGTGCAAGGCGATGGCGGCATCGAAGGCCGGCGCGAAATCCTCGTCCTTCACCTGATCGAAGCGCGGCAGGCCATGATGCCCGTTCCAGTCGACAAGCGCGGAATTCGCTGAGAAAGTTGCCATTGGGTCGTCCTTCACTGTGCTGCTTCGATACCGTCTAATTGCGTAGAGCGACCATATATAGGCAGGCACGGCAAGAGCTTCATCCGCTGATGCAGATTTTTGGAACGCACATCGTTGCGAAATCGCCCGGCACACGGTTTCCAGGCATTTCGATTTGCGTCGTCGGGGAAAGATAGTAAGGCTGCCTTATGAAGCTCGCGAACGAACATCGCCCGGAAACGCCAGGCTTGGTCGCCCAGGGTGAAACCCTCGGCTTCCTGATCGCCGATGCCGCGAGGCTTCTGCGCACGGCTTTCGAGCGGCGCATCGCCCAGGCGGGCCTCGGCCTTACCGCCGGCGAAGCACGAGCACTGATCCATATCGCCCAAGTCGATGGCAGCCGCCAGCTCGACATCGCGTCGCGCATGGGCGTCGAACCGATGACGCTCTGCGCCTATCTCGACAGGCTTCAGTCGCTTGGCCTCATTGAGCGGCAGCAATGCTGCGCCGACCGACGGGCAAAGCGCATCATGCTGACGCCGACCTCTGCCGACATGCTGGCGTCAATCCAGCAGGAACTGCGCGCCATCATCACCTGCGCCACCGAAGGGTTGGATGCCGAAACCGCGAACCTCCTCGGACACGCCATGAAACTTTTCAACGGCAACCTGCAGAGCTTCAATTCGTCTCAGGCCGCAATTGATGACAGCTGATACGCAGGCCGCCTCCGCAACGACACCTCCTAATCGAATGACCGCGCTGCGAACCACGCTGCTCGGCGCCCTGCTGACGGCAATCGGCCCGGTCTCGATGGCGATCTACACGCCAGCCATGCCAGAACTCGTGAAGGCCTTCGGCACGTCGGAAGCGGCAATCAAGCTCAGTCTGACACTTTACTTCGGCGGCTTTGCCGTCGCACAGCTCCTGGCAGGACCGGCCTCAGACGCATTCGGTCGCCGGTCCGCGAGCATCGCATTCCTGCTGATCTATCTCGTCGGCTCGCTGATGGCGGTCTTTGCGCCCTCGGTCGACTGGATCCTGGCCGGACGGCTGGTGCAGGGGATCGGCGCGTCCGTTGGTATGACCGTTGCCCGTGCCGCGGTTCGCGACCAGTTCGTCGGCTTCGAAGCCACCCGCATCATGAACATGATCGGCATCATGCTGGCGGTGGGTCCGGCGATCGGCCCCACGATTGGCGGCCTGTCGCTGTCAGTATTCGGCTGGAAATCCGTCTTCGTGCTGATGGTCATCTTCGGCGTTATCGTGCTGACAAGCTGCCTGCTGTTCCTCAAGGAAACAACGGTTCCCGACCGCAGCCGGCTCAGACCCTCGATCCTCGTTTCGACCTACTTCTCCCTTCTCACCGACCTGAGGTTCCTTCTTCCGTCTCTTGTCCTCGGTGGCGCGATCGGCGCGCTCTACGCCCAGGGAACGATGCTTCCCTTCGTGCTGATCGGTGAAGTGGGGCTGACCCCGACGCAGTTCGGCCTCGGCATGCTCATCCAGACCGGCGCTTTTCTCAGCGGGTCGGTTGCACTGCGGCTTGTGTCCGGGCGCATCAGCGGGCCGACGACGGTGGTGATCGGGCTCATGTTCAGCGGTATCGGGGGCACGATGATGGCCCTCTCCGTCCATCTGCTGCCACCGTCCTTCCTGTCGATCATGCTACCGGTCGGCGTCTCCACCTTCGGCATCGCGTTCATCTCACCCTACACGGTGACGGTCGGCCTTGCGCCCTTCCCAAAGACGGCAGGCTCCGCTTCCGCACTGATGGGTTTCATCCAGATGGGCGGCGGCTTTGTCGGCGGCCTACTCGCCGCTGTCTTCGGCGACCCGCTGACGGCGATCGGCACGATAACTCCCGCCATGGAATATATCGCCGTCGGAAGCTACGTCGCCTACCGGATCATCAACCGCCGCCAATAAAAAGGCCCGCCTCCGTTTCCGGAAGCAGGCCTTGATACCGTCTGGCGCGAAGGCGCTTAGCGGAGCTGGTTGCGCTTGGCGAGCGTGCGCAGGCGCAGTGCATTGAGCTTGATAAAGCCGGCTGCATCCTTCTGGTCGTAGGCGCCCTGGTCGTCCTCGAACGTGACCAGCTGGTCGGAATAGAGCGACTTCGCGCTCTCGCGGCCGATGACCATGACGTTGCCCTTGTAAAGCTTCAGCGTCACTTCACCTTCCACATGCTCCTGGCTCTTGTCGATCATCGCCTGCAGCATCTCGCGCTCCGGCGAATACCAGAAGCCGTAATAGATGAGCTCGGCATATTTCGGCATCAGCTCGTCCTTGAGGTGAGCTGCACCCCGGTCGAGCGTGATCGATTCGATGGCGCGGTGAGCGGTGAGCAGGATCGTGCCGCCGGGGGTCTCGTAGATGCCACGCGACTTCATGCCGACGAACCGGTTCTCGACCAGATCGAGACGGCCGATACCGTTGTCGCGACCGTAGGTGTTGAGCGCAGCGAGCAGGGTTGCCGGAGACATCTCGACGCCATTGATCGAGCAGGCATCGCCCTTGCGGAAGCCGACCTTGATGGTTGTCGCCTGATCCGGCGCAGCTTCCGGCGAAATCGTGCGCATATGCACGTATTCGGGAGCCTCGACCGCCGGGTCCTCCAGAACCTTACCCTCGGAAGACGAGTGCAGCAGGTTGGCATCGACCGAGAACGGCGCTTCGCCCTTCTTGTCCTTGGCAACCGGGATCTGGTTCTGTTCGGCAAACGTCAGAAGGTCTGTGCGGCTCTTGAACGCCCAGTCGCGCCAGGGCGCGATGACCTTGATATCCGGGTTGAGCGCATAGGCTGACAGCTCGAAGCGGACCTGGTCGTTGCCCTTGCCGGTCGCGCCATGTGCGATCGCATCGGCACCGGTCTTGCGGGCGATCTCGATCAGATGCTTGGAAATCAGCGGCCGGGCGATCGACGTGCCGAGCAGGTAGACGCCTTCATAGACGGCATTGGCACGAAACATCGGGAAGACGAAGTCGCGGACGAATTCCTCGCGGACGTCCTCGATATAGATCTCCTTGATCCCGAGCATCTCGGCCTTCTTGCGCGCCGGTTCCAGCTCTTCGCCCTGACCGAGATCGGCGGTGAAGGTCACCACTTCCGCGTTGAGTTCGGTCTGCAGCCATTTCAGGATGATCGAGGTGTCGAGGCCGCCGGAATAGGCGAGGACGACCTTTTTTACGTCTTTCGGAAGTGCCATGTCGAATTGTCCGTCTGCGGGTGGTGGCGGTTGGATCAACCGTCGTGTCTGGGATGGCGCACTTTTAGCGAGTTTCAAAAGCCGCGCAAGAAAAACCCGGAAGCGACCGCGTCAGAGATGGCGCGACAGGTTCATGCGTTGATGCAGGATGCGGATGATGACGACCTGGGCGCCTCTCTGTCGGTAGACGATCCAGTGGGAGCCACACGAGCACGTCAGATAGCCTTGGTGAATTTGGTCGATCGGCTTGCCCCGCTTGCGACCACTCGCAATGGCTTGCACAGTAGAGATGATGTCGCCGTAATAGGCGTCCGCTTGGGCAAGAGACCAGGTTTCGAACGTGTATCGCCAGATCTCAGCGAGGTCACGTCTCGCGCGCGGCGCAAGCTTGTAACGCTTGGCTTCACCGGACATGTTTGCGATGCATTTCTTCCAGAAACTCATCGGAATCGAACGGCTCTGGCTCACCAGAATCTTCGCCTTCTTGGATTGCCGCGCGGATGGCCTCCAGCGAGGCCGCGTCGCTTTCCTGCAGCATCCGCAGAGCGTCCTCGATCACTTCGCTGGCGGAGCCATATCGTCCGTCTTCGACCTGCTTTTCAACAAAGGCGGCCAGTCTTTCGTCAACTTTGATAGATCCAAGTTCGCCCATCATGCCGGCTCCGGTTCGGTCTCGCGTCATGTTGACGGATCTGCTGTAGCATACCATATCGCGCCGAGCCGTTGAACACCTTTGGGTCTCAGAACAGCCCGAACCTTCGAACGCCAAAACCTTTCAACAGAAGCGTCAAAGAGGAGACTTTCCATGTCCATCACTCACCCTGCTCTGAAGGAAGACAATGTCGCCGTCGTCACCGGCGCCGCCTCCGGTATCGGCCTTGCCGCTGCCAAGGAATTTGCGAAACTTGGCATGTGCGTCGTCCTCGCGGATCTCGAGGGCGACCGGCTTTCAGAGGCCTGTCGCGAGGTTGCCGCCCTTGCCGACGATGGCGAGGCCGATATCGTGGCAATCGGCACCGACGTCTCGAAGCCGGCCGAGATCGAAGCTCTGGAACGTGCCGTTCTGCAGCGCTTCGGCCGGGTGCACGTGCTCATGAACAATGCCGGCATCCAGCCCGGCAGCAGCCTGTTCGGCCCGCAGGTCAACTGGGACAACGTTCTGGCCGTCAACCTGATTGGCGTCGTCAATGGCAGCAGGACCTTCGGCCCCGGCATGATCGCACATGGCGAACCGGCCCTCATCATCAACACCGGGTCGAAGCAGGGCATCACCACGCCGCCCGGCGATCCCGCCTACAACGTCTCCAAGGCAGGCGTGAAGGCCTTTACCGAAGCCCTGCAGCACGAGTTACGCAACACGCCCGAATGCAAGGTCAGCGCTCACCTTCTCATTCCGGGCTTCGTCTATACCGGCCTGACCAAGGGAGACCGCACCGAAAAGCCCGATGCCGCCTGGACCTCCGAACAGACGGTGCAGTTCATGCTGGAAAGCCTCGAACGCGGCGATTTCTACATCCTTTGCCCGGACAACGACGTCGACCGCAAGACGGACGAGCGGCGTATGGCCTGGGCGATCGGCGACATCATCGAAAACCGTCCGCCTCTGTCGCGCTGGCATCCGGACTTTGCGGATGCATCAAAAAAATTCATCAGCGGCAGTTGATCGACAGGTTTGGCAGGACTTCGAAAGCCGGATAAAAAGCGACAACCGTCATCCGGCTTTCGAGGACATCAATGGAATTCCTGCCAAGCCTTGCATCGCTTCTGGCCTTCACCGCAGCCGGCCTGCTTCTGGCGCTGACGCCTGGGCCTGATATGACGCTGTCGATCAGCCGGGCGCTTGCGCAGGGGCGCAGATCGGCACTGTTCGTGGTGCTCGGCACCAGTCTCGGCGTCGTCTGCCACACGCTTCTGGTCGCCTTCGGCATCTCGGCGCTGATTACCGCGTCGCCCACCGCCTTCTTCATCCTGAAAACAGGCGGCGCCGCCTATCTGCTGTGGCTGGCGATCCAGGCGATCCGCTTCGGCTCCAGCTTCTCCGTCGAAACCGTGGAGCGCGCAACGGCAAGCCCGCTCGCAAATATCTCGATCGGCTTCTGGGTGAATATCCTCAATCCGAAGGTGATCATCTTCTTCATGACCTTTCTTCCGCAGTTCGTGACGGCGACAGATCCGCATGTGACGGGCAAGCTGGTCTTCTTCGGGATCTTCTTTATCGCCATCGGCATGCCGGTGAACCTGATCGTCGTGCTTGCCGCCGATCGGCTTGCGAACTGGCTGCAAAGAAATCCGAAAGTCCTGCGCGGCCTCGACTACACCTTCGCCGGCGTGTTCTCGGTCTTCGCCGTGAAGATCTTCATGACGCAGTCGAGATAAGGTCGCCCCTTCGTTTCAAACTACCTTCGCTTCGCGTCGAAGGACGACTCTTCTGTTACTCCCCCTGGCCGCGGGTGGGCGGGGCACCAATTCCGATGTCGGACTGCGGGCCATGCGGGTATTCGACGCTGTGGGAATGGGTGGTCTTTTCGGCCGCCACCGGCCCGGAAAAGCCTCCGGCACCATAGAAGGCGAGATGCAGGCCCCAATAGCCACTCATGAAAACCACGATGGCGACAGCCAGCCCGGCAGGGATGGCCGAAAGCTTCTGCTTCAGTCCGGGCAGCAGCCCGTCTGCCCGGTTCTGATCGCAGGCCACCGCCACCAGGATGGCGGTGATCAACCCGTGGCCGATCAGATCTATACGCCCGAACGGCAAGACGGCCGAGGTGAAGATGACGATCATTGCCATGGCCGAAAGGCGACGGATAAGCGCGGTCCAGAGAAGACCGAAGCCCATGGTGAATTCGGCGATACCGGCCATGGGAATAAAGACATCGCGGGGCATGCCCATCGTGAGAAAGGGCTTTTCCACCACCAGCGGATAGAACCATTCGGGATAGGCAAATTTTTCGAGGCTCGACCACATCAGCGCGATAGCTAGCCCCCAGCGCAGCACTTCAAAACGGTGGACACGCCAGTCGTCTTTCATCGGCTCGATGATCAGGTAGGCGGCAACGCCGAGCCCGAGCGCCAAATAGTCGAACAAGTGGAAGAGATCGTAGTCCCGCGCCGCGAGCAGCCATAGGGCAACAATTCCAAGGCCGGCGAAAGGCATGGTCCGCCGCGAGAAGATCAGGGCAGCGATCAGCAACTGCAGCCAGGACACCCATTCGGCAGGCGTCTTCAGGTCCGGCGTCAGGTAAACGCCACCCGTGGCAAAGATCGCGACGAAGAACGAGCCAATGACGACGCTGACATAATCGTCGATCCTCGACCAGAGCGGCGAGGTAAAGCGATCAAGCGCTTCGAAGATCAACGGTCCAAAACGGCTGGTTTCGATCGCCCGGGCTGCGGCGAAACAAACGAGAACGAGTACGATCGCCACCCAGAACCAGATATCGCGCAGAACAGTTTCGACCGGCTGGAGAGGCGCACCCACGATGTAGGGTGCGAACCATTTCACATGCGCTTCTGCGGTTGTGGAAATTAAGGCAGCAACTATCGCTCCGCCTGTTAGTGAGACATAAAATGCAGACTTCCTAATGGGATGCTGAAACATGGCGGCATCTTCCGGTTGCACCTGGATGAGCCACATCGATATCAGATTATTGCAGTCTGCATATGACCCCTACAACGGAATCAAGCGCATTTGCGGCGCGCAAGGGGGCATTTTTGCCGCCCCTCGAGCGCTCGGTGTCAGAAACGAAAGGACTGATGAGAGTTTCCAGGCTTCGAGCCGGTTCAGCCAGCAATCGAAGCCCTCCCGGCGTCAGTCGTCTTCGCCATGGCCGGCGATCATCATCGCTTCGAAGGCGAGGCGATCGGTCTTGCGCATGCGCTCCGATTCCGACTTCAGCTGGCCACAGGCGGCGAGAATGTCGCGGCCGCGTGGCGTGCGGATCGGCGAGGCATAGCCTGCCTGGTTGATGAAGTCGGCAAACTTGGTGATCGTCTCCCAGTCCGAGCACTGGTAATTGGTACCGGGCCACGGGTTGAACGGGATGAGATTGATCTTCGCCGGAATGCCCTTCAGCATCTGGGTCAGCAGCTTGGCATCCTCCAGGCTGTCGTTGACGTCCTTCAGCATCACATATTCGAACGTGATGCGACGGGCGTTGGACAGGCTCGGATACTGGCGGCAGGCTTCCAGCAATTCCTTCAGCGGATACTTCTTGTTGATCGGCACCAGCATGTCGCGCAGTTCGTCGCGCACCGCATGCAGCGAGATCGCCAGCATCACGCCGATCTCCGTGCCGGTCCGATAGATTTCCGGCACGACGCCCGACGTCGACAGCGTGACACGACGCTTCGAGAGCGAAAGTCCGTCGCCGTCGGTCGCGATCAGCAGCGCCGTCTTGACGCTTTCGAAATTGTAGAGCGGCTCGCCCATGCCCATCATGACGACGTTGGTGACCTTGCGGTCGCCGGTCGGCACGAAAGCGCCGGGCGGCGTGTCGGCACCGGGAAAATCACCCAGCCGGTCGCGCGCCAGAAGCAACTGGCTCAGAATTTCCTCGGCCGTCAGGTTGCGCACGAGGCGCTGGGTGCCGGTATGGCAGAAGGAACAGGTCAGCGAACAGCCGACCTGGCTCGATATGCAGAGCGTGCCACGGCCCTCTTCGGGAATGTAAACCGTTTCGACCTCGACCGGACGACCGGCACCGCGCGGCGGAAAGCGCAGCAGCCACTTGCGGGTGCCGTCGTTGGAAATCTGCTCTTCCACCACTTCGGGACGCGCAATGGTGAAATGCGTCTTCAGCATTTCGCGCATGTCCTTGGCGACATTCGTCATCGCGTCGAAATCCGACACGCCGCGAATGTAGAGCCAGTGCCAGAGCTGGCTGACACGCATGCGCGCCTGTTTTTCCGGTATGCCCTTTTCCCTCAGCGCCGCGCTCATATGCTCGCGCGACATACCGATCAGCGACGGCTTTTCACTGAACAGGTCCGGATTGGCGACGAGCGGCTTCTTGATGGCGACAGGCGCAAAGGCCTCGGAGACCGACATTTCTTCATATCCCGTTCGAATAACATGCCTTCGCCCAGCGCAGGTTTCGCGCATCGCCGTGGCATGTCTTTCTGTGAAATCATGGCGTCCCGGGTAAGCGACTTTCCGAGGAACGGTCGCGCAGGACTAATCTTGACGGGCGCTTTATCATCAAAACGACGCCACGTCACTATTCTTCGTCAAACGCAAAAGGCCGGTCGATGACCGGCCTTCCAATGCGGTGGTGGAAATCTCTGCTTACTTGCAGGATTCGACCTGCTTCAGAGCCGCTGAAATGCCCTGCAGCGAATAGGCGTAGGACGTCTTGGTGCCGCGACCGGATACGGCGCTGACGCTCATCTTCTGACCGGTCCGCATCGCTGCAACGAGAGCCGGTTCTTCGGCGGCGTTCTCGACCCAGGCGGCCTTGTCCTTGGTGAACATCGTGAAGTTCTTGTTGTCGATCGTCACGGTGACCTTGGAATTGGTCTGCATCGTGTAGCCCATCATCGCCTGCGGTTCGTAGGAGATGTTCTGGCCCGGGCGCTGCGACACGATGAAGAAGATATCGCCGTGATCGACGCTTGCAGGCTCCTTGGTCGTCGGGACGGACAAGACGTAGCAGACCGTAGCCGCGCCCTGCTTGTAGGAATACGCACCCCACGCCTTGAACTGCTGGATGCGGTTCGGCGTCTGGGCGGAAGCGGTACCCGTGCCGGCGCCAAGTCCTGCGCCAATTCCGGCGAGAGTAAGCGCCAATGCGATTGCGACGGTTCTAGCGGCCATGATCTCCTGCCAATTTTCGTAATTTCAAGGGCCCGAGCCGGGCCAGTACGGACATGCCTTCTCGGCGTCATGTCTGGGCGTCATATGCGGCGTCCCAACGGTCGGGTCCCATTTTGACTTCATTCCGGTTACCAAAGAGTCAACACTATCGGTTGGATGCTGAATATGTAGTGAACCGGGATGTGGTCGAATGCGGCGCAGGGTTGAGTTTGATGATGCCCGTTCCAGACGTCGAGTTTTCTGGGCGCATCACTCAACAACGATTTGGGCAAGAGTTTGTCCGTCCGATGACGCAGGCCGCAGCACTTTGAAACTACGTATAAATCCTGCTTAAAACCGCTACCCGTTTTTCTACCGATACGGTAGGATAGTCGCAAAGCTGACGCCTACTCACAAAGAAAGCCTACTGCCGGTTAGATGCTAGGGGACGAGAGAGACCGCTTCGCCCGCCTGGTCAGGGCAGTGGCTGCAACGCGTGATCAAGACGCGTTCACTGCGCTTTTTGATCATTTCGCGCCACGCCTGAAATCCTGGCTGATGAAGCGCGGCATGAATTCGGACGAGGCAGAAGAACTCGTCCAGGATGTCATGACCATCCTTTGGCATCGTGCCAGCCTCTATGATCCCGCAAGATCAAGCCTGTCGACCTGGCTGTTCCGGGTCGCACGAAACCGCCACATCGATGCCAAACGCCGCGCCCGAAACCGCAAGTTTGACGGCCAGGAGACATTTCTTGCCTTGGCGGAGGTACCGGGCGTCGACACCTTGTTTGAAAGCAAGGAGCGCGACGAGAGGGTCCGTGATGCACTTTCTCAGATTCCGGACGAGCAGATGAAGCTGGTGCGGGCGGCCTTTTTCCTGGGTCAGTCCCATTCCGAAATCGCCGCTTCGACCGGGCTTCCGCTGGGCACCGTAAAGTCGCGCATCAGGCTGGCGTTCGAGCGCCTGCGGCGAGCACTGGAAGAGACTTCACCGAACTGAAGCGGCGGGGCGGCCGGATCAGCCGCTCGTCTTCATTCCGGCTGCAATATCGGGGTGATCGGCAAGCGCGCTGTCTGCTGCGTCGTAATGTCCGTCGTTGATATGGCCCTGGATCATGCGCAGGGCCGCAGCAAGAACCGCGATATCATCGCTGAACCCGACGACCGCAAAGAAATCCGGGACGATGTCGATGGGGAGAATGAAATAGGCGAGCGCTGCCAGCAAGGTCCCGCGAACGCGCAAGGGTGTTTTTCGGTCTACGGCACAGTAATAGGCGGCGACCAGATCGCGGCTGAATGGAATTTGCCGCGCAGCTCGCCGCATCGTCGGCCAGAACCTGGCACGCACCTGCTTTTCCCGGCGATCCTGCGTTTTTTCGTCGCCGGGCAGAAGGATCTCGCCGATCTTGACGTCATCCACGCTCATTCCGTCACTCCAGATGCTCGCTTCAATGCATCAGCATATGGGAATGCCGGTGTGAAGTTCAATTCCGGGGCGTGACGATCCGTGCGCGAAATGCCTCGTCCATGGCTCGCGCCAGCTTGAAATCACGATCTGTCAGCCCCTTCTTCGCGTGGGTGGTGAGCTGCACCTCGACACGCGAATAGCTGTTGGACCAGTCCGGATGATGGTCGAGTTTTTCAGCCGCCAACGCGCATTCCGCCATGAACCCGAAGGCTTGGCGAAACGACGCAAAGACAAAGCTCCTCGTGATCGCGTCGCCATCAGGGCCCATCGTCCAGCCATCTAGAGTGGCGATCTCGCGCTCGATCGCTTCTCTGTCCAGCACCTCATAGGCCATCAGCATACCTTCGCCAGAGACTAGAAACGGTGCTCGGCTGTTTCCATCTCGTCCTGGGCATAGCCGTAGCTGAGCTCGCGCAGCGGGAAGATTTCCTCCGTCAGGTAGGGCCCGCCACCGCAGGATTCCTTGGAAGACATCAGCACGAAACGCGGAACGACAAAGGGCGCGGTGTGAAAATTCCCGCGCCCTGAAAGGTAATGTACGACTTCATCGAGTCGGCAGTGTTTGAGACGTGCCAGAGTGACATGCGGCGTGAATTTCCGCGGATCCGGCGCCAGTCCGAGACGCTGGCAGATCCGCTCGGTTTCCCCCTGCAGCGCGTGAAGTTCGGGCGACGGGGAGACGCCGGCAAAGATGGAATGCGGCTTCTTCGATCCGAACGAACCGATACCTGTCAGCTTTAGCTGGAATTCCGGACGGTCGATCCGGTCCAGCCGGTCGACGATCTCGTCTGCGGTCCGTCCGTCGATGTCGCCGATGAAGCGAAGGGTGATGTGATAGTTCTCCACATCGATCCACCGTGCGCCGGGGATGCCGCCACGGAGCAGCGACAGGCTCATGGCGACATTGCGTGGAACTTCGAGGGCGATGAAAAGTCTCGGCATAGGGACCTCCTCGAATCTTTTGCAGATGCTAACAGCGGAACATGCAACTCGCTTCCGCGCAAGATATTATTTTTGCTGACTACCGATGTCCCCAAGGAAGGCTTCGACGGAAGGAAGGCTCTTTTCGACCATGGCCGCGACACCCTTTGCGTTCGGATGCATGCCGTCTTCAAGCTGCATTCCGGCAACCGTGGTCACGCCATCAAGGAAGAACGGGTAGAGCGGCAGCGCGTGTTTCTTGGCGAGCCTTTCGTAGATCGGGTTGAACTTCTGCGCATAGTCGCTGCCCATGTTCGGCGGCGCCATGATGCCAACCAGATAGATCGCGATGTTGCGCGCCTTCAGCCGCGTGATCATCGCATCAAGGTTCTTTTCCGTCTGCTCGGGTGCGATGCCGCGCAGCGCATCGTTGGCGCCAAGCTCCAGGATCACGCCATCCGTACCGTCAGGGACCGACCAGTCGATGCGTCCAAGCCCGCCGGAACTGGTATCGCCGGACACGCCGGCATTGTTGATCGCCACATTGAGGCCCTTCGCCTTCAGCGCTGCCTCGAGCTGGGCGGTGTAGGATTCTGCCGGCGCCAGCTGATAGCCGGCCATCAGACTGTCTCCAAAGCCGACGATCTGGAGGGTCTTGTTCTGGGCGAAAACCGGGGCTGAGGTCAGTGCTGCCAGTATCATGACGAGGAATTGAAGCGGTCTTGCTTTAAAACGCACGATCGGTCTCCTAGATTTGGGCTTAACCGCAGCGCGGCATGAATTGCTCTTGAAGCCTATATAGGACGGTCTGCATTGACTAAAACCATCATCACGCTGCGAAAAGCCGATCTCACCCTCGGCAGCGCGGCGGCATCCGTTCACGTTTTGAAGAGCATGGATCTTGACGTCGACACAGGAGAAGCGGTCGGCATCGTTGGTCCCTCCGGTTCCGGCAAATCGACACTGCTGATGGTGCTGGCCGGCCTTGAACGCCTCGACAGCGGCGAGATCGTCATTAACGGCCAGGCGCTTCACAACCTTTCCGAAGATGCGCTGGCGGATTTCCGCGGCCGCAATATCGGTATCGTCTTCCAGTCGTTTCACCTCATCGCCAACATGACCGCGCTCGAAAACGTCGCAGTCCCGCTGGAGCTTGCAAACGCGAAAGATCCGTTCGAGATCGCCCGCCGCGAGCTGACAGCGGTTGGCCTGGGTGAACGGCTGCACCACTATCCCGGCCAACTCTCAGGCGGCGAGCAGCAGCGCGTGGCGATCGCCCGCGCACTCGCCCCCTCGCCTGCCGTGCTGATCGCGGACGAACCGACCGGCAATCTCGATACCGAGACCGGGCGCCAGATCGCCGACCTTCTGTTTTCCAAGCAGGCCGAGCGCGGCATGACGATGATCCTCGTCACCCATGACATTTCGCTCGCTGCCCGCTGCTCGCGCCAGATCCGCGTCCGCTCCGGCGAAATCATCGACGACGGAGCAGGCGCTCCAGCCGTTCAGGTCGCATCCGTATGATGGTCGCGGTCCCTCGGCTGAAAATTGCACTGCGCCTGGCATTGCGGGAAATGCGCGGTGGCCTTAGCGGCTTCTACATCTTCCTCGCCTGTATCGCGCTTGGCACCGGCTCGATTGCCGCCGTCAATTCCGTTTCGCGCGCCATTACCGAAGCCATTGCCGGCCAAGGCCAGCAACTGCTTGCCGGCGATATTCGTTTTGAGCTGAACAACCGCGAAGCGACCGAACAGGAACGCGCCTTCTTGAGCGGGCTCGGCCAGATGTCTGTCTCAACCGGCCTTCGCTCCATGGCCCGCAAGCCGGATGGATCCGAACAGGCGCTGGTCGAGGTCAAGGCCGTCGACGGCGCCTATCCACTCTACGGAGAGTTTAAGGCCGAGCCAGCCGCGCCCCTGCAGGAACTCGTCGCCAAACAGGGCGAGACCTTCGGCGCGCTGGCCGCACCGCTTCTGCTCGAGCGCCTCGGCATAAAGACCGGCGACGAACTGTTGCTCGGCAATATCAGGCTCGTCCTGCGCGGCACGATCGCGTCGGAACCGGACGCGGTGTCCGATGGCTTCGGCTTTGCGCCCCGCCTGATGGTCAGCCGGGAAGCGCTGCAGGCGTCGGGCCTGATGGCAAACGGCAGCCTTGTCGAACACGCCTACAAGATCAAGCTGCGTGATCCTGCCAGCCGGGCCGGGTTGGCCGATCGCGCCAACCGAGAGTTCCCGGCCGCCGGCTGGTCGATCCGAAGCAGCGACCGCGCAGCCCCGTCGCTTACCGAAAACGTCGAGCGCTTCTCGCAGTTTCTGACGCTGGTCGGCCTCACCGCGCTGATCGTCGGTGGTGTCGGCGTGGCGAACGCCGTGCGGGCCTTCCTCGATGCGAAACGCACAACGATCGCCACGTTCAAATGCCTCGGCGCACCCGCAACTGTTGTCACGCTGATCTACCTGTTCCAGATCATGGTTCTGGCAGTGATCGGCATTCTGGCCGGCCTCGTCATCGGCGCCGTTTCGCCCATCGTGGCACTGCGCTTTCTCGAAGGCGTGCTTCCGGTACCGGATGGCATCAACATCTATCCGTCTGCGCTTGGGCTCGCCGCCCTGTTCGGTCTGCTGATCACCTTTGCCTTCGCCATTCTGCCGCTTGGACACGCGCGCGAGGTCCCTGCCACAGCTTTGTTCAGAGAACAGAGTTTCGACACGGGCCGGCTTCCATCCTGGCCGTATCTGGCAGCCGCAGGCGCAGCACTCGCCGCTCTCGCAATCCTTGCGATCTTCTCGTCCGAAAATCACTTCGTCGCCTCGGTCTTCCTCGGCGCAGTCGCCTGCGCCTTCGTGTTGCTGCGGCTGGTTGCAGCGCTCATCTCGTGGCTTGCCCGTCGGGCTCCGCGCGTCAGTTCGCCGGCCTTGAGGCTGGCGCTCGGCAATATCCACCGTCCCGGCGCCCTGACGCCCTCGGTCGTGCTCTCGCTCGGCCTCGGTCTGGCACTCCTGGTGACGCTGGCGCTGATCGACGGCAACATGCGCAACCAGCTGACCGGCAACATCGCCCGCAACGCGCCGAACTTCTTCTTCGTCGATGTCCAGAGCGCCGAAGTCGATGGTTTCCGCAAGCTGCTGCAGGAGCAGGCACCCGGCGCCAAGCTGTTCGAGGTGCCGATGCTGCGGGGTCGCATCCTCGCCTTCAACGGTCAGGATGTCAGTCAGATGAATGTTCCGGCAAAGGGCCGTTGGGTCCTGCGCGGCGATCGCGGCATCACTTACGCCAAGAACAAGCCGGAAAGCTCGACCCTGACGCAGGGTGAATGGTGGCCGGCCGACTATGACGGCGAGCCTCTCGTTTCATTTTCGGCGGAAGAGGCAAGCGAACTCGGACTGAAACTCGGTGATACGGTCACCGTCAACGTGCTCGGCCGCAACATCACCGCCAAGATCTCCAGTTTCCGCAACGTCGAATGGGAATCGCTGTCCATCAACTTCGTCATGGTCTTCTCGCCCAACACGTTCCGCGGCGCGCCGCATGCCTGGCTTGCGACCCTCACCGATCCATCGGCAACGGCGCAGCATGAAGCGACAATCCTGCGCTCCGTCAGCAATGCCTATCCGACCATCACGAGTGTTAGGGTCAAGGATGCGATCGATATCGTCGATCAGTTGATCGGCCAGCTGGCAACCGCGATCCGGGCAGCGGCCGCCATGGCGCTGATCGCTTCGGTGCTGGTGCTTGCCGGGGCGCTTGCGGCCGGAAACCGCGCCCGTACCCACGATGCCGTGATCCTGAAGACGTTGGGGGGAACGAGATCCATGCTCATTCGTGCCTTTAGCTACGAATACGTGATCCTCGGCTTCGCCACCGCCGTGTTTGCGCTTCTGGCCGGCGGCGTATCCGCCTGGTTCATCGTGTCGCGCATCATGCGCCTTCCCTCGACCTTCCTGCCGGATGTGGCGATCATCACGGTTGTGGCCTCGCTGGTGCTGACCGTCGGCATCGGGCTTATCGGCACGTGGCGGGTGCTGGGCCAGAAGGCGGCGCCGGTCCTCCGGGAATTGTGATCGGGAGCTTTGGGATCCATTGCGTTCCTTCCCCCTTGTATAGGCGTGGTTATCGCCTCATATTTGATGGTAGGCTTGCTGGGCTCCGCAGCGGCGCCTGGGTCTGACCGTTAGGGCCCGACACCGTGACAAATTCCGGAGCTTGAAGAGGATACTATGGCTGACTTCAACAACTATCAAAACCGAGCCGCCCAGACGGGTGCGCAGTCCGGTGCGATGATCGATGAAGGCCTGCGCGCCTATATGCTCAAGGTCTACAACCTGATGGCACTCGGCCTGGCAATCACCGGCATCGCGGCATTCGCGACCTGGCAGATGGCCGTCGCCGATGGCCAGCTGACCCCCTTCGGCCAGCTGCTGTTTGCAAGCCCGCTGCGCTGGGTCGTGATGCTGTCGCCGCTCGCCGTCGTGTTCTTCCTGAGCTTCAGGATCAACAAGATGAGCGTAAGCGCCGCCCAGGCAACCTTCTGGGGCTACGCTGCCCTGATGGGTCTTTCGCTGTCGTCGATATTCCTGGTCTTTACCGGCCAGAGCATCGTGCAGACGTTCTTCGTGACCGCAGCTTCGTTCGGCGCTCTGTCGCTCTACGGCTACACGACGAAGAGAAGCCTGTCGGCAATGGGCTCGTTCCTGATCATGGGCCTGTTCGGCCTGATCATCGCCTCGATCGTCAACATCTTCCTGGCGTCTTCGGCACTCGGCTTCGCGATCTCCGCGATTGGCGTGCTGATCTTCGCAGGCCTTACCGCCTACGACACGCAGAAGATCAAGGAAATGTACTACGACGCGGATGATGCGACGGTCATGGGCCGCAAGGCGATCATGGGCGCCCTGACGCTCTACCTCGACTTCATCAACCTGTTCACCTTCCTGCTTCAGTTCATGGGCAACCGTAACAACTGATCCACGAAGTGGAAGACAGACCAGACGACAAACAAGAAGGCGGCCGCAAGGTCGCCTTTTTTGTTGCCCGCCGGGAGGCTGCGTCATAGGCTTGCTGCCTCACCTCAAGCCCCAAGTCCTGCCATGCCCCAGCACCTTCGCGACGTCACAACCGACGACCTGCCCGCCATCACGGCCATCTACCGGGACAGTGTGCTGAACGGCACCGCAAGCTACGAGATCACCCCGCCTGATCTGAAAGAGATGACCGCGCGCTTCCACGCCATCCGCGAGAAGGGCTATCCTTACATCGCCGCCATCGACGACGCCGGCGTCCTCATCGGCTATGCCTATGCATCCGCCTTCCGCACGCGGCCGGCCTATCGCTGGCTGGTAGAGGATTCGATCTATCTCTCTCCGGGGGCGCGTGGAAAGGGTGCCGGGAAGGCACTGCTGCAGGAACTGCTCAGCCGCTGCACAGCGCTCGGCTTTCGCCAGATGGTGGCCGTGATCGGTGGCGCAAGCCCCGCATCCGTCGCGGTCCACAAGAGCCTAGGCTTCGAAATGACCGGTACGCTGAAAGGCACCGGCTTCAAGCACGGTCAGTGGCTGGACACGGTCCTGATGCAGATTGCACTCGGCGAGGCTAGGAATACACCGCCTGACCCGACGGTCTATCCCGGTTCGCTGTTCACCGAGTGAACCAGTTCAGTCGATGAGCTTCAGCGCCTTGTCGAACACTTTCAACACCTGTGGCAGCTCGTGACCACGCTTCAGGATCACGCCGTTCGTGTTGATGACGGAATAGGCACCCTGCTTGTTGGCAAGCTTGGGGTTCTTCTCGATCCTGAACAGCGGCAGCTCGCCCGATCGCTTGAAGATCGAAAAGACGGCCTTGTCCTTCAGGTGGTCGATCGCGTAATCCTTCCACTCGCCCTCGCCCACCATCCGACCATAGATCCACAGGATGGAGTCGAGCTCTCGACGGTGAAATGTCACGGGCGCAGGATCGAGGCTCTGTCGGTATTCGCTGAGATTGACGACGACGGCAGCATCGTGAGGCCGGTGGCCCCTCGGAAATTCAGGCTGATCGGTCATCAAGACTCCCAATCATAGATGTCAAAGCAGTGACAGTGTGCCCCGACATTTTAGAAATTGCAACGCTGCCATACCAGGTTACCGGCTGCCGCGATGTTTTCTGAGAAAGCCGTATTTCGGTCAAAACAGCGCCCGAATTGCAAGCGAGATTGCAGATGTTGGTTTGGCGCGTTCTTTAGCGCCATTTGGCCCGGTTCGGTTCGCTGACCCTTACCCCCAGCCCCCCAGTGGATTTGGACCGGGCCGCCAACAAACTTCCCGTCGAAAAGAATGAGCGCGCGGCGCTCCGCGACCAGCTTGCTGGTGAGCGGTGTTGGTATGCCCTGTCAGTCGTCCAGCTTCTTGCGCCCGGCCATCAGGATTGTTGCGCCGATGATCTCGGCCGGCTCGCCATTCGGGCCCGATGCCTGAAGCAGGATTGCGCAACCGTCCTTCTTGGACTTGCCCATCAGCTTGCCTGGCAGCTTCAGCGACATGGTCTGGCCGTTCCACATGCCAACGGACTGCACGTCGTAGACGCTATGCCAGTAATCCATGTTCTTGCCGCTGTTTTCGCCCTTCGTCACCTCGACCTGCTGCTTCTTCGTGAAGTAGGCGACGACGACTTCGGCCTCGGCCGGTATCTGTGCATTGCCGGCGCCGATCTCGATCTCGATCTCGTCTCCGTGCATGGCAGCCGAGACGGGAACAACCAGCCCCTCTCCCTTGCTGCGCATACCATCGACCTTGGAGTTGATGCCGACCAGGTCCGTACCTTTGACATGGTCGCGACCGTTGATGATGGCCTGCGGCGTGTACACGCCGCTGCGGCCCATCGTCTTGGCATAGCCGTACTGACGCTCGGTATTCTCTTTGGAGGCAAGCGTATCGGTCCAGCCGAGATAGTTCCAGTAGTCGACGTGATAGGACAGCGCCACGACGTCGCCTTGGGCCACAAGCTGGCTGAACGTGGTGTCGGCAGGCGGACAGGAGGCACAGCCCTGCGAGGTGAACAGTTCCACGACGCCCTTCGGGGCCTTCGATTCCCCTGCCGAAGCCGAGCCTGCTATCAGCAGACCGGCAACGAGGACCATGGAGCGAAAACGAAGCAGCATGAATGGCAAACCCTTTGATAGGTTGTTTGTTATCCACGATTGCGAGGGGCAATCAAGGCCATAACGGTGGGACGCCGGATAAGTAACCGCGGCACCGGTTCAAGAGGAAGTCACGAACGGGTGAGGATCCGACATGTGATCGCTCTCTGCGATCGCGTGTCCGGCCCGTTCCGCCTGTTAGAAAAAGCTCAGCAATCCCTGGGTCAGGTAGACCGCGCCGACGCCGGTCACCACCCATCGGGTCCAGCTCCGAAAATTGGCGTCCGTCATCTTTTGCAGGATACCATTGCCCGCCCGAGCGCCCAGGATGGCGATCGGCGCGGCGATCAGCACCGCCACCATGTCGACGGTCGGAAGGTTCGAAGCGGCATCCCAGTAGAAGGCGATCTTTGCCAGATGCGAGATCGTCTGGATCGACGCCTTGGTGGCGATGACCTTGCGCCGGTCCATCTCTGTGCGAATGAAGAAGATATCGACCGTCGGACCTGCCACGCCGACGCTGATCGTCATGCCGCCGGACAGCAGTCCAGCCAGAAACGCATGCGAGGGACGGGACGCATCGAGCTGCAGCCTGTTGACCGGCAACCAGACGAGAACAGGCATCAGGCCGACACCGATCAGAACCACGATCAGGCTTGGCATATAGCTCGTCAGAAACAGGATGAGGGCGGAAACCGCCACACCAGAGCACAGGATCGAGAGGATCTTCCAGTCGATATAGGCACGGGAGAACCAGGCGCGGGATCCGTTGGAGACCATCTGGATGACGCCCTGGATCGCGATGGCGGTGCCGACCGGATAGAGAAACAGCAGGACCCACAAGAGGATCAGCCCGCCCGCCATGCCGAAAATCCCAGACAGAAGCGACGTCAGGAAAACCGTAACGGCCATGCCGATAAAAATGATGAGGGACAAGGAATGAAGACCTTAACGTCGGTGGCCAAGGCGAAATGCTCACCACCGCATCCCCGTGCTGGTCAGGGGAATTGAGCGACCCGGCACATGCAAGGTCGGAAAACCGGTTCTCCAGCCCAGGAGTTTGGGCTGACGAAGTCTTGCGAAAAGCACATCCAGGCGGGTGAGCCGATCGCCGTCAAAGAATGTCCACCCGCCGGTCTGACCGGCGGGTGGAGGATTTTTATTAAGCGACAAGATCGCGAAGAACGGTCTGCAGAATGCCGCCGTTGTTCATGTAGATCACCTCGTCCAGCGTATCGATGCGGCAGAGGATGTTGATTTCCTTCACCGAACCGTCGCCATAGGTGATCTTTGCGATCTTCCACTCGCGCGGCTTGATATCGCCTTCGAGACCGACGATCTCGACCGTCTCGTCACCCTTGAGGTCGAGCGAAGCCCAGGTCACGCCCTCTTCGAAGACGAACGGGACGACGCCCATGCCGACCAGGTTGGAGCGGTGGATACGCTCGAACGACTGGGCGATGACTGCCTTGACGCCGAGCAGGTTGGTGCCCTTTGCAGCCCAGTCACGCGAGGAGCCGTTGCCGTATTCGACGCCGGCGAAGATGACCAGCGGCGTGCCCTCGTCCTTGTACTTCATGGCCGCATCGTAAATCGACATCTCTTCCTTGGACGGATAGTGGATGGTGTAGCCACCTTCCTTGCCGTTCGGGCCGAGCATGTGGTTGCGGATGCGGATGTTGGCGAACGTGCCGCGCATCATGACTTCGTGATTGCCGCGACGCGTGCCGTACTGGTTGAAGTCGGCAACGGCGACGCCGTTCTCCGAAAGGTAAGCACCAGCTGGCGAAGCAGCCTTGATCGAACCGGCCGGCGAGATGTGGTCGGTGGTGATCTTGTCGCCGAACAGGCCAAGCACGCGTGCGCCGTAGATGTTCTTGAGACCGGTTCCCGTCTTGCCCATGCCGACGAAATACGGCGGGTTCTGCACATAGGTCGACTTGTCGTCCCATGCATAGGTGTCGCCGTCAGGGATCTGGACTGCCTGCCAGTTCTCGTCGCCCTTGAACACGTCCGCATACTTGCTCTCGAACAGTTCGCGGGTGACGTATTTCTGGATGAACTCCTGGACTTCCTTGGAGGTCGGCCAGACGTCCTTGAGGAAGACCGGCTGGCCATCGCTGCCGATGCCGAGCGGTTCCGTGGTCAGGTCCTTGCGCACCGAGCCGGCCAGCGCATAAGCGACGACGAGCGGCGGCGAAGCCAGGTAGTTGGCCTGGACGTCAGGCGAGATACGGCCTTCGAAATTGCGGTTGCCGGAGAGAACGCCGGCAGCAATCAGACCCTTGTCGTTGATCGTCTTGGAGATCGGCGCCGGCAGAGGACCGGAATTGCCGATGCAGGTCGTGCAGCCGAAGCCGACGAGGTTGAAGCCGATCGCATCGAGCGAATCCTGCAGGCCGGACTTGGCGAGATATTCGCCAACAACCTGGGATCCCGGTGCAAGCGAGGTCTTGACCCAAGGCTTGGACGTCAGACCCTTGGCGACTGCGTTGCGGGCGAGAAGGCCTGCAGCGATCAGCACCGATGGGTTGGACGTGTTGGTGCAGGACGTGATGGCGGCAATCGCCACATCGCCATGGCCAAGATCGTAATCCGTGCCTTCGACCGGGTAGCGGTTTTCAAGCTGGCCGGGCTTCTTGTAGTCGGTGTCCATCGAGCCGGCGAAACCGGAGGCGATGTTCTCGAGCGAGATGCGACCTTCCGGACGCTTCGGGCCGGCCATCGAAGGCACGACGTCGTTGAGGTCGAGTTCCAGTGTGTCGGTGAAGACCAGCTCGGCACCGTCGGTGTCGCGCCACATGCCCTGAGCCTTCGAATAGGCTTCAACGAGCGCAATGCGCTCCTTGGTGCGACCGGACATGTGGAGGTAGCTGACGGTTTCGGCATCGACCGGGAAGAAGCCGCAGGTTGCGCCGTATTCCGGACCCATGTTGCCGATCGTCGCGCGGTCTGCGACCGGCATGTTATCCATGCCTGGGCCGAAGAATTCGACGAATTTGGAAACCACGCCCTTCTTGCGCAGCATCTGCACGACTGTCAGCACGAGGTCGGTCGCCGTAACGCCTTCCTTGAGCTTGCCGGTCAGCTTGAAGCCGATGACTTCAGGCAGAAGCATGGAGACAGGCTGGCCGAGCATCGAGGCTTCCGCTTCGATACCGCCGACGCCCCAGCCGAGAACGCCAAGACCGTTGATCATGGTCGTGTGCGAATCGGTGCCGACGCAGGTATCCGGATAAGCGACGGTTTCGCCGTCCTCTTCACTGGTCCAGACCGTCTGGCCGAGATATTCGAAGTTCACCTGGTGGCAGATGCCGGTGCCGGGCGGAACGACGCGGAAATTCTTGAACGCCTGCTGGCCCCACTTGAGGAAGCGGTAACGCTCGCCGTTGCGCTCGTATTCGAGCTCGACGTTGCGGGCAAAAGCGGTCGGCGTGCCGAATTCGTCGACGATGACCGAGTGGTCGATGACGAGATCGACCGGAACCAGCGGGTTGATCTTTTCAGGATCGCCGCCGAGTGCCTTGATGCCGTCGCGCATGGCTGCGAGATCGACGACTGCCGGAACGCCGGTGAAGTCCTGCATCAGCACGCGGGCTGGACGATAAGCGATCTCAGCCTCGGCCAGACCCTTGTTGTTGAGCCATTCGGCAACCGACAGGATCTGGTCCTTGGTAACGGACTTTCCGTCTTCGAAGCGCAACAGGTTTTCAAGCAGAACCTTCATCGAGAAGGGCAGCTTGGAAACGTCCGGCAGACCATTCTGCTCGGCTTTCGGAAGGCTGTAATAGACATAGTCCTTACCGCCTACGGTAAGGACGGAGCGACAATTGAAACTGTCGACAGATTTAGCCACGGATAAACCCCGCTGATGTAAGAGCCAACACGCGCGTGCGGACGCCTATGCACTTCATGCACATCAGGATGCGGGTACGACCATTTCCGCTGTCCGCACGAAAGGACTTTTGAAGATCCTCAAGTTCGGCGCTAGATGAAAATCACGCCGGCCGCTGGCGTGTTGCGATGCTTATAGATAATTTCTAAGAAGCGTTCCAGACACTTTGACGCAGGTCGCCAAACATTTTTTGGCAGCGATGTGATCGAAGGCTTAATCCGGCCCGAAAAGGCATAGACCATATGCGGCTGATTGCCGAAAATCTGAGCGCCCGGCGCGGCGAAGATCTGATCTTCCGGGGCGTCTCCTTCGCACTGTCTGGCGGCGAAAGCCTTGTTCTGACGGGGAAAAACGGATCAGGAAAATCCACGCTGCTGCGCGTCGTCGCAGGCCTCCTGCGCCCCGAAAGCGGCACCGTCACCTGGCAGGAGGACACGGCCGAAAAGGGCATGCGGGTCGCCGAAGCCTGTCACTACCTCGGTCACCGCAACGCCATGAAAGCCGAGCTTTCCGTGCATGAGAACCTGACATTCTGGCAGCAGTTTTTCGGCCACTCGCCGCACGGCGACCGTCTCTCGGTCGATGAAGCGGCCGATGCGGTCGGGCTTTCCGACATCACCCACCTGCCGTTCGGATATCTTTCCGCCGGCCAGCAGCGCCGCATGGCATTTGCCAAGCTTCTCGTCTCCTATCGGCCGGTCTGGATCCTCGATGAACCGACCGCGGCACTCGACGTGAGTGCGGAACGCGTGTTCACCGGGCTGATCGAATCACATCTCCGAAACGGCGGCATCCTGATCGCCGCCACCCACCAACCGCTCGGGCTGGAGAACGCCCAGGAATTGCAGATGGCGGGTTTTGCCAGCTTTGCGGAGGAGGTCTGGTGATGACCGCTCTCCTTCTGCGCGATCTGAAGCTCTCCGTGCGTGCCGGCGGTGGCGCGCTGATCGGCGTCTTGTTCTTCATCACGGTTGTCGCCGTCATTCCCTTCGGTGTTGGTCCCGATCTCAACCTGCTGTCTCGAATCGGTCCGGCGATCGTCTGGATCGGAGCGCTTCTCTCCGCCCTGCTCGGCCTCGACCGGATGTTCCAGACCGACCGCGAGGATGGATCGCTGGACGTGATGCTAATGCAGGAACATCCGCTGGTTCTGACCGTGCTCGTCAAATGCCTCGCCCACTGGATCGGCAACGGCCTGCCGCTGGTCATCGCCTCGCCGCTGCTTGGCCTTTTCATGAACATGGACGAAGTGGCGATCGGCGCCACCATGCTGACGCTTCTGGTCGGCACGCCGGCGCTCACCTTCATCGGTGCCGTCGGCGCAGCTGTGGCGGTCACCCTGCCGCGCGGCGGGCTGCTTGTCTCGATCCTCGTCCTGCCGCTTGCCGTGCCGGTGCTGATCTTCGGGGTCAGCGCTTCCTATGCGGCGGTGGAGGATCCTGCTCCATTCCTGCCGCCTTTTCTGATACTGGTGGCAATCACGATGTTTTTTGCAGTGCTTGGGCCCCTTGGCGCAGCGCTCGCTTTGCGAAACGCCGACGATTGATTAGATGGAACCTCTTCTCGTCTTGAAGTAGAAAAGCCCTGATGTCCGAAAGCCTTGCCATCACCAAATTCAGCGATCTCGCCAACCCGACCCGGTTTCTCGGCCTGGCGTCGCGCGTCCTGCCCTGGCTGTCGGCGGTGACCGCGATTCTATTTGCAGCAGGCCTCTATCTGAGCTTTGCCGGCGAAGGCGACTATCAGCAGGGGCTGACGGTTCGCATCATGTATGTGCACGTGCCCGCGGCATGGCTGTCGATGATGTGCTACACGGTGATGGCGCTTTCGGCGATCGGCACGCTCGTCTGGCGCCATCCGCTGGCGGACGTTGCCCACAAGACCGCCGCCCCGCTCGGCGCCGCTTTTACGCTGATCGCTCTTGCCACCGGCTCGCTCTGGGGCAAGCCGATGTGGGGAACCTGGTGGGTCTGGGACGCGCGGCTCACCTCCGTCTTCGTGCTGTTCCTGATGTATCTCGGCCTGATCGCGCTCAACCGCGCCATGGATGATCCGGGCAAGGCCGCCCGCCTTTGCGCCATCCTCATTCTGGTCGGCTTCGTCAATATTCCGATCATCAAGTTCTCGGTTGACTGGTGGAACACGCTGCATCAGCCGGCAAGCGTCATTCGCATGGGCGGATCGAGCATCGACGGGTCTTTCCTGCGGCCGTTGCTTGTGATGGCACTAGCCTTCACCATGCTGTTCTTCACCCTGCATATCGCCGCCATGCGCAACGAGATCTGGCGTCGCCGCGTGTCGGCGCAGCGCCGGATGGCGGCAAGAATGGCCGGCCAGACGGTTGAGAAGAGCGCCTGACATGAGCCACACATTCTATATCGCCATGTCCTATGGAATTGCCGGCCTCATCTCGCTCTGTCTGATCGCCTGGGTCTGGCTCGATGGCCGCGCCCGCCGCCGGGAACTTGCGCAGCTCGAGGCCGCCGGCATCCGCCGCCGCTCGGCAACGGCAACGGCAACGGCGCCGGAAGGCGGCAAGGCATGAGCGCCGAACCCTCGTCCTCGCAGGATACCCAGCCGAAGCGCCGCGGTCTCGCCCGTTACGCCTTCGCGCTCATCCCGCTCCTTGCCTTTGCAGGCTTTGCCGCAATCGCCGGCAAGATGCTATACGACCAGGATGTCAACGGACGCGACATCTCCGCCATTCCGTCAGCCCTGATCGGCAAGAAAGCGCCGTCGCTTGCGCTACCGCCTCTCGAGGGCTCGCAGACCGCGGCGCTGACCTCCTCGGCCATTTCAGGCAAGCTGACGCTGGTCAATGTTTTCGCCTCCTGGTGCGTCCCCTGCCGGCAGGAACATCCGATCCTGAAGCAACTGGCTGAAGACAGCCGGCTCACCATCGTCGGCATCAACTACAAGGACCGCAACGACAACGCGCTTCGCTTCCTCGGCGAGCTCGGAAACCCCTACAAGGCGATCGGCATCGATCCGAACGGCAAGTCCGCGATCGACTGGGGCGTCTACGGCATTCCGGAAAGCTATCTCGTCGGCCCCGACGGCACGATCCTCTACAAGAAGGTCGGCCCCTTCGACACCCGCAGCGTCACCCAGGATCTGCTACCGGCAATCGAAAAAGCGGCAGCGGGAAAAGGCTAAATCAGCGCTTGCTCGCGCTAAACCTTGTTCAACGCCTCAAACCGCGTTTTGCCAGACCTTGATGGCCTCCACAGGCCAGACCAGCATCAGCACGTTGAGGACGAGGTTGTCGCGGATTAGCCAGCCGGTGAAGAGTTCGAAGAACAGGGCGATGCACACTGTCACCCAGACGGGTGCACGTGCGGCAAATAGGAAGCCGAGCGCCATGAACACCGTATCCATCGCCGAGTTGATGATGCTGTCGCCCGAATACCCCAGCGCCATCGTCGCGGTCCGGTAGCGGTCGATGATGACGGGCGAATTTTCGGCGATCTCCCACGCGGCCTCGAGGAGGACGGCAAGCGAGAGCCGGGCCGGCACCGACGCCCGGCGCAGGATCAGCCAGCCGAGCCCGTAGAACAGAAAGCCGTGGATGATGTGGGACGGCACATACCAGTCCCCCAGATGCTGGGAATTGCCTGACGAATTCACATCAGGCTCGAACAGTTTGATATAGCCGCATTCGCAGATCGGAACGCGGCCCATCGCATAGAGAATGGTGATCTGCGCCACAAACAGCGCCAGCGCTGCGACAAGCCAGCGCCGTCCGGATGAACCGCTTGGCGGAAGCACCAGGGCAGTCACGCCTCGGAACCTGATTTCGGCTCTTCGACGGAGTGGCGCATGATCAGCGGCATCTGCGAAAGGGTGAACAGGATGGTGATCGGCATCGTGCCCCAGACCTTGAAGTTGACCCAGGCCTCGTCGGAGAAATTGCGCCAGACCACTTCGTTGAGGACGGCGAGAAACAGGAAGAAGATCCCCCAGCGCAGGGTGAGCTTTCTCCAGCCCTCTTCATTCAGGCTGAAGGCGGCATTGAAGACATAGCCGAGCAGCGACTTGCCGAAGAAAAGCCCGCCGAGCAGCACCACGCCGAACAGCGTGTTGACGATGGTCGGCTTCATCTTGATGAAGGTTTCGTCCTGCAGCCAGATCGACAGCGACCCGAACACCATGACGACCACGCCCGACACGAAGGGCATGACCGGCAGATGCTTGAAGACGATCTTGGAGATCACCAGCGAGATCACCGTGGCGACCATGAACAGCGCGGTTGCCACCAGAAGCGGGCCGCCGACGGCCGAAAGTGCCGGGAATTTCTGCACCAGCCATTCGCCGCGCAGGTTGCCGAAGAAGAACACCAGGAGCGGCCCGAGCTCCAGCGCCATTTTCAGGCCCGGATGCTGCTTTTCTTCCTTGGTCGGCTTGGTGTCGCTTTCAATCGTCTGCATGGGGTCCAACTTCAAAGCCAGCGGTTGCCTGGAGCAAAATCGTTTCTGTGTGTCATCAATGCGGCGCGGGCGCTAGCCCGGCAATCGCTTCGGCGAAATCCTTGGCCTCGAAAGGCTCGAGATCGTCGACCCCTTCGCCGACGCCGACGAAATAGACCGGCAGCTTGTGCTTGGCGGCGATCGCGACAAGGATACCGCCGCGCGCGGTGCCGTCGAGCTTGGTCATGATCAGACCGCTGACGCCGGCGATATTGCGGAAGATCTCGACCTGGTTCATCGCGTTCTGGCCGGTCGTCGCATCGAGCGTCTGCAGCACCGTATGCGGAGCGTCCGGATCGAGCTTGTTCAGCACCCGCACGATCTTTTCGAGTTCCGCCATCAACTCGGTCTTGTTCTGTAACCGGCCTGCGGTGTCGATGATCAGCACGTCCGACTTGTTGGCACGCGCCTGCTCGAAAGCGTCATAGGCAAGGCCTGCCGCATCGGCGCCGAGCTTGGTGCCGATGAACTGCGATCCCGTCCGGTCGGCCCAGATCTTCAGCTGTTCGATGGCAGCGGCACGGAACGTATCGCCGGCGGCCAGCATCACCTTCAGCCCCGAGCCCGAAAGTTTCGCCGCAAGCTTGCCGATCGTCGTCGTCTTGCCGGTGCCATTGACGCCGACCACGAGAATGACATGCGGCTTGTGGCTGAGATCGAGCTGCAACGGCTTGGCAACCGGCGTCAGCACCTTGGTGATCTCAGCCGACATGATGCGCGACACATCCTCGCCGGTCACGTCCTTGCCGTAGCGCTCGGAAGACAGCGTGCCGGTGATCCGCATTGCAGTCTCGACGCCGAGATCGGCCTGGATCAACAGGTCCTCGAGATCCTCGAGCGTCTGGTCGTCCAGCTTGCGCTTGGTAAACAGCGCCGCGATCTGGCCGGTGAGCTGCGACGAGGTCCTTGACAGACCTTCGCGCAGACGCTGGAACCAGGTGAGTTTGGCCGGCGGTACGATGGTGACGGTTTCCGGTGCCGCACTGGCAGTGGAAAAGCCCTTGGGAAGAACGGGCGCCGGCAGCGGGGCGGAATCAACATCTGCCGCCGCTTCGGCTTCGAGCAGCGACAGCGGCACGATGCCTAGTTCGGAGGTTTCCTCGACACCCGGGAGAATGGCAATGTCGTCCTCTGCGGCGGGCTCAGAAAGGGGCTCTTCGACGCCAGCCATATCGGCAGGCGCATCCGACGCCGGTCCGCCGGCAGTCTCCATCTCGATCGCAGCCACCGGATCGATGGCGGCGACAGGCAGGTCTTCCGCGCGCGTCTTTGGTTCCAGCTCCGCCCGGACGGCTTCCGCTTCTGTGATCGGTGCCGGAGCGCGATCTTCGACCTGCTGTTCGGGGGGGACGTCGCCGAAGGTGAAGACGCGTTTGATGAAACTCAGTGCCATAAGAAATCCGTTCCGGTCAGGCCGCCCGCTCTGTGGCGGGAGCGGCCATGACCCGCATGTCGAGATGTTTGCCGTTATGGCCAGTTATCATAATGCGCTGGATGTCCCGGGGAACCAGCCCCGGCACGGCGACCAGCGAAAAGTTTTCGGTATGCGCCAGGCCGTTGTTTTCAACGATGACGATCTGTTCGGTCCCCACCATGCGGTCGAGGTGGGCATTATGCAACGCTTCACCCGTTGCACGAAGTCGCGCGGCGCGCTCCTTGACCAGTGCCCGGTCGAGCTGCGGCATCCGCGCGGCCGGCGTTCCGGGACGCGGGCTATAGGGGAAAACATGGAGAAAGGAAATGCCGGCGCCTCGCGCAAGCGTCGCCGAATTTTCAAACATCTCTTCCGTCTCGGTCGGAAAACCGGCGATCATGTCGGCGCCGAATGCGATCTCGGGCCGTAAGCGCCGTGCCTGTTCGACAAAGTCCAAGGCTTCGCGGCGACTGTGGCGGCGCTTCATCCGCTTGAGGATCATGTCGTCGCCATGCTGCAGGGAAAGATGCAGATGCGGCATGAAGCGCGGCTCGTCGGCGATCAGATCCCAGAGGTGGTTGTCCGCTTCGATACTGTCGATCGACGACAGCCGCAGCCGCAGGATCTCAGGCACCTGCTTCAAAAGCGTCTTCGCAAGAAGCCCGAGCGTCGGCTGGCCGGGAAGGTCGGCGCCGTAGCTGGTGGCATCGACGCCGGTCAGCACGATCTCGCGATACCCGCCTTCGACAAGCCTGCGCGCCTGTTCGACGACCGCGCCCATCGGCACCGAACGGGAATTGCCGCGACCGTAGGGAATGATGCAGAAGGTGCAGCGATGGTCGCAGCCGTTCTGGACCTGGATGAAGGCCCTCACGTGACCGTCGATATGACGGATCATCTGTGGCGCCGTCGCCTTGATGCTCATGATGTCGTTGACGCGCAGCTTTTCTTCCGACGACACGCCGAAATCCGGAAGCGCGCGGTAGGACTGGCTGTTCAGCTTTTCCTCGTTGCCGAGCACCATGTCCACTTCGGGCATGTCGGCAAACGCCTGCTTTTCGGTCTGGGCGGCGCATCCCGTGACGACGATACGGGCATGCGGATTGTCACGGCGCACGCGGCGGATCGTCTGGCGGGCTTGGCGCACCGCTTCGGACGTTACCGCACAAGTATTGACCAGCACGGCATTGTTGAGCCCGGCCTTTTCGGCCTCCGCCCGCATCACTTCCGATTCGTAGGTGTTCAGCCGACAGCCAAAGGTGATGACCTCGACGCCACTCAATGGACCTTCGCCCCTTGGTAAGCGCCCTGCCCGACTTCCTCGTCACGCGAAAATTCACCGGTGACCGGATCGACCTTGCCGGACCATTCCCATTCCGCAGGGCCGGTCATCACCACGTGATCGTCTTCACGCCACTCGATGACGAGCGGCTGCCGGGTGGGCGCTGAGGCAACGTCGATGGTCACGGTGCGACCCGTGCGGCCGGTGCGCGCAGCGGACACGCCGGCGGCACAGGCGGCGGAGCCGCAGGCAAGCGTCAGCCCCGCGCCGCGTTCCCATGTGCGGGTGCGCAGCGATGTTTCCGATGTCACCTGCGCCAGCGTGATATTCGCCTTTTCAGGAAAGATCGGATGGTTTTCGAGAAGCGGTCCGAACCGTTCCAGATCGAAGTTCATGGGATCGCGATCAACCCAGAAGATCGCATGCGGATTGCCGATCGCCATCGCAGACGGCGAATGCAGGATCGGCGCATCGATCGGGCCGATCTGCAGCTCGATCCGGCTGGTGTCGTAGAATTCTTCCGACAACGGGATCTTGTCCCAGGCAAAGGCCGGCTTGCCCATATCGACCGAGATCGTGCCATCCTCGTGTTCACGGGCATTGAGAATGCCGGCGACAGTCTGGAAGGTGAAAACCTTGCGGCCGGTCTCGGAGCTCAAGGCCTGCACGACGCAGCGCGTGCCGTTGCCGCAGGCCTGCGCCTTGCTGCCGTCGCAGTTCAGGATGTCGATAAACGCATCGGCACCCGCTATCTTCGGATCGTGGATCGCCATGATCTGGTCGAACTGGGTCGCAGCATCCGCGTTCAGCGCAACGGCTGCTTCCGGCGTAACCTTGTCGATGCGACCGCGCATGTCGATGACCAGGATCTTGTTGCCAAGCCCGTTCATGCGCGCAAATTCGACCTGTTCTGCCATGATTGCCAACCCGTGCGGTAATTTACCGGTCATCGGCCGTATATGGCGGAAAACGCCATGAATTGCCAGTAGCGCGCGCAACTTGTGCGGCGAGCGCCATCATCCGATCGTGTCATCCGAAGATCTGGTCGACCAGCGCATGCACCCGGCGGAACGCCGCCCTGGCACCCTCGGCCGCCTCGAGTTCCTCCGCCTCGGTCAGCAGAAGCTCGTTATAGGCCGAAACGAAATTGCGCCAGTGCAGGCCGCGGCCGTCCGTGTGGCCGGCCAGATGCCGCGCACCGAAATCGTCCGACAACCCGAGCTTTGCTGCTTCCTTGCGCAGGAAAGCAGCGCCGAGATTGGAGCCTTCGGCGACGTAGAGCCAGCCGAGCGCGGTCGCAGGATTGAGGGGGCCGGTCGTCGATCCCAGCTGTTCCGGCACGCCGCCGAGATCCGCAATGTCATGGCGAAGCGCTTCCAGCCGGCAACGCTCGGCAAGGCCGGGCAGCAGCCGGTTGAGTTCGGCGGCCGCGTAAAGCGGCGCGACATCGGCGTGAAACCGATGCTGGACGTCGAGAAACAAGGCATAGCGCTCGCGATTGGCGAATGGCTCCGCCCGCATGATCCGCTTGTCGAGCGTATCATGCGTACCCGCTGTCTGCGCCTTGAGGCGCTGGATGCGAGTAGCGTCCGTCAGGCGGTCCAGTTCGATCTGCATATCTTGCCCCATTCACTCATGTTTCCGCATCAAGCAAACTGTGGAGCGGCTCGTCAAGCTCCGTCACGCCGGAACGTCGAAAACCTCACCTGCCCGCATCGGCCGGAATCGTTCACGCGCAATACCACGACTGTCGAGCGCCGCAAACAGCGCCTCGACCGGCTGGTCGATGCCCTCGTCCGTCAGCTTGACCGTGCCCCAATGATGCCCGGCAACAAAGGAGGCTCCGCAAAGCTGCATACCTTCGACGGCTTCCTGCGGATCCTGATGCTGCGCCTTCATGAACCAGCGCGGCTCATAGGCGCCGAACGGCAGGTTCGCGAGGCGGAAAGGACCATGCTTACTGCCCGCGGCGCGATAGTTGACGCCCTCGTGAAATCCGGTATCGCCCACATGATAGACCTTGCCGGCCGGCGTTTCAAACACGAAGGCCGCCCACAACGCCTTGCGCCGGTCACCGAGACCCCGCGCCGACCAGTGATGGCAGGGCTCGCAGTGAAACACGACGCCGGGCGCGACGGTCTCGCTGCCGCCCCGGTCCATGACCGTGATCTTCGCATCCGGCACCTTGGAGCGGATGATCGCATCATTGCCGAGCGGTGTGATGAAATGCGGCTTGTCGCGGCCCTCAAGCACCCACAGCGTCTCGAGATCCATGTGGTCGTAGTGATTGTGGGTAACGAGCACGATATCAATCGGCGGCAGATCACCGATGCGGATACCCGGCGGATTGACCCGCTTGGGCCCGGCGAAGGAGACCGGACTGGCACGCTCCGACCAGACCGGATCGGTCAGAATATTGACGCCGGCAACCTGGATCAGCAGCGACGCATGGCCGACCATGGTGACGACAAGACGATTGCCGGTCACGCGCGTCTCCGGCACGGCCTGCGGAAACGGGCTGGCAAACGTGTCCGGCCAGGGAATATTGCCGTTGCCGAACTTCCAGCGCAGGAGATCGAGAGTTCCGCGCGGCTCCTCTCCGCCGGGATTGAAGAAATGCGTTCCGTCGAAGTGATCGGATACCGGCCCGGAATAATAGCTGTTGGCTGCCATGGCACCTCTTGCGGTCAACCCGCCGGCAAGGGCTACCACTGCGCCGATCCCGGACCATTTGAGAAAATTGCGACGTTTCATGAGGTCTGTTCGATCACCAGGGTTTGCAAGAGCTGCGCCATCAAGGCCACCTCTATCTAGGTACGCATATATCCCCTATAGAATACGGCAATTCGCGCACGGGCGGAAGCTTGCGGCAACATCAGATCTCCGGCATCTCGTCAGCGGACGCCCTCGCCCGCGGCAAAACCCCGGCGCGCCTTGACTTCCACCCCCATTTCCTGTTTAAGCCCGGCAATCTGCTGACAAGTCCGAGAACTTGGAGCCGCCGACCGGGAGCCGAACTATTCGGAAACCCGGAGGTCAACACCCGACAGCGCGTGGCGCCCTCGGGTGCTATTTGGCTTTGCGTACTCCTTGGTGCCTTGTATTTGCCGGCGAAAGAACCGACGTTTTTGGGCACCCGGAAACGAAGAAGGAATACACGATGTTCGAAAACCTCCAGGACCGTCTTGGCTCCATTCTGAATGGACTGACCGGCCGTGGCGCATTGAGCGAAGCGGATGTATCCGCCGCCCTGCGCGAGGTTCGCCGTGCGCTTCTGGAAGCCGACGTGGCGCTGGAAGTGGTGCGCGCCTTTACCGACAAGGTTCGCGAAAAGGCCGTCGGCGCCGAGGTTCTGAAATCGATCAAGCCCGGCCAGATGGTCGTCAAGATCGTCCATGACGAACTGGTCGAAATGCTCGGGACCGAAGGCGTCGGCATCAGCCTGCATGCCGCGGCCCCTGTTGTCATCATGATGGTCGGTCTGCAGGGTTCGGGTAAGACCACGACCACAGGCAAGATCGCCAAGCGGTTGACCGACCGCGAAAAGAAAAAGGTGCTGATGGCGTCGCTCGATACGCGACGTCCGGCAGCTCAGGAACAGTTGCGCCAGCTTGGCGTCCAGACCGGCGTCGATACGCTGCCTGTTATCGCCGGCCAGTCGCCGACCGATATCGCCGCGCGCGCCGTGCAGGCTGCAAAGCTCGGCGGCCACGACGTCGTCATCCTCGACACCGCCGGCCGCACGCATATCGACGAACCGCTGATGGCCGAAATGGCGGAAATCAAGCGGAAGTCCAATCCGCATGAAATCCTGCTGGTCGCCGACTCACTAACTGGCCAGGACGCCGTCAATCTGGCCCGCAATTTCGACGAACGCGTCGGCATTACCGGCCTCGTGCTGACCCGCATGGATGGCGATGGCCGCGGCGGTGCAGCACTTTCGATGCGCGCCGTCACCGGCAAGCCGATCAAGCTGATCGGTGTCGGCGAACGGATGAACGAACTCGAGGAGTTCCATCCCCGCCGCATCGCCGACCGTATTCTCGGCATGGGCGACATCGTCAGCCTCGTCGAAAAGGCAGCTGAAAACATCGACGCGGAAAAAGCCGCGGCGATGGCCAAGAAGATGCAGTCGGGCAAGTTCGACCTGAACGACCTCGCCGACCAGCTGCGCCAGATGAAGTCGCTCGGCGGCATGGGCGGCATCATGGGAATGATGCCCGGCATGGCCGGTATGAAGGACAAGCTTGCCGCGTCCGGCATGAGCGACAAGATGTTCGACCGCCAGATCGCCATCATCGGCTCGATGACGAAGGCCGAACGCGCCAACCCGGATATGCTGAAGCACTCCCGCAAGAAACGCATCGCAGCCGGCTCCGGCACGGACGCGTCCGAAATCAACAAGCTGCTGAAAATGCACCGCCAGATGGCCGACATGATGAAAATGATGGGCGGCAAGGGCAAGGGCGGCATGATGAAGCAGATGATGGGCGGCCTTGCCGGCAAGATGGGTCTTGGTGGCATGGGCGGCGGAATGGGTGGAATGGGCGGCATGCCCGATCTTTCCAAGCTCGATCCCAAGCAGCTGGAAGCCCTGCAGAAGCAGGCTGAAGCTGCCGGCATGAAGCCTGGCTCCATGCCGGGTCTCGGCGGTGGAATGCCGGGTCTTGGCGGCGGAAAGCTCCCCGGCCTCGGCGGCTTCCCCGGTCTTCCCGGCCTGCCTGGCAAGAAGAAGTGAGGGGAGGACGCGATGGTTGACCCTGAGATCAAGGCAAAGCTTTCAAGCTACCGCCAGTCGATCGACAATATCGATGCGGCACTGGTGCATATGCTGGCGGAACGCTTTCGCTGCACCAAGGAAGTGGGCGTCCTCAAAGCCCAATACGATTTGCCGCCGGCAGACCCGGCGCGCGAGGAATACCAGATCGAACGCCTTCGCCGTCTGGCGGACGACGCTCATCTGGATCCGGATTTCGCCGAGAAGTTCCTGAACTTCGTCATCAAGGAAGTCATCCGGCATCATGAAGCCATCGCCGCCGAACACGGCGGTAAGGAAACTGCTTAAACAATAACGACACGGCCCGCCGGGACGGCGGCCCAGACAAACCTAGGAGTGAATACAATGCCCTTGAAGATCCGTCTTGCCCGTGGTGGCTCGAAGAAGCGTCCTTACTACACGATCGTCGTTGCTGACGCCCGTTCGCCGCGTGACGGCCGCTTCCTGGAAAAGGTCGGTTCGTGGAACCCGATGCTTGCCAAGGACGACGCAAAGCGCGTTGAAGTCAACGTAGAGCGCGTTCAGCATTGGCTCGACAACGGCGCACAGCCGACCGACCGCGTTCTGCGCTTCCTCGCAGAAGCCGGCGTTGGCCAGCGCGATGCCAAGAGCAACCCGGAAAAGGCAAAGCCGGGCAAGAAGGCTCAGGAACGCACTGCCGAGCGCGCAAAGAAGATCGAAGACGCCAAGGCAGCTGCTGCCGCGGAATAAGATCCGCTTCTTTTGATTCGACGGGTGGTGCGGCAACGCACCGCCCGTTTTGCTGTTTTCATTCCGCCGAGACTGTTTTCATTTCACTGTGTTGCGCTTAAATGGGCGCGAAGAAACCGGAGCCTTCCCGCATGACCAAGCTCGAAAACCCAGTTCTGATGGCAACGATCGGCGCTGCCCAGGGCCTGCGGGGCGAGGTGCGGGTGAAATCCTTTACAGAGGATCCGACGGCGCTCGGCGACTACGGCAACCTTTACACCGCGGACGGCCGCGTCTTCGAGATCCTCGATATCCGCGAAGCGAAAACAGTCGTCATCGTCCGCTTCCGCGGTATCAACAGCCGCGAGGATGCAGAAGCGCTGAACGGCATCGAGCTGTTCGTCGACCGTGACAACCTGCCGGACGAGGAACTGGACGACGACGAATTCTATTACGCCGACCTCGAGGGCTTGGAAGCCGTCGACAAGGACGGCAAGAGCTTTGGCACGGTCAGCGCCGTGTTCGATTTCGGCGCCGGCGATCTCCTGGAGCTGAAAGGCCCCGGCCGTCGTCCGTCGCTCATTCCGTTTACCGAGGCAGCCGTTCTGGAGATCGATCTCGAAGGCGGCAAGATCCTGATCGATCCCGAAGCTGCGGGCCTGATCGAAAACACGGACGAAGACGGCGCGAACTCGAATTTTCCCCGCAAGGACAAGTGACCGCGATGCCGTTTCGCGCCACGGTGCTCACCCTCTATCCGGAAATGTTTCCCGGCCATCTCGGCTTTTCCCTCTCCGGCAAGGCAATGGAACGCGGGCAGTGGTCGCTGGAAGCGATGCAGATCCGTGATTTCGCCGAGGACAAGCATCGCACCGTCGATGACACGCCGGCCGGCGGCGGCGCCGGCATGGTGCTGAGGGCGGATATTCTGGCAAAGGCGATCGATTCCCTCGCGGACGACAGCCGCCCCCGCCTGCTGATGAGCCCGCGCGGAAAGCCGCTCAGCCAGAAGCGCGTTCGCGAGCTTGGCGATGGCGAGGGCGTGGTGATCGTCTGCGGACGTTTCGAAGGCGTCGACCAGCGGGTGATCGATGCACGCCAGCTCGAGGAAGTGTCGATCGGCGACTATATCCTTTCGGGCGGCGAGCCGGCAGCCCTGACCCTGCTCGATAGCGTCGTGCGCATTCTGCCGGGCGTGATGGGCAATGCCCTGTCCGGCACCCACGAAAGCTTCGAGCACGGCCTGCTCGAACATCCGCATTATACCCGCCCACAGGTCTTCGAAGACCGGGAAATCCCCGCTATTCTGACCTCCGGCAACCATGCCGCGATCGAGAAATGGCGGCTCGAACAGTCGCTGCGGCTTACTCGGGAACGCCGCCCGGACCTGCTGAACGAGAGCTAGCCGGTCACGAAATAGTAGACGGTGAGGCCTGCGCCGACCGCCACCACGCACCAGCGCAGCACTGCCTGCGGAACGCGCCGTGCGAGCCACACGCCGCAATAGCCGCCAAGCGCGCCGGCCGGCATCATGATGATCGTTTCCGGCCAGGCAATCACGCCGCCGCCGACAAAGACGACGATCGCGACGCCGGCAATCAGCGCCGCCAGCATGTTCTTCAGCGCGTTGAGATGGTGATAGCTGCCGCCGGTCGTCATACCCAGCACCGCCAGCATCATGATCCCCATTCCGGCCCCGAAGAACCCACCATAGATCGATGTCAGGAACTGACCGATGACCGAAAGCGGCGAGTTGGCAGGGCGCTCGGACGAGGCTTTCGGCTTAAGCCATGGGCCTGCCGCAAACACGGCGGTCGCGGCGCCCAGGAGCCACGGCACGACCTGGCGAAACGCGTCATTGTCGAGCGCCAGCAGGATCAGCGCTCCCAAAATCGAGCCGATGACGGAGACGATTGCGAGCGCCAAAGCACTTCGCCAGTGGCTGGCAATCTCGCGGCGATAGGCAAGCGTCGAGGTGACATAGCCCGGAAACTGCACGATCGACGATGTTGCATTGGCCGAGATCGGCGGCACGCCGGCAAGCGTCAAGGCGCCGAAGACGAGAAACGTCCCGCCGCCGGCAATCGCGTTGGCGGCGCCCGAGAAAAAGCCGGCAGCGGCCAACAGCACCACCATGGTGATCGACATGAATCCTCCCGAATTCTTTTCGGTCAGCCTTTAGACCTGCTATAGAGAGGCAGCAAGCGGCGAAAACGCCACCGATCGCCACAAAATTGCGGCATGCCCGATGACAAGCGCATGCCTTTCGTGTAATGGCGCGAACGGAAATGGGAAAACTGTCCCGTCTGCCAGCAACAAAGAATGGCGAAACGCTCTGCCGCAAGGCAGATCCAGAGGCTTTGACCAACGGATCCTAAGAGCGCTCTGGCTGTTTCAGAAAAACCTGAGGTTTGACACATGAACATCATCCAGCAGCTTGAGGCCGAACAGGTCGCCAAGATCGAAGCCAAGCGCTCGCTTCCAGAATTTTCCCCGGGCGACACCGTCCGCGTCAACGTCCGCGTGACGGAAGGCACCCGTACCCGCGTACAGGCCTATGAAGGCGTTTGCATCGCCCGTTCCGGCGGCGGCATCAACGAAAGCTTCACCGTTCGCAAGATCTCCTACGGCGAAGGCGTCGAGCGCGTATTCCCGGTCTACTCGCCGCTCGTCGAAGGCGTCGAAATCGTTCGCCGCGGTCGCGTCCGTCGCGCCAAGCTGTACTACCTGCGCGATCGTCGCGGTAAGTCGGCTCGTATCGTCGAGAACACCGGCACGCGCGCACGCAAGCTGAACGAAGCCGAGCGCGCTGCAGTTGTCGAAGAAAAGGCACGCATCGAAGCTGAAAAGATCGCAGCAGCACAGGCTCTCGCCGCCGACAAGGCAGCAGCAGAAGCCGCTGAAGCGAAGGCTGCGGAAGAAGCAAAGGCTGCAGAAGCAGCATCTGCTGAATAAGATTTCCCTTCATGGGATGAGAAAAGGCGGCCGGTTGGCCGCCTTTTTTATTGCCTGCGATTGCCCTTGGGCATTGATATCGATCCCATGCAGTTGCGTCTGCAAAGCCAAACCCAGCGATCTTCGTCTGAGGGAATGGTTGTGCTTGTCTTCCCGCAGAAATTGGTGAGATTTGGCTGAGATATTTCTCTTGAGGATCGCCCCATGCTGAAAAGACGTTTTGTCATTGCCGCCCTCGCAGTTGCAAGCCTGGCACCGGTCACTGCTTTTGCGCAAAACCTGCCGGACCTGAAGGCCCGATCGGTCGTCGTCGTCACCGAAAACGCCTACCCGCCCCTGCAGTTCGTCGATCCGAAGACGGGCAAGGCGATCGGCTGGGAGTATGATGCGATGAACGAGATCGCCAAGCGGTTGAATTTTAAGGTCGAGTACCAGAACGTCAGCTGGGACGCGATGATCCAGGCCGTGTCCGATGGCCAGTACGACATCGGCATGACCGGCATCACCATCAAGGATGAACGCAAGGCACAGGTCGACTTCTCCGATCCCTACCTGCGCTCCGAACAGTTCATGCTGGTGCGTGGCGACGAAACCCGCTTTGCCGATGAAAAGGCCTTTGCGGCCGTAGACGGCGCACTGATCGGCGCCCAGCCGGGCACATCGCCCTTCTACACGTCAGTCTACAGCATCCTCGACGGCAACGAGCAGAACCCGCGCATCAAGCTGTTCGAGACCTTTGGCGCAACCGTGCAGGCGTTGAAAGGCGGCGACGTCGATCTCGTGCTGACCGACAGCGTCGCGGCCAAAGGCTATGTCGACGCGTCGAACGGCGGGTTGAAGGTGATCGGCGGCCCGCTCGGAGCCGAAGATTTCGGCTTCATCTTCAAGAAGGGATCGGATCTGGCCGCCCCCGTCAACGCCGCGATCGCCGCGCTGAAAGCCGACGGCACGCTGGATGCCCTGAACAAAAAGTGGTTCCTCGACTACAAGATGGGCCAGTGACCATCAGGATGGCAGGCACCGCGGACAGGGTCGAAACCTGATGACCTTTCAGACCCTGCCGACATCGGGCGGCGATGGTGATCGTCCGTGGTGGCTCGCAGCCGTCGTCGTCATAGGCCTCGCGCTCGCAGCCGTGATCGTCGTCAACGATCTCTATGCCCAGGTTTTCGCCACCGTCTCGCGCGGCATCTGGGTGACGGTGTTCGTGACGGTCACGGCCTTCGTGCTTGCCACCGCTCTGGGGCTGGCCATCGCCCTTGCGGGCCTTTCCGATCGCCTGGCCCTCCGGCAAGCGGCGCGCTTCTATGTGGAAGTCGTGCGCGGCATCCCGATCCTGGTGCTTTTATTCTACATTGCCTTTGCCGGCGCACCGGCGATCGTCGGTTTTTACAATGTCCTGATCACGCCATTGGTCGACGGCGGCTGGCTGGAGCCGATGCAGGTCCGCGATCTGTCGCTGATGTGGCGAGCGATCATTGCGCTGACGATCGGCTATTCCGCCTTTATCGCCGAGATCTTTCGCGCCGGTTTCCAGTCCATCGATCGCGGCCAGGTCGAAGCGGCCATGGCGCTCGGGCTGACGCGGGGTCAGCGCTTTCGCCTTGTCGTGTTTCCGCAAGCGATACGGGTGATCTTCCCACCCCTCTCGAACGACTTCGTTGCCATGGTGAAGGACAGTTCTCTCGTTTCGGTTCTCGGCGTGGCCGATATCAGCCAGGCCGGCAAGATCTATGCGTCCGGCTCGTTCCGGTTTTTCGAAACCTATTCGATCGTCGCCTATATCTACCTGATCCTGACGATCGGCTTGTCGATTGCCTTGCGGCAAGTCGAAAAGAGGATGCGGGAACAGGGGATCAGAAAGGCAAGCCGTCGATAGAAGGCATCGCCCGCATTCGCCGCCGTCAGGAGGACCTGAGGACGAACCTGTCGCGGCCGGAGGCCTTCGCCTCGTACAGCGCTTCATCCACGGCCTGCAACAGGCTGAGGCGATCCGACCCTGCATGCGGTGCGAGGGCAGCACCCACGCTCAGACGTGCATTGACGATATGCCTGCCCACGGCAAACGGGCTGCGGAACCGTTTCACGAGGCGTTCCGAAAGACCGGCCAGCGCATTGGCATTGGCAAGGTTCGGTACGAAGACGGCGAACTCGTCGCCACCCATCCGGACGGCAATTTCCTGGACACCGAGGCATTCGGTAATGCGTTGCGCCGCCTGCTTCAGCACTTCATCGCCCGCGGGATGGCCGAGCGTGTCGTTGATCGTCTTGAACCCGTCCATATCCATGTAGAGAACGCCGACCGTCTGCTGCGCCGAAAATGCATCGGCCAGCATGCCGTCGACGATCGAGACCAGCGCCGCGCGATTGTAGAACCCGGTCATCGGATCGGTGATTGCGGCCAGCCGGAGCTTTTCCTCGGCAAAACCCATCACATGATTTGCCTTCTGCAGCCGCAAAAGACCGCTCGCCACCTCGGCGAAATGCATGAGATTGGCAATCTCCCGGTCGCTGAATTCGCGCGGCTCCGTATCGAGAAGGCAGAAGGCACCAACAGGAAGACCCGGCTCCAGCGCGACCGGCGCACCGGCATAGGACCTGAAACCCGGCTCGCCCAGCACATAAGGAAGATCGCGCAGTTCCGGATGCCGGGCAAGATCGGGAACCACCACGACCTCGTTGTCGAACACGACACGGGAGCAGATCGAAATGTCGCGCGGGCATTCGCTCGTTCGAATGCCAACTTGGCAGGCCACCCGATGCCAATCGGCGTCGACGATGTTGACGGCCGCATAAGGCGTCGTGAACACATCCTTGGCAAGCTTCACCAGCGCCTCGAGCTCCGGCGTGGAGGGTCCGTCGGCGGAAATCAGGGCCCGCACAGAGAGCAGGCGTTCAGCCTCGTTGTCGGGAAGCTGGGCTGGCAAAGCCATTCTCGTCTCCTCTTTCAGGCCCGGGAGGCGCTGCAGACCGACCCCCGATAAGGGGGATCCTTTAGTAGCGTTCTCGCATGTACGTTTTCTGGAGGCAATTGCCGAGAATTCAAAAAACTGCTACACCCTTTGCCATGGGATCGAAATTCGGATGTCTCGCGAACCGCATGATCGTGCTGCAGGACCACAAGCGTCTGCCGTCACGCTTTTTTGCGCGCGTATCCGGCGCTCTATGCAGCCGACTTAGCTGACCGGGCAGACATGTCCGGCGCGGCCTAAGATGCCGCCTCTATTTCCCCACCCATTCTCAATCTTATTGGACCGCAGCCATGAGCGCACCTCGTACTTTGTATGACAAGATCTGGGACGACCACGTCGTCTCCCGCGATGAAAACGATACCTGTCTTCTCTATATCGACCGTCACCTGGTGCATGAGGTGACGAGCCCGCAGGCCTTCGAGGGCCTGCGCCTTGCCGGACGCAAGGTGCGCTCGCCGCAGCGCACGCTCGCCGTCGTCGATCACAACGTGCCGACCTCGCCTGACCGTCACCTCGGCATCAAGAACGAGGAAAGCCGCATCCAGGTCGAGGCGCTGGCCGAAAACGCCAGGGATTTCGGCGTCGAATACTTTTCCGAAAGCGATGTCCGCCAGGGTATCGTCCATATCGTCGGGCCGGAACAGGGTTTTACCCTGCCAGGCATGACGATCGTCTGCGGTGACAGCCATACCTCGACGCACGGCGCCTTCGGTTCGCTGGCGCACGGCATCGGCACGTCGGAAGTGGAGCATGTTCTCGCCACCCAGACGCTGCTGCAGACCAAGGCGAAGAACATGCTGGTCCGCGTCGACGGCAAACTGCCGGCGGGCGTCACGGCAAAGGACGTCATCCTGTCGATCATCGGCGAAATCGGCACCGCCGGCGGCACCGGACACGTCATCGAGTTTGCCGGCGAGGCGATCCGGTCGCTCTCCATGGAAGGCCGCATGACCGTCTGCAACATGACGATCGAAGGTGGCGCTCGTGCCGGCCTGATCGCTCCTGACGAGACGACGTTCGAGTATATCAAGGGCAAGCCGCGCGCGCCGAAGGGCACCGCCTGGGATATGGCCGTCGACTACTGGAAGACGCTGCACACGGACGAAGGCGCCCATTACGACAAGGTCGTGGTGCTGGACGCAGCCGCCCTGCCCCCGATCGTTTCCTGGGGCTCCTCGCCCGAGGACGTGACCACGATCGAAGGCACGGTGCCGGATCCGGACCAGATCAAGGACGAGAACAAGCGCACCTCCAAATGGCGCGCACTCGAGTATATGGGCCTGACGCCGGGCACGAAGATGACCGACATCACCATCGATCGCGTCTTCATCGGCTCCTGCACCAACGGACGCATCGAGGATCTGCGCGCTGCGGCAAAGATGGTCGAAGGCAAGACCGTGGCGCCCACTGTCTCGGCCATGGTCGTTCCGGGCTCCGGCCTCGTCAAGGAACAGGCGGAAGCCGAAGGTCTCGACCGGATCTTCAAGAATGCCGGTTTCGATTGGCGCGAGCCGGGCTGCTCCATGTGCCTTGCCATGAACGACGACCGCCTCAACCCCTATGAACGTTGCGCTTCGACCTCGAACCGCAATTTCGAGGGCCGTCAGGGCTCCAAGGGCCGCACCCACCTCGTCTCCCCCGCCATGGCCGCCGCCGCCGCCGTCGCCGGCCGCTTCGTGGATATCCGCGACTGGAAATAGGCTGAAGGCTCTTCATGCCAGACAAGCGAAGCCGCTGGATGTGAAAGCATCCGGCGGCTTTTTGCTTCGATGAACAGCGCTCACAGCCGGTTCAGGAAAACACGTTTGATCTTTCGGGACGCGTCAATACGGTAGATTTTTAAGGAGATCGGCCGGCAATGCCTGTCGGCCCGCTCCGTCTTTTGCCGCGCGACTGAAGGATCGCCAAGCAATGAGCCCGACCGTCATCGCGCTGGCGCTCACCGCCGCCGTCATGCATGCCAGCTGGAATGCATTCCTGCGCTCGGGCGCCGACAGGCTGTGGTCGATCACCGTGATGGGCATCACGGGTATTCTCGCCGCTCTCCCGGTCATGCTATGGTTTCCATGGCCAACGGCTGCAGGCCTCGGGTTTATCTTCGCCTCTTCATTGCTGCAGGTGGCCTACAGCATCTTCCTCGTCTTCGCCTACCGGCTGGGCGACCTCGGACAGGTCTACCCGATCGTACGCGGCTCCGTGCCGCTTCTGGTGTCACTCGGCGGCTTCCTGATGATGGGACAAACGCTCACCTCTTCCCAGATTCTCGGCGTAATCCTGGTAGCGGCTGGCATCATGAGCCTCTCGACCGGCAGCCAGCGCGCGCCGACCACGTCCATTTTGTGGGCGCTGCTGACCGGCCTGATCATCGCCACCTACGCGACGGTTGATTCCATCGGCGTACGCGATCTGCCCGATCCAGGTGCCTATGCAGCCTGGGTGCTGTTCACCTATGGCGTGCTGCTGATTGTCGCGTATACGCTGATGCGGGGGCGCTTGCGCCTGGACATCCGCGAGCGGGAAACCCGCAAGGCCCTGCTGGCCGGCATCTTCGTTCTGATCGCCTATGGCGTCGTCATCATCGCCTACTCCATGGGACCTGCCGGTCCCATCACCGCAATCCGCGAAACGAGCGTGGTCTTCGCGATGATCATCGGCAGGCTGTTCCTCGGCGAGACACTCACACCGAAGCGCATCGTGGCAGGGCTCATCGTGGCGGCCGGCGCGATTGCCATCGGCCGGTAGCCCATCCGAAAAGCCTCACCCCAAAACCCGCACCACCGTCCCCTTGCGCAGAAACGGCAGCAGCCGCTTCATGTCGCGCGGGTGAACCGCGACACAGCCGGCTGTCGGCAGGTAGCCTGGGCGGATCAGGTGGAAGAAGATGGCCGAGCCGCCGTGGCGCTTGCGCGAGGTGATGTTCCAGTCGAGCACGAGGCAGATATCGTAGAGCTCGTCCGCCCGCTTCATCTCCTCATGACTGGGCTTGAACGGGGCCTTCACCAGGCGGTTGTAGGCCGGGTGCTTCGGCTCGTCGCACCAGAGCATGTCGCGGCCGATGCGGCGAAGCGGAAGCCGCGTGGCCGGCACCGAAAGACGGTCGCCGCGGATGAAGCCGCTGATGATCCGCATCGCGGCAATCGGCGTTCCTCCGTCGCCTTCGCGCTTGAAGGCGGTCGTTCCGGATCGCCCCAGTGCTGCCTGAACGGTGATCCCGCCGCATGTCACGATGGCACGCCGGCGGTCACGCGGCGCGGTACGAACTACGACGACGGGTCCGGTTTTGTGATCTTTCTCGCGAAAACGATGCATTTCACTCACAAGGTTTTGCTTTGAATATGATTTCGTTTGAATTCATAGCGGGTTGGGTTTTACATCGAAGATCCCTAGATACGTCTTACAAACGCAATAGGCGCTACGGAAGGCAAGAACTGCATGGCGAGAACGATACTGCTGGTCGATGACGACGATGATCTGCGCGAGACCCTTGTGGAGCAGCTCGGCTTCTACGACGAATTCTCGATCCTGCAGGAAGCCAATGCAACCAAGGCGGTCAATACCGCCAAGGCGACCCAGGTCGATCTTCTGATCATGGATGTCGGCTTGCCGGATATGGACGGCCGCGAGGCGGTCAAGGTTCTGCGCAAGAACGGCTTCAAGGCCCCGATCATCATGCTGACCGGCCACGATACCGATTCCGACACAATCCTCGGCCTCGAAGCCGGCGCCAACGATTATGTGACGAAGCCGTTCCGCTTTGCGGTCCTGCTGGCGCGTATCCGCGCCCAGCTTCGCCAGTACGAACAGAGCGAGGACGCCACGTTCACCGTCGGCCCCTACCTGTTCAAGCCGAGCCAGAAGCTTCTGACCACGGACGATGGCAAGAAGATCCGTCTGACCGAAAAGGAAGCGGCGATCATCCGCTATCTCTATCGCGCAGGGCTGAAGGTCGTCACACGCGATATTCTTCTGGAAGAAGTATGGGGCTATAATTCCGGCGTTACAACGCATACACTGGAAACCCATGTCTATCGTCTGAGACAGAAGATCGAGCGCGACCCCTCGAATGCTGAGATTCTGGTGACGGAAAACGGTGGATACAAGATCGTTCCTTAACCCCGAAGACCGCAAACCCGTAAAATGGCACTGTCCGACGATATCCGGCTTCTGTCGCAAGTGCCGCTTTTCAGGGAACTGGATGGCGACCAACTGCGGCTGATTGCGTTCGGGGCGGAACGACGCTCGACATCCGGCGGCCAGGAGCTGTTTCGCGAGCGTTCCCCCGCCGAATCCGCCTTCATCGTCTGCAAAGGCAGTTTCGACCTTTACTCGACCACCCGCGACGGCACCGTTCGTCTCGACAAGACGGTTGGGGCCGGCACGCTTCTATCCGAGCTCGCGCTGGTGACCATGGTCGAGCGCAAGTTCACGGCGATCGCCGCCGAGGATTCCGAAACGCTCAGGATCGGCCGCTCGCTGTTCGAACGCCTGCTGGAGGAATACCCTCAGGTGGGGCGATTGATCGAAAACCGGATCCGCGACAACATCGTCAGCCTCGCCAAGGCAGCACTCGCCATGCAGCACCGGTTCCGCTGAGACGACTGCTCCTTAGAACTTGAACACTGCCGTCACCGGAACGTGGTCCGATGGCTGGGTCCAGCCTCGGGCTTCCTTCAGCACCTCGATCCGGTCGAGAAACGGGCCAAGGTTCGGCGATGACCAGATATGATCGAGACGGCGACCCTTGTTGGCGGCTTCCCAGTCCTTGGCGCGGTAGCTCCACCAGGTGTAAATCTTTTCCGGCTCCGGCGTGTACTGGCGCATCAGATCGAGCCAGCCGCCCTTGGCGATGATCTCCTTCATGCCCTCAGTCTCGACCGGCGTGTGACTGACGATCTTCAGAAGCTGCTTGTGCGACCAGACATCGTGCTCCAGCGGTGCGATATTCAGATCGCCGACGAGGATCGAGGAAATGCCGGGCGTCGCATCGGCCTGCAAAACCTTCATCTCTTCGACAAAATCCAGCTTGTGGCCGAATTTCGGATTGATCGTCCGGTCCGGCTCGTCGCCTCCCGCAGGCACGTAGAAATTATGCACCCGGATGCGCCGGGTACCCGTCCCGAAAAGCGCCGAGATGTGCCGGGCATCGCCGACATTGCAGTAATTCTGGCGGTGATCTTCCGAGAGCGGGATCCGCGAGGCGATAGCGACGCCGTGATAGCCCTTCTGGCCGTGCACGATGATATGCTCGTAACCGAGGTCTCTCAGCGGCTGGTAGGGGAACTCAGGCTCCTGGCACTTGATCTCCTGCAGGCAGAGAATGTCCGGCTGGTTGCGGGTAATGAACTGCTGCACGATCGGCATGCGAAGCCGGACCGAGTTGATGTTCCAGGTGGTGATGGAGAATGTCATGCCTGCCCTCGCTGATGGGCATCACCTCTAGGCAATTTCGCATAGCAGGAAAAGCAAAAAGGGCCGCGTTTCCGCAGCCCTCCAAAAGCGATCCGTCCTAGTCGATATGTCTTACTTCACCTGATCATAGGGGATGGTGAACACTCTCTCGTCCATCGCCACGCCGTTGCGGACGTTATAGACCATCACGGACGTATCCTTGTTCTGGGCGTCGGTGATCGTCCACTGGCGAAGGTCGAAGGTCTTGGTGTCGAACATCATGGTGATAGTCGAGTCGCCGAAGATCGACTTGTTGCCGAGCACGATCGTCGTCAGGTCGGTTTCCTCACGCACGCTGCGCACGGTCGCGGATGTCAAATCGATGCGCTCGGACAAGAGCAGGCTGAGCGGCGTCTTCGACAGCGGGTAGATATCCCAGGTCTTGAGCTTGACGTTGCCCACGACCACGTTGCGACCATCGGCAATCACGCGCAGCGGCGACGGATCCTCGAAGTTGAAGCGCAGCTTGCCGGGGCGTTCGATAAAGAACTTGCCGCCGGTCTGTTCACCGCGCGGCCCGAACTGAACGAACTCGCCCATCATCGTCTTCACCGACGAGAAATGGTCGGCGATCCGCTGAGCCGAGGCACCGGCTGCGGCCTGCGCCAGAACGGGCTTGGCCGCTCCCGCAACCAGCAGTCCGGCAACACCGCCGGCAAGGCCGAGCGAGAACTGGCGACGGCCGAGAAGTCCGGTCATGCTTTTGGAAAGAGTGGTCTTTTGTTCTGTCATTCTGGTCTCCTTCCGTGTTTCTGTTGTGGAAACACGGCGTCTTGATGGCCGCTTGCGCCGGATCACGAACCCCTGAAGACCGCTTTACCGGCCTTACCGATCCAGCACATCCGCTTCGGTCGGCACGAGGATCTCGCGCTTTCCGGCATGGTTGGCAGGGCCGATCAGGCCCTCCTGCTCCATCCGCTCGATCAGCGATGCCGCACGGTTGTAGCCGATGCCGAGACGGCGCTGGATGTAGGATGTGGAGGCCTTGCCGTCTTTGAGCACAACCGCCACCGCCTGGTCGTAAGGATCGTCCGAGTCGGAGAGGTTGGAAGTGCCGGCAGGTCCTGCGCCCTCGCCATCCTCGTCGTCATCAGCCGTGATAGCTTCGAGATATTGGGGCGACCCTTGAGTTTTCAAGTAGGCGACGATCTCTTCGACCTCGGTATCGGAGACGAAAGGCCCGTGGACACGCTGAATTCTACCGCCGCCCGCCATATAGAGCATATCGCCCTGGCCCAGCAGCTGTTCGGCACCCTGCTCGCCGAGAATGGTGCGGCTGTCGATCTTCGACGTCACCTGGAAGGAGATACGGGTCGGGAAGTTGGCCTTGATCGTGCCGGTGATGACATCGACCGAGGGGCGCTGCGTCGCCATGATCACATGGATGCCGGCCGCACGCGCCATCTGCGCCAGACGCTGGACAGCGCCTTCGATATCCTTGCCGGCCACCATCATCAGGTCGGCCATTTCGTCGATGATGACGACGATATAGGGGATCGGCTGCAGGTCGAACTCTTCCGTCTCGTAAACCGCCTCGCCGGTCTGGCGATCGAAACCGGTCTGGACGGTACGGGTCAGAACCTCGCCGCGCTCCATCGCCTGCTCGACGCGCGAGTTGAACCCGTCGATATTGCGCACGCCGATCTTCGACATCTTCTTGTAGCGCTCTTCCATCTCGCGGACGGTCCATTTGAGCGCGACAACGGCCTTCTTCGGATCGGTGACGACGGGAGACAGGAGATGTGGGATCCCGTCATAGACGGAAAGCTCGAGCATCTTGGGGTCGATCATGATCAGGCGGCACTTCTCCGGCGTGTAACGATAGAGAAGCGAGAGGATCATCGTGTTGATCGCGACGGATTTACCCGAACCGGTGGTACCGGCCACGAGAAGATGCGGCATCTTTGCGAGATCGGCGACAACAGGCTCGCCCCCGATCGTCTTGCCGAGTGCCATGGCAAGCTTTGCCTTGCTGGTTTCGAAATCCTTCGAGCCGATCATTTCGCGCAGATAGACGGTTTCGCGGATGCGGTTCGGTAGCTCGATCCCGATCGCGTTGCGGCCGGGAACGACCGCGACACGGGCAGCAATGGCGCTCATGGAGCGGGCGATATCGTCGGCAAGTCCGATCACGCGGGACGACTTGATGCCCGGCGCAGGTTCCAGTTCGTAAAGCGTGACGACCGGACCGGGACGGACGTGGATGATCTCGCCCTTGACGCCGAAATCCTCCAGCACGCCTTCCAGCATGCGGGCGTTCTGCTCCAGCGCTTCGGCCGAGAGCGACGCATCGCGGGCAATCGCCTTCGGTTCGGCCAGCAGATGCACGGAGGGCAGCTGGAACCCTTCCGGCGAAATGAACGAGCCCTGCGCATCGCGACCGACGCGGGCGCTGGGCTTGGGAGGCGGTGCCGCCGGAACGACGCGCGGAGAGCCGTTGCCAGCAGATTTCGAACCGCGCGAGGCCGCGAAGTCCTCACCGTGGTCGGAAAGGATGTCGGCCGGGCGACGCGGATTGTCGGCCGTATCGAGCGATGGGTCGTTGTCGTCGTCATCCTCGTCATGCGAGGGCATCGGTGGTGCCGAGACGATCCGGCGCGGCGAAAGGACCCGCTCCGGTGCGCCATCGAGCGAGGGCTCCATCCGGCCTCTGCCACCGGCAGACTCCTGCTTGGCACGCACGGGCTCGTTGAGAGTGCCGAATTCGTCGTCGTTGAAATCGTAGGGCTGGTCGAAACCGACACGCGACCGCGGCTTGGCGCCGGTCAGACGGCGCAGACGTGCCTGAGCGATATACCAGTAATGGGCCAGCGCACCGAATGCCAGGAAGCCCCCGAAGAGGCCATTGTCGTCGCCGTCATCGTCCTCATCCTGCCGGTTGCGCGCGGAGACGGCGGCAACAGGCGCATCGTCGTCATCGCTTTCGGTCTCGACGGCTTCGCCGACAAAGCCTGACGCAAACAGCATCAGCCAAATGCAGGGAATGGTGAAGATGCAGCCGAGCACGGTTGCGACCATGCCGGTCGGATAGGCGCCGACGAACAGAGCCGGAAAGCGCAGGATCATGTCGCCGATCACGCCGCCAATGCCGTTCGGGATTGGCCAGGTCGCCGGTGCCGGAAAGCAGCCAAGCGTTGCCGATGCCAGAAGCGTGCCGCCGCCCCATGCTGCAAGCCGCGCCGGAATGCGATCGTAACGACGCCCGGAAATCAGAGCGAGTGCCAGGGCAAGGATCGGGAGCAGCGCAAAGATGCTGGCAAGCCCGAGGAACTGCATCATCAGGTCGGCGAAGGCTGCGCCCGAAAAGCCGAGGATATTGGCAGGCGGGTTGTCGGTGGCGTAGGAGAAACTCGGATCTGCGACATTCCACGTGGCAAGGGCTGCCACCGCCAGCGCCAGCAGCGTGAAAATGCCAAAGCCTGTCAGCGCGAGCGCCTGTCGCCAGACAAAGGCCGTGAGTACCAGGCGGGTGGATCGATTTGCCATAGCCGCCGAACTGCTTCTGCCCATCTTGTCTGCCCGCCGTCCTGAAAAACCGCCTGTTTCATGAACCGGCAGGTTTCGGCCGGTCACGCAATTCCAGGCAGAATACCCCCGCGATGGTTAACGCGGCTTTAACCAAGATTGATCGGCTGGAATTCGCTTGGCAAAACGCAAAAGCCCGGACCAAAGGCCCGGGCTTGAGTGATGGCCATCAGAGATTGACGCTGCCTTCGAGAGGCAGTTGCAGCCTCTTACGAGTGGTAGGCAGCTTCGCCGTGCGAGGCGAGATCGAGACCTTCGCGTTCTGCTTCCACGGTGACGCGCAGGCCGACGACGAGATCGACGATCTTGTAGATGACCAGCGAGCCGATACCGCACCACGCGATGGTGACGAGAACGGCATAGACCTGGGTCATGAACTGACCGCCCATCGTGACGCCTTCGGCATAGCCGATACCGCCGAGCGAGGCGGATGCGAAGATGCCCGTGGCAAGAGCGCCGAACAGGCCGCCGATGCCGTGGACGCCGAACACGTCTGCCGTGTCGTCATAGCCGAACTTGTTCTTGATGACGGCAACGAAGAAGTAGCACAGCGGCGAGACGATCAGGCCCATGACGATGGCGCCCATCGGACCGGCAATGCCGGCAGCCGGCGTGATGGCGACGAGACCGGCGATCATGCCCGAGACAGCACCGAGCAGCGAAGCCTTGCCGCGGGTGAAGGTTTCGACGACGCACCAGGAGAGGACGGCTGCAGCGGTTGCAACAAAGGTGTTGACCGTTGCGAGCATTGCGCCGCCCGAAGCTTCGAGGTTGGAGCCTGCGTTGAAGCCGAACCAGCCGACCCAGAGCATTGCAGCGCCGACCAGCGTCAGCGTCATCGAATGCGGAGCCATCATGTCCTTGCCGTAGCCGGTGCGCTTGCCGACCATGATCGCACCGATCAGACCTGCAAGACCTGCATTGATGTGAACGACGGTGCCGCCGGCAAAGTCAAGCGCGCCCCAGCCGAAGATCAGGCCGTTTGCGTCCCAGACCATGTGGGCGATCGGGAAGTAGACGAAGGTAACCCACAGGATGCAGAACAGGATCGAAGCCGAGAACTTGATGCGCTCGGCGAAGGCGCCAATGATCAGTGCAGGCGTCAGAGCCGCAAAGGTCATCTGGAACATCACGAAGATGAATTCCGGAATGACCACGCCGTCGGAGAAGGTTGCAGCCGTCGAGTCCATGTTGACACCCGACAGGAACATTTTCGCCGTACCACCCCAGAAGGCGGAGGTGCTGCCGCCGAAGGCAAAGGAATAGCCGTAGGTGACCCAGATGATCATGATGGCGGCGCCGGCAACGGTGCACTGCATCAGGACCGACAGCATGTTCTTGGTGCGGACGAGGCCGCCGTAAAACAGGGCGATGCCCGGCATCAGCATGAACAGCACGAGAAGCGTGCAGATGAACATGAACGCGGTGTCGCCCTTGTCGGCAACCGGGACCGCGGCCGCGGCAGCAACTGCCGGTGCGGCAGCGTCCTGCGCAAAGGCGACGGCGGGCGCGGCGAAGGCCGCAGCCGCGGCACCGAGGCGCCCGAGAGTGGAAAATTTGGTGAATTGCATAGCTTGAAGACTCCCCTGTCAGCCGTTCTTACAGCGCTTCAGTATTGGTTTCGCCGGTGCGGATGCGCACGGCCTGCTCGATCGAATAGACAAAGATCTTGCCGTCGCCGATCTGGCCGGTCTTGGCGGAAGAGGCGATTGCTTCAACGGCTTTTTCGACGAGGTCGGTCGGAACCGCGATCTCGATTTTCAGCTTCGGCAGGAAGCTGACCGCATATTCCGTCCCACGGTAGATTTCCGTGTGTCCCTTCTGGCGTCCGTAGCCCTTTACTTCGGTCACGGTAAGGCCTTGGATACCGACAGCGGTGAGGGCTTCGCGCACCTCATCCAGCTTGAATGGCTTGATAATGGCCATTACAATTTTCATCTGGCTTCCCATCCTTTGTTGCTCGGCTCGGGGCCGATTCTCCTGGATCACTGCCTGATCAAGAGCAGCGACTGACATGACACATTCAAGGGTCATGCCAGTTTGAGAAGCCATATTAAGCTATTGATAAGAATGACCCTTTCAGAACGTCGCCAAATAACGGGCAACGCGTCGGCCAAATTACGGCGAAAACTTGTGCAGTTTTCTCAAAATGCCCAAATATTATTCATTTGCTCTTTTACGAATCAAACCTTCTTGCGCGACGGATGCGACGAGCTCGCCGGATCGACTGTAGATTGCGCCGCGGGTCATGCCGCGCGCGCCGGATGCGCTGGGACTGTCCTGCGAATAGAGCAGCCAGTCGTCGAAACGGATCGGACGGTGGAACCACATCGCATGGTCGATGCTCGCAGCCTGGATGGTTGGATCGAAGATCGAGGTGCCGTGCGGATAGAGAGATGCATCGAGAAGCGTCATGTCGGAGAGATAGGCAAGCAGCGCTGCCTGGATCGCCCGGTCGTCCGGCACCGGGCCGGTGGTCCTCACCCAGATATCCTGGCGCGGCTCCAGCTTCTCCTTGGACAGATAATGCGCAAGCGACGTCGGCCGCATCTCGATCGGACGCTCGCGAGACCAGTAGCGGCGCACGGCATCCGAGCCGTGCTTCAGGAACATCTGCTTGAATTCGCTTTCCGGCATCAGCTCTTCCGGCATGGCGACGGGCGGCATCGACATCTGATGGTCGTAACCGCCTTCGTCGATCTGGAACGAAGCGGACATCGAAAAGATGGCATGACCATGCTGGATGGCGACAATCCGTCGCGTGGTGAAGCTCGACCCGTCCCTGATACGCTCCACTTGGTAGATGATCGGCACCAGCGGATCTCCAGGCCGCAGGAAATAGGCATGCAGCGAGTGCACGAAGCGATCGCTGGCCACCGTCCGCTGTGCCGCAACCAGCGCCTGGCCGATCACCTGTCCCCCGAACACTCTCTGCCATCCCGTGTCGGGGCCGGTCCTGCCGCGAAACAGGTTCTCCTCCAGCTTTTCGAGGTCGAGTACGGTCAGCAGTGCGCTGATGGGATCGATCGGGGTAGAAGAACTCGACATTAAGACGGACTCCGGCGGTAGGAAGCGGGCACTTGATGATCTATATCTAAGGCTAAGCGTTTCGAGCTCAAATGGAAACGCCACGAAGTGTTTGACGTGCTCGGGAGTTTTTCAATGCTGGACATGCTGGTTGTGGGTGGTGGTTATGTGGGCCTTGCGGCGGCGGTCGCGGTCAAGCAGGCGGCGCCGCATCTGGAGGTCCAGGTCGTCGAGGCCGCACCGGCCGGTGTCTGGGAAAAGGACGAGCGAGCCTCCGCGATCATCGCGGCCGCCAGCCAGATGCTCGACATCCTCGGCACCTGGGACGAAATCTTGCCGCACGCCCAGCCGATCAACCGGATGATCGTCACCGACAGCCGGACATCCGATCCGGTCCGCCCGGTCTTTCTCACCTTCGACGGCACGATCCAGGCAGGCAGGCCGTTTGCCCATATGGTGCCGAACGTCGCGATGGTGCGCGCCCTGCGCGGTGCCGCCGAACGGCTCGGCGTATCGATCCGTCACAGCCTTTCCGCCACCGGCTTCGAGACGACCGCAACGCATACGACCGTGAAATTTTCCGATGACTCGACCGAGGAAACCCGCCTTCTCGTTGCGTGCGACGGCGTGCGCTCGAAGCTGCGCGACATGGCCGGTATCCGCACTGTCAACTGGACATACGACCAGTCCGGCATCGTCGCAACGGTTGCCCATGAACGCGACCACGATGGCGTGGCGGAAGAGCATTTCCTGCCGTCCGGCCCGTTCGCCATCCTGCCGCTCACCAACAATCGCTCGTCACTGGTCTGGACGGAGCGCACCGATGCCGCCGAGCGCCTGATGGCATCGGACGACCTGATCTTCGAGGAAGAGCTGCAGCGGCGCTTCGGCCACAAGCTGGGCGAGATCCGGCTGGTCGGCGGTCGCAAGGCCTATCCGCTCAGCCTCACCCTGTCGCGTGCCTTCGTCGCACCGCGCTTCGCGCTTGCCGGCGATGCCGCCCACGGCATTCATCCGATCTCCGGCCAGGGTCTCAACCTCGGCTTCAAGGATGTGGCAGCGCTTGCCGAGACCGTCGTCGAGGCGGATCGCCTCGGCCTCGACATCGGCTCGCTCAATGTGCTCGAGCGCTACCAGTCGTGGCGGCGTTTCGATACGTTCCGGATGGGCGTGACGACGGATGTGCTGAACCGGCTGTTTTCCAACGACGTCACGCCAATCCGCATCGCCCGCGATTTCGGCTTGGGCGTCGTGGAGCGGCTTCCGAAGATCAAGGATTTCTTCATCGGTCAGGCCGCCGGAACGACGGTGAAGGACAACCCGAAACTGCTGAGCGGCCGATCGATCTGAAGGTTGCTCACGGCTCGATCTGAAGGCTAGTCCTCGAGCTTGCGGGCTTCCGACATGAGCATGATCGGGATCCCGTCGCGGATCGGATAGGCAAGGCGCGCGCCTTGCGACACGAGCTCGTTGTTTTCGCGATCGAGCGACAGCCTGCCCTTGGTCATCGGGCAGACGAGAAGATCGAGCAGTTTCGGATCCACCTTGCTGAGTTTTTCGTCCATGACCGGCCTTTGCCCTACTGCAGCACGTTCGCTGTCCCGGATCCCTGCGCAAGCAGGATCTCGGTGATTGCGATCAACGTATCAGCCCGGCTCTTCAGATCCGGTGCCTCCAGAAGCGCCTGCTTCTCGGCAGGGCCAAAGGGCGACATCATCGACAGCGAATTCACCAGCGTCCGGTTTCCGGCCCGCTCGATGCTTTCCCAGTCCGCCTCCAGCTTGTTGGCGTCGAGATAGGCCTTGAAGACCCGCAGCAGTTCCGGACGGTTGACGGCTTTTTCGTCATCCTCGTCGGTCAGATCGGACAGGAACGGCGCGTGTCTGAATTTGCGGAACGGATGGCCGCCACCGATCTCATCGAGCAGCCTGAAGCGGCAGATCCCGCTGAGCGAAATGATGTAGCGGCCATCGCCGGTTTCGGCAAAGGACGTGATCCGGCCGGCGCAACCGATCGACGACAGCGCCGAGCGCCCGCCGCCGAGCGGCTCGTCCGGTTCCATCAATGATGGCTGCACGATGCCGATCAACCTGTCGCCCGCAAGCGCTGCATCGAACAGGGACAGATAACGCGGCTCGAAGATATTGAGAGGAAGCTGGCCTCCCGGCAGGAGCAAAGCCCCAGTCAGCGGAAAGACCGGGATCGTTTCCGGAAGATCCTCCCGCTTCAGATAGCGCGCGTTTCCCACATGCATTGGTCCGATACCTCCCAGACCACATTCACCGGACAAAAATGTCTGTCCGAATCTGGCCGTTGTCCAAACCTGGCCGTTCAGCCAAACCTATAAAACTAATGTGGGGCATCGTCGCCGGAACGCAAGGCTGCGATCCGGCTTAGCGATCAATCGGCAACACAATCAGGAGAACAGGATCGACGAAAGGCGGCGGCGCCCGGAAATCGTAGCCGGATCTTTCGGGCCCCAGACCTCGAAGAATTGCAGCAGCTGGCGGCGCGCGCCATCGTCGTCGAACGTGCGGTCCTTGCGCATGATGGTCAGCAGATGATCGGCCGCCTTTTCGCGTTCGCCCTGGACGTTGAGTATCTTGGCAAGGCTCATGCGGGCCTCGTGATCGTCAGGGTTGGCTGCAATCTGCTGCTCGAGTGCGACAGGGTCGCCCAGCTTGCGGGCTTCCTCGATCTGCTCCAGCTTCTTGGCAACCGCCTGAACCGCAGGATCAGCAGACATCTCTTCCGGCAGGGAGGCGAGCATCTCTGCGGCGCGGGCCGTTTCGCCCATGCCGATCAGGCACTGCATCATGCCGGCCGCAGCCTTCGGGTTTTCCGGGTCAGCCTGCAGGACGGCGCCGTAGAGCTGTGCGGCACCCTGGATGTCTTCCTGACCGAGCAGGGTTTCTGCTTCGCCGAGCACCGCCTCGATCTCGGCGGCCTGGTCCATGCCCTCGGGGCCTGCAACCTTTTCGATGAACTCGCGGATCTGGCTTTCCGGAATGGCGCCCATGAACCCGTCGACCGGACGGCCATCGGCAAAGGCGATCACGGCCGGGATCGACTGGATCCCGAGCTGTCCCGCGATCGAGGGATGGTCGTCAATGTTCATCTTGACGAGCCTGACGCGACCCTGGGCTTCGTTGACGACCTTTTCGATGACGGGCGTGAGCTGCTTGCACGGACCGCACCAGGGCGCCCAGAAATCGACGAGAACCGGCTGGCTGCGCGATGCCTCGATCACGTCCTTGCCAAAGCCTGCGGTCGTCGTGTCCGAGATATAGCTACCGGCAGCAGCAGGGGCAGAGGAAGCCGCGGGCGCTGGGGCCGCTGCAGGCGTCGAACCGAAGTTCACCGTCGCGTTCTGGCCACCGTAGTTACCGGCGCCGTAGGAGCCACCATAAGGATTGTTCGTGCCGCTCATGAAAGTGTTCTCCCGGAAAAAGTCCAATCGGCACACGGCCGATGCGCATTATGTCTTACTCTGAATTGCAAAGATCGTATGTCAGCCCGTCACTTTCAAGACAAGCGGCGTATGGCCCGTCGCCTCCAGAAAGCGGATAAGATCGTCGCGACCGATCGACGTCGTCGCATCGTTTGAGAGTGGATGGCCATTGATCACCTCTTCGCGCATGAGGTCTTCGTCGAGCACGAACGTGACGTTGTTATCCGTGTCGTTCAGCGCGCCGAACACGGTGACGGAGCCCGGCACGACGCCGAGAAATTCCAGCATCTTTTCAGGATTGCCGAACGAGACGCGACTGGACGCACCGATCACCTTGTGGACGGTCTTCAGATCGACGCTGGCATTTTCTTCGACCGTGATGACGAAGAACTGGTCCTTCTTGTCTTTGACGAACAGGTTCTTGGTATGCCCGCCCGGGATCTCGTCACGCAGACTGGCTGATTCCGATACCGTAAACACCGGTGCATGCGCTTTCGTCTTGTGGGCAATATCGAGGCTATCGAGAAAGGCGAACAGGTCTTCTGCAGTTTTTGGCATGATCGATCTTGGCTGCTCTTGAGGTGTTGGCCCCGGCCGGCGGGGTAAGGATGGCGGACTATAGACAGATTGTTCCGACCGGCCAAGATGCACGCCTGGGCGCAAACCCTTGTTTCGCAGGGACTTTCAAAGCGCCTGAAAAATTCTTCATCGAGATCGTCATTTCCCTGTTGCATTTAAAAAAAGTCTGGGCCATATACCGCCCGTCGCCGGCAACGAGCGGCACCGACGATCCAGACTACCACCGGGTCGACGGTTTATGAGCGGGTGTAGCTCAGTGGTAGAGCACAACCTTGCCAAGGTTGGGGTCGAGGGTTCGAATCCCTTCGCCCGCTCCAAATTCTCCCAAAAAAACAAAAAGTAATAACGACGGCGCGGCCGGGCCAAGGCTCAGCATTGTCGGTCCTATGTCCGCCACCAGTAGCGGGACAGAGGCCACCTTGTGGCAGCCTCCGCTCTCACGGCCTCAGCTCTTCGAAAACACGTAATCGGTTTCCTGTCGCAGGGTTTCGCCGGGGCGAAGCACTGCATTGGGGAAAGTCTCGTGGTTGATGGCGTCCGGCCAGACCTGGGTTTCCAGGCAGAAGCCGGCGTAAGGCGCATAGTGGCGGCCTTCCATGCCGGGCACCGGCAAGGCGAGCTTGAAGCCCGCGTAGAACTGGATCCCCGGCTCCGTGGTGCGCACTTCGAGCTGCACGCCGGAATACAGGCTGCGGGCAAGCGCGATTGAGCGCTTGGCGGTCCTCTCCTCCGAAAGGCAGTAGTTGTGATCGAACGGCACTTGCTCGCCATCGGCACCGGTCCGCTGGATCGGACCCATCTCGCTCAGGTCGAACGTGGTGCCGGCAAGCGGCATCAGGACGCCGGTCGGCACCATCCGTTCATCCACCGCCGTCAGCTCAGCCGCGGCGATCATCATGTCGTGGCCGAAAATGTCGGGACGACCGTCTAGATTGAAATAGGAGTGCTGGCAGACGTTGGCGGGCGTCGGCTGGTCGGTCACCGTGTCGTAGATCACCGAAAGCACCCCGTCTTCCATCAGCTGGTAGGTCGCGGTGACGGTGCAGTTGCCGGGATATCCGGCGCGTCCGTCCGGGTCGGTGATCTGCAGCACGAGTCGGTCTTCCGCGTGATCGACGATCGACCAGATGCGCCGGGCGATACCGTCGGATCCGCCGTGCAGATGGGTTACGCCGTCTTCGTTGAGTTCCAGCTGGTATTCTGTGCCGTCGATCGAGAAGCGGCCATCGCCGATGCGATTGGCACAGCGACCAGGCGTGGCGCCGAAATACGGAGAATAGGCCTCATAGTCCGCAAAATTGTCGAACCCCAGCACCAAAGGCGGCTCGTGGCCGGCAAGCCGCAGATCCTGAATAACCGAGCCCCAGGTGAGAACCTGGGCTGTCAGCCCGCCGCCCGACAGCGTGATCCGATGCACCGCCTCGCCGCTCTTCGTCGTGCCGAAAATCTCGAATTCATGACCCGTCATAACCCATCTCCCGAATGTTTGCGGCAAACTGCGTGATTTCGGTCAAAGCTGCAACGAGGCCAGCGGAAAAATCCGTCAGGCTATCATCCAGCAAGGATGACGGGGCAGAAACCGGTCTCGGTCACTCGGTGCCGATTTTTTCGAGGTCGTAAGGCGTCGTCTGGTAGATCTCGTTAATCCAGTTTCCAAACAGCAGATGCGCATGACCGCGCCAGCGGTTGAGCGGAGCCAGCGTATCGTCGTTGTGCGGAAAATAGTCGTGCGGCATCTTGATGGGGATGCCGGCATCGACATCGCGGAAATACTCGTCGGCAAGCGAGGTGGAATCGTATTCGACGTGGTTAAACATGAACAGCCGCCGTCCGGCCCGCTCATGCACGAGGCAGAGGCCCATTTCGTCTGATTCCATCAGGATCTCGAGGTCACTGCCGGCCTTTTCAACATCCTCCCGACGAACTTCCGTCCAGCGCGACACCGGCACCTGGAAATCGTCGGAGAAGCCGTTGAGGTAGACGGAGGCCGGCGACAGGTTGCGGTGGCGATAGACCCCAAACGCCTTTTCCTTCAGCCCGTGCTTCGGAACGCCGTGGAAATGATAGATGGCGGCCATCGCCCCCCAGCAGACATTCATGGTGGAATGCACGTTGGTGGTGGTCCAGTCGAAGATTTCCTTCATCTCCTGCCAGTAGGTGACATCCTCGTATGGCAGGGTTTCCACCGGCGCGCCGGTGATGATGAAACCGTCGAACTTGCGGTGCTTCACCTCTTCCCACGTCTCGTAGAACGACAGGAGATGATCTTCCGATGTGTTCTTGGCCTTGTGGCCGCCGATGCGGACCAGCGAAAACTCGACCTGCAGCGGCGAGGCGCCGACAAGGCGCGCCATCTGCACCTCGGTCTTGATCTTGTTGGGCATGAGGTTGAGAAGCCCGATCTGCAGCGGCCGGATGTCCTGGCGCACGGCCATCGTTTCGGTCAGTACCCGCACGCCCTCGGAAACGAGCGTATTGAAGGCAGGCAGCGTATCGGGGATCTTGATCGGCATCTCTTCAACCCAAAAACAAAAAGCCGGCACGAAAAATCGCAGCCGGCCCGTGGGAAGTTTTTGAAACTCTTCTCGCGGCCCTTTAGCGACTTTTTTTACGTGGCTGCAAGCCGGCCGGCCAAATCACCACGGAATTTCGACTTTTCAAATAATCCTTGCCACGCCCGCCGTCAATGGGAGCAAAAATGACCGCTTTCGCACGAACAGTGCGACACGCGCCTTTCCCTTGCCAGCCGCTTTAGGATAAGGGCATGAGCAATGGCCAACTCGACCTTCACGATCCTGCTCGGCGGTGACCTCACCGTAACCGACCGACTGCAAAAGGCAGTTGCCGCAAGCCGCTTCATCGCGGCAGACAGCGGCATGCGCCATGCAGAGGCGCTGGGTGTGATGCCGGAGCTCTGGGTGGGCGATTTCGATTCCTCCGACGCAGACCTGATCGAGCGCTATCCCGATGTCGAGCGCCGGACCTATCCGCCGGAAAAGAACGAGACGGACGGCGAGATTGCGACGGCCGAAGCGATCGAACGCGGCGCGACGCGGCTCATTCTGATAGGCGCGCTGGGCGGCGAACGGTCCGACCACGCGCTCCAGCATTTTCTGCATGCGATGAGCCTTGCCGAGCGCGGCCATGACGTTCTTCTCACATCCGGCGAGGAAGAGGCTGTGCCGTTTCTCACCGGCACGATGACACTCGACCTGCCCAAGGGCGCGTTGTTTTCCGTCATCGGTTTTACGGGCCTTACAGGCCTGGACATTCTTGGCGCGCGCTATCCACTCAAGGATTACACGCTGCCCTTCGGTTCTTCCCGCACCGTGTCCAACGTTGCAGAAGGGCCGGTCCAATTCCATTTACGTGACGGCAGGGCGATGATCCTTGCCCGTCCAAACGATTTTTCCGGAGCATAGACGCCGCATGGCACCGCCTATTCTGAAACTCGACGATATCGTTCTAACCTTCGGCGGCACGCCGCTTCTCAACGGAGCTGCCCTGCAGGTAGAGCCCGGCGACCGCATCTCTCTCGTCGGCCGCAACGGTTCCGGCAAATCGACGCTGATGAAGATCGCCGCCGGCATGGTGGAAGCGCAGTCGGGCGAGGTTTTCCGGCACCCCAATGCGACGATCCGCTATCTCGAACAGGCGCCGGATTTCGCTGGTTACAAAACCGTGCAGGCCTATGCGGAAGCGGGGCTTGGACCGGGCGACGACCCCTATCGCGTCACCTATCTCCTGGAGCATCTCGGCCTGACAGGAGAGGAAGATCCGGTCAGGCTTTCGGGCGGAGAAGCCCGACGTGCAGCACTTGTCCGCGTCATGGCGCCGGAACCTGATATCCTGATGCTGGACGAGCCGACCAACCATCTCGATCTGCCGACCATCGAATGGCTGGAAGACGAGTTGCGCAAGACCCGCAGCGCGCTCGTCGTCATCAGCCATGACCGTCGCTTTCTCGAAAAGGTATCCAACGCCACCGTCTGGCTCGACCGCGGCACCTCCCGCCGCCTGTCGCGCGGTTTCGGCCATTTCGAAGCCTGGCGCGATCAGGTTCTCGAAGAGGAAGAGATCGAGCAGCACAAGCTCGGCAAGGCGATCGAGCGCGAAGAACATTGGATGCGCTACGGCGTGACCGCAAGGCGCAAGCGCAACATGCGCCGCGTCGGCGAGCTGCAGTCCATGCGTGCCGACTACCGCGGCCACAAGGGGCCGCAGGGTTCCGTTCAGGCCTCCGTCGCCGAAGGTCGCGAGTCCGGCAAGCTGGTGGTGGAAGCGGAAAACATCACCAAGACCTATGACAAGCCGATCGTCGCGCCATTCTCGATCCGCATCCATCGCGGCGACCGGATCGGCCTGGTCGGCCCGAATGGTGCTGGCAAGACGACGCTGCTGAAGATGCTGACGGGCCAGCTCGCCCCCGACGGCGGCTGGATCAAGCTCGGCACCAATCTCGAGATTGCCACGCTCGACCAGAAGCGCGAGGACCTCGATCCCGCCGACACGCTGTCCCATTACTTGACAGATGGCCGCGGCGAAACGCTGCTGGTCAACGGCGAACAGCGGCATGTGGCGGGCTACATGAAAGACTTCCTGTTCCAGCCGGAACAGATCCGCACGCCGATCAAGAACCTCTCCGGTGGCGAGCGCGCGCGCCTGATGCTGGCCCGCATGCTGGCAAAGCCGTCGAACCTTCTGATCCTCGACGAACCGACCAACGACCTCGACATCGAGACGCTCGACCTGCTGCAGGAAATCGTCGCGGGCTATGCCGGCACCGTCATTCTCGTCAGCCATGACCGCGACTTTCTCGACCGCACCGTGACCTCGACGATCGCTCCGGTAGACCCGGATGCGCCGGATGGACGCTGGATCGAATATGCAGGCGGCTATACCGACATGCTGCAGCAGCGCAAAGGCATGGCCGACGAAAAGCGCCGCGCCGATAAGGCGGAAAAGGCAAAGACCGAAGGCAGTGCGCCCGGTGTCACCAAGGCGAAGGGCAAACTTTCGTTCAAGCAGAAATTCGCGCTTGAAAATCTACCCAAAGAGATGGCGAAGGCACAGGACGAGATCGCCACGTCCGAACGGAAGATGGCCGATCCCAAACTCTTCGCCAAAGACCCGTCGGCGTTTTCAAAGCTTGCCGCAGAGACGGCAAAACTACGCGATCGTGTCGCCAAAATGGAAGAAGAATGGCTGGAGCTTGAGATGCTCCGAGAACAGATTGAAGGATAGTTAAAGAATTCCTATACTTAACAAATAAATATCCACCGTTTTATTTGTCGCGAGCCGGAACAAACATTCCCCGGTGACGTTCGGCATCCATCAAGTGGTCGAAATGCGTAGTGCGGTATGAATGCCGACATGCCGACCAGATGGAAACAAAACGGTTAGGAATGTCCAATGCTGACTAATGTGATGCGTCGTCGGCTGGCGAGTGATGCAATGGAACAGCGCGTTCTGATCGTCGAGGACGAATTCCTGATCGCGCTTGATGTTGCCGAGACTGTCGAGAGCATGGGTCTCAAGGTTGCAGGCTTTGCCAGCGCCCGCAAGCACGCCCTGTCGCTCGGTGCATACGCCGATATCGCGCTGGTCGACGTCAATCTCTCCGACGGCCGGACCGGTCCGGAAATCGGGCGCGAACTCGCTGCCGAATACGGCCTGACGGTCATCTTCATGACGGCCAATCCGGAAGACGTGAAAGACGGCGTCGAAGGATCGCTCGGCGTTCTGACCAAGCCGGTCATGCCGCATGTGGTGGAGCAGACAATCGATTATGCCATCGCCAACCGTCTTGGCGGCATGGCGATCGTGCCGCGTGACCTCAAGATATTCCGCAACGACTCCCAGTCAGGCTACGCGCTCAACGCCTGAACCTTGTTGTCAAAGAACTACTAGCAAGAAAGCCGTCCGGCACGCCGGGCGGCTTTCTTGCTATCGAGACTGCTATCGCACGATGCCTTTCGGTCCTTTGGCCCTGAACGCAAGACGGCAGGGTTCGACACCACTTGCCAGACAATTCCTTCACCGTTACATCTACTCCCGCTCTAACGGGGTGCTGCGCGGTAACGTGCGGCTGAGAGGCTTTCAGCCAACCCGCGGAACCTGATCCGGCTAACACCGGCGGAGGGATTAGACGGCTCACGCTCAGCGCCTATTCCCCTTGTAGATTGATTTTGAAGGAGGCGTTGATGCGCAAACTCTTGCTATCGCTCACCGTGGCTGCGGCCACCATCATCCTGTCGCCGGCCGCCAAGGCCGAAGACAAGGTGCTGACCATCTACACCTACGAAAGCTTTACTGCCGAATGGGGCCCCGGCCCCAAGGTGAAGGCCGCTTTCGAAAAGACCTGCGCCTGCAAGGTCGAATTCGTGGCTGTCGCCGATGGCGTAGCCCTTCTGACCCGGCTGAAGCTGGAGGGCGAGACGACCAAGGCCGATATCGCGCTCGGCCTCGATACCAACCTGATTTCGGAGGCCAAGGCCACCGGCCTGTTCGAACCGCATGGACTGCAGGCATCGTCCGGCAATGGCGGCATCAACGTTCCCGGCAATTACGCCGACGATACGTTCCTGCCCTATGACTACGGTCATTTCGCCGTCGTCTACGACACGAAGACCATCAAGAACCCGCCGAGGAGCCTGAAGGAACTGGTGGAAGGCGATCCTTCGCAGAAGATCGCGATCGAAGATCCGCGCACCTCGACACCCGGCCTCGGCCTGCTTTTGTGGATGAAATCAGTCTATGGCGACAAGGCGCCGGAAGCCTGGGCAAAGCTGAAGGGCCGCATCCTGACCGTCACGCCCGGTTGGTCGGAAGCCTACGGCCTGTTTACCAAGGGCGAAGTGCCGATGGTGCTGTCCTATACGACCTCGCCTGCCTATCACATGGTGGAGGAGAACGAGAACCGTTACCAGGCGGCCGCGTTTTCCGAGGGCCATTACGTGCAGATCGAAGTGGCCGGCATGCTGAAGGGCGCCCGTGACAAGGATCTCGCCCGTGACTTCCTCAAATTCATGGTGTCGCAGGGTTTTCAGGACGTGATCCCCACTACCAACTGGATGATGCCGGTGACGAAGACGTCGCAGCCGCTGCCCGACGCTTTCGGCAAGCTGGTCATGCCGGAAAAGACATTCCTGATGGGATCCGACGAAGTCGCGAAGAACCGCCAGGCATGGATCGACGAATGGCTGAACGCCATGAGCATGAACTGATCGGCTGAACCGGGCATGCTGCTGACCGCTGCCGAGCGAAGACGGGGGATTTCGGGCGGGGTGATAAGCCTTGTCGCGATCGCGCTTTTCGTCGGCATCGCGGTCTCGGCCCTGCTGCTCTGGGATGCGCCTGAAACGCCGGGGCGATTGTTCTCGGCCTATACCGCACGCATCCTGCAGTTCACGCTCTGGCAGGCGGCACTCTCCACCCTTTTCTCTGTATGCCTGGCCCTTCCCGTAGCGCTGTCACTCGCAAGACGGCCCCGTTTCGTCGGTCGTGTCTGGATCGTGCGGCTGATGGCGCTGCCGATGGGTCTGCCGGTTCTGATCGGGGCGCTGGGTCTGATCGGCATCTGGGGCAGGCAGGGCGCGGTAAACGGCCTCCTCTCGACGCTCGGACTGGAGCAGCCGATCAGCATTTACGGGCTGAACGGCATTCTTCTGGCCCATGTCTTCTTCAACCTGCCGCTGGCCGCCCGGCTGTTTCTCGTCGCGCTTGAGCGGCAGCCGGCGGAATACTGGCTTCTCTCGTCCAGCCTCGGCATGAAGCCCCTGTCGATCTTCCGTTTCATCGAAGCCCCGGCCCTGATCCGGGTCGTGCCGGGCATTGCCGGGCTGATCTTCATGCTCTGCGCCACCAGTTTCACGCTGGTCCTCATCCTCGGTGGAGGGCCGGCGGCAACGACACTGGAAGTGGCGATCTACCAGTCGCTGCGCTTCGATTTCGATCCGCCCCGCGCCATCGGACTGGCGGTACTGCAGATCGCCGTGACGGGCCTGATCCTCGCCGCACTCGCGTTTCTCCCCGCCCCCGACGGCACGCATGTGACTGCCGGCAGAGCCACCCGCCGCTTCGATGGACGCACATGGGGCGCAAGGCTGTGGGACGGCTCGACCATCCTTGCCACGACGCTGTTTCTCGTCCTGCCGCTTGCCTCGATCTTCCTAGCCGGCATCAAGGCCGATCTCTGGCGGCTGGCCTCCAGCCCCGCATTCCTCAACGCCGCCTATACAAGCCTGTCGATCGCGCTCTTGTCAGGGCTGCTGGCCGTCAGCGTGGCTCTGGCGATCATCCATGCGCGCATTGCCATGAGAGACCTCCGTCATCCCGGCATGCTGGCACGTGGACTGGCGGCAATGCTTGGCGCAACGTCGTCGCTGGTGCTGCTGGTGCCGCCGGTCGTGATCGGGACCGGCTGGTTCCTGCTGCTTCGCCCGTTTGGCGATGTCTCGCGGTTTGCCCCGGCACTGGTCGCCGTCATCAACATGCTGATGGCGCTGCCCTTCGTGATGCGGGTGCTGGAACCGGCGATCGAGGATCATCGGCGGCAGACGGCACGGCTGGCAGCGAGCCTCGGCATTTCAGGCTTTTCGAGACTGCGGCGGATCGACCTGCCCTTCCTGATCGGCCCTGTCCTGACGGCACTGTCGTTTGCCATGGCGCTCTCGCTCGGCGATCTCGGAGCCGTGGCCCTGTTCGGCTCCACGGAACTGACGACCCTGCCCTGGCTCGTCTACAGCAGGTTGTCGAGCTACCGAACGAACGACGCCGATGGGCTTGCCCTGCTTTTGGGCATGATATGTCTGGCGCTCACGATCCTCGGAAGTCTGAGCCGGCGAAAGGGATACGATGGCTGACGGCATCCGCCTGGAAAAGACTGCGCTGCAACTCGGCACCAAACGGTTCAGCTTCGATATTGCCATGACCGACGGCGCGATTACCGCCTTGACCGGTCCGTCGGGATCGGGAAAATCGACCTTATTGAACCTCATCGCAGGCTTCGAGATACCGGAGTCCGGCCGCATCCTGATCGCGGGCGAGGACGTGACCCACGCGCACCCCTCAAAGCGGCCGATTTCGCTGGTGTTCCAGGACAACAATCTGTTCGCCCATCTCGACCTCGTCACCAATATCGGCCTCGGCGTCGATCCGTCCCTCAAGCTTTCCCGTGAGGACAGGGTGAGAATTTCGCAGTCACTCGAGCGTGTCGGGCTTGCAGGATTCGAGACGCGCAAACCGGGAACGCTGTCCGGCGGCGAGAGGCAGCGCGCGGCATTTGCGCGGGTGCTGGTGCGAAAAAGACCCGTCCTTTTGATGGACGAGCCGTTTGCGGCGCTTGATCCTGAACTCAGGTCTTCGATGGCGTCGCTGCTCCTGGACCTGCACCGCGAAACCGGCAATACGGTGGTGATCGTCAGCCACGACCGCGCCGAGGTTCAAAAGCTTGCCGATGTGGTGGTTGCCGTCGACGATGGCACCATCGTCAACTCCGCCGCAAACACGGCTATTCCCTACGCCCGCTAGAGGCCAGTCGACGGAGCGTCGTCACGAATAGAGACAGGCGAAAACCAACGTTATCGCAGTGCCACAATTTGGTCTTGCGGCGATGTCATCGCCTTGGTTTATCAGAAGTCAATTGCAAACGCGCCGGCTGAACCTATCTCTTTTATCTGTGCATGCGATGCGAAAATCGGTACGAAGCGAAGGTGAACAGGACTGACGGTGCAGAAGACACGGATCAAAACACGCGAGGACGCGACACCCGGCAGGACCGGGCAGACCAGCGCACCGCGCCGTTGGAGACGCTTTGCCGTCGTGTTGCTCGCAGGTGCAGCACTCGCAGGCTGTCAGTCCGTGTTCGACCAGGCCTATACGCCGAACGTTTCTCCATCAGACTCTCCGCAGATCGTCGACGAAGTTCAAAAGAACGATCCGCGGGCGCAGATGGGTGCACGCGAGCATCCCCGTATCGTTGCAAGCTATGGCGGCGAATATCGTGACGCAAAGACCGAACGGCTGGTTGCTCGGATTGCCGGTGCGCTGACCGCTGTTTCGGAAAATCCGACGCAATCCTTCCGCATCACTATCCTCAATTCCCCGGCGATCAATGCCTTCGCCCTGCCCGGTGGCTATCTCTACGTCACGCGTGGACTGCTGGCGCTCGCCAACGACGCTTCGGAAGTTGCGGCCGTGCTGTCGCACGAGATGGGACACGTCACCGCCAACCACGGCATCGAACGCCAGCGGCGCGAGGAAGCTGAAGTAATCGCCAGCCGGGTGGTCGCCGAGGTGCTGTCCAGTGACATCGCCGGCAAGCAGGCGCTTGCCCGCGGAAAGCTGAGACTTGCGGCGTTCTCCCGCCAGCAGGAACTGCAGGCGGACGTGATCGGTGTGCGGATGCTGGGCGAAGCTGGCTACGACCCTTACGCCGCTGCGCGCTTCCTCGATTCGATGGCGGCCTATGCGCGCTACTCGGCGGTTGATCCCGACAGCGACCAGAGCCTGGACTTCCTGTCCAGCCACCCGAACTCCGCCCAGCGCGTCGATCTAGCCCGCAGGCACGCCCGCAATTTCGGCCAGGAAGGCGTCGGCGACAAGGGTCGCGACTATTTCCTCGCCGGCATCGATGGTCTTCTCTATGGCGACAGCCCACAGGAGGGCTATGTCCGCGGCCAGACCTTCCTGCACGGGGGCCTTGGAATACGCTTCGACGTTCCGCCGGACTTCCGCATCGACAACAAGGTGGAAGCGGTTCTCGCGACAGGACCTGGCGAAACCGCGATCCGTTTCGACGGCGTCGCCGCTGGCGACACCAGCAGCTTGCCCAACTATCTGACCAGCGGCTGGGTGGCCGGGCTTCAGCCGGAAACCGTGCGCGAGACGACTGTCAACGGCCTGCCGGCCGCGACCGCACGCGCATCCGCCGAACGCTGGGATTTCGACGTGACCGTGATCAAGGTCAACGACCAGATCTTCCGGTTCCTGACGGCGGTTCCAAAGGGCAGTCCCGCGCTCGACACGACCGCACAGATCCTGCGCAACAGCTTCCGCCGCATGACACAGCCTGAAATCGCGTCGCTGAAGCCGCTCCGCGTCCGCGTCGTAAGCGTTGGGCCGCAGGATACGATGGCATCGCTGTCAAGCCGGATGATGGGCACAGACCGCAAGCTGGACCTGTTCAAGCTGATCAACGCCATTCCGGTCGGCGCGACATTGTCGCCGGGCCAAAAGGTCAAAATCATTTCCGAATGAGGCTTGTATAAAAGCTTCAAAGCGCGAGGGCCGTTTCAAGGGCCTGCGCGCTTTGAAGCATCGTGTCGAGATGTCGCGACCGCCAGAGCGGCGCGGGCACAGTGTTTAGGACACAAGCGCCATCTGCGGATTTGCGGTGACGAGTGCCGACTTCAGCTTCTCGATCGCGCGGCTTTCGATCTGGCGCACACGCTCCTTGGAAATGCCGAGCTTGGCGCCAAGCGCTTCCAGCGTCGCACCGTCGTCAGTGAGCCTGCGGGCGCGGATGATCATCTTTTCGCGGTCGTTGAGCTTTGTGAGGGCACCCTGCAGCCATTTCAGCCGACGCTCGCCATCGATCATGCCGGAGACCTGTTCGTCCGGCAGTGGTTCGCCGCTGGCCAGCATGTCGAGGCGTTCGCCACTGTCGGCATCACCGGAAATCGTTGGAGCCTGAAGCGACGAGTCATTGCCGGAGAGACGGGCATCCATGGTCTGCACGTCGGAAACGCTGACGCCGAGTGCGACGGCAATTTCCTCATGGATGGCCTGGGCCGTGAGGTTGGAGTCGCCGCGGGCAAGTTTTGCGCGCAGGCGGCGCAGATTGAAGAACAGCGCTTTCTGGGCTGAACTCGTACCACCGCGTACGATCGACCAGTTGCGCAGGATATAGTCCTGCATGGAGGCACGGATCCACCAGCTGGCGTATGTGGAAAAGCGGACATCGCGGGCCGGTTCGAACCTTGCCGCAGCCTCGAGCAATCCCACATAACCTTCCTGAACGAGATCGCTCATGGGTAGACCGAACCCACGGAATTTCGACGCCATCGCGATGACGAGACGCATGTGGGCGAGTGCAATCTGGTTTCGAGCACCCTGATCCTGGCGGTCTTTCCAACGGATTGCCAGATCACGCTCTTCCTCGCGGGCGAGATACGGAGCCGACATCGCTATCTTGATCATTGTGCGGTCTGCGGACATGGCTGTCATAGTGTTCTCCGTGGTGCCGTGATCGACAAAGGGCAGAACCAAAAAAAAACGCTGAATTGCGGGATTACCGATATTCCAGCCTTGATTTTTACGAATTTCTGCCGATGTCCCTCAAGTGTCTCGCGGAGGTCTTGGACCGGTTAGGCAATCGCCCCGCTATTGGTTAGGACGGAGAACACGCAGCACGATGCAGCATTAAATTCGCCGTTCCGGCGGGTTAACGCGCTTGTGTTGTAAAGGTTCCAACAAAAAACCCGGCACTAGGCCGGGTTTTTGGTGTTGTCTTTCAGAGACAAAATCAGGCTGCTTCTTCTTCCTGAGCTTCATCTTCCTCAACTGTCTTGCCGCGCTTGGGACCCTTGGCAAGGTTGACCTCGATCAGGCGAACAGCTTCCGTATCGGACATCTTGTTGACGGCGGCAATTTCGCGCGCCATGCGATCCAGCGCCGCTTCATACAGCTGACGCTCGGAATAAGACTGCTCGGGCTGGTTTTCGGCGCGGAAAAGATCGCGCACCACTTCTGCAATGGAAATCAGATCACCGGAATTGATCTTGGCATCATATTCCTGTGCGCGACGCGACCACATCGTGCGCTTCACGCGGGCCTTGCCCTGGACCACCTTCAATGCACGTTCGACGAAATCCGTCTCGGAGAGCTTGCGCATGCCGATGCTCAAGGCCTTGGCGACCGGAACCTTCAGGCGCATTTTGTCCTTTTCAAAATCGATCACGAAAAGCTCGAGCTTCATGCCCGCGACTTCCTGTTCTTCGATAGAGGTGATCGTGCCGACGCCATGCGCAGGATAAACAATCGATTCACCAGTTCTAAAGCCCTGGCGTGCGGGAGAATTCTTTTTCAGTTGGGTCGTCATTCGATTCACAAACTCCCTTTGACTCACCCGTTTTATCGGGTCTGGGGAAACCGGGTCTGTCAGGCCCGGATGAGACGGGGGAAACCGTCGGGTCACTCCATACTGATCCGACAACGCGCGCAAAAACAGACCAACTCGCGAAACGGCGACGACAACATCAAAGTGTTGCAATGTCACGGGGAACGCGGGGAGCGATCTGTTTCTTTCGTGATGTTTTTCGGGCACGCGAGTGCCACCTTGTGGAACAGTGAGTAAGCTCTACCACAAAAAAGTGCGGAAATCAATAATTTGCTTTTATTCTTGCAAGCCGCATGACAGTCGGACAGTGCCCAACCAAAAGACAGCTGATTCGAGCGGGTGACGGGCGCACCGTCACCATCCGGGTTTAATCGCCGGAACCTGGCTCTGCCGAGAAGTACTTTTCATACTTGCCCTCTTCGCCGTCCATTTCCTTGGCCTCCGGAAGAGGATCCCGCTTCACGGTAATGTTCGGCCAGATCTGCGCGAAGTCGGAGTTCACCTTCAGCCACTTGTCGAGACCCGGTTCCGTGTCAGGCTTGATGGCCTCAGCCGGACATTCAGGCTCGCAGACGCCGCAATCGATGCATTCGTCCGGGTGAATGACCAGAAAGTTCTCACCTTCGTAGAAGCAATCGACCGGGCACACTTCGACACAGTCTGTGTATTTGCAGCGGATGCAATTGTCTGTCACGACGAATGTCATGCGAAACTCCGAATATCGCAGATTGCGGCACGCTGCCGACGAAAGGTGCGGCAGGCGAAAAGCCGGCAGACTTCAGCACTCAAGGAAGTCATGCTTTTCGAGTGTCACCTAATGCCTTTGCTGCAACTGCGCAAGAATAAACCGTGCGTAAAAACCGGGTCTTGAGGGCGGATTTTCTAAACCTAGTTTTCGCCCGCTTCGGGAAACAGGCGTTCGGTCTCCCGCCTTTCCTTCTTCGTCGGACGCCCGGAGCCCGGCAGGCGTTGCGCCTGCTCGAACGCCGTCAACTTCTGGCGTTCCTCCGGAGGCGGCGTCAGATCTTCGTAGAGAAGCCGCGCCTCTTCGAATGGACCCCGCCGATCACCACCGGACTTGACGACCAGAACCACATCGCGCCGTTCCAGCTTGATGTCGAGGCGGTCCCCGGTCTTGACCTGATAGCTCGGTTGAGAAACCAGCGCGCCGTTTATGCGGATGCAGTTGGACTGGATCAGCGACTGCGCGATGGAGCGTGACTTTGCCATGCGCGCGAAAAAGAGCCACTTGTCGATGCGCTGTCGCGAACCTGCATGCAGCACTTTTTCAACCATGCGCCTACTTCTTCATCTGCTCCTTGAGAGCAGCAAGCTTGGCAAAGGGCGAATCCGGATCGATCGGCTTTTCCTTGCGCGGTGGCTTGGCCTCAAAGCGAGCGGGCTGCGGTCCCTTGTTACGGTCCGGACGATCGTTACGATCTCCGCGCTCGGGACGATCGCCCCGGTTTTCAGGCCGACGGTTGTTGTTGTCGCGGTTCGGACGACCACCGTCACGGCGCTCGCCATCCCGACGACCATCGCGGCGGCCTTCCTTGGGAGCGGCTTCGCCCTCGGGGCGGGCTTCCTGGGTACGGCCTGCTGAGGCAGCACCGGCATTGCGCTGACCCTGGCCGTTACCACGGCGATCACCCTGCTGTGGCCGACCACCCTGGCGCTGGCTGTTCTCGCGACCGCCACCCGGGCGCCACAGGAGAACAGGCTTTGCTTCTTCGGGTTCGACGGCAGCGGCAGATTCAATCGAGGCGGCTGTCTCGGCCTGAGCGTCCGGCTCGGCCGTTGCAGGTGCTTCAACGGTTTCAGCTTCCATGGACGCGGCGACGTCAGGCGCCGCAGCTTCTTCACTTGCAGCGTCTTCTGCAGGAGCAGCGTCTTCTGCAGAAGCAGCAGCCTCGGCAGGCGCCGCAACCTCAGCGGAAGCTTCAGTTGCTTCGACCTGATCGCCTTCGGCAGTCGGTGCGGCCTCGTCTGCTGCAGCCGTTGGCGTGGCAGGGGCAGCCGCAGCTGGCTCCTGGCCAACCAGGAATGCCTGCGCCTCTTCAGGCTTCACGGCATCGGCGCGATAGCCGAGGCCTTTCAGAATTTCTTCCATATCGTCAGGCGTTGCGCCGAGGATCGACAGCATGGCTGTCGTCGTCACGAAGCGGCGACCGTCATAGGCGCCTTCCGGACGCGGGCTGGAGCCCGGCTTCCACTGCAGCAGCGGACGGATGAGATCGGCCAGACGCTCGAGAATGTCGATACGAACGGCACGCTTGCCGAGGAAGCGGAAACCGGCGAGCTTGTAGAAGGTACGCTCGAAAGCAGGATCCGCGACGACCGATGTGCGGCCGGCAGCAAGCGCCGGAATAAGATCGCCGTAACCCGGCTTGTCGATGCCGTCGTTCTTCAGCGCCCAGAGAAGCGTGATAAGCTCGGCCGGAGCAGGCTTCAGCAGCGCCGGCATGAACACATGGTAGGCGCCGAAGCGGATGCCGTAGCGGCGCATCGAAGCGCGCGCATCCTGATCGAGCGTCTTCACGTCTTCGGCAACATCGCGCCGGAACATGACGCCGAGGTTTTCGACCAGCTGGAAGGCCAGGCCCTTGGCGAGACCCTGCAGGTCTTCAGCGCGCGACAGATCGTCCAGCGGCTTCAGCACGGTCGCAATGTGATGGTTCACGAAACGCTCGATGCGCGCAACGACGTGTTCGCGGGCATTGCCGGTCAACTGCTCGTCGGCAAGCAGGATCAGGCGCGGGCGCATGATATGGTCGCTTGACGCAAGCCGGCCGACAGGTTCGCCGAGCCAGCGCACGGAACCGTCCGAGCCGACAGCAAGGTCGTTGTTGCCGGATGCATAAAGCCGCGCGGCGCGTGCCTCGAACTCCAGCGCAAGCGCCTTTTGCGCGGCACCCTGGACGGCCTTCGCATCGGGACCCTCCGTGCCGGCTATAGGCGTGAATCGGAATCCAGCCAATTGCCCCACATGATGGCCTTCGACGAAGACATCCCCATTCACACTGATTTCAGCTTCCAGCATCGCATTCTCTCTTAGGCGCTTCATGAGCACAGATGTCCTGCGATCAACAAAGCGTTTCGTCAACCGTTCATGTAACGCGTCCGACAACCTATCCTCGATTTCCCGTGTCTTTTCTTGCCAGTGTGTCGGATCGGCAAGCCAGCCAGGGCGGTTCGAAACATAGGTCCAGGTACGAATCTGCGCGATTCGGGCCGACAGGGTGTCGATTTCTCCGTCGGTCCGGTCGGCGCGGCGAACCTGTTCTGCCATGAATTGCTCGTTCACCGTGCCGAAGCGCACAAGATCCGAGAAAAGAGTCGAAATGAGGTCTGCGTGTTGCGCAGGGGCAATCCGCCGATAGTCCGGCAGAGCGCAGGCCTCCCACAATTTTTCCACCCGCTCCGGCGTTGTCGCCGTATCGCGGATTTCTGCGTAGCGCGACAGATAGTCGAGCGCCTGGATATCGATTGCCGGCAGCGCGCGGGCAAGCCCCGCCACGGTCGGCGGCCGGTCGAGACTGGCGCGCAGAGCGGCAAGCGAGGAATAGTCGACGCTTTTCGTGCGCCACTGCAGCACTTTCACCGGCTCGAAATGATGACCCTCGATCCGCTCGACCAGTTCGTCGTCGAAAGGCTGGACCTGCCCGGTGACACCAAAGGTTCCGTCACGCAGGTGGCGGCCCGCACGCCCGGCAATCTGCGCCATTTCGGACGGATTGAGATTGCGGAACTGATAGCCGTCGAACTTGCGATCCTGAGCGAAGGCAACGTGATCCACATCGAGATTGAGGCCCATGCCGATCGCATCGGTTGCGACGAGATATTCCACATCGCCTTCCTGATAGAGAGCGACCTGTGCATTGCGGGTGCGCGGGCTCAAGGCGCCAAGCACGACAGCCGCACCACCGCGCTGGCGGCGGATCAGTTCGGCGATCGCATAGACCTCTTCCGCAGAGAAGGCGACGATCGCGGAACGCTGCGGCAGGCGGGTGATCTTTTTCTGACCGGCATAAAACAACTGCGAGAGGCGCGGCCGTTCGACCACGGTGATCCCGGGAAGCAGCCGTTCGAGGATCGGCCGCATGGTGCCGGCGCCCAGCAGCAACGTCTCCTCGCGTCCGCGAAGATGCAGGATGCGGTCGGTGAAGATGTGCCCGCGCTCGAGATCGCCGGCCAGCTGTACCTCGTCGATAGCGACGAAGGCGGCCTTTGTCTCGCGCGGCATCGCCTCGACGGTGCAGACGGAAAAGCGCGCCATATGCGGCGTGATCTTTTCCTCGCCCGTGATCAGCGCGACATTGTGATAACCGACCTTCTCCACGACACGCGTATAGACCTCGCGTGCAAGCAGGCGAAGGGGCAGACCGATGACGCCGGAACCGTGCGCAACCATGCGCTCGATGGCATAATGGGTCTTGCCGGTATTGGTGGGGCCTAGCACGGCCGTGACGCCGCGGCCGCTGAGAATCATGGGCTGAGAATGCAAAGCCAGTTCCTGCTTATCCGCCGATGCGATCCTCCACGGAAACGCAATCGCAGTATCAGATGGCCATGCTCGACGATAAACGCAAGCCGATATGTTGTCCTCGACAAGGCGAGACCACGATTTCCAGGATCAACATGTGTACGATACGCACGCCAGTTTCGTTCGAACAAACGTGAACGAATCGGCGACGATTGCGGATTCCGGAGCGTTCCCGATCTGTTTCGAACATTACCCGGCTTTCCGACGCATGGCCAAAGTGTAACCCGTTAACCACACTTCACGGGCGAGCTAGTGGTGAGTGGAACAAAAGTTCCCATGCTACGTTTTCTCGGCAATCCCAACCGGACATGTCGAGCCGGGAGGTCAGCGGAGTACAAGCCTATGCTCGGAACCATCCTACTTATCGTACTGATTTTGCTTTTGATCGGCGCGCTGCCGAATTGGGGGCACAGCCGGAACTGGGGTTATGGTCCGTCCGGCGGTCTCGGCCTCGTTGTGCTGATTATCATCATCCTCCTGCTGATGGGCAGGATCTAAAAGCGGCGAAGCCGCACGTTACCAAGGGAAGGAAAGTGACATGAAAAAAGTTTTGCTCGTCGGCGCTCTCGTCGGAATGCTGGCATCCTGCACATCCACTGAAAAGGGCACTGCAATCGGTGCTGCTTCAGGCGCCGTTATCGGTGGCGCTGTGACCAACAGCTGGGGTGGCGCTGCAGTCGGCGCTGTCGGCGGCGGTCTGGTTGGCGCTGCTATCGGCGAATCGCAGAAGCGCAACGGTTACTGCGTCTATCGCGACCGTTATGGCCGTACATACGAAGCGCGTTGCCGCTAAGTCCTGCGTTTAGTCGCAGAATAGAAACCGGCGTCCCATGGGCGCCGGTTTTTTTGTATCCGCTTACCCGGCGAAATACTGACCGCCATTTGCGCTGAGCGTCGAGCCGGTAATGAATCCGGCTTCTTCAGAGGCCAGAAACAGCACGCAGCGGGCGATTTCTTCCGGTTCGCCCAACCGTCCGACAGGTATCTGCGGGATGATCTTCTCATCCATCACCTTTTGCGGGATGGCACGCACCATGTCGGTGCCGATATAGCCGGGGCAGATCGCATTGACGGTGATGTTCTTCGAGGCCCCCTCTTGAGCCAGCGCCTTGGTGAAGCCGAGATCGCCCGCCTTGGCGGCAGAATAGTTCACCTGCCCCATCTGGCCCCTCTGGCCATTGATCGAGGAGATGTTGATGATGCGGCCGAAGCCGCGCTCGCGCATGCCGGGCCAGACCGGATGGGTCATGTTGAACAGCCCGGACAGGTTGGTATCGATGACCTCCTTCCACTGCTGTGGCGTGATCTTGTGAAACATGCCGTCGCGGGTGATGCCGGCATTGTTGACGAGGACGTCGATCGGCCCGAGCTGCGTTTCGACTTCAGCGATGCCCTTCACGCAGGCATCGTAATCCGACACGTCCCACTGGAACACCGGAATGCCCGTCGCCGCGTGAAACTCAGCGGCCTTTTCGGTATTGCCCGCAAAATTTGCGGCGACCGAATAGCCTGCCGCTTTCATGGCAGTGCTGATCGCAGCCCCGATGCCGCGCGTGCCTCCTGAAATCAACGCGATACGCGCCATGTAAACTTCCTTTCATACCGTCGCCGCCGTCAGCGTAACGGAGCTGCTCACGCCGATAACGTGGGCAGCTGCCACCCAGTGCTAGAGCGCTTCCAGACACATGGCGACGCCCATACCGCCCCCGATGCAGAGCGTCGCAAGCCCCTTTTTCGCGCCACGGCGCTTCATTTCGAACAGCAGCGTATTGAGAATTCGCGCACCCGACGCACCGATCGGGTGACCGATGGCGATCGCTCCGCCGTTGACGTTGACGAGCGACGGATCGAGGCCCAGATCCCGCGTGACCGCGCAGGACTGTGCGGCAAACGCCTCATTCGCTTCGATCAGATCCACATCGCCGATTTTCCAACCGGCTTTTTCCAGCGCGCGACGCGAAGCCGGGATGGGGCCGGTTCCCATGATCTGCGGATCGACGCCGGCGGTGGCCCAGGAGACGATGCGCGCGAGCGGCGCAATGCCACGACGACCGGCTTCTTCCTCCGTCATCAGCAACGCCGCAGCTGCGCCATCGTTAAGGCCGGATGCGTTGGCGGCAGTCACTGTGCCTTCCTTGTCGAAGGCCGGCCGAAGCTTCGCCATCCCCTCCAAAGTCGCACCGGCACGGATGTATTCGTCGTTCTCAACGCAAACATCGCCCTTTCGGGTCTGGATCAGGAACGGAACGATCTCGTCCCTGAAGCGGCCAGCAACCTGCGCTGCCTCCGCTTTGTTTTGCGAGGACACCGCGAACTGATCCTGTTCCTCGCGCGACAACTGCCACTGTCGGGCGATGTTTTCAGCGGTGATGCCCATGTGATAGCCGTAGAACGCGTCGGTCAGGCCATCCTTGATCATCGTATCGATCATCTTGAAATCACCCATCTTCACGCCGCCGCGCAGATGTGCGCAATGCGGGGCCATCGACATGGATTCCTGGCCTCCCGAGACGATGATTTTGGCGTCGCCGAGCGCGATCTGCTGCATGCCCAGTGCGACCGCACGAAGACCGGAACCGCAGAGCTGGTTGACGCCCCAGGCCGTCGCCTCCTGCGGCACCCCGGCCTTCATCGCCGCCTGGCGGGCGGGGTTCTGTCCCTCGCCGGCAGGAAGGACCTGGCCCATGATGACCTCGTCCACTTCACCCGCCTCCACGCCACCGCGCGCCAGCACCTCCTTGATCACCGCGCCACCGAGTTCGTGTGCGGGGACGTTTGCAAATGCGCCATTGAACGAGCCGACGGCCGTTCGTGCTGCGGCTGCGATAACGATGGATGGATTGGACATGATGTCTCCTCTTTCCGTTTCTTGGCACCGAGACTGGCAAAGCCTGTGCGCCCTGTCAAACGCCCGGTTTTCGCCCGAAAAACCCGATTTTTCATCGATTTGCTGCGCAGCATGGTGATCCATCGCGGCGCACAAATCGATTGTCAGTTGCGCCAATTTAAGCTTACATTCGAGGCGGGAGAAGATGCCAAGCACTAATAATCGCGCGAATGGCGAAGTGGAGGGAAATCATGGCAAAGACCGAAGGTGACGTGACGATCAAGAAATACGCTAACCGGCGTCTCTACAACACCGGAACAAGCACATACGTGACGCTCGAAGACTTGGCTAAAATGGTCAAGAAGGGCGAGGTATTTACGGTTCAGGATGCCAAGACGGGCGAGGACATCACGCACTCGGTTCTGACCCAGATCATTTTCGAGCAGGAGTCCAAGACGGGAAACACGCTTCTGCCGGTGTCCTTCCTGCGACAGCTGATCTCCTATTACGGCGATCAGATGCAGATGGTGGTGCCGACCTTCCTCGAACACTCGATGAAGACGTTTACGGACCAGCAGGTGCAGATGCGCGAGCAGATGACGAGTGCGTTTGGCGACACGCCGATCGCCAAGAACCTGCATCTTCCGATGCAGATGATGGAAGAACAGGTGCGGCGCAATACGGACATGTTCCGTCAGGCCATGCAGATGTTCGCGCCCTTTGCCGGTGCCGCGACGCCGCACCAGTCCGCCCCACCATCGGGCAAGAAGGCGGAAGCCAAGGACATCGACGAACTGAAGGAGCAGCTCCGCGCGCTTCAGGGTCGTCTCGACAGCATGAGCACCTGAACGGCACCTGCTGCGGGAAGAAACGCGCCTTACCGAGCGCACAACAAAAAAGGCCGGCAAAGCCGGCCTTTCAAGCAATCATCAGAAAAGCTTATGCGCTTTCCTTCGGCGTCAGAACCTGACGGCCGCGGTACATACCGGTCTTGAGATCGATATGGTGCGGACGGCGCAGTTCGCCGGAGTTCTTGTCCTCGACAAATGTCGGGGTCTTGAGAGCGTCAGCAGAGCGGCGCATACCGCGCTTCGACGGGCTCGTTTTTCTTTTAGGTACAGCCATTTTCGTTACTCCACTTCGTGCAAAACAGGGATTTCCGGCCGGAACTGAGGCCGAACATTCCATGTCTCGATCTCGGAAATTTGGCGCGCTTATACATGCCAACCGGGTACTTGACCAGTCCCTGCAGGGATATTGGCGGGATTTTTTCGCAAACCACGCCGAAACACCTCAGGCCTCGTCTTCTTCGACGATTGCTGTCTCCTGAAGGGCCGCTTCCTGCCATGAAACCCAGGCCGGATGCGACGTCATTGCCTCCATATACGCAAGCGTGTCGGCGTCGTCTACCAGATCATAGACCGCAAAGCGATTGACGACCGGTGCGAACATCGCGTCCGCTGCGGTAAAGTCGCCAAACAGGAACGGACCGCCGGATTTTGCCCGCAGTTCCCGCCAGATGGTTTCGATCCGCGCGACGTCGTCCATCACCCCGTCGGGGAGATCGATGCGGCGCTTCGGCCGGCGAAAATTCATCGGGCAGGCATTGCGCAGCGCCCGAAAGCCAGACAGCATCTCCATCGAGATGGAGCGAGCGACGGCACGATCCGCAGCTGACGTCGGCCAGATCCCGCTTTCCGGAAACAGCTCGGCTGCGTATTCGATGATCGACAGCGACTGCCAGACGCGCACGTCGCCATGATGCAGAACCGGCACCTGGGCATTGGGCGAGATCGTCTTGTAGCGTGGATTGCCTGCCGGATAATCGAACGGGATTAGCACTTCCTCGAAAGGAACGCCGGCAGCGGTCAGCGCAATCCAGGGCCGGAAGGACCAGGACGAATAGTTCTTATTTGCGATATAGAGGACGAATTTTTCCATCGGCGCAATTTCCATCAGGTCTCGGAATCGAAAATCATCAGTTCGTGGAAATGGTTCATGTCCTCGAACGAGCAGAATGCCGGCGGCCGCAATTCCAGAACAGGAACCGCGCGCTTGATCTCAGCAGTCACCTCGTCGAGCATCGCCTGCCAGGCCGGCAGCGCTGCATCCGACAGGCGCTCGATCACATAGGCAAAGGTAATGTGAAACGCATAGTCGTCGTGATCCGGATGGCGATAACCGAGGAGCCGCGCCAGCGCATCGCGCCAGGCCTTCATCGCCCTGCAATCATTCTCGGACCTCCCCTCGACCACGAGACCCGACGGCTTGGCGCTTTTCACGGTGACCTGGAACGGATCCAGCGTCGAGAAACCTTCGAGCCGAGCCGCCATGATTTCCGTCATGTCCTCGATCGGCGTTTCGAGCGGCATATCGTCCGGCCAGAAGCGAGGCTTGCGGCGATGCTCGATGACACCCTGGAACAGCGTCATGTGCAGGCTGGTGATCGGCGTGAAAAGAAAACGCTCAGCTTCCGGCATCTCGAGATAGCGCGCGCGTGCCGACACAAGCAGCGCCTGCGTTGCCGATCCTTTTTCCAGATGGCAGACGATCGTGTTGCCGGGCTCGGGCAGAAAGCCGCCTCGCCGTCCGTAACGCGTTCCGAGCCGCGGCGGCGGTTTTGGATTGTGCGTCGCCGAGTATTTGAGGAGATCGGGCGAAATCAGTCTGGCATCCATCGGCGGTCCACTTTCTGCGTAAACGCACTCACAAAGCGTGCTCGACGCGCTCTTACGCCAGCGTCGATACTGACAGATGACATGAGGGACGTTTAACGCTTAGTTTTGACGTCACCCATAAATGCATTTGATGTAATCGCTGGATGCGCGGGCGCGCCGTTCCACGACACCCGCCAGCCGCTGCATTCCGCGGCCGGGCTTGCTGGCGACCCGCGTATGCGGATTGGGAAGTGCGACGGCGAGCAACGCGGCCTGACGGGCACTCAGCTTGGCGGCTGGCACCTTGAAATGATACTGCGCCGCCGCTTCAGCCCCGTAGATACCAGGTCCCCATTCTGCGACGTTGAGATAGATTTCCATCAACCGCCATTTCGGCCAAATGAAATCCTCAGCCAGCGCCAGCGGCAGTTCCAGCCCTTTACGGATGAAGGAGCGGCCGTTCCATAAAAACAAGTTTTTGGCCGTCTGCATCGGAATGGTGCTCGCGCCACGCGTTGCCTCGCCGTCCAGTGCATCCTGCACGACGCCGCGCATCTGGCGCCAGTCGACGCCGCCGTGGAAACAGAACTGGCCGTCCTCCGACATCATCACGGCCCGCACGAGATTGGGCGAGATGTCCTCGATATTAACCCACTGGCGGTCATACCCGCGCAGAAGAAACAGTTCCGACAGCATGAGGGTGGACACCGGCCGCGTGAATGGCAGCGCATAGACCGGGATGAGAAGATAGGGCAGCACCACCAGCGCAATGACGAACAGGATGACGCGCCGGAGCCACGTGGTGTTAGGCAGGCGAAACCGTCGTGCGGGCCTCACGGGTTCGTCTTCTTCGGCATGCTGTTCAGGTGCGATATCCAAGGTGCTTCTACCCGCCCGTTTAAAGTTTCATAGCCGGTGGCGCTTTCGAAGGCCAGTCCACCGGCTGAAACTTCGGCAATGCTGGTAAATCGACATTGCCTGTATCGTCGCCCCATGCCAAACAGCCCGGCATGAACACGACCGATCCTGCATTCGAAAGCCGGTTGAAAGACAGCGCAGTCGCCACCGAGGCGCTGCTTGTGTCGCTTCTTTCGGATCAAACGTTGCCCGACGAAGTCACGCGCCCGGCCCATCTGATGGCCGCGATGCGCCATGGTTCGCTGAATGGCGGAAAGCGCCTGCGACCGTTCCTGCTGCGCGAAAGCGCGCTTCTGCTTGGTGGGAACGAACAGGCCGCCATGCGCATCGGTGCCGCACTCGAATGTCTGCACTGTTATTCGCTGATCCACGACGACCTGCCCGCCATGGACGACGACGACCTTCGCCGTGGTCAGCCGACGGTCCACAGGGCATTCGACGAGGCGACCGCGATCCTTGCCGGCGATAGCCTGCTGACCTACGCCTTCGACATTATCGCAGCGCCTGAGACAGCTTTGCCAGACCGGGCGAAGACGGAACTGGTTCTGGCCCTTGCCCGCGCAGCCGGTTCCGGCGGCATGGTGGGTGGCCAGGCATTGGATCTGGCTGCGGAGAAATCGGCACCTGATGAGACAGGCATCACCACACTGCAGGCGATGAAGACCGGTGCGTTGATCCGCTTCGCCTGCGAGGCAGGTGCCATCATCGCCGGTGCAGATCAGGAACACCGTCAGCGCCTCAGAAAATTCGGCCAGGTCATCGGGCTTGCTTTCCAGCTTGCTGATGATCTTCTCGACATCACCTCCGATGCTGAGACCATGGGCAAGGCGACCGGGAAGGATGCCGCCCGCGGCAAGGGCACGCTGGTTGCCATGCATGGCACAGACTGGGCGGAAAAGAAGCTCGATGCGCTGACGGCAGAGGCCGTCGACCTGCTTGCGCCCTACGGTGAAAAGGCATTTATTCTGCAGCAGACGGCGCGCTTTATCGCCAGCCGTCAGAACTGACGAGACGGGACAAAGGCAAGCCTCCCGGATCAACCCCGAGGAGTAAAGCATGCCGGATGTTTTCGCCTACCTGCCCTATATCTGGCCGGCCTATCTCGCCTATCTCATCGCCGTCCTCAGCCCCGGACCTGCCAATTTAGCCATTATCGGAATGGCGATTTCGCATGGCCGTCGAAACGGAGTGATTCTTGCGTTGGGCGTCTTCTGCGGCTCGCTGACCTGGGCCTGCGCTGCCGCACTCGGGCTCGCCGCCATCCTGCGCACCTACGCGATCGCGCTTGAGATCATGAAAATTCTGGGCGGGCTCTATCTGATCTATCTTGCCTGGAAGGCGTACCGCTCGGCGCGGACGCCGGATATCGAGACCGCATCGAGCGAGAGCAGAACGTCCTACTCAGCAAGGCAACTCTGGCTGCGCGGCTATGCCATCCACGTCACCAATCCGAAGGCGATCTTCGGCTGGCTGGCGATCATCTCGCTCGGCCTGCCGGCGGATGCACCGCCTTCGGCAATCCTGCTGATCGTCGGCATCTGCTCGACCTCAAGCCTGGTCATCTTTACCGGATATGCGGTTCTGTTTTCGACGCGCCACGCCCTTCGCGGCTACAAGGCCGCGCGGCGCTGGATCGAAGGCACGATGGCGGTGTTCTACAGCATTGCCAGCGTGAAACTGCTGACGAGCCGGATCTGACCGGCTCGTCGATATCTGTCCGAACTCAGCCCTGTTCGATCGGTGCGATCGAGACTTCGACGCGGCGGTTCTGGGCGCGACCATCCGGCGAGGCGTTGGAAGCGACCGGCTGCGACGGGCCGTAGCCCATGGTCGAGACACGGCGCTGATCGACGCCGCGACCACCGAGATAGTTGGCGACCGAGACGGCACGGCGTTCCGAAAGCGCCTGGTTGTGCTGCAGGCTGCCGGTCGAATCCGTGTGACCGTTGACGTCGATATAGGTCTTGCCGAACTTGTTGAGCACGATCGCAACCGAATCGAGCGTGGCATAGAACGGCGGGATCACCTGATCCTGATCGGTGGCAAAGGTGATGTTCGACGGCATGTTTAGAATGATGCGGTCGCCGTTGCGGGTCACCGATACGCCGGTTCCCTGCAGCTGCTGGCGCAGTTCGGCTTCCTGGCGGTCCATGTAATTGCCGATGGCGCCACCGGCGAGGCCACCGATCGCAGCGCCGATCAGCGCATTGCGACCCTTGTTGCCGCCGCCGATCAACAGACCGCCGACCGCGCCGAGACCGGCACCGATGGCAGCGCCACCAGCCGTATTCGACATTTTCTGCTGACCCGTATAGGGATCGGTCGTCGTGCAGGCAGAGAGATACGTCGCGCAAGCTGCGACGATAGCAATTTTTTTCAACATATGAATCAGTTTCCCCGTCGTCCGTAGTACCCCTCATTTACCATGAAATACGGCAATAGCGAGGAGAGGCCGCGGCAGCCGGGATAAGGAATTATCCCTATCCGGGAATGACGCTTACTCGGCGGCGGTTTTCTGGCCGAAGCGGTTCTCGATGTAATCGATGACCAGCTTTTCGAAATCCTGAGCGATATTGGGACCGCGCAGCGTCATCGCCTTCTGGCCATCGATGAAGATCGGAGCGGCAGGCGATTCGCCGGTGCCGGGCAGCGAGATGCCGATATCGGCATGCTTGCTTTCGCCGGGGCCGTTGACGATGCAGCCCATGACGGCGACGTTCAGGGCTTCGACGCCCGGATACTTTTCGCGCCAGATCGGCATGTTCTTGCGGAGATCGTTCTGGATGTTCTGGGCAAGTTCCTGGAACACCGTCGACGTGGTGCGCCCGCAGCCGGGACAAGCGGCGACCACGGGAATGAACTGGCGGAACCCCATGACCTGAAGGATTTCCTGCGCAACCTGCACTTCGCGGGTGCGGTCGCCATTCGGTTCCGGTGTCAGCGACACACGGATCGTATCGCCGATCCCGTGCTGCAGGACATAACCCATGGCAGCCGACGAGGCGACGATGCCCTTGGTGCCCATGCCAGCCTCTGTGAGGCCAAGATGCAGCGCGTGGTTGGAGCGCTCGGCCAGCATCGAATAGCAGGCAATGAGATCCTGCACCTGGCTGACTTTTGCGGAGAGAATGATCCGGTTGCGCGGCAGGCCGATGTTTTCCGCAAGCTCGGCCGAAATCAGCGCCGACTGGACGATCGCCTCATGCATCACCTGGCGTGCCGAAAGCGGCGAACCGGCTTCGGAATTGCGGTCCATCAGCGTCGTCAAAAGATCCTGGTCGAGCGAGCCCCAGTTGACGCCAATGCGGACAGGCTTGTCGTAACGGATCGCCATCTCGATGATGTCGCCGAACTGCTTGTCCTTCTTGTCCTTGAAACCGACATTGCCCGGGTTGATGCGGTATTTTGCGAGCGCTTCGGCGCAGGCCGGATGATCGGCCAGAAGCTTGTGGCCGATATAGTGGAAATCGCCGATCAGCGGCACGTCGAGGCCGAGGCGCAGCAGACGCTCGCGCACCTTCGGCACGGCGGCAGCGCTCTCGTCGCGATCGACGGTGATGCGGACGATCTCGGAGCCTGCCTTGTAGAGCGCCGCGACCTGGGCGACGGTCGCATCCACGTCAGCCGTATCGGTATTGGTCATCGACTGGACGACGACAGGCGCACCACCACCGACGATCACACCGCCGACATCGACGGCAACCGTGGCGCGGCGGGGCTTCGGATCATAATCAAGCGGTGCGTTCATGGGATTGTCTCGTTGCCTTTGCCCTGGGGCTAACTGGGGGCATAAACCGTCTTTCAGGTGGCGTATGACCGCCGGCTTGTCAACCAGCGGCCATGAATAGTTGGGTCAGTGATGCGCGCCGTCCGCGTGCCGGGCAAGGCTTGAGAGAAGCAGCGTCACCAGGATCAGCACCGACAATCCCGCGAAAATGCTGCCAAGTCCCGTATGCTCCGCGATAAAGCCGATCGCCGACGGTGCAACGAGAATTCCGGAATAGCCCATCGTGGTGACCACGGACAAACTGACGCCCGCTGCCATGCCCGGCAGATTGCCGGCCGCGGAAAACAGGATCGGCACGATGTTGGAAATGCCGATGCCGGCGAGAGCAAAGCCTGCAATGGCCATTGTCGAACTGGTCGCAAAACCGATCGTCAGCATGCCCAGCATGGCGATGACGCCGCAGACCCGAAGCGTATTGACGGCACCGAACCGGTCGCGGATGAGATCGCCTGCAAAACGCATTGCCGCCATCGTGAACGAGAAAGCCGCAAAGGCGAAGCCGGACAGCGTCAGCGAGGCCGACAGCTCGTTGCGCATGTAAAGCGCGCCCCAATCAAGAATGGATCCCTCGGGGATCATGCAGAACAGCGCCATGATTCCGAGCAGCCAGGGAAGCGGTGACGACGGCAGGCGGCGTCCGGCCCCGGCCGCCCTCTCCTCCGGATGCGGCGCATCCTGAAGCACCATTTTCCAGGCGACGGCGATCATGACGGCGGCGACGACGGTTACGAAAAGCGCATGCGGAAGAACGCCGATCCGTTCAAGAAGAAAGCCACCGGTCGAGGCGCCGAGCAGGCCGCCGAGGCTCCAGAACGCGTGGCAGGATGACATGATCGCGCGGCGCATGCCTTTCTCAGTCGCAACGGCATTGGCATTCATTGCCACATCCATCGCGCCGATCAGGCCGCCGAACAGAAACAACGCAACCGCTCCGCTCCAGATGCTGCCAATCAGCGACAGCAGAAGAAGCGTCGGCGTCAGCAGGACCGCGGTGACCTTGGAGACAATGCTCGATCCGAACCTTGCGATCTGGCTGCCGGCGATCGGCATCATCACGATGGAGCCTAACCCGAAAATCAGGATCATCACGCCGAGCGACTTTTCGCTCAGCTCCAGACGTGCCGCAAATTCCGGGATCTTTGGCGCCCAGGCACCGATCATGAAGCCGTTCATCAGAAACAGCAGCGATACGCCGATCCGCTCCGGTGTGATGAAAGCACGTCGGGTCTTGGCTTCCGCCGGCGAAGACAAATCGTTCATCAGGTTGCTTCCTCCAGGCGCTGAAATTTATTTAAATCGATTTAGATTGCAATCTTCCGCGCTCAGCATGAGTTTCACGATTTATGTCTCCGGTTCACGCTTGTCACCCCTTAGCAACGACGGATGGAGCGCGACGAAGCTGATTGCAATCGCTGCAGAACGCCTTAAGCATTCGGATATGCAATGATATGAGGCGTCGGTATCCGGCGTGTGACTTTCTTGAAATCCAGCATCGGCAGCGGCATTCTTCTCGTCAGCACCTCCTACTTCGTGTTCACGCTTCATGATGCGGTGATCAAGCTGCTGGTGGTCGATGTCGGCGTCTGGCAGATCATTTTCTTCCGAAGCCTGACGGTTCTGATCGCCTGCCTCGTCATCGGGGGACGCGGTTTCATCCCGCGCGTTGTCCGCTCGCCGATCGTGCGGCCGATGATGGTGCGCAGCGTGATCCTTCTCGCCGCATGGGTTTCTTTCTACACCGCAGCCAAGTCCCTGCAATTGGCCGAACTGACGACGATCTATTACGCCAATCCGATCGCCGCCACCCTGCTTGCTATTCCGGTTCTGCGCGAAAAGGTGCCAGCGGTCCGCTGGGTGGCGATCATCCTCGGCTTCGTCGGCGTGGTGATTGCCGCAAATCCGGCCGGGTTGACACTTTCGCTCCCGGTCGGTCTCGCGCTCCTCGCGGCAATCCTCTGGGCCATCGGCAGCGTTCTCTTGCGCAAGACGGCGATGAACGAGAAGACCCTTGTCCAGATGACGCTCACCAACTTCTTCTTCGTGGTGATGACCTTCGTCATGGCCGTGCTGACATGGCAGCCGGTCGATCTGAAAAGCGGTGCGCTTCTGGCGCTCGTCGGCATTCTCGGCGGCACCGCCCAGGCGACGCTGTTCGAGGCGATGCGACGGGCGCCGGTCTCGGTGCTTGCCCCGTTCGAATATTCCTCGCTGATATGGGCGTTCGTGCTGGGCTACGCCATCTGGCAGGACATTCCCGCAAGCAATGTCGCCGCCGGTGCCGCACTGATCTTCTGCGCCGGACTGCTGATCGTCGCCAGCGAGCGGCTGGCGGCGAGGCGCTATCGCCTCGCTCAACCTGCGGACGGCCCGGACGGACCGACGGACGCCTGAGTCGTCAAGAGTTTGACCCGTCAGGACCCGTAGACGACGAGCAGATCCTTGGCGTCGATCTGGTCGCCGGCCTTGACCAGCACTTCGGCAAGCGTGCCGTCCTTTTCGGCGTGCAGCGCGGTTTCCATCTTCATCGCTTCGATGGAGACAAGCACGTCACCGGCCTTGACCGCCTGACCCGACGCCACGAAGACGCGGGAAATGACGCCCGGCATCGGCGCGCCCAGATGCAGGGGATTGCCGATATCGGCCTTTGCCCGCACAGCCGAACCGCTTCCGCCATGGGCCCGGTCCGGAACCTTGATGCGGCGTGGCTGCCCGTTCAGTTCGAAAAAGGCGGTGACCATGCCCTGCGCATCCGGCGCACTCGTCGCCTGGTTGACGATGACGAGCGTCTTGCCGCGTTCGATATCGGCAAACAGCTCTTCGCCATCCGCAATCCCGTAGAAATAGGCATGCGTCGGCAACACGGAGACCGGACCGTAGGTCTCCGACGCCAGGGCGAAGTCGGTGAACACTTTCGGGTACATCAGATACGAGGCGAACTCGAAGTCGTCGACCTTGCGCTCCAGCTTGTCCTCGATCGTCTTGCGCTCGGCATCGAGATCGGCGGGGGCCAGCAGCGAACCGGGAACGTCGGTATAGGGCTGATCGCCCTTCAGCGCTTTTTTCTGGAGCGCCTGCGGCCATCCGCCCGGAGGCTGGCCGAGATCGCCCTTCAGCATCGACACGACCGAATCCGGGAAGGCGATGTCCTTGGCCGGGTTTTCGACGTCGGCCACGTTCAGATCCTGGCTGACCATCATCAGCGCCATGTCGCCCACCACCTTGGACGACGGCGTGACCTTGACGATATCGCCGAACATCCGGTTCACATCGGCATAGGTCTGCGCGACCTTGTGCCACTTGCTCTCGAGACCGAGCGAACGGGCCTGTTCCTTGAGGTTGGTAAACTGGCCACCCGGCATTTCATGCAGGTAGACTTCCGAGGCCGGACCCTTGAGATCGCTCTCGAACGCCGCATACTGGCCGCGCACCGCTTCCCAGTAGAACGAGATCTTGCGGATCCATTCCGGATCAAGCCCGGTATCGCGGTCTGTTCGCGACAGCGCTTCGACGATCGAACCGAGGCAGGGCTGCGACGTGTTGCCCGACAGCGCATCCATCGCCGCATCGACGACATCGACGCCGGCATCGACAGCCGCAAGCACGGTCGCAGCCGAGATGCCCGACGTATCGTGCGTGTGGAAATGGATCGGCAGCGAAGTCGCTTCGCGCAATGCCTTGAACAGGACGCGGGCGGCAGCAGGCTTCAGCAGGCCCGCCATATCCTTCAGCGCGATGATATGGGCGCCGGCCTTTTCGAGCTCTTCCGCCAGTGCGACGTAATATTTGAGGTCGTATTTCGGGCGCGCCGAATTCAAGAGATCGCCGGTATAGCAGATCGCGGCTTCGCAGAGCCGGTTCTCCTCGTTCACCGCATCCATCGAGACGCGCATGTTGTCCACCCAGTTGAGGCAGTCAAACACACGGAAGACATCGATGCCGCCCTTTGCGGCCTGTTGGACGAAGTATTTGACGACATTGTCGGGATAGTTCTTGTAGCCGACGCCGTTTGCGCCGCGCAGCAGCATCTGCAGGAGAATGTTCGGCGCCGCCTCGCGGATCAACGCCAGCCGTTCCCACGGGTCCTCGGTCAGGAACCGCATCGACACGTCGAAGGTGGCACCACCCCAGCATTCCAGCGAGAACAGGTTCGGCAGCGCGCGTGCATAGACCCCGGCCACGCGGGCGATGTCATAGGTCCGCATGCGGGTAGCGAGCAGCGACTGGTGGCCGTCGCGCATCGTCGTGTCGGTGATCAGCGCCCGGCTTTCGCCCCGCATCCACTCGGCGAATTTCTTCGGGCCGAGCTCATCCAGCTTCTGCTTGGTACCGGCGGGAATATCGCCGTTGATATAGGGCAGAACAGGCTTTGCGGCCTTTGCCGACGGTGCCGGACGACCCTTGGTTTCCGGATGACCGTTGACGGTGACGTCGGCAAGATAAGTCAGAAGCTTGGTGGCGCGGTCGGCGCGCTTCACCTGTTCGAACAGTTCGGGCGTCGTATCAATAAACCGCGTCGTATAGGAATTGTCGCGGAATTTCGGGTGGGTAATGATCGCTTCGAGGAAGGTGAGGTTCGTCGCGACGCCGCGGATGCGGAACTCGCGCAGCGCCCGGTCCATGCGGGCGATCGCTTCCAGCGGCTGCGGCGCCCAGGCCGTGACCTTGACCAGCAGCGGATCGTAGAAGCGGGTGATGATCGCGCCCGAATAGGACGTTCCGCCATCGAGACGGATGCCGAAACCCGACGCCGAGCGATAGGCGGTGATGCGGCCGTAATCGGGTATGAAATTGTGCTCCGGATCCTCAGTGGTGATGCGGCACTGCAGCGCATGGCCGTTCAGCCGGATGTTCTCCTGCGCCGGAACACCTGATTCCGGCGTGCCGATGGCAAAGCCGTCGAGGATGTGGATCTGCGCCTTGACGATATCGATACCGGTGACGACTTCGGTCACCGTGTGCTCCACCTGGATGCGCGGATTGACCTCGATGAAGTAGAACTTCCCGGTGTCGCTATCCATCAGATATTCGACCGTGCCGGCGCCGACATAGTTGGTGGCGCCCGCGATCTTCAGCGAATAGGCGGCAAGTTCAGCCCGCTGGTCCTCGGACAGATAAGGCGCCGGAGCGCGTTCCACGACCTTCTGGTTGCGCCGCTGGATCGAGCAGTCACGCTCGAACAGATGCACGACGTTGCCATGGGTATCGCCAAGGATCTGGCTTTCCACATGGCGGGCCCGCTCGACCAGCTTTTCGAGATAGACCTCGTCCTTGCCGAAGGCCGCTTTCGCTTCGCGCTTGGCCTCGACCACTTCCCTGGCGAGGTCCTTCGGATCGCGGATGGCACGCATGCCGCGACCGCCGCCACCCCAGGATGCCTTGAGCATGACCGGATAGCCGATCTCCTCGGCCATCTTCGCCACGACCGCCATATCATCAGGCAGCGGTTCGGTTGCCGGCACGACCGGTACGCCGACCGAAATCGCAAGATTGCGGGCCGCCACCTTGTTGCCGAGCTGGCGCATCGTATCGGGCCGCGGGCCGATGAAGATGATGCCGGCCTCGTCGCAGGCATCGACGAATTCAGGGCTTTCCGACAGAAGGCCGTAGCCTGGATGGATCGCATCGGCGCCCGAGAGCTTGGCAACCCGGATCACTTCCGGGATCGACAGGTAGCTCTCGATCGGGCCGAGGTCTTTTTCGAGATGCGGACCGCGACCGACCTGATAGCTTTCGTCCGCCTTGAACCGGTGCAGCGAGAGCTTGTCTTCTTCCGCCCAGATCGCCACCGTCTTGATGCCGAGCTCATTGGCGGCACGAAAGACGCGGATGGCGATTTCGGAGCGATTGGCGACGAGAATTTTCGATATCGGCAAGACAAGCCTCCCCAGGTGCCTCGAATGGTGCACCGCAAGAGATCAACATCTCCCGCATTAGGCAAGGGCTATTTGGTCGATAGCCGGCGTCACGGACGCTTCAGGTCACCAGCCCATGGCGAAATGCCATGGCCACCACATGCTGTCGGTTCTTCGCTTTCAGCTTTTCCTGGAGGCCGTTGATATACCAGTCGACCGTGTGGTTGGAGATGTCGAGCGACCGTGCGATCTCATGCGATGTCATGCCGTCGGCAAGAAGCGCCATGACTTCCATCTCGCGACGGGTGAGCTGGGTATCCAGTCTGGCCGAGGCCTCGAGCGCCGTCGCGTCGCCGGCGATCTCCAGCAGTCTCCAGAAAATGCGCTTGGCGGCCGTGTCGAACAGTGAGATCTCGGTGGGCGATAGATCGATCGGTTTGCCGCCGATGATCATGTTGCCGAGAAATCCGTTGCGTCCATGGATCGGAAACACGTAGCCGTCGTCGAGACCATGGCGGCCCGCTTCCTGCATCATCCGGTCCATCCGCGAACGATGCGGATCGGACTTCAGGGCAAGGATCGAATCGCGCCAGCGGAACGGGCGATGGGCCGCATTCAGCATCCGCATGACAGGGTCGATGACCGTATATTTGCGCGCGCGATAGACCTCGACCCAGCTGTCCGGCCAGCGGGAGATCAAGGTCATTCCCTCGGGATCCGTTTGCCCTTTTCTCAGGACGATTGCATAGAATTCGAAACCGTAGGTTTTCAGGAGTGACGCAAGATTGTTCGCCACTTCCTTCGTCGTTCGTGCCTCTTCAACCAATACAAGCAACTGCACAACAAATTGGATGCTCAAATTCGCCCCCAGACCGTCTCCCCGACGATCGGCTTTATTCTTATAAAACACCGACGCCGGCATAGAACCCGACCGCCCGCTTAACATAGTTATCATTTATACCACGTACATGCCGAAATCTTGTGATTGACGCAGCGATCAGGATCGGCATCAGCATACCGCATCGGTAACCTAACTACGGGCGAACCCTTGCTCTCACTGGATTATTTTCGGAAAAGAAGTTCACCGGCTAGGTTCGTCTCGGATTCGCCCTGTCCTTGCCATAACTATGCTGCCAATCGTTTCATGCCTGCACTTCAATAGGAGTTGCGCCCGTTGACGCTCTTCCAAGTTTACGCCCGAGCTTTGCAATATCTGACGAAGAACCGCTGGCGGGTCGCCGCGGTCGTCGTCGCCAACATTATTCTGGCCATCATCACGATTGCCGAACCGATTCTGTTCGGTCGAATCATCGACGCGATCTCCTCCAAGAGTGACGTCACCAACGTTCTGCTTCTGTGGGCGGGCTTCGGGGTCTTCAATACCGTCGCATTCGTGCTCGTTGCACGCGAAGCCGACCGTCTGGCCCACGGGCGCCGCGCTTCGCTGCTGACGGAAGCCTTCGGACGCATCATTTCCATGCCGCTGTCCTGGCACCACCAGCGCGGCACGTCGAACGCCCTGCACACGCTGCTGCGTGCCTCCGAAAGCCTGTTCGGTCTGTGGCTGGAATTCATGCGAACGCATCTCGCGACCGCCGTTGCAATCCTGCTGCTGATCCCGACCGCCATCTCGATGGATTGGCGCCTCAGCATCGTGCTTCTGATCCTCAGCATCTTCTACTGGATCATCGGCGTTGCCGTGATGAAGCGCACGAAGGAAGGCCAGGCCGCGGTCGAAACCCATTACCACCAGGTTTTCAGCCATGTCAGCGATTCGATCAGCAACGTCTCTGTGATTCACAGCTACAACCGCATCGAAGCCGAAACTTCGGCCCTCAAGAACTACACCAAGGATCTGCTGAAGGCGCAGTATCCGGTGCTGGACTGGTGGGCTTTGGCCGGTGGCCTTAACCGCACGGCATCGACGGTCTCGATGGGCGTGATCCTTGTGATCGGCACTATGCTGGTGCAACAGGGCAAGATCCGCGTCGGTGACGTCGTCGCCTTTATCGGCTTCGCCAACCTTCTGATCGGCCGCCTCGATCTTCTGCGCCAGTTCGCAACCCAGATTTTCGAAGCCCGCGCCAAGCTCGAGGATTTCTTCGTTCTGGAAGATTCCGTCGAGGAGCGCGCCGAACCGACGGATGCACGCGATCTGGGAGATACGGTCCGGGGCGAAGTGGAGTTCCGCGACGTCTCCTTCGGCTTCTCCAACACGAGCCAGGGCGTTCACGACGTATCGTTCATCGCGCAAGCGGGGGAAACGATTGCGATCGTCGGCCCGACCGGTGCCGGCAAGACGACGCTGATCAATCTCCTCCAGCGGGTCTATGATCCGCAGCAGGGCAAGATTTTGATCGACGGCGTCGATATCGGCACCATCACCCGCAAGTCACTGCGCCATTCCATCGCGACCGTGTTCCAGGACGCGGGCCTGCTTAACCGCTCGATCAGCGACAACATCCAGCTGGGACGAGAAGGTGCAACGCGGGAAGACATCGTCCGGGCGGCAGAAGCGGCCGCTGCGGCCGAATTCATCGAAACGCGTCTCAATGGCTACGACACGACGGTCGGCGAGCGTGGCAACCGCCTGTCGGGCGGCGAGCGCCAGCGTATCGCCATCGCCCGTGCGATCCTGAAAAACGCACCGATCCTCGTTCTCGACGAAGCAACCTCGGCGCTTGATGTGGAGACGGAACAGCGCGTGAAGGCGGCGATCGACAAGCTGCGTCAGAACCGCACCACGTTCATCATCGCGCACCGGCTCTCCACCATCCGCGACGCAAACAAGGTCATCTTCCTTGAGGGTGGGCGGATTGCCGAAATGGGCACCTACGACCAGCTGAGCCGCAGCGGCGGCCGCTTTACGTCGCTCCTCACCGCCAGCGGCATCGTCATCGACGAGGACGAGGAAGGCCACAAGCTCCCGGTACCCGCCGAGCACGCCTAAGCTCTCGACCACTTATACCGATCGAACATCAGACTCCTCGCCTCCAGAAATGGAGGCGGGGGTTTTTTGTGAGGTAATGCGGGACCACCGCTTTTTCGCGTGATCTTCTGCGTACGCGGCTTTGCAGGTGCTTGCCATACCAAGTGCGTGCGGCGCGGGTTGGGTCCCGACCTGTTCCTGCCGGGATCCATGCCGCGCATTGTGAGCGGCATCCCGATCGGCTGGCACGATACGTGGACATCATAGCAGGACATCGCCCCTCCCCCGGATCGGCCGACACGTCTCCTCACCGGGCACAAACCAACAAAAAACCCCGCTGCCATTGCTGGAAGCGGGGTTTCTGTTTGGGATACCATCAGGACGTTCGACGTCCGGCGGGATCAGCTTTCTGCGGGCGGAGCCGGCAATGCGCTGGTCGTCGGCGCCGCAAGGTTCAAGCCGTTGACCGGATCGACAGCGACGCCACCGATCGACGCCTTGCCGTCCTTGACCACAATCTCGTGGGTGACACCATCGAGGGTAAGTTCGGCGGTAAAGCCGTCCCAGCCGCTCGGCAGGACCGGATCGACAAACAGCGTATCGCCAGCACGGCGGATGCCGAGAATGCCTTCGACCGCGGCGCGGTAGAGCCAGCCGGCGGAACCCGTATACCAGGTCCAGCCGCCGCGGCTCTGATAGTCGCCGGCACCGTAGACGTCGGCTGCAACCACGTAAGGTTCGACGCGGTAGGTTTCGGCGGCATCCCGGTCAAGCGCATGGTTGATCGGGTTGAGCATCTGGAAGCACTTCCAGGCATCGTCGCCGCGCTTCAGCCGGGCGAGCGCGAGCACGACCCAGATTGCACCATGGGTATACTGGCCACCGTTTTCACGCACGCCGGGTGGATAGGCCTTGATGTAGCCCGGATCCCTGCGCGTGTCCTGGAACGGCGGGGTGAAGAGGCGGATGATACCCGCATCCTCGTCCACGAGCTTGTCCATGACCGCGTTCATAGCCTGCTCGGAACGATCCGGCCTGCCTTCGCCAGACAGCACACTCCAGGACTGGCCGAGCGAATCGATGCGGCATTCGTCGCTCTTGGCCGAGCCGAGCGGAGAACCGTCGTCGAAATAACCGCGGCGGTAATACGCACCGTCCCAGCCATCCGATTCCAGCGCAGCCTTCAGCGTATCGATATGCTTGCTCCAACGATCGGCACGCGAACGATCCTTGCGGGCTTCCGCATAGGGCAGGAAGTTTCGAAGCGCAGCCGCCAGGAACCAACCGAGCCAGACGCTCTGACCACGACCGGCCATGCCGACACGGTTCATCCCGTCGTTCCAGTCGCCACCGAGAATGAGCGGAAGATCCAGGTCTCCGGTCCGCTCAACAGCGAGATCGAGCGCGCGTGCTGCGTGTTCATACAGATCGGCTACCTCGTTGGAGATCTCCGGCTGGATAAAGGCGTCGTGCTTGTTCTTTTCCAGCAACGGTCCGGTGAGGAACGGCAGCTTCTCATCGAGCATCGACAGATCGCCGGTCACCGAGACATACTGGTGGATCGCGTAGGCGAGCCACACCACGTCGTCGGAGATCGTCGTGCGAACGCCGGCGCCGGTGTTGGGAAGCCACCAGTGCATGACATCGCCTTCGCGGAACTGCCGCGACGCCGCATTGAGGATCTGCTTGCGGGCAAGCGACGGCTCATGCAGCAGGAACGCGAGCGTATCCTGCAACTGGTCGCGGAAGCCGAAGGCACCCGATGCCTGGTAGAAGGCGGTACGGGCCATGATGCGGCAACCGAGTGCCTGATAGGGCAGCCAGTGATTGACCATGTTGTCGAGCGACTTGTCCGGCGTCGAGATCTTCAGGCGGCCGGTGAAACCGCTCCAGAAGCTGCGGTTCTCCGAAAGGATATCCTCGAACCGGTCGCCGCGAAGCGCCAGTGCAAGGCTTTCCGCCTCCTGCTTCGTTGCAGCATCGCCGAGGAAGAAGGTGACCTCGGTCTCTTCGCCCGGCGCCAGTTCGACGTCGTAGGCAAGTGCTCCGCACGGGTCGCCGTCGAGATCGAGCGAGCCGCTGAGGCTTGAACCGGAAACGACCGCTGCCGGCAACTGAACCGAACCGAACTTGCCGACAAACTCCCGACGGCTTGCCGTAAAGCCCGACGGTGTCTCGTGCATGCCGAGGAAGGCAAAGCGCGAGAAGTTGATGCTGAACGGGTTGGTCGCAAACAGCGTGCCCGTCGCCTCGTCACGGCTGGACAGGATGAATGGCGAGGTCTTGGCAGGATTGGTGCCCAGCAGCCATTCGACATAGCCGTAGATGCGCAGCTTCTTCGTTTCCGAACCGGTGTTGCGAAGCTTCATATGCGAAAGCTTTGCGGACCGGTTGCGGTCCACCGTCTGGGTCAGCGACAGCTTGACGCCATCTTCCTCGGTCGAGAACACCGAATAGCCGAGGCCGTGACGGGTTTCGAACACGGTTTCTGGACGACGCGACAGAGCCGCGAACGGCGTGACCACGGTGCCCTTGTCGATATCGGCCACGTAGAAGCCTTCACCGGGACGGTTGATGACGAGATCGTTGGTCCACGGCGTCATCTGGTAGTCGCGCGAGTTCTGCGCCCAGGTAAAGCCTGCGCCTTCCGCGGAAACGTGGAAGCCGAAATTGTCGTTGGAGATGACGTTGATCCACGGATGCGGCGTCGACTGGCCGCCGTTGAGGCGCACGACATATTCGCTGCCATCTGCGGAGAAGCCGCCAAAACCGTTCCAGAATTCGACGCCGGCCGGACCTTCGCTGGTCTCGACGGGAGCGGAATAGATCTCGCCATTCAGCAGCGGACGGCGATCTACTTCGATCTCCTGATCCTTCGGCGGGGCGAAGATCGTGCTGGTCCGGTTCAACTGGTCGCTGATGCGGCCGTTGCGCGCATGAAGCACGACGCGGGACGCGGCAATCAGACCATCGGCACCGGCGCCTTCGATCAGGTCGCGGCGCAGCGTGAAGACATGCTGGCGTCCACCTTCCTGGCCCATGCGGGCAGACATGTGTTCGATCGACGTCTGCACATCCTGCGCACCGTCTGCGGCCCGCTCGTTGAAGATGACGAGATCGGACACGACGCCGCGCGAGCGCAGGTACTGCTGGGCAAGGATAGCTTCCTTGGCAACCGGCATGTCGTTTTCGTCATTGATGCGCAGCGTGAAGATCGGCAGGTCGCCGGACACCGCCGACGGCCACAGCCCCGACTGTGCCTGCATGCCGGCCTTCAGCGTCGGCTGATCGGCCCGAAGCTGCATGTCCGGATAGACCAGATAGCGGGCGAGATGCTGGAAGGCCGCGGCATCCTGCGAAGTGACGCCGAGATGGCGCATCTGCACCTGCGTCCGGGTCCAGGCCTGGGTCAGTTCGTTCTGGAAGGTTTCGGCATGACGATAATGTTCGATCGCCTTGTCGAGATCCTCGCGCCGTGGCGCGGCGATCGTCCAGAAGATAACGCTGACCTTCTTGCCCGCCGGCACACGAACCGTGCGGCGCAGCGACAAGATCGGATCGAGCGTAAAGCCGTCGGTATTCGACAGCGACGCACCCGGATCGAAAGCGGCTGCTTCCGACAGCGTGCGACCCCGGCCGAGGAACTTGCGACGGTCTGTCTCGTATTCGGTCGGTCGCGAAGACCCGGCATTGTCGGCGGCAAGATGTGCCACGATCATGTCGGGATCGCTGAGGTCGCGCTTGTTGCGCCAGGCGCGGATGACGTCGCCACGCTTGCCGATCTCGGTGCGGATAAACATGCGTGAGAACACGGGATGGCCACTGTCGCCATCGTCGCCGGCAATCACAGGCTCCATGTAGGAGGTCACTTCGATGAAGCGGTCCTCGTCGCCCATGTTGAGCAACGTCACGCGACGGCCTTCGGCATCGTGTTCGGTGCCGACGATGACTTCGACCGTGCTGGTCAGTTCGCCGACCGTCTTGTGGAATTCGGCCTTTTCGTCACCGAACACCGTCTTGGTCTGCTCGCCTTCGGCGCGGCGCGGTTCGGCCGTGGTGGACCACCACTCGCCGGATGTCGTGTCGCGCAGGAAGATGAACTGCCCCCAGCGGTCTTCGGTCGGATCCGCCTTCCAGCGGGAAACCGAAAGGTTGTTCCAGCGCGAATAGCCGGAACCGGTCGCCGTCAGCATCAGCGAGTAATGGCCGTTGGAGAGCAGAACCAGTTCGCGGTCCTTGGTGGCCGGGTTGGTGACCGTGCGGATTTCCGGACGCAGCAGTTCGCCGCCGCCGGTACCTGGCTTTTCCTCGTGCTTGGCGCTCATCACTGGAATGTCGCGCGGTGCCTTTTCCTGAAGCAGCAGTTCCGCCGCCTCGATTACAGGATCGGCATGGAAGAGTTCGCGCAGCAGGCCGTTCATGACGACGTTGGCAACGGCTGCAATCGACATGCCATGGTGGTGGGCATAGTAGTTGTAGACGACCGCACAGCGCTTGCCTTCCGGCACACGGGTCGGCGTGAAGTCGACCGCATCGTGGAAGCCGTAGATGCCGAGTGCGCCAAGCTTGCGCAACTCGTTGAGGTTTTCGACGGCCGCGATCGGATCGTACTGGCTGGCGAGTATCGAGGCATAGGGTGCGATAACGGCATTCTGGCCGAGACCGCGCTTCAGACCCAGCGTCGGCACACCGAAGTTGGTGTACTGATAGTGCATCTGATGATCGAGCGCGTTGAACGCGGCTTCCGAAATGCCCCATGGCGTGCCGAGACGGCGGCCGTGGTTCATCTGTTCCTTGACGATCAGATTGTTGGTCTGGTTGAGGATACCACCCTGACGCTCCTGCATGACGAGCGGCGGCATCAGGTATTCGAACATTGAACCCGACCAAGAGACGAGCGCACCGCGCGCGCCGATCGGCACGACGTGACGGCCAAGCTTGTACCAGTGTTCCGTGGGCAGATCACCCTTGGCAATCCCGAACAGGCTGGTCAGACGCGCTTCGGACGCGAGAAGGTCGTAGCAGGCCTCGTCGACCTCGTTGCTTTCGACCCGGTAGCCGATCGACAGAAGGCGGCGGTCCTTGCGGAACAGGAACTTGAAATCCATCCCGAAGGCGATCTTGCGGGCACGGTCACGCAACACGGCGAGACGGTCTCGCAGTTCCTCGATATTGCCGTTGTCGAACGTGCTGTCGCCGATATGCGCTTCGCAGACGGCAACCAGCGACGCTGCCCACTTGGTCACTTCCTCGCTCTGCGCGGAACGCACCTCATGATCGAGATTGTGCGACAGCTTCTGGATGTCGCGGGCAAGCACCGACAGGTTGATGATGCGGATCGAGGCAAACTCGTGCTCGCGCTTGACGGCGGCGAGCGCGTTTGAGAAGCCGATGATACGCTCCTCGAGACGGCGGCGCAGCGGACGGACGGTCTTGCGATCGTCCGGCAGCGACTTCAGCGTTTCTTCGAGAATGCCGACGACATCGCCGAGACCATCGAGATTGCCCTGGAGATGCGCAGAAGGCGCTTCCGCCCAGACACGGCAGGCCGACGAAATGGCGATCAGATGGCCAGCGAAATTGCCGCTGTCGACCGACGACACATAGCGCGGCATCAGAGGCTTCAGGGTATCGGTGTGATACCAGTTGTACATATGGCCGCGGAACTTGTCCGCACGCTCGACGGTCGCAAGCGTCTGCTCGATCCGTTCGATCGTTTCGGTAAACGAGATCCAGCCGAAATGCCGCGCCGAGACGATCGACAGAAGGTAGACGCCGATATTGGTCGGAGACGTCCGCTTGGCGATCGAGGGATTTGGCTTTTCCTGGTAGTTGTCAGGCGGCAGGTAGTTCTGCTCGGCCGTGACGAAGGTTTCGAAATAGCGCCAGGTCCGCCGCGCGATCTTGCGCAGCTCGACCGAGACGTTCTCAGGTACGAACAGCTTGTCTTCGGTCTCGGCGGACTGGCTGACATACCAGGCAACCAGCGGCGAGAAGATCCACAGGATGGCGAACGGAATGCCGACCAGGAACGCGTTGTCGCCCGGCAGTGCCGCAAGGATTACCGAGAGAACGGCAATCGCCGGCGCATGCCACATGGCTCGGTAGTAATCGGTGGGGCTGCCCTGGGCGCCGGACTGGATCGAGGCCGCGGTCTTCCATTCCAGCATCAGCTTGCGGCTGACGAGCAGGCGATAGAGCGAACGGGCGATCGCATCGGTCATGATGCAGGCGGAATCGGCGATGAACACGATGCGCAGTGCGACCTGCGCATTGGTGGAGCGCACATCCGACCAGACCGAATAGAAATGGGCGCTCGTGACATTGTCGCTGGAGCGCGGAAGAAGGTTGGTGAGAAGCGAGATGGTCGGCGCCACGAACAGCGAGAAGATCAGCAGGATCTGCCAGATCAGCGCACCGAGCGGATCCATGAAGTACCAGCCGAGAATGGAGGCGAAGAACCAAGCGATCGGGGTCAGCGACCGGCGCAGGTTATCGAGCATCTTCCAGCGGCCAAGAGCGCTGACGCCACGCTTGGCTTCAAGAATGTACGGCAGGAGCTGCCAGTCGCCACGCGCCCAGCGATGCTGGCGGGAGACCTCGACCTCGTAGCGAACCGGGAAATCCTCGACCAGCTCGACATCGGTGATCAGCGCGCAGCGCGAGAACGAGCCTTCGAGAAGGTCGTGCGAGAGGACGGCGTTTTCTTCGATACGGCCCTTGAGGGACGTCTCGAACGCGTCGACGTGATAGAGACCCTTGCCGGTGAACGAGCCTTCGGCCGTCAGGTCCTGATAGACATCGGAGACCGCAAAGACATACGGATCGAGACCGCGGCCGACCGAAAACACGCGCTGAAAGACCGAAGCTTCCTTGCCTGTCGTCAATGACGGCGTCACGCGGGGCTGCATGAGACCATAGCCGCGGACGACCTGATGGGTTTCAGGATCGAGCACGGGACGGTTGATCGGGTGATGCATCTTGCCGACCAGCTTGGTCACCGCGTCGCGGATCAGGCGCGTATCGGCATCGAGCGTCATCACATACTGGACATTCTCCGGCACCATGTTGGCGCCCTGGAGATAGGTCGTATCCCGGTCGCCGCGCAGAAGAAGGTTGAGTTCGTGGAGCTTGCCTCGCTTGCGCTCCCATCCCATCCAGGCGCCTTCGTTCGGGTTGAACAGGCGGCGGCGGTGCAGGAGATAGAAGCGGGTTCCCGCCTCTTCCATGTAGCGGGTATGCAGCGCTGCAATTTCGCGCTTGGCATATTCGAGGATTTCGAGATCGGCTTCCTGTTCCTCGAACTTGGCATCGCGCCAGTCGCTGAGGAGGGCGAAATAGATCTCGCCCTTGGGGTTGGCCAGATAATGGACTTCCAGATTGCGGACGAGTTCATCGACCGTGTCGCGGTCGGCGATCAGGCAGGGCACCACGACCAGCGTGCGCGCCTCTTCGGGAACGCCTTCCTTGTATTCGTATCCGACAAGACGGGCCGGTTTGACGAAATAGGTCACAACCGTATTGAACAGACCGGTGGCACCTTCCGACGCCGGCAGGGCGAACATCAGAAGCAGGAAGAACACGACCACCAGCGGAATGGCTGCCGCCACGAGGTAGTAGCCGGTGATGGCGAGCGCCACGAAGGTTAAAAGCATAACCGGGCCGCCGATGGCGAACCAGCCGAGCTTGCGGTAGGCGCGCACAGCCCGCTGCAGAAGCGGCGGCTGGTAGCCGACGGCCGTTTCCAGCTCCTTGCGGCGGCGCCCGACGATAAAGGCGCCGACATTGGTTTCGCGCTCGTCCGGATCGTGCGCCCGTGCTGCGATCGCAAGATCGACGGCAGCCTGGGTCACCTCGGCTTCGCTGCGCTTGGCCACGCGCGCGATCTTCTCGATGCGGCTGCGGAAGGCATTGCGCGAGCCGAAATCGAGCGCTTCGTAATCCGTGTGCTCGCGGAAGATCTTGTCGATCTGCGAGACCTCTTCGAACCAGACGCTCCATTCCGTATCGTCGATCAGGCGCAGGCTCTTGATGATGTTGCCCATCGTCACGTTGCCGGACGACAAGCGGCTCTGTTCCGCCTGCATCACGGTCTCGACAGCCTTGCCGGACGCGACCAGCCTCTTTTCGAGCCACTCGATGGCGAAGCCGGAATTTTGCGAGGCATTGCGCAGGCGATAGAGGAACTGGCTGGTAAATGTGTTGTCGTCGGTGAGGCCTTCGAGGCTCTTCAGAAGCTCACCACCGGCAGTCTCGTCGTTGAGACGGATGATCTCATCGGCGGCATCGTTGGCGCGGCGGCGCATGTTGCGCGAGCGATCGACACGGCTGGCAATGCGGCGGAGGTTCTCGATGAGAACGAAGCGGATGAACGATGGCAGCGCCCAGAGTTCACCGATCTCCAGCGGCTCGTCGGTCTGGTAACCCTCGACCATCTCGGCCAGCGTTTCGCGCGAAATGCTGCTGTGGGTGTGCGCCACATAAAGCCATGCCAGCGAGAGAACGCGAGGGATTTCCTGGCTGCCGATCTTGGTCGTCGGCAACTGCTTGAAGAATTTCTTCGGGAAGTCGCGGCGGACTTCCTGGATTGCTTCCTCGACGATGTAATAGTTGTCGAGCAGCCATTCCGCGGCAGGCGTGATCGAGGCACCCGCATCGACATCCTGCGCGGCGGCGCGATAGACCCTCAGAATTTCCTTCTCGTTTTCCGCGTGGCGCGTGAAAAACTCGAATTTCATGAAGCCCGGCAGATCGGCTGCACCTTGCCGACCCAGCGTTTCTCCACATTGCCGAAGATCATCAGCCGTAAAATACGTCGCGCGGATCGAATCGTTATGATCGATCTGCTTGCTTTCCGTTTCGCGGGTAGAAGCCGAAGGCTGAATATCAGGGGACATGGATGAACTTCTGAATGAATTTCGTTTCACGAACTAAGATGCGAAGCATGAGATAGAGAGCGATCCTTATATTGCAAATCGTGGATCAATCGCTATCGCATCTGCTCACGCAGTAAGACATTGTCGGCTCTAGGGCCAACAGCCTGAATAAATGCTGAATGCGAGGCTGTTCATTTGCCTGAACGATGATGGCACTGCTAAACGTGAACGATACGAGTGAGCAGCTTGGACGCGTTTGCAGGCAGATAGGGTGATGGAACGATGACGATCAAGTTTACCAACGACATGAGCGAAGTTGTGGCAACCCGCCGCTTTCTGCATCAGCATCCCGAACTTGGCCTCTCAGAATTCACCACTTCGGACTATATCGCGGCAAAGCTTGAGGAATTCGGTTACGCCGTCACCCGCGGCCTCGGCAAGACCGGCATCGTTGCGACCCTGAAGAACGGATCGAGCGATCGATCGGTCGGCATTCGCGCCGATATCGACGCGCTTCCGATCGAGGAAGAAACCGGCGCGGACTATGCAAGCCTCAACAAGGGCGTCATGCATGCCTGCGGTCACGATGGCCATACCGCCATGCTTCTGGGTGCCGCAAAGATACTCGCACAGCGCAAAAACTTCGACGGCACACTCAATCTGATCTTCCAGCCGGCAGAAGAAAATTTCGGCGGCGCCAGGCTGATGATGGAGGACGGACTGTTCGATCGCTTTCCCTGCGACGCCGTCTTCGGCCTGCACAATGACCCAGGCCTGCCCTTCGGCAAGATCTTCGTCAAGGAAGGGCCGATCATGGCGGCGGTCGACGAATGCCGTATCGTCGTCAACGGCCGCGGCGGCCATGGCGCCGAACCTCAGGATGCCGCAGACCCGATCGTCGCCGGCGCCAGCATCATCATGGCGCTGCAGACTGTCGTTTCCCGCAACATCCATCCACTCGATCCGGCCGTCGTCACGGTCGGCGCATTCAACGCCGGCATCGCCAGCAATGTCATTCCGGAGCGGGCAGAAATGGTTATCACCATCCGGTCCTTCGACCCTGCCGTGCGAGACAAGCTGGAGGAACGGATCCGCGGTGTAGCAGTTGGCCAGGCGGCAAGCTACGGCATGACAGCGACGATCGAATATACCCGCGGCTACGACGCGACCGTCAACCACAAAGCGGAGACGGACTTTGTCAGGGACCTGGCGAAGAAGGTTGTCGGCCCGGAAAACCTTGCAGAAATCGAACGGCCGATGATGGGCGCCGAGGACTTCGGTTATTTCCTTGCAGAGAAGCCAGGCACCTATTTCTTCTTAGGCACCGCAAGAACCAAGAACGATCCCCCGCTCCATCATCCGAAATTCGACTTTAACGACGACGCCTTGCCGATCGGGACGAATTTCTGGGTGGAACTGGCCGAAGCCTATCTGCCGACGACACAGGGCTGAAACAATAAGCCTTCCGATCCGGGCGCGGATCGGAAGGCTTCGTTGCTATTGAAACCTTGAATTTCGGATACGTGTCAGGCGAGAATACCGAGCGTGACTGCACCGATGAACACGAAGGCGGCAGTCACAAGGCCTGCATATGCGACCCACTGCCACCTGCTGACGACGCCCGCCGCGCGGTGAGGGAATGCCCGAGTATGATGCTGGATCGGCTGCATGCGAACCTCCCGGTTTTGTGTCTCTTCCCATGTAGTTTAGCTTAACTCTACCAAGCTGATAGAGATAACTTTCTCCTGAGCACCACGTTCCTTGGAAAATACTTTTTTCTTAACGCCCCAACGTGCCGGTTAACGGTTTATTATGCCTGCGGCCTAAAACGAGACCTCAGGCGGCAAACCTGTCGAGCGCCAGGCGGAACACGTCCGGGTCGATATTGCCGCCTGAGCAGACCGCAATCACCGTCTCGCCAAGGCTCTCGCCATGGAAAAGCGCTGCCGCCAGCGCAACCGCGCCGCCCGGTTCAACGACGATCTTCAGACGGTTGAAGGCAAGCGCCACCGCATGCAGCGCTTCATCTTCCGTCACCACTATGCCCGGGCCGCAGAGACGCGACATGATCGGAAAGGTAATCGTGCCAGGCTGCGGCGTGACGATCGCGTCGCAGAGCGAACCCGATTGTGTGGCGTTCTTCTGGATCGTTCCGCTCGCAAGCGAACGGGTCACATCGTCAAAGCCTTCAGGTTCGCAGGGATGCACGGTAAAGCCCGGTGCACGTGCTTCGAGCGCCAGCGAAATCCCGGATATGAAGCCGCCCCCGCCGGTCGGCACCAGAACACTGGCCTGCGTGATCCCCTCTTCCGCAGCCTGTTCGGCGATTTCCAGACCTGCCGTCCCCTGCCCGGCGATGACAAGCGGCTCGTCGAATGGCTTGATGAGGGTCAGGCCTCTTTCGCTCGAAAGCTGCCGGCCGATCTCGTCACGATCCTCCCTGGCGCGATCGTAGAGCACCACTTCGGCGCCGTAGGCCCGCGTGTTTTCAATTTTGATGCGCGGCGCATCGGCGGGCATGATGATGACGGCCGGAATGCCATGCATCCTGGCCGCCAGCGCCACGCCCTGCGCATGGTTCCCGGACGAAAAGGCGATAACGCCCTTCGCGCGAACGTCCGCCGGAAGATACGAAATTGCCGACCACGCGCCACGGAACTTGAACGAGCCGGTCTGCTGCAGGCATTCGGGTTTCACGAAGATGCGCCGCCCGGCGATGTCATCCAGAAATGACGAGGACAGAAGCGGCGTGCGGCGGGCATGGCCGGAAAGACGGCCGCGCGCGGCTTCGATCATAGCAATATCGGTCATCGGGAAATCCTTGGGGACGAACAGGCGAGACCCCGAACCTATTCGCCGATACTGCAGGCGTAAAGATGCCGACGGCCGACAAGTGCCGCTATCCTTCAGCCGTTGCACCGAGTTTCACCACCGTCTTGATTGGAAGATGGTCGGACGCGAGCCGCGCAAGCGGCGTGTCATGGGTCACGACCCTCTCGATCAGGCCCGGCCGGTTCGCCATGATCCGATCGAGTGCCAGCACCGGCAGGCGCGACGGAAAGCTTGGAACCGCCGGCGGCAGGCCGAATACGGTAGCGAGTGTGTTGAGCGCCGAGCGGTCACCCAGCCGCCACTCGTTGAGATCGCCCATCAGCACTGTCGGATGCTCGTCGCGGGAGCCGACGATGTCGAGCAGCATGCGCGCCTGCTGCTGACGCGACCGGTTGAGAAGACCAAGATGCGCCGCAATCACGCGAAGTGTGCTGCCATCCTTCATCTCGAGTTCGGTGATCAGCGCCCCGCGCGGCTCCAGCCCCGGCAGTTTGACCTGATGCACGTCGCGGACGAGACCTTCGCGGAAAAAGATCACATTGCCGTGCCAGCCATGCGCCTTGGCGACGCCGGAGATCGGCACCGGAAGCAGCCCCGTTTCACGCTCCATCCAGCCAAGATCAAGCAGTCCGCGACGTTCGCCAAACCGGCTGTCCGCCTCCTGCAGAGCAATCACATCCGCGCCGATTTCGCGGATCACGTGAGCGATACGGGCCGGATCGAACTTGCGGTCGATGCCGACGCATTTATGCACGTTGTAGGAGGCGATCAGCATGCCGCTGTCTCTGTCATGCACGGAATGAACGCCTTCGCCCCGGTTCTTGCGGGCCTTGATCGATGCCAGGATGCTGGCCGGAAGGTTGGGACGTTTCTGATGCATGATATCGCGCTTCGGTCTTGCCGGTTTAAAGATAGGGCGATCCCAACCAAAGAACTTTCTCGATCAGGCGAACGGGAAACGGCCGTGATCTCAGGCTGTGAAGCGTCACCTCGGTCGAAGAGGAAATCATCAAGTCTATCCTTCGTTCCAAAGTTCGCGCAAAAGCCTCGTCCAGCACTTCCAGATCCACCTCGAAATTCAGCCGCAGCGAACGCGGATCGAGATTGGAAGACCCCACGTAGGACCAGCGGCTGTCGACGGTCAGAAGCTTGGAATGATTGAAGGCGCCGCTTGCCCGCCAGATACGGCAGTAGTTCTTCAGCATCTGGTCGAACTGCGCCGTCATCGCCCGATCGACAAGCGTCAGGTTGTTCGCGCCGGGCACGACGATATCAACCCGCACACCGCGCCTTGCCGCCGTAACCAGCGCGGTAATCAGCTCCCGGTCCGGCAGAAAATAGGGCGACACGATGCGGATCGATGACCGGGCGACGGAAAATGCGCCCATCAGCATCTTGTGGTTGGTCTCGACGCTACGGTCCGGTCCGGTCGAAACGACCCGGGCGATGACCGCCTTGCCGGGTTCCGCCGCGGGCGCGACAAGCTCCCACGCATCATCTTCCAATGTCTCGCCCGTGGTGAACTGCCAGTCGGCGGCGGCAACGGCAAAAAGGTCGGCCACCAATGGCCCGGTAACCTTGAAATGCGTATCGAGCGAAAACCCATCGCCATTGAATTCGCTCGAGAAACTTTCGCGGATGTTGATGCCGCCGGTAAACGCGACGCGGCCATCCACGACCAGGATCTTGCGGTGGGTTCGAAGGTTTGCGTAAGGCAGCCGCAAGCCGACGATGACGTTGCCGTTGAAGACGCTGACCCCGACGCCGCCATCGCGCAGCATGCCGAGTACGCTTGGAACCGAGTAGCGGGCGCCGACCGCATCGATCAGCACACGCACTTCCACACCCCGCTTTACCGCAGCAATCAGGGCCTCGACAAACTGGCGTCCGATCCTGTCCCGATCGAAGATGTAGGTTTCCAGAATGACGCTCTTCTTCGCCTTGCGGATCGCACCCAGCATGGCGGCATAGGCGGCGTCGCCGGTATCCAGCGAAAGAATGGAATTTCCGGATGTGAGGTGATGGGAAGTCACCCGGTCTCCCAGCGTCTTCATCGCGCGGAACCGGTGACCAAAATCCTTGATGATCAGTGCATCTGTCGCGTCGTAGGAGGCAAAATGCGCCCACTCGCGGCCCTGCAGCAGCGCGCGGCGATCACTGATGACCGTTCGGCGGATGCGATTGACGCCGGCAAGCATATAGAGCGACGCGCCGATGATGGGCGACAGGACGATGATGCCGACCCAGCCAATCGCCGAGCGCACCTCTTCCTTCGTCATGGCCGCATGGATCGCGGCCGCCGTGCCGGCAACGAGCGAAAAGACGAACAGGATGTGCGGCCAGTAGGTATGGAAGAGGTCAAGCATGAGGCGAATATATGCACCCCATCGCTTTGGGCAATCGGAGCCGGACAAAGGTTAGCCCGGCTCCTGATGACATCAGGCGTCGAGCTGCTTTTTCAGCACGTCGAGCGACGCTTCGAATGTGTCGAACAGCACGTCCAGCTGTGACTCATTGATGATGAGAGGTGGGCAAAGCGCCAGCGAGTCGCCGATCGCACGGCTGATCAGCCCCTTCTCGACCATGATCGAAAACAGTTTCGGGCCGAGCTGACCGGTGGCAAACCCTTCGCGCGGAGCAAGTTCGAGTGCACCGATGAGACCGATGCCACGCGCTTCGATCGCCAGCGGATGACCTTCGAGTTCCTTCAGGCGCGACTGGAATTTTGGCGCAAGCGCCCGGACGTTTCCGACCAGATCGCGCTCTTCGATGATCGCGATATTCTCAAGCGCAACGGCCGCCGCAACCGGGTGGCCGGCGGCGGTGACGCCGTGTCCGAACGTGCCGATCTTCGCGGATTCGTCCGCGATCGGGGCGTAGACGTTCTCGTTGACGAGAAGCGCCGAGATCGGCTGGTAGGACGAGGAGATCTGCTTCGACAGCGTCATGAAATCCGGCTGCAGATCGAAAGTCTGCGTCCCGAACATGTTGCCGGTGCGGCCAAAGCCGCAAATCACTTCGTCGGCGATGAACAGGATGTCGTATTTCTTGAGGATGGCCTGGATGGCCGGCCAGTAACCGGCAGGCGGCACGATCACGCCGCCAGCACCCATCACCGGCTCGCCGATAAAGGCTGCGACGGTTTCGGGGCCTTCGCGCAGGATCAGGTCCTCGAGTTCCTTGGCACACCGTTCGACGAAGGCAGCCTCGCTCTCGCCCTCAAGCTTGAAGGCGCGGTAATGCGGGCAGGATGTGTGGAAGATGCCGGGCAGCGGCAGATCGAACGACCGGTGGTTGTTCGGCAGACCGGTCAGGCTCGCGGAAACGGCGGTCACGCCGTGATAGCCCTTGATCCGGGAGATGATCTTTTTCTTCTCCGGCTTGCCCATGGCGTTCGACCGGTACCAGATCATCTTGATGGCCGTATCGTTGGCTTCCGAACCCGAGTTCGTGAAAAACGCCTTCGACATCGGCACCGGCGCCATCTGCACCAGCTTTTCGGCAAGCTCGATCGACGGGCCGTTCGCCCGCGATGTGAACGTATGGTAATAGGGCAGCTTGCTCATCTGCCGCGTGGCGGCCTCGACCAGCCGGTTTTCACCAAAGCCGACAGCGACGCTCCAGAGGCCGGACATGCCTTCGATGTATTTCTTGCCGTTGTTGTCGTAGACGTAGATGCCTTCGCCGCGTTCCATCACCAGCGCACCGTCGCGCTCCAGAGCGCGGGCGTTCGTGTAGGAGTGCATGTGATAAGCCTTGTCGCGGGCTTCCATGGAATTGGGCTGTACCGTCACGAAGGGCCTCCTCTGCACCTGACTGATTTTGGCGTCATTCTTACGGCGAAACGCCAATCTTGGACAGCGCAAAACACTGTCCAAGAACTTCTCCGTTCGAAATAGTTGACACGACGGCTTACATGTTCACTTCACCGTCATTGCGGCGACCGGCGGCTCGGTACCGGCAGGCATCGGGCTGATATAGGCCTGGCCCTTCAGCCGCTTTCTCAGATCCATCCAGGCAGCCTCGCGCAGCTGCTCGCTTTCGAGCGCCGCCAAACCGGTGGCGGCCATCGCTTTGGCAACCGACACCATGCCCTTGTGGGCAAGCTCGCTCTTGCCCTGCGCAACCACCTGCCAGGTATGAAGCTGGGTGCCGATGGCAAGCGTTGCGCCATAGGCCTGCACGGTCGGCACCACCCAGCTGACATCGCCGACATCGGTCGAGCCGCCCATCTGACGAAGCTCGCCATGCGCCGGAAGCACGAAATCCGCCAGCGGAACATCGCGTTCGTCAAGCCGCTCCTGGCGCCAGCTCGCCGCGATATCCTCGGGCGTCAGCGTCGCACGGATCTTGGCCGCAAATTCCTGGTCGGCGGCATCAAAAGGCGGCGGGCCGAGGCTTTCCCAGACATCCTGCATCGCGTCCATCAGCGGCGTGTTGACGACGAGGTTGGAAACGCCGGCAAGGATCGTGCTTTCCACCTTCGTTTCGGTCATCAGCGCCGCACCTTCAGCGACCTTCTTGACCCGCTCGATCAGAGGCAGCAGGCCCGGCAATTCGGGTGCGCGAATGACATAGCGAACCTTGGCATGCGCCTGGACGACGTTTGGCGAAATGCCGCCGCTGTCGAGAACTGCGTAGTGGATCCGGCAATCGGATGGCATGTGCTCGCGCATATAGTTGACGCCGACACTCATCAACTCGACGGCATCGAGCGCACTGCGGCCAAGTTCCGGAACCGCCGCGGCATGCGCCGCACGCCCGGAAAAGGTGAAATCGACACGGCAATTGGCAAGCGATGTCTCGCGCTGGACGCCTGCGAAATTGCTGGGGTGCCAGCTGATGGCGATATCGACATCTTCAAACGCACCGGACTGCACCATGAACGCTTTGGCAGCCCCGCCCTCTTCCGCCGGGCAGCCGTAATAGCGCACGCGTCCCGGCGTTCCGTTGGCTTCGAGCCAATCCTTGAGAGCCGTGGCTGCAAGAAGCGAGGCGGAACCGAGAAGATTATGGCCGCAGCCATGGCCGTTTGCGCCGGCAGTGATCGGATCGTAAGCGGTTTCGCCCGCCTTCTGGCTCAACCCTGCAAGAGCGTCGAACTCCCCGAGAAAGGCAATCACCGGTCCACCTTCCCCAGCCTCGCCGATCAGCGCGGTCGGAATGCCGGCCACGTTATCGGTGATCCGGAACCCTTGCGTTTCCAGCATTTCCCGATGCGCTGCCGCGGACAGGGTTTCCATGTAGCAGGTTTCCGGCGTCTCCCAGACGCGGTCGGACAGCTCCCGGAAAACCTCGGTCTTGCGGTCGATAAGAGTTAAGATGTGGGGAAGATTGGAATTTACGGTCGTCATAATATGCGCCTCGATCAAGCATTCGGTCCTGAAGGCGCCAAACCCTAACCGTTTCCCGCCCAATGACAATGGACCGGCAGCTTAAAAAATAAGCGCGGCTGAAAAAATCAACACGCTGTGCTCGGCAACGCAACGCGTGAAACTTGGTATCTCGACAAGTGCATCATAATCGCTATGCTCGCGCCCGACGTCACAGGAAGACCAAGGATACCGCAGAAGACGATAACAATTTTGCGTAAATAAGGCCGACGCCGTGAGTTCATGCTCATGAAAGCCGAATACTTGGAAATCCGTCGTCAATTCGAGAAAACATGGGTTGAGTGCCGAAAAGGTATCGGAGATCCGTCGAAGACTGAAGAATACGGTCAGCAAACAAAAGATTTGCGACCAGGAGGTGAGACACACAAGCAGGATTGACGCGCACGTAAGCGTATCATCAAATTCAAAACACGGCCTAGCCTGGCAGTTAGCCGGCTCAAGGTCATTGGGAGACCGATATGAAATACAAGCTCGCCCTTGCCACAGCCCTGCTGTCGGCAACAATTTTCGCAGGCGCTGCGAACGCCAAGACCTTCGTGTATTGCTCCGAAGGTTCGCCAGAAGGCTTCGACCCCGGCATGTACACCGCCGGCACGACGTTCGACGCTTCGGCCCACCCGATCTACAACCGCCTGCTCGAGTTCAAGCCTGGCACGACGCAGCCGGAAGCCGGTCTTGCCGAGAGCTGGGACATTTCGTCCGACGGCACCGTCTACACATTCAAGCTGCGCCCGAACGTGAAGTTCCAGACCACGGAATTCTTCACCCCGACGCGCGCGCTGAATGCCGATGACGTGCTCTTCTCCATCGGTCGTCAGATCGACGAGAAGAACGCCTGGAACAAGTACATCAACGGCGCTTCCTGGGAATATGCCGACGGCATGGGCTTCCCGAAGCTGATCAAGTCGATCGAAAAGGTCGATGACCTGACCGTGAAGATGACCCTGAACCGTCCGGAAGCACCTTTCCTCGCCAACTTGGCCATGCCGTTCGCTTCGATCCTGTCGAAGGAATACGCAGACAGCCTCGACAAGGACGGCAAGAAGGAACAGCTGAACCAGAACCCGGTTGGCACCGGCCCGTTCACCTTCGTCGCCTACCAGCAGGATGCCATCATACGCTTCAAGAAGAACGCCGACTACTGGGGCACCGCGCCGAAGATCGACGACCTCGTCTTCGCGATCACCAGCGACGCTGCCGTTCGTTACCAGAAGCTCAAGGCCGGCGAATGCCACCTGATGCCTTTCCCGAACGCCGCTGACGTCCAGTCGATGAAGTCGGACCCGAACCTTCAGGTTCTGGAGCAGGAAGGCCTCAACATCGCCTACCTCGCCTACAACACGACCCAGGCTCCGTTCGACAAGCCGGAAGTGCGCATCGCGCTCAACAAGGCGATCAACAAGAACGCGATCGTCGACGCCGTCTTCCAGGGCATGGCAACGCCTGCAACCAACCCGATCCCGCCGACGATGTGGTCCTACAACAACTCCGTCAAGGACGACACATACGATCTCGAAGCCGCCAAGAAGATGCTGGCCGATGCTGGCGTCAAGGACCTCTCCATGAAGGTCTGGGCGATGCCGGTTTCGCGTCCCTACATGCTGAACGCGCGCCGCGCCGCTGAAATCATCCAGGACGATTTCGCCAAGATCGGCGTCAAGGTCGAGATCGTTTCCTACGAATGGGCAGAATACCTGCAGCGTTCGAAGGCAAAGGACCGCGACGGTGCTGCCATGCTCGGCTGGACCGGCGACAACGGTGACCCGGACAACTTCCTCGACACCCTGCTGGGTTGTGACGCCGTCGGCGGCAACAACCGCGCTCAGTGGTGCAACAAGGAGTTCGACGAACTGGTGAAGAAGGCCAAGGTCACGTCCGACATGGCCGAGCGCACCAAGCTTTATGAGCAGGCGCAGGTCGTCTTCAAGAAGGAAGCACCTTGGGCAACCCTCGATCACTCGCTTGCTATCGTCCCGATGGCAAAGGGTGTGACCGGCTTTACCCAGAGCCCGCTTGGCGACTTTACGTTCGAGACCGTCGATATCGCTGAGTAATCCAGCCTAATCACAACTTTTTGCCGCGGGGAGCGTTGCGTTTCCCGCGGCATTTTCTTATGAGACGCCCAAAAATGCGGCGCGACGCCGAAATGGCTCGGTTCGTGGCTTGACACGGTTTGAAATCGACCGGAGCCCCTTCCACAAAGGCTTACAATGTTTGGTTTGCTACTGCGGCGCCTCGCCGTGCTGATCCCGACCTTCCTCGGGGTCTCGATCATCGCCTTTTCCTTCATCCGGCTCCTGCCGGGCGATCCGGTCATGCTCTTGTCCGGTGAGCGCGTCATGTCGCCCGAGCGGCATGCGCAGATCAGCGCCCAGCTTGGCATGGACCGCCCGATGGTCATCCAGTATTTCGATTATCTCGGCGGCGTGCTGACGGGTGACTTCGGCTCCTCGATCGTCTCCAAGAAGCCGATCCTCGACCAGTTCTGGGCGCTGTTTCCAGCGACCGTCGAGCTGTCCATCTGCGCAATGATCATCGCCGTTGCGCTCGGCATTCCCGCCGGCGTCATCGCCGCCATGAAGCGGGGTTCGATCTTCGACCAGGGCCTGATGGGCATCGCGCTGGTCGGCTATTCGATGCCGATCTTCTGGTGGGGCCTGCTGCTGATCATTCTGTTTTCCGGCACGTTGCAGTGGTTCCCGGTTTCGGGTCGCATCTCGCTTATGTTCTACTTCCCGCAGGTCACCGGCTTCATGCTGATCGACTCGCTGCTGTCCGGGCAAAAGGGTGCCTTCTCCTCGGCCATCAGCCATCTGGCGCTGCCGTCGATCGTGCTTGCCACCATCCCGCTTGCCGTCATCGCCCGCCAGACCCGCTCGGCCATGCTGGAAGTGCTGTCCGAAGACTACGTGCGTACCGCCCGCGCCAAGGGCCTGTCGCCGTTCCGCGTCGTCGGCGTGCATGCGCTGCGCAACGCGATGATCCCGGTCATCACCACCATCGGTTTGCAGATCGGCGTCATGCTTGCGGGCGCGATCCTGACCGAGACGATCTTTTCCTGGCCGGGCATCGGCAAGTGGATGGTCGATAGCGTCTTCCGTCGCGACTACCCGGTCATCCAGGGTGGCCTGCTTCTGATCGCGGCGATCATCATGACGGTCAACCTCATCGTCGACCTCATGTACGGCCTCATCAATCCCCGTATCCGCCACTGATCCGCCGAGATAAGAAGGAGAAAAATCCCATGGCAGATGCAATAACCGCCAAGACGCCAGAGATCGTCACGACCGGGCAGATGCGCCGCCAGATGCTCAAGGAGTTCTGGTTCTACTTTTCCGAAAACCGCGGTGCCGTCATCGGCCTGTTCGTTTTCATCGCTCTCGTGGTCGTAGCCGTCCTCGCTCCGGTGATTGCCCCGCATTCACCGTTCGAACAGTATCGTGACGCCGTGCTGCGGCCGCCGGTATGGGCCGAAGGCGGCAGCTGGAGCTTTCTTCTCGGAACAGACCCTGTCGGTCGCGACATTCTTTCGCGCCTGATCTACGGCGCACAGTATTCGCTGTTCATCGGCCTGTTCGTGACGACGCTGTCGCTGCTCGGCGGCATTCTCGTCGGCCTGATCGCGGGCTACTATCGCGGCTGGATCGATACGGTGATCATGCGCCTGATGGACATCATCCTGGCGTTTCCGTCGTTGCTTCTGGCGCTGGTTCTGGTCGCAATCCTGGGGCCCAGCCTCACCAACGGCATGATCGCGATCGCGCTCACCCTGCAGCCGCATTTCGTGCGACTGACCCGCGCCGCCGTCATGGAAGAGAAGACGAAGGATTACGTCACCGCTGCCCGCATCGCCGGCGCCGGTCCGATCCGTCTGATGTTCCGCACCATCCTGCCGAACTGCACCGGACCGCTCATCGTCCAGGCGACCTTGTCCTTCTCGAACGCGATCCTCGATGCAGCAGCGCTGGGCTTCCTCGGCATGGGCGCACAGCCGCCGGCGCCCGAATGGGGCACGATGCTGGCCGAAGCACGCGAGTTCATCCTGCGCGCCTGGTGGGTCGTCACCTTCCCCGGCCTTGCAATTCTCATCACCGTTCTTGCCATCAACCTGATGGGCGACGGCCTGCGCGATGCGCTTGACCCGAAACTGAAGAGGTCCTGATCATGGCGCTTCTGCAAATCGACAATCTCACCGTTGAGTTCGAAACCGCGACCGGCTGGTTCCGGGCCGTCGACGGCGTCTCGATCACGGTCGAAAAGGGCGAAGTGCTCGCCATCGTCGGCGAAAGCGGCTCCGGCAAGTCCGTTTCGATGCTGGCCGTCATGGGGCTTCTGCCGTGGACGGCGAAGATCACCGCCGACCGCATGCTGTTTGAAGGCAAGGACTTCCAGAAACTGAGCCCTGCCGATCGTCGCAAGCTGATCGGCAAGGATATCGCGATGATCTTCCAGGAGCCGGTGGCAAGCCTCAACCCTTGCTTCACGGTCGGCTTCCAGATCGAGGAAGTGCTGCGCATCCACCTCGGCCTCGACAGACAAGCCCGCCGCGCCCGCGCCATCGAACTGTTCAAGCTGGTCGGCTTGCCGGACCCAGCGGAACGGCTGAACAGCTTTCCGCACCAGATGTCGGGCGGCCAGTGTCAGCGCGTGATGATCGCCATCGCGATTGCCTGCGACCCGAAGCTGTTGATCGCCGACGAACCGACGACGGCACTCGACGTCACCATCCAGAAGCAGATCCTCGACCTGATCATGGACCTGCAGACCCGCACCGGCATGGGCCTGATCATGATCACCCACGACATGGGCGTGGTTGCCGAAACGGCCGACCGGGTCGTGGTGCAGTACAAGGGCCGCAAGATGGAGGAAGCCGACGTGCTTTCGCTGTTTGAGAACCCGCAGAGCAACTATACCAAGGCGCTTCTCGCAGCCCTGCCGGAAAACGCGACGGGTGACCGACTGACCACCGTCTCCGCCTTTTTCGACGGCAATCCGGACCAGCCTTCGGGAGTGAATGCATGACCGATATGACCAACACCGACATCATGCTGGAAGTGCGCGACATCAAGCGCGACTACGAACTGCCGGCTGGCTTCATGAAGCCGAAAAAGACCGTGCATGCGGTCAAGGGCGTCTCCTTCAAGCTGGAACGCGGCAAGACGCTGGCAATCGTCGGCGAAAGCGGCTGCGGCAAGTCCACGCTTGCCCGCATGATCACCTTCATCGACGAACCGACGGCCGGCGAACTGATCATCGACGGCCAGAAGATGGATACGCGTCCGGGCCACCTGACATCAGAAATGCGCCAGAAGGTGCAGATCGTGTTCCAGAACCCCTATGGTTCGCTCAACCCGCGCCAGAAGATCGGCGACGTTCTGGGCGAACCGCTGGCGATCAACACCTCGATGCCGGCATCCGAGCGGCGCGATCGCGCAACCGAGATGCTGATCAAGGTCGGCTTGGGTCCGGAACACTACAACCGCTATCCGCACATGTTCTCCGGCGGCCAGCGCCAGCGCATCGCGATCGCCCGTGCGCTGATGATGAACCCGAAGCTTCTCGTGCTCGACGAACCCGTCTCGGCGCTCGATCTTTCGGTTCAGGCACAGGTTCTGAACCTGCTGGCCGACCTGCAGGACGAGTTCAACCTCACCTACGTCTTCATCAGCCACGACCTTTCCGTTGTGCGCTACATCGCCGACGAGGTGATGGTAATGTATTTCGGCGAGGCGGTCGAATACGGAACGCGCGAAGAAGTGTTCTCGGCGCCGAAGCACGAATACACCCAGACCCTGTTCAAGGCGACGCCGCGCGCCGATGTCGAATCGATCCGCGCTCGTATTGCTAAGAAGAAGGCTGCCTCGGCCGCTTGAACGCCTAAGATGCACTGATAATGCCGGCAGCTGTCGGCATTATCACGGAATTGAGCTTGAAGTTGACGCAGAGAGAAATCTCTCGCATCAGAAGTCATGCAAGAAGAAACCTCTGTCAGCTCGCCGGAAAGCGGCGAGCGTCATTGTGGCAGGGTGGGAGTAGCGGCATGGCATTGTTGAACTTGTTCAGAGGCAGGCAGCAGGACAAAGCGCCGGAGCCCGCCTCGCTCAAGTCCCTGGTCGAGGGATACTCGATCGAGGTGATGCCGCGAACCGCGGCCAAGATCGACGACTTCACGACGCTGCTGCCCGCAAACACCCGGGTCTATATCGCCCATATCGACGGCACACCAATCGACGATATGGTGAAGACGGCCAAACGGCTGCGTGAAGATGGCTTCGAGGTCATGCCGCACATTCCGGCCCGCAGCATCGAGAGCCGCGCCATGCTCGACGACTGGGTAAGCCGATATCACAACGAGGCAGGTGTGGACCAGGCGCTCGTCCTCGGCGGCGGTCTATCGCGTCCTGCTGGCGCTCTCAACAGTTCGCTGCAGCTGATCGAGACCGGCATCTTCGACCGTCACGGCTTCAAGCGTCTGCATGTCGCTGGCCATCCCGAAGGCAACAGGGATATCGACCTCGACGGCACGACCAAGCTTGTCGACGAAGCCTTGAAGTTCAAGCAGATCTATTCCGAAAGCACCGATGCGAAGCTCGCGATCGTCACCCAGTTCGCCTTCGATTCGCGGCCGGTGATCCTGTGGGCGGAGCGGATCGCCGCAACCGGCGTCCGCATGCCGATCCATCTCGGCGTCGCGGGACCGACCAAGCTTCAGACGCTGATCAAATTCGCCCTCACCTGTGGTGTCGGCCCGTCGATCAGCGTCATCCAGAAGCGGGCCATGGACATCTCCAAACTCCTGGTACCCTACGAGCCGACCGAATTCCTGACTGAAATCGCCGACTACAAGGCCCGCAACCCGCAAAGCTTGATCGAGCAGATCCACGTCTTCCCGCTGGGTGGTATCAGAGCCAGCGCGGAATGGATGAACGAGCGTCAACCTGCGCTGGCTGAAATCCGCGCGATATAGTCTTTTGCCGAGCGCGCGACGATCGCCTGGCCGTTGCCGCGGATATCCTGTTTGGCGAAGGCTCCGTAGATCCGCTCGAACGGCCAGGCCGCCAGCCGTTCCGCGACATCCGCCACCTCAGCTGCGCTGAGCGGCATCATGTTGGGATAGCTCCACATAAAGGAAACCCGGTCGGCCCCCGGCGTCACCTGCACAATGTCACCGGCCAAGAGCACGCCTGTTCCATCCGGCGCTGTCCAGTGCATCACAGTTCCGCCAGCGAAATGACCGCCGGCATGTACAAGCGTCGCGGAAGAAGACAGGACGAGCGCATCCTCGTCCCACAGGCGGACGTGATCGGACGGACGCTGGATCCACTGGCTGTCCAGAGCGTGGATATAGATCGGGCAATCGAAGGCCTCGGCCCAATCCTGCATGGTTGAGTAATAGTGCGGATGGGAGATCGCGATGGCGCTCAACCCGCCCAGCGATTTGACCAGCGTCTTCGTCGCGTCGTCGAGGAGCGCGATACAATCCCAGAGAATGTTTCCGGACGGTGTCTGCACCAGAAGCGCCCGCTGGCCGATAGCAAACGCGGGAACGGTACGGATGGAAAGGAGGCCAGGCTCGAGTTCGAGCCAGCTATTGGCATGCCCCTGCGGAAGCTTTTCAGCGGAAACCCACGCCTGGCCGGAAGCCGGGACATATTGCCGGTCGTCGAGGCAGATGGGGCAAGATGCGGGTGGTTCGGCACGATCGGGATAGGATGTGCTACAGGCATTGCAAAGAAAAACCGTCATGAGCCCCCCGCTCCGGATAACCGCGATCAATCGGTTATAGACGAGAACGGACTTCCCGATAGAGGCTGGGAGCCACATTCCGGTAAAGCGGCAAGAGCAGCCGGCCTCATTCACGCTTTCCCAACGCGGCCGCGATACGCTGTAGCGATGTTGCGGTTGCCGGGAGGCTGTGATGACGGAAGCAAAGCCTGTGCGGCTCTTGAACCTCGATCTGCTCCGGCTGGTCTCGGCCCTGCTCGTCCTGTTCTTCCACTACGGTTTTCGCATGCGGATCACCGGAGAAGGCGCCGGGATCGGCTTTCCGGAGCTCGCGCCGATAGCCAAGTGGTTCGATATCGGCCTGCTGATCTTCTTTGCCATCTCCGGCTACGTCATCATGATGTCGGCAGAAGGTCGATCGGCCTTTGATTTTGCCGCTGGACGGTTTGCAAGGCTCTGGCCGACATTCGTCGTCTGCGCCACCATCACCGCCGTCGTCCTGTCGATCTGGCCGGTCCCGGCGCTCAGTGCCCCGACGGTGCGGCAATGGCTGGCCCATCTCGTGATCCTGTCGCGCGTATTCGGCCAACCCTTCCTCGACGGAGCATACTGGACGATCGCCTACGAGATCATCTTCTACGGCTGGATCTTCGTCGCTCTCGCAACAGGCCTGTTGAAGTCGCACTGGCGTCTCATCGTCACGGTCTGGCTTGCCATTTCGGTGCTGAACGAGACAGCGCTGCAAAGCGTCGTGCTGCAGAAACTGCTGATCACCCAGTATTCAGGCTATTTTGCCTTCGGATTGGCGCTGTTTCGGACGCGACTGGAAAACTCCCGGGCAAGCTTTGCAGTGCTCAGCCTCGCAGCCGGCTGGGCCATTGCTGCACCGTTCATAACGGAGCCGGAATTCATTTCCCTGTACGGTTTCGGGAGAAATACCGCGGGCCTGGCCGCGATGGGGCCGCTGGCGCTTGCGGCCGTGACGATCGCGATCTACGCGCCGACACTGCCGATCAAGAGAGGGCTCGCGATCTCGCTCGGCGGGCTGACCTATCCGCTTTACCTTCTGCATCAGAATATCGGCTATGCCGCCTTTGCCAATTTCGGCACGTCGGACAATCGCTTCGCCATTCTGGCTTTGTTGATTGGGGGATTGTTGGCTGTCGCGATGATCATCGCAAGAACAGTTGAGCCTGCCGCGAGACGGGCGATCATTGGGCTTTCAAAGCCCGTTCAGGCCAGCCTGACGCGACTGCGCGCCCGCTTTGCCTGAGGGACCCCGCGGCGGAAAAACCGCCGCAGGGTCTTGTGCACTCAGCCGTTGATGTAAGGCATGACTTCCAGAACGCCGCGGTAGATCATCTCCAGCGAAACGTAGAGGATGACGACCAGACCGACATAGGCAATCCAGCGATGCTTGTTGAGCAGGCGGGCGATGAAGCTTGCCGCGATACCCATCAAGGCGATCGAAAGAATGAGGCCGAAGATCAGCACTTCGGGATGTTCGTGTGCGGCACCGGCAACGGCCAGAACGTTGTCGAGCGACATGGAAACGTCGGCGATGACGATCTGCCAGGCAGCCTGGGCGAAGGTCTTGCGTGGCGCACCGCTGACGGACGCGTTCTCGCCTTCCTCGACGGCCTTCGAGACGACATTTTCGGCATCGTCCTCATGGCTGTGCGGGGTGCGCAGCTCGCGCCACATCTTCCAGCAGACCCACAGAAGCAGGACACCACCGGCAAGAAGCAGGCCGACGATCTGCAGAAGCTGGGTCGTGGCAAGCGCAAAACCGATACGCAGCACGGTGGCGGCAATGATACCGATCAGGATCGCCTTGGCGCGCTGATCCTTGGGCAGTCCGGCGGCGGCGAGGCCGATGACGATTGCGTTGTCACCCGCCAGAACAAGGTCGATCATGATTACTTGCGCGAGGGCGGACAGTGCCTCCGGCGTAAAGAATTCCATCATTTGGTACCCGATCTTTCAATACGGAGCACCCATGTCGTGGAGAGGGGCGACGAATTACGGGCGGAAATTCACCGCTATCCATTCGATTGCCGTCAAGGTCGAGTGACGACCCCACAAACACCAGGCACCTGAAGTTGAACAATCCAGTCCGACATCACAGTTCCTGCGAACTGCCAGAGGGGCCCGGTCCTGGTGCGCTGAGATTTATCTTGGGAGCCGCAGAAATCAAGCCCCATCTCACGAACCAGCTCACGGGAAGGTGATTTCTTCGCGGGAAAACGGCTTCTACTTGTTCAGCCGCTTGTGGAGGCTATCAAGAATGAGCTTTCCAAGCCCCTCGTAATCTTCATCGAAATGGTGTCCGCCTTCGATGCCGACCGTCTCGATACCCTGCGGTTTCAGCGTCGGGCACGGATCGTCGTCCTCATCGGTACCATAGAGGCACTGGACGACACGCGGATCGATCTTGGCGATATCGGAAATGCTGTCGCCGTTCTTGCCATCGCCGGCAACACCAAGCCAGCCGGTGACGGAAATCTCGAAATCGACCTCTCTCGAGAGCGCCAGCAGCGAAATCTGTTTGATCCGCGATTTGGTCGCAGCCGGCAGAACGTTGAACGTCGCCGGCAGGATGTCGGCACCGAAGGAATAGCCGATCAGCACGACGTTCTTCACATTCCATTGGCGCCGGTAGGTATCGATGATCTTGACGAGATCATCCGCCGTTTCCTTCGGCGTGCGTTCCGCCCAGAAATAGCGAAGCGAATCCACCCCGACGACGGGCACGCCCTGGGCCTGTAGATAACCGCCGAGCTCGCTGTCGATATCGCGCCATCCGCCATCGCCGGAATAGACCACGGCCATGGTATCGAGCGTCGGTTTCGTTTCCAGGACCGTCACCGGCAGGTCGAGCTGATCGCTATTGCCGTCACCTTCGATCGCAGTCTTCAGAAGGTCGGCAAGCGCTGTCGTTGCAGGGCCGGATACATCCGTGAGATCGACATCCGGCCACCCGGCCTTGAGACTAGCGGCATGATCCTTGCCGGCGGCATCGGCCGCATCGGTCAAGCCGATCGTCACATCCGCCGGCAGCTTTCCATCGGTAAAGCCATAGATCGTCCGGTCGCCGGCTTTGTCCTTGGTCGCAGGCGTGCAGAGCACCTTTCCCAGCGGAATGCCGGCCGTCGGATCGACCGCGATGGCTTTCGAGATTGTCGCAAACGGGCTCTGCGCGATCATGCCGAGAGCAAGTGCTGCGCCATCCCCGATGCCGGCGATGATCGGATGCCGGTAACTGGCATTGCCGATCCGCCGCTGCACCTGCTGCGACAGGTCTTCGATATCGGAGACCATGTAGATGCAGTCGCCGTCATCCTTGGCAAGCGACGCGATGTAGGACGGGTAATCGATACCGACCACCGCCGCCCCCTGATCGACAAGCGCCTTGGCTTGGCTCTCTTCCTCGGCCCCCCAGCCTGCGCCCTTCGAGATCAGGAAGACCATCGCCTTCAGATCCTTGTCGCCGGGCATATAGATGTGCGGCGAAGCGATCATTCCGGTCTTGTAGTCATCGGTCTGCGAACCGGTTTGCTCTGAAGCAGGCTGCTGGGCGGAGGCAAGGCCGGTGCCGGCCAGCAGAATGCCGACGGCGAGAATTCGGGACAGCATCATCATTTTCCGACCACTCCTCTCAAGCCCCCACCAATCAGCAGCGTCGCATCGACCATCGCAATGGCAGGACTGACGCTTGCCACCGCCAGATAGCGGGGTTCCCAGTGCGGGTGAAACTTGGTTTTGAATGCCTTCAGGCCTTTGAAATTGTAGAAGCGCTCGCCGTGTTCGAAGATCACGCTGCCGATCCGGTCCCAGACAGGGGCGGCTTCCCTCTGTGCCATGCCGGAAAGCGGCGCCATGCCGAGGTTGAAGGTCCGGTAGCCGGCGGCCTGCAGATATTCCATGCAGCGGACGAACAGGAAATCCATCGAGCCTCTCGGCGCATCCGGCGCAAACCGCATAAGGTCGACGGTTGCCTCCTGCTTCGTCTCCGTCAGCGACAGCGTTGCAAAGGCGACGATCTTTCCCTGCGTGCGCAGCACCGCCACCGGCTGGGATGCCACATAGGCATCCTGGAAGGCACCGAGCGAAAACGTCTTCTCGCGTGTCTCGTGGGCGGCGAGCCAGGTATCGGACACCCGGCGCAGATCCTCGATCGAGCCCATCACATCCGCCTGCTCGATAACGTCGAATTCGAGCCCCTCGCGAAGCCCCTTGTTGACGGCCTGACGCAGACCCGCGAGACGGCTTCCCTTGAGATCGAAACGCTCCAGATCGACGATCGCCAGTTCTCCAAGCTTGACGGCCCGCATGCCGGCATCGGCGCAGTAAGGCAGAAGTGCCGGCGAAATCTGGTAGAACACGGCCCGTCCGCCCTGGGCCCTCGCCTCTTCCACGAAGCTCCAGACCAGTTCGGGGATTTCCTCTGCCGGGCCGACCGGATCGAACAAGGCGATCCAGGAACGACCCTGAATGCCGTACATGATGAAAGCCTTGCCGTTTGTGGAAAACATCAGCCGCTTATCGGCCATGCGCACAACATTCGCGTCGGCGACGTCCTGCTGCCGAACGATCGAGACCGCCCGCTCCAGCTCCTCCGGCGTGGAGTGTGCCGTGCGGGTCGCAGCCGGGCGCAACAGGCTGGCAATCGCGATCGTGCCCGCAACGATCGCCACACCCAGGATCGCGCGAAGCCCACGCGGCGCTTCTGCCGAAAACTCGAACTGCCACCAGAGCTCGCGGCTGTAATCCACCTCGCGATAGACGAACAGAAGAACTGTTATCGCTGCCGCCACCAGCACCAGCATCGCCACGACCCAGGCAGGCGTCAGCACCTGCCGGAGGAGTGACGCCGGACGGGTGAACTGCCGGGCGCTGAGCAACAGGCCGGCGAGCAGAATGACGAGAAAGATCGCTTCAAACACCGCGACCGCACGCACGAAGGCGAGCAGCAAAGCCAGCGCGGAACAAGCCGTTGCCGTCCACCACGCACCGTCCAGCCTCTGGCTGACACCGCGGGCGGACGCGAAAAGCACGATGCCGAGAATGCTGGACAGAAAATGCGCGCCTTCAACGACCGGCAGCGGCAGATAGTTGTAGAGGAAATCCAGATCCGAATCCGGCGTCGGTGTAACGCCCGAAAATACCAGCATGGCACCAGCGATCATCGCGAATGCGGCAAGCAGCAGGGGCGCCAGACGGAATTCCAGCTTGCGCAGCGTCGAGGCGACCGGATGATTGGAAAGCTGCTGCACCTCCATGCCGATCACGAAGAGCGTCGCGACCAGAAGCGGCAGGACGTGATAGATGACCCGGTAGAGAACAAGGCTGCCGAGAACCTGATCGATATCGACAGTGCTTCCGAGCGCCGCAACGATGATCGTCTCGAACACGCCCAGCCCCGCCGGAACGTGGCTGAGAACGCCGGCACCGACAGCCGTGGCATAGATCGCCAGGAACGACGGCCAGCCGATATCCGTCTGCGGCAGAAGCACGTAAAGAACCGACGCCGAGGCTGCGATATCGAGCGCCGTGATCAGGAACTGCTGCGACGAGGTTTTCGTATCGGGAAGCCGCAGCTTCAGCCTGCCCAATGCCACTTCGCGGCCATTCCAGCCGGCAACGACAAGCGCTGAGAGCACCACGATGATCGCAACCGCAATGCCGCGCACCCAGCCCTCGCCGATGCCGAGCAGGCTGCCGATCCGAGGCGCCGTGACAAGCGATGCGATCGCAGTCACCCCTAGCAGGCCGATACCGAAGGCGAGCGTGACAAAGGCGATCACCCGGCCGATATCGTCGGGGCTGAGGCCGAGCCGCGAGTAACCGCGGAATCGGATCGCGCCGCCGCTCAAGGCACCGAAGCCGGCTGTGTTGCCAACCGCATAGGCGCTGAACGCGGTCATGGCGACCGGCACCGGTGGCAGCTTTTTGCCGATATAGGAGAGTGCGTTGAGGTCGTATCCGGTCAGGGCAACGAAACTCAGCGCGGTGAAGAAGATCGCGAGAAGGATGGACGATGCCTTCGTGGCGGCAAGCGCTGCAAGCACGTCGTCGTAACTGACTTCGGTGGTGAGATCATAGATCGCAAACGTCGTGAAGCCGAAGACCACGAGGATGATGAAGGGAACGAGATAGCCGCGATAGTTTTCAAACGTCTCGCGGAGGCCGGTCTTCTGCTGATCTGTGGACATCAATGGTCATGCCGGTTGTTGAAGCATTGCCGGGGATTTCTCCCCGAACGAGCCGGGCAGCTAAGGCGACCCGATCGCGGCAATAATATGTCTGTGTTGCCGCCCTCATTACGTAGGCGCTCGCCTACTTTCAATAAGGGTTTAGCGCATCGGCGTCGCAATAAAAAAGGCGGAAGCTGAAGCTCCCGCCTTTCGCTGTCTCTCTGTGATGAGGGTTCAACGGCGCTGGTTGTAGACGTCGACGCAGACGGCGCCGAGCAGAACCAGACCCTTGATGACCTGCTGATAGTCGATGCCGATGCCGAGGATCGACATGCCGTTGTTCATAACACCCATCAGGAAGGCGCCGATCACGGCACCCGTGACCTTGCCAACGCCGCCGTAAGCCGAGGCGCCGCCGATGAAGCAGGCCGCGATGACGTCGAGCTCGAAGCCCGTGCCGGCCTTCGGGGTCGCGCTGTTGAGGCGAGCGGCAACGACGAGGCCGCCAAGCGCTGCAAGCACACCCATGTTGACGAAGGTCCAGAACACCAGACGCACGGTCTTGATGCCGGACAGCTCGGCTGCGCGGGCATTGCCACCGACCGCATAGATCTGCCGTCCGATGATCGTGCGGTTGGTGAAGAAGCCGTAGGCGACGATCAGCACGGCCATGATGATCAGCACGTTGGGCAGGCCGCGGTGCGACGAGATCAGGTAGGCGACATAGCCGATGGCAGCCATGACAAGGATGTTCTTGCCGATGAAGAAAGCCATCGGTTCGGATTCGACGCCATGCTCGACACGCCGTGCGCGGCTTCTGAAGTTCTGCCAGACCATCAGGGCGGCCAGTACCAGGCCGATGATGAAGGACGTCAGATAAAGGCCGCCCGTCGAGGAGATCAGTTCCGGGATGAAGCCGGAAGACAACTTCTGGAAGGTCGGATCGAAGGGACCGATCGACCGGCCGCTAAGGACCGCGATCATGAACCCGCGGAAGACCAGCATGCCGGCAAGCGTCACGATGAAGGACGGAATCCTGAAATAGGCGACGAAATAGCCCTGCATTGCGCCGATCACGCCACCGAGCACGAGGCAGATGATGCTCGCCGTGACAAAGTCGAAGCTGTACTGCACCATCAGCATCGCCGCGACCGCGCCGACGAAACCGGCGACCGAACCGACCGAAAGGTCGATGTGGCCGGTCACGATCACCATCAGCATGCCGAGCGCCATGATGACGATATAGCTGTTCTGGAGAACGATGTTGGTGATGTTGAGCGGCTTCAGCAGAACGCCCCCCGTTGCGACCTGGAAGAAGATGACAATCACGACCAGCGAGATCAGCATCCCGTAGTCACGAAGATTTTCCTTCCAGAAACCTGTCGCCGCCTTGGGAGCGGTAATTGCTTCCTGCGGAGTGCTCATAATTATCTCCCCTTGCGGCGCATGATAGCGCGCATGATATTTTCCTGCGTTGCCTCTTCGCCGGCGACTTCGCCGACAAATTCGCCCTCGTGCATGACCATAATCCTGTCGCAGATGCCGATGAGCTCGGGCATTTCGGACGAGATCACGATGACTGCCTTACCGGCATCCGCAAGTTCGTTGATGATGGAATAGATTTCGTACTTGGCGCCGACATCGATGCCGCGTGTGGGTTCGTCCAGGATCAGGATGTCCGGGTTGGTGAACAGCCATTTCGACAGCACGACCTTTTGCTGGTTGCCGCCGGAAAGCTTGCCGGTTTCCTGGTAGACGTTATGGCTGCGGATCCGCATACGGTCGCGGAATTCCTGGGCAACCTTCATTTCGCGGATGTCGTCGATCACGCCGCGTGACGAAACGCCGCCCAGGTGCGCGAGCGAGACATTCTTGCGGATGTCCTCAGACAGGATCAGCCCGAGATGCTTGCGGTCTTCGGTGACATAGGCGAGGCCCGCCTTGATCGCCCGGTGCACGTCCGAGGTATCCGCAGGTTTGCCATGGATCTTCACGGTGCCGGAAATATCGCGGCCATAGGCGCGACCGAACACGCTCATCGCGAACTCGGTGCGGCCGGATCCCATCAGGCCGGAAATGCCGACGACTTCGCCGGCCCGAACCTTCATGGACACGTTCTTGACCACCTTGCGGTGCGAATGCTGCGGATGATGGACGGACCAGTCGTCGACCTCGAAGATCACCTCGCCGATCTTCGGCTCGCGCTTCGGGTAACGGCTTTCGAGATCGCGATCGACCATGCGACGGACGATCTCGTCCTCGTCGACCGGACCTTCGTGACAGTCAAGCGTGCCGACCGTACGACCGTCGCGCAGCACGGTGATGCGGTCCGCAACTTCCGAGATCTCGTTCAGCTTGTGGCTGATCATGATCGAGGTAATGCCGTTGCGGCGAAATTCCTTGAGGAGTTCGAGCAGGGCTGCGCTGTCGGTTTCGTTGAGCGAAGCGGTCGGCTCGTCGAGGATCAGCAGGCGCACGTCCTTGGACAGTGCCTTGGCGATCTCGACCAGCTGCTGCTTGCCGACACCGAGGTTGGTGATGAGGGTTTCGGGCACCTCGGCAACGAGACCGACCTTGGCGAGCAGGGCCTTGGTGCGGATGTAGCGAGCATCGCGGTCGATCACTCCGTACTTGGATGGCGCGTTCGCGAGAAAGATGTTCTCGGCAATCGACATCAGCGGGATGAGCGCGAGCTCCTGGTGAATGATGATGATACCGAGCTTTTCGGAATCGTTGATGTCGCGGAAGTGGCGTTCCTCGCCGTCGAACAGGATCGAGCCTTCGTAGGAACCATGCGGGTACACGCCCGAAAGCACCTTCATCAGCGTCGACTTGCCGGCACCGTTCTCGCCGACAAGGGCGTGAATCTCGCCTTCCTTGACGGTAAAGCTGACGTCCGAAAGCGCCTTAACGGCGCCAAAACTTTTTGAAATGCCGCGCATTTCCAAAATAGGCGGTTTGTCCGCCGACAATACAGGATCAAGCATGAGAACTCCTGGAATAGGAAGCCGCGCGACGCTTGCGCCGCGCGGCCAGAGACTTACTTGAGCTGCGATTCCTGGTAGTAGCCGGTATCGACGAGGACCTTCCAGTTCGTCTTGTCGACGACAACTGGCTTCAGCAGGTAGGACGGGACGACCTTCTTGCCGTTGTCATAGGTCTTGGTGTCGGTGACAACCGGTTCCTTGCCGTTCATGGCAGCGTCGACCATATCAACAGTAACCTTCGCGAGTTCGCGCGTGTCCTTGTAGATCGTCGAATACTGTTCGCCGGCGATGATCGACTTGACCGAAGGCACTTCCGCGTCCTGACCGGAGACGATCGGCATCGGCATGTCGCCGGAACCGTAGCCTACGCCCTTCAGCGACGAGATGATGCCGAGCGAGATACCGTCATAGGGAGACAGAACGCCGTTCAGCTTCTTGTCGGAATAGGTCGAGGACAGGATGGCGTCCATGCGAGACTGGGCAGTTGCCGGATCCCAACGAAGGGTCGCGACCTTGTCCATGCCGGTCTGGCCGGAGCCGACCTTGAGCGTGCCCTTGTCGATCAGCGGCTGAAGGACGCTCATCGCACCGTTATAGAAGAAGAAGGCGTTGTTGTCGTCCGGCGAACCGCCGAACAGTTCGATGTTGAACGGGCCCTTTTCGGTATCGGCCTTGAGACCCTTTACCAGCGAGGTTGCCTGCTGAACGCCGACCTGGAAGTTGTCGAAGGTCGCGTAGTAGTCGACATTCGGTGTTTCGCGGATGAGGCGGTCATAGGCAATGACCTTGATCTTCTGATCGGCAGCCTGCTGCAGAACGTCGGACAGCGTCGTGCCGTCGATCGATGCAATCACGAGAACCTTGGCACCCTTGGTGACCATGTTTTCGATCTGCGACAGCTGGTTCGGGATATCGTCTTCAGCGTACTGAAGGTCCACGTCATAGCCACGTTCCTTCAGAACCTTGACCATGTTGTCGCCATCGGCGATCCAGCGGGCAGAAGACTTGGTCGGCATCGCGACGCCGACGAGACCCTTGTCTGCAGCAAACACAGGCGACGCGAGCGCGACACCTGCGAAAATTGCAACCGTGGTCATGAGTTTCAAAATTTTCATAAGTAACTCCTCCGTTTCAAGCAGCTCACAATTAAGCTGCCGTATTATCCGGGAGAGGCTCCCCGCCTCCCCTCACGACCTTTTTCAGGTCAGTGATTGTCGCGCGGCAGACCTTCGGTCTGCGCAATGCGCTGGTATTTGACAGCCGGTTCGAGAACCGCACCGGTTTCCATCTGCCCGACGATGCCGCGCTGAATTTCCTGCCACGGCGTCTGGTGCTTCGGATAGCGATAGCCGCCCTCGGCGTCCAGAGTGCTTCGACGTTGTGCAAGCTCATCATCCGAAATCAGGATGTTGGCTTCGCCGCGACCGAGATCGATGCGCACACGGTCGCCGGTCTTCAAAAGTGCGAGACCACCACCTGCTGCCGCTTCCGGAGACGCGTTGAGGATCGACGGGCTGCCCGACGTGCCGGACTGGCGTCCATCACCGATACAGGCGAGCGAGCTGATACCCCGTTTCAGAAGGTAATCGGGAGCGCGCATGTTGACCACTTCGGCAGCGCCCGGATAACCGATCGGACCGGCACCGCGCATGAAGAGAACCGAATGCTCGTCGATCTCGAGCGATGGATCGTCGATGCGGTGGTGATAATCTTCCGGACCGTCGAACACGATCGCACGGCCTTCGAAGGCTTCCGGATCGTTCGGATTGGAGAGGTAACGCTCGCGGAACTCAGGCGAGATAACGCTGGTCTTCATGATTGCGGAAGAGAACAGGTTGCCGCGCAGAACGCGGAAGCCGGCGCGTGCCTTCAGCGGTTCGTCGTAACGCTTGATGACCTTGTCGTCCTCGATGATCGCACCGCGACAGTTGTCGCCGATCGTCTTACCGTTCACCGTCATCGCATCTTCGTTGATGAGGCCCTGCGTCATCAGCTGGTTGACAACAGCCGGAACGCCGCCGGCATGGTAATAGTCTTCACCGAGATATTCGCCGGCTGGCTGCAGATTGACCAGAAGCGGAACTTCCTCGCCATAGGTCTGCCAGTCGTCGACCGTCAGTTCCACGCCGGTATGGCGGGCGAGCGCGTTCAAGTGGATCGGCGCATTGGTCGAGCCGCCGATCGCCGAGTTGACGCGGATGGCGTTGATGAAAGCGTCCTTGGTCAGGATGTCGGAAGGCTTCAGGTCTTCCCTGACCATTTCGACAATGCGAAGGCCGGTGAGATAGGAAACTTCCTGGCGGTCACGGTAAGGAGCCGGGATGGCGGCCGAACCCGGCAGCTGCATGCCCAGCGCTTCGGCCAGCGAATTCATCGTCGTTGCCGTGCCCATTGTGTTGCAATAGCCGGTGGATGGTGCCGAAGACGCGACAAGCTTCACAAAGCCCGCGTAATCGATTTCGCCCTTGGCCAGAAGTTCGCGTGCCTTCCAGACGATCGTGCCGGAACCGGTGCGTTCACCGCGGAACCAGCCGTTCAGCATCGGGCCGACCGACAGGGCGATGGCTGGAATGTTGACGGTGGCAGCAGCCATAAGACAGGCTGGCGTGGTCTTGTCGCAGCCGATCGTCAGCACGACGCCATCGAGCGGGTAACCGTAGAGAACTTCGACAAGGCCGAGATAGGCTAGGTTGCGGTCAAGGCCCGCGGTCGGGCGCTTGCCGGTTTCCTGGATCGGATGCACCGGAAATTCGATGGCGATGCCGCCCGCTTCGCGAATACCTTCACGCAGACGGTTGGCAAGCTCCAGATGGTGGCGGTTGCACGGCGACAGGTCCGAACCGGTCTGGGCGATGCCGATGATCGGCCGGTCCGACTGAAGTTCGGCCTGGCTGAGACCGAAGTTCATGTAGCGCTCGAGATAGAGCGCGGTCATGTCGACATTGTCAGGATTGTCGAACCAGGCGCGCGACCGCAGCTTGCGCGCGTCCTGGCGGCGCTCTCCGGTTTCGGCGATTTCACTTGAGGGCGCGTTTTCCGAATTGCTCATCTTCAGTCCTCGAATGCTTCAGTTTCAATGCGCCGGCCAAGCATGAAGGCATCCGCCACATGCACCAGCGGTGAGAAATCCGTATCGCTGTCACCCTTGGTGACGAGCGCCACGAAATCCCGATACAGATTGCGATATTCGCGATCTTCCTCGACGATCTGCGCCTCGCCGTCGACGATCAGGCGGCTGCCGCCGTGGGTGAGGACGATCGTGCCCTCTTCGGTCTCGACCCGGATGTCCCAGGTCTGCGGACCCGTCTGACGCCAGTCGAATTCGGCCGCCACAGGCAAGCCGCTTTTCGTTTCGAAGGCAAGGCTCGCAGCGATCGGCGCTGCACGATTGGCCGGGAAGGTCAGTTCCGAGCGCACGAGATGGAACGTCTCGGGCATGATCCGCGTGACGATCGACAGGGCATTGATGCCGGGATCGAATACGCCGAGACCGCCCGGCTCCCAGATCCACGCCTGACCCGGATGCCAGTGGCGAACATCTTCCTTCCACTCGACCGAAACGCTTTTCAGCGTCCGCTCGGCCATCAGCGCCCGTGCAGGCTCGACAGCCGCGGCAGCGCGGGAATGCCATGTTGCAAACAGGCTGAGGCCTTTTTCTCTCGCCAGCGTTTCCAGCGCAAAGACCTCCGAAAGCGTCGCACCCGGGGGCTTTTCGAGCATTACATGCTTGCCGGCTTCAAGCGCTGCCTTTGCCTGCTCGAACCGGCCCTGGGGCGGCGTACAAAGAGAGACGGCGTCGATTTCGACGCCGGAGGCCAGCAGCTCGTGAATATCGGCAAAGCACGCGACATTCTCGATCGAGGCGTTGCGGCTGGCGACTGCGACGAGATCGATCCCGTCGGTCGCTTCGATTGCGCCGAGATGCTGGTCCCTGGCAATCTTGCCAAGTCCGACGATAGCGAGACGAATGGGGGTCATGGCCACCTCAGAGCGCCTTGATCGCGACAGGCGTTTCCGCTGCCACAGCCAGACGGTTCACGAGCGGAAGCTTGAACGGCGCCGCATCGATCTCGAACACATCGCCGGCTTCGGTCTTGATGCCATGCGAGACCGACAGCGTCGCCGTGCCGAAAAAATGGACATGCAGATCGCCCGGCTGGCGGAACAGGTCGTATTTGAAATTGTGGTATTCGAGGTTGGCGATCGAGTGCGACATGTTCGCTTCGCCCGACAGGAACGGCTTTTCGAAGATCACCTCGTCACCACGACGGATGCGCGACGTGCCTTCGACATGAGCAGGCAGCTCGCCGACCAGAAGTTCCGGTCCGAGCGCTGCCTGGCGCAGCTTGGAATGGGCAAGCCAGAGATAGTTGCCCTTCTCGGTCACGTGATCGGAAAATTCGTTGGAGAGACAGAAGCCGAGGCGGAACGGCGTGCCGTCGGGGCCGATCAGATAGATCGCCGCCAGTTCCGGCTCCTCGCCGCCATCAAGCGCGAACGAGGGAGAAACGAGATCTTCGCCGGTTGCGCGCAGCTGCGTTCCATTGCCCTTGTAGAACCATTCCGGCTGAGCACCGACTTCGCCGTCCTTCGGCTTGCCGCCCTCGACGCCCATCAGGAACATGCGCATGGAATCGGTCGGCTTTTCTTCCGACTGCGCTGCCTTGTGCATCTTGTCGCGACCATCGGCGGAACCGAGATGCGTGAGGCCGGTGCCGGCGACGATGAAGTGGGCTGGATCGGGATGCGAGACCGGCAGACCAAGACGTCCGCTCTGCGCGGCAACGTCGAGGTCGACTTCATCACCAAGCCCGAGTGCTTCGATCTGCTGCGCCAGGCTCAGGCCTGCTGCAATGGCCTTCTGGGCAAGCTCGTAGGTTGAGGAAACGCCATTGACGACGCGCGGAGTATCTCCGCTCCAGGCGACAACCTGAACATCGCCAGACAAGCTCGCAACCTGAAGAATTCGCAACATATGCCCTGCCATCCGATAAGTCTGATAATATTGAAGCGCAGTGTCTCCCGAAACCGCGCCAACCCCTCCCATCAGATCACGATCCGATGCGTCATTAATACGACTATTGGATAACGGGACGTACTGTCAAGAACGAGATGGCTTCAGAGTGCCATCATCGTAAACAAGGGAGAATCCTAAATAGCGAGTGGAATCATATAGATAAATGAGTATCTCGCAGAATCGCGTTTCGAAAGCGTGATTTTTCGCAATTTTGCGTCTTGCAAAAGTATGATTATATGCCAAACCTTCGACCGTCAGTTTTCTTATCATCTCTGGGAGGATTTAAGATGAAGAGAGCACTATGGGCGGCTACCGCCATTGTTACCGCATGCCTGGCGTCGAGCGTTTCCGCAAAATCCCTGACAATCGGCTTCTCGCAGATCGGATCTGAATCCGGCTGGCGCGCTGCCGAAACGACAGTAACGAAGCAGCAGGCCGAAAAGCGCGGCATCACCCTGAAATTTGCCGATGCGCAGCAGAAGCAGGAAAACCAGATCAAGGCAATCCGGGGCTTTATCGCCCAGGGCGTCGATGCGATCCTGATCGCACCTGTCGTTGCCACCGGCTGGGACGCAGTCCTGAAGGAAGCCAAGGAAGAAAAGATCCCTGTCATCCTTCTCGACCGCGAAATCGATGCACCGAAAGATCTCTATCTGACGGCCGTCACCTCTGACCAGACCTTTGAAGGCAAGGTTGCAGGCGACTGGCTGGTGAAGGATGTCGGCTCCAAGGACTGCAAGGTCGTGGAACTGCAGGGAACCACCGGTTCCTCACCTGCCATCAACCGCAAGAAGGGTTTCGAACAGGCTATTGCCTCGCATTCGAACATCAAGATCGCGCGTTCGCAGACAGGTGACTTTACCCGCACCAAGGGTAAGGAAGTCATGGAAAGCTTCATCAAGGCAGAAGGCGGCGGCAAGGGCATCTGCGCCGTTTACGCTCATAATGACGACATGGCCGTCGGCGCGATCCAGGCCATCAAGGAAGCCGGCCTGAAGCCGGGCACCGACATCAAGGTCGTCTCGATCGACGCCGTTCCGGATATTTTCCAGGCTATGTCGAAGGGTGAAGCAAACGCGACTGTGGAGCTCACGCCGAACATGGCAGGCCCCGCGCTCGACGCACTCGAAGCCTACCTGAAGGACAAGAAGGAACCACCAAAGTGGATCCAGACAGAATCGAAGCTGTACACGGCTTCTGATGACCCGATGAAGGTGTACGAAGCCAAGAAGGGCCTCGGCTACTGATCTCCCGCCGCCCGATCTAGCTCGCGACCGAGCCGGGCAGTTTTCAACCGGGGCAGCTTTTTCAAGAGCTGTCCCGGCCTCCACTTATGCGGGCTGGAGCATGACAGACATACAGACTTCCTCAGAAAATTCGTTCTCCGCCTTAAACCGGGAACGTCTCGATGACCCGCTCATGGAAGCAAGGGGCATCGGCAAATCCTTTCTCGGCGTCACCGCGCTTGAGGGCGTGGACTTCACGCTGCAGCGGGGCGAAATCCACGCGCTGCTTGGTGAAAATGGCGCCGGCAAATCCACGTTGATCAAGATCCTGACAGGTGTCTACACGCGTGACCGCGGCGAGATGCGGCTGGATGGCCAAGACGTGACGCCGGCCAACGTCGCGGAAGCGCAGGCGCTCGGCATCGGCACCGTCTATCAGGAAGTCAATCTTCTCGAAAACCTCACGGTGGCCGAAAACCTGTTCCTCGGTCGCCAACCAAGCCGCTTCGGGTTCATCGACCGACGCGAGATGCGTCGGCGCGCGAAAGCGCTTCTCGCGAGATACGGCCTCGATATCGACGTCGATGCGCTTCTCTCCTCCTATTCCGTCGCGATCCGCCAGATCGTCGCGATTGCCCGTGCCGTCGACCTTTCCGGCAAGGTGCTTGTTCTCGACGAACCAACCGCAAGTCTCGACAGCCAGGAAGTCGAAATGCTGTTCGTCGTGCTGCGCAGGCTGCGCGAACAAGGTCTCGGCATCATCATCATCACGCACTTTCTGAACCAGGTCTATGCGGTGGCCGACCGGGTCACCGTGTTGCGCAATGGCAGACTGGTAGGAAGCCGCGCGCTGGCCGACCTGCCGCGTCTCGAACTCATCTCTATGATGCTCGGCCGCGAGCTGCAGGACATCACCCGCGAGCATCAGGCCCAGGAAGAAACCATCGCCCCGATCGGCGAGGCGCCCATTCGTTTCGCCGGCTACGGAAAACGCGGTAGCGTCGCCCCGTTCGATCTCGACATCCGCCCAGGCGAAGTCGTCGGCGTCGCCGGACTTCTCGGGTCTGGCCGCACCGAAACGGCCTTCCTCCTTTTCGGCATCGACCGCGCAGACAGCGGCACAGCCAGCATCGACGGCCAGGAGATCGCCCTCTCCTCGCCGGTCGCGGCCATTTCGAACGGGTTCGGCTTCTGTCCGGAAGAACGAAAGACGGACGGCATCATCGGCGACCTTTCCGTGGCCGACAACATCGCCCTGGCACTGCAGGCCCGTCAGGGCTGGGCAAAACCGATCTCGTCGCGCGAGCGCCGGGCCCTGGCTGAAGGGTTCATCAAATCCCTGGACATTCGCCCCGCCGACGCGGAGCGGCCTATCAAGTTCCTCTCCGGCGGCAACCAGCAGAAGGCTATCCTCGCCCGCTGGCTGGCGACCGAACCACGGCTTCTGATCCTCGACGAACCGACCCGCGGCATCGATATCGGCGCTCACGCGGAAATCCTGAAAATGATCGAGCGGCTGTGTGCCGAAGGCATGTCGCTTGTTGTGATTTCCTCGGAACTTGAGGAACTGACGGCGATCGCCCACCGGGTCATTGTTCTTTCCGACCGCCGCCACGTGGCGGAACTCACCGGCAGCGACGTCAACGCCGACAATATCATGCAGGCGATTGCTGCACCGAACCGGACGGAGGCCGCCTGATGAACCCGATAACCCGTCGCCTCAAGCGACTGGCGCCGCAGCTGATTGCACTTGTGATCATCCTCGGGATGATCACGGCGATTGCGCCCGGCTTCCTGACGATCTCGGTCCAGAACGGCCGCGTTTACGGCAGCCTCATCGACATTCTTGTGCGCGCCGCGCCGGTGGCACTTCTGACAATCGGCATGACGCTGGTCATCGCGACGCGCGGTATCGATCTTTCGATCGGCGCCGTCATCGCCATCTGCGGTGCCGTTGCCGCAACGCTGATCGCCGATGGATATCCGATCCCGGTCGTCATCGTCGTATCGCTCGGCATCGGCCTCGTCTGCGGTCTCTGGAACGGCATTCTGGTTGCCCTCCTCGATATCCAACCGATCATCGCAACGCTGATCCTGATGGTGGCGGGACGCGGGATTGCCCAGCTGATCACAGAGGGCGTCATCCTCACCTTCAATGACGACACGTTTTCGGCGCTCGGATCCGGTTCCTTCGCCGGCATTCCGATCCCGATCTTTCTCTGGCTCGGCACCGGCCTTCTCGTCGGCCTGCTGGTCCGCCGCTCGGCGCTCGGCTTCCTGATCGAGGCGACCGGCATCAACCGCCGTGCCGCAACGCTTGCCGGTGTGAAGGCCCGCTTCCTGCTGTTCTTCGTCTATGCGATCTCGGGCCTCTGTGCCGCAGTCGCCGGCCTGATCGTGACCGCCGATATCCGCGGCGCCGATGCCAACAATGCCGGTCTCTGGCTTGAACTCGATGCGATCCTCGCGGTCGTCATCGGCGGCACGTCGCTGAACGGCGGGCGCTTCTCGATCACAGCGTCGCTGATCGGCGCGCTGATCATCCAGTCGATCAACACCGGCATTCTCGTTTCCGGCTTCCCGCCGGAATTCAACCTCATCATCAAGGCCGGCATCATCATCATCGTGCTGACACTGCAATCACCCGCCGTGATCACCATGCTCGGCTTCTTGAGGTCGCAGCCGAAAGCCAGCAAGAACCCGGTTTCCAAGGTTGAAGGAGCGGCAAGATGATCCACACCCGCAACCTTCCCTTCGTCACGACGCTTGCCATCTTCGTCATAGCCTACGGTCTCTGCATCCTGCAGTTTCCAAACATGCTGTCGACGAGGGTGATCGGCAATCTGCTGACCGACAATGCGTTTCTCGGCATCGCCGCTGTCGGCATGACCTTCGTCATTCTGTCGGGAGGCATCGATCTCTCGATCGGCTCGGTGATCGCCTTCACGAGCGTGTTCGTGGCCGTGGCCGTCGGCTCGCTCGGCCTGCACCCCCTCACCGCGTTCTTGGCCGTTCTCGTCATCTCCACGCTGTTTGGCAGCCTGATGGGTGCGATGATCCGTTATCTCGGCATTCCGCCTTTCGTCGTCACACTGGCCGGCATGTTTCTCGCGCGCGGTGCCGCCTACCTGATTTCCACCGCGTCGGTACCGATCAGCCACGAGATGATCGACGCGATCCAGGGTTTCTACTTTCGCTTTCCCGGCGGCGGGCGGTTGACGGCGCTTGCGATTTTGATGCTGCTCGTCTTCATCATCGGCGGGTTCATTGCCGGAAGGACGCGGTTCGGCGCGAATGTCTACGCGATCGGCGGCAATATCCAGTCGGCGGAGCTGATGGGCGTACCCGTCGGCTCCACGACGATCGGCATCTATGCCCTGTCAGGCTTCCTGTCGGGCTTGGCCGGCATTGCCTACACGCTTTATACCTCGTCGGGTTATTCGCTGGCCACCGTCGGCGTCGAACTCGATGCGATTGCAGCCGTCGTCATCGGCGGTACGCTTTTGACCGGCGGCGTCGGGCTTGTAGCCGGCACGTTCGTCGGCATCCTTATCCAAGGCCTGATCCAGACTTACATCGTCTTCGACGGAACCCTGTCGTCCTGGTGGACGAAGATCGTCATCGGCATCCTCCTTTTCGTGTTCATTGTGTTGCAGCGCGGTATCATCTGGTATTCAAACCGGCGATTGGCCGAGAGTCGGCTTAAGGAGATCTAGTTTGAGTTTGCTGGAAACGACGATTAACGGGCGAAAGCGCCGTAGCAACCACGCAACGGTGGTCGCTGGGCTTGGCCGCGGGATCGTTTCCGGCACGTTCCCCGAAGGCTCTCTCCTGCCCGGCGACACCGAGCTTTCCGCACGGTTCGGCGTATCGCGCACGGTGTTACGCGAGGCGATGAAGACGCTGTCTGCCAAGCGGCTGGTCGAAGCCAAGGCGAAGGTCGGTACCCGCGTCCTCGACAGTTCGAGCTGGAATTTCTTCGACGCGGATGTCTTGAGTTGGCGTTTCGAGACGAGTCTCGATTACGAATTCATCGAGCATCTGGCCGAAATGCGCACCGCGCTTGAGCCGGCAGCGGCGGCGGCGGCGGCTTTGAGGGCAACGAGCGACGACATCGTTTCGCTTTACGCGATCGCTGCCAAATTCGACAATCTCAACCACACGCCGGAATCGATTGCCAACGTGGATCTCGAATTCCACCTGGCCATTGCCCGCATGTCGGGCAATCCGTTCATGCGTTCGGCAAGCGCTTTGATCGAGGCGGCACTGGCGATTTCCTTCCAGCTGTCGTCACCGGCCGCGTCGCCGGAAATGATCGACGAAGTCGCCTCCAACCATCTGCGCATCGCCCATGCCATCGCGTCCCGCGATCCGCAAAAGGCGATGTCGGCGATGCGTCATGTGATCGACGTCGGCAAAATCCGCATCCGCACGTCGCTGGATGCTGCGGAGAACGTGCCAGGCAACAAGACCGCCGAGCTGCGCTTCCCGGATTCTACCCGAGTTCCAACGTCGTGACCCCGAAGATATCGGCTGTCCGCGCACTCGGTGGCAGGCCGCGATACATTCGGGCCGTGGTGAAACCTTTTTGGAATCCGGCTTCTGAAAGATAGTCCGAAAATCCCTGCTGCGGCGCCGGCACATCGATATGGACAGTCTCGCCTTCGGTTTCCGCGACGAGGCTTTGCACCAGCGTGACGGCTTCGGTCGTACCCATGGCGAAAAGCGGACCGATCTTGAACCCGTCGTTACATCTGCGACAGACGCCATATCCTCTGATCTCTCCATCATCGATCAGGACCTTCGTCGACCTCGGCGGCTTCAGCCACTCGGAAAGAAACGCTTTGCGGACTTGCGGGAAGACGCTGCGATCGTAGTGGATGATAGCCGGCAAATTACCGACGCTGACATCGGTCACGCCGGCGACGGCGGTACCCCTGAGGCGGCCACTCCAGCGTATAGTCTCGTAGAACGGCTCGAACCCCATGCTGCGATAATTCTGCTGTTGCTCCGCAACGCCATCGAGACCGATCGTCCGGCCCTCGATATGGGCCATCCCGGCAACCCATACACGCCGGCCCATACCCTGCCCGCGAAAATCGGGATGCGCGATATAGAGGCCGATAAAGCCGAAGTCGTTGCCGTATCGCACCGCGGAAATGCCTGATGCGAACACGCCATCGACGAAACAGCCGAAGAAACCATCGGGGTCCGCCGCATGGAAAGCCGCCGCATCGGCAAGCCCGGGGTTCCAGCCTTCCGCTCTCGCCCAGTCGAGAAGGCATTCGAGCTCCGAAAGTGCCAGCGTCCGGATGACGGCTGAGCCTGTCATCGCGTCGCAAGCCTGCTAGGCGCAAAACCCTCGAGAAGCCCCGCATACAGCTTGTTGACCGGCGTCGCATAGGCGCCGTTTTTAGCTGTCGACAGGCCGAGTGCCACCAGCATTTCCGCCTGTTTGACGGCAGCCGCGACACCATCCACGACCGGCACCCCGAATTCGGCCCGCAGCTCTGCGGTAAGGTCGGCCATGCCGGCGCACCCGAGCACGATCGCCTCGGCCTTATCCTCCTTCAAGGCCAGCGCGATTTCGGAGCGGAGCCGTTCACGTGCATTGGATGTCGGATCTTCCAGCGACAGGACCGGAATATCGGCGGCCCGCACCTTGCAGCGGCCGGCCATGCCGTAGCGATGGACGAGATGTTCGAGCGGCAGGCGTGAGCGCTCCATGGTCGTCACGATCGTGAAGCGTTGCGCGATAAAGGCGGTGGCAGAAAGCGCCGCTTCGCAGATGCCTATAACAGGGATATGGGCGAGAGCCCGGGCTGCATCGAGCCCCGTATCATCGAAACAGGCGATGATCGCCGCGTCGGCACCGGCCTTTTCACCCTTGGCAAGCTCGACCAAAAGGCCGGGGACCGCAAACACCTCATCATAATAGCCCTCGATCGACACCGGCCCCATGGACGATGTGACGGCCTCGATCTGCGTGCCGGAATTGGCAACGCGGGCGGCGCTGTCGGCAACGGTCGCCGTCATGCTGGCGGTGGTATTGGGATTGACGATCAGAATGCGCATCGTGTGGGATCAGCTCCGCAGTCGGCGACGGTTGATATAGACGATCAAGCCGAGCGTTCCGGCAATGACCAGGAACGAGAACACCGTCGTCACGGTCCCGAGCGCATAAAGCACCGGCGTCGTGACATTGGTGGTCATGCCGTAGATCTCGAGCGGGAGCGTATTGTACGTGCCAGCTGTCATCAGCGTGCGGGCAAACTCGTCATAGGAAAGCGTGAAGCCGAACAGTCCGACGCCGATCAGGCTGGGTGCGATCATCGGCAGCACGACATTGGAAAACGTCTGCCAGGACGAGGCGCCGAGATCGCGCGCAGCCTCTTCATAGGCAGGCGAAAAGCGGTTGAACACGGCAAACATGATCAGCACGCCGAAAGGGAGCGTCCAGGTCAGATGCGCGCCGAAGGCAGACGTGTACCAGGTAGGCTCCAGCCCGAACTGCTGGAATACGACGCCGATGCCGAGCGAGACGATGATCGACGGCACGACGAGACTGGCGACCGCCAGATAAAAGAGAGCAGTCGCACCGGCAAACTTGCGGCGAAAGGCAAGGCCCGCGAGAAGTGCCACGACGACGGTGACGATCATCACCATCACCCCGAGTGCTGTGGAGCGGCGGAATGAACCGCCGAAATCGCCGACTGCCTGGGTCTCGAACAGGTTGACGAACCAGCGGGTGGAGACGCCGTTCAACGGGAACGTCAGGCCACCGTTCGGTCCCTGGAACGACAGGATCAGCACCGCCGACAGCGGCCCGTAGAGAAACAGCACGAAGATGGCGAAGAATAGAGCGAGGAAATAGAATTCGCGGCCGCGCTTGTCGCTGTGCATCTCAAAGCTCCCCCATCTTCACAGTTCTTTGCGGATATCGACGATGCGCAGGATGCCCGCGACCATCAAGAGAACGAGGACCAGAAGAACCACCGCGTTGGCGGCAGCAGCCGGATATTGCAGCAGCGACATCTGGTTCTTCATCATCAGCGCCACCGAAGCGCTCTGGCCGCCGGACATGACCTGCACGGTGGAAAAGTCGGCCATCACCAGCGTCACCACAAAGATCGTGCCGATCGCCATGCCGGGCTTGGCCAGCGGAATGATGACATTGGTCAGGATCTGAAACGATGTGGCACCGGCATCACGCGCCGCTTCGACGAGCGATTTGTCGATGCGCATCAGCGTGTTGAAGATCGGCGTCACCATGAACAGCGTGTAGAGATGCACCATGGCAAGCACCACGGCGAAATCCGAATAGAGCAGCCACTGGATCGGCTCCGGCACGATGCCGGCACTGACGAGCGCGCTGTTGATCAACCCGTTTCGCCCGAGAACCGGGATCCACGAAATCATCCTGATGATGTTGGATGTCAGAAACGGCACGGTGCAGACCAGAAACAGCACCATCTGCATCGCTGAGGTGCGAATGTGGAAGGCGAGAAAATAGGCGACCCAGAATCCGACGAACAGCGTGATCGCCCAGACGATCGCCGCAAATTTCAGCGTGTTGAGATAGGTCTTCCAGGTGACCCAGGATCCGAGCGTCTCCACATAGTTCATGGTCAGAAAGTCGGGATACATCTGGGCGAAATCGTAATCCCAGAAACTGACGATCACGATCATCAGGATCGGAAGCGCCAGGAAAAACCCAAGGATCAGCGTCAGCGGCGTCGCCTGCAGATAGGAGACGAGGCCGAGCGGGATGCGGATCTGCCGCTTCGGCTTCGGTTCGCCAACACCTAGGAATCGCACTGCCACCATCACCAAAAGGCTCCTGTCGTTTCGAAAAAGAGCGGTCCGGAAAGGTGCCCCTCATCCGGCTGCCGCCACCTTCTCCCCGCGGGCGGGGAGAAGGGATCTGTGGCAAGGTTGGTGCCCCACCCTCATCCCTGTGCTCGTCACAGGGATCCAGCAACCGCGCGTCTGCGCGGTTAGAGACCCTCTTCAGCCCAAGGGCTTGGGCTGGCTGGATTCCTGTGACGAGCACAGGAATGAGGGAAGGAAGATGTCGATCAAGCCGCGATGAATTCGTTCCAGCGGCGAACCATGTAGCGGTCCTCGTCCATCACCGAATTCCAGCAGGCGACGTGACCCATGCGTTCCTCAAAGGAACCGCCATCGCGCACGGCACCGGCCTTTTCCATGACCTTGCCATCGGGCGCGACGATATCGCCCTGGGCTGCCTTGCCTTCGATCCAGTAGCCCCACTCGTCGGCCGACATGTGTTCCTTGGCCGTGTCCATGGCAGCGGAATAGTAACCCTGGCGGTTGAGGTAGGCGCCGACCCAACCGGATGTGTACCAGTTGATATATTCATAGACCGCATCGAGCTTTGCGCCGGAAAGATGGGCGGCAAGACCGAGACCGCCGCCCCACGAGCGATAGCCTTCCTTGAGCGGCTGATACTTGCAGGCGATGCCCTTGGAGCGGACAGCGGCAACGGCTGGCGACCACATCGACTGGATGATGACTTCGCCCGACGACATCAGGTTGACGCTCTCGTCGAACGACTTCCAGAAGGCGCGGAACTGGCCCGCCTGCTTGGCCTTGATCAGGAAATCGATGGTCGCATCGATCTCGGCCTTGGTCATGTTGCCCTTGTCGGCATACTTGATGTTGCCCATGGCTTCCATGATCATCGCGGCATCCATGATGCCAATCGACGGGATGTTCAGGATCGACGTCTTGCCCTTGAACTTCGGGTCCATGATATCGGCCCAGGTGGAGATTTCACGGCCGACCAGATCCGGACGAATGCCGAGCGTATCGGCATTGTAGATCGTCGGCATCATGGTGAACCACTGGGTCTCTTCCTTGGCGAACTTCTTGTCGCCCGCCTTTTCGACGAAGCCGACCGTATGCGGCGCCGTGCCCTGGGCGATCACGCTGTCCGGCTTCAGCTTGCCGTTCTTGAACAGCGGCACGACCTTGTCGTAATATTTCAGCTTCTTCACATCCATCGGCTGGATGACGCCTGCCGGATAGACCTTCTTGAGGATCCAGTATTCGATGTCGGCAATGTCGTAGGAGTTCGGCTGCGTGACGGCGCGCTGGGCAGCTGCATCCGAGTCCGTTGCGGTCATCTCGAGCGTGATGCCGAGATCCGCCTTGCACTTTTCGGCAATCGCATTGAGGTTCGAAACGCCGGTACCGAACTGGCGGATCGTGATCGGGTTCTGCGCCCAGATGGTGGGGAAGCCGGTAATGGCGCCCGAACCGGCGGCAAGGCCGGCAGCAGCGGATGCGGTCTTCAGCAGCGAGCGGCGCGAAAGTCCCTTTGCGCCCTTTTGAATTTCAGTCATTCCCATGTTCTCCTCTAGTTGATTATTGTGAGTGGGATCAGTGCTTGAGGCGCCCGAGGACAATCGCGTCCTCCCGGCCCCAGCATAGGGGGATCGCCTCTCCGACCTTGACCGGATTGGCGAAGAAATCGGTGTCGGAGAGGATCGCGGTAAAATCCTCGATGCCGGCGCCGTTGACCGACAGCTTCACCGAGGAACCGCGATATTCGATATTGGTGATGGAGCCGGTGAAGCCGAGGCCCGTCTCGGACGGCTGGCCGATCCGGACATGATCGGTGCGGATGGCGATATCGGCCTGATCGGTCAGGTCGCCATTGTCGCCGACGGCCAGGAAATCGGCACCGGCTGGCACCGACAGCATCAGTTCCTGGCCATCGCTCTTGGTAACGCGACCGGAGATGACGTTGTGGTCGCCCATGAACTTCGCGACGAAGGCCGTCGCCGGCTTTTCGAACACGACGCGCGGATGGGCCGCCTGCTCGATGCGACCGTCATTCATGATGACGATGATATCGGCAAGCGCCATCGCCTCTTCCTGGCTGTGCGTCACATGCACGAACGTGATGCCGAGCGAGGTCTGCAGCTTCTTCAACTCCGCGCGCATACGGATCTTCAAGAACGGATCGAGCGCCGAAAGTGGTTCGTCGAGCAGCAGTGCTTCCGGATCGGTAATCAGCGCGCGGGCAAGCGCCACGCGCTGCTGCTGACCGCCGGAAAGCTGGGCCGGACGGCGTGTCGCATAGCCTTCCATCTGCATCAGCCGCAGCAGGTCCATCGCCTTGGCGCGGCGGACATCCTTGTCGACGCCCTTCATCTTCAGGGAGAAGGCGACGTTGTCGACCAGATCGAGATGCGGAAACAGCGCGTAGGACTGAAACATCATCGCGGTGCCGCGTTTGGCCGGCGGAAGATCCGTCACCACCGTGTTGCCAAGCCGCACATCGCCCGACGTAATGCTCTCGTGGCCGGCGATCATTCTCAGCGTCGACGTCTTGCCGCAGCCGGATGGCCCCAGCAGGCAGCAATAGGTGCCGGCCGGGATCTTGAGACTGATCGCATGGACCGCCGTCGTCGTCCCATAGGTCTTGGTGACGGAGGCGATATCGATTTCGGCGGCTTTGCTCATTCGTGGCTCCCTGCTTGGGAAATGAGATGCATCCGCCGTGCCAGTTTCCCTAAGCCTTTGGCACTGCTGGAACTTCAATCCGGTCAGAAATGAGTTTTGCGTGCAGTGCGCAAAAATCATGCGATCGATGCCGATCCCATGCGCAAATCGTATGCAATCCTTCCCGTGGATCGAAGACATCCGTTCTGGCAATCTCTATTTGTCTGGAGTAATGGAGATTAACGGGATGTGGTGATGAGTATCAGCGAGCAGATCATTCTCAGCGAGACGACGCCGGAAGACCGGTCTATGGCGATACGCGAAGCGCTGCGCAACGCGATCATCGACCGTCGCCTGGCGCCGGGAACCAAGCTTTCGGAAGCCGAAGTCGGCTCGCTATTCGATGTCAGCCGCACCGTTGCCCGCGCCGCACTGCAGATGCTGACCTTCGAAGGCCTGGTGAAAACAGAGCGCAACCGCGGCGCCTTCGTCTCAAATCCCTCTCTCGATGAAGCGCGCCAGATCTTCGCTTCGCGCCGGCTGATCGAGCCCGGCATTGTCGCGGCCGCGCTCGAGCGGATCACGCTTGAGGACATCGAGCAGTTCCGGCGCCAGCTTCAGGAAGAAGAGCGCTACATGACCGAGCGCGGTCCGGCCGCACGACGCGCGGAGATCAAGGCTTCAGGAGATTTCCACCTGATGCTGGCTTCCGTTGCCAGCAATTCCATCCTGCAGCGCTTCATGGACGAATTGATAGCCCGCTCTTCACTGGTGATCGCGCTTTACGGACGTTCCGGTGTATCGAGCTGCGGCCACAACGAGCACTTCGCCATCCTCGACGCGCTTCAAGCCGGCGATGGCGAGCGGGCCGCCACTCTGATGCTGCACCATATCGATCATATCGAGGCTGATCTCGACCTGCAGGAGAAGCAGGGTCTCGGCTTGAAAGACGCGCTCGCGATCGGCTGATCGATCGCTATCTTCGCACTTACCTAGCCTATATTGCAGTGCGAAACCGCGTTGACTCTGTTTCGGAAGCTCTGTCTATTTGTTCCATGCTTTGCCGGTTCACTCCGCCGAGCCAATAAACGGGAACAGCCATCGGCACGCGTATGCCGATAACGTGGAGACATCACCAATGCTGAAGAGACACCTGCTGAAGGCCGCCGTCGGCGCCGCGCTTCTCGTAACCACGGCACTTTCCGCCCATGCCGCAGATGACGCGCTTGCCCGCATCAAGGCGGCCGGCGTCATGAAGGTCGGCACGGAAACCGCCTTTGCTCCTTTCGACTTTATCGATGCCGGCACCCATACGGGCCTCAACGTCGATTTCTTCGCAGAACTCGGCAAGGATCTCGGCGTCAAGATCGAATGGGTCGAGCTTCCCTGGGACGGCGTCTTCCCGGCACTGGAAGCCGGCAAGTTCGATTTCGTAGCCGGCCCTGCCACCATTACCAAGGCACGCCTGGAACGCTTCAAGATGACCGCGCCGATTGCAGAGGCAACCGTCGCCATCCTGAAGAAAGCAGGCGATACATCGATCACCAAGCCTGAAGACATTGCCGGCAAGGCCGTCGGCGCCGGCAAGGCGACCGCGCAGCTCGCTCAGCTGCAGCAATATTCCGAGACGCTTCCGACCAAGGTGACCGCCCGCGAATACGTTTCCTTCAACGACGCCTATGCGGATCTGGCTGCCGGCCGTATCGTGGCCGTGGCAAATTCGCTGCCGAACATTGCCTTCGTCGCAAAGCAGCGCGCCGGCGTCTTCGAAGTGGTGACGCCCGCCTTCGGCAAGAAGGCCTATTTCGGCTTCATCGGCAAGAAGGACGCCGACAGCGCGAGCCTCGTCGAATACGTCAATTCCGAAGTCATCAAGATGAAGAAGGACGGGCGCCTCGCCAAGCTGCAGGAAAAGTGGTTCGGCACGACGTTCGATACGCCGGACGAAGTGAAAGAACCTGCGTTCTAACAAACCTTGCGAACGGGCAGGATACGACAGGTCGTGTCCTGCCCGCTTCAATCCACTGCTCCATCCGCCCGCCGAATTCCCCGGGCGAGACGTGACGACAGATGACGTTAAAACTATTCACGCTTCTCCTGCAGGCGGCGGTGTCGACCATCGGCATCAGCCTGGTCTCGATTGCGATCGGATTCGTCATCGCGATCCTGCTTTCGGCCGCGACCCTGTCCGGCAAGACGATCTACTCGGCACCCGCACGACTGTTCGTCAGCTTCTTCCGCGGCGTGCCGCTGCTTGTCCAGCTGTTGCTGATCTACACGCTGCTGCCGGCGATCGGTCTCAATGTGCCCAGCATCGTCGCCGCGATTATCGGATTGTCGCTCTGCACCGCGGCCTATCAGGCGGAAAACCTGCGCGGCGGCTTCTCCAGCGTGCCGAAAGGCTTGATCGAGGCTGCTGAAGTGACGGGGTTTAGTCCGCTGCAGATCTTTGCACGCATCCAGGTCCCGATCGCCCTGCGGTTGACGCTCCCGACGCTGGTCAACGAATCGATCATGATCCTCAAAGCATCGTCGCTCGTGTCGGTCGTGGGGATCATCGAGCTGACAAAGATGGCGCAGGATCTGGCCTCCAGCACCTACCAGCCGATCCCGATCTTCCTCAGTGCCGGACTGGTCTATTTCGTGATCTGCTCGACGATCGCTCTGCTCGGTCGATACGCGGAAAGATCCATGGCGAGGACTTCCGCATGATGTTCAATCCTCAGGTCATCATCGAAAAGCTGCCGGAACTCGGCAGCGGGCTGTTCGTCACGCTCCTGCTCTGGATCGCCGGCATTGCCGGTGGCGTCGTCATCGGCTTTCTCGTCGCAACCGCCCGCCGCTTCGGTGGATTTGCGACCAACGCGGCCCTCGGCTCTGTTGTCGAAGTGCTGCGCGGCACGCCCTTCCTGATCCAGATCTTTCTTCTCTATTACGGCGGTCCGTTCGTCGGTCTGATGCTGGATCCGATCCCCTGCGGCCTGATCGGTTTGACGGTCTACAGCGCCGCCTATTACAGCGAGATTTTCCGAGCCGGTTTTGCCGCCGTGCCTGTTGGCCATGTTGAGGCTGCCGGCTGCCTTGGCATGACGCGCCTGCAGACGATCCGCCGCATCCAGATCCCGGAAATGGCGCTGATCGTGCTGCCGCCGGCAGTCAATCTCTCGGTCATCCTGCTGAAGGAATCCGCCGTTCTGTCGATCATCACCGTGCCGGAACTGACGGCCACCGTCAGCGCCATCGGCTCGCAGCAATATGCCTATCTCGAGGCAATCTTCATTCTCGCTGTCGTCTACTGGGCACTTGTCGAGCTGACCGACCGGCTTGGCCGCGCCGCCGAATACCGGCTTTCCCGTTTGAGGTTTTTGAAAGCATGACCCTACCCGCCATCACCATCCGCAACCTGGTCAAGCGGTTCGGAGAGACGACCGTTCTGCAGGATATCAATCTCGAAATACCCGAGGGCAAGGTTTCCTGCCTGATCGGCCCTTCCGGCTCCGGCAAGAGCACGCTTTTGCGATGCCTGGCCTTCCTGGAAGAATCAACCAGCGGCATGATCACCATCAACGGCGAGGCGCTGGGCTTTTTCGAAAAGCCCGACGGCAAGCGCGAACGACTGCCCCCGGCGCAGATCCGCGCTGTCCGCGCCCAAACCGGCATGGTCTTCCAGCAGTTCAATCTATGGCCGCACATGACGGCGCTCGGCAATGTCAGCGAAGCCCTGAAGATCGTCCGGAAGCTGTCGAAAGCAGACGCCGAGGAAAAGGCCATGGCGCAGCTGCGCAAGGTCGGCCTGGAAAACCGCGCCGGCCATTACCCCTCGCAATTGTCCGGCGGCCAGCAGCAGCGCGTCGCCATCGCCCGCGCCCTGGCACTTGAGCCGAAGATCATGCTGTTCGACGAGGCGACATCAGCGCTTGATCCGGAACTGACGGGCGAAGTGCTGAAAGTGATGCGGGATCTGGCCGATGAAGGCATGACCATGGTCGTCGTGACCCACGAGATCGGTTTTGCAGCCACTGTCGGCCAGCAGATCTCGTTCCTCGACCATGGCAAGCTGCTGTTTTCCGGCCCACCCTCGGAAGTCTTTGCCAAGCCGCGCCATCCGCGTCTCGACCAGTTCCTCGATACCTATCTCGACCGCGGCGCAAGCATGCTCATCTGACGAGCGGTCAGAACCGCCGGGTCGGGCGGTCAAGCACGGTGCGGCCCATCAGGCTGGCGGTGAGGTCCACCAGAAGCGTCGCCGTGCGGCCCCGTTCATCGAGGAATGGGTTGAGCTCGACCAGATCGAGGCTGGTGACGAGACCGCTGTCATGCAGCATCTCCATGACAAGATGCGCCTCGCGGAATGTCGCACCACCCGGCACCGTGGTGCCGACGGCGGGTGCGACCGAAGGATCGAGGAAATCCACATCGAGGCTCACATGCAGCAGACCGCCTGCGGCCTCGACCTTTTCGATGAAGGAGCGCAGCACGGCGCCGACACCGTGTTCATCGATCGCCCGCATGTCATGCACCGTGATGTCGCTTTTGTTGATCGCGGAGCGCTCCTGCGGATCGACACTGCGGATGCCGATCATGCAGACATTGGCCGGATCGACCGGATGCGACAGGTGCGGGAAATAACCCTCGAAACCTGGTTGGCCCGTGAAATAGGCGACCGGGACGCCGTGCAGATTGCCGCTGCCGGTCGTTTCCAGCGTGTGGAAATCCGTGTGCGCATCGACCCAGAGAACGAACAGCGGTCGCTGCTTTTCCGCCGCGGTGCGTGCCAGACCCGCAACGATCCCGGCCGACATCGCATGGTCGCCGCCGAGAAAGATCGGCATGCCCTCGGCACTTTCACGGTGGGCGATCTTGGTCAGCAGTTCGACCCAGGCGACGATCTGAGGCAGGCGGCGAACCGCCGTGTTGGGATGCGTAATCTCCGATACCGCCGGCAGCGCCAGATTGCCGAGATCGCTGACCTGATGGCCGAGATCGGTGAGCGCGCCTGCAAGGCCTGCCGTGCGCAACGCACTCGGCCCCATCTCGCAACCGAGCTGGGATGCTCCATCCTGAAGGGGAACGCCGATGAGTTTGCAATGCATGCTGTTTTTCCGTCGCTGACCGAATCTTGGGGCTCAAGACCTATCACGGAACGCGGCCGATAGGCAGCAGTCACCCTCATCCATGGAAAATCGGGCGGAGGAAGGAGCGGGTACGGGATATCCCGCTCCGTCCGATGTCAGAGTGCTGCGCGCTTGTCGTGTTTGGCGAGGCGTGCGAGCAGATAATCCACCTCTGCCTTGGCGGCGGCTGTCAGCATCTGTGCCGGCTTGCGCTGCGCATCGGACGCAATCACGCCGCGGCGCTTGAGCACGTGCTTGCGCACCGCGAGACCGATGCCGAGCTGCTGCTCATAGCGGATCAGCGGAAGATGCGCGTCGAACAGGTCATGCGCCTCGTCGCGTTTGCCAGCGGCAAAAAGCCCGACCAGCTCGGTCAGCATGTCCGGGAAACCGTAGCCGGTCATTGCCCCATCGGCGCCGCGCTCCGGCTCGAAATCGAGGAACATGCCGCCATTGCCGCAGAGAATGGAGAACGGCCGCAACTCTCCGGCCTTCTGCATCGCGCGCAGCCTGGAAATCTTTTCAAGACCCGGCCAGTCCTCATGCTTCAGCATCAGGCAGGAGGGATGGTTGGTGATGATCTTGGCGACCACGCTGGTTGCGATCACCGTGTTGAGCGTCAGCGGATAGTCCTGCAGCACCCATGGCACGTCTTCACCAACCGCTTCCACGGCGCCTGCAAAATAATTGATGGTCTGGTCGTCGGTCTTGGCGCCCTGCCCCGGCGCGATCATCACGCCTGCGGCACCCATGTCCATGGAGGAGCGAGCGAGCGACCGCATGGCGGCGAAACCGGGCGCCGACACGCCGACGATGATCGGCACCTTGGCACGGGAAACCACCCGCTTGATGATCGCCCGGCTTTCATCCGCCTCCAGCTTCGGCGCCTCTCCCATGATGCCGAGAATGGTAATGCCGGTGCAGCCGCTCTCCTCATAGAAATCGGTCAGCCGATCGACGGAATCGAAATCGATCGAACCATCCTCATGAAACGGTGTCGCGGCAATGGCGTAAACGCCCTTGGTTTCGGCATTGAATGTCATGAAATCTCCTCTCAGTATCGAACGAGCTGCAGGGTAATTCGCGTCAGGACCTCCGGTAATAGCAAAGGCCTGTCCGACTCCGGCTGTTCGACCGGTATCATGATGTGGACGAAGAACACCATGCCCGCCATCCCGATCGGCGGAGTTACGGTTTCAAGCTGCCCTCCGTCACCGATCTCAAAGCGAATCAGACCCGTTTGCCACCCTGGGCAACGACACGTCCACCCTTGAACACACGCCTGTTGCCGGGGAAAGCAACGACCGCTTCCGGAATATTGGCAGCCGAAAGCGTCACGAAATCGGCTTTCGCGCCAATCTCGATACCATAGGACTCGATCCGCAGCGCCTTGGCGCTTTCAGACGTGACGATATCGAACACTGCCTTCAGGTCCTCGTCGGTATAGAAGCCCGAGCGATAGCCGATGATTTCCGCCCGGTGCAGCATGTCGCCATCGCCATAGGGCCACCAGCTGTCGCGAATATTGTCGCTGCCGCTGAACACGGTGACGCCTTCTCGCCGCAACAGAGCGACCGGCGGGAAATTGTGGTTGCCCGGCGCATTGGTCATGATCGAAACGCCGCTTTTCGCAATCGTTGCGGCAATTTTGCGCGCCGCATCAGCGCCGAGATCCCCAAGCCCATAGGCATGGCTGATCGCGACATGGCCCTGCATGCCGAGCGCCACCGTGCGGGCGCAGATTTCCTCGATGGTAAACGCGCCCATGCTGCCGGCATCGTGGAGGTGAATGTCGATATCGACGCCGTGCTTTTCGGCAACGCCGAAGACCACATCGAGATGGCCGGTGACGTCACGGTCGAAACTGGCCGGATCGAGACCGCCGACCAGATCGGCACCAAGCCCGATGGCCTCGTCCAGCAGCGCCGGTGTGCCGGGGCTCCTGAGGATGCCGCTCTGCGGAAAAGCCACCAGCTGGATATCGATCACATCCCTATAGTCTTCGCGAACCGCCAGGATCGTCTCCAGCGATTTCAACCCGACCGCACCATCGACCATCACGTGGCTGCGCATGGAAAGCGTGCCATTGGCGATGCAGAGATCGAGCTGATCGCGGGCCCGCTTGTCCATCGGCGCCGCGGCGGCCATGTTCTCCGCCTGGAAGGTGACCCGCTCCTGCACGTCGAAACCGTTGGTGCAGGGCCGATGCGGCATCCATTTATCGCCGTAGAAGCTCGTATCCAAATGGATGTGCCCTTCGACAAAACCCGGAACCAGCAACTCGCCGCCGATGTCGATGACCTCGGCAGAAGGAGTAACCGAGCCTGCTGCTTCAATCGCAGATATCCGCCCCGACTCGACGTGAATATCGCGCAGAACGCCCTCCGCCAGCCTGGCATTGGTGAAAACCGTCGTGCTTTTGGTCATGGGCTTCCTCAAATTCTAGCATCGTTTACAGCGTCAGGTCGGCGGCAACCCCCTGGTTTATACGGCTTATTGCCCGCTATGCGACCAATATCCGATCAAGATAACGGAGTTAGGTGTCGCGGCAGGCTTGCTCGCCAGAGATATCAATGCTTAAGATACTTTGCGTAGTCGGTGGCAAGAAAATTTGGCGTTGATACGGGCCGGGCATCACGGTGTTCATGGTGCTGGGGTTGATAGTGAAGCGGTGGCGCTATAGTTTGCCCATCGCAATTTCGCGGATTACATAGGAAACAGGTTTCTCATGGCGACAGGTACGGTTAAATTCTTCAACGACGACAAGGGCTTCGGCTTCATCACGCCTGAGAATGGCGGCCAGGACGTGTTCGTTCACGTTTCTGCTCTGCAGCGCGGCGGCTCGCTTCGCGAAGGTGACAAGGTCAGCTTCGAAGTCGGACAGGATCGCAAGACCGGTAAATCGAAGGCTGAAAACGTCTCGGTTCTCTAAGCGACGATAAAAAGCGCCTAGCCTGCTTTAGGGTGGGCTAGGCACATTCTGCGGGTTAATCCATCGGTTGTGCCGCCAAATATGGCTGGAAACCGAACCAAGTCTCACCGGTTCATTCGGCTGAGATCCAGTGCACGGTTGCGAATGATCGCCTCCATCGCGAAAAAGCCCGTCACCGTCGCAAGATCGAAATTCGTGATGAGCTTCTGATAAAATGCGTCATACCCGGATATTCCGCGGGTCACGACCTTGATCAGATAATCCCAATCTCCCCCGATCCTGTAAAAGTCGATCACCTCCGGCAGGCGATCCACATGACGGCGAAAATCGTCGGCCCATTCCTTGGAATGGTGGCGTGTGCGAATCATCACAATGACCGTCAGATCGAACCCCAGCAGGTCGAGATCGATCTCGGATCGCGAATTGCCGATGATCCCGCTGGCCTGCAGACGCTGCAGCCTGCGCCAGCATGCATTTTGCGAAAGCCCGACAAGCTCTGCCAAATCACGCTGCGACAAGGCCGAGTTGCGTTGCAGGCTTGTGAGGATCCGTAGATCGATTTCATCGAAATTCAGGTCTTTATCGATCATGTGACACAGTTCCTGGCAAAATCAGCGCAAATACGGTGAAGAATTCAGACCCTGCTTCAGTTTATAATCGCAGTCAACTCGTCAAGGAGATCGACAATGCGCCAGCTGGCTGACTGCATGCCACGAACCGAACCCGAAACTGCTCTTCAGGGATTTCGTCGCAGTCTGGCTGGCGCCGATCCGATTGCAGCACTGACCTCGGGAATGATTGGCGCATCCGCCAAGGTGGACGGGCCATACGGCCTGAAGGATCTCGTCTATGCCGATTATGTGGCGTCAGGACGGGCGCTCCGGCAGGTGGAAACCTTCGTTCTTGAAGAGGTCCTGCCTTATTATGCCAACAGCCATACGGAAGCGTCCTTTTGCGGAGCGATGATGACCCGCATGCGCCGTGAAGCGCGTGCCACTATCGCCGAATGCTGTGGCGCCGACAGCCGCCACGCGGTGATCTTTGCCGGATCCGGTGCAACGGCCGGCATTAACCGCCTGGTCAAGTTGCTCGGCGTCGAGGATGCGGTCACTACCGGCAAACCCGCCCGCGTCATCATCGGCCCCTACGAGCATCATTCGAACATCCTCCCCTGGCGGGAAAGCGGCGCTGAGATCATCGAAATTCAGGAAGGTTGCGATGGAGGCCCTGACCTCATCCTCCTGGAAAAGGCTCTTAAGGACAGCAGGGACGTTCTGACGATCTGCTCGTTTTCGGCCGCATCGAACATCACCGGTATCCTGACGGATATCGAAGCGGTCACCCGGCTCGCAAAATCGGCAGGCGCAAAGATCCTCTGGGATTTCGCCGGCGCAGGTCCCTATATCCCAATCACGATGACACCGGCTGAAGGCGCCGAGATCGACGCCATCGTCGTATCGCCCCATAAATTCCTCGGTGGCCCCGGTGCCTCCGGTATCCTCGTGGTCAGACGCGATGCAGTCGTCACTACAAAACCCTCTTGGCCAGGCGGCGGCACCGTCAAATTCGTCTCCCCGACGGGCCACGATTACAGCGACAATATCGAAGCGCGCGAAGAAGCCGGAACCCCCAACGTCATCGGCGATATCCGCGCTGCACTCGCCTTCTTGGTCAAGCACGCAATCGGCCTCGAGAGAATTGCGAGCCTGAACGAGAATTTCACCGCGCGCGCATTCGAGGCTTGGCAGGGCATTCCCCAGATCGAGCTGTTGGGCTCGATGAGCATGTCGAGACTGCCGATCTTTTCGTTTCGCATCAGCGATGGAAAGGGTGGCTATGTGCATCAGCAGCTGATCACCCGCATGCTTTCCGATCGCTTCGGTATACAGGCACGCGGCGGCTGCGCCTGCGCCGGCCCCTATGTCCACCGCCTCCTGTCGATCGATGACGAGCATTCGGAGCAGATCAGGCAATCGATCCGGAACGGCAACGAAATCGAGAAACCGGGTTTCACCCGGCTCAATCTGAGCGTTCTCCATTCCGAGGAAAAAGTCAGGTTCATCCTGGAAGCGGTGATCCAACTCGCCCGGGATGCCCCTTCGCATACGGCGTCATACATGGTCGATCGCAGCCGGGCGATATTCTCGCCCCTCGCTCAACCGTTGAAGGCGACGGCATAGCTTTTGCCAAACGCCTCCCGTTTGGCGTGCCCACCCGGCCGCCTTGCGGGTACGACCCCCGTGACATAGCGCGACCTACCGGCGGAGGATGACGCTTTCGTGCTCATGTTGATCAGGCGCTGGTCATGATTCCTGGCTCCGAGGGTGAGGCGAACTCTTTCGCGGAAAGCGCGCGAACCGTCAGGTCAGCCTTTGCAACGTCAGCGCGATCGGGCCCTTCGCGCGCACATTTTTCTTTTTTGAAAACCATTTGACTAAATACGTGACCGCTGACACACTTTCGCTATTCGGAGACATTCGAAATGGCGCTGCGCGGTACCAACCAGGAATCCGGAAGGCCCTACAACAGACGGATCGTCTTGGAAGCGATCCGCCTGACTGGTCCGACGACGCGTGGCGAAATTGCCGAACGGGTTCAGCTCACCGTACAGACTGTCTCCACCATTGTCCGGGAACTCGAAGAACAAGAGCTCATCGTCTCGGTGCGCGAAAAGCCTCGGGGCCGCGGTATTCCGCCCTCGAAGCTGACCGTCAATCCGGAGGGTGGGCATGCGGTCGGCATTCACCTGACGCCGCTTGGCATCGACGTTGCCTTGGTCAATCTGCGCGGTGATGTCGTCGAGAGCCGCCACCGCAGCGCGTCCAACCCGAAACCGGACGAAGCCTTCGCTCTGATTGGCGAGATGGTGGACGAACTCAAGGCAAGCCCATGCCGCGGCCGCCTGCTGGGCGTCGGACTGGCTTTGCCCGGGCCGTTCGACGTGGAATCCATCAGCTTCGTTGGCCCGACAACGATGACCGGCTGGAAAGACGTCGACATCAATTCCCGCCTCACAGAGGCGACAGGTCTGCCGGCCTTTATGGAAAACGACATGGCGGCAGCGGCGCTCGGCGAGCAGCTCTACGGTCTCGGCCAACAGATTTCGGATTACTATTACCTGTTCTTCGGCGTCGGCCTTGGCGGCGCGATGATGCATGACGGGACAGTGATGCGCGGCGCCTGGGGCAATGCCGGCGAAATCGGCCATATCCCCGCCGTTCCGGATGGCGAGCCCTGCCCCTGCGGCAACAATGGCTGCCTTGAGCGCTATCTTTCGCTCGAGGCCTTCACGCGGCGCGGCCTGCCCGAGGCCGAATGGGTCCGCGAGATCGCGCCGATCTTTCGCAATGCCATCCGCACGATCGAGAACCTTTTCGATCCAGAGACTGTCGTGCTCGGTGGCCTGGCGCCGCAGTCTTTGATCGAGCAGCTTGCCGCACTGGCCGACGGCCTGAGCAATTCGGTTTCCGCCCGCACCAACCGCCCGCATCCACGTGTCGTCGTCGCCAGTGACTGCCAGCATTCGGCACTCAGAGGCGCAGCCGCGCTAGCCGTTTTCGGCGTCCTGTCGCCGCGCTTCGGCCAGATGTTCGAGACTTCAGAGAAGGGGACTGTCGAATGACCGAAAAACTGCTTGTCCTGAATGATATCCGCAAGAATTTCGGCGCGATCGAAGCGCTCAAGGGCATCAGTTTCTCGATCGGAAAGGGAGAAGTGGTCGCCCTTCTTGGCGACAACGGCGCAGGCAAGTCCACGCTTGTGAAGATCATCTCGGGTGGTCTGCAACCCACGTCAGGTCAGATGCTCTTCGAAGGCGAAGAGTTCGAGGCAAAGACGCCTGCCGAGGCCAAGGCAGCCGGCATCGAGACGGTCTACCAGGACCTGCCTCTCTGCACCAATGTGGACGTCGTCGCCAATTTCTTCATGGGCCGCGAGATCACCCGCAAGATCGCGGGCATCCCCTTCCTCGATGAGCGTGCGATGGAGGAAATCACGACCAAGGCACTGACCAGTGCCGGCACCCGCATTCCCTCCATGCGCACCAAGGTCGAGCATCTGTCCGGCGGCCAGCGGCAGGCGATCGAGCTCAACCGTTTTGCCCATTGGGGTGGCAAGCTCCTCTTGCTTGACGAGCCGTTCGCCGCGCTCGGGGTCGAACAGACCCGTCGAGGGCTGGACATGATCCGCCACGTCGCCAGCCAGGGCATCGGTGTCGTCATCATCACCCACATCATGCAGCAGGCCTTTCAGGTCGCAGACCGCATCGTCGTCATCCGCCACGGCGTCGTCGCCGGCGATGTCGACAGAACCAAGACAAGCCCGGATGCAGTGATCGAAATGATCACAGGGCAAACCCTCACCGGCGCCGGACCGGTGGGCAAACAATGACAAGGGGTCCGGCGTAAAACTGGAGAGAACGATCATGAGACGAATAATGCTAAGCTTGCTGAGCGTTTTGGTGCTCGGCCTTTCAATGCTCACAACGGCGGCCGCACAGTCCAAGGGTACGGTCTATTATCTTGTGCCGACACTGCTCGACGAATTCCAGACAGGCTCGGTCAGCGCCTTGGAAATGTTTCTGAAGCAGACCGGCTACGAGATGAAAACCCTTAACGCCGACAACAAGACAGACGCACAGCAGTCGCAGATGAACGACGTCATCGCCTTGAAGCCGGCGGCGATCATCCTCGCCGCTGTCGACTTCAACGCATTGAAACCATCCATCGAGGCAGCCCGTGCGGCCGGTATTCCGGTCGTCGAGTTCGACCGTCAGGTCACCTCGACCGTGTCAGACTTCACCTCGGTCGCCGGGACGATCGAGATCGGCCATGTTGCCGCGCAACAGGCTGAAGCGATGCTCAAGGCCAAGAATGGCGACGTGAAGGGCAAGATCCTGCAGGTTCTGGGCGACCCTGGCGATCCCTACACGCTCGATATCCAGAAGGGCTTCGAAGAGAAGATGAAGGCCTTCCCGAAGGTGACCATCATCTCTGTGCCCGCCATGCAGTGGGAAGCCAGCAATGCAGGGACGATCGTCTCCGATCAGATGCTGGCCAATCCCGATATCAACCTGATCTTCCTGCATGCAGCCCATCTTTCGGTTGCAGCCGTCGCCTCGCTTGAGTCCGCTGGCAAGAAACCAGGTGACGTCATGATGATGAGCTCGAACGGCGCTCCCGTCGGCCTCGATCTGATCCGCAAGGGCTGGCTCAATACCGAAGTCGAGCAACCGCTTTATGCTCAGGCGGCAGCCATTGCCATGTTCATGGACAAGATCGTCGGCAAGCAGGAAATCAAGGCCGGCGACTATGACGTGCTTGGCCTGAAAGGGGTCGTGACGAAGGAAGCCTGGGGGCCGAACATCAAGATCCCGGGTGCGGCGATCACCAAGGAGAATGTCGACAACCCGGCCTTCTGGGGCAACATGAAAGCGCCGACAGCCTCGATCAAATCCGTCGAATAACAACCCTTCATCCGGGGTTGAAAGACCCCGGATTCCTTCCCTCAAGTCCGGATTTGCCGCATGACGCCCCGTACGCGCAAAAGTCTAGAATCTGTACTCGATAACCTCGTCTGGTTCATGCTCATCGTCGTGCTTGCCCTGTTTTCGGCCCTGATCCCGAACTATTTCCAGATCGGCATTTTCACGAACATCATCGAAGCGTCGAGCGTGCTGGGCGTGATGTCGATCGGCCTGGCTCTGGTGATCATCGCCGGCCATATGGACCTTTCGGTGGAATCCGTTGCCGCTTTGGCGGCCATGGCGGTCGGCATCCTTTTCTGCTCGGCAGGGATCGGCATGGGGATCAGGCTCTCACCGCAATGGCTGATGATCCCAGCGTCACTGCTCGTTGCCTGCGGGATCGGCGCGTTGATCGGTCTCTTCAACGGTTTCCTTGTCGTGAAACTCAAGATGAGCGCCTTCATCATCACGCTTGCCTCCTTCATCTGGGTGCGCGGCATCGTGCTGGCGGTTTCCGGCGGACGCTCCGCCCAGGATCTGGATCCGGCCATCCGCTGGTTCGCTATTGAGCGTGTGGCTGGCATTCCGCTGTCAGCCTGGATTGCGATTGCCTGTTTCGTGGTCTTTTCGGTGCTGATGGCCAAGACGCCATTCGGCCGGCACTTGGTAATGATCGGCGGGAACGAGACCGCCGCTTACCGCGCCGGCATTCGCGTCACCCGCAATTTGATCATCGCCTTTGTACTGGCAGGCGCCATCGCCGGCCTGGCTGGGTGGCTGCTTGCCATACGCACATCAGGCGCCACGGCAAACCTCGGCGTTGGACTGCTGTTCAACGCCTTTGCGGCAGTCGTCATCGGTGGTGTAAGCCTCAAGGGCGGTGTCGGTGCGCTGCCCGGCGTCTACGCCGGAGTGCTGCTCCTCTCGTCCATCAACACCGCCATCAACCTGATGGGCCTGCCGGCAAACTATACCCAGGTCATCCACGGCTTCCTGGTGCTTGCAGCGGTTCTACTCGATACGTTCAAACAAAGGCTCCGCCAGAGGCTCGCATGACAGACAGATTGAAAGACAAGGTGGCGCTGATCATCGGCGCATCGCGCGGCATCGGCAAGGCAATCGCCGTCCGCTTCCAGGAGGAAGGCGCAAAGCTGGTGCTGGCTGATTCCGAGGCCGACGACGGCAAGGCGGCAGCCGATGATCTCGACATCGACTTCGTCCACACCGACATCTCGAAGATGGAAGACGCCGTTGCCGCGGTCGAATTCACACTCGAACGTCACGGGCGGCTCGACATCATCGTCCAGAACGCCGGCATCTATCCGTGGCAGCTCATCGAGAATACGTCTCCGGAAGACTGGGACAGCGTGATGGGGGTCAATCTGCGTGGATGCTTCAACGCCGCACGCGCCGCGCTGACGCCGATGAAAAAGCAGGGCTCGGGGCGTATCCTGTTTACGTCATCCATCACCGGCCCGCATGTTACAAGCCCGGGCCACGGCCACTACGCGGCGAGCAAGGCTGGCATCAACGGCTTCATTCGCTCAGCGGCGCTGGAGTTCTCGTCCTATGGCATCAATGTCAATGGCGTCGAGCCCGGCAACATATTGACGGAAGCGATCCAGCTGCACCGTAGCGCCGCCTTCATCAAGAACATGGAGGACGCAATTCCGCTCGCCCGCCTCGGCTCGCCGCGCGACGTTGCCAATGCCTTCCTGTTTCTCGCCTCCGACGATGCGAGCTATGTGACCGGCACCACCATCGTCGTCGATGGCGGGCAGCTCCTGCCGGAAGGCGCGGACTTCAGGCTCCTGCCATCCTGATCATTTCCAGCATCCGGGACCAGCTCTGTGTCGATCGTCGACGACCTAACTGTCATCCGTTTGCCGACGGGATGCGGGAAACCTCGGCCAAGGCAGAGCGGGTCGCCTGATGATGTCGCCTTTGCCGATAGGCATGGAACTGCGTATCGGCAATAACACCCACCAGAATGACCGCACCCATGACCGCGAAATTGAGCGAAGAGGGAATGCCGAGCAGGTTGACGAGGTTCTGGAGGACCTGAAGCAACACGACCCCGAGCACTACCCCGACGATCGAGCCTTCCCCACCCCGCAGGGAAAATCCGCCGAGGACCGCAGCCGCGATTGCATAGAGCTCGTAGAAATTCCCATGCGACGAGGGCTGGACGGACTTGGTGTACATGGCGAAGAAAATGGCCGAGACGCCCGTCAGAAAGGAACAGAGAACATAAGCCGTGACGATCACGCGCTTTGTATTGATCCCGCAATAACGAGCCGCCTCCTCGTTCTTTCCGACGGCCAGAAGATGACGTCCGAAAACGGTTCGATGCAGGAGAAACCATGCAAGCACCGCAAACACGGCAAAAGCCATGACGGAATGGGGAACGCCCGCTGTTCGTCCGACGAACAGATATTCGAGCATGGGAAGATCCGTCCCGAAGGTAAAGCCGGCCGTCCCGTCCCTCGTATAGAAGCGCGCTATGCCTCGGTAGATCAGCAGACCGCACAGTGTGACGACGAAGGGCTGCAGCTTGAGCCGTGTAATGAGCCAGCCATGCAGCAATCCGATCACAACCGACAGGACCAGCACGATCGCAAAGGCGACAGGCCAGGGAACGCCATGCGAGGCGATCAGGTCGATGAAGATGACGCCGAGAAGGGCGATGACGGAGCCGATCGAAAGCTCGATCCCTGCGGTGACGATGACGAAGGCCTCGGCAATCGAAAACAGCCCGAACAGTCCAATCAGATTGGCTGTGTTGGCAAGATTGACCGGTGAAATGAAACGCGGATTGACCAGTGTCACGATGGCGCCCACGGTCAGAACGAGGACGGCAAGGCCGATGTCTTTCTTGTGCATGCCAATCTCCTATCCGACCGCCAGACTGAGGATCGCTTCTTCGGACAGATCCGCCCGCGACAGGATGCCGGCAATGGCCCCGCGCCGCATCACCGCCACGCGCGTCGAGACGCCGATGACTTCTTCCATATCGGACGAGATCATCAGCACCGCGGCTCCGCCCTCCGCGAGATCGCGCATGAGCCGGTAAACCTCAGCCTTCGCTCCGACATCGATGCCTCTCGTCGGCTCGTCGAGAATGATCAACCTGGGATCGAGCCCGAGCCACTTTGCCAGCACGACCTTCTGCTGGTTGCCGCCCGACAATTCGCTGACTGCACGGTCGAGCCGCGGCGCACGGATCGATAGCCGGCTGCGGGATCGATCGGCGATCTTCATTTCGGCCCTGCGATCGACGAAGCCAGCGGTCGCGATCGTCGAAAGGTTCGGCATCACCACGTTTTCGGAAAGCGAGAAGTCGAGAAACAGTCCCTCACCCTTGCGGTCTTCCGGCACCAAACAGATGCCGGCGGCGATTGCTGCAGGCACCGATCCGGATGCAACCGGCTTGTCGTTCATCTCGACACGACCGCCCTGGACGGGATCGATGCCAAAGATCGCACGCGCAAGTTCCGTCCGACCGGCGCCCACCAGACCGGCAAGGCCGAGAATTTCCCCGCCTCGAACCTCGAGATCGACCGGGGCCTGCGGATAGGCCTCGGTTCTGAGTTTTTGTATCCGAAGCACCACCGGCCCCTGCCTTACCTGCGGGGGCGTGTAGAATTGCGTCACGTCGCGGCCGATCATCAATCGCACCATGGCATCTCGATTGATGCTGCCGCTTCGGAGCTCCCCGGCATTTCGACCGTCCCTGAGCCCGACCACCCGGTCTGCGACGGCTTCGACTTCGGCAAGGCGATGGGTGATAAACAGAATGGCAACTCCATCTGCCCGCAACCGGCGCACCACATCGAGCAACCGTAGTGTTTCAGCAAGCGTAAGGCTCGATGTCGGTTCGTCGAGGATCAGAAGGCGGACATTGGTCGAAAGCGCCTTGGCGATTTCCATCAGCTGCTGGTCCGCCAGCGAAAGTTCCGAAGCCTGGGTGGATGGCTGAAAGCGAGCGCCCAGCATATCGAGCAGTGGTTTCACCCGCTCGGCCATGGCCGCATGGTCGATAAAACCGAAGGGGCGGCTGCGCGGCTCACGGCCCAGGAGAACGTTGCCCGCCACATCGAGATTGAAAAATGGGTTGAGCTCCTGGTGCACGAACGCGATGCCACGGGCCAAGGCCTCGGCGGGTGTCAGATGGGACGCCGTCTTCCCATCGATGACGATCTCACCTTTATCGGGCACGATCGTGCCCCCAAGCACCTTCATGAGCGTGGATTTTCCAGCACCGTTTTCGCCGATCAACCCGACGACTTCGCCGCCGCGGATGCCGAGCGACACCTGATTGAGCGCCACAGCGCTTGGATAGACCTTGGTGATGCCGATGAGATCAAGAGATATGCGGGCGGCAGCTGTCATCTGGCGTGAACCTCGAATGCGTTGAGGGCCAGCGCGCAGCCCGAAAGATCCGCGCTGGCCGCGTCAAGGCGCGTATTACCCGCCCATCCGCGCCTTGAGCTGCTTCTCGAACGCATCGACATTCGCCTTGTCGATGACTTTGGTCGGCACGATGATCAATCCATCTGCCGGCACTTTGGACTTGTCGCCCTTCAGGTACGCCGCCATCAGCTTCATCCCCTGGTAGCCCCATTGATAGGGGTCCTGAACGACCGTGCCTGCAAACTCGCCTTGCCGCACGGCTCCGAGCGTGATCGGATCTTCATCGAAAGCGATCACCGTGATGTTCCCGAGCTTTCCGGCCGCTTTCAACGCTTCATAGATCTTCGGTGGATTGTAGGAATAAAAGCCCACCATGCAGGTGATGTCCGGATTTGCCGCGAGGACATCGTCGACATTGGACCGCGCGCGGGCGAAATCGACGTCATCGCCCCGCACATCGACGAGTTCGATCGACTTGCCCTTCACGGCCTGGCGAAAACCGTCGATCCGCTCCCTGGCGTTATCAGCGCCAAGGAAGCCGACAAAACCCATACATTTACCACCCTTGGGCAACGCCTTGACCGCGATTTCCCCCGCCTGGATGCCGGCTTGGGTATTGGACGAACCCAGATAGGCGATGCGCTTCGACTGCGGCGCATCGCTGTCCGTCGTGAAGAGCGGAACCTGCGCTGCGATGCGGTTGAAGGCATCGACGGAATTCTTCGGGTCAGCCGACGAGATCATGATTGCGTCGGTCCCCGCAGCCACGAGGTCATCCATCAGGGCGTTCTGCAGTGCAGCCGTGCCCTGCGTGGGATAACGGAACTGCAACTCGAAATCCGGAAGCTCGGTCTGCGCCGCCTTGACCCCTGCCTCGGCCAGCTTCCAGAAATCGGAAGCGGCATTGACAACGAAGGCGAGAGCCTTTTTCTCTGCAGCGACCGCTGGCATAGCCACCATGGTCGCCATGGCCACGAGGGCCGTGATCGTAAACCTTTTCATCTTGTCCTCCCGCAACCCACTCCTCCAGGGCTGCTCCAGGTTGAAGGGCGACAACCGAGCAATGCAAAGCCTTAGCCCGGTTATCGGGTCCGTTTCAGCGGCTGCGCCAAGGGCGCCACGGCGCCGTCAGTTGGTCTTGCAGAAACCGGGATCTTCGGCGTTGCAGATGTCGAGGCCGGTAAACAGCGGATCATCCACCTTCTCGCCTTTGATCAGCTTGATCATCACGTCGGGTGCCTTGTAGCCCATCTCGAAGGGCCGCTGACCGACCTGCGCATGGCTGCGGCCCTCGCGGAAAGCCTGGGTCTGCGGTGGCAGCGTATCCCCCGCCACGATCACCAGTTCCTTCGACTTCAGCTTGCTCATGACCTGGTCGGTGACCTGGGTATAGGCCTGTGGCGCGAACTGTGCCCACCCGCCGATCAGGATGAAGGCATCGAGCTTGGGATGGGCTGTAAAGACATCCGACATCTGCTGATTGGCGAGGTCCGCCTGGTCGTTGGTATAGACGGGGCATCCCTCGATTTCAGTCCAGCCGTTCTGTCCGCTCAGCCGCTTCACGTCCTTGGCTCCCGCAATCGTGTCACGGAAACCCTGGGCACGCGCATTGATGTTGGCGGCACCAACATTGCCGAGTTGCAGACACACCGTGCCACCCTTCGCCTTCAGCTTCTTCGTCTGCTCGGCCATCTTCACACCCATCAGATAATTGTCGGTGCCGAGATAGGTCTTGCGCAGATCATGGTCTTTCTCGAGGAAGTCCGCATCGACGGTCATGACGGGAATTTGCGGCGCGATCTGGCGCACGCGGTTCGCCATGGCCGGCGCGTTCGACGGCGAGATTGCAATCGCTGCAACACCGCGCGTCAGCAGATCGTCGACAATCTGGACCTCACCCGCTTCGTCGGCCGAAGAGGCCGGTCCCGTATAGAGGCACTCGTATTCGCTCTTCGGATTTTCCGACAGCCACTTCTTGCAGCCCAGATTGATCTGCTCGAAGAACGGATTGTCGAGCCCTTTGACGACGATGGCGAGTGTCTTTTTGCTCTCCGCAGCGCTCTCGCCGGCCAGCAACATGAGAATAGGTATTGCAGTGAATGCCAAATATCTTGTTTTCATTGCCTTTCTCCTCCTCTAAATCGCCGGCGAAACCCTCCTGCTCAGCCGGGATACCAAATGATGCGCGGATCATTTTCTGAACGCCTGTAGCTCCAGGCATGCTCGACGAGTCCTTCGACATCGATTTCCGGTTGCCAGCCGAGAACCATCCGGGCCTTTGAATTGTCGAGCCAGTTGCTGTGAAACGGCGTCGGGATGTCGCGGCGCTGCCAATCGCCGGAAGCCTCCAGGATATCGGCCAGCGCGCCGTAATCGACCGGCTGGTCCATGGCGACGTTGAACAGTTCTCCATACGCAGCCGGATTGTCCAGCGCGGCGATCATCGCATTGACGAGATCATCGACATGAAGAAAGCTGCGCTTGAGATAGGCGCCGCGACCATCCCGCATGGCAGGTACGGCCCGGCTTTTCCTAATCGCGTCGAGGTCGTCCGCTCCCATCATCGCCGACCAGGGCGGCCCGCCGAACTGATCAGGACCGACCTCCATTGCGTAGCGGAAGTCGTCCTTTTCCATGATCCACGGCGCGCGAAGCGTGGTCCAGTTGAGACCCTCCTGGATCCCGAACTGTTCCACCATGGTCTCTTCCAGCACCTTGGTCAGGGCATAGACACCGCGATAGGCTCGCCTCGGCGACTGCTCCGTGATCGGTGCGCTGTAACCATGAAAAATGTGCCCAACGACACAATCACCGCTCAGAAGCATAAATTGCTGTTTCGCAGCCGAACGGCTGAAACCCTCCAGCAGGAGGTAGAGCCCCTTGAGAGCAACATCGATGGCCTGATCGGGCGTCTCTTTCACGGCAGCCAGGTGCAGCACATGCGTCACACCTTCGAGCGCCTTCCCGACAATCTGCGGATCTGCCATGGACCCCTTCACGACGGAGACACGGGGACCGGGTTCCAGGGCCCGGTTGTTGCAGAGCGCTACGACATTCCATTTCGCAAAGCGCGGCTTGGAAAGGAAGGTGGGAAGGAAGGCTTGGCCCACCTTTCCGGTGGCGCCCGTCACGAGCAACCGCATCACCGCCCCCTTTTCGCTTTCAGGTTGAATAATTAATATTTGGTTATAATATTAAGTCAAGCATTATTGATACCTGTTTACGGGCGGGCAACGTGCAGGCTATGGTGCCGACAGAATGCCATCGTGGGATCAGCCGAGGGAGGGCGGAGCGTGTCACGGCTTTCATTGCATTCAATTTCAAAGAGTTACGGCGCAATACACGCGCTGTCGCGTGTCAGTGTCACCGTCGAACCAGGGGAGGTTCTGGGACTGATGGGGGACAACGGCGCCGGCAAGACGACGCTTGTCAAAATTATCGCCGGCAACTTCCCACCATCGACAGGAGAGATCCGCGTCGATGACCAACCGGTGACCTTTCACAACCCACGCGACGCACAGCGACACGGCATCGAGGTCGTCTATCAGGACCTTGCGCTGTGCGACAATCTCTCGGCTGCCTCCAATGTCTTCCTGGGGCGAGAGACCATGCGCAGCCTCGGGCCGCTGCGCTACATCGACTATGCCAAGATGAACCGCGTCGCAGCGGAGCTGTTCCGGCAACTGAAATCGGAAACGAGACCACGCGATTTGGTGCGCCGCATGTCCGGTGGCCAGCGCCAGGCGGTTGCGATCGCCCGCACGCTGTTATCCGAGCCCAAGATCGTCATCATGGACGAGCCGACCGCTGCAATCTCCGTCCGCCAGGTGGCCGAGGTTCTCGATGTCATTCGCAGGCTGCGTGATCACGGCATCAGCGTCATTCTCATCAGCCACCGCATGCCCGACGTCTTCGGTGTTTCGGACAAGATTGCGGTGCTGCGGCGCGGCGAACTCGTCGCCAGCAAACGCGCCGATCAGTCGTCGCCCGAAGAAGTGACAGGATTGATCACCGGCGCCATCGAAGCCGCTTGAAAGGAGATCGCCATGACCACATTGGATGACGTGATTGCCCGCAGCGAGCATCGAAGCTGGATCTCACGCGTATCGAGCCGGCAGCTGTTCTGGGTCTTTATCGCTGCGGTCCTTGCCTGCCTCGCGCTCAGCATTCTAACGGACAGCTTTGCAACAGAGCGCAATCTCTTCAATGTTGCGCGCAACTTCGCCTTCGTCGGCATCATCGCGATCGGAATGACGACCGTAATCGCCTCGGGCGGCATCGATCTGTCGGTCGGCTCAACCGTCGTGTTGAGTGCCATGGTGATCAGCGTCACCATGGAGGGTGGCATGCCCTTCCTCCTCGCATTTCCTCTTGCGCTGCTTGCAGCCCTCCTTGTGGGCGTACTGAACGGCGTGCTTGTCGCCTATGCCGGAATGCCACCCTTCGTCGTCACCTTGGGCACTCTTTCGGCCGCTCGGTCCCTGGCCATGGTCCTGTCGGACAACAAGATGATCTGGAATTTCGGCCCCGACCACGACCTGCTGATCTGGGTCGGCGGCGGCTCGACGCTGGGCATACCCCACCCCCTGTACGTCCTCGCTGCGCTAGCCCTTGTAATGTCGCTGGTCTTCAGGTGGACCCGATGGGGGCAGCATCTGCTTGCGATCGGCAGCAATGAGAACGCCGCCATCCTGACAGGCATCCCCGTGCGGCGCATGAAGGTGAGTATCTATGGCGTGTCGGCTCTCACCGCCGGGCTCGCCGGCGTTCTGATGGCTGGATGGCTCGGCAGCGTGACCACCAATCTCGGCCAAGGCATGGAGCTGACGGTGATTGCCGCGGCCGTCATCGGTGGTGCCAATCTGGCCGGTGGCGAAGGCAATGCGCTCGGTGCGGTCGTTGGAGCACTGTTGATAGAAGTTATTCGCAACTCTCTGATCCTGCTCGGCATCTCGACATTCTGGCAAGGAATGTTCATAGGTACCTTCATTGTGGTTGCCGTAGCCTTCGACCGTGTCCGGCACTTTCGATCCTGACACGGCACCATCCCCCGGAAACCACGGTGTCCGACATGGAGAATGCCTTGAAACCGACGATGATGGACGTGGCTGCGCTGGCAGGCGTATCTCAGGCGACCGTTTCCCTCATTCTCAATGGCAGTTCCGGCGCCCGGTTCACCGAAGCCACCCGCAAGCGGGTCTTCGACGCGGCGGATCAGTTGGGCTATCGTCTCGCGAACAAGTCATCAGCAAGTTCCGGACCCGGCAGTGCGCCCGCCAACAAGGTAATCGTTTTTGCCGTCGACGAACTGACCACCGATCCATGGATGGCCCTTGCCTACGAAGGTGCCCGCGAAAAGGCACTCGAACTCGGGATTATCGTCACACTTGGCGTCTTCCGCAAAGGCGAGGACCCGGATGGCGGCATCTTTTCGATCTGTGACGGACAGGCACTTATCGGCTACATTTTCGGCACTATTTTGACCCGCAAGATCGATCCGCCGGAACCGCTTCTGAAGGTCCCCTCTGTGCTGGTCAACTGCTACGATCAAGAGCGTCGGCTTCCGTCCATTCTGCCGGGAGACGTCGCCGGCGGCCGGGCGGCGACGGAACGGCTGATCAGCGCCGGGCGCAAGCGGATAGCCCTGATCAACGGCCAGGAAGGTCTCGACAATCCGCGCGACCGCTTGCGCGGATACAAGCAGGCTCTTGCCAGCAACGATCTCTCCTACGACCCCGACCTCGTGCACTATGGCAACTGGGAACCGCCGTCCGGATACGAAAAGACGCATGCGCTGATGAAGCTGAAGGATCCCCCGGACGGAATATTCTGCGCGAACGACCTCATGGCGCTCGGCTGTATCGAAGCGCTGAACGAACTCGGCAAGTCTGTCCCGGAGGATGTCTCCGTCGTCGGCTTCGACAACAGAGACATTGCCCAGTTCACGATGCCGCCGCTGACAACCTTCCATCTTCCGATGTTCGAGATGGGCGTGATGGCCGTCGAGCTGCTTTCCGATATGGCTGGCGGGCTGACCAGCAATCACGACCAGTTGAAGGTGGAGTGCCGACTGGTCGCCCGCAGTTCCGCCTGAGCTCAGACTGGCCTGCGGCAAGGTTCGCGGCCAATGGAATGACTTGCTGAGCAGAAAGGACCGCCGGCGCGTCAGCCGATCCCGAGCTCCAATGCAGCGTCTGTCGCCCTTCTAGCAAGTTCCTGAAAATGCGCCACCCGGCCGCTGGTTGACCTGAAATAGACGCCGACCTGACGGGTCTCACTCCAGCCCTCGATTTCCAAAAGATGAACGTCTTCTGCGTTGCGGAACTCCGCCTGCGCGTAGAGTTCGGGAAACAGCGAGCAGCCCATGCCGATCGACACCATTTGTCTGATCGCGTCCAGGCTGGTACCGGCATAGTCGTCAATGACAGTCGCGCCGGACGCCTTCGCCAGTCGCTGAACGCTCTCGAGCAACTGGTGTCCGCTTCCAAGCGCCAGCAGACGCTCGCCTTTCAGCTCTTGAACGGAGACAGCCCGACGTTTTGCAAGCCGATGGTCAGCGGGAACGCCCAGCAGCAGCCGCTCCCTGCCGATCGGCACGAACATCAGGGGCCGCTCGCCGAACAAGGGGCCGAGGCCACAGTCGAGCGTTCCTTCCGCGACAGCGGTTTCGATCGCAGCAGGACGATCTTCGACGATGTAGATCTTCAGATCGGGGTATTGTTTATGCAAGGACGGTAGGAACCTGGGCAGGAAATACGGCCCGAAAGTCGGCGGCGTGCCCAGCCTGATGACGCCGCCAAGCGCTGCGCTGTGCTTTGCGACGGTCTCGAGCAGATCGCCCATAGCGGCAAGCGCTACGCGGGCACCATGCACAAAACGTTCCCCGACCGGCGTGAGGATAACCGTTGCCGACGTCCGCTCAAACAGCTGGACTCCCAGATTTTCTTCCACGATCCCCACTTGAACGGAGAGTGTTGGTTGCGAGACATGGCATTGCTTCGCGGCCTTTCCGAAATGACCACATTCAGCAAGCGCGACGACATATTCGAGTTGGCGAAGACTGGGGCGAAACGGCATGCTCAATAGTCGATCACTATCGAGACGATTTCAACAATCAATTGGCGCAATGACGATGGGATCGCCAGATCAGTCTTTGATCAAAGAGGAGGTCGAAGATGGAACTGGCTTTGACCTCGAAAGGCCATCGCGGCGCTCCGACTGAAACGCGCAAGCCCTCTTGATCACGATCCAGTTCCATCTGCTACCGCGGGTCCTGCGCCCGCGGTTTACTCCTTGTGCCCCTGTCCGGGCCCCTCTGGCGAGAGCTGCCGGTCCTCTCGCGATGTCGGACGCCGCATCCACCGTGAACGACCGGCTGGAGTGTTCACATGGACTTTGCATTCTTCTTCGCAGACTGGCTCGGCAAGCCCGTCTGGATGTGGCTCGGTTTCCTTTCGATCGTGGTTGCCCTTTTGGCCTTGGACCTCGGCGTTCTTCACCGCGACAACCGCGAGATTGGTGTCCGCGAGAGCCTGATCCTGTCTTCGATGTATATCGCGCTCGGTCTTGCGTTCGGCGGCTGGATCTGGTGGCAGCTCGGCGGTGAGCAGGGGATGAACTACCTGACGGGCTTCGTGGTCGAGAAAACGCTGGCGCTGGACAACGTCTTCGTCATCGCGCTCATCTTCTCTTTCTTCGCAGTGCCGCGCAAATACCAGCACCGCGTCCTCTTTTGGGGCGTGCTGGGTGTGATCGTTCTGCGCGCCATCATGATCGGACTTGGCGCGACGCTGGTTTCGAACTTTTCATGGGTCCTCTATCTCTTTGCCGCCTTCCTCGTCATCACCGGCATCAAGATGCTGTTGATCGGCGACAAGGAACCCGAGATCGGCAACAATCCCATTGTCGGCTTCATGAGGCGCAGGTTTAACGTCACGGAAGAGCATCACGGTCAGGATTTCTTCGTCAAGAAGCCCGATCCCACGACCGGCAAAGTGGTCTGGTTCATGACGCCGCTGTTCATGGCCCTCGTCATGGTCGAAATCGCCGACGTGATCTTCGCGGTCGACTCCGTCCCTGCGATCTTTGCGATCACGACCGATCCGTTCATCGTCTACACGTCGAATGTGTTCGCGATCCTCGGTCTGCGCGCACTGTATTTCGCACTCGCCGCGATGATCCATCGCTTTCGATACCTGAAGCCGGCGCTCGCAATCGTGCTGATCTTCATCGGCTCGAAAATCTTCGTCGCTGACCTCCTGGGTCTCGAAAAGTTTCCCGCTTCACTCTCGCTCGGTATCACCTTCGCGATCATCGCCTCCGGCGTTATCTGGAGCTTGGTGAAGACACGCGATACACGTGCCGGCAATACGGTCTAAGGGGCGGGACTGTTAGCCACAACACGCCCCAGCCTTGCAAGGCATCAATCGAGACAGCCGGAACGCTGGTAACAAACCGATCGCATCCGGCGTCACCCGTCTTTGGCGGACACGGCGTATCGGCCGTCGATGCGGTTCGGTCAGGCTACAAACGCAAAACACCCGCAGCTTATGGCTACGGGTGTTTTTCGATAATGATGATTTGGTTGCGGGGGCAGGATTTGAAC